>CAWDUF010000009.1:0-168604 GCA_963805425.1 uncultured Actinomycetota bacterium | reverse complement strand
TGCGTCGTGGTCAGCGGCAGATCGCTCTCTCGGCTCATCTCCTGCAGCGTGCGCGTGGGGTGGTCGGGCGTGAACGTGGCCAGTACGTCGAGCGAGCGGTCGGTCAGCGACATGGCGGTTCCGCCTCTCAGCCCGCCAGCAGCGCTACGTCGAGGCGACCGGCAGCTCGTCCATGCTGATGCCGAAGGTCTCGAGCACGCGACGCCGTCGCCGCCGATCGAAGGTCGCGACGTCGGTGTAGACCCGGTCGACGCAGCCGACGCCGGTCAGCGGATAGGTGCACGAGGCACCAGCTTCGGCGCCCCGTCCTTGGCGAACAGCGTCATCATCACGAACACGCTCTTCGCGCCGATGGCGAGGTCCATCGCCCCGCCGACGGCGGGGATCGCGTCCGGGGCGCCGGTGTGCCAGTTGGCGAGGTCGCCGGTCGCCGAGACCTGGAACGCGCCGAGCACGCACACGTCGAGGTGGCCGCCGCGCATCATCGCGAACGAGTCGGCGTGGTGGAAGTACGACGCCCCGGGCAGCTCGGTGACCGGGACCTTGCCGGCGTTGGTGAGGTCGGGGTCGATCTCGTCGCCGAGCGCCGCCGGGCCCATGCTGAGCATGCCGTTCTCGGTGTGCAGCACGACGCCGGACTCGGGGGCCAGGTGGTCGGCGACCTGCGTCGGCTGGCCGATGCCGAGGTTGACGAACGCCGGCCGGGATGTCGCGGGCGACCAGGCGCGCCAGCTCGTCCCGGGTCAGCGGGCCGCGTGCGGGGTGCTCGAGCGTCATCGGGCTGGTCCTTCTCGGCGAGCGCGGTCGTACGGGCACACCACCACGGTCGACGTAGATCCCCGGCGTGACGACCGCCTCGGGGTCGATCTCCCCGGTCTCCACGACGCGGTCGACCTGCACCACGGTCGTGGTCGCCGCGGTGGCCATCACCGGGCCGAAGTTGCGGGCGGTCTTGCGGTAGACGAGGTTGCCCGCGGGTGTCCGCGACGTGGGCCCCGACCAGGGCGACGTCGCCGCGGATCGGGTACTCCAGCACGTAGTCGCGGCCGTCGATCTCGCGGGTCTCCTTGCCCTCCGCCAGCGGCGTGCCGACGCCGGTCGGGCAGAAGAACGCCCCGATCCCGGCGCCGGCGGCCCGCATCCGCTCGGCGAGGTTGCCCTGCGGCACGACCTCGAGCTCGATCTTGCCGGCGCGGTAGAGCTCGTCGAAGACCCAGGAGTCGGCCTGCCGTGGGAAGGAGCAGACCACCTTGCGGACCCGCCCCGGCGCGAGCAGGGCGGCGAGACCGGTGTCGCCGTTGCCGGCGTTGTTGCTCACCACGGTCAGGTCGTGGGCCCCGGTGCGGATGAGGGCGTCGATCAGGTCGACCGGCATGCCCGCCATCCCGAACCCACCGATCAGCACGGTCGCCCCGTCCACGATCCCGGCGACGGCCTCGTCGGTGTCGCGGATCCGATCACGCGTCATGCCGACGTTCTCCAGGACGACGGCGAGCCCCTGCCCGACGCCGATGCAGATCGCCGCCACGCCCCAGCGGTCGCCCGTCCTCGCGCAGCCGCGGCGAGGGTGCCGAGGATCCGACCGCCCGAGGCGCCGAGCGGGTGACCGATCGCGATCGCGCCGCCCCGGGCGTTGACGATCTCCGGGTCGATCGTCCAGGCGTCGACGCAGGCGAGCGACTGCACGGCGAACGCCTCGTTGAGCTCGACGCGCCGACGTCGGCCCAGGTGATGCCGGCGCGCGCCAGGGCGAGGTCGGCGGCCTCGACGGGCGCATAGCCGAACAGCTGCGGCTCCAGCGCGGACGCGCCGCGGCCGGCGATCCGGGCGATCGGGTCGCGCCCGAGCGGTCGGCGCCTCGGCTCCGAGCCGAGCAGGACGCGCGGAAGCGCCGTCGTTGAGCGGGGAGGCGTTGCCCGCGGTGATCGTGCCGTCGCGCGCGGAAGGACGGCTTCAGCCCGGCCAGCTTCTCGGCCGTCGAGCCGGGTCGGATGCCCTCGTCGCGGGCGAGCTCGACGCCCGGCACCGGCACGACGAGGTCGTCGTAGAACCCGGCGTCCCAGGCCGCGTGCGGCGAGGTTGTGCGAGCGCGCGGCGAACTCGTCCTGCCGCTCGCGGGAGATGCCGAACTTCTCCTGCGAGCTGCTCGTTGGCCTCGCCCAGCGAGACCGTCCACTCGGCCGGCATCCGCTCGTTGACCAGTCGCCAGCCGAGCGTGGTCGAGACGGCGGTGACGTTGCCGGCCGGGAAGGCGCGCGACGGCTTCGGCAGCACCCACGGCGCACGGGTCATCGACTCGACGCCACCGGCGACCACGATGCTCGGCGTCGCCGTACTCGATCGTGCGCGAGGCCATCATCGCGGCGTCGAGGCTCGAGCCGCACAGCCGGTTGACGGTCGTGGCCGGCACGCTCACCGGGCAGCCCGGCGAGCAGCACCGGCCATCCGGCCGACGTTGCGGTTGTCCTCACCGGCCCCGTTGGCGTTGCCCCACACGACCTCGTCCGACGCGACCGGGTCCAGGCCGGGCGCCTTGCCAGCGCGCCCGTGAGCGCGGTCGCGGCCAGGTCGTCGGGGCGCACCTCCGGCGAGCGCCCCGCCGAAGCGGCCGAACGGCGTGCGGACGGCGGCGTACAGAATGCGCGGCTCATGAGCTCGTTCCTCGTCGAGCACCTGCTGGGCGATCCGGAAGGCCGTGTTGGCGTCGGGCACCCCGCAGTAGATGGCGGTCTGCAGCAGCAACTCCTTGATCTCGTCCTCCGTCAGGCCGTTGGCAGCGCGGCGCGCAGGTGCATCGCGAGCTCCTCGTGGTGGCCGCGGGCGACGAGCGCGGTGAGCGTGATCAGCGAGCGGCTGCGCCGGTCGAGGCCGGGCCGGGTCCAGATGCTGCCCCAGGCGTACCGGGTGATCAGCTCCTGGAAGTCGCCGGTGAAGTCGGTCGCCGCAGCGGTGGCCCGGTCGACGTGCGCGTCGCCGAGCACCTCGCGGCGTACCGCCATCCCGGCCGTGCGTCGCGACCGTGCGGTGCACGGTCAGCGGCGGACCGCGCCTGCCCGCTGCGATCAGCTGCGCCACCTCCTCCGGCGCCTCGGCCGGCGCGAGGTGGGCGACGCCGTCGAGCACGACGAGCGCGCCCGGCCGTACGCCGTCCGCGATCTCGCGCAGCCTCTCCGGCGGCGACGGCGTCGTCGGCTCGCCGGCGACGGCGAGCACGGGCGCGGCGATCTCGCCCAGCCGGTCCCGCACGTCGAACCGGCGAGCGCCTCGCACACCTGGCGTAGCCGTCGCGTCCACTCCTGCAGAGCGTGCAGCAGCGCGGGCCGCGAGCGCGGGCTCGCGGTCGAGGAAGCCGGGGGCGAACCAGCGCTCGGCCGAGCCGCCGACCAGCACCGGCGTGCCCGACGGCGGACCAGCTCGGCCGCGCTCGCGCCATCCCGCCGGCTCGCCGATCCGCGCGCCGGTGCAGAGCAGCACGGCGGCACCTGACCCGGTCGGGCGCGTCGAGCAGCAGCTGCAGCCCGACGGCACCGCCGACCGAGTCACCGGCGTAGGCGAACGTGCCGCCCGGCTCGCCGCGCTCGTCCAGCACCTCGTCGACCACGCGCGAGCACCCCGGCGGCGAGATCGGCCATCGTGAACGGCTCGGTCGGGCACCGACCGGTTGTGAGCCGTGGCCGGGCAGGTCCCAGGCGACCACGTCGAAGGCGTCGGCGAGCAGTGCGGCGGCACGCCGTCCACAGCGTCGCGCGGAGGTGCCGAGCGAGGGGCCGAGCACCAGCAGCGGCAGGCCGGCGCGGTCCGGCGCCGCTCGACGCCGGACGACGGTGATGGCTGGGATCATCGGGCCCTCCAGAAGCGGTGCGCGGTCGAGCACGGCGTCGACGAGCGCGCTCGCTCGCGCCCAGGTACGCCGACGGCGCGTCGCAGGCTCGCCGCCGGGCGCTCGGCGATGGTCGCGCTGCTCGGCCAGCACGGCGGTCGCCGGCCGCATCAGGGTCGCGGCCATCCGGTCGGCGTGGACCCGAGCCCGTCGAGCAGGTCGGCGGTCTGCGACGCGGCGACCAGCGGTGCGCGCGACCAGCGTCGCGCAGCGTCGCCCACTCGGCGTGCCAGCCGCCGTCGGCGCGGTCGTCGACCGGCTGCGGCGGCGGCCAGGTGCAGCTGGCGCCAGCGAGGGCGGGTGCGGCGAGCGCAGCCCGCGCACCAGGACGGACAGCACCGGGTTGGCCTTGTGCGGCATCGTCGACGAGCCGCCGCGGCCCGGCGCCCTCGGCGAGCTCGCCGATCTCGGGCCGGGCCAGCACCAGCACGTCGTTGGCGATCCGGCCCCACGCGTCGGTCGCGGTGACGAGGGCGTCGCCGAGCCGGGTGATCGGCGCCCGGTTCGTGTGCCAGGGACGCGCGTCGAGCTCCAGGATCCCAGCCGCCTCGGTCTCCACCGACCGGGTCGCCTTCACCGGCTCGGCGCCTCGCCGGCCGGCCAGCTCGACGATGGCGGCGAGCGTGCCGGCCGCGCCGCCGAGCTGCTCCGGGAACTCGTACGGCCGGCCAGCTCTCGCGCGCGTCGAGGACCGCCGAGCCACTGTGCGGCGCTGAGCCCGAAGGTCGATCGGCACGGCGTGCTGGGTCAGCGTGCGCGCCGGCCATCACGGTGTCGCCGGTGCCGTCGCGCCAGGGCGGCCAGCGCGGCCGATCTGCCGGTCGAGCGTCCGACGCGGACCGCTCGACGACGTCGCGTGCGCATCAGCATCAGCGCGGAGTCGACGACGTCCTGGCTGGTGAGCCCGCGGTGCAGCCAGGAGGCGTCTCGGCTCGCCGCACCTCGCGCAGCAGCGACGAGCAGCGGGATGACCGGGTTGCCACCGGCCTCGGCCTCAGCGCGATCTCGGCGAGGTCGGCCGCACCCACCAGCGCGTCGAGGTCGATGCGCACCCGCGTCGGCGCGATCCCGGCGGCGACCAGCGCGTGAGCCACGCCGCCTCGACCCGCACCATGGCGGCGAGAAAGGCGCCTTGTCCGAAGACGTCGCCGGCCCGCTCGTCGCCGGGCCAGAACAGGTCAGCCATCGTCGCCCCGCGATAGGTGAGGAAGACGGTCTCGTCCTCGCCCTGCAGCCGGATGTCGAACACCAGCCCGGTCGCGTCGTCGGCGCGCCACCAGCGTGCCGCGCCGGTCGGCCGGCAGCGACGAGAGCAGCCGGTCCGCGGCGAGCAGCGGGTGGTCGGGCAGGTAGGCGCGGGTGAACAGCCGGTCCAGCAGCCCGCGGGCGAAGACCGTCATCGCGAAGAACGGCGCGCCGCGCCGGTGGGCCCGGGGACGACGGTCGTGAAGGAGTAGTCGCCCGTGCGGTCGGTCGACGCCCGGCCCAAGCCGGTGAAGGTGAAACCGTCGCGGTGCAGCGAGCCCGGCTCCCTGCGAGACGCGCCCGTCCGGTCGGCCTGCCAGATCTCGACCAGCGCGTCGGGCACCGGGTCGCCCGCGCCGTCGAGCACCCGGCCGTGCAGCCGGATCGCGTCCGGATGGCCCGGCGGCACCAGCTCGTTGCCGCCGGGTAGGGCAGGGCGAAGCCGAAGAACGGGCCGACGGTCTGACCGGGCGTCGGGGCGAGCGTCATGCGTCGGTCTCCGGTTCCATCGAGCAGGGTGCGGTGCGACGCCGGTCAGCACGATGTCCCAGCGGTAGCCGGTGGCCCACTCGTGCTGGGTGACGTCGTGGTCGTAGGTCGCGACCAGCCGCTCCCGCGCCGCGCGGGTCGACGATCGACTGGTAGATCGGGTCGAGCGCGAACAGCGGGTCGCCGGGGAAGTACATCTGGGTGATCAGCCGCTGGGTGAACTCGGTGCCGAAGAGCGAGAAGTGGATGTGCGCCGGCCGCCAGGCGTTGAGGTGGTTGCGCCACGGGTACGGGCCCGGGCTTGATCGTGGTGAACCGGTAGCTGCCGTCGGCGTCGGTGAGGCAGCGGCCCGACGCCGGTGAAGTTCGGGTCGAGCGGCGCCGGGTGCTGGTCGCGCTGGTGGATGTAGCGCCCGGCGGCGTTGGCCTGCCAGACCTCCACGAGCTGGTCGGCGACGGGCCGCCCGTCGCCGTCGAGCACCCGGCCGGTGACCACGATCCGCTCGCCGATCGGCTCCCCGCGCGTGCTGGATGGTGAGGTCGGCCTCGAGCGGGTCGACGTCCTGCTGGCCGAACACCGGCGCCCACAGCTCGATGCTCTCGGGATCGGCGTGCTGCGAGGTCCTTGGTCGGGTGCCGCAGCATGCTGCTGCGGTACGGCGGGTAGTCGAGCCGCGGCATCGTCTCGGGGCGGTCGCCGTGGCGCGCGTACCGGTCGCGATCGCGCGATCTCCCGCTGATGTCCGCCTGGCTCGACGCAGCCGCGTCGGAGCTGGCGAGCGTCGCAGGATCGGTGGCTGTGCTGGTCACACGGTCACGCTAGTGGGCCGTCGCGCTCCTGGCGACGGTACGCTTCCACTCAGTGGAAGTCTGAGTCGGAGGGTGGGCGGATGGCCGGCAACACCTCGAGGCCGGGGCGAGCGTCGCGTCGCGGGCGCTGGCGCTGCTCGGCGCGTTCGACGGCATCACCGCAGCCTGACCCTCACCGAGCTCGCCCGGCGCGCCGACCTGCCGACGCCGACGACGCATCGCCTGGTCGCCGAGCTGGTCGCGTGGGGCGCGCTGGCCCGCCGGCCCCCGGGGGAGTACGTCGTCGGCCGGCGGATGTGGGACCTCGGCCTGCTCGCGCCGGTGCAGACCGGCCTGCGCGAGGTCGCCTCGCCGTTCCTGCACGACATCTACGCCGCCACGCTCGCCACCGTCCACCTGGCGTGCGCGACGGCGCCTAGGTGCTCTACGTCGACCGGCTGTCCGGGCACGCGTCCGTGCCGGTGGTCAGCAGATCGGCTCCCGGCTGCCGCTGCATCCGACCGGCGTCGGCAAGGTGCTGCTCGCCTATGCGCCGGAGAAGGTGCAGCGAGCAGGTGCTGGCGAACCTGACCCGCGACACGCCGTACACGATCACCCAGCCGGGTCTGCTGGCCGCCGAGCTGCGTCAGGTCCACCGCGTCGGCTACGCCCAGACCAACGAGGAGATGAGCCTGGGGGCCTGCTCGGTCGCGGTGCCGATCCGGTCCGCGACGGGCGGGTCGTTGCTGCACTGGGCATCGTCGTGCCGAGCCTCAAGCGCGACCGGCCGCGGCTGGTCGCTGCCCTGCAGGTCGCGGCACAGGGCGATCGGGCGCAGCCTCTCACCCGAGTTCCACTGAGCGAAACAGTCCGGTCGCGCCCGGCTGCGCGATGCACTGCACTTGCCTCATGCCCGAACCTCTGCTCACCCGCACCACCGTCGGCATCGTCGGCGGCGGACCGGCCGGCCTGATGCTGTCCCACCTGCTGCACCGCGCCGGCATCGACTCGGTCGTGGTCGACAACCGCACGCACGTCGAGATCGAGCAGACCGTGCGCGCCGGCATCCTCGAGCGCGACAGCGTCCGGCTCCTGGTCGACAACGGCGTCTCCGAGCGCGTGCTGACCGACGGACACGAGCACCGGGGCATCGATCTCGCCTTCGGCGGCAGCGGCCACCGCATCGACTTCCCCGACCTGGCCGGCGCATCGGTGTGGCTCTACCCTCAGACCGACGTCTTCCTGGACCTCGCGGCCGCGCGCGAGCGGGACGGAGGCGACGTCCGGTTCGGCGTCAGCGCCACCGAAGTTGTCGACGTCACCACCGAGCGACCCGGCATCCTGTTCACCGATGCCGACGGCGTCGCGCACGAGATCCGGTGCGACTACCTGGTCGGCGCCGACGGCTCCCGCAGCATCTGCCGCCAGGAGATCCCGGTCGGGGTGCGCCGCGACCACTTCCGCGAGTACCCCTTCGCCTGGTTCGGCATCCTCTGCGAGGCGCCGCCGAGCGCGCCCGAGCTGATCTACAACCACTCCGAGCGCGGGTTCGCGCTGATCAGCCAGCGCACCGAGACGATGCAGCGGATGTACTTCCAGTGCGATCCGTCGGAGGACGTCGACGACTGGTCCGACGACCGGATCTGGTCCGAGCTGCAGGCCCGCGTCGGCGCGAACGGCTACACCTTGAAGGAGGGGCCGATCACCTCGAAGACGGTGCTGCCGTTCCGCAGCTACGTCTGCGAGCCGATGCGCCACGGCAACCTGCTGCTCGCCGGCGACGCCGCACACACGGTGCCGCCCACCGGGGCGAAGGGGCTCAACCTCGCCCTGGCCGACGTGCGGGTGCTGGCCGAGCTGCTCGAGCTCGCCGTCCGCAAGGACGATGCAGCGGTCCTCGACGCCTACACCGACCGCGCACTGGGGCGGGTCTGGAAGTCCCAGCACTTCTCCTACTGGATGACCACGATGCTGCACTCGCTGCCCGGCGCCACCGGCTTCGACGCCCGGCGCCAGATCGGGGAGCTCGCCTCCGTCGTGGGCTCGCGCGCGGGGTCGGCGTACCTGGCCGAGGCCTACTGCGGCTGGCCCCTCGGCTCCTGATCCTTGCCCGGCTGGTTGCCTGCCGGCCGAGCAATCGGAGTCCCGGTGCGCCCCGCGTGGTTTGACAAACCTGAACGAACGTTTAACATACTGAACGTGCGATCAGGAAACGACGGTGGCGACCTCACGGCGCGGGCCAACATCCGCAACGCGGCCCTCCGCCTGTTCGCCGATCACGGCCCCGACGCGGTGAGCGTGCGTCAGATCGCGGGCGCCGCCGGTGTCTCGCCTGCCCTGGTGCTGCATCACTTCGGCAGCAAGGCGGGCCTGCGCGCGGCGGTCGACCAGTACGCCGCGGCGCAGTTCGACGGCCTCCTCGGTGACGCCGAGGAGATCGGAGAGATGCTCGCGTCGGGCGGCACCGCGTCGATCGCCGAGCTGTTCAGCGAGATGGTGCCGGCGGACTCGCCGCTCCCCGGATACCTGCGGCGGCTCCTGCTCACGGCCGACCCCGCCGGGTTGGCGCTCTTCCGGCGCTGGTTCGTCGTGTCCAGGACGCTCCTGGACCAGATGACCGCGGCCGGGATCGCCGCCGAGCCCGAGGACCCCGACACCCGGGCCGCCTTCATGCTCGCCGCCGACCTGATCCTGCTGGTGCTGCGCGACCCGATCGCCGAGGTCCTCGGCGTGGACCCGCTCTCACCCGAAGGGATGAGCAGGTGGGCCGGTGAGGTGACCCGCGTCTACCGCGACGGCGTCTTCACCGCACCTCCCGCGACGCCGTGACTGCACCCACGAACCGATGATCTGACCCCCGGGGCCCGACCGCGGACCCCAACGACGAACAGGAGGACCGAAGCCGATGTCGATCCCGGCAGCTGCACGACCGCGAACCACCCGGGACGTCCGGGAATCATCCGAGACCGTGGTGCAGGCCACCGGCCTGGTCAAGCGCTTCGGCGACTTCGTCGCGCTCGACGGACTCGATCTCGAGGTCCACCGCGGCGAAGTGCACGGTTTCCTCGGACCCAACGGCGCCGGGAAGTCCACCACGATCCGCATCCTGCTGGGTCTCGCACGCAAGTCCGGCGGCGAAGCCACCCTGTTCGGCCGCGACCCGTGGCGCCGCGCCGCGCCCCTGCACCGCAGGCTCGCCTACGTGCCGGGCGACGTGACGCTCTGGCCGGGCCTGAGCGGCGGCCAGTGCATCGATGTGCTCGCCGAGGTGCACGGTGGCATCCGGCCGGACCGCCGCGCACAGCTCATCGAGCGCTTCGACCTCGATCCCACCAAGCGGGCCCGCGACTACTCCAAGGGCAACCGCCAGAAGGTCTCGCTGATCGCGGCGCTGGCCGCCGAGGTCGAGCTGCTGGTGCTCGACGAGCCGACGTCCGGGCTCGACCCGCTGATGGAGCAGGCGTTCCAGGAGGTCATCCGCGAGCGCAGCGCCGAGGGCGTCACGGTGTTGCTGTCGAGTCACATCCTCGCGGAGGTCGAGGCGCTCGCCGACCGGGTCAGCATCATTCGCAAGGGCCGGACGGTCACCTCCGGAACACTGGCGGACCTGCGCCGGCACACCCGGACGAAGGTGCACGCGGTCACCGAGCGCACCCCGGCGCTCGACGGAACCAGTGGGGTCGCAAACCTCGAGATCGCCCAGAGCAACGGCAAGGTCGAGGTGCGGCTGAGCGCAGACGCCTCCGCGCTCGGAGACGTGGTGGGGGCGGCTGCACGCGGCCGGTGTGGACTCCCTCACCGTCACGCCGCCCAGTCTCGACGAGCTGTTCCTGCACGCCTACGCCGACGACGGAGGGGACGTGCGATGAGTGGCCCGGTGATCACGATGGTGCGGATCCATCTCCGCACCGGCTGGCTGGCGATCCTGGTCTGGGTCCTCGCCGTGGCGGGAACGATGGAGTTCACCGTGGCCGCGATCCACGGGCTCTACGACACCCCCGCGAAGGTGCACACCTACGCCGCCGCGGTGAAGGGCGACGCGCTGATGATGCTCAACGGCAAGATCGCGGGCATCGACTCACTGGGCGGGATCGTCGCCAACGAGTTCGGGTTCATGGCGTCTTTCGCGATCCCGTTCATGGCGGTCAGCCTGGTCTCCCGGATGACCCGCAAGAACGAGGAGCAGGGCCGGACGGAGGCCCTGCTCGCCGGCCGGATCGGACGCGGCACCCCACTCGTTGCCGCGATCATGGTCGCCACCGTGGCCGAGCTCATCACCACGGCCGCGCTGTTCGCGAGCTTCGCCGGGGTCGGTGTCCCGACCGGCGATGCCGCGCTGTACTCCCTGTCGATGGGGGCCCTCGGCCTGACCTTCGTGGGCGTCACCGCGCTTCGCGGCGCAGCTGGCCGAGCACACCCGCGGCGTGTACGCGATCGGTCTGGGGGCGATCATCGCCTCCTATCTGCTGCGCGGCGTCGGCGACGTGCAGTGGTCCCCGCTGACCTGGTTCTCGCCCCTGGGCTGGCAGGAGCAGACCCGGGCGTTCGGTGACCAGCGATGGTGGCCGCTGCTGATCCCGCTGGTCGCCTTCGGCGTGCTGACAACCGTCGCGCTGGTCATCACCGGGAGACGCGATGTCGGGAGTGCCCTGATCGCCGCCCGGGCCGCGAACCCGACCGCGTCCCCGTTCCTGCGGACGCCTGTCGGGATCGCGCTGCGCTCCCATCGGGGATCGCTGCTCGGGTGGACCGCCGCCACCGTGATCGTCTCGGGGACCTTCGGGTCGCTCGCGCAGCCGCTCATCGACGCGGTCGACGGGAACCCGTCGCTGGCGGCCGCCATGGGCGCCTCGGGGACCACCGGGCTGGACACGGTCCTGGCGATGAATGCGCTGATCATCGCCTTGATCGGCGCCGGGTACGCCGTCCAGGCGATCGGAGTGCTGCACGTCGAGGAGTCCTCGGGACGCCTCGAGGCGCGGTTGTCCGGCGACCGAGGTCGCTGGTCCTGGCTGAGTGTTCAGCTGATCGTCGTCGCGGCGGGAATCGCCATCGTGTCGGCGACCGGAGGCGCCGCTCTGGCGATCGGCACCAGCATCTCGGTGGGCCACGACGTCACTGGTCAGGTGGTCCGGGCCGTCATCGACTTCCTGCCCGCGGTCGTCTTCTTCGCCGGCTTGACCGTCCTGCTGTTCAGCGCGATCCCCCGGTGGCAGCCAGCAGCGTGGCTCGTCTACGCCTTCGGTGCCGTCATCGCCTACCTCGGCGACTCGCTCAACCTGGCCGAGCCGGTCCTGAAGCTCTCGCCGTTCCACCTCATCGGCAACCCACCCGCGACCGGGGTCGACGCCGTGGACGTCACGGTGCTCAGCCTGCTCGCCGCGGCCTGCGTCGCTGGCGGGTACGGCGCGTTCGGCAGGCGCGGCATCCCGCAGGCATAGTCGCTCGGTTCAGGGTCGCCGTTCACCGGCCGATCTCACCGGCCGATCTCACCAGCCCAGCGCGGTGGCGGAGTCGGTGAATGCCAGCGGTTCGTCGGCGGCCGCTGCGAAGGACAGCAACGCCTCCACGAGGTGACGGCGGTGGCCTACCGGCATCGCGACCACGATGTCCTCGATCGCGGCCCGACGGCGCGCTGTCACCTGGTCGAGGAGTCTCTTCCCGCGGAGGGTCGGCTCGATGACCACCTCGCGGCGGTCCTGCTCGTTCTCCCTGCGCTCGACGAACCCTCCGGCGACCAGCTTGTCCACGGTGCGTAGCGCCGTCGAGGCGTTGACTCCGAGCCGCTCGGCGAGGCGGTTGAGCCGAGTCGCGCCGTGCGCGCCGAGGACGACCAGCGTACGGAACTGGGTGATCGTCACACCCTCGCTCAGATCGGTGAGCGAAAGGGCCGAGACGCCGACAAGTGCCCTCGAGGCGGTCAGCAGGGCGGTCACCAGCTCGTCGAGCTCCTCGTCCCCGACCCGGCCCGTGGCCGTCGAGTCCGGAATGCGCACCATCTGACCTCCAGGACTTGCGATCCGCAATGATTGCATCACGCAATCATCGCGGACAAGCGCAGGGAGCTGCTGTCATCGGCGCTCGGTGGGAAGGGCATGTCCGCCGCGCGGCATCTGGGCGCCCGACCGGGGAATGTCGAAGACGATCGGGAGTCCGGCGGCGAACACCGGGTTCGGATGGTCCATCAGCTGGACATGCAGGTGCGGCTCGGTGGAGTTGCCCGAGTTCCCGCACTCGGCGATCTGTTGCGCGGCATCGACCTGCTGGCCGCGACGTACCCGCACGGAGCCTTGTCGCAGATGCGCGAGCACGGCGTATCGACCGTCGCCGCAGTCGATGATCACGTGGTTGCCGAGGATCTGGCTGGGTCCGAAGAACTCCCTGACGCCCTCGAGCAGGAGGTAGATCAGCGCGGGCCACGAGGTGCGGCTCCAGTGGTCACGTCGTCGTGTCACCGCGCGGATCACGGTGCCCGGCGCAGGCGAGCGCACCGGTTGACCGAATCCCGGGAACTCTTCTGGACGGCGCGCCAGCGGCCACCAGCCGAATCGCGGTCGCGTGCCGTCGTCCGGATCGCTGACCAGGTCGACGGCCTGGCCCTGACCGTAGGCGGTCAGGTGGTGGCTGGGCACCCGATCGGCGGGGGAGTTCACCGCGACCCACCGGCCGCGCACCGGCGGCCGCAGCACCACCGGCTCTCCCCGGTGCACGCCGAGACGGAAGTAGCAGACGAACCCGAGGGCAACCAGCAGGAGTCCACCCCAGTACAGCAGCCGCCCGCCCGCCCAGGTGTCGCCGACCACAGCGATCGCGCCCACCGCCAGCAAGGGCATCCGGAGTCGCGCGGCTGTGCTCTGGAACGTGGATCGCTGAGGTGATGAGTTCATCTGGTCGAACCTACGTGGGCGACCTGAGCCCGGTCGGACGGGCGGAGTCAACCCGCCTCGATGGAGTTCTTGAGGTACTCCAGCTCGGTGCGAGCGTGCAGCCGGTCCTTGGCGACGCCGTCGAGCACGTGGACGAAGATCCATCCACTCGCTCGCCCCCGGAGAGTCTCGGGGAACCTCGCCCAGACATGGGCGCTGAGCGTCGTGGCGCTCGGTCCGGTCGGCTCGATGCGCCACGTGACACCTTCGCTGAGGATCAGCGTCTGGCCGAGCCATCGGTACTTTGCACGGTCCGACGTCCAGGTCACCTCCTTGCCGGGGGAGAGGGCGGTGATCGTCCCGATCGCCTCTCCAGGGATGCCGGCCACCTTCTCGCGGATGCGCAGCCGAGCGCCGACCTGGATTCCGTGGCTGTCGAGCCGCTCGATGCTCTGGTGCTCGGGGTTGGACGACGGCCACCATCCCTCGATGTCCTCGAGCACCTGCCAGACGACATCGGGAGGGGCCTCGATGTGAATGCTCTCGGTGAACTCGAACATGTCCCGTTTCCTCTCTTCCTCGCGACGTTTCGTGGTGCTCGCTTCCGCGACCGCGTTCACCGCCGGCGCCTTGGCGAGGGTCCTGCTCACCATCCGGACCGAGATGACTTGCGATACGCAACCATTGCATAATGCAATCCATGGCGCCAAGAGGGACGGTCACAGCAGCGAGGGGCTTCTCGCGCTTTCGGCCCTCGGTACCCGCGATCGGCCCGATGCACGTCATGGTCGGGCTCCGCTCAGGCAGCAGTGGCCTGCTGGTCCTGGCGCTGGCGGTCGGGGCCGGGGCTGCCGGCTTCGCCGTCCTGTTCCGCTGGCTGATCCGGTCCTTCACGCTGCTGTTCTCCGGACATGCGGACTACGCCGCCAGCCCGGGCGCAGCAAACCCTCACCTGGCGGGTCTGGGTCCGTGGTTCGTGCTGTTCACGCCGGTGGTCGCCGGTCTGGTCTACGGCCCGCTGGTTCATTTCTTCGCGCGCGAGGCCCGCGGTCACGGCGTACCCGAGGTCATGTACGCCGTGGCCCGGCGCGGGGGCCGGATCGCGCCTCAGGTCGCCGCGGTCAAGTCGCTTGCCTCTGCGCTGTGCATCGGCGGCGGCGGTTCGGTCGGCCGCGAGGGACCCATCGTGCAGATCGGGTCGGCGCTCGGCTCGACGCTCGGCAGGGTCGTCCGCGTGCCCGAGCCCCGGATGCGGGTCCTGGTCGCCTGCGGAGCGGCCGGCGGCATCGCGGCCACGTTCAACGCCCCACTCGCCGGGGTGTTCTTCGCGATGGAGCTGATCCTGGCCGACTTCGCCGCCGAGGCCTTCGGGATGGTGGTCATCGCCTCGGTCACCTCGGCAGCGATCGGGCGCGCGATCCTGGGAGACGCTCCGTTCCTGAAGCTGCCCGCTTTCACGGTCGACCACCCGCAGGAGTACCTCCTGTTCGCCCTCCTCGGGCTGGTCGCCGGCGCAGTGGGTGTGGGTTTCACGCGCGTGCTCTACGCCATGGAGGACGCCTGCGACGCTCTGTGGCGCGGTCCGGAGTGGCTGCGGCCGGCAGTCGGCGGGCTCGCCCTCGGCGTCCTCCTGCTGCTGCTGCCGCAGATGTACGGCGTCGGCTACCCGGTCCTGGGGAACGCGATCTTCGGAAGGTACGCCGTGGCGTTCCTGCTGCTGCTGCTCATCGGCAAGATGATCGCCACGTCGCTGACCATCGGCATCGGCGGCTCGGGTGGGGTGTTCGCTCCCAGTCTGTTCATCGGCGCCATGCTCGGGTCCGCCTTCGGGGCGGCCGCCCACGCCGTCGCGCCGTCGCTGTCCGGACCAGCCGGCGCCTACGGCCTCATCGGCATGGGGGCAGTCTTCGCCGGCGCCGCCCGCGCCCCGATCACCGCCGTGCTGATCATGTTCGAGCTGACCGGCGAGTACACGATCATCTTGCCCCTGATGACCGCGATCGTCCTCGCCACCGGCATCAGCCACCGGATCACCGGCGACACGATCTACACCCTCAAGCTGCGCCGCCGCGGCGTCGACCTCGGCGTTCGCGAGACCATCGCCAGAGCCCGCACCCGGATCGGCGACGTGATGAAGGCCGTCCCCGCACCACTACCCGCCGACATCGCACTGCCGATCGCCGCCGAGCACCTCGCGCGCTCGCCGTACGGCGTGCTTCCGGTCGCGCAGCCGGACGGCACCTACCTCGGCGTGCTGACCGCGCGAGCCGCCGCCGAGGCGATCGCCGACGGCCGGCACGACCACACCCCTGCCCAGCTCCTGGTCGAGCTGCCGACCACCTTGCGCGAGGACGACGACGTCGACCACGGGATCCAGGCGCTCGACCACAGCGGGTGCGGTGCGGTCCCGGTCCTCGGCGCAGCCCACGACGACATCGTGGGCTGGTTCGACTACCGTGACGCGCTGACCACGCTGGGCAATCATCGAGGCCGTGCCGAGTCCGGTGCGTGAGGAGGGCACCCTCTCCACGAACCCTCAGGTCAGGGGGCGATCAGGGCCAGGCCGGTCTCCGCGTCGACCTCCTTGGCCAGCTCGGGTGCCACCTCGGTGACGATCACCTCGAGCGTCGGCCACACTTCCCCTCCTCGGAGGTGACCGCCCACCGTCTCCCCGGTACGCCGGCCCAGCACGACGTGCGCGTGCAGCACCGGGCTCCCGTCCTTCGCGGCGATGTCGCCCACCAGGGCGAGGACCTCGACCTGCTCGTCGACCGTGATCGGCGCGTAGTCGCAGCGGTCGCGGTCGAAGTAGCCCAGACTCGCTGACCGCAGCGCACCGACGGCCGTCACCTGTGCCGCGTGGACGCCGGCAGTGGCGACTGCCTCGGTCACCGCGGCAACCGGGTCCTCGCCCTTGTCGCAGACGACGACGAGGATCCGTCGTGGACTCTCACCGATCATGCGGGTGCGGCTCATCGCCGGCTCCCTTCTCTTCGGTTTCGTTGCTCGGGAGAGGCGTGCCCGAGTCGTGGTCATCGGTTCGCGAACCGACTCGACCCGTACCCGGCCGGACCGGCTTCACGCGGATCGGACCGGGAGCCCGCCCGGCAGCCCGCCCGGAGCCCGCCCGGGAGCGGGTCGGGAGTACCTGCACGACGAGTGGGTACGCATCGAAGATGCCTACCGCTGCTGTGTTCATGATCGTGTTCATCGCCCTCTTCGGCCTTTCGATCACCGCCGCCGCGATGTTCGAACGACGCCGAGCCGGTCAGATCCACCAGAGCCTCGTGCAGCGACTGCGTCGCGTGCGTGGGGAAGGTCGGAGCGCGCGCGGGCGCTGACCGGCGTGGCTTGTGCTGATCGGCCACCCGGCCCATGGGGCACTGGTCAATCTTGCGCACAGTTCGCGGCCCGGTCGAAGACCTCGAAGGCCGCGGCCACGTCGCGCACGACCGCGTCGGGCAGGCCGGCGAGCACCCGGTCGATCTCACGCCGCCGGGCCTCGCGGACGACCCGCACCTGACGACGGCCGGACGGAGTGAGCCGGACCTCAACTGCTCGGCCGTCCTGGGAAGCCCGGGTGCGGGTGACGAGTCCTACCTGTTCCAGACGCGTGCAGTGTCTGCTGGCGTTGGACTGGTCGATGCCCAGACTGGTGGCGAGGGCGTTCACGGAGAGCCGTTCCTGATCCTCCAGCAGCACCAGGACCCGGTGCTGGGCCACCGTGACCTGCGCGGATCCCGCGGCCATCGATCGCACCGCGATCGCCACCAGTGCGCGGCTGGCTCCGGTCACGGCGTCGGCCAGCCGATCCCGCTCGGACTCGTTCATACGGTCGGAGGATACATGCGTGACGCATGTATCGAAGGGCGCCGGGTATGGGGCCGGTGTCCGCGCACGACAAGAGGATCGGGAGGCGCCGCATGACGCATGCACGGGTTCCCGTGCACGGAGTGTTGCCGGGCGCCGTCGAGGCGCTGCGCGAGCGTGTCGAGGGCGAGGTCCGCTTCGACGACCGCTCGCGCGCGGCGTACTCCACCGACGCTTCGAACTACCGGCAGGTTCCGCTCGGGGTCGTCGCTCCCCGGACCGTCGAGGACGCCATCGAGGCCGTCTCGGTGTGCCGGGAGTACGACCTGCCGATCGTGAACCGGGGTGGCGGCACCAGTCTTGCCGGCCAGTGCACCAACGAGGCGGTCGTGCTCGACTTCTCCAAGTACTGCCACCGGGTCGTGTCGGTCGACGCCGAACGTCGCCGCTGCACCGTCGAGCCGGGCATCGTCCTCGACGTCCTCAACCGGCAGCTCGCGCCGACCGGACTGCGCTACGGACCCGAGCCGGCCACGCACCAGAACTGCACCCTCGGCGGCATGATCGGCAACAACTCGTGCGGTGCCACCGCCCAGCGCACCGGCAAGGTCGTCGACAACATCGCCTCGCTCGACGTGCTGCTCTACGACGGAACCCGACTCACCGTCGGCGCCACCAGTGACGAGGAGTACGCCGAGATCGAGCGACGTGGCGACCGGCGCGCGCAGGTGTACCGGACGCTGCGCCGGATCCGCGACCAGCACGCCGGGCTGATCCGTGAGCGCTACCCGGACATCCCGCGTCGCGTGTCCGGCTACAACCTCGACTCGCTCCTCCCGGAGAAGGACTTCGACCTCGCCGGCCTTCTGGTCGGCAGCGAGTCCACGCTCGTGACCGTGCTGCACGCCGAGCTCGAGCTCGTCCCGGTGGTCGAGGAGCGGAGCCTGGTGGTGCTCGGGTTCGACTCCATCGCCGACGCGGCCGACGCCGTGCCCGCCGTCCTCGAGCACGACCCGATCGCCCTGGAGGGCGTCGACCACTACCTGATCCACGACGAACAGCTCAAGGGCATGAACCGGCAGGCGCTGGACGAGCTGCCCAGCGGGACCGGCTACCTGCTGGTCCAGTTCGGGGGCGACACCACCGAGCAGGCCGACCGCCGGGCCCACGCGATGATCGACGCCCTCGGTGATCGCGAGCACCCTCCGGCGGTCTCGCTCATGGACGACCCCGACCGGGAGGACGAGCTCTGGCAGGTGCGCGAGTCAGGGCTCGGCGCGACGGCGCACGTGCCGGGCCACCGCGACACCTGGGAGGGCTGGGAGGACTCGGCGGTGCCCGTTGACCGGCTCGGCGAGTACCTGCGTGACCTGCGCAAGCTCTACGAGGACTTCGGATACGCCTCAGACGTCGGACCCAGCCTCTACGGCCACTTCGGGCAGGGTTGCGTGCACACCAGGATCCCCTTCGACCTCTACTCGACCGAGGGGGTCGCCGGGTACCGGCGCTTCCTGGAGCGCGCCGCGGACCTGGTCGCGTCGTACGGCGGCTCGCTGTCCGGCGAGCACGGCGACGGGCAGACCCGGGGCGAGCTCCTGCCCCGGATGTTCGGGGACGACGTGGTCAGCCTCTTCGAGGAGGTCAAGGCGATCTTCGATCCCCAGGACCGGATGAACCCCGGCAAGGTCGTCCAGCCCGCACCTCTCGACCGCAACCTCCGGCTGGGTGGCGCGTGGGCTCCTCGCGACCTGCAGCCGCTCTACTTCGGCTACCCCGACGACGGACACTCCTTCGCGCAGGCCGCCAACCGGTGCGTCGGAGTCGGGAAGTGTCGCAAGCAGGACAACGACGGCGGCACGGTGATGTGTCCGTCGTACCAGGTCACCCACGAAGAGGTGCACTCGACCCGGGGCCGGGCACGTCTGCTCTTCGAGATGCTGGACGGACATCGCGATGGTCCGATCAAGGACGGGTGGCGCTCGACCGAGGTCAAGGACGCGCTCGACCTCTGCCTGGCCTGCAAGGGCTGCAAGACCGACTGCCCGGCGAGCGTGGACATGGCGACCTACAAAGCGGAGTTCCTCGCCCAGCACTACCGTCACCGGCTCCGCCCACGCGCGGACTACGCCACCGGCTGGCTGCCGGTGCTCGGAGCGGCCGTCACGCGCAGCCACGCGGCGCGTGCAGTCAACTCCCTGACGCGCCACCGCGCTGTCGCCCGCCTCGCGACCAGGGCGGCCGGGATGGAGGACAGGCCGATCCCGCCGTTCGCGACCGAGACCCTCCAGCAGTGGTGGACGCGCCGGGCCTCGTCGGGCGGCCCGCGCCACGGCTCCCGCGGTTCGGTACTGCTGTGGCCCGACAGCTTCACGAATCTGTTCCACTCCCATGTCGGCCGGGCTGCGGTCGAGGTGATCGAGGCGGCCGGCTGGCAGGTGGAGATCCCGACCGAGCCAGTGTGCTGCGGACTGACCTGGATCTCCACCGGGCAGCTGCCGATGGCGCGACGCGTGCTGCGTCGGACGGTCCAGCGACTCGCCCCGCACGTGCGCGCCGGGGGTCTCGTCGTCGGGCTCGAGCCCAGCTGCACGGCGGTCTTCCGCTCGGACCTGCACGAGCTCTTCCCCGACGACCAGGACGCCCACCGGCTGCGCGACCATGTCGTCACGCTGGCCGAGCTGCTCACCGACCACAGCGACGGCTGGCGACCACCGCAGGCGGACAACCTGCACGCGCTCGCCCAGGTGCACTGCCACCAGCACGCGATCATGAAGTGGGACGCCGACCGCGAGCTGCTCGAAGGGGCGGGCGTGGACGTCGAGCGGCTCGACTCCGGCTGTTGCGGCCTCGCCGGCAACTTCGGCTTCACCGCCGGTCACGGCGAGGTGAGCCGCGCTCTCGCCGAGCAGACGCTGCTGCCGCGCGTCCGCGAAGCCGACGAGGACACGGTCGTCCTCGCCGACGGCTTCTCGTGCCGCACCCAGATCCAGGACCTCGACAGCGCAGGCCATGAAGGCATCCACCTGGCCGAGCTGTTGTCCCAGCTCTTGCACCGGACCCCACCGCCGACATCCCGAGGAGGATCACGATGAGCACCACCGTTGCCGACCGTCTGCTCGAGCGACTGCGTGAATGGGGGATCGAGCAGGTCTTCGGCTACCCGGGAGACGGGATCAACGGCATCCTCGGCGCCTTCTCACGCGCTGACGACCAGCCACGATTCATCCAGGCCCGCCACGAGGAGATGGCGGCGTTCGAGGCTGTCGGCTACGCGAAGTTCGCCGGACGGCCCGCCGTCTGCATGGCCACCTCCGGACCCGGCGCGATCCATCTGCTCAACGGCCTGTACGACGCCAAGCTCGACCACGTGCCCGTGGTGGCGATCGTCGGGCAGACCAACCGCACCGCGATGGGCGGCAGCTACCAGCAGGAGGTCGACCTGCTGAGCCTCTTCAAGGACGTCGCCAGCGACTACGTGCAGATGGTGACCGTGCCCGAGCAGATCCCGAACGTCATCGACCGCGCCATCCGGATCGCGACGAGTCGGCGTGCGCCGACCGCGGTCATCATCCCCAACGACGTGCAGGAGCTCGAGTACGCGCCGCCCACGCACGCATTCAAGATGGTGCCCTCGAGCCTGGGCACCAGCTGGCCCAGCGTCTCCGCGGACGGTGAGTCGGTGCGGGCTGCGGCCGACCTGCTCAATGCCGGCAAGAAGGTGGCCATGCTGGTCGGTCAGGGCGCCCGCGGCGCTTCGGCCGAGGTCGAGAAGGTGGCCGACCTGCTCGGCGCCGGGGTCGCGAAGGCCTTGCTCGGCAAGGACGTGCTCTCCGACGACCTGCCGTTCGTGACTGGCTCGATCGGTCTGCTGGGCAGCCGTCCGAGCTACGAGATGATGCGCGACTGCGACACCCTGCTGACGGTCGGCTCGAACTTCCCGTACACGCAGTTCATGCCCGAGCTGGGGCAGGCCCGGGCGGTGCAGATCGACATCGACGGCGCCCTGATCGGGATGCGCTACCCCTACGAGGTCAACCTGGTCGGTGACGCCCGCAGCACGCTGCGGGAGCTGATCCCGCTGCTGGAGCGCAAGGAGGACCGCGGCTGGCGCGAGGACCTGGAGGAGAAGGTCGCTCGCTGGTGGGACGTGATGGAGGCCGAGGCACTGGTCGCCGCCAAGCCCGTGAACCCGATGCGGATCTTCAGCGAGTTCAGCAAGCAGGCGCCGGAGAACTGCATGATCGCCGCCGACAGCGGCTCGGCCGCCAACTGGTACGCCCGTCAGGTCCGGATGCGCGGTGACATGCGCGGCTCGCTGTCGGGCACGCTGGCCACGATGGGGCCGGCCGTGCCGTACGCCATCGGCGCCAAGTTCGCCCACCCGGACCGTCCGGCGATCGTGTTCGAGGGCGATGGCGCGATGCAGATGAACGGCCTCGCCGAGCTGCTGACGATCGCGCGCTACTACCCGGGCTGGACCGATCCGCGACTGGTGGTCGCGGTGCTCCACAACAACGACCTCAACCAGGTCACCTGGGAGCTGCGGGCGATGGGCGGCACCCCGAAGTTCGTCGAGTCGCAGTCGCTGCCCGAGGTTTCCTACGCGGACTTCGCCACCTCGATCGGGCTCGGAGCCATCACCGTCGTGGATCCCGAGCAGCTCGAGGACGCCTGGCGGCAGGCACTGGCCGCCGACCGGCCCGTCGTCATCGACGTGCACTGCGATCCGGACGTACCTCCGATCCCGCCGCACGCGACGCTCGAGCAGATGACGGACATGGCGACCGCGCTGATCAAGGGCGACGCCTCCCGCTGGGGCGTGATCAAGGAGGGCATCAAGACCAAGGCCCAGGAGTTCCTGCCCCACGCGCACGATGACCACTGACGTCGCTCCTCGCCCGGCGATCCCGGTCGCCGATGTCGAGGCGACGGCGTACACGATCCCTACCGAGCGGCCGGAGGGTGACGGGACGCTGACGTGGGAGTCGACGACATGGGTGCTGGTCCGGGTCGGCACCGACGACCCGGGCCTGCCCACGGGCGTCGGTTGGACCTATGCGCCCGCGGCGGCCGCGTACGTCGTAAGCAACCTCCTGGCTCCCGAGGTGACCGGGCGGAGCGCAGTCGACGTGTCCGCGTCGTGGCAGGCGATGGTGCGCGCGGTTCGCAACGCCGGACGACCCGGTCTGGTCTCGATGGCGATCTCGGCGGTCGACACCGCGTTGTGGGACCTCGCCGCCCGGCTGCTCGAGCTGCCGCTGCACCGCCTGCTCGGCGTCGTGCACGACGACGTCCCGGTCTACGGCAGCGGCGGGTTCACCACCGATCCGGCGTCCCGCCTGCGTGAGCAGGTGAGCGGTTGGGTCGGGCAGGGCATCCCGCGGGTGAAGCTGAAGATCGGCGAGTCCTGGGGCACCGCCGTCGCACGCGACCTCGAACGCGTGGCCCTGGTCCGCGAGGTCGTCGGCCCCGACGTCGAGGTGTTCGTGGACGCCAACGGGGGCTATCAGGCAATGCAGGCTGTCCGGGTCGCGCGTCGGCTCGAGGAGCTCGGCGTCACGTGGTTCGAGGAGCCGGTCAGCTCCGAGGACCATCTCGGGCTGCGACGCGTTCGCGAGTCCACCGACGTCGACGTGGCCGCGGGGGAGTACGGCGACTCCCTCGGCTACTTCGCCCACCTGCTCGCCGCCGACACCGTCGACTGCGTGCAGGTGGACGTGACCCGCTGCGGCGGGTACACCGAGTGGCGGCGGATTGCGGCGCTCGCAGCCGGCTACGGACTCGAGGTGTCC
The DNA here is from genome assembly GCA_963805425.1 of uncultured Actinomycetota bacterium. GTDB lineage: Bacteria > Actinomycetota > Actinomycetes > Propionibacteriales > Nocardioidaceae > Marmoricola. Next base: position 145,733 of record CAWDUF010000009.1, on the reverse strand, counting down.
GGCCACTGTGCCCCGGCGCTGCACCTGCCGGTCGCCGCGGCCACCACGAACCTGAGGCACCTGGAGTGGTTCAGCGACCACGTCCGGATCGAGAGTCGCTTCCTCGACGGGTTCCCGTCCCCGTGCGGAGGTGTCCTTGCCCCGGTCGACCGACCCGGCCATGGACTGACCGTCCGCGAGGCCGACCTGGAGGCCTACCGGGTTGCGTGAGTCGAGCAACGACCTGAGGAAGGATGACGTGGTAGCCGTGAGTGAGCCGCACCTGACCACCGGGCCGGAGTCACTGCGCCAGTACGCCCTGATCGCCGACGGCGAGCGCGGTGCGCTGGTGGGTCCCCGCGGCGACGTGGCATTCCTGTGCGCGCCCCGCTGGCAGGACGACGCCGTGTTCAGTGAACTGCTCGGGGGCAAGGGCAGCTACGTGGTCCAGCCCGCCGACGGCCGCTACGTCTGGGGCGGCAGCTACGACCCGGGCAGCCTGATGTGGCGAAGCCGCTGGGTTGTCGGCTCGAACGTCGTCGAGTCGCGGGAGGCGCTGGCGTTCCCGGGTGAGACGGACCGACTGGTGCTGCTCCGTCGCGTCGAGGCTGTCCGCGGGGAGTCGCGGGTCACGGTCCTGCTCGACTGCCGCGCCGGCTTCGGCGCCGAGCGGATGGGCATGCACCGTGGTGACGACGGCGTCTGGGCCGGGACGACCGGCCGGTTGCACCTCCGCTGGAGCGGAGTGCCCGCGCACGCGCCGGTCGAGGTCGCCGAGGACGGTGCGGTGCACGTCGACCTGGACCTGCCCGCGGGCCAGCACGTCGATCTGGTCCTCGAGATCTCGGCGCACGCCTTCGACGAGAGCCCGCCCGACCCGGCTCGCGCCTGGCATCTGACCGAGTGCGCCTGGAGCCGGGCCGTCCCCGGCGCGTCGGACTCGCTCGCGCCTCGAGACACCCGGCACGCGTGGGCCGTGCTGCGCGGACTGACGACCGGCAGCGGCGCCATGGTGGCCGCGGTGACGACCTCGTTGCCCGAGCGGGTCGAGCAGGGACGCGACTACGACTACCGCTACGCGTGGATCCGCGACCAGTGCTTCACCGGCCGAGCAGCCGCGGCGGCCGGCGGGGGCAACCTGCTCGAGAGTGCGGTCGGGTTCGTCAGCGAGCGGCTGCTGAGCGACGGGCCGGGCCTGGCCCCGGCCTACACCGTGGACGGGGCACCGGTGCCCGACCAACGTCGCATCGACCTGACCGGCTACCCAGGGGCCCCGGACGTGTACGTCGGCAACCGGGTGCGGGAGCAGTTCCAGCTCGACGCGTTCGGGGAGGCGCTGCTGCTCTTCGCATCCGCAGACCAGCACGACTCGCTCGACGCGGACGGCTGGAAGGCGGCCGAGGCCGCGGTGGACGGCATCGTCCAGCGGCACCGCGAGCCGGATGCAGGGATCTGGGAGCTCGAGCCCCGCCGCTGGGCACATTCCCGGCTCACCTGTGCCGCCGGCCTGCGGGCCGCCGGAGCCCGGCGTCCGGACCGGGCTGCCGAGTGGGTGTCGCTGGCCGACCGGATCGTGGCGGACACCTCGCGCGACTGCGTCCACCCCGACGGGCGATGGCAGCGGGCGCCGGGTGACCCTGGAGTGGATGCCGCCCTGCTCCTGCCCGCGCTCCGGGGTGCGGTGCCCGCGAATGACGCGCGGAGCACGCAGACCTGGCGGGCCGTCGTCGACGAGCTCACCCAGGACGGTTACGTCTATCGGTTCCGCCAGCAGCCGGGCCCGCTCCACGAGGCCGAGGGCGCCTTCCTCCTGTGTGGCTTCCTCCTCGCGCTCACGGCGCACCAACAAGGAGACGACCACCGCGCGCTGCGCTGGTTCGAGCGCAATCGCAGCGCCGTCGGTCCGCCCGGCCTGTTCGCCGAAGAGTTCGACGTCGTCCAGCGGCAGCTGCGCGGCAATCTGCCGCAGGCGTTCGTCCATGCGCTCCTGCTCGAGACCGCACACACCCTGACCACCGACACTCCTGGGAGAGACCATGACCAAGGCTTCTGACAACACCCGCGTCGTCGTCGTGACCGGCGCCTCCGGCGGCATCGGCCGCGCCTCGGCCCGGCTGTTCGCCGCACGCGGCGACACGGTGGCGCTCCTCGCCCGCGGTGACCGTGGCCTGGAGGGCGCCCGCCGAGACGTCGAGGCACGCGGTGGCACCGCGGCGACGTACGTCGTCGACACCGCGGATGCTGCCGCCGTCGAGAAGGTCGCGGAGCGGATCGAGGAGGAGCTCGGCGAGATCGACGTGTGGGTCAACGTCGCCTTCACCTCGGTGTTCGCCCGTTTCGTCGACATCGAGCCGGAGGAGTTCGAGCGGGTCACCCAGGTGACCTATCTGGGCTTCGTGAACGGCACCCGCTCCGCGCTCCGCCGGATGCTGCCGCGCGACCGCGGCACGATCGTCCAGGTCGGATCGACGCTGGCGTATCGCGGCATCCCGCTGCAGAGTGCGTACTGCGGCGCCAAGCACGCCACCCAGGGTTTCCACGAGTCCCTGCGCACCGAGCTGCTCCACGACGGCAGCCGGGTACAGGTGACGATGGTGCAGATGCCGGCGGTGAACACGCCGCAGTTCTCCTGGGTGCTCTCGCGGTTGCCGCGACAGGCGCAGCCCGTGCCGCCGATCTACCAGCCCGAGGTGGCCGCGCGCGCCGTTCTGCACGCTGCTGACCACCCACGACGTCGGGAGTACTGGGTGGGCGAGACCACGATGGCCACGTTGCTCGCGAACGCGGTCGCTCCGGGCCTGCTCGACCGTTACCTGGCCCGCACCGGCTTCGACGCGCAGCAGACCGACCGGCCCAAGCCGCCCGACCAGCCCGCGAACCTCTGGGACCCGGCCGACGGAGAGGCCGGCCACGACTTCGGTGCTCACGGCCTGTTCGACGACAAGGCCTACGGCCATTCACCGCAGGTCTGGGCGTCGCAGCACCATGGCACCGTGGCGACGATCGCCGGTGTGGGCCTTGCTGCCGGTGCCGTCGCGCTCACCCGGTGGGCCCGGCGATGAGGCTCGCCACTGCAGCACGCCTCGTGGAAGGTGGTGCGTGTGTCGTTGCTCCCGGGCACGTGCTCGCGGCCGTGGGCGCGCCTGATCGGGGCGACCGCCTGATCCGACGGATCACCCGCGTCCTCGGACTCCGGCTGGTGCTCCAGGCCGGCCTCGACGCCGGCAGGTGGCAGCATTCGCGCGCCGTCGACGCCGCCGTCGAGCTCGCCCACGCGTCCAGCATGCTGCCGGCGGCGATGATCTGGCCCGCGCATCGCAGGTCCGCGACGGTGAGCGCGGCGCTGGCTGTCGGGATCGCGGTGCTCGATCTCACCGAGCGCGGGCGCTGACGCCACGAGCGTCCCGATGCGTCGTGTGGGCGGGGCCTCAGCTCTCCGTGCGCCGGCCACGGGTCCGCCGGTCTCCGGCAGCTGAGCCTGCTTGCTGCGGGTGCCCGTCCTGCTGGTCTGCGTCCTGCGCGTCTTCCTCCGGGTCTTCCTCCGGGTCTTCCGTGGGACCGCCGCCCATCTGCTTGAGCATCGGGATGCCGCCAGTCCGCACGAACCGGAGGACCAGGAGCGCGCTGAGGAGGATCATCACGATGTTGAGCCAGCTCGTGTAGTTCCAGGAGACGGAGGCGCGGACGACCTCGGCACCTCGCTGGTCCGGGACCAGGCCGAGCGGGGCGAACAGGAGCTCCACGACCCAGCCCGCGACCACCATCGCGAGGTAGAACACTCCGGTGATCCGGAGCGTCGCCCGGGTGCCGTAGTACTTGCGGTAGATGAGCAGGATCGGCATCACCAGCAGGTCGGCGAAGAGGAAGCTCACCACACCCCCGAAACTGATGCCGCCGTTCCAGAGCACCGCCGCCAGGGGGACATTCCCGACCGAGCACACGAAGCTGACCACCCCGACCGCGGGCCCGATGACCGGTCCCCACACCTTGGCGAGGTGGGCGTGGCCGTCGAGGAAGAGGGACTGCAACCACTCCGTCGGCACCCAGGCCGCGAATGCTCCCGCGATCAGCAACCCCAGGAGCACGTCCCGCACGATCGAGGCCCAGTCCATCACGTAGTAGCGCGACACCGCGGTCCATCCGTCGCCGGACACGAGCCGGCTCCAGAGGGTGCCCTCGCTCTGGACCGACATGTCCATGGCGGCATGGCCCTCCATGGCTCCGGCGACGCCGCGGTCGGCCTGCTCGCGTGCCTCGCGGACGATCTGCTCACGCATCCAGAGCCGGAAACCCAGAGCGATCAGCACGATCATGATCGGTCCGCCGACGAATTCGGCGAGCGTGAACTGCCAGCCCATGAGCAGCGTGAGGATGATGCCGAGCTCGATGACGAGGTTGGTCGAAGCGATCTCGAAGGCCATCGCCGCGGTGAGCGAAGCGCCCTTGCGGAAGAGGGACCGGGCGAGCGCAACGGCTGCGTAGGAGCAGGAGGACGACGCCGCGCCGAGCCCGGTTGCCCAGGCAAGGCTGCGTGGAGAGTCGTCGGCCAGGTACTTTCGCACCTGCTCGCGACGTACCACGGCCTGGACGACCGCGGACAGGAAGAAGCCGAGCACCAACGGCCACAGGATCTTCCAGCCCATCGCGGCGCTCAGTGCGAGCGCCTCGCCGATCTTCTCGAGAAGCGGCCTCATCGCATCCTCCCCGGGGCCGTCACGGGCAACGCGCAGCGGTCCAGCCTGGACTGGTTCGAGGACTGCATGTCCGCCTCGTACCCGGCCGGCGCCAGGCGTACACGGTCCGGACGCCGGCGTCGCCGCCGCGGCTGCTACGGCAGGGCGGGGGAGACGACCACCGCCCAGCCGATCGCCTTGCCTGACACGACGCTCGCCGTGGCGACGTGCTCCGGCCAGGTGCCGGCTGCGGTTGGCCCGCCGTCGGCGGTGACGGTGCCGACTTGTCCGCTGCCACTGCTGTTGGCGGTACGCCGGGCCGTCAGATCGCCAGGGAGCACCCAGGTGACCGCGCTGTTGACCTTCGTGACCCAGAGCTGCACCACCCGCGACCCCGACGTGGACACGGCGATCGCGGGTGCGTCGTGAGTGGTGTCGGTGCCGGTCTCGGCCGCTGAGGCCACGGCCGTGACCGCGCCGGCGTCGTAGGCGACCAGACTGAGGTCGACCTTGCTCTGCGCGTCGAGGGCCACGTTCACCGTCGAGCCTGGCGTCGCCGCCCCGGCCGCCGCGGTGAAGGCCCACGAGCGCAGGTCGGTGCCGTCGGTCCGGGTCCCGAGGAGCGACCAGCCGGCAGGTGTCGTGACCGTCGCCAGCCGGTTGGTCGACACGAACAGCACCAGCACGTCGCCGGCCCGGACGGTGGTCGGGACCACGACCGAGGAGGTCGCGGCGTTCCGGTTCGAGCCGGCCGAGGCGCGGAACTCCGCGGTCGCAGCGCTCGACGCCGCGGTCACCTGGATCGTGGCGGTGTCGCTGGCGCCGTCGTCGTCGGTGACCGTCAGCGTGACGTCGTACGTGCCGGGGACGGTGTAGGCGTGGTTCGGTGTCGCGCCGGTCCCGGTGGCGCCGTCACCGAAGACCCAGCCGTACGCCGTGATCGTGCCGTCGCTGTCGGTGGAGGTCGCGCCGCTGAACGTGCAGACGAGCCCCGCACAGGAGCCGGAGGCGTGCGCGATCGGTGGCTGGTTGTCCGGCGGGGTGACGGGCGCGGTCAGGGCGAGGGAGTACTCGGCTCCACCGCTCACCCGCACCACGCCCGCCACCCCTGGCACGGGCACGGCCGACGATCGATTCGTCGTGGTGCCGTCGCCCAGCTGGCCCGAGCTGTTCTCCCCCCACGCGCGCACAGTCCCGTCAGCCAGCGCGGCGAGGCCGTGGTCGCGGCCCGACCCGATCGAGACGGCCGCCGTCACACCGAGCACCGTGACCGGACGCGTGCGTTGGGTCGTCGTACCGTCACCGAGCTCGTCGCGGTAGTTGCGCCCCCACGCGAGGACGCGCCCGTCGTCGCGCAGTGCATAGGAGTGGTGCGCTCCGGCGGCGACCATCGCGACCCCGGTGGTGATCGGCACCGGCGTCAGCCGGTCGACGAGCGTGCCGTCGCCGACCTGGCCGTAGGCGTTCCAGCCCCAGCTCCAGACCGAGCCGTCGGTGCGGAGCGCGAGGCCGTGGTCGCGGCCGCCCGCGACAGCCACCACCTCGGTGAGGGCGCCGACCCGGACCGGGGTGGACCGGTTGGTCGTGGTGCTGTCCCCGAGCTGCCCGTCACCGTTGAGACCCCAGGCCCACAGGGTGCCGTCGGTCGCGACGGCGTAGCTCATGTCCCGGCCCGCGGCGACGAACCGGTAGCTGCGCGTGCCGGCCACCTGCACGGGTCGGTTGCGCGTCGTCGTGCTGCCGTCGCCGAGCTGGCCGGCGAAGTTGTAGCCCCAGGTCCACACCGTCCCGTCGGACCGCAGGGCGAGGGAGTGGTAGTGCCCGGTCGCGACCATCGTCACGCCGCTCAGGCCGGGGACCGCGACCGGGCTGGTCCGGGTGCCTCCGGTCGTGCCGATCCCGAGCTGCCCCATCTGGTTACTGCCCCAGGTCACCACCGTGCCGTTCGCGCGGAGCGCCACGACGTGCTCACGCCCCGCATGCAGGTCCACGACGTCGGTGAGCCCGGGCACCGCGGCCGGAGTCGTCCGCGGCGACGCGCCGCCGTTGCCGAGCTGGCCGAAGTCGTTCCCGCCCCAGCTGTACGGCGTGCCCGGCGGTGACACGGCACTCGCCGGCGGCGCGGCGACCAGCGACACGGTGGCGAGCGTGAGCGCTGCGATCCCCGCGGCGACGGACGACCGGCCCACCATCCTGTGCGTCATCGACGGCTCCCTCGGTCGCTCCTTCGATGCTAGGGAGGGACCGGCCGCAGCGCGTCCCCACGATCGGGTAGCCGACGACCTGGGTCACGACGTCGGTCAGTAGGCCCCGAGATGCCCGATGACGGCAGCCGCCGTACGCCGGAGGATCTGGAAGTCCTGCGCCAGTGACCAGGTGTCGACGTAAGCCAGGTCGAGCCGGACACCTTCGTCCCACGACAGGTCCGAGCGACCGGAGACCTGCCAGAGCCCGGTGAGCCCGGGTTTCACGCTCTGACGCCGGAGGACGGGAGGCTCGTACCGGGACGCCTCGTCGGGCAGCGGCGGGCGCGGCCCGACCAGCGACATCTGACCGAGCACGACGTTCAGGAGCTGGGGGAGCTCGTCGAGGGAGTAGCGGCGCAGCACCCGGCCGATCCGGGTGACCCGAGGGTCCTCGTGGATCTTGAACAACGGCCCGTCGGCCTGGTTCATCGCGGTCAGCTCCTTGCGTCGAGCCTCGGCGTCGGACCTCATCGTCCGGAGCTTGTACATCGTGAACGGCCGGTTGCCGCGGCCGATCCGGGTCTGCCGGAAGAGCGCGGGGCCTCGCGACTCCAGCCGCAGGAGCACGAACAGCACGACCAGCAGCGGAAGCACGAGGATGAGTCCGATCAGAGCCGCCGGCCATTCCCAGCACTCCTTGACGATCCGCCCGCGGCCTCGTCGCACTCCAGAAGTCCCGAGCGTCAGGGCGGTTCGGTGTCCCGCCGGGATCGAAGATCTGCTCGCGATGCTCATGGCGCACGCCTTCCGGCGTCGGGTGACATCGAGTCGGCGAGGACGTTCGCGACGAGAGCGTCGAAGGCGGCGGACGGGTCGCGGCCGGTGCGAGCGAGCCCGTGGGGCGATCGCCCACCCAGCACCGTCGGGATCAGGGCCAACCTGAGCTCGAGCTTGGAGTGTGCGACGACGGCAAGGCCGGCGTCTGAGATGTGCTCGGCGAAGCGCAGCTGGTGGTCGTCCACGTGCTCGTGCAGCTGCGGATCGCGGGGTACGACGATCGGCCGGTGGCCGGCTTCGCGCGCTTCCATGATCAGGCCGGGGCCGCCGTGGGTGACGACGGCGTCCGCTCCGTGGAGAAGCTCGCTGAGCGACGCGGTCGTGAGCATGTCGCACCCGTCGATGCCCCGGGGCAGGGTGGTGCTCCCGTGCTGCACGAACCATTCGGCGTCGTCGGTGCGGCTCAGGTCGGCCGCCCAGCGGACGAGACGATCGAACCGATGGTGGTCCGTCCCGAGCAGGACCGCGATGCGCGTCACGACGGTCACCACACCGGGCCGAGCACGACCGACGAGCGGTACAACCGTTGCTGCTCGGGCCACTGGACGAGGAACAGGTCGCTGACCGGTCGGCACAGCCGTCCGGTCAACGTCCGGCTGTCGAAGCGGTCGAAGACCTCGAGGTAGATCGAGGCGGCGTGGAAGTGGCGGTGCATCCAGAAGAACGGCACGGCGACGGCGGCGCCCGTGGTGACGATGACGTCGGGCCGGAAGGCGGACATCGTGCGCCAGGCGAGCCGGGAGTTCCTGATCAGGTTTCGCGCGTTGCGGGTGGTCGGGTGATGGGCCCAGACGACGCGTTCGTCCGCGAGCTTGCTGACGGCGTCCTCGGTGTCGAAGGTGACCCAGAGGCGCTCGTGCTGCTCCCACCAGGTGCGCAGGCACATCAGCTGGCTCAGGTGACCGCCGGACGAGCCGACCAGAAGAACCCTCACGGTGCACCCCCTTGCTGCGTGCCACGGCCCCCGAGGCCGTTACGTCAACCTAGGGACGGGTGCGCGACGTGCGCATGCCCGATATCAGGCATGTACGGCAGGTACGGAGCTCGAGCTGTCGCGCCGTGTGCGACCGGGCGCCCGCCGCCGGTCGGCCAGGTCAGTGGCCGGGTTCGTGCCAGCCGGCGCGGTGGGCCAGGCCGACCGCCGCGATCTGCGAGGACACCTCGAGCTTGGACAGGATCGCCTTGACCTGGGTCCGCACCGTCGCCTCGGACACCACCTCGGTCCGCGCGATCTCGGAGACCTGTCGTCCTTCGACCAGGTGTCCGAGGATCTGCGACTCGCGCTGGGTCAGGAGGTCGAGGTGGGCCCGCGCCTGCTGCAGCTCGTGGCGCTGCGCGTGCCAGGCGCGCATCAGGTGCTCGTGCACCTCGCGGTCGAGCACGGACAGGCCGTTGCCGATGCGCCGGATGGTCACCAGGATGTCGTGCAGCGGCGCGTTCTTCGACAGCACCGTCTTCGCACCGAGACGCAGGCACTCCCCCCACCGCGCGTGGTCGTTGTTGGCGGTGACGACGACCACCGAACCTCCGGCCGCGGAGATCGGTGTGATCAGGCTCAGCGCGTTGCCGAGGACGCCGAGGTCGAGGTCGAGCAGGACCACACGGGCCTGTGCCCGCAGGACCGCGGGCAGGAGTGTCGAGGCCGATCGCGCGTGAGTCGGCAGCGTGATCCGGCGTACGTCGTGGCCCTCGCTGGCCAGGGCGATCTGGAGCGACTCGGCGAACAGTGCATGGTCCTCGACGAGGGCGACGCGAACAGGCTGGTGAGCAGTGGTCATGAACCCTCCTGGAAGGCTGCTCGTAGCGTGATGACGAACGTGGCTCCCCGGCCGGGTCGCGATCCCTGCAGGCTGATGGAGCCGCCGTCCTGCTGGACGGCGTTGCGTGCGAGGTAGAGCCCGACGCCGCGTCCCGGCGACGACGGGTCGTGGGTGCCGCGCTCGAAGATGAGCGGGCGGAAGTCGTGCGGGACCCCCGGCCCGGAGTCGGTGATGGTGATCCGGACCCGGCCGTCCCACTCGCTGGTGCGCACGTAGACCGGACCGCCGGCGGCGTACCTGGCGGCGTTGGTCAGGACGACGTGGACGGCCTCGGCGAGGTTGTCGCTCCTGCCGTGGCCGGCGATGCACGAGGGCGACCAGCGGATGTCGTGGCCCAGGGCCCGCTGGGCCACCACCAGTGGCCCGATGACCTCGTCGATGGCAATCCGACCGGGCACGCTTCCCTCGGTGCCGTCCAGCAGTCGCTGGATCCGGGCGACCTCGACGTCGAGCATGTCCCGGAGCTCCTCCTCGGTGACCGACGAGGTCGGGGAGAGGCTGCCGTGGAGCACGTACGTCGCGGTGCTGATCCCCGCGATCGTCGCGCGTACCTCGTGCATCAGCTCCTCGCGGAGCCGGAGCTCCTGCTCGGCAGCCGCGGCGCGGACCTCGAGCTCGGCGAGGCGACGGGCCTTCAGGTCCACGGCACGTCGGAACAGGCCGAGGACCAGGACCACGACGACGGCGGAGCTGACGACGGCGATGGCAGCCGACATGAGTCCGTCGGCGGCGGGCACCTCCGCGGTCGGACTGACGGTGTTGTGGAAGTCGTGAGCCACGGCGAGCCCGGCGGCGCCCATGAACAGGAACATCCGGTGCATGCCCCGCAGCCACTCGAGCCCGATGAGGCACGCGCCGGCGATCACGATGATCACTGCCGTCAGCACGTGGGTCGGCACCGCAGGCGGAGGCGACGGGAAGGAGCTCGCGTCCAGCTCGAGCGCGAGCGCCAGGCACGGCAGCGCGACCAGCACCGCCAGTGCGATCGGGTTCAGCTCCTCGGGGAAGGGCGCCTTCCGGACGGCGAACAGGACCAGGAGGAGCACCGGGACCGCGATGACCAGGTCGAGCGGGGCGCTGATCGAGACGGCCCAGGTCGGCGGCTCGTGCGCGGCGAGTGCCATCGCCACCGGAACCAAGGACATCGCCGGCACCAGGAACCCGGTCGCCAGCCAACCCATCGCAGGTTCACGCGTCTCTCGCCACCGGGTGTGGAGCAGGCAGCCGCCGGCGAGCAGCGTCAGCTGGCTGGTGAGCCAGGCATTGGCGATCACCGCGCTGCCCAGGTCGCGCGGGGCGGCTTCCGCGCCGACGAGCAGGGCGCAGGCGAGGAGCGCCAGTGACAGCAACGACGAGTCTCGTACCAGGTGCAGTGTCTGAGGCTTGATGGTTGCCACGTCGACCCGAGCGGTCCGCGGGGTCAGGGCGGTGTTCCGAGAACTGAAACTTTCGTCATCGACGGTGCGTCGAGCTTGCTCCCGATAACGAGCTCCGGCCGGTCGCGACACCCGAAGGTGTGCGTCGGTCATCCCCGAAATCTAGGGCGACCTTCCGGATTCTTCACCTATCCGGGGGATGAAATACCCAAATCAAGGGAGGGACGCCGAAAAGACCGCCTATTGCGGCTCCGGCGCCCTAGACCAGTCATTCGTGAATCTAGACCAACGGACCGCTCACGGTCCAGCCCCCGCCGGACGTCTCCCCAAAATGGGGGTAATGGCGGTGGGGCGGCGATCGGCGGGCGGCCCGCGCGTCACGATGTGGCCGGTCGGGACACCACGAACGCAACCGCCAAGGGGGAACGCGTGCCAGCCCGTACTGCCTCCGGCACCACCGCTCCGTCGATGCACTGGCGCCGAGTCCTGGCGCTGACGGCCCTCGCGGTCGCGTTCGGGGCGGTGCTCGGCGGGCTGTACGGCTGGCGCGGAGATGCCCGGCACCGGGCGACGGCGGTGATCCTGGTCAACCCGCTGGAGGGCAGCCCGTTCAGCCCGGACGGTCAGGGCGACGACCTGGTGAATCTCGAGACCGAGGCCCAGCTGGTGACGTCGGACTCGGTCGCGGATCTCGTGGCGAGGCGGCTGAGGTGGTCCGGCTCTGTCGAGTCGGTCCGCTCCGGAGTCTCGGTCACCGTGCCCACGAACACCCAGCTCTTGCGCATCCGGGCCACGAATCGTTCTGCCGCCACGGCGGTCGCGCGGGCGCAGGCGTTTGCCGAGACCTACCTCGCCTTCAGGCGCTCACGCACCGAGTCGCTGGTGTTCGATCGCAACGCCCGGATCAACGAGCAGCTGCAGCAGCTCGGCGACGATCTCACCGGGATGGCAGAGCGGCTGAGCAGGGTCGGCCCCACGTCGCCACGCGGGCTGCTGCTGCAGCAGCAGGTGACCGAGCTGACCGGGAGGATCGGAAACCTGCACACCGAGCTCGTCGCCTCGCAAAGTGCCTCGAAGGATCCCGGTCAGGTGGTCACCCCCGCGGCGAAGGATCCACGAAGCATGCTCAGCGGCCCCCTCGTCTTCGGCGCCGTCGGCGCGGCCGCAGGGCTGGCGCTGGCGGGTCTGGTCCTGTTCGGCCGGGTCCGGGTCGATCCCGCAGTGCGCGACCCGGCTGACCTGGAGCACCTCGACGTGCCGGTCCTGCCACCAGCAGTCGACCTCGGCGGAGTGCGCGCCCGGATCCTCGCCGCGGCCGATCGCAGGCCACTGGTCGTCCAGCTCGCGACGACGGTTGCATGGCCCGGCCGGCTGGCCACGGCGGTCGACCTGGGGATGGCGTTCGGCCGGGCGAACCTCGAGACGATTCTGGTCGAGACAGCCGAGCTCCCTCCGGGTGCGGGCGACCGCGCCGGACTCAGCGACCTGCTGCACGACCGACTCGCCCCCGACGAGGCGCTCGCGATCCTGGCGCCGCACCTGCACCTGCTCGGTCCGGGAACGAGCCGCGACGAGCTGGACGACCTCACCGCTGGAGCGGAGATGTCCGAGCTGATCACGGACCTCAGCAAGCGAGCCGATGTGATCATCTTGTCGGGAGGGCAGCCCGGCAGCGGCAGGATGCAGTCGGTCGCCCGGCTCTGTGATCTCGCGGTTCTCCTGGTCCCCGAGGGTGCCTCGACGCTCCCAGAGGTCGAGCAGTCAGTCAGGGAGATCACGAATGCGGGCGGGCAGCTCGCCGGTCTGGTCTACGTGGCGTCGGAGAGCCCCTCCCGGTGGCGCTGGCTGCGACGACATGGATGAGATGACCGCCGCGAGCCGCGGCCACCTGGGGCGTGTTGCGCGGGGCGGGATGCTCGGCATGGTCGGCGCGGTCACCTCCGCGCTCGCCGGTTTCGCCCTCGCGGTCCTCGTGACCCGCGGCCTGGAGCCTGCCTCCGCCGGCATCTTCTTCGCCTGCACCACTGTCTTCTTGATGATGGCGAGCCTGTCGTCCCTGGGCACCGACACCGGACTCGCGCGGTTCCTGATCCGTCACGAGGCCCACGGCCGGACCGATGACCTGGTCCGCACCTTCACGGTGGCGGCCGCGCCGGCGCTCTCGGTCGCCCTGGTCGCTGCGGTGGGCGTGGAGGTCTTCGCCGGCTCGACCGCTGACGCACTGGGCGCCGGACAGGGTGGGACCCTCGCCCTCAGGTTGCTGGCACCGGTCCTGCCCCTCGCCGTGGCGGCAGACGTGGCTCTGTCCGCGACCCGCGGGTTCGGACGGATGCGTGAGACCGTCTTCGTCGACCGGTTCGTCAGGGCCGGCCTCCAGCCGGTCGCCGTAGCCGTGGCGCTCCTGGCCGGCGGCGGTGTCGCGGCCGTTGCGATCGGGTGGGCCTCGGTCTACGCCATCTCGGCGGTGCTGGCCCTGGTTGCGGTCCGCCGCTGCTTCCGGGTCCGGGCAGCGGCTGCCGAGCCACCACAGGGCCGACCGCGCCCACGACCGCAGTCGCCGGCAGCAGGGGTGGGCCGGGAGTTCTGGAGGTTCACCTGGCCGCGCGGCGTCACGCGCGGTGCGCAGATGGCGATCCAGAAGGCCGACATCGTGATCGTGGCCGCGCTGCTCGGTCCCGCCGATGCCGCGTTCTACACCGCCGCGACCCGATTCGTCGCGCTCGGCCAGTTCGCCACCCAGGCGTTCCAGCAGGTTCTCCAGCCCCGGTTCACCGCGATCCTGGTGCATGACGACACGGCGACGTTGCGCGACGTGTACCGGGTGGCGACGGGGTGGAACATCATCGTCACCTGGCCGGTGTACCTCGTCGTCGGCTGCTCGCCCGCGGTCTACCTGTCGATCTTCGGTGAGGTCTACTCCGGTCATGGCGGCCGGCTGGTCGTGGTGACGATGGCGGGCGCCATGCTGCTGGCCGTCGCCTCCGGGCCGGTCGACACGCTGCTCCTGATGGCCGGCCGGAGCCGCACCAGCATGGGCAACGCACTGGTCGCGCTCGTCCTCGACGTCGCGCTGTGCCTCGTGCTGGTGCCGACCTTCGGCATCGCCGGTGCGGGACTGGCATGGGCCGTCGCCGTGATCACTCGCTGCAGCCTGGCCTTCGGTCAGGTGCGCCGCTCGCTGGACGTCGCTCCCGGCGGTGCCGGAGTCGCCGTGGCCGCGGTGCTGCCATTGGGCTGCGTCGGTCTCCCCGTGCTCGCCGCCACGCTGACGGCGCCGGCGAGCGCGGGCGCCTGGACCGGCGCGGTGCTGGCCGGCGGCGGGCTGTACGTCGTCGCGCTGTGGAGGTGCCGGCGCGTGCTGCGCCTCGACCTGCTGGTCGCGGCGCTGAGGTCGGCCTCCGGCCGCTCGACCCGCTCACCGGCACGAGGAGGAAAGCCAGTGCGACGACTACGTCGGCTCAGCAGTGCGGTCCGCGGTCGGCTCCCCGGCCGCGCGGTCGCCCTTGTCCGCGGGACCGCACTCCGCTGGGGGATGGTCACCGCCGACCTGCGGATGACTCCTGCGTTCGTGATCGTCGGAGCCCAGCGCTCGGGCACGACGACCCTGTTCCGGCTGCTCGAGTCGCACCCGAGCCTGATCAGGCCGACCCTGTCGAAGGGCACGGGCTACTTCGACGATCACTACGCGAAGGGGCCGCGGTGGTATCGCGCCCACTTCCCCCTCCGAGCGCTCGCGCGACTGCTGGCACGCGGCCCGGCGGCGACCTTCGAGTGCAGCGGCTATTACCTGTTCCATCCACTCGCTGCCGCGCGGATCGCTCGCGACCTCCCCGATGCGAAGATCGTCGTGATGGTGCGTGACCCAGTGGCGCGGGCGCACTCGGCGTACCGGCACGAGCGCGCCCGCGGGTTCGAGACCCTCGACTTCGACACCGCACTGGCAGTGGAGGGGATCCGAACGCAGGGGGAGGCAGAGCGGTTGCTGCAGGACCCCGGCTACCGGAGCTTCGACCACCGGCACCACGCCTACGTGGGTCGTGGAGAGTACGGCGACCAGGTACGTCGGCTCTTCGAGGTCTTCGGGCGGGACCGGGTCCACGTGCTCGAGGCCGACACCTTCTTCGCCGACCCGGAGACCGCGTTCGTGCGCCTGCAGAAGTGGCTCGAGCTCCCGGTCTGGACCCCGACGGAGGTCGGGCAGTGGAACGCAGAGCCGGGCGCGCCCCTCGACGACGACGTGCGTGCCTCTCTCATGGACCGGTTCGCCGACCAGGACGCGATCCTCGGTGACCTCCTCGGGCACGCACCCGCATGGCGGACCGCGGCGGCGCTCCCGTGAGCACCCGGGCGATGGTGCGACACCTGCCGCCCCAGCGGTGGATGCGCCGAGTGGCACAGCGCCGGCTGCGCAGCGTCGCCGGCCGCGCCTACCGGCGTGCCCGTACGGTCCCGCTGCCGAGACGCCTGCGCCGCGCC
The DNA here is from genome assembly GCA_963805425.1 of uncultured Actinomycetota bacterium. Taxonomy (GTDB): domain Bacteria; phylum Actinomycetota; class Actinomycetes; order Propionibacteriales; family Nocardioidaceae; genus Marmoricola. The sequence continues at coordinate 130,386 of CAWDUF010000009.1, read as the reverse complement.
CTCTACGAGAGCATCCCCTGGCGGCCGGGCACCCACGAGGTCCCGCTGGACAAGATCCTCCTGGGCGGTCAGAACAGGCTCTCGGCCATGGAGTACGCCGAGGCCACCGGCAACCTGCTCTGGCCGTCGACCAGGATCGCCGACGGACCGCACGCGGAGCTGTTCAGGTCGGGTGCCGCGGCGGTCGTCGACCCGGACCTCTTCGCCGCGACCCACTACGCCCAGATGGCGCGCGACTGCATCACCGTGTCCGGTCAGTACTTCGGGGCGACCGACGAACGCGGCGTGATCGACGTCGCCCGGGACGCAGTCCGGGCCGACGCCCGCGACGAGCGGCCGCGCCGACCCCACCAGAGCGGTGCCGACGCGCCGGTCCGGCTGGCGCCGGTGCGCGACTCCGACTGCTTCCAGGTGATCGACGGCCACCATCGGCTGGCCAGGATGGTCGTGGCGGGGGAGGAGCGCGTCCGCGCCCGGGTCAAGCGCCTGCCCGTCTCCACCCCGTTGCAGGACCTGCTGGACCAGATGTCCTGGATCGGGGGCGAGCGGGAGCTGTACCAGCCGCTCGACTACCCCGAGGTCGCCCGGTCGTGGCGGACGGTCCGCCGGTGCACCGACCGCCTCGATGCCATGGTGGCGACCCTTGACGAGCTGGGCATCGTGCCGGCCCGGTCGAGCTATCTCGACGTGGCGTCGTGCTACGGATGGTTCGTCGCGGAGATGTCCGGGCGCGGTTTCGACGCGACCGGGATGGAGCTCGACCCCCGGACTCCCGGGCTCGCGGCCGCGGCGTACGGCCTCGAGCCCGGGCGGATCCGCGTCGGTGACGCGGTGGAGCTCCTCAGCGCTGCCGGGCGGACCTGGGACGTCGTCTCCTGCTTCAGCCTGCTGCACCACTTCGCTCTCGGCCGGGGACGGGTCGGTCCAGAGGAGCTGGTGCGGCTTCTCGACCAGGTGACCGGGCGGGTGCTGTTCCTGGACACCGGCCAGGCACACGAGGCGTGGTTCCAGACGTCGTTGCCGCAGTGGGACACCGCGTACGTCGCGCGCTTCCTCACCGAGCACGGCACCTTCGACCAGGTGATCGACCTCGGGCCGGACCACGACGACGTCCCGCCGTACGAAGGCAACTACGGGCGGCACCTGTTCGCGTGCGTGCGCGCGCCCTCAGACCGGGGAGTCGGCGAGTCCCACCCAGGACCGCAGCGCCGCGACGACGGCGGCGGACCGTGAGGCGATGTCCTCACCGCCGGGCCCTTCCCGCAACGGGAGATACCGGCCGGCGATCCCGACGAGGTACAGACCGGCGAGGATGTGATCGGGGGATCCCGGCCGTGCCGGATCGGCACCTGCCCGGGCCAGGCCCTCGTGGATGGTTCGGGGCGTGGTGCCGTCACGGCGGGTCACCGCGTTGACGAGGTAGTGGAACCGGTCGAGGCCGCGCGGGACCCCGGTCTCGAAGCGCTCCCAGTCCCACAGCCGGACGACGCCGGTCCGCGGTACGCGGGCCATGTTCCACGGAGTCCAGTCGCCGTGCCACGCGCCGACGGGCCAGGCCCGGTCCCCGGAATCCGCGGCCAGCGCGTCGATGCCGTCCGCGAGCGCTGCCCGCGCGTCGTCGTCCTCGAGCCGGCCGGCGACGCGCCTCTGCTCCTGCAGCCAGGGGAGGTGCGCAAGCGCGGTGGGCTCCTCTGCGAAGGCATCGGCGAGCTCGTCCATGGCTGGGACTGGCAGGCTCCACTGTCCGCCAGGTCTCTGCAGCGGACTCGTGCGGAGCTCGGACTGGAGCAGGACCGTCATGCCGGCCCAGCTCCCGAAGTGGCGGACCACCGGCACCTGCAGCCGCTGCCACGAGATCGCCGAGAGCCGGTCGAGGGCCCGGGCCTCGGCGCTGACGTCGCTGCGGGCGCGGTCGGAGTCGCCGATCTTGGCGAAGCCGACGCAGGCGGCGCTGTCGTCGAACACCTGGAGCACGGGCTTGCGGTTGACCCGGGCCGTGCCGATGCCGAGGCTGAACACGACCGGTCGCCCGAGCACCGTCGAGAGGTACTCGGCGAGCGAGCCGGCGGCGCCACCGTGCACGGTGACGCGGTCGGGGAACGCGGCTGCACCGGTGCGCAGGACGGCGGACAGGGCCAGCCGACCGGCAGTCTCCCGTGCAGGGACCGCGGAGCTGAATCGCAGCATCGCTCGCGAAGACGCGCTGCGTCCGAGGGGCACCAGCAGTCGAGGCGAGCGCGCATCGGGCACCATGGCGAACTCGGCGGTGGCGCCCGGGTCGGGCCGTCGGCCCCGGCGTACCCGCACGTCGGCGTCGGGCCACAGCGACGCGACTGTGGCGACGATCGCGTGCGTGGTGTCCGCGCCCAAACGTTCTCCGGTCCGGCCGGCGCCCCGGTCAGGACAGCGGTGGCAGGACGGGTGCGCCACTCCTGGCCCGGGCGTAGGCCTGCAACTTGGTGTCGGTCGACAGCGCCCAGTTGGCGACGCTGTTCAAGGTGGTGTCGAAGTAGCCGAACGCGACCCCACCCAGTGCAGTCATCTCACCATAGGTGCGCTTGATCCAGTCGGGGTCGACTTCGGAGGCCGGGTCGGTGTAGCCGGTCTCGCCGAGGCCCCAGGCGACATCGTGAGCTGCCGCCCACGGTGCGATCTTGTCGAAGTACGCCGTCTTGAGGTCGGTGCCCTTGGTGTTCATGACGCCGTTCTTGACCACGCCGTACTGGTTGTAGATGTCGAAGCCGGCGACGTCGATCTTCACGTTGCGTGGCCAGATGTTGTCGAGGCTGTAGCTGCTGCTCCCGTAGAGCTCGTTCCAGCCGGTGAGGATCACGGTGTAGCCGACGTTGGGCGCGGTCGCGCGCACGATCGGTGCCAGCCGTTCCTGGATCGTCCGCCAGGTGGTGATGTCGCCGTCGCCCTCGGGCTCGTGGTGGAAGGCGACCCAGACCGGGCCGGGCAAGGCGCTGAGCCGGGTGGCGATGTCGCGTGCCCAGGCGTCTCCGGCTCCGGTCGCCATGTCGGCCCAGGCGTACGGAAGCTTGAAGCTGATCCACGGCAGCCGGCCGTGGGCGAGGTCGTTGCGCGCGACGCTCACCGCCGAGCTCACCTGGCTGGCGGTCCAGTAGGTACGCCGGATGCCGAGTCGACCGCCGGTGGCAGCCTCGAGGACGGCGGGGTCGGTGTTCGACCCGTGGGCGGCACCCAGGTAGGTGCCGCAGGACGGCAGGCCGCGGGCCGAGTAGGTGCAGCCGTTGCTCAGCGGCAGACCGGCCGTCGGGGTGGGGCCGGGGGCCGGCGTCGGCGACGTCTTGCCCGGCTTGGCTTGCGTCGCGGACCTCAGGGTCACGTGGCTGAGCCGAAGAGTCTGGCCGCGGTACACACGACGTGCCACGAGGCCGAGCGCGAACCGCGACCCGGGCACGCGGCGCGTGATCGTCAGCCTCAGGTGGAGCGTGCGACCACGGTGGATCCGCCCGACGGCACGACGCTTCTGGACTGCACGTCCCGCGGCGTGCTCGACGACGACGAGGGCGACTCGCTGGCCCGGATGGCGGCCCCGGACCGAGGAAGTGGCCACCCAGGTCGTGCCGACGTCGCCGGCCGGTGCGAACCGGCCCCGCCGCCAGACCGAGGCGCGCCCGGACCGGAGCGCCCGCAGCGTCACGGCCCCCGCGCTGGTGCGGGCGGTGCCGGCGGACTCGATCCGGAGGATGTGTGCCGGGCGGGCGACCCACAGCGACCGCGCCGATGCCGATGCTGCGTGCGCCGACCCGAGCTCGGGAGCGATCGACAGTGCGGTCATGCCGAGGACCAGGCTCAGGGCCACGAGCAGCGCTCGGGACGGGACGGACATCGAGATCTCCTCGCGATCGCGGGCCGGCGTTCCCGCCCGCGAATTCGGCGGTCGATCTCATGATATGTCCGCTAAATCCTATATATCCGTTTTTGTGGAAACGGCGTGACCCGGCGGAGCGCAGCGTGGCAGCACCCGGGGCCTGGTCGCGTCAGGCTGCCGCGAGCCGGGTCGGTCAGCCGAGCAACGGAAGGACCGGTGCACCGCTCCGCGCCCGGGCATATGCCTGCTTCTTCAGCGTGGTCGACAGTGCCCAGTTGGCGACGCTGTTCAAGGTGGTGTCGAAGTAGGTGAAGGCGATCCCGCCGGCTTCGTCCAGCTGGCGGTGGGTGCGCTGGATCCAGTCCGGGTCGATCACCGACGCCGGATCGGTGTACCCGGTCTCGGCCAGGCCCCAGGCCACGTGACGGGTCGCGGCCCAGGCCGAGATCGGCTGGAGGTACGCCGTGCGCAGGTTCGTGCCGGTCGTGTTCAACGTGCCGTTCCTGACCACGCCGTACTGGTTGTAGACGTCGAAGCCGGCAACATCGATCTTCACCCCGCGAGGCCAGATCGAGGACAGCCGGAACTCCGGGTCTCCGTACAGCTCGTTCCAGCCGGTGAGGATCACGGTGTAGGCGACGTTGCGCGCCGTCCGGCGGACGATCGGGGCGAGCCGCTCCTGGATGCGCCGCCATGTGCCGATGTCGCCGTCGCCCTCCGGCTCGTGGTGGAAGGCGACCCAGACGGGTCCGGGCAGCCTTCCCAGCTGGGCTGCCACCGCCGCTGCCCAGGAATCTCCTCGGCCGGCGGCCATGTCGGCCCAGGAGTAGGGGAGCTTGAAGCTGATCCAGGGCAGCCGGCCGTGAGCGAGGTCGTTGCGCGCGACGGAGACCGCCGAGCTGACCTGGCCGGCGGTCCAGTACGTACGCCGCACGCCGAGTCGTCCACCGGTCGAGGCCTCGAGGTCGGCGGGGTCGGAGTTCGACCCGTGCGCAGCGCCGAGGTACGCGCCGCACGACGGCACCCCCCTGACGCCGGCGGTGCAGCCGTTGCTGAGCGGGATCCGTGAGCCCGACCGCCGGTGTCGCAGGACCACCCGGCTCACCTCGATCCGCTGGCCCACGCGAAGGTGCGGCACGACGACCCCGAACCTGAATCGCGACCCCGCCCGCGTCCTCCTGAAGGCCACCCGGAAGCCGACGTCCTCACCGGCACGGAGTCGGATCGTGGTGCGGTGCCGGGCGACGGCGAGACCCGCGGCGAGCTCCCGGACCACGAGTCGGACCCGTTGCCCGGACAGGCTGCCGTGGGCGGCGCCGCGGGCGACGAAGCGGGCGCCGACCCGTCCGGTGAGCGCGGTCCGGCTCCGGTGCCATGCCGCCCCGCGACCGGACCCGAGCGCCCGGAGGGTGACCGAGCGGGGAGTCGTGTCCGCGCCGAGGTCGAGCATCCGTGCGGGCCGGGCGACCCAGGCTGAGCCGGTCGCGGTCGGCACGATCGCGTTTGCCAGGGCTCGCTCGCGGTCGCTGCCCGCCGAGCCGACCACGGTCAGCGAGGCAGAGGCGCAGACGACGAGCACGATGCGGCACAACAGGGACAACGGGGGACTCCTCGGCAGCGCGGCACGGCCGACGCGGCCGGTCGGGGCTGCGTTCGCCGACCGCACGGCGACCCTAGGGGAGGGAGAGCGTGCGCGTCAGTCCGAGTTATCCCATTTGGGGGACCAGGGCCGGACGAGGTTGTCCTGCGGCCCGGTGACGCTCAGATGCCGTGGCCACGCTTGTGGGCGAGGTCCATCAGCCAGGGCGCCGTGGTCAGGTGCATCCGGACGGCTGCGGCGAGGTACGCGCGCCGCTCGAAGGGCGCCACCCGGAGCGTGCGTGCCACGGCTGCGGTGACCCCGCCCTTCCCGAGGGCGGCGAGGGCGAACGCGCGACGCCCGTAGAGCCGTCCGAGGGCGCGCCGGTCCTTGCCGAAGACGGGGTTCTTGGAGAGGCCGTAGTCGATGGCGTCGATGATCGTCTGCCAGTCCTGGGCGAACGTCGAGCGTCCCCACCGGACACGCACCATCGCGTGCGGGACGACGGCGATCGGCCCGTTCTCGGCGGCGCGGAGCATCCAGTCGAAGTCTTCGCCGTATCCACCGGGGATGGCCTCGTCGACGAGGCCGATCTGATCGACGAGGGCGTTTCGACGGACCATCACGGTCGAGGGATGCGCTTCCATGATGCGTCTCTGCGCCAGGGTCTTGACGTTGAGGTCGGCCGGGTCCGGGATCCGGGACCAGACCTCGTGCCGGTACTCCACCGCGATGCCGGTGACGGCCGTCGACGCCCCTGCCGGGCCCAGGGCCCAGACCTGGAGCTGGCTCTTGTCGGGCAGCCAGAGGTCGTCGTCGTCGCAGAACGCGACCAGGTCGCCGTCACCGGCCAGGATCCCGGTGTTGCGGGCTCCGGCGAGACCCGGGATGCGGTCGTTCCGGAGCACCTCGACGGACCGGTTCTCGCTCCGACGGCACAGCGTGGGGTCCGGCTCGGACTGGTCGAAGACGACCAGGCACCGGATCTGACCGGGGTACGCCTGGTCCCACACCGCGTCGATGGCCTCGCGCACGAGCGCGGGCCGGTCACGGGTCGCGATGACCGCGTCGATCCGCGGCCAGGCATCAGCTGCGCGACCGGTGTTCTCGGAGGTGTCCTCGGTGTTCATGGTGTCTCCTTGTGGTCGAGGGTGACGGTGATGGTCCAGGTGCGTCGGAGGTTCACGACGTTGGCGACGCCGTAGAACAGCAGGACGAGGACGAGGGCGAGATTCGTGGCCCGGGGCAGGAACAGCGGCACCAGACCCAGCGTGGCGATCTCGGCCTCGAGCACCCACGGGATCGCCGACATGTTCAGGCGCTCGCAGAACCGGACCCAGCTGCTCACGACGGGCAGGGTGGTTCGCCACCGATGCTCTGACCCGCCGGTGCCCCAGCCGATCTGGTCGGCGAGGTACTTGCGGTGGTCCAGCGCCCAGTTGTAGACGACCAGGGTGGCGAGCAGGGCGAGGGCAGCCGCGGTCGGCAGCCCACCGTCATGGGTCTGGTGCCAGGCCAGGGCGGCGAACGTGATCGAGATGCCGAGGACGTCCGCGGCGATGTCGAGGAATGCTCCTCGCGCGGAGGCGGAGCCCTGGACGCGCGAGACCTTGCCGTCGAGGCAGTCCAGGAAGAACCGGACGATGAAGGCGGCGCCGCCGACGCGCAGCCAGCCGGCCGCGAAGCAGCCCGCGGAGACCAGGGACAGCGTGAAGGCCGCGGCGGTCACACGGTTCGGGCTGACCCATGGCAGCCGGCCGATCCTGCGCGCGAGCGGGTCCGCCAGCGGATCGACGGTCAGGCGGGTCCAGATGTCCCGGGGCCGTTCGCTGATGATCACGGCGATGCCTTTCGTGGAGGTCGTCGGTCGCGGGCGAGGAGACCGACGACGGCCAGGAGGAAGCCGACCGCTGCACCCGATCCGGCGCGTACGGCAGTGTGCTTCTCCGACCGCGGCGGGGCGATTCGGATCACCTGGCCGACCGACGGTGTGGTGAACTCGAGGTGGTCGATGGCGGACGTCAGGAGCGCGCGTGCTTCGCTGCTCTGCCGAGCCTGGGCGGACAGGTCTCGCAGTTGCGCGCGGAGGACGACGAGCTCGTCGTCTCGGCGTCTGTCGAGGTAGTCCTGACGCGCAGCCATGTAGTTGACGGCGACTGCCGTGGCGACGGCGCGGACCCGGTCGCGCTGGGTGCCCGACACCGACATCTCCATCACGTAGCTGTTCGGAACAGCGCTCACGGCCAGCGACGAGCGGATCGTCCGGGCATCCCCGCCCACCTCGGTGGCGGCTTGTTCGAGCGAGCGCTCCGAACCCACGATCGCTGCCTCGGTGTCGAGGGTGATCTCACGAGGCGGCTTCTCGGCCGGATTGTTCTTCGCCCTCAGGCCGATGTCGAGGTAGACGGGCGAGGGTGCCAACGCGATCGCGACCTGGCTCGTCCACCGGGACGTGTGCCGGCCGGGCACGACGGTCAGGGCGACCATCCCGCCCACGACCATGAGCGCGCCGATGACGACCAGAGCGTCTCGGCGCTGTCCGGGACGGACGGATCGCACCCAGGTCGGGTCCGTCGGCGTCCCGCGCTCGATGCGGTCACGTGCCGCCAGTCCGATCGCGAGCATCACCAGGTAGAGCGGTAGTCCGAGGGTGTCGTAGATCGGGATCTGGAAGAGGAAGAAGGCGATCGCGAATGTGCACACGACCTCGTTCGGCGTCCGGCAGCGCACGCTGCGCACGAGTGCCGACACGACGAAGATCAGGAAGAAGGCCAGGCCCGGCCAGCCCTGTGAGAAGAGGACCAGCCACAGCTGCCCCTGCGTGCCCAACGGAGGCACGCCGCACGCCGAGCAGTCCGGAGTGCTCGCCCCGTTGATCGACGCGAAGCTGCCCTGGACGTCCCGGGTGCTGCCGAAGCCGACGATCGGCGAGCCCGTGGTCACCGAGCCGACCGTGGTGGCGACGAGCTGACCGCGACGGTCGTTGCTGTGCTGGTGATCGAGGCGCTGCTGGTAGATGCTCCCCAGCGGTGAGGCCATCAGGACCGTGACTGCGATGACCGCGGTGGTGACGACGGCCAGCAGCACGCGGGCGTGTCCCTTGGCCAGCGCGAGGGCCGCCAGCCCGATCACCCCGAGCACGAGTGAGCCCCAGAGGCCGCGGTTCAGCGAGTAGAGGGTCGGCACTGCCGATGCCGCCAGCAGGCCGGCTGCGACGACGCGCTGCCGGTGCGACGCGCTGCGCAGCGATGCCACGAAGTAGATGGCCGACAGCGACAGCACGCTTCCCCAGGTGTTGGTGAACGCGAAGGGGGCCTTCGGCCGAGCCTCCGGATGGCCCAGCACCGTCTGGACGTCCGCGGCCTCGCCGTGCACGAGTGAGTGCACGAAGGCGTTCCCCCGGATGCCGGAGGGCAGCACCCACTCGAGAACCGAGCGGAACTCCAGCGTCGGCGCGACCAGCCCGAGGAACCCGCCGGCTACGGCGACGACGAACACGGCGCCGACCAGCTGGTGGACGCGACGGTCGGGCAACGTGCGCCGATCGACGTTCGCCACCCAGACCAGCACGATCGTGGAGGCGACGTACCAGGCCAGGCGATAGCCGAACACGATCAGCCGTGATCCGCCGCCACCGGGGACTGCGCCGGGCGCGTCGGTCCACAGGACCATCGCCCCGAGCGCCGTCCAGGCCAGGAACAACAACCACCACCCCAGGCCCGAGGGGACGTGGACACGTCGCTGCCTGACCAGCTGCAGCGCCATCGGGACCGCCATGGCCAGCGGCACCAGCCAGACGATCCCGAGCACCCACCACAACGGCAGGCCGACCAGCACCGCCGTCAGGGGCCAGTGATCGGGGAGCCGGGTGGTGCTGGCACGGGTCACCGTCCTACCCAAGCCGTTCGTCTGGCGGATGCACTCACTGATATTGGGGATGTTCAGCCGCCGCCGGTTCGGTGGGTCCGGGCCGACCTAGTCTCCGAACAGCGTGGCCGAGGGAGCCGACGCATCCCGAACGACTCCGAGGTGGACACTCATGCACAACCGCCTGGTACTTGCCCTCTTCCTGGTCGGCTCGATCGTCGGGACGTCGCTGACCCTCGGCGACCCCGCGGCGGGCTCGCCCTCCGGACGACTGGTCAGCGAGGTCGCAGCGGCCGGCACCCCGCACGTGCTCGATGGCCGTGACCTCTCGGTCACCCAGGTCGGCTCGACGATGATCCTCGGCGGGACCTTCACCCAGGCGCGCAACGACGACAGCAGCACGGTGCTGACCCGTAACCGGTTGCTGGCCTTCGACGTCGCGACCGGCCACATCAGCACGACGTTCAACCCGAACCCGAACGGCACGACCATCGACATCGTGCTGCCGTCCGGCGACGGCAGCACGGTGTACGTCGCCGGCAAGTTCACCTCGATCGGCGGGGTGGCTCGCACGAACATCGCGCGCATCCGGGTCTCCGACGGCGCGGTGGTCTCGACCTTCAACGCCGGCAACATCACCGGGGAGATCAAGGACCTGGCCCTGAGCAACGGACGGCTGTGGATCGGCGGCGCGTTCACCCACATCGACGGCCATCGTCAGCCGGCGCTGGCGGTCATCGACCCGACCACCGGTGCCTTCGTGCCCTACATGGCCCTCGACATCGCCGGCACGCACAACGGCGGCACCACCCAGGTCATGAAGTTCGCCGTCAACCCCAGCGGCACGCGTCTTGTCGCGATCGGGAACTTCGACACCCTCGACCTCGTCCGGCACCACCAGGTCTTCATGCTCGACCTGACCGGCGCGGCAGCGACGGCGGCGAACTTCAACACCACCTTCTACACCTCGGCGTGCTCGCGCTCCTTCGACAGCTACATGCGCGACGTCGACTTCTCGCCGGACGGCAGCTTCTACGTGATCTCCACGACCGGGGCCTACGGCGGCAACACCAGCGCCTGCGACGAGACCTCACGGTGGGAGACCGCGAGCACCGGCTCCGCGGTCGTGCCCTCGTGGACCGACTACACCGGCGGCGACACGACGTACGGCGTCGAGATCACCAACGACGCCGTGTACGTCGGCGGGCACTTCCGCTGGCAGAACAACCCCTTCGCCGGCGACCGTGCGGGGCAGGGCGCGGTCTCGCGCGAGGGCCTGGCTGCGCTGGACCCGCAGAACGGGCTGCCGATGACCTGGGACCCGACCCGGACCAAGGGCGTCGGTGTCTTCGACTTCCTGCTCACCACCGACGGGCTCTGGATCGCCTCGGACACCGACCGGATCGGGGCCTACCAGTACAAGGGCAGGATCGCGAGGATGCCGCGCACCGGCGCGAGCTTCCCGGCCGTCGTCACCCCGTCGCTGCCCAACGACCTGTACGCCGTCGCGGCGACGGGGAGCGCGCTGACGCGTCGCTCGTATGCCGACGGCTCGGTCGGGGCGAGCCAGTCCGTGGCCACCGGCGGGATCGACATGAGCACCGTCCGCGGGGCGTTCATGCTCAACGGCTGGCTGTACCTGGCGCGCAGCGACGGGTCGTTCACGAAGCAGACGTTCGACGGGACGACGTACGGCCCCGCGGTGCCGGTGAACACTGCGGACGCCATCGTGCCGCTCACCGACTGGCAGGCCGACATCCAGGCAGCCACCGGGATGTTCTACGACGCGGGCCGGATCTACTTCACGCGCTCCGGTTCGAGCCAGCTGTTCTACCGCTACTTCACTCCGCAGAGCGATGTGGTCGGGGCGAAGCGTCTGGTCGCGTCCGACAACGTCAACGGCATCGACTTCAGCCAGGTGCGCGGGATGTTCGGCACCGGGAGCCGGCTGTACTGGGCGACTCCGAACGGCGCGCTGCACCGGATGAACTGGCAGCAGACAGGACCGTCCGGAGTGCCGGTGGCGGGCACCGAAACGGTCACCTCGGGCCCCGGCGTCGACGCGAACCTGTGGAACTCCCGTGCGTTGTTCCTCTACCAGGACGCGAGCGGTTCGGGCGCGGGGTCGACGCCGACCGCAAGCTTCACGCGCAGCTGCACCAGCCTGAGCTGCACCTTCGACGCCTCCGGGTCCTCTTCGGGTGGCGGGTCGATCACGGGCTATGCCTGGACGTTCGGCGACGGCTCCACCGGCACCGGTGTCTCGCCCTCGCACACGTATGCCGCTCCCGGCACGTTCGCGGTCGGGCTGACGATCACGACCAACTCCGGTGCGACTGCGTCGACCACCCAGTCGGTGACCGTCACCCGCGTCAACCAGCCCCCAGTGGCATCGTTCACCGTCTCCTGTGCGGGTCTCACCTGTTCCTTCGACGGCGGTGACTCCGCCGACCCGGACGGCTCGATCACGTCGTACACCTGGGACTTCGGCGACGCGAGCGGCGGCAGCGGTGTGACCACGAGCCACACCTATGCCGGCGCAGGGGCCAGGACCGTCCGGCTGACCGTGACCGACAACGACGCCGCCACCGACACCGCGTCGCAGTCGGTGAGTCCCGCGACCGCGGTGATCACGTTCCGCGGTGCGAGCAGCAGCAACACCAACGCGGTGACGCACACCGTCACGGTCCCCGCGAACGTCACCCCGGGCGACACGCTCGTGCTCGCCATGACGCTCAACACGACCGGGGTGACGGTGCCCGCCCTCGCGGGCTGGACTCCTCTGGAGTCCGTCGACGGGTCGAACGTGGCCGGCCGACTCTGGGCGAGGGCGGCATCGGCGGGTGACGCCGGCAGCTCGGTGTCGCTGACCCTGAGCGGGATGGCGAAGGCCGATCTCAGCCTGACGGCGTACCACGCCTCGAGCGGGACCGTCGCGGTGTCCGACCACGCGGCCGCCGTCGACCAGGTGAGCGGGACGAACCACACGTCCCCGGCAGTGACGGTGCCGAGCGCCGGATCGTGGCTCTCGACCTACTGGGGAGCGAAGTCGTCGGTCGACCTCACGTGGAGCACCCCGGCCGACCAGGTCGCGCGGACCTCGACAGCTGGAACCGGCGGCGGCCGGATCACGTCGGTGCTCACCGACTCGGGCGGGCCGGAGTCGTCGGGTCCTGGTGGACACCTCGTCGGTACGACGAGCGCCGCCGTGACCCGTGTGGTCATGTTCAGCACCGTGATCAGCATCGAGTGATCTGGCGATGCGAGGCTCCCAAGGGCGAAGGCGACGTCGGCGGCGGCTGGCGGCCACCTGTGTGGCGATCTGCACGGTCGCGGGATGTTCGGAGACCCCGGAGACCGGGAGCCGGGCCGCGTTCGAAGGTCGTCCCGACCGCGTCGTCGACCTCGACTTCGAGCACGAGCCGGCCGACCTCGGGAAGATCGTCCCGAGCATCACCAACGAGAGTGCCGCGCAGGTCACCGCGTTGCTGACCACCGAGGGGACCGGGCACGTGGTCCTTGCCAACGGCGTCGGGGGCGGTTACGGCCTCAGGTTTCCGGCTTTCGACGACGCCGTGCCCGGCGCCGGTGTCGCACTGGTGATCCGCTCCGACTCCGTGCCCGACGTCCTGAGTCCCGGTCGGCACGACTTCGGCTTCGGCGCCGACTTCGCCCTCGACGACAAGTCGGACGGTGACGACCGCGACAACGGGAACAACCTGATCCAGCGGGGCCTGACCGCCGACGCGCACCAGTACAAGATCCAGGTCGATCACGGCGTCCCTTCGTGCAGGGTCGCGGGTGACGACGGCGAGGCATTCGTCAAGTCCGAGCTCGTGGTCGTGCCCGAGCGCTGGTACCGGGTGCGCTGTCAGCGCACCGGTGATCGCGTCGTACTCACCGTGGTCCCGTGGGACGGCGGCGGATGGGGCGCTGAGAAGGTCGCGTCCGTGGTCGCGCCCACGGGCAGCGTCACATTTGCCGACTCCGGGGCGCCGATGTCGATCGGCGCCAAGGTCGATGCCGAGGGCCGCTTCATCTCCTCTGCCTCGGACCAGTTCAACGGGGTTGCCGACAACGTGTACTTCGAGGTTGTGCGATGAGTGGGGGCGGGTCAGCGGCCGTGCGCCGAGGTCCGCGAAGTCTCGAGGTGCCTGCTAACCGTGGATTCACGAGATGCGTGCCTGCAGCCTGGTGGCCGCAGCACGCATCGCCGTGACCCCTCCCCGAGTCGAAATCGGGACGGAGGGCCCACATCATGGCGAAACGCGGCATCCCCTCAGTAGCGCGGCCACCGGCGCAGGCCGACGGGCCGTCGACCGCCCGCCACCTGTACGGCGAGCTCGCCAGGATCGCGGTGGTCTCCGACCAGCGCCTGGTGCGCGACGCGATCAAGGTCGCGCTGCTGAACCGGGGCTTCTCGACCACGTCGTACGACATCCCCACCGGAAGCAACGAGATGTGGGACCTGTCGCGCCGGTTGGAACGGTTCGGCGCCGTCGCCGGTCTCGTCGTCTGCGACCTCGGTGACCCACGGCAGCTGCGTGCTGCCGACCTCGTGATCGGCCAGGTACGCCTGCGCTGGCTCGTCCTCACCGGTGCGGGGAGCGGTCCCGGCTGGGGAGCGATGGTGGAGGCCGGAGCCTACGGCGTGATCCCCATGTCCACCGGGCTCGACCAGCTCGCCCAGGCGGTCAAGTCGGTGGCGTCCGGGAACCCGCTGATGAGCATGTCGACCCGGACGCGCGTCCTCCGGCAGTGGCAGCAGGAGGGAGCCGAGCTCCGCCGTCTGGCGGACCGGATGGCGACCCTCACGCCGCGCGAGATGCAGATCCTCGAGCACCTGCGCGACGGCGAGCCCGTCAAGGTGATCGCCGAGGACGCAGGGGTGTCGGAGGGCACCGTGCGCAGCCAGGTGAAGTCGATCCTGCGCAAGCTCGGGGTGAGCTCGCAGCTCGGTGCCGTGGCGGCCCTGCGACGCCTGGGCGCCCGATAGCTCGGCCCGCCGGAAGGCTCACCGACATCGGGCTCGAGCCGATCTGCACGGCTCCACGATCGGGCGCAGCCCACGGGGAGGCCCTTCTTCTGTCTGGGGGCTGGTGAGTCAGCGTGCCCCAGGGCTGCGGCGCCCTGGTCAGGACGGGCCTACTCGCCCCACCCCATCGGGAGCACCTCGAACGGCGCGGCGAACCCGACGCCGAGGCGCTGGCCGATGGCACGGGCCATGCCCTCGAGGAACTCGCGGGGATCCCAGTTCTCCCAGCCGAGACCGTCGATGTAGGCGGCGTGCGCCTCGAGCGACTCGACGCCGGCGTCGAACGTGTCGGTGGTGTCGACCGCGTGCGTCGCGACGGGCGAGCCGAACACCCAGACCTGCTTCACGCCGCCCCAGGGCTCGAGGCCGTCGTCGGTGATCTGCTCGGGGAAGACCCAGCGGTTGCCGGCGTCGCGGACCGCGTCCAGCACCGCCCTGCCGACCGCGATGTGATCGGCCTGGTTGAGGTTCTGGCCGCCCCAGGTGTCCCTGTGGTTGCCGGTGATCACGATGTCGGGTCGGTGCCGGCGCACCTCGGCGGCAAGGGCGCGGCGCAGCGGGACGCCGTACTCGAGGATGCCGTCGGGCTGGCCGAGGAAGTCGACGGTGTCGACCCCGACGATGCGGGCCGACTCGACCTGCTCCTTCTCCCGCACCAGTCGGCACTCCTCGGGAGACATCGAGTCGATGCCGGCCTCACCACTGGTCACCATGGTGTAGCCGACCCACTTGCCCTGGCCGGTCCAGCGGGCCACGGCCGCGGCCGCCCCGAACTCCATGTCATCGGGGTGCGCGACGATGCAGAGGGCGCGCTTCCAGCTCTCGTCGAGGGGCTCCAGTGGCTCGGGTTTGTCCATGACACCGACGCTAACCGGCGGGCGAAGCGGCATGGAAGCCAAATAGGCCCACGGACACCGCGCAACTACCCTTGGCCGGTGACCGAGACACCCGAGACCCCGACGTTCGACGACCTCGGTCTGGACCCCAAGGTGCTCAAGGCCCTGCGTGACGTGGGCTACGAGACCCCTTCCCCGATCCAGGCGGAGGCGATCCCGACCCTCCTCGAGGGCAAGCACGTCGTCGGCCTCGCCCAGACCGGCACCGGCAAGACCGCTGCGTTCGCCGCGCCGATCCTGTCCCGCATCGACCTGACCCAGAAGACGCCGCAGGTGCTCGTGCTCGCCCCGACCCGCGAGCTCGCCCTCCAGGTCTCCGAGGCTTTCGAGCGCTATGCCGCACACATCAAGGGCCTGCACGTGCTGCCCGTGTACGGCGGCCAGGGGTACGGCGTCCAGCTCTCCGCACTCCGCCGCGGCGTCCACGTCGTCGTCGGTACGCCGGGCCGCGTCATGGACCACCTCGAGAAGGGCACCCTCGACCTCAGTGCGCTGCGGTTCGTGGTCCTCGACGAGGCCGACGAGATGCTCAACATGGGGTTCGCGGAGGACGTCGAGCAGATCCTCGCGGGCACTCCTGAGGACAAGCAGGTGGCGCTGTTCTCCGCGACGATGCCGCCGCAGATCCGGCGGATCGTCAAGCAGCACGCGCCCGGCGCCACCGAGATCAAGGTCAGGTCCACCTCGACGACCGCGGCGAACGTCGCGCAGCGCTACCTCAAGGTCGCGCACGCCCAGAAGCTGGACGCGCTCACCCGGATCCTCGAGGTCGAGAACTTCGACGGCATGATCGTGTTCGTCCGCACCAAGAACGCCACCGAGGAGCTCGCCGAGCGCCTTCGCGCCCGCGGGTTCTCGGCGGCCGCGATCAACGGCGACGTCGTCCAGGTCCAGCGCGAGCGGACCATCGAACAGCTGCGCAAGGGCAAGCTCGACATCCTGGTCGCCACCGACGTCGCCGCGCGCGGCCTGGACGTGCCCCGGATCAGCCACGTGGTCAACCACGACATCCCGACCGACACCGAGTCCTACGTCCACCGCATCGGCCGCACCGGCCGTGCCGGTCGACCCGGCATGGCGATCTCGTTCGTCACGCCGCGCGAGAACCACCTCCTCCGGGCGATCGAGAAGACCAACCGCACCACGCTCGAGGAGATGCGGCTGCCGACGGTCGAGGACGTCAACGCGTTCCGGGTCTCGAAGTTCACCGACGCGATCGGCCAGGCGCTCGGCGATCCGCAGATCGGCCTGTTCCGCGAGCTGGTCGCGACCTACGAGAACGACCACGACGTGCCGGCGCTCGACATCGCCGCCGCGATCGCGGTGCTCGCCCAGGACGGCGAGCCCCTCCTCCTCGAGGAGATGCCCGAGCCCGCCCGCAGCACCCCGCAGAAGGAGCGGTCGCGTGATCGTCGCAGCGGTGATCGCAAGCCGATGGCGGCGTACCGGATCGAGGTGGGGAAGAGGCATCGTGTCGAGCCGCGCCAGATCGTCGGGGCGCTGGCCAACGAGGGCGGTCTCTCCCGCGAGGACTTCGGCAAGATCGACATCCGGCCGGCGTTCTCGATCGTCGAGCTTCCTGCCGACCTGCCGGCCGAGACGCTCCAGGCGCTCGGCGAGACCCGGATCTCCGGCGTGCTGATCGACCTGAAGCCCGACCGGTTCGCCCGTCACCGGACCGGTAGCCGTCCCGGCGGCCCGGCGGCAGCCCGCGGCGCGGCCCACAAGAAGCCTCGTCACAAGAATCGTATTCAGTAACAGGCGTGATCTTTCCCGGTCTGGGTCGTTGAGCAGGTGACGCCGACCCACCGGAGGACGATCCGTGCGCCGAACTGCTGCCGTTGCCGTCTGCTTCGCTGCCCTGATCTCGACGCTCCTCGCGAGCCCGGCCTCCGCAGCCGACCGGCTGCCGGTGCCCTATCAGTTCCTCCCGCCGGCGGTCCTCGGTGGGCTGCCGAACGCTGACGCCCCCGGCACCAACGACTGGTCGTGCCGCCCGACGGCCGCGCACCCGCGGCCGGTGGTCCTGGTGCACGGCACGCTCGGCAACCGGTCGACGAACTGGCAGACCTACGGGCCGCTTCTGAGGAACAACGGGTACTGCGTCTTCGCCCTCACCTACGGTGCGACCTTGCCGCTGCCCTACCCGGGCGCGTTCGGCGGCCTCGGCGACATCCGGGACAGCGCGGCGGAGCTCGGCGCGTTCGTCGACCGGGTGCTCGCGGCGACCGGCGCGAGCAAGGTCGACATCGTCGGCCACTCCCAGGGCACCCTGATGCCCGACTACTACGCGAAGTTCCTCGGCGGTGCGTCGAAGATCGACCACTACATCTCGCTCGCCCCGCTCTGGCACGGCACCGGCACCACCGGATCGGGCTCGTCGACCACGGCCTTCGGCGGGGACCCCCTGGAGCTGATCGGCCCGGCCTTCGGCCAGATGAGCGCGGGATCGCCGTTCATCACCCAGATGCGCGACGGGGGAGTCGCGGTCCCGGGCATCCAGTACGTCAACATCATGACCAAGTACGACGAGCTGGTGCGGCCCTACACCAGCGGCATCGAGCCCGGCATGACCAACATCGTCGTGCAGGACCGCTGCCCCCTCGACTTCACCGAGCACTTCGAGATCGCCGCCGACCGAACGCGACCCTGCACGTCCTCAACGCCCTCGACCCTGCCCACCCGCGGCCGGTCACCTGCTCGCTGGTGCTGCCGTTCGTCGGTGGGGCCTGAACCCATGCTCGCTCGACACCACGACCACATCGCCCCCACCCTGTCGACCGGGTGAGGGCACCGACCTGACAGGACACAGCTCATGAGGCGACTCACCCTGGCCCTCGTCCTCGCCCTCGGCGCGGTCCTCGCGGCTCCCCAGCTCGCGCAGGCGCACGTGGAGCGGCCGTCGTACTGGCCGGACCCGTCCGCCGACTGCACGGTCTCGCCGTGCGCCGGTGGAGCGATCCCGACCGCTCGCTCGCTGGCGTCGGCGCTCACCGCGAGCCTGCCGGGTGACACCAGGGTGGTCTGCAAGCCGAACTCGTTGACGTTGCTCAACGCGGCGATCGACAACGCGCTGGCCCACGGCTACGACATGCGGCCGACCGACCACCGCACCTTCACGGCCGCCCAGGCCACGAACCTTCGTGCGGTCAACCAGCAGCTGTTCGCGAAGTGCCACTACAGCGAGATCCAGACCGCCGTGACCGCCTCGCACAACAACGACCGCGTCGTGGTGATGCCGGGCGTCTACACCGAGCCGACGGCGGCGTCGCAGCCGACCTTCGACCCGGCCTGCGCCCAGTACAAGACCCACTCCGACAGCGGTGACCCGGGCGCGCTCTCGCACGAGTACCAGCTCCACTGCCCCAATGACGCCAACCTGATCGCGGTGATCGGCCGGGACATGGGCCCCGACCCGGTGCCCGACCCGCCGCTCGTCGACCGGCACGGCATCCCGAACGCCGGTGCCTGCATCCGCTGCAACCTGCAGCTCGAGGGCTCGGGCGTCAGTGCCGACGACGTCGTCGTCGAGGCCGGTGACGCGAGCGCCGGTGACGGTGGCCCGTCCGCGGTCGGCCACCGCAAGGACGTCGGCATCTTCGTCGACCGCGCCGACGGGTTCGTGCTGCGCAACGTGACGATCCGGCATGCTCGTGAGCACGACATCTACGTGCTCGAGACCGACGGCTACCTGCTCGACCGGTTCAAGACCTACTACGCCGGCGGCTACGGCGTGCTCACCTTCGTGGGCGACCACGCGGTGATCTCCGAACTGCGAGGCCGCCGGCAACGGCGACTCCGGTGTCTACCCGGGCTCCGGAGCGCCGACCCTGACGAACCGGGACACCACGTTCTACCCGATCGCCCGGATCAGCCAGCGGATCACCAGCTGCGACCTGCACCACAACACCGGCGGGTTCTCCGGCACCGACAGCCACGGCACCCGGATCGACCACAACAACTTCTACGACAACGCCCTCGGCTTCACCACCGACGTGTTCACCGCGCCCGGCCACCCTGGCTTCCCGCAGCAGGGCAACGTCATCGAGGACAACAACTTCTACGCCAACAACTTCAACCCCTTCCAGGCGGGCTCCGACGTCGAGCCGTTCATCGGCGCACCGGTCGGCACCGGCCTGTGGCTGGCGGGCGGCAACGAGAACGTCGTGCGCAACAACAGCTTCTGGGACAACTGGCGGCGCGGCCTGATGCTCTTCGCCGTTCCCGACGCGACCGTCTGCGGACCGGTGCTCGGCTCCTCCACTCCGATGCCCGGGTGCAGCCTGCTGGGCATCTCGACGTCGTACAACAACAAGATCTACGGCAACAAGATGGGCGTCGCACCGAACGGCGCCGCCAAGCCCAACGGCACCGACCTGTGGTGGGACGCCTTCCCGACGAACACCGGGAACTGCTTCTGGAACAACACCGGTCCGGGGGGCAAGAACGCGACCACGAACAGCCTGCTGGGTCTGCCGGGCTGCCTGAACGGCGCTGTCCCGGGCCTCAGCCTCGGACTGGGCAACGTCACCGCCGAGGCGGAGCTCGTCGCCTGCCTGGCCGGCTACCAGCTGTCCGGCTACCCGAACGGCAACGAGCAGGTCTGCAGCTGGCCGCTGACGCCGGCAGCTCCGGGCAGCGCGCCCTCGACGACGCTGGGCTCGCTGCAGAAGCAGGTGTTCAAGGAGTACTGCGACGCGAACACCGGGACCCGGGCCTGCGCGCCGTACCTGCTCGGCATCGTGAACCTGTCCTTCATCGACCAGCTGCTCGCCCCGTTGAAGGCAGCCCTGCCGTCGGTGACCCCGGCCGCGAGCACGAGCACGAAGCCGCTCAGCATGTACACCTGCAGCTGGTGGCGGCAGGCAGACGACAGCGAGAAGGTCGGCCTGGTCCAGCGGCTGCGGCACTTCGCCGGCGGCGCGGTCGAAGGCGACTCGCTGACCGGCTACGGCAACGTCATGCCCGACGCTGCGGCGATCCAGATGTTCGACGGCCGCTGCAGCACCGGGTACGCCGGCAGCTTCGCGTTGTACAAGATCTACGGCGCCGCCTCCGCGTTCGCGTCCTCCCACCACTGACCACGGTCGTCGCGCAGCGAGCTTGCGAGCGATCAGCCGAGACCCCGCTCCCGGACGTCGAGCCTGTCCAGACGCGCAGAGGGCGGTAGCCTTCCCCGGACGTCGAGCCTGTCCAGACGCGCAGAGGGCGGTAGCCTTCCCCGGACGTCGAGCCTGTCCAGACGCGCAGAGGGCGGTAGCCTTCCCCGGACGTCGAGCCTGTCCAGACGCGCAGAGGGCGGTAGCCTTCCCCGGACGTCGAGCCTGTCCAGACGCGCAGAGGGCGGTAGCCTTCCCCGGACGTCGAGCCTGTCCAGACGCGCAGAGGGCGGTAGCCTTCCCCGGACGTCGAGCCTGTCGAGACGCGCAGAGGGCGGTAGCCTTCCCCGGACGTCGAGCCTGTCGAGACGCGCAGAGGGCGGTAGCTCAGTCGGTTAGAGCAGAGGACTCATAATCCTTGGGTCGTGGGTTCGAGTCCCACCCGCCCTACCAGAGCCGAATTCTTGTCGGTGCCAGGGTCCACACTGCTGCCATGGCGTACGACGAGCACCTGGCCGACCGGATCCGCGAGGCTGTCGAGGGTGAGACCGGGCTGAGCGAGAAGAAGATGTTCGGCGGGCTCGCGTTCCTGGTCGAGGGCAACATGGCGGTCGCAGCGAGTGGCCAGGGCGGCTTGTTGCTGCGTGTCGACCCGGCTCAGTCCGACCGGCTCACGTCGTCCGACCTCGTCGACCGGATGGTGATGCGGGGGAGGGCGATGGACGGATGGCTCCGGATCGATCCCCTCGCGGTCCAGAGCGACGCCGAGCTGCGTCGGTGGATCGACGTCGGTCTCACCTACGCCCGGACGTTGCCGCCCAAGTAGGGAGCAGCTCTCCAGCGGCGTTCGAACAGGTGTTCTATCCTGCTCGGGTGCAGTCGCCGCGACTTCCCGATCCGCCGTCCGGTCGGGTGTTCCACGTCTGGGTGAAGCTCGACCTGGACGGGCCGAGGGCGCCGCTGCCCGGGCTGGTCCTCGACTGGCGAGTGACCGGCCGCGGCTGGGAGGCGTGGGTCGTCACCGTGGAGACCTACAGCACCGGCACCGGAGAGGCATCGATGGTCCGTCAGGGCTGGCGCCCGGTCGTCTATCTGCGCCCGGCGGGGTCGCCTCCGCCCGCGCTCCGTGAGTGGCTCTGTCAGCCGCGCAACCAGTCCGACGGCCAGCCGAAGGGCCAGCTGAACGAGAGCTGGTGAGCGAGCGGGTCCCAGCCCAGGGAGTACATGAACACGAAGGTCAGGCCGGCCACGTAGAACCCGGCCACGAGCACGAGCATGGCGCGCGCGGCGAAGAAGCGGCTCACGCCGGGACTCTCGGGACCAATGCGGTGCTGCATGAACGACCTTCTTGCGGAGTACGGAACCGGACTCCTCCCTGGCCCCATCATGAGGGATAAGGGTACAAAAGGGAATAACCGGACAACATTGTTTTCGGGCGGCTCATCCGGGTCGACCATCGGGGCCGCCGGGTTCCCTCGCCAGGCCGCGCACGGTGCTGCTCACCGGCAGGGCGCGGGGCAGTGGAGCACGGGACCTATGGCCCGCTCGGGCACGGTGCTCCGCCCCCGGCACCGTCCGGATCTGCGCCTGCGCCCCGGTGCGCCACGCCCGCAGAGGTCCTTGGATGTTGAAGCCTTAGGGCCACCTAGGTCAGGCCCTTTGACTCATGGGTAGGACCCCCTCCTCTTGGTGCACTTGCTTCAACGCGGGCGAACGAAACACCCGCACAGTTGAAGGAGGGCGCAGACATGCGCGCAACACTTGACAAGCTCATCTCGGCAACCGGGCTGCTGATCGCAGCGGTCCTCGTCGTGGCCGGCGGCCTCTTGACCTGGGGCAGCACATTCGCGGGGAGCCAGGTGCACGACCAGCTCGCGATGCAGGGCATCACGATGCCGGCCAAGGCAGCGCTGGAGACCAAGTCCCAGCACGCCGCGCTCGACAAGTACGCCGGCCAGAAGATGACGACCGGCGCCCAGGCCAAGGCGTTCGCCGACCACTACATCCTGGTCCACATGAACGCTGCCGGTGGCGGCAAGACCTACGAAGAGGTCAGTGGCGAGTTCATCGCGCTCAGCGACGAGGCGAAGGCCTCACCCGAGGGCCAGCAGCTCGGCCAGCTGCGGCAGACGCTGTTCATGGGCAACACCCTGCGCGGCCTGCTGCTCAACGCCTACGCGTTCGGCAAGATGGGTGCCATCGCCGGCTACGCAGCGATCGGCGCGTTCGTCGGGGCAGCGCTGATGTTCCTGCTCGGAATGGTCGGTCTGGTCCACGCGAAGCGGGCCCGCGAGTCGGCTGCTGTCGCGGCGACGAAGGTCGGGGCTCCGATCACCGCCTGACACACGCAACACCTGGTTCGCCGGGACGGCCTTGGGGGAGGCCGTCCCGGCGAACGCATGTCCGCAGCCGATCAGGTCCGGCCGGTGAACCGTGGGTGCGCGCGTCCCGCGATCACCGGCAGGTCGAGGTAGGTCTTGATCCCGGGCTCGGCGCGGACGACGTACGGGATCGAGTTGACGCAGTGGTTCGCGGTGGCGACCACACCAGGGTTGCGCACCCAGCCTTCCTCGGGCGTCTCGGGCTGCATCCCCTTGAGGGTCACGAACAGGTCGGGGTCGCCCTTCAGCTCGATCTCGTAGCGCTCGCCGGCCGCCCCGAGCGTCCAGGCCGGATCGAGGTCCTCGGTGCCCATCAGCCAGTTCACCGCGACCCGGACGACCGGCTCGTCGTCGAGCACGGCGTCCCAGCAGAACCGTTGCCCGGCCACCTGTCCGGGCTCGATGACTCCTGCGGGGGAGTCGATCGGCGCGGTCGCCACCGCGACCTCCTGGCTCGTGCGGATCTCGGCGCGCGGGTCGAACTGCATCCCGTCGAGGATCAGTCGGATCGACTGGTGGAAGCCGCCGGTCAGCAGCCCGAGCATCGGTCCGTTCATCGCTTCCTCGGGATTGGCGCCGAAGCACATGATCTGCCGGACCACCTCGGGCGCGTTGTAGCTGCGGATGTCGGAGAACTCCTCCGCGCGGACGAAGGTGGTCGCGGAGGTCATCGCCGAGAGCATCAACGGGAACACGTCGCTGATCCCGCCGGGATCGATCCCGGTGCCGTGCAACGTCACGCCGCCGTCGAGCGCGGCCGTCTCCAGAGGCGCGTCGTTCGGAGTGCGGTGGAACCAGCCGACGGGAGTCACGACGTTCTTCCCCGACCGGAGCAGCGCGGCGACCTCGTCCTGGTTCGGCAGCAGCGGCGCGTAGACCACGCAGTCGGCGTCGAGCGCGAGGATCTCCTCGACATCGGCGGTTGCGCGTACGCCGAGTGCGCCGGCATCCGCGAGCTCGCCGGCGTCGCGGCCGGCCTTCTCGGACGAGTGCACCCAACAGCCGACCAGCTCGAGCTCGGGATGGTCGCGGACTGCCGAGATGGCGGCACGGCCGACACCGCCGGTCGCCCACTGGATCACGCGTAGGGTCGCAGGAGTTGCCATGCCCGGACGCTAGCGGCCAGCATCGGGACCGGTCAGCCAGTCCGCATGCACAAGGTCACGAAACGGCTAATCCTCGAACCACTTTGTCCGATTTGCATCATGAAACGCTCCGAGCGAGGTTTCATGGAGGACAGCACCAACGCCCTTGATCTGGGAGGACCGAACACAATGGCGTGTACACACTCCCCGGCTTGTCCGGACGCGAGCTCCACCGACTGTTGCCACGCGCACATGGTCTCCGACCACTCCGAGCAGGGATGGTGCCGGCTGTGCAACGGCGTGATCCTGTTCGACGACGGCCTGTACCTCGCGCCGGACGGCCACGTGGAGCCGGTCCCGCTCTCGGCCTGACCGCGGGCACGCCTGAGGCAAAGTCTGCGCGCATCTCACCGCGTCTCGACACGCTCGGCCGCGACTTCGTTCCTCAGTCGCGCTCGCTGCTCGACGATCGACGACCGGGTCCGCTGACGCGTCCCCGATCAGTGGTGGGCGGCGTCCCTGATCTCTCCGACCAGCTCCTCGATCACGTCCTCGAGCGTCGCCACTCCGAGCACGTCGTCCGCCGTCGTCGACGACGCGCGCCATGTGGGCGCCCTGCGACTGCAGCGTCTGCAACGCCTGGACGAGGGTGTCGGTCTCGTGCACGTCGGCGAACGGCCGGACCCAGGGTCCTCGCGATCACCTGCGCGCGTCCTTGCGGGTCAGGCTCGAGCACGTCCTTGATGTGCAGGTACCCGATCAGCTCGCCGTCGTCGCCCACCACCGGGAACCGCGAGAACCCGGTATCCGCGCAGATCGCCTCCACCTCGGTGGCGCGCGCGCCCCGGCTGACCGTCTGCAGCGCGCTCGTCGGCAGCAGCACGTCGCTCACGGTCCGGGAGGTGAACCCGAGCGCACCTGACAGCCGCTCGTACTCGCTCTCCTCGAGCAGCCCCTCCGCGCGCGACTCGTCCACCAGGGCCTCGACCTCCTCGCGGGTGAAGGTCGAGGTGACGTCGCTGCGTGGCTCGACGCGCAGGAGCCGCACGATCCGGCGTCCGCGAGGGCGTTGAGAGCGAAGACCGACGGCTTGAGGAACGTCACCAGCGCGATCATCGGCGGCCCGAAGACCACCGCCGCCCGCTCGGGCTCGGCGAGGGCGAGGTTCTTCGGAACCATCTCGCCGAGCACCACGTGCAGGTAGACGACCACCGACATGCGCGAGCGTGAAGGCCACCGGGTGCAGCCAGGACTGAGCGAGCCCGAGGTCGTCGGAAGAGCGGCTCGAGGACGGCGGCGAACGCAGGCTCGGCGACCGCACCGAGGCCGAGCGAGCACACCGTGATGCCGAACTGGGCCGCCGCGATCACCGAGGTCAGGTCCTCCATCGCGCGCAGGGTCGTCTTCGCCATCCGCGAGCCCGCGCGAGCGCGCGGCTCGACCTTGGTACGGCGGGCGGAGACGAGCGCGAACTCGGCCCCGACGAAGAACGCGTTGCCGAGCAGCAGCACGACCGTCAGCAGCAGGGCGGCGCCGGTGCTCATCGCTCCCCACCGTCCTCGGCGGAACCGGGCAGCCGCTGGACCGCGATCCGGTCGACCCGCAGCCCGTCCATCCGTACGACGCGGAGGTGGGCGTGCTCGACGACCGGCTCCTCGTCGTCGTCATCGGGGATCTCGACAGGGAGCGGGACGTCGACGGCGTCGCCCGGCTGCGGTATCCGGCCGAGGCGCTGGACGAGCAGGCCGGCCACCGTGTCGTAGTCCTCGTGTTCGGGCAGGGCCAACCCGGTCGCGTCGAGCACCTCGTCGGGTCGCATCAGGCCCGCGACGATCCAGGAGCCGTCCGGCCGCTGCCTCAACCGGGCGGCGCTGCGGTCGTGCTCGTCGGCGATGTCACCGACGATCTCCTCCACGACGTCCTCGAGGGTGACCACGCCGGCGGTCCCGCCGTACTCGTCGGAGACGATCGCCATCTGGAAGCCCTCGCCACGCAGCAGGGACAGCAGCGGATCGAGCCGGAGCGACTCGGGCACGACCGTGGCCGGGACCATCACCTCGCGCACGCGCGTCGAGCCTCGCTCGCCGCGCGGCACCGCGACCGCCTGCTTGACGTGCACCGATCCCACCATCGTGTCGGTGCTGCCCTTGATCACGGGGAACTTCGAGAAGCCGGTCGTCGAGGACAGGTCGATGACCTCGCTGACGGGGTCGTTGGCGTCGAGGACCGCCATCCGCATCCGCGGGGTCATGATCTCGCCGGCGGTGCGGGGACCGAAGGCGACGGACCTCTGGACGAGGTGGGCAGTCTCCTCGTCGAGGGTGCCCTGGGAGGCGGACCGGCCGGCGAGCGACGCCAGCTCGTCCGAGGACCGGGCCGAGCGGAGCTCTTCTTGCGGCTCGACGCCGACCGCGCGCAGGATCGCGTTCGCGGACCCGTTGAGCACGTGGATCGCCGGCTTCACCACGGTGGTGAACAGCCTCATGAAGGCCTGGGTGCCCTTCGCCGCCTCGAGCGGGACCGCGATCCCGATCTTCTTGGGGATCAGCTCTCCGATGAGCATCGTGGCGAGCGTCGCGAGCGCCAGTGCGACCGTCACCGCGACGCCGGTCACCGCGCCCTGCGGTGTGCCCGCTGCGTCGAGCGGTCGGCGCAACAGCTCGGCGATGGCCGGCTCGGCGAGGAACCCGATGACCAGGTTGGTGATCGTCACCCCGACCTGGGCGCCGGACAGCTGGGTGGAAAGGCTGCGCAGCGCTTTCCGTACGCCGATCGCCGCCCGGTCGCCCGCGCTCGCCGCTCGGTCGACAGCCGCTCGGTCGACCGTCACGAAGGAGTACTCGGCCGCGCCGAAGATGCCGCAGATGACCATCAGCGCGATGGACACCCCGAGCAGCAGCCACTCCATGCCGCCCATTGTTGCGGGTCAGGCCCCGTCACGTCGCTGGGCACCCTCCGGGAACCGTGAGAGGGTCAGAACACGTTCTGCGTGGTGAGGAGGAGACATGCTTCGCATCTCCGGCATCGGTGAGACCCACGTCGGGTTGGTACGTCCGGACAATCAGGATTCCGCGTTCGTCGGGCCGACCTGCATGCTCGTCGCCGACGGCGTAGGGGGAGGAGCGGCCGGCGAGGTCGCGTCGGCGACGGCGGCGTACGCCGTGGCCGCGAGCGCCCTGATGCACGCAGGCGTCGACCCGGCGACGGTGCTGCGTGAGGGAGTCATGCTCGCCCAGGCCCAGATCCGTGCCGGCGTGGCAGCGGATCCGGCGCGCGAGGGGATGGCCACGACGCTGACCGCGGTCTGCACCGACGGCACCGGCTTCGTGCTGGCGCACCTCGGCGACTCCCGCGGCTACGTGTTCCGGCACGGCGAGCTGACCCGCGTGACCCGCGATCACACCTACGTCCAGGACCTCGTCGACGAGGGTCGCCTCGACGAGGCCGGGGTCGCTGAGCACCCGTGGCGCAACGTGGTGCTCCGCTCGGTCAACGGGTCCGAGGACGCGCTGCCGGACCTGCTCGCGCTCACCCTCGAGCCCGGCGACCGGATCCTGCTGGCCAGCGACGGGCTGACCGACCTCGTCGAGGAGTCCGTCATCGAGCAGGTCCTCGGTACCCGCGACGACGACGATGCCGCCAGCGCCCTGGTCGCCGCCGCTCTCGGACGCGGTGGTCGTGACAACGTCACCTGCGTCGTCGCCACCGTGATCGACGGGCCGGAGATCAGCGCCGACGGCGTCTTGCTGGGCGCGGTCCGGGACCCCGCGAACGTCATCGACCTCGCGGCGGTGCGCTCCGCCTCCGCCTGAGACCTGGAACACGTTCCACTTCGTCCCGGGACACGCGACAATGAGCGCCATGGCAGACATCGAGCGCCCCCGCCTGGAGGGCTCCGTCTCGGTCCGTGACGGCCGCAGGCTCTCCTTCGCCGAGTTCGGCACCCCGCGCGGTGCGCCGATCATCTGGATGCACGGCACCCCCGGCGCGCGCCGGCAGATCCCGGTCGAGGCACGTGCTCACGCCGTGCAGCACGACCTGCGGATCATCGGCATCGACCGGCCGGGCATCGGCTCGTCGACCCCGCACCTCTACCCCAACGTCCTCGACTGGACCCATGACCTCGAGATGCTCGCCGACGCGCTCGCCGTCGACACGATGCGGCTGATCGGCCTGTCCGGCGGCGGCCCGTACGCACTGGCCGCCGGTGCTGCGCTCCCGGACCGGGTGCACGGCGTCGGCGTCCTCGGCGGCGTCGCCCCGATGAAGGGTCCCGACGCCATCCGTGGCGGCCTGGTCGAGGTGGCGCCGTACGCCGCTCCGATCCTGTCCCTGACCCGGGTCCCGCTGGGCTACCTGCTGGCAGGCGCGATCAGGCTGATCCGGCCGCTGGCCGGCCCGGCCATCGACGCCTACGCCGCGCTCCAGCCCCGCGGTGACAAGGAGCTGCTCGCTCGGCCGGAGTTCCGGGCGATGTTCCTCGACGACCTCCTGCACGGATCGCGGTTCCACCTGGGCGCACCGCTGGCGGACATCATCTTGTTCACCCGGCCCTGGGGCTTCGACGCAGCCGACGTGTCGGTGCCGGTGCGGTGGTGGCACGGCGACAACGACCACATCATCCCGCACGCACACGGCGTGCACATGGCGGCACGACTGCCCGACGCACGGTTCGAGACGATCCCTGGGGAGTCCCACCTCGGCGGCCTCGGCCTGGCGACCCAGGTCCTCGAGGAGCTGATGGAGCTCGGCCCGCGCAAGACGGTCAAGGCCGCGGCGAAGGCCGGCGCCCGAGGGCCCCGGAAGCGCTGATCCGCCCGGTCACCGGAGTTTTCGTGTTCTGCTGGCTTCCGCGCGAGGTATGAGCCACAATGTGAACACAAGTTCACAACCGTCACAGGTGTTCCTGCTCCGAAGAGACCGCTGGGGAAGGCGTTGTCTCGACGCCGGAGCAAGGAGGCCAAAGTGACCCGCAATGCGACCCGTGGAGTCCTCTACATCCACTCGGCGCCTTCCGCGTTGTGCCCGCACGTCGAGTGGGCCGTGGGCGGCGTGCTCGGCGTTGCCGTGAACCTCGACTGGACCCCCCAGGCTGCCCAGGCCGGCACCTACCGGGCGGAGTTCTCCTGGTCCGGTGACGCCGGAACGGCGGCGGCGGTGACCTCGGCGCTGCGCGGCTGGAACCAGCTGCGCTTCGAGATCACCGAGGAGTCGACCACCTCGACCGAGGGCGCGCGCTACTCCTACACCCCGGACCTCGGCGTCTTCCACGCGGTCACCGGCCTGCACGGCGACCTGATGATCCCGGAGGACCGGCTCAAGGCAGCGGTCATCAAGGCGGCACTCGGCGACACCACGCTCGAGCTCGAGATCGACAAGCTGCTCGGCAAGCCGTGGGACGACGAGCTGGAGACCTTCCGGTACGCCGGAGACGGCGCCCCGGTCCGGTGGCTGCACCAGGTCGTCTGAGCGACCGCGGGACGAGACCTGAGCCCCGTCCCCCGCAAGCGGATCACCTCACCTCACCTGAGGCGACCCTCCCCAAGGCAACAGGGCCACCGCCCGAAAGCGGTGACCCTGTTGTCCTCTGCCTTGGAAGAGGCCCGATCCGGCCTCAGCCCCAGACGATCGCCTGGGACACGCCCACCTGGATCTCGGCTCCGATCGGGAGTCCGGCCTTGGCGGTGTCCAGCACGATGTGCAGTGCGATCACCTGGATCCCGTGCACGAAGCCGGGCACGGAGATCGACTTCTGCTCGTTGAGCGTGACGTAGCCGAGGTTGGCGATGTGGATCGACGTGTTCGGTCCGACGTCGATCGGGATGTCGTTGCCTCCGATGCTCAGGTTCACGAACTGGGCACCCGCGTGCATCGTGGTCCCGGCGGCGGTCTGTCGCACCTCGGAGCTGCTACCGATCGCGTCGGCGTGGATCAGCGCACCGAGCAACGACGGGAACACGTTGACGTTCGCGGTTCGCGTGCCGAGCTTCGAATAGTTCAAAGCGGGTGAGCTGGCGCCTTCAGCTGTCGAGGCGATCGCCGTCGCGTTCAGGACCTGCTTGAGGAAGACCCGGGCCGTGTGGTTCTCCAGGACCGCGCCGTTGGTGCCGGTCGGCGGCATCACCTCGAACGCCGTCCGGGTCGACTCGACCGTGATGGAGTTCGGGTTGTCGACGTCGCCGACGTGGGCGAAGACGTAGGAGCCGTACGCCGCACCGCCGAGCTGGAGACCACCGGGGTTGTGGGACTTCGCGACGTACCCGAAGGACGGGTTCAGCACGATCGTCGAGTCGAGCGCCGCGCCCTTGAACGCCTTCAGCAGCGTGATCACGGCGCCCGCACCCTGGGAGGCGATGCCGTTCTCGTCGCTGTTGACGTTCTGGTAGTTCAAGGTGATCGAGACGATGCCCGGCACCTCGATCCTGGTGTTCTTCGCCACCGACGCGGGATAGGTCTTCCCGGCGATCGTGAGCCCGAGGAACTCGGTGTCGCTGCTGCCGACCCCGCCACCCGCGGTGTCGAACTGCGCGGTCGTCGTCGTGGTGACCGCGTTGACCACGATCAGCCCGTCGAGCAGGTTGATGTTGGCCGTGCGGGCGTGCCCGGTGAGCTTCCAGCCGTCGTTGACCGCGCTGGCCGACTCGCTGGTCTCGATCGTGCCGAGCCGAGCCAGTGGCTTCGCGCTCACGGTGAGCAGGCGGTTGCTCGTGGTCGCGGGCTTCAACAGGCCGGAGACCTGCGACATCGCCGTCATCGAGGAGCTGATCGTCGTGCCGACGGCCTGGATCTGGGAGCCACCGGTGGCGCCGAAGTAGGAGTAGTTGGGGGTCACTGCCGATGCCGGCAGGGGTACTGCGGTGATCGACGCGACGAGAACAGACACTGCCCCCACCGCGAGAATCCGGAACTTGGACTTCACGTCAGTCTCCACTCGTTGGGCCCACCGCCGAGTGCGGAGTGCCTCTCGAAACGGCCAACGAGAGCGAGAAGTGCAAGTCACGGTGCAAATGGGGCCGAAACGGGGTTGTCTAGGCCAGTTGGCCCGGCTCGTTTCAGATCCCCAGAATGAGGGTATCCACGCTTGGTCCAGAGCGGGCTGTTCAGAGCGGGATGTTCAGAGCGGGATGTTGCCGTGGTCTCCGCGGGTGACCAGGCCCGAGTCGGCGATCGCCCTCGCGATCGCGCTCCGGGTGGCACCGGGCTCGACGACCTCGTCGACGACGCCGATCTCGATCGCCTTGTCGATGCCTCCGGCCAGGCGGGCATGCTCCTCGGCGAGCTCGGTCTCGACCTGGCCGCGGATCTCGGGTGCGACTTCGGCGAGCTTGCGCCGGTGCAGGATCCGGACGGCCGCCACCGCGCCCATCACCGCGACCTCGGCGCCCGGCCACGCGAACACGCGGGTAGCGCCGAGCGAACGGGCGTTCATCGCGATGTAGGCACCGCCGTAGGTCTTCCGGGTGACCACGGTCACCCGCGGCACCACGCACTCGCCGAAGGCGTGCAGCAGCTTGGCACCGCGTCGGACCACGCCGTCCCACTCCTGGCCGACACCGGGCAGGTAGCCGGGTACGTCGACCAGGACGATCAGCGGGATGCCGAACGCGTCGCACATCCGGACGAAGCGTGAGGCCTTCTCCGCAGACAACGAGTCCAGACAGCCCCCGAGGCGGAGCGGGTTGTTGGCGACGACGCCCGTGGTGCGCCCGCCGAAGCGCCCCAGTGCGGTGACGATGTTGGGCGCCCAGCGGGCGTGCAGCTCGACCGCGGTGCCGGCGTCGAGGACGTTCTCGACCAGCGGGTGCACGTCGTACGCGCGCTTGTGGGACTCGGGCAGCAGGCTGCCGAGGTCGACGTCCTCCACCGACCCGACGACGAGGGTGCCTTGGGCGCCGAGGAGGTGCGCGAGGGTGCGGGCACGCTCCAGGGCCTCCTCCTCGGACTCGGTGAGCACGTGCACGACCCCGGAGCGCCGCCCGTGCGGCTCGGGTCCGCCGAGCCGGAGCATGTCGACGTCTTCGCCGGTCACGGACCGGACCACGTCGGGTCCGGTCACGAAGATCCGGCCCTCGGGCCCCAGGATGACCACGTCGGTAAGCGCCGGCCCGTATGCCGCACCGCCCGCTGCGGGCCCGAGCACGACCGAGATCTGCGGGATCACGCCGGAGGCCTTGGTCATCGCGTGGAAGATCCGGCCGACCGCGTCGAGTGACAGCACCCCCTCGGCCAGGCGGGCGCCACCGGAGTGCCACAGCCCGATGATCGGGACCCGGTCGGTGAGCGCGCGCTGGTAGGCGGCCACGACCACCTTGCAGCCCTCGTCGCCCATCGCGCCGCCCATGACGGTGGGGTCGGAACAGAAGGCCACGACGGTCTTGCCCTTGGTCCGGCCGATGGCCGCCAGCATCCCTGAGTCGTCGATCGCCGAGATCGGCTCGAAGGTGCCGTCGTCGAAGAGCGCGGCGAGTCGCTGCAGCGGGTGCCGCGGGTCCTGCTCGCGCGGCGGCTTCGTGCCCCCGGAGGTTGGGCCTGTCGAAACCGGCTTCTCTGGTGCCTGGGTCATCTCAGATGCTCCCGAACGCCACGGCGACGTTGGCGCCGCCGAACCCGAAGGAGTTGTTCAGCGCCGCGATGTCACCACTCGGCAGCTCGCGCGCCGTCGTGGGGATGTCGAGCTCGACCGCGGGGTCGAGGTTGTCGAGGTTGATCGTCGGCGGGGACAGCCGGTGCTGGATCGCCAGCACGGTCGCGATCGACTCCAGCGCTCCGGCGCCGCCGAGCAGGTGGCCGGTCATCGACTTGGTACTGGTGACGACCACCTCGTCGGCGAACTTGCCGAGCGTCGCGTGGAGCATCAGCCCTTCGGCGATGTCGCCCTGGGGCGTCGAGGTCGCGTGCGCGTTGACGTGCGCGACGTCGCCGGGGGAGATGCCGGCGTCCTCGAGCGCTCGCTGGATCGCCCGGGACCCGCCCCGACCCTCGGGGTCGGGCTGGGCGATGTCGTGGGCGTCGCTGGTGATGCCGGCGCCGAGCACCTCGGCGTAGATCCGGGCGCCGCGTGCCTTTGCGTGCTCGAGCTCCTCGAGCACGAGCACGCCGGCACCTTCGCCGAGCACGAAGCCGTCACGGGCGACGTCCCAGGGCCGGGACACGGTCGTCGGGTCGCCGCCCCCCTCGCCACTCGCAGTCTTCGACAGCGCCATCATGTTCGCGAACGCGGCGATCGGCAGGGGATGGATCGCAGCCTCGGTGCCCCCGGCGAGCACCACGTCGGCACGACCCAGACGGATCTGGTCGGTGGCCAGGGCGACGCCCTCGTTGCCGGACGCGCACGCCGACACCGGGGTGTTCACGGCTCCCCTGGCGCCGATGTGCAGCCCGACGTTGGCGGCCGGCGCGTTGGCCATCAGCATCGGGACCGCGATCGGCGAGACGCGCCGCGGCCCCTTCTCCTTGAGCACGTCGTAGTTCGAGAGAAGCGTGGTGACACCGCCGATGCCCGACGCGATGGCGACGCCGAGCCGCTCCGGGTCGACCCCGCCGTGGTCGAGGCCGGAGTCCGCCCACGCCTCCATCGCCGCGACCATGGCG
This sequence comes from uncultured Actinomycetota bacterium, assembly GCA_963805425.1. Classification (GTDB taxonomy): domain Bacteria; phylum Actinomycetota; class Actinomycetes; order Propionibacteriales; family Nocardioidaceae; genus Marmoricola. The sequence goes on along the minus strand of CAWDUF010000009.1, from coordinate 97,015 downwards.
AACTGGGCAGACCGGTCGAGGCGCCGGGCCTTGACCCGCTCGAGCACGTCGGTCGGCTCGACCGCCGCCGTCGCGGCGATCTGCACCGGCAGGTCCTGGGCCCAGTCCTCGGTGAGGTGCCGGACTCCGGACTTGCCCGCCACCAGCGCCTCCCAGGTGCTGGCGACGTCTCCGCCGACGGGGCTGGTGGTGCCCAGCCCGGTGACTACGACTCTCCTGCGGCTCATCGTGCCCTTCCTCACTCGTGGGACCTGCCTCCCGTGCGGGACGCGTCGGTACGACGGCTCAGGCGGCTGCCTGGGCCTTCTCGATGTACGCGACCGCGTCGCCGACCGTCTTGAGGTCCTTGACCGCGTCGTCGGGGATCCGGACGTCGAACTTCTCCTCGGCCGCCACGACGACCTCGACCATCGAGAGCGAGTCCACGTCGAGGTCGTCGGTGAACGACTTCTCGAGCTGGACGTCCTCGGCAGGGATGCCGGTGACCTCGTTGACGATCTCGGCGAGCTCGCTGCGGATCTCTTCGGTGCTGGCCATGCTGGGTTCCTCCTGTTGGGGTGGTGCCGGTGCGTGGATCACGCCGGCCATGGGTCGATCGGTCGGTCAGGGGACGCGGATCACCTGGGCGGCGTAGGACAGCCCCGCGCCGAAGGCGATCAGCAGCGCCATGTCGCCGGACCGGGCCTCACCGTCGAGGACCAGCTGGCGCAGGGCGAGCGGGACGGACGCCGCGGAGGCGTTGCCCTGGTGGGCGATGTCCCGAGCCACGGTGACGTGGTCGGGGAGCTTCATCGAGCGGACCATCACGTCGGTGATCCGCATGTTGGCCTGGTGGGGCACGAAGACGTCGAGCTGGTCGGTGGTGATCCCGGTGCGGGTGAGCGTCTCGTCGGCGATCTTCGCCATGGCGTACGCCGCCCAGCGGAACACCGCATTGCCCTGCATGACCAGGTGCGGCATCGACGTGGAGCCGGCGGCCACGACGTCGCGCCAGTCCTCCTTCTGCCGGATGAGGTCGTACTGCTCGCCGTCGCTGCCCCAGACCACGGGACCGATGCCGGGCACCTCGGACGGGCCGACGACCGCGGCGCCTGCGCCGTCGGCGAAGATGAAGGCCGTGCCCCGGTCGCTGGGGTCGGTGATGTCGGAGAGGCGCTCGACGCCGATCACCAGCACGTGCGTCGCGGATCCGGCGCGGACCAGGTCGGAGGCGAGGGCGAGGGCGTGGCAGAAGCCCGCACACGCGGCGGAGATGTCGAAGGCCGCCGCCGTGGTGCCGAGCTCGTGGGCCACGGCCGTCGCCACGGAGGGGGTCTGCAGCATGTGGGAGACGGTGGCGACGATGATGCAGTCCAGCTGACCGGGCAGCACGCCGGCGTCGTCGAGCGCCTCGCGGGCGGCGCTCACCGACATCATCTGGACGGTCTCCTCGGGCGTCGCCCAGCGTCGCTCGATGATGCCGGAGCGCTGCTGGATCCACTCGTCGCTGGAGTCGATCGCGTCGACGATCTCGGCGTTCGGCACCACCCGGCTGGCCCGGTGGTGGCCGAGACCGAGGACGGCGCTGTGCCGGAGCGCGCCGGTCTGGCCGAGCATCGTCTCGCCGGCTTCGGCGCTCATACCGAGACCCCCTCGGGGTGCAGACGCACCAACGGCTGTCCGGGGGAGACCAGGTCGCCGTCCTCCACCAGCCACTCCACGATGGTGCCGCCGTGGGGTGCGTACACCGCCGTCTCGTCGCGCGTGGAGCGGACCGTGCCGATCGTGCTGTCGGGCTCCAGGGTCGCGCCCTCGCCACCTGCCAGGCGCGCGAACGTGCCCTTGGAGGGGGCGACCAGCAGCCGCCAGGTCGGGTTCACGTCGAGCGCGGACTGGGTGCCGTGCTTGTCCACGAAGTCGCGGGCAGCGTCCAGCTGGTCGGGCGTCTTCAGGGCGAACGTCTCGACCCCGGGCAGGGCCCGCTTCGCGATGCCGGTCAGGGTGCCGGCCGGCGGCATCTCGAGGATGCCGGTGACACCGAGGTCGCGCATGGTCTCCATGCACAGGTCCCAGCGCACCGGGTTCGCGACCTGCGTGACCAGTCGGCGTACGACGTCACGGCCGTCGTGGACGATCTTGCCGTCCCTGTTCGAGATCAGCGGCGTGCGCGGGTCGTGGGTCGACACCGCCTTGGCCAGCTCCGCGAGCCGCCCGAGCGCCGGTGCCATGTGCTCGGTGTGGAAGGCTCCGGCCACCGAGAGGGGCATCAGTCGCGCGCGGGCCGGCGGGTCGGCCGCCAGCGCCTCGAGCTGCTCGAGCGTGCCGGCGGCCACGATCTGACCCTCGGCGTTGACGTTGGCAGCGGTGAGGCCGTGCTGCGTGAGCTTGGCCTGCACCTCCTCGGCGTCGCCACCGAGCACGGCGGTCATCCCGGTCGGGGTGGCTGCGGCGGCGTGCGCCATCGCCCGTCCCCGCTCGCGGACGAGCACCATGGCCTGCTCTCCGGTGATCGCGCGCGCACCGGCCGCTGCCGCGAGCTCGCCGACGCTGTGCCCGGCCACCGCGCCGATCTTCCCGAACGCCTCGGCGGGGTGCGGGAACAGCGCCAGTGCGGACACGAGCGCCGAGCCGACCAGGAGCGGCTGGGCGATCGCGGTGTCGCGGATCGTCTCGGCGTCGGCGTCGGTGCCGTAGTGCGCGAGGTCGATGCCGGAGACCGCCGACAGCCAGTTCAGGCGCTCGGCGAACTGGGGGTCCTCCAGCCATGGGGACAGGAACCCGGGGGACTGAGCGCCTTGACCGGGAGCGACGATGATCAGCACGTCACCCACTGTCCCCGACCGTGGGGATCGTTCGCGCAGCCGCAACGCACGAATTCGCTCGGCGCGGTCTTGTGGGAAACCTACAAATCTGAGGCGTGCAGGCGCCCCGCGGTGAGCCCGACCTGGAGCACATAGGAGTCCCGCGGGTCGGCCGGGTTGAGATTGGTGACCTCCAGGGCCCGCTTCAGCCGGTAGCGCACGGTGTTCGGGTGCACGAAGAGCGTGCGCGCAGTCCCCTCGATCGACGACCCCTGGGCGAGGTAGGTCTCGACGGTCTGGAGCAACGTCGACCCGGCGTCGACCAGTGGGCGGTGCACGTGCTCGACCAGGGCACGGAGGGCGGCTTCGTCGCCGGCGAGGGCTCGCTCGGGCAGAAGGTCCTCGGCGTGGACCGGCCGTGGGGCGTCGAGCCAGCCGTGCGCCACCCGGAGGCCGGAGTTGGCGGCGTCGGCCGAGACCTTCGCCTCCGTGAGGGACCCGACCACGGGCCCGATGACGACCGGTCCCTGGGCGAACGCCTCGGCGACGGCGGGCGCCGGGCGACCGGTGCGGTCGACGCCTCCGAGCACGACGACGAGCCGGTCACCCTGGACGGCGCACAGGCAGTCGAGCTTGCGGTCACGGGCGATCCGGCGTACCTCCTCCAGCGCCGAGCTCTCGCCGAGCCCGCCCATCATCACCAGCACGTGACCGGAGCCGTCCCAGCCCAGCGCGCTGGCGCGGGAGGAGATGGTCTCGTCACCCTCGCCCCGGAGCAGCGAGTCGACGACCAGCGCCTCGAGCCTCGCGTCCCACGCGCCCCGCTGCTCGGCGGCGCGAGCGTAGACCTCCGCGGTGGCGAACGCGACCTCGCGCGCGTAGCGGTTCAGTGCCGCCCGGACGACCTCTGCGTCCTCGCCGCCGAGCACCTCGTCGAGGTTCTCGTCGACGACCACGATCGAGAGCCGCACCATGGCCACGGTCTGCTCGAGGGTGATGTCGCCGGCGAGGTCGCGGGGTGCCGCTCCGAAGACCTCGGCGGTGATCGGTGCCGACGCCTCCCCGTGCCGGAACCAGTCGATGAACGACTTGATGCCGGCCTGCAGGATCAGGCCGATCCAGGAGCGGTCCTCGGCGGGGAGCTGGACCACCCAGGGCATGTCCTTCTCCATCCGGCTCAGTGCGGCGGAGCTGAGTGCGCCACTCGTCCTGGTCAGCCGCTGAGCGATCTGCGAGCGTGTCCGCGGACGCGGTGTCGGAGAGCTCGGAGTGGGCACGGCACGACTCTAGGCTGTCCCCGCCGTTTGTCGGGTTCAGTCAGTCCAGGTCGATCCGGATCGTGAGCAGGTCGGTGCTCCATCCGCGCACGAGCAGGGCGTTCAACCGGGCCGTGAGGCGCCGGCCCAGCATCCGCTGGCGCTCGCGGGGATCGTCGCCCGGCAGCACGTGTGCGGTGCCGGAGCGCCAGTGCCCACGGATCCGGACGCGGACCCGCGGTTCCGCCTCGATGTTGAGCACGTACGCCGCCCGCCGCCCGTGCTCGGCGACGATCCAGAAGGTCGAGCCGTCGCGCCCGTCGCCGACCGGTGTCGTCCTCTTCAGGCCGGACTTGCGGCCGGTGGTCTCCAGCAGCGACCAGCCCGGAACGGGAACCCGACGCAAGGTGGCCTTCACGAGCGGGTTGAAGACCCGGCCCTGCACGAAGGTGACCACCCGGAACTTGTCCACGGGCGCGAGCATCCCACGGTCCGTCCGTGCCGAGTCTCATCCGTCTCTCCGGTCACAGAACGCGTGGTCGTTCGTCACAGGTTGGGCAATTCCCCCTACGGAACGGCGAATTCGCCGAGACGTTCTGGTTGACTGCCGCTACCGCGCAGCGCCCTGAACGACGACAGGAGTCGGCATTCGAGCCGGTCGATCGAGGTCGAGAACATCACCATCCATGGGCACCGACGTGCCTTCGTGAAGATGGGTCCGGTCCGGCCCTCCTGCTCCTGCACGGCCTGGGCTGTGACCACACCACCTGGGATCCGGTGATCCGGCAGCTGGCGAAGAAGTACACCGTGATCGCCCCGGACCTGCTCGGGCACGGCCAGAGCGACAAGCCGCGCGCCGACTACTCGGTCGGTGGCTACGCCAACGGGATGCGCGACCTGCTGACGGTGCTGAACATCGACAAGGCCACCGTCGTCGGCCACAGCCTCGGAGGCGGGGTGGCGATGCAGTTCGGATACCAGTTCCCCGAGCGCACCGAGCGCGTCATCCTGGTCGCGCCCGGGGGTCTCGGTCCCGAGGTCACCCCGCTGATCCGGGCGGTGTCGCTGCCCGGCTTCAACCAGGTCATGGGCCTGCTGACGCTGCCGGGCATCCGGCACGCCGGCAAGGCGGGCCTGCACGCGCTCGCGCGCACCGGGCTCACCGTGACCCACGACCTCGACGAGGTCGCCGAGATCTACGAGTCCTTCCGTGACCGCGGCGCTCGCAAGGCGATCTCGCACGTCGTCCGCGCCGTGGTCGACACCCGGGGCCAGATCGTCACGATGGTGGACCGCGCCTACCTCACCCAGGCGATGCCGATGCTGATCGTGTGGGGCAGCGAGGACAGGGTGATCCCGGTCAAGCACGCGCGCACGGCTGCTGCCGTCGCCCCGGGAGCGATCGTCGAGGTGCTCGGCAACTCCGGGCACTTCCCGCACAAGGACCACCCGGAGCGGTTCGTGAAGATCGTCAACGACTTCATCCGCTCCACCCAGCCGGCGTCGTACCACCGCGGCCGCTGGCGCCAGCTGCTCCGCAACGGTCCCGCGACCCCGCTCAGCGAGCGCGGCGACCTCGCGCCGGTGACCCCGTTGCGCTCGAAGGGGGCGGGCGCCTGAGAGGAGAGGTTTCACAACTTCTGTTGTGAAACTGTCGCTTCCCGAACGAAATTCCGTTCGGGAAGCGCCAGTTTTGGTCGGGAAGTCGACGACCTTTCTCCGCCGCGATGTCGTATCAGCGAGCCCTCGTTCGTCGTCTTGATGAAGGACCGACCGGGAGGTGAGCACCATGGCAGCGACGATCGACATCGAGATCGAGTCCGGCGTGTACGCCGGCCCGGTCCGCCGGCACCAGGGCTACTGGGCCGGCGACTTCAGCCAGCGTTCCGCGCCGGCTGACGCGAGCTGACGCTCAGGCGTCGCCACCCTCCTGGGCAATCCCGGAGACCGCCGTCGGGTCGTCGATGCGGTACTTCGCGAACGCTTCGGTCACTGCCTCGGCCTTGACCGAGCCTTGTGCCGCGAGCGCCTGCAGAGCCTGGACGACGACCGACTGGGCGTCGACGTTGAAGAACCGGCGTGCGGCGGGGCGGGTGTCGGCGAAGCCGAACCCGTCGGTGCCGAGGGCGTGGAAGTCGCCGGGCACCCAGCGGGCGATCTGCAGCGGCACGGCGCGCATGAAGTCCGACACCGCCACGAACGGGCCGTTGTGGCCGTCGAGCTGGGTGGTCACGAACGGGACCCGTGCGTGCTCGTCGGGGTGCAGCAGCGACCAGCGCTCCGCGTCCACGGCGTCGCGGGCGAGCTCGTTCCAGGAGGTCACCGACCAGAGTTCGGCGCTGACGCCCCAGTCGTCGGCGAGCAGCCGCTGCGCCTCGATGATCCAGGGGAACCCGACGCCGGAGGCCAGCAGCTGCACCTTCGGGGCGTCGGGTCCGAGGTCCGGGCCGTCCGCGAAGTGGTAGACGCCCTTGAGCAGTCCGGGTACGTCGAGGTCCTTCGGCTCGGCCGGCTGCGTGATCGGCTCGTTGTAGACGGTGACGTAGAAGATGACGTCCTCGCCGATCGGGTGCTCGTCGCGTGACGGTGTACATCCGCCGCAGCCCGTACTGCATGATGTGCGCGACCTCGTGGGCGTGCGCCGGGTCGTAGTGCACGACCGCAGGGTTCGTCGCGGCCAGCAGCGGCGAGTGGCCGTCGGCGTGCTGGAGGCCCTCGCCGGTCAGGGTCGTCCGGCCGGCCGTCGCGCCGATCAGGAAGCCGCGGGCCAGCTGGTCGGCCATCGCCCAGATCGAGTCGCCGGTGCGCTGGAACCCGAACATCGAGTAGAAGATGTAGAACGGGATCATCGCCTCGCCGTGCGTGGAGTACGCCGACCCGGCAGCCGTCGCCGACGCCATCGCGCCCGCCTCGGAGATGCCCTCGTGGAGCATCTGGCCCTCGGACGGACTCGCGCCACTTGAGCAGCTGCTTGCGGTCGACCGACTCGTACTGCTGCCCGCCCGGGTTGTAGATCTTCGCGGTCGGGAACATCGAGTCCATGCCGAACGTGCGGTACTCGTCCGGCGCGATCGGCACGATCCGGTTGCCGATCTCGGGGTCCTTCATCCAGTCCTTGAGCAGCCGGACCAGCGCCATCGTGGTGGCGACCTTGTTGTTCCCGGAGCCCTGCTTGAGGTCGGAGTACACCTCGTCGCCGGGCACCTTCAGCGGCTTGGCGCGGATGACCCGCTTCGGCATCGAGCCGCCGAGCTGGCGGCGGCGCTCGAGCATGTACTCGATCTCGGGGGACTTCTCATGCCGGGGTGGAAGAACGGGGCGGTGCCGCTGCGCCTCGTAGGCCTCGGTGATCTCGCTTGTCGCTCATCGGCAGGTAGAGCCGGTCGCGGAACTTCAGCAGGTCCGGCAGCTTGAGCTTCTTCATCTGGTGGGTGGCGTTCTTGCCCTCGAGGGCGTCGATCGTCCAGCCCTTGATCGTGTGCGCCAGGATCACCGTCGGCTGGCCGACGTGCTTGGTGGCCGCGTCGAAGGCGGCGTACACCTTGCGGTAGTCGTGGCCACCGCGGGGAAGCTTCTCGATCTGCCGGTCGCTCATGTGCTCGACCATCTTGCGCAGCCGCGGGTCGGGTCCGAAGAAGAGCTCGCGGTTGTAGGCGCCGTCCTCGACCGAGAACGTCTGGAACGCGCCGTCGGGGGTGGTGTTCATCTGGTTGACCAGGACGCCGTCGACGTCGCGGGCGAGCAGGTCGTCCCAGTCGCGGCCCCAGATCACCTTGATGACGTTCCAGCCGGCGCCGCGGAAGTTCGCCTCGAGCTCCTGGATGATCTTGCCGTTGCCGGTCACCGGGCCGTCGAGCTGCTGCAGGTTGCAGTTGATCACCCAGGTGAGGTTGTCGAGCTCCTCGCGGGCAGCGACCCGGATCGCGCCCAGTGACTCCGGCTCGGCCATCTCGCCGTCGCCGAGGAACGCCCAGACGTGCTGGTCGGCGGTGTCCTTGATGCCGCGGTTGTGCGAGGTAGCGGTTGAAGCGGGCCTGGTAGATCGAGTTGATCCCGGTCAGGCCCATCGAGACCGTCGGGAACTCCCAGAACTCCGGCATCAGCCGCGGGTGCGGGTAGGACGACAGACCCTTGCCGACCCCGTGCTGCACCTCCTGGCGGAAGTTGAGCAGCTGCTGCTCGCTGAGCCGGCCCTCGAGGAACGCGCGGGCGTAGATGCCGGGGGAGGCGTGACCCTGGATGTAGATCTGGTCGCCGCCGCCGGGGTGGTCGTTGCCGCGGAAGAAGTGGTTGAAGCCGACCTCGTACAGGCTGGCGCTGGACTGGTAGGTCGCGATGTGCCCGCCGACCTCGAGGCCCGGGCGGTTCGCGTCGCTGACCATGACCGCGGCGTTCCAGCGGATGAACGCGCGGATCCGGCGCTCGATGTCCTCGTCGCCGGGGAACCACGGCTCCCGCTCGGGCGGGATCGTGTTGATGTAGTCGGTGCTGCGCAGGGCAGGTACGCCGACCTGCTTCTGCCGGGCCCGCTCGAGCAGCCGCAGCATCACGTAGCGCGCGCGCTCGCGGCCGCGGTCGTCGATCAGGGCGTCGAAGGAGTCGATCCAGTCGTTGGTCTCGTCCGGATCGATGTCGGGCAGCTGGGTCGGCAGGCCCTCGTGGATGACGGGCGGAGCCGCCGGAGCGGGACGAGCTGACGGCTCCGGGCTGGCGGCGTCTCCGGTCTCGTGGGACCCCGTCTCTTGGGGCGCAGTGTCTTCAGGCACCCTTGCATCTTGGCACGTTCAAACGAGCCGAGAAATCTACCGATGAGTACACGATCGCGGCCGGTGGACCTGTCCCCACGGTGGCCAGGGCGACACCCGCGGCGAGTGCCTGCGGTGGGACAGGCTTGCGCTCGGTGCCCGGTGTCCGCTGAACTTGGGCATCCACCTCCACCCGGGAGGCGGATCGTGAACGCACAGAGAAGAGGCATCGACGTGAGCCCGTCCGCAGGGGGCGCCAACCAGGTGGGGGACCGGCTGGGACTCAAGCCCGGCATGGTCGTGCAGGAGCTGGGCTGGGACGACGATGTCGACGACGCGGTGCGGGTCGCGATCGAGGACGCCATCGACGCTGACCTGGTCGACGGCGACTACGGAGACGTCGTCGATGCAGTCGTGCTGTGGTGGCGCGACGGCGACGGCGACCTCGTCGACGCCCTGGTCGACGCGCTCGACCGACCTGGTCGGCGGTGGCGCCGTGTGGCTGCTCACCCCGAAGGTCGGTCGTCCGAACGCGGTGCCGGCCCCCGACGTCGCCGAGGCGGCCCCGATCGCGGGACTGTCGACCACCACCACCATCGCCGTCAGCTCGGACTGGTCGGCGACCAAGCTGGTCGCGCCGAAGTCGCGCTAGGTCTCGACTGGGCCGCCGACGGGCTCGGCCGTCGCGGAGCGAGACGCCGATCCGCGCCGTGACGCGGGCAGTACGGTGTCCCCAACTCGCCGCCAAGGAGGCATCCCCGCATGACGGTCTCACTCGCCGAGAAGGTCGCCGCCCAGGCCAGGAGCAAGGCCACCGCCGCTCGTGTCCTCACCCAGGCCGGCGTGATCCAGCCGTTCGGCCCGGTCACGCTCGTCGGGTTGGTCAAGGCGCTGCGGTCGTGGGGGATGGGTCTCGCGGGAGGCTTCACCGCGGTGGCGATCCGGTACCCGACGCGCGCCGGGCTCGTCGACGAGCTCGGGGAGCTCGACCTTCCCCGACATCGACGAGCGCAGCAACGCGCTCGCCGACGAGCTCGCGAAGCTCGGGGTCGGCGAGGGCGACGGTGTCGCGCTGCTCGCCCGCAACCACCGCGGCTTCGTCGACGCGGCCCTGGCGATTGCGAAGCTCGGTGCCGACGTCCTGCTGCTCAACACCGCGTTCGCGGCACCGCAGCTCGGCGAGGTCTGCGAGCGCGAGGGCGCGAAGTTCATCATCCACGACGCGGAGTTCGACGACCTCGTCGACCGGGCGAACGTGTCGGTACCCCGGCTGCTGGCGTGGACCGACGGCGAGACCGGCACGGTCAGCGACAAGATCGAGGAGCTGATCGAGCGCGGCTCCCGCGCGCGCCGCGACCCGCCCGACCGCCAGGGCCGGATGGTCATCCTGACCTCGGGGACGACAGGTACGCCGAAGGGTGCGCCGCGCGGCGGCGGCAACTTCGACGCCGCGGTGGCGCTGCTCGACCGGATCCCGCTGCACAGCGGCTGGCGCTGCCACATCGCGGCTCCGCTCTTCCACACCTGGGGCTTCGCCCACCTGATGCTGTCCATGCTGCTCGGGTCGACGGCGGTGCTCACCCGCCGGTTCGAGCCCGAGGGCGCCCTGAAGGCGCTCACCGAGAACGACTGCGACTCGTTCGTGGTGATCCCGGTCATGCTGCAGCGGATCCTCCGGCTGCCGCAGGAGACCCTGGACTCCTACGACCTGTCCCGGGTCAAGGTCGTCGCTGCTTCCGGGTCGGCGATGCCCGGCAACCTCGCGATCGAGTGGATGGACCAGTTCGGCGACACGCTCTACAACATCTACGGCTCGACCGAGGTCGCGTGGGCGAGCGTGGCGCAGCCCAAGGACATGCGGGCGGCTCCGGGCACCGCCGGCAAGCCGCCGGTCAACACGATCGTGCGCCTCTACGACCACGAGGGGCACGAGGTGCCGGCCGGCGAGACCGGACGGATCTTCGTGGGCAACTCGATGCTTTTCGAGGGCTACACCGGCGGTGGCAACAAGGAGAGCATCGACGGGCTGATGAGCTCGGGCGACGTCGGCCGCTTCGACGAGGACGGGCGCCTGTTCGTGGAGGGTCGCGACGACGAGATGATCGTGTCCGGCGGCGAGAACGTCTTCCCCAAGGAGGTCGAGGACTGTCTCGCCCGCCACGACGGCATTGTCGAGGTGGCCGCGATCGGCGTCGACGACGATGAGTTCGGCACCCGGCTGCGCGCGTTCGTCGTACGCGGCGAGGGGGCGAAGGTGACCGAGGACCAGTTGCGAGACCACGTGAAGGCCAACCTCGCCCGCTACAAGGTGCCTCGCGAATTCGTGTTCCTCGACGAGCTGCCGCGCAACGCGACCGGCAAGATCCTCAAGCGCGAGCTCCGCGACCTCGAGGCCTAGCGTGCCACTCGAGATCGGTGACAAGGCTCCGGACTTCGCGCTCCACGACCAACACGGCCAGGAGGTGCGGCTCTCCTCCTTCGCAGGGGAGAAGTCTGTCCTGCTGGTGTTCTACCCGTACGCGTTCACCGGTGTCTGCACCGGCGAGCTGACCGGTTTCCGCGACCGCCTCGGCGATTTCGAGACTGACGAGACCACATTGCTCGCGGTGTCCTGCGACTCGATCTACACCCAGCGCGCGTTCGCCGACCGCGACGGCATCTTCTTCCCCCTGCTCTCCGACTTCTGGCCCCATGGCGCTGTCGCGTCGGCGTACGGAGTGCTCGACGAGTCCGAGGGATGCGCGTCCCGGTCGTCGTTCGTGATCGACCAGGACGGGCTCGTGCGGTGGGTGCTGCACAGCGAACGCGGTGAGGCGCGCGACCTGGACCTGCAGGCCGCACGCCTGCGGGTCACCCGCCTGGCCAATCCTGGGTAGTCCGATCGGGCTATTTTCGTTAAGAGACGCTGAGAACCCTTTCATCCGGGGCCATCGCCTGCCACTATTTCGGTGTTGCGACCGCTGGTGACCCGAGACACCGGCGGTCGCGGCTTTTTTGCGCCCTTTGTGGTGCACCTGTGGAGCGCCACCTTTTGCGGCGGGCGCGCTGCGCCGCCTAGTGTGTGCGCCGCACGACTTCGGGCGTATAGCTCAGCGGTAGAGCACTCGGTTTACACCCGAGATGTCGGGGGTTCGATCCCCTCTGCGCCCACCTCGTTCCGGGAATTCGCCGCCCCTGTCGATCGGGCGGTCGGTCGATCGTTCCCTGGGTGAAGCCACGAAAGGACACCCAGGTGGAAGCCACTCGCACTGCCAGTCCGTCGGCGACCAGGTCACCGACCATCTCGACGCGCGCCTGAGCCGACGCGCCTGCCAGACTGAAACCGAGGAGGAACCATGCGCTACACCCTGCTCCTGCACTACCCCGAGATGTCCGCCGACCAGCTCGGGCCCGAGGGACTCGAAGCCGGCCGGCAGGCGTTCGGCTCGTACGCCGCAGCGCTGCACGACGCCGGCGTCCTGGTCGGCGGCGAGGTGCTGCAGCCGTCGACGGCGACCACGACCGTCACCGCGGCGAGCGGCGAGCTCCAGATCCAGGACGGCCCGTTCGCAGACACCAAGGAACAGCTCGGCGGCACCTTCGTGATCGACGTGCCGGACCTCGACGCCGCCCTTGCCTGGGCAGAGCGAGCTCCCTCGGTCCAGTGGGGGACCGTCGAGGTCCGACCCACCGCGACGCACCTCGTCGGCAGCCAGTGGGTCGAGGGCTGAGCGCTCGGCCGTCGAACCTGTCATGAGCGACCGGTCAGGGCCGACGGAGGCACGGGCAGCCGCAGAGCGCGCCGCCCGCGTCTCCTACGGCCGGCTCGTCGCGATCCTGGCGGCTCGCACGCGGGACATCGCCCTCGCCGAGGACGCCCTGGCCGACGCCTTCGAGCGGGCTCTGCGGACATGGCCCGAGAACGGCGTACCGGCGAGCCCGGAGGGCTGGCTCCTCACGGTCGCGCGCAACCGGCAGAGCGACCTGCTCGGGTCGGCGGCGCGGCGTACGTCGGAGCCGCTGCCCGGCGGGGACACCCCGGATCCGCCGACAGCGCTCGACGAGTACGACCCGGAGTCGATCCCCGACAAGCGGCTCGAGCTGCTCTTCGCCTGCGCACACCCTGCGATCGACCGGGCCATCCGGACGCCGCTGATGCTGCAGACGGTGCTCGGCTTCGAGGCCGCCCAGGTGGCCGGGGCGTTCGCCGTACCGACCCCGACGATGGCCCAGCGCCTGGTGCGCGCGAAGCGGCGGATCCGGGACGCCGGCATCCCGTTCGCCGTCCCTGATCGTTCGCTGATGGCGGCCCGGCTGGGTCCCGTCCTCGAGGCGGTCTACGGCTGCTTCGCGATCGACTGGCGCGGGTCGTCGGGGCCGACGGTCCGGGAGTCGATGGCGGGAGAGGCGCAGTACCTCGCGCGCACGCTCGCCGACCTCCTCGACACCGAGCCGGAGGCGTGGGGACTGGCCGCGCTGATCACACTGTCCCTCGCGCGCGTGCCCACCCGGTCGTCGGAGGCGTTCGTCCCTCTTGACGAGCAGGATGCAACGGGGTGGAGCACGGCGCTCATCGCGCAGGGCAATGCCCAGCGGCAGCGTGCCGCCGACGTGCGCGCTGAGGGAGTGCCGATCGGTCGGTTCGAGATCGAGGCCGCGATCCAGGCAGTCCACTGCGCCCGCGCCACGGGCGGCGATGTCGACTGGCCGGCCCTGGTGACGCTCCATGAGGCGCTCGTGGTCACCGCACCCACTCTCGGGGCCCGGGTCGCTCTCGCGGCCGCGATCGGTCGGCGCGACGGACCGGCTGCCGGACTCGCCGTGCTCGACGCCGTCGACGATGCCGCCGCCCGGCGGTTCCAGCCGGCGTGGGCCACCCGGGCGGCGCTGCTCGCTGCCGCCGGTGAGAAGCGGGCTGCGGTGGCGGCGTACGAGAAGGCGATCTCGCTGACGACCGACCTCCCGGTCCGGCGCTGGCTGGCCGACCGCCTGGAGGCGGTCAGCTCGTCGTGAGCATCCGGCGCACTGCGCGCTCGAGCGCCGCCTGCCGGGCGTCCGGGCGCCGGTGCCGACGTCGCGTCGCGGCGGCGATGGTGACGCCGTCCTCGTAGAGATCGATGACGCGTGGGTCGATGTAGGAGGACCTCGCGATGGTCGGCGTGTTGCCCAGGAACTCGGCCACCTCGCCCACGGCCGCCTTGATCGCGCGGCGCCGCGAGGCCAACGTGTCGCCCGGCTCGTCACTCTCGGCGAGCGCGGCGGCCGCAAGGACGGTCGCGTGCCAGGTGCGGAAGTCCTTCGCGGTGAGGTCCTCACCGGTCCGGTCACGCAGGTAGTCGTTCACCGTGCCGGCGTCGAGCTCGACCCAGCGGTGGCCCTGCCGGTAGGCGAGCAGCCTGGGGGAGTCGTTCCGGCGACGGCGCATCGTCTCGATGGCTTGGCGGCTCGGCTCGTCGTCGACCTCGATGTGGTGCTCGATCCCGGACTTGCCGGTGAACTCGAAGTGGAGGGTGTCGCCGACCCGGCGCACGTGCCGGCGCTCCAGCGTCGTCAGTCCGAAGGACTCGCCGTTGGTGTAGGCGTCGCTGCCGATCCGGAAGCAGCCCAGGTCGAGCAGCCGGACCGCGGCGGCGCAGGCCTTGTCCTGGGTCATCTCCTCGTCGGCCAGGTCCTCCAGAACCGCGGCCCGCATCGCGGGCAGCCGCCGGGCTGCGCGAGTGACGCGGGCGAACTTCAGCTCGTCCTGACGCGCGCGCCAGTAGGGGTGGTACAGGTACTGCCGGCGCCCGGCCGCATCCACGCCGAGCGCCTGGAGATGCCCGTTCGGCACCCGGCAGATCCAGACGTCGGTCCAGGCCGGCGGGATGGCCAGCGCCTTGATGCGGACGACGTCCTCCTCGGGGAGCCGGTTGCCGTTCTCGTCGAGGTAGGCGAACCCGCGACCGACTCGCCGCCGGGTCCATCCGGGCTCGCGCGGCGAGACCCTGCGAAGGCGTGGCATGGACCGCAGGTACCCCGCGGGGTCGGACACGACACGGTCGCAGCGCGTGACTAGATTGACCACACACCACCCGTGTGACGGAGGACACCGTGATCGTTCCCTTCAGTGCCGCCGACTTCCTGGACCGTGCCCTGGCCGTCTACCGCGACCGGATCGGGGTGGTCGACGAGCCGGAACAGCCGGCTCCGTCGCTCGGCGACCTGACCTACGCCGAGCTCGGCGAGAAGGCTGCGGCGATGGCGGCGTACCTGGACCACATCGGCATCGGGGTCGGGGAGCGCGTGGCCTTCGTGTCGCACAACAGCGCGCGACTGTTGGCCGCGTTCTTCGGCGTCAGTGGCTACGGACGGGTGCTGGTGCCGGTGAACTTCCGGCTGTCTGCGGAGGAGGTCGCCTACATCGTCAAGCACAGCGGCGCGCGGGTCCTGTTCGTCGACCCGGAGGTGGACGAGCACCTCGCGTCGGTCGAGTGCGAGCACAAGTTCCGGCTCGGCCACGACGACCGGCTGTTCCTGCACGGAGTCGAGCCCAGGCCCTGGGAGCACGACGAGAACGCCACCGCCACGATCAACTACACCTCGGGCACGACCGCCCGGCCCAAGGGCGTGCAGATCACCCACCGCAACATCTGGACGAACGCGATCACCTTCGCCCTGCACGCGGGCGTCACCGACCGCGACGTCTACCTGCACACGCTGCCGATGTTCCACGCCAACGGCTGGGGAATGCCGTTCGCGATGACCGGCATGGGCGTCCAGCACGTGGTGCTGCGCAAGGTCGACGGCGCCGAGATCCTCCGCCGGGTGGAGCAGTACGGCGTCACCGTGATGTGCGCCGCGCCCGCCGTGGTCAACGCGGTGCTCGACGCTGCGGCGACCTGGGACGGAGAGATCCCCGGCCGTGACCGGGTCCGGATCATCTGCGCCGGCGCGCCGCCGCCGACCAAGACGATCGTGCGTGTGGAGGAGGAGCTCGGCTGGGAGTTCATCCAGATCTACGGCCTCACCGAGACCTCGCCGCTGCTGACCGTGAACCGCGGGCGCTCGGAGTGGGACGACCTGCCGGCCGAGGAGCGGGCCGGCAAGCTCGTGCGCGCCGGCACGCCGGCGATCGGGGTGACGCTGAACGTGTCGGAGTCCGGTGAGGTGCTGGCGCGCTCCAACGTCGTGCTCGAGGGCTACTGGGAGCAGCCGGAGGAGACCGAGGCCGCGCTCGGGGACGGCTGGTTCCACACCGGCGACGGCGGCGTGATCGGCGACGACGGCTACCTGACCATCCAGGACCGGAAGAAGGACGTGATCATCACCGGCGGCGAGAACGTCTCCTCGATCGAGGTCGAGGACGTGATCTTCTCCCACCCCGACGTCGCGGAGGTCGCCGTGATCGGCGTACCGGACGAGAAGTGGGGGGAGACGATCAAGGCCCTGGTGGTCAAGGCCGAGGACTCGACGCTCACCGAGGCCGAGCTGATCGCCTACTGCAAGGCGAAGGTGGCCGGCTTCAAGGCGCCGACGTCGGTTGAGTTCCGCGAGGTCCTGGCCCGCACCGCGACCGGCAAGCTGCAGAAGTTCAAGCTGCGGGCGCCGTACTGGGAAGGACGCGAGCGTCAGGTCAACTGAGGGTCTCGAGGCTCGCTGGCGCTCGCACCTCGACCACCGTGGGTGGGCGGTAGCCTCGGCGCATGCCTGCCCTGCGTGACGTTCTCGCCCTCGTGGAGGCCTGGTACCCACCGGAGCATGCCGAGGACTGGGACGCGGTCGGCCTGGTCTGCGGCGACCCCGACGCCGACGTACGCCGGATCCTGCTGGCGGTCGACCCCGTCCTCGCGGTCGCCGACGAGGCCGTCGCCGCCGACGCCGACCTGGTGATCATGCACCACCCGCTGCTACCTCCGCGGCACCAGCACCGTCGCCGCGAACACACCCAAGGGCCGGGTCGTGCACAGCCTGCTGACCCACGGCTGCGCCCTCTACGCCGCGCACACCAACGCCGACGCGCCGGCCGGCGGGGTCAGCGAGGCGATCGCGTCGGCCCTCGGCCTGCAGCACGTGCGGCCCCTGGCCGCCGACGTCGGTGAGTCGCTCGACAAGATCGTGGTGTTCGTGCCGGCGACGTCGGCCGAGTCGGTGCGTGCCGCAGATCGCCGATGCCGGGGCCGGTCACATCGGCGACTACGACCACGCGTCCTTCAGTGCCACGGGCGTCGGTCGGTTCCGGCCGCTCGACGGTGCGCGTCCCGCGGTCGGCTCGGTCGGCGCGCTCGAGAGCGTCGAGGAGGAGCGCATCGAGGTCGTGGCGCCGCGACGGCTGCGCGGACTGCTGGTCGACGTGATCCGCGCGGCGCACCCCTACGAGGAGCCGGCTTACGACGTCTACGAGCTCGCCGCACTTCGCCGGATCGACCGCGGCTCGGGGCGGATCGGCCACCTCGCCGAGGAGCTGTCGCTGCGCGAGTTCGCCGAGCGGGTGCGCGACGCGCTGCCGGAGACGGCCCACGGCGTACGCGTCGCCGGTGACCCCGACCAGCGGGTGCGGGAGGTCGCGCTGTGCGGCGGGTCCGGTGACTTCCTGCTCGACCGGGCCCGTGCGGACGGGCGCCGACGTCTACGTCACCTCCGACCTGCGGCACCACCCGGCGTCCGAGCTCCGCGAGCACTCGGGCAGCCCGGCGCTGGTCGACGTCGCGCACTGGGCGGCGGAGTGGACGTGGCTGCCGGTACTCCGGGCCCGACTGGTCGGAGCGCTGGGCGATACGGTGGAGGTGCTCGTGAGCACCACCAACACCGATCCCTGGACCTTCCGGGTCTGACCTGTCGAGGAGCACTGCGCTGAAAGCCGACCCGTTCGCCCAGCTGAAGCTGCTCGACGTGCAGGAGCTCGACTCGCGCGTCGACGCGCTTGCGGCACCAGCTCGCCACCATCCCCGAGGCCGTCCAGCTCGCCGACCTCGGCAACCGCCGCGCACGACGATCGACGGCGTCGCCCGTGACCTCCGCGTGCTCGTCGACGACCTCACCGCCGAGCAGAAGCGTGCCGACGCCGACGTCGAGCAGGTCAAGGCCCGGCGGGTGCGCGACCAGGGCATGATCGACGCCGGCTCGATCGCCGACCCCAAGGCGCTGCAGCGAATGCTCGGCGAGCTGGAGTCGCTGCAACGTCGCATCTCGGACCTCGAGGACGTCGAGATCGAGGTGATGGAGCGCCTCGAGACGGCCCAGGCGGATCTCGTCGAGCGCGCTGCCGAGCTCGAGCAGCTCGATCGCGACATCGAAGTGCTCGGTCAGCACGCGGGCACACAAGGCCGGTGAGCTCGACGAGCAGCTCGCCGACGTGCCGTCGCAGAGCGCAGCGCCACCGCCGCGGACGTCCCGGACGACCTGCTGACGCTCTACGAGAAGCTGCGCGTGCAGAAGGGCGGCGTCGGCGCGGCCGCGCTCCGCCGCCGTGAGTGCGGTGGCTGCCGGCTCACCCTCAATCGCCTCCGACCTGGCTGCCATCGCCGCCGCGCCTGCCGACGAGGTCGTGCGCTGCGAGGAGTGCAGCCGGATCCTGGTGCGCACCGGCGAGTCGGGGCTGTGAGCGGTTCGGCCGATTTCGACAGCGTCGTCGTCGAGGCCGACGGCGGCTCGCGTGGCAACCCGGGGCCGTCGGCGTACGGCGCGTTGCTGCAAGGACGCCGAGACCGGTGAGGTGATCGCCGAGATCGGCGAGACGATCGGGGTCGCGACCAACAACGTCGCGGAGTACCGCGGCCTGATCGCCGGCCTGCTAGCTCGCCGCCGAGCACGCCCCGAACGCCGCGATCGAGGTCCGGATGGACTCCAAGCTCGTGGTCGAGCAGATGTCGGGCAACTGGAAGATCAAGCACCCCTCGATGCAGTCCGCTGGCCGCCGAGGCCAACCGGCTCGCGCCGGTCGGCACCACCTTCACCTGGGTGCCGCGCGAGCGAGAACGCCCACGCCGACCGGCTGGCCAACGAGGCGCTCGACGGGATCCGGGACGCGACCGGCGTGCTCGAGCCGGCGCGCCCGGAGACCGCCCAGGCGAGCCCGACGCCAGAGCCAGGAGGCCAGAGCCAGAGCTGGTGGCGCCGACCCGTGGATGGCACCCGCCGACCGGGCCCCCGACGACGCTGATCCTGGTGCGTCACGGCGTCACCGACCACACCACCCGCAAGGTCTTCTCCGGCGGCCTCGGCGAGTGCGAACCCGCCGCTCAACGACGAGGGTCGCGCGCAGGTCCGCGCGACCGGGGAGTGGCTGTCGCCGATGCGCGAGCAGGTCGACGCCCTGATCGCCTCACCCGTGCGCCGGACGCACGAGTCCGCGGAGATCCTCGGCGAGCTGCTCGGCCACGAGGTCCGGCTCGAGGAGGGCATCGCCGAGATGGAGTTCGGGAGCTGGGACGGGCTGACCTTCGCCGACGTCCAGCAGAAGTACCCCGACGAGCTCTCGGCCTGGCTCGGCGACCTGGAGTACCGCGCCGGGTGGCGGGGAGTCGTTCCGCGCCGTGGCCGAGCGGGTGCTGGCGGGCCGCGACCGCATCCTCGCGGCGCACGCCGGCCAGACCGTCGTCGTCGGTCAGCCACGTCACGCCGATCAAGACCCTCGTCGCGGACGCCCTCGGCGCGCCGCTGGAGGCGCTGTTCCGGATGGAGCTGTCGCCGGCCTCGGTGACGGTGATCTCCTACTTCGAGGGCCGCGGCCCCCAGGGGCAGCAGCTCGTCGAACCTGCGGCTCTACAACGCCCGGCCGACGGACGCTCCGCTGAGCGCTCGAGCTCCGACACACGTCGAGCCGCTGACCGGCGCGCGTGGGGTCCTGCGGCTCGACCTTCCAGCCGAGGGCGCCGAGGTGGTCGGCGAGGGCTGTAGGCGTGCGCGGGCTGGAGCCGTCGACGAGCAGGTCGCGGACGAGCCGGCCCTTGGTGGCCTTGTTGAAGTGGCTGACCACCTTGCGGCGGCCGTCGACCTCGTGCAGGACGCGCACCGTGGCGACCTGCCGGGCCAGCGAGGCCGGCGGACGCCAGAAGCCGGCGTAGGTCGACGAGCGCAGGTCCACGACCAGGCCGCCGGCCGCCAGGTCGGTCAGTGGCTCGGTCGAGGCGGGTCGCGCCAGAACGCGCTGACCGTGCCGAGGCCCGGGCAGGTTGGTGCCGCCCGAGAGCCGGTACGCCGGGATCGGGTCGCTGGGCCGCACCAGCGCCGAACAGCGAGGACATGATCAACAGCCAGCGGCGTCGCGCGTCGACGGGCGGCGCTGTCGAGCGAGGCGAGGTCGAGCGCGTCGTACAGGACGCCGGTGTAGATCCGGTCGGCGCGGGCCGTGGGTGCGGTCGCGAGGCGTGCGTTGCGAGCGACCTGGTCGAGCTGCGTCGGCCCGAGCCCGAGGGCCCTCGCGGCGTCCTCCGGCGTCGGTCGCGCAGAGCTCGACCAGCGCGGCCAGCACGGTGTCCCGCGCGCTCGGTGAGCGCCGGCAGGTCCAGGTCCGCCAGGTCGAGGCGCTTGCCGCGCCGCGGCGCCGACTTCCCCTCGGACGGCGGCAGCAGGATCAGCACCGCGCACAGCCTAGGAGTGCCGCGCCGCGGCTCCGGCGAGACGCCGGCTGCTCCGGGACTTGCCCGATGTCCGAGGATGTGGACGTGAGCGAGTCGGGTGCTGCGGGTCCGCAAGGCGCCGTCGAGCTGCGGGAGCGGATCCGCGCGATCCAGGGCGAGCTCGAGGTCGAGGTCGACTTCCCAGCCGACGTGGTCGAGGCGGCGGAGGCACGCGGCTTCGAACGTCGCGGCTGCCCGACCTCGACCGTACCGACATCCCGTTCGTGACGATCGACCCGCCCGGGGCCCGCGACCTCGACCAGGCGCATGCACCTCGAGCGCGACGGAGACGGCTACGTCGTGCACTACGCGATCGCCGACCTGGCGCGCGTTCGTCGAGCCCGGGGGACCCGATCGACCTCGAGGCGCACCGGCGCGGCGAGTCGCTGTACGGCGGCGACACGTAGATCCCGCTGCACCCCATCGAGCTCTCCGAGGGAGCGGCGTCACTGCTGCCCGACCAGGTGCGCCCGGCATACCTGTGGACGATCAGGCTCGACGCAGAGGGTGCCCAGACCGACGCCCGCGTCGAGCGGGCGCTGGTGCGCTCGCAGGCCCAGCTCGACTACGACGGCGCCCAGCAGCAGATCGATGGCGGTATCGGCTGACCCGTCCCTGATGCTGCTCAAGGAGGTCGGCGAGCTGCGGCTGCACCAGGAAGCCGCGCGCGGCGGGGTCAACCTGCCGATGCCGGAGCAGGTCGATCGACTGCAGCGGCGACCCGTGGCGGCTGGAGTTCCGCGAGCTGCTCGACGTCGAGAGCTGGAACGCGCAGATCTCGCTGCTCACCGGCTTCGCGGCGGCTTCGATGATGGTCTACGCGCGCAGGTCGGCATCCTGCGCACCCTGCCACCGCCCGCCCCCGAGGCGGTGAACCGGCTGCACCGCACCGCACGGGCGCTCGGCATCGACTGGCCCGCGGAGCAGACCCACCCCGACTTCATCCGCGCACTCGACCCGCGCAAGCCGAGCCACGAGGCGATGACGGTCGCCGCGCACGTCGCTGCTGCGCGGCGCCGGGTACGCCGCCTTCGACGGCGAGATCCCTGCCGAGCCGGAGCACTCGGCGCTCGCCTCGGAGTACGCCCACGTGACCGCGCCGCTCCGACGACTGGTCGACCGCTACGGCCTGGAGGTCTGCGTCGCGCTGTGCGCCGGCGCCGAGGTCCCGGGCTGGGTCGCGGGAGGCGCTGCCCGACCTGCCCGACACGATGCAGCGAGTCGGGTCGACAAGGCGCATGCCTACGAGAACGCCGTCCTCGACCTCGTCGAGGCGACCACGCTGCAGGGCCGCATCGGCGAGAAGTTCACCGGTGTCGTGGTCAGCGCGGAGCACGACGATCCGCACCGGGGCGAAGTGGTCGTGGGTGACCCTGCGGTCGAAGCCCGGGTGACCGGTGCCGCACCGCTGCCCGTCGGTGAGGAGGTCGAGCTGGTGCTCGCCGAGGCCGACCCGAGGAGCCGCGTCGTCCGTTTCACCCTCTGACCCGGCCCGCTTGCGGTCGCCGTGCGGCTATCCTGAGCACGCGGATGGGCTGGCCGGGCGACCGCGGGGGAGGCAACTCCTTCGAGGAAGGTCCGGGCTCCACAGGGCAGGGTGGTGGCCAACAGCCACCCGAGGTGACTCGCGGGACAGTGCCACAGAAAACAGACCGCCACCGCTTCCGGGCGGTGGTAAGGGTGAAACGGCGGTGCAAGAGACCACCAGCGCGGCGGGCGACCGTCGCGGCTCGGCAAACCCCACCTGGAGCAAGACCAGACAGCGAGCGTTCGAGGGCGGCCCGCCCGAGCTCGCGGGTAGGTTGCACGAGGGCGTCGGCAACGGCGCTCCTAGATGGATGGTCGCCAACCGTGCCGTCGTGAGGCGGTACGGCGAACAGAACCCGGCCTATGAGCCAGCCCATCCGCACTGGGCCTTTGACCTGCATGTTTACGACTCAGGGGCCTCCTTAGTCCGCAAAGAGTCCGCAAGATTCAGCAGAACCGAATCGACGGCGTCGCGGGTGCGGTCCTCCGAGTCCGGCCAGAGGTGTGAATAGGTGTCCAGCGTTTCTGCGGCAGAGGCATGCCCGAGTCGGGCCTGGACCGTCTTGATCGACTCGCCGTGGCGGATCAGGAGCGACGCGTAGTAATGCCGGAGCGCGTGGAAGCCGGTTCGCGGAGGAAGGCCGGCTCGCTGCGCTGCGGGCCGCCAGATGTGACCGAAGCTCTGCCTGGTCCAGGGCTCGAGGTCCTCGCGGGTGAAGACCAGCCGAGCGAAGTCACCGTCGACATGGACCGGAAAGCGGGCCAAGTGTGCGGCCAACGCGTCGACCACCACCTGGGGCAGGGGAACAGCCCGGATGCTTGCCTTGGTCTTGGGCGGACCGAAGGCCGGCCCTCGGCCGGGAACCGTGAGCAGTTGTCGGTCGATCGTCACCACACGGCGCAGAAAGTCGATTCTGTCCACGGTGATGCCGAACGCCTCTGACTGCCGCAATCCCGTCCCGGCGACGAGCGTGACCATCGCGGCCAGCCGCTCCGGTACCTCCGCTCGTGCTGCCAGCACCTGTTCGGTCGTCATAGGAATGTGTCCGGCCCCCGAATTTCGGTCCAGAACTTGTGAGAATCCATCCACAAGTGAGAGGACTGGTGTGAGTTCCTGATGGCTGCAGCGAAGAGGTTGACGCCGGAGCAGATCGTGGCGAGGTTGCGTGATGCGGAGAAGATGCAGGCCCAGGGTGCGACGATCCCGCAGGTGTGCAAGAAGCTCGGGGTCAGCGAGCAGACGTTCTATCGGTGGCGCACGAAGTACGGCGCGTTGAAGGAGGACGAGGCGATCCGGCTGAAGACGCTGGAGCAGGAGAACGCCCGGCTGAAGCGGATCGTTGCTGAGCAGGCGTTGGACATCTCGATGCTGAAGGACCTGGCCAGGGGAAACTTCTGAGCCCGGCTCGGCGGCGGGACGCGGTGGCGATGCTGACCAGGAAGTCAAGGTCAGTGAGCGTCGCGCCTGCCGGCTGGTCGGGCAGCACCGATCGACGAACCGGTACGCAGCCGGCGCCGTCGGACTTCGAGGCGGGCTGGTCGAGCGGATGCACCGAGCTCGCCGGGAGCACCCGAAGTGGGGCTACCGGATGATCCACGGGCTGCTGGTCGAGGAGGGCTGGCCGGTGAACAAGAAGCGCGTCGAGCGGTTGTGGCGCCGGGAGGGGCTGCAGGTGCCCCCACGGAAGGCGAAAGCCAGCGGCCAGAAGGCACTCGGCGAGGACGCGAACAGCACGTGGCGGCTGCCGCCGCGGTATCGCAACCACATCTGGTCCTATGACTTCATCAAGCGCCGCACCAGTGACGGCCGCCCGGTGCGGGTGCTGAACGTGATCGACGAGTTCACCCGGGTCGGCGCTCGGCTCCCACGCCGCCCGCGGCGATCGGCGCGGTCGGGGTGAAGCGCGCACCTGGAGCGGCTGTTCGCGACCCACGGGAAGCCGACGCTGATCCGGGCCGACAACGGCCGGGAGTTCATCGCCGACACGCTGCTGGACTGGCTCGGTGAACAGCAGGTCCGAGCGCGGTGTTCATCGCCAAGGCCAGCCCGCTGGCAGAACGGCATCAACGAACGGTTCAACGGCACCATGGAGCGCGAGCTGTTCGGCCACGAGGTCTACCACTCGGTCCTCGAGGTCCAGTTCGTCGTCGACGCCTGGCTCGAGAAGTACAACACGACGCGGGCCCATCGCAGCTTGGGCGGACAGACCCCGGCCGCATACGCCAAGATGCTCAAGGAAGCGACGCCGTACGACCGGGTGGTGGTAGCCGATGAGAGTGCCTACCACCACCGCGCCTGGACCAGTCGCAACCACCCGAGCCCGGCGCCCGAACCGGGTCGGATCAACCAGTAACCCTCACAGGCGCTGGACCAGAAAGTCGGGGCCGGACACATTCGAGAAGGCCAAGGAAGGTCTAGACAACGCAACTGGAGCGGTCAAGAGCGGGCTGGGATGGGCTGCCGACAGAGTCACGAATGGCTGGGCGACCGGATCGTGCTACACGTTGCTGAACCCAGGCTTCATTTCGGGATCGCTCAACCTCGTCTACGGCTACTACAAGGTGGGCTCCGGGGTCGCATTGTTCAGCGCAGGGACTGCGGCTGATGTGACCGGCGTTGGCGCGTTGTTTGGCGTGCCTGCCCAGGCGTACGGCGGCTGGCAGATCGCCACAGGTTCTGCTCGGGCCTACCGCGGGATTCGTCAGGGTGGAGGCGCGTTCGAAGATCCAACAGTCAACGAGTCTCCAGTCGACTACGTTTGGGACATTGGTGGCGGGCTGCTGCCGAACTTGGATTCACCCATCGAGTTCCTCGGAGGACTACCGTGAGCACCACCGAACCAGAGCGTCGCAACTCGATCGTCGGGGGCCTCATGGGCATGTTCATCCGTGGCGTTCTGTTGTGGCTCGTCGTTCCATCGGCATCGTTCGTCTGGCTCTTCCTCGGAGTCAGGTTGCACAAGAGGGGTGTCACGTTTGGTCAGTACCTCGGCTGGGTTGACGTGAATTTGATCGCCCTCCTCCAACGGACAATCCTCCGACCAGTCGTGCGATCACCGCTTGAATACGTCCCCGCGCACGCCATGGTTTCCGTGACACATCGACTGCGGGCAGTCGATCCAGTTTGATCGCCTAGTCCGCAGGGAGTCCGCAAGATCTTCATAAATGGCCGTCGACTTCCGATGGACTAGTTCCCATTTGTGCAGGTCAGGGGACTACTGCCATCAACGACCAACGTCAGCATCTACGCGGGGGCGGTTCCCGGCCTATGAGCCAGCCCATCCGCGTGGGGTCGATCTCGAGTGACGACGACCGCTCCGGCTCAGGACGGAATGTCCGGACCGTTGGCCGCGTGCACCGCTCGCTTCTGTGTGGCCTTTCGTGCGACGGAGCGTGGGTGCGGTATCGCGGCGGGGGTGCACGGGGTGTGCCGCGCTTCGTCGACTGACTCGAGCAGCTTCTGGAGACCGGCCTCGGCGCGAGAGCGTTGGACGGCGTCGGGGTCCGCACATCGAACGGTCGCGGTCACGATGAAGTCGGCGCGCCCGCGCTGGGGACGCATCTCGACAGTGACCGCCACCCCCAGGAGCCGGCCGGCCTGCCGGGCAGCCCAGTGGACGTCGACCCTGGCCTGAGCGTTCCTCTCGTCGATCTCGGTCACGAAGCAACCGTGAAGGTCGAGGGCAGTCCTGATCGCCAGAGCGAAGTTCCACTGTGGATCAGCGATCCCGAGATCGGTCATCGTCGCCTCTTGTCCGAGAAGGTGCCATGCGATCCGGGTGCAGGCTCTGCCCGACCACCCCGCATGGTTGATTCGAGACGAACTGTAGGTAGGTTTCGAGCGGCACGGGCAAGTACTGGCAAGTAGGCAGCGGCGGGCCTGACACGTCCGGTGGGGTCGGACCTGCGCAGGACGCAGACCCCCGATTCGACCCGGTCTGGCGCGGTCGGCCAACCGGTCGACCACGGATGGCCCGGAAGGACACCCATGTCGGGACGTTCGGTTGATGCTATAAATCGGGCAAATCAGACATACTGTGGAGGTGACCGAACTGTCGACTCCCACTCCGCTCGTGGTGGACATCGCCCGCCGCCTCAAGGACGACGGCTGGTTCGTCATGCACGTCGAGCCCGAAGGCTGGCGCAGTGGACAGCTGCAGGCAGTCGTCGACATCAGCTGGGCGGCGCGCCAGGCCGGCCGGCTGCTCGACCGTCGGGTCGAGGTGACCACCAAACGGGTGGCGGAGAACAGCGGCACCTTCACGGTCACGGCGGTGTTCGCCGACCGCTGAACGCGCCGGGTCGCGGCTGGACCGCGGGAATCCGGCGGACCGCCCGGCTGTTGGTCGGGTGTGAAGATGGTGGACATGGAGGAGAGCTTCGAGCTGCAGGCGCCCACCGTGGCGCTCCCTGGACGGCACGACCTCGGAACGCCGTACCGGGTGGCCTACGCCCTGCTCGAGGACCGCGCTGCACGTGAGGCCCTCGAGGTGATCGAGCCGGCTCTCGAGGTCGACCCGGACAACACCGGGCTGCGGGTGCTGCGTGCCTGGGCGTTCCTGATCCGGGTCCAGCTCGAGCGCGCCGAGGAGGAGCTCACTCGGCTGGCCGAGGAACGCCCCGACGACGACTGGGTTCGCTTCGCGCTCGGCCGCAGCCTCGAGCGCCAGTCCCGGTACGCCGAGGCGTTGCCGCACCTGCGGCTGGCCGCGGCGATGTCCGGCGACGCCGAGCACGAGCTCGCGGTGTTGCGCGTGGAGCGGCTGTACGCCGGCTACTGAGCGGCGATTTCAGGGCTGCAGCGACGAGGTGTCCACCGCCTGGAAGGCGGAGGCCGGGATCCGTTTCAGCTCCTCGATCAGCGTGGGTGGCCAGTTGGCGTTGCGCTCGCCGGTGAAGAACCACGGTGACCCGTTGTCGGCGAGCACGAGCCCGTAGTGCTTCATCGCCGTGATCACCACGCGGGCGCGTGCGCTGTATCCGCTGACGTCGAAGCTCGCCCGCATCCGGAAGCGAGCGCCCATCGGCGGGTACGCCCAGCTGTTCGTCGAGCCTGCGTCGTGCCGGGCCGGCCAGAGGTGGTGCCTGCTGGTGACGTCGGTGGTGAACCGGATCGCGTGCGACACCCGGCCGGCCTTCACCTCGTTCCAGCGCAGGAGTCCGGGCAGGATCGGCAGGCCGGCGGCGTCGGCCGACGTCCAGCTGTCCGGCCGGAGCTGGTTGCTGCCGAGTGACCAGGTCGCGCCCGACCCGGCGCGCCAGTGGCCGGCGTGCACCCGGGTGTTCCAGGTCTCGTAGAGCCGGCAGACGCCCTTCCGTACGACGATCGCGTGCATGTCGCCGCCGGAGTTGCGGCCGCCCTCGATCTTCGTGTCGCGACCGAACGGGTAGCGCCTGTGGTCGCTCTCGGCGGCGTAGTCGAAGTGCACCCGGACCTTGTGGTGCCGGCGCTTGACGACGGTGATCGGGATGCCGTAGTTCGGCCCGTCGCCGAACGACGGGCCGAAGTCGGGGTGCAGGTTCTGGTCGGTCGACATGTGCGAGAGCCAGGTCGCGCTGCGTGAGTCGACCGGCAGCGCGCTGATGTCGGTGTTCCAGTAGTTGCTCGCCGGAAACACCGGGCAGGACGTGCCGGCGACCGGCACCCCGGCGGCCGCGGCTCCGGTCGCGCGGAGCGGGTCAGGGCGTGCGCCGACGGTGCCGCCGACGACCACGGTGAGCGCGAGCAGCAGGGCGGTGAGCGGCAGTCGCGCCCCTCCAGCGAGAACGGCCATGGCGCACAGTCTTGCGCACTTTGCGCCCTATTCGTCCAGGTTCGCCGCAACCGGCCGGTGGTCGCTGCCGGTGCGCGGGAGCACCCAGGCGTTCCGCGGCTGGAGGCCGCGCACGAGGATCTGGTCGATCCGCGCCATCGGGAAGCGTGCCGGCCAGCTGAAGCCGAACCCCCGGCCCGAGAGCCGTTGCGCGGACCGCACCTGGTCGAGCAGCGGTCCGAGCGCACGGTCGTAGGACGACCCGTTGAAGTCGCCCATCACGACCACCCGGCGTACCGGGTCGTTCTCGATCCGGGCCGCGAGGAGCTTGATCGCGAGGTTGCGCTGGGAGGACTGGAAGCCGAGGGCGCCGACTCGTACCGACGCGAGGTGCGCGACGTACACGGCGACCTGGCCGCGGTCGGTCTCGACGACGGCGCGCATCGCCCGGGCCCACGACAGGCCGAGGTCCAGCGGGTCGGAGGAGCTGATCGGGTAACGGCTCCAGAGACCGACCGTGCCGGTCACGGCGTGGTGCGGATAGCGCTCCGCGAACGCCTTCTCGACGGCCGCCTCGGTCGGAGCCGTGACCTCCTCGAGCGCCACCAGGTCGGCATCGGCGTCGAGCAGCGCCTCGGCTGTCGCAGTCGGTGCGTCGTTGGTCGCGCTGACGTTGTGCGTGACGACCCGCAGGTCGCCGCCCGCGGTGCCCTTCGGCCAGACCGTGGTGGCGAACATGACCAGCCACAGCGTGGTCAGCGCCGCGACGCCCGCCAGGGCGATCGGCGCCCGGCGGAAGGCCGCAACCACGCCGAGCGGGACCGCGGCGAGCCCCAGCCAGGGGAGGAACGTCTCGAGCAGGCTGCCGAGGTTGCCGACGTTCGGCACCCGCGCGTGGAAGCGCAGCAGCACCATCGCCAGCACCGACGTTGCCGCGACCACCCACCCGCGGCGCCACCACCCCTCGGCGATCACGGCAGCGTGAGGATCTCGGCACCCGTGTCGGTGACCAGCAGCGTGTGCTCGAACTGCGCCGAGGTCCGCCGGTCCCGAGTGACCACCGTCCAGTCGTCGTCCCACATCTCCCACTCGTGGGTCCCCAGGTTGAGCATCGGCTCGATCGTGAACGTCATCCCCGGCTCGATCGCGATGTCGTACGCCGGGTCGTCGAAGTGCGGGATCACCAGGCCGGAGTGGAACGAGGTACCGATGCCGTGACCGGTGAACTCCCGGACGACGCCGTAGCCGAACCGCTTCGCGTAGGCCTCGATCACCCGCCCGATGACGTTGATCTGGCGCCCCGGCCTGACTGCGTTGATCGCCCGGCGCAAGGCCTCCTCGGTGCGCTCGACGAGGTCGCGGACCTCCTCGCTCACCCCCGGAGTCATGAAGGTCGCGTTGGTGTCGCCGTGGACGCCGCCGATGTAGGCGGTGATGTCGATGTTGACGATGTCGCCGTCCTCGACGACCCGGCTGTCCGGGATGCCGTGGCAGATCACCTCGTTGGCGCTGGTGCACAGCGACTTCGGGAAGCCGCGGTAGCCGAGGGTCGACGGGTAGGCCTCGTGGTCGAGCAGGAACTCGTGGCCGATCCGGTCCAGCTCGTCGTGGGTGACGCCGGGAGTCACGTGCCTGCCGACCTCCTCGAGCGCCTGCGCGGCGATCCGCCCGGCGATGCGCATGCGGGCGATCGTGTCGGCGTCCTTGACCTCCGAGCCGGTGAACCGTTCGGGCGCGGGCCGGTCGACGTACTCCGGCCGCGGGATGTGTGGCGGGACGGGACGGCGGGGCGAGACGGTGCCAGGGACGACGGAGGTCACGCGGGCGAGTGTAGTTTTCACCGAAAGCAGAGGCCGAAAGGGGC
Organism: uncultured Actinomycetota bacterium; assembly: GCA_963805425.1. GTDB lineage: Bacteria > Actinomycetota > Actinomycetes > Propionibacteriales > Nocardioidaceae > Marmoricola. The sequence goes on along the minus strand of CAWDUF010000009.1, from coordinate 67,514 downwards.
GTCGGAGGATGAGCGACTTCTGGTACTGCCTGAACCACCACGCGGTCGAGGGACCGGAAGGCTGCGCGTACGCCGATCGGCTCGGACCGTACGCCGACCGAGGCAGAGGCGGCGCGCGCGCTGGAGAAGGTCGAGGAGCGCAACCGGGCGTGGGACAACGACCCGAACTGGAACGACGACGTCGACGGCTGAGCGGATGGACATCCAGCGCCCCGAGCGACCCGGCCGGATCCGGGACATCCGCGCCTACCGGGCATCGTTCGTCGGGATGGCGATCCTCGCCTGCACGCCGTTCCTGATCTTCGCGGCCACGCGGGTCTACGGCACCCTCGCGACCGTAGCGCTGGTCATCGTCTGGCTGGTGCTGCTCGCGCTCGGATGCCGGTGGTTCATGTCGCGGCCCCGCCGGGTCGTGGTGGTGGCGGTGCTGTCGATGGCGTGCTGGCTGGTCGTGGTCGTGCTGGCGCAGTGACGCCGCAGCAACCTCAGCGTCGGCGAGCACCCGCAACACGGAGTCGCCGGTCCCGTTGGAGGTCGTGACCAGCAGGTCGCCGTTGCGGGCGCGGGTGACCGACCGGAGCCGGCCGAAGTGGTTGAGCCGGCCGGGGGTCCGGGTCCAGAGCAGCGTGCCCGTCGATGTCGAACTTGAAGAACACCAGTCGGCTGGCCTTGAGGGCGGCGACGGCGAGGGTGCCGTCGTACGCGCCCCACTGGCGTCCGTGCACCCAGGTGGCGCCGGAGGTGGCCAGCGTCGGCGTAGCCCGAGCTCCACCGCGCGTCGATCTGCGCCCCGGGCAGCGACGTGGTCGGTCATCGGCACGTTCTCGTTGTAGCCCGGGACCGGGTTCCAGCCGTAGTTGCCGCCGCCGACGAGCAGGTTGACCTCGTCGTCGCGGTCAGGCCCGTGCTCGACCGACCACAGCGTGCCGTCGGCTCGCTGGGCCAAGCCCTGGACGTTGCGGTGGCCGTAGTTCAGGACGAATCGTCGGGGCGCCGCCGACGACGCCCACGGGTTCGACGGCCATGGCGCCCCGGTGAACCGGTTGATCCGGAGCACCTTGCCGCCGAGGGAGTCGAGGTTCTGCGGGTTGGTGCCGGTGGCTGCGTCTCCGGTGCCGACCAGCAGCGAGCCTGCTCGGGTGATCAGCAGTCGGCAGCCGCCGTGCCGTCCGCTCGTCGCCGGCAGTCCGGACAGCAGCACCCGGCGGAGACGTACGCCGCGGTAGTGCCGGCCCATCCGCCATGCGGCGATCCGGACGTCGTGACCGGTTGCGGTGAACCCGCCGAAGCAGGTGTAGATCCGGCGGTTCTTCTTGAAGTGCGGGTCGACGGCCAGGCCGAGCAGCCCGGTCTCACCGCTGACCCAGACGTGGGCCGGGAACCGTACGCCGTGCGTGTGGCCGTGCCTCGAGATGATCAGGCGGTGGTTGTCGCGCTCGTCGATGAGCAGCCGCCCCTTCGGCAGCCGCTTGACGTCCCAGGGCGTCTCCAGCCCGGTGACCTTGCGGCGCACGCTCAGCGCCGGGAACGCCGCCGACCGCGGTGCGGCCGTCGCTCGACCCGGGTCGGACGGGCCGGGAGCCGACGCGGCGACCCCGGCTGCCGGCACGGCGAGGAGGGTGCTGACGGCGAGGGCGAGGAGGCGTCGCATCTCGTCACGCTACTCCGGCACCGCGCCGCTGAATCGTGCCGAACGGTCAGTGCTTGACGGCCAGCACCACGGAGTCCGTGACGGTCACGGGCCCGTCCGGGCCGTCGACCGCACGCGTCGGCGAACCGGCGAGCTCGACCTCCCAGTCGTCGCTCAGCACGTCGACGACCCGGTCCGGCGTGAACAGCAGCTCGGGGTGGCCGTGGCCGCCGCGGAGCCCGGTGGCGAGGTCGTCGGGGTGGTGGCCGACCACGAGGAGCCTTCCGCCCGGGCGCACGACCGCGCCGAGCAGACCGATCATCTCGGCGAACCGGTCGGTCGGCGGGTGCAGGTACTGCGCCGACACCAGATCGAACTTCCCGGGCAGCGGAGCGCCGGTCATCAGGTCGTGGTGCAGGGTCGTCACGCGCTGTCCGACCCCCTGCTCCGCGGCGTGCGCCGCCACCCGTCCGAGGGCCACCTCGGAGACGTCCAGAGCGGTCACCTGCCAGCCCTGGCCGGCCAGCCAGACGGCGTCGGCGCCTTCACCGGCACCCACGTCGAGCGCGTCGCCGGGCGGCAGCTGCTCGACCTGCTCGACCAGCCGCGGGTTGGGTCGGCCGCTCCAGATCCGGTCGGACTCGGCGTACCTGGCGTCCCAGGTCGCCTGGGTGAACAGGTCGGCTACGTCGCCGCCGTGGTCGCCGTGGTCGTGACCGCTGCGGCGCATCAGAACGTGTGCTCGGGCGCCGGGAAGGTGCCGGACTTCACGTCCTCGGCGTAGGCCCGGGCCGCGTCGAGGAGTACGCCGTGGACGTCGGCGTACTGCTTGACGAACTTGGCCATTCGGCCGGTGCGCAGCCCGAACGCGTCCTGCCAGACGAGGACCTGGCCGTCGCACTGGTTGCCGGCACCGATGCCGATGGTCGGGATGGTGAGCTCCTTGGTGACCCGGGCAGCGACGTCGCCGGGGACCATCTCCATGACGACCGCGAACGCACCGGCAGCCTCGACCTCCCGGGCGTCGTCGAGGATCCGCTGCGCGGTGTCCCCACGACCCTGCACGCGGTAGCCGCCGAGAGCGTGCTCGCTCTGCGGGGTGAAGCCGATGTGGGCCATCACCGGGATGCCGCCGCGGCTGAGCAGCTCGATCTGCGGAGCCATCTCGTGGCCGCCCTCGAGCTTCACGGCGTGGGCGCCGGCCTCCTTCATGAAGCGCACCGCGGTGTCGTAGGCCTGCTCGGGGGAGCGCTGGTAGGAGCCGAACGGCAGATCGCCGACGACCAGCGCACGGTGCGTCGACCGTGCGACCGCGCGCGTCAGCGGGAGCAGCTCGTCGACGGTGATCGGCAGCGAGGTCTCGTTGCCGAGGACGTTGTTGGAGGCGCTGTCCCCGACCAGCAGCACCTCGACGCCGGCCTCGTCGAACGTGGCCGCGGTGTACATGTCGTAGGCCGTGAGCATGGCGAACCTCTCGCCGCGCTCCTTCATCTCGCGGAGGTGCTGGGTGCGGACCCGCTTGACGGGTGCCGCCGTGCCTCCGGCGCTCGGGCCGGTCGACGCTCCCGACCCGTACGGCGCAGTCTCTTCGCTCATCGTCGAGCTCCTCACCATTTGCTCTCGAGGCTCCCTCACGGAGTCCCCGGACCACCGTCAACGCTAGCCCCGTTCTGGCCGGTTCGTACCTGTGGCGCTCGTCACCGGGGGTGATCCCTTGGCGAGACCGGGATCGGAGTCGTCGCCGACGCCGTCGACACGGTCGCGTGCTGCGCGGGAACAGGATCCAGGGCACCTCGATCGCACCGGTGCGCGAGATCGAGTGCTGCGGCCCCCACGCGACGGCGGGTGGTGCGGCCCGGTGGCTAGTGCTCGTCGGGCGGACCGTACGCCCGGGTCACTGTCGCGACGTGCACCCGGTAGTCGGCGTACCAGGCCTCGCGACCGCGCTGCTGCGCGACCGTGTGCTGGTGGACCTGTTTCCAGGCGGCTGCCGAGGCGTCGTCGGCCCAGTAGGACACCGTGATGCCGAAGCCGTCCTCACGGGCTGACTCGTAGCCGAGGTAACCCGGCTGCTCTTTCGCCAGTGCTTGCATCCGGGCTCCCATCACCTCGTACCCGTGGTCACCGCCGGTGCGGATGCTGGTGAAGATGACAGCCGTGTACGGCGGCTCGGGCGGGGTGCCGGCTGCGAAGGCGCTCACCGCGTCAGTGTGCCGTTCGGGGCCACCGAGCTCCATGGGTTTTCGGGCATCGCAGGGCCTCTGAAGGCCCCCGGCGCATGCCTGTGTCCCCGTCAGGTCGTCGGTGGTCGGGCTGTCGCGACCTGGCGGGGTCGGGGCGGGGTGGCTATCGGTCGGGTTGGCCGGGTGGTTCGGGTTCGGGTGGGGTGAGGTCGGTGGTGCCGTGCTGGTCGCGGAGCCAGGTCAGGCCGTGGGGGCTGCGCCACAGGTAGGTGCCGGGTTCGAGGATGGTGTAGGTCCAGCCGCCGTGGGTCTTCATCCGGTGGTGCAACCTGCATAGTGGTGCGAGATTCTGCGTCGAGGTCTGGTCGGGTGGGCCGCCGTCGTCGGGGTCGACCTAGGGGTCGACGTGGTCCAGGTCGCAGCGCCGGGCGGGCCGGTTGCAGTAGGGGTGCACACAGGTCTTGTCCCGCAGTCGGACGGATTCGGCGATCCGGTCCGGCATCTGGTAGGCCGACACCGCCTGGTTCTGGCTAAGGTCGATGACGGGTTTGACGGTGATCTTGGCGGTCTCGGATCGTCCGCACCATTCCGCGATCTGTCCCGCGGTGAGCAGCCGGCCCCCGGCTTGTTCCAGCTCCACCGGGGCGTTCGAGTCGCCGGAGGTGAGGGCGTCTTCGGAGAGGTGGACGTAGAGCACCACCTCCCGACCCTTCCGGCCCCCGGTGGTCGAGCCTGTCGAGACCCCAGTGATCGAGCCCGTCGCGGTGGTCGAGCCTGTCGAGACCTCCCCGGTCTCCAGGTCCACCTCCAGGTCGAGGGCTTGTTCGCCGCGGGCGATCAGTCCGACCGCAGCGGCTCGGCGGACATCCAACGGGTCTTCGCTGCCCAGCGCGGCGAGCTGGGCGGCGCCGGCGGCGACGGCGTCTTCGAGGTCCAGTGCGTCGGCGAGGTCGAGCTCGCCGTGGACCCGGCTGGTGCCGGCGAAGGAGACCTGGTCGTGGTCGATGGTGAAGTACCGCTGCTCGGCAGCCCGCTCGCGGCGCTCGGCGGCGAGCTGCGGCATGTGCCGGGTGATCGCGGTCTCCACCAGCCGCTGGGTCTGGGCGACCCCGGTCTTGTGGGCGAACGGCGCCACCTGGGCGTCGACCCAGGCGGCAGCCTCGACCGACAGGGAGGCGTTGAGGGTTTCCTCGGCGACCCTTCGGGCCCGCCACGGCGCCAACGATCCCGGCCTGGACCCTCGCCCACAGCTTCGGCAGCCGGTAGGCCAGCTCCAACGCCTGGGCGATCAGGTTGCGACCCGACCCGGCCGACAGCCCCAGGGCGGTGGCGAGCTCGGCGACCGCGAACTCCGCAGACCAGTGGGCAGCCTTCCCCGGCGATCGGGATCCCGGTGTCCTCACCCCGGCTCGAGCACCAGGTCGCGGCGTCGTCGAGGTCGGTGACCTGGTGCAGCCGCGCCCACTCGATCGGCCATTTCCAGCACGCCGGTCTCGGCGGTGTTGGCGTCACGACGGAACCGGCGAGCGAGCACTCAGCACGCTGGCTGCATCCAGATCGGTTGTCGTGGTGCTGCCCGGGTTCATGGTTCGAATCTAGGGGTGGCCACCGACAGTTTCTGGTGAGAATCCCTTACTGGGATGGGAATTCGGAAACTTTCTTCAAGAAGTTTCTGGCGGACCGAGGGCGGTCAAGGTTCCGGGGTTTCGACAGGCTCAACCACCGGTGTCGGCCGGGTTTCGAGGCTCGCTGCGCTCGCACCTCAACCACCGGACCACCGCAGAGCCGCACCCGGCAGCGGGGCCCGGCCACCCGCCGCACTCCATCGTCGCTGCGCTCGCACCTCGACCATCGGTCGACCGCCGTGGTCTCGGCTGATCGCTCGCAAGCTCGCTGCTCGACCACCGTCGGGCCGCACCCGACAGCAGGGCCCGGCCACGCGCCGTACTCCCTCGTCGCCGCCAACAACCCGACCACCGGCCTACCGCCGTGGTCTCGGCTGATCGCTCGCAAGCTCGCTGCTCGACCACCCGCGGCACCGCACCCGACGACCGAGCCCCGGCCACGCGCCGTCCCTCCTCCTCGCTGCCAAGAACCCGACCACCCGCAGTCCCGAGGTTTCGAGGCTCGCTGTGCGACCTCCTCGACCACCGGACCACGGCCTCCCACCTCTCTGCCATGCCAAACTGGAGGGGTGGACTTCCACTCCTGCTACGCACACGGGTTCGCGCGGGTGGCCGCGTGCACGCTGCCGGTGACGCTCGCCGACCCGGCGGCGAACGCCGTGACCGTGCTCGCGGAGGCGAGCGCCTGTCACGACGAGGGCGTCGCGGTCGCGATCTTCCCCGAGCTGTGCCTCAGCGGGTACTCCGCCGACGACCTCTTCCTCCAGGACACCCTGCTCGACGCGGTCGAGGAGGCCCTCGCGACCATCGTCGAGCGCAGCGCCGAGCTGCGGCCCGTTGTCGTGGTGGGCGCACCCCTGAAGCACGGCAACCGGGTCTACAACTGCGCGGTCGTGGTCCATCGCGGCCGGATCCTCGGGGTGGCGCCGAAGTCCTACCTGCCGTCCTACCGCGAGTTCTACGAGACGCGCTGGTTCGCCGCCGGCGCGGACGGTGTACGACGCCGAGATCCAGCTGGTCGGGCAGGACGTCCCGTTCGGCCGCGACCTGGTGTTCGCCGCCAGTGACGTGCCCGGCCTCGCCCTGCACGTCGAGGTCTGCGAGGACATGTGGGTGCCGGTCCCGCCGAGTGCCGACAGCCGCCCTCGCCGGAGCGACCGTGCTGGCGAACATCTCCGGCAGCCCGATCACGGTCGCCCGGGCCGAGGACCGTCGGCTGCTGGTGCGCAGCGCGAGCGCACGGTGCCTCGCGGCGTACCTCTACGCCGCAGCCGGTGAGGGCGAGTCGAGCACCGACCTGTCGTGGGACGGCCAGACGATGGTCTACGAGTGCGGCGACCTGCTCGGCGAGAGCGAGCGGTTCCCGGCCGGCCCGCGGCGCACCGTCGTCGACGTCGACCTCGACCGCATCCGGCAGGAGCGGATGCGGCAGGGCACGTTCGACGACAACGCGCGCGCCGAGGGGGTCTCGTCAGGCTCGACCACCGGTGGCTCGCACACTGCGATCCCCTTCACCCTCGACCCTCCCACTGGCGACACCGGCCTGCGCCGCAAGGTCGACAGGTTCCCGTTCGTGCCCGACGACCCGCAGCGGCTGGCACTGGACTGCTACGAGGCCTACAACATCCAGGTCTCCGGCCTCGAGCAGCGCCTCCGCGCGATCGGGCAGCCCAAGATCGTCATCGGCATCTCCGGTGGTCTGGACTCCACCCATGCGCTGATCGTCGCCGCGAAGGCGATGGACCGGCTCGACCGGCCGCGCAGCGACATCCTCGGGTTCACGATGCCCGGCTTCGCGACCACGGACTACACGAAGAACAACGCCACCCGACTTGCGAAGTCGCTCGGGGTGAGCTTCGAGGAGCTCGACATCCGGCCGGCCGCGACCCAGATGCTCGACGGGCTGGGCCATCCCTACGCCCGCGGCGAGGAGGTCTACGACGTCACCTTCGAGAACGTCCAGGCCGGGCTGCGCACCGACTACCTGTTCCGGATCGCCAACCAGCGTGGCGGCATCGTGCTCGGCACCGGTGACCTCAGCGAGCTCGCACTCGGTTGGTGCACCTACGGCGTCGGCGACCAGATGTCGCACTACGCGGTGAACACCGGGGTGCCCAAGACGCTGATCCAGCACCTGATCCGCTGGGTCGTGAGCACCGACCAGTTCGACGAGGAGGTCGACGAGGTCCTGACCGAGATCGTCGAGCAGGAGATCAGCCCGGAGCTCGTCCCGGCCAAGGACGACAAGCCGCAGAGCACCGAGGGCACGATCGGCCCCTACGCGCTGCACGACTTCACGCTCTACCAGGTGCTCCGCTTCGGCTTCCGGCCGAGCAAGATCGCGTTCCTCGCCCACCACGCGTGGGCCGACCCGACCACGGGGGAGTGGCCTCCTGGCTTCCCCGAGCAACGCCGCATCTCCTACGACCTCGCGGCGATCAAGCACTGGCTCGACGTCTTCCTGCGCCGGTTCTTCGCCAGCCAGTTCAAGCGGTCGGCGATCCCCAACGGTCCCAAGGTCTCCGCCGGTGGCTCGCTCTCGCCGCGTGGTGACTGGCGGATGCCGTCCGACGCCGCCGCCACGGCCTGGCTGGCCGATCTCGCCCAGGTGCCCGGTGACGACTGAGCCGCCCGTCCTGGTGGTGCAGCACCAGGACGACTGCCCGCCCGCCCTCGTCGGTCGGTGGCTGACCGAGGCCGGCTGCCTGCTCGACGTGCATCGCCCGTACGACGGCGACGACCTGCCGGCCGACCTGTCCGGTCACAGTGCGCTCATGGTGCTCGGGGGATCGATGGGCGCGAACGACGACGCGGTACATCCGTGGCTCTCGTCGACCAAGGGCCTGGTGCGCACGGCCGCGGCCCACGGCGTACCCACGCTCGGCATCTGCCTCGGTCACCAGCTGGCGGCCGTGGCGCTCGGGGGGACCGCCGCGGCGAACCCGCACGGCCGGCAGTTCGGGGTGCTCCCGCTCGGCTGGACGAGCGCTGCCGGCGCCGACCCGGTCCTCGGCTCCCGGCCGGGCCGGGTCATCCACTGGAACAACGACGTCGTCACCTCGGCTCCGCCCGGCACGGTGACCCTCGCAGTCGCTCCCGACGGCACCCTGCAGGCAGCGCGCTTCGCCGACACGGTCTGGGGGATCCAGCCCCATCCGGAGGTCGACGACGCGATCGTCGCCGCGTGGGCGGCCGACGAGCGCGAGGAGATCGGCGCCGACGTCGTCGACGCTGCGCTGGTCGAGATGCACTCCGCCGGCCCCGAGCTGGCGCACGCGTGGCAGCCCGTGGCCGCTGCCTTCGCCTCCGTGATCGCCCGGGTCGGGTCCGGGTCGGACATGTCACGCGTCTGACACACCGAGCCCCTATCGTGGCCCCATGAGCGAGCGCAGCGAGCGAATCGATCAATGCAGCCGCGTCCGGGCCCCATGGGCGCGCGGAACGGAGTGAGCACGGACATGGGAAAACAAGAGGACTTCGTGCTCCGGGCGCTCGAGGAGCGTGACGTCCGGTTCGTGCGGCTGTGGTTCACCGACGTGCTGGGCTACCTGAAGTCGGTGGCGATCGCGCCGGCCGAGCTCGAGGGCGCCTTCGCCGAGGGCATCGGCTTCGACGGCTCGGCGATCGAGGGCTTCGCGCGCGTGACCGAGGCCGACATGCTCGCCCGGCCCGATCCGTCGACCTTCCAGATCCTGCCGTGGCGCGGCGAGGGCCCGGCGACCGCCCGGATGTTCTGCGACATCGCGATGCCCGACGGCTCGCCGTCGTACGCCGACCCGCGTTACGTGCTCAAGCGCACCCTGCAGTCGGCCGCCGAGCAGGGCTTCACCTTCTACACCCACCCGGAGATCGAGTTCTACCTGTTCCAGCGGCCAGCCCGAGCCCGGCCACCCGCCGGTGCCGGTCGACCAGCAGCGGCTACTTCGACCACACCGCGCAGAGCGCCGGCTCGGACTTCCGGCGCGAGGCGATCACGATGCTGGAGTCGATGGGCATCTCGGTGGAGTTCAGCCACCACGAGGGCGGTCCGGGCCAGCAGGAGATCGACCTGCGGTACGCCGACGCGCTGTCGACGGCCGACAACATCATGACGTTCCGCACCGTCGTCCGTGAGGTCGCGCTCGGCCAGGGCGTCTGGGCCAGCTTCATGCCCAAGCCGTTCACCGACCAGCCCGGCTCCGGCATGCACACCCACGTGTCGCTCTTCGAGGGTGACCGCAACGCGTTCTTCGAGGGCGGCGCGGAGTACCAGCTGTCCAAGACCGGCCGGCACTTCATCGCGGGCATCCTGCACCACGCGGCCGAGATCACCTGCGGTCACCAACCAGTGGGTCAACTCCTACAAGCGGCTGATCGGCGGGGGCGAGGCGCCGTCGTACATCTGCTGGGGCCACAACAACCGCTCCGCGATGGTGCGGGTGCCGATGTACAAGCCCAACAAGGGCCAGTCGACCCGCATCGAGCTGCGCACGATCGACGCCGCCTGCAACCCGTACCTCGCCTTCGCGGTCGTGCTCGCCGCCGGCATGAAGGGTCTCGAGGATGCAGTACGACCTGCCGCGCGAGGCCGAGGACGACGTCTGGTCGCTCACCGACGGCGAGCGCCAGGCGCTCGGGCTCGAGCAGCTGCCCAAGAGCCTGTACGACGCGATCGGCATCGCAGAGCGGTCCGAGCTGCTCGCCGAGACCCTGGGCGAGCACGTCTACGACTTCTTCCTGCGCAACAAGCGACAGGAGTGGGAGGAGTACCGCGGCCAGGTCTCCGCGTTCGAGCGCGACCGGATGCTGCCGGTGCTCTGAGCGCCTGCCGGACATCGAGCCAGGTCGTGCCACGGGATCGCTCACCTGCTCTCGGCGGGAAACCTCGTCCGCTCGGGCTTCCAGGACAGCGCTCACGCCGCGGGCAGCTCCGCTCGCTGGGGCCTGCCGGCGGACCCGCTGGTCGGCGCTGCTCGGCCGGACCGCCGATCCCGACCTCGCGCTCGACGCGCTGATCCGGCTGCACGAGCGGCACCCGACGCCGACGACCTGCTCGCGAGCAGCTCGCCGGACGACGAAGGCACCGCGATGCGGCTGCTCAGCGTGCTCGGCGCTGAGCGCAGGCGCTGGGTGACCACCTGGTCCGGCACCCCGAGCACTGGCACGAGCTGACCGACCCGACGCTGGGGTCGACCCGACCCGCGGCGTACGCCGTGCGGGCGGGGCTGCTCGCGCCGTCGGCGCCGACCCGGACGGCGCCGAGCCGGTCGCGACGCTGCCTACGGCGAGGCCGTCGACGCGCTGCGCGTCGAGTACCGCCGGGTGCTGCTGCGCCTCGCCGCCGCGACCTGGCCCACCACGTCGGCGGTCGACGACGTCGCCGCCGAGCTGTCCGACCTGGCCGCCGGCACGCTCGACGCCGCGCTCGCGGTCGCGCGGGCGAAGGTCGGCGCCGACGCTCGCGGCTGCCGCCTCGCCGTCATCGCGATGGGCAAGTGCGGCGGCCACGAGCTGAACTACGTCAGCGACGTCGACGTCATCTTCGTGGCCGAGCCCGCGCCGGGCGCGCGACGAGCAGCGAGCGCCTGCGACCGCCACCCAGCTCGCCTCCACGATGATGCAGGTCTGCTGCGACCACACCGCCGAGGGCACGATCTGGCCGGTCGACGCCGCCCTTCGGCCCGAGGGCAAGGCGGGCCCGCTGGTGCGCACGCTGGCCAGCCACCGCGGCTACTACGAGCGCTGGGCGAAGACCTGGGAGTTCCAGGCCCTGCTCAAGGCGCGGCCGGTCGCCGGCGACCTCGCGCTGGGCCGGCAGTACGTCGAGACCTCGGCGCCGATGGTCTGGTCAGCGGCCGAGCGCGACGGGCTTCGTCGAGGACGTCCAGGCGATGCGCCGGCGCGTGCTCGAGAACATCCCGGCGCACGAGGCCGAGCGGCAGCTCAAGCTCGGCTCGGCGGACTGCGCGACGTCGAGTTCGCGGTCCAGCTGCTGCAGCTGGTGCACGGCCGCACCGACGAGGCGGTGCGGCGCGCCCGACCACGCTGAGCGCCCTGGCCGACCTGACCGCAGGGCGGCTACGTCGGCCGCGAGGACGGCGCAGTCACTGCACGAGGCCTACGCGTTCCTGCGCACCCTCGAGCACCGGATCCAGCTCTACCAGCCTGCGCCGCACGCACGTCGTCCCCGAGGACGAGGCGTCGCTGCGACGGCTCGGTCGCTCGCTGGGCTTCCTGCACAGTACCCGGTCGCGGAGCTGGACGAGGCGTGGCGCCACCACCGGCGCGAGGTGCGGCGGCTGCACGAGAAGCTCTTCTACCGACCGCTGCTCGCGGCGGTCGCCCGGATCCCGGGCGACGGCGTCCGGCTGACGCCCGACGCCGCCGAAGGAGCGGCTGGCCGCGCTCGGGTACGACGACCCGCCGGCCGCGCTGCGCCACCTCGAGGCGCTGACCGGCGGGGTCATCGCGGACCGCCGCCATCCAGCGCACGCTGCTGCCGGTCGCTGCTCGAGTGGTTCGCCGACGCACCCGACCCGGACGCGGGCCTCTTCGGCTTCCGCAGGATCTCCGACGCCCTGGGCAGCACGCCGTGGTACCTGCCGCTGCTGCGTGACGAGGGCGAGACCGCGCAGCGGCTGGCGCAGGTGCTGGCGACGAGCCGGTATCGCCACCGACCTGCTCGCAGCGCGAGCCCGAAGGGGTGCAGATCCTCGGCGGCGAGGGCGCCGGTCTGCGCCCGCTCGGCCGCGATGCGATCCAGACCGAGATGCTCGCCAACGCCGCGCGCCGCGACGACGCCGGTCGCGGCGATCCGCAGCGTCCGGGCGATCCGGCGGCGCGAGCTGTTGCGGATCAGCGCCGCCGACCTCTGCGTGCCCTTCGGTGTCGCCGAGGTCGGCTACGCCCTGACCGATCTCACCGACGCCACCCTCGAAGCCGCGCTGGCGGTCGCCGACCGAGTCGGTCGAGAGCGCGAGCGTGGGGTCGCGCTGCCGACCCGGATGGCGATCATCGCGATGGGTCGGTACGGCGGCTACGAGATGGGCTACGGCAGCGACGCCGACGTGATGTTCGTGCACGACCCGCAGCCCGGCGCCGACCCCGAGCTCGCGTCGTCCATGGCCCAGGCCGTCGCGAACGAGCTGCGCCGCCTGCTCGCGCTGCCGGCGACCGACCCGCCGCTCGAGGTCGACGCCGACCTGCGGCCGGAGGGCAAGCAGGGCCCGCTGGTGCGCACGCTGGACGCCTTTGCCGCGTACTACGCGAAGTGGTCCGCGGTGTGGGAGGCGCAGGCACTGCTGCGCGCCGAGCCGGTCGCCGGCGACGAGGACCTGCAACAGCGGTTCGCCGCCCTGATCGATCCGCTGCGCTTCCCCGCGGCCGGGCTCAGCGCCGACGACCTCGTCGAGATCCGCCGGATCAAGGCGCGCGTGGACGACGAGCGGCTGCCTCGTGGCGCCGACCCGGCACGCACTTCAAGCTCGGCCGCGGCGGGCTCGCCGACGTGGAGTGGACCGTCCAGGTCCTTCAGCTGCAGCACGCCGGCGACGTACCCGACCTGCGGACGACCAAGACGATCGAGGCGCTCGCTGCGGCGGTCACGCACGGGCTGCTCGACGCGACCGACGCCGAGTCCCTGGACGCGGCCTGGAAGCTGGCCAGTCGTGCGCGCAACGCGACCGTCCTGGTCCGGGGCCGCCCCTCGGACCAGCTGCCCGGCGACAGTCGGGAACGCGCCGCGGTCGCGCGGATCCTCGGGTACAGGGCGGGGGAGACCGCCGCGATGGTCAACGACTACCAGCGGACGGCCCGGCGGGCGCGGGTCGTGGTCGATCGGCTGTTCTGGCAGGTGACATAAGCCATGATCTTCACATCTCAATAAGTTCGAGTATATGCTTCATTTCATGGTGAGTGAAGTCCCATGCTGACAGCCACGCTGATCGGCGACGTGGTCGCCTCGCGGCGGGCCGAGGACCGATCGGTGCTGCACGAGCGACTCGTCTCCCTGCTGGCGCAGGTCAACGACGCGTCCGACCCGAGCACGCCGCTGCGCTTCACGATCGGTGACGAGTTCCAGGGCGCGTTCAGGAGCGTGGGCCAGGCGCTCCAGGCGTCCTTGCGGCTGCGCCTGGGGATGTTGCCGGACCACGACGTGCGGCACGGCATCGGCTGGGGTGAGGTGAGCCTGTTGCAGGAGCAGCCGCGGGTGGAGGACGGCCCCGGCTGGTGGGCGGCGCGCGACGCCATCGGGCAGGTCCACGACGACCAGGAGCACTCCGGGAGCCGCTTCCGCAGCACGGCGTTCCGCATCGCCGAGGAGACCGAGGGACCCGACGCCGATCTGGTCGACGCGGCTCTGGTGCTGCGCGACGCTGCGGTCGGAGCGCTCTCGGAGCGCTCGTTGTCGGTGCTGCGTGGTCTCCTTGCCGGGCAGACCCAGCGCGAGCTCGCCCAGGCACTGGGCGTCAGTGCCTCCGCGATCTCCCAGCGGGTCCGCACCGACGGTCTCGCCGCGCTGGTGGCGGCCGACACAAGTCTCGGGAGGGTGTCGTGAGCTGGATCGCGTTGCTGCTGCTCGGCCTCGCCGTCGCGGACCTGGGGCACTCGGTCAGACCGGTGCCGGTCGTGCCTGAGTGCGTCGGGGCGGGCGTCGCGGTGCTGGTCGGCGTCCTCTGTGACCTCACTGCTCTTCGCGACGTGCTCGCTCTCGTGGTCATCGCGGCAGTGGTCGTCGGCTGGGGCATGATCGTGCGCCAGGGCTTCGGCCGCGACCGCGCCGGCTGGCCGCTGGCGTGGATCGGCGTCGCGTTGGTCGTGGCGGTTGCGGTGGCTCCGGCCGCCGGCACCGCAGGTGGTGTGCTCGACGACTGGCTGGCCCGCGACCCGCTGCCGGTCGTCGATGGCCTCAGTGCCGATCGGGTGCTGCTCGTGGTGGCTCTCTTCCTCGTGCAGATGTCGACGGGCAATGTCGTGGTGCGGCTCGTCCTCACTGCCACCGGCACCGTCAACCCGGCCAGGACCGGCAGCATCGACGACCCCGCGACCCAGCTCAAGGGCGGCCGGCTCCTCGGGCCGATGGAACGCTTGTTCATCCTCGGCCTCGGGATGGCCGGCCAGCTCACCGCGGCCAGCATCGTGATCGCGGCCAAGGGCCTGCTGAGGTTTCCCGAGCTGCGGTCGAAGCCGGAGCAGGACCGCATCCACCGGCTGACGGAGTACTTCCTGGTCGGGAGCTTTGTCAGCTGGCTGGTGCCGCTTGCATCGCTGGTCCTGCTCGCGACCTAGTCTGCTGGGGAGCGCCGCCAGGTCCTGGACCGCCAGCGACCCGAACACCATCGCGGTGCCGAGGGGCGCCCCGGGGCCCGGGTAGAAGGCGCCGAACGCGTTCGCCGCGGAGTTGCTCGTGGCGTAGAGGCCACCGATCACCGACCCGTCCTCGCGCAGGGCGCGGCCGGAGGCGTCGGTGACGATGCCACCCTTCGTGCCGAGGTCGGAGAGCACGAACCGCGCCGCGAAGTACGGCGGCCGGTCGACCGGGACCAATGCCTTGTTCGGCCCGTCGCCGCCGGTGAAGAACGTGTCGTACTCGTCCTCGCCGCGACCGAAGTCCTCGTCGACGCCGGTCGCGCAGTAGTCGTTGAAGCGCTCGACCGTGCTGACCAGGTCGGCGAGCCCGAGCCGGGCGGACAGCTCCTCGAGCGAATCGGCCTGGACCCAGGTGCCCGCGGCGAGGTGGTCGGCGGGGTCGCCCTCGGGCATCGCGATCGCGGGCAGCCGGCCGCCCTCGCGCGAGTCGAACACGAACCACGACGGGATCCGTTCCACGGACCTGGCCATCTCCCGGCCGAACCGGTCGTAGGGCAACGACTCGTTGGCGTAGCGGCGCCCGTGCGCGTCCACGATCACGCCGCTGCGGAACCCGAGGGTGAAGGAGCCGTGCCCGTCCGGGTGCTCCAGGCCGGGGCAGAACCAGCCCTGGTCGAGGAGATCTGTCGCGGCTCCGACCGCGCGGGCAGCGGCGATGGGCTCACCGGTGTTCGTGCCGTCGGGGGCCATCGACCAGGCGGCGTCACCCGGGACGCCGTACTCGGCACGCCACGCCGCGTTGTGCTCGAACCCGCCCGAGGCGACGATCACGCCACGCGCGGCCCGGATCTCGACCTCGCGTTCGCCGGTGGACGCGCGCACGCCGACGACTCGACCCCCCTCGACCAGCAGGGTGTCGACACAGTGCCCGACGAAGATCTTGCCGCCGTCGCGGACGAACGCCGACAGCAGCCGGGCGATCAGCGCCTGCCCGCCGCTGAGCGTGTTCCGCCCGCCCTCACCCGCGCGGTCCCGCTCCACCGGCGGGCGCACCAGCGCAGCCACGTCAGGGACGAGCGCGTCGCGCCGCACGTTCGTCGGCTGGATCGACCGGCCCCAGCTGACCCGCCCGGGCGCGTCGTAGTACTCCGGGAACGGAAGCCACTCGAAGTCGATGAGCTCGTCCTCCTCGAGCTCGGCCACCAGGCGCGGCGCCTCGGCGAGGAAGGCGTCAACCTTCGCGGGGTCCGGGTCGGTGAGCAGCGCGTCGAGGTACGCGCGGGCCGACTCGGTGGAGTCGGCGATGCCGGCGCGCTGCTGCACTGCGGAGCCGGGTAGCCAGCAGGCGCCGCCGGAGTAGGCCGACGTCCCGCCGAGCTTGTCGGTCTTCTCCACCACGACGGTGCGCAGCCCGCGCCTCTGGGCGAGGTATGCCGCGGTCATCGCGCCACCGCCGGACCCCACCACGACGACGTCGAACTGGGGGGGATCGAACTGCGCGGGGGAAGACATCTGCGGCCTTTCAGGAGAGGTAGGCGGTGATCGCTCCGGCCAGGCCGGCGCGGGCCTCGTCGGGGTCGGTGTAGCTGCTCAGGAACTGCTCGCTGTGCAGGCCGCGCATCGCGCCGGGAAGCAGGCTGCGCACGCGGGAGAGCCGCTCCGCATCGACGGCCAGCCCGTCGAAGGCGCGCTCCACGGTCTCGGTCCAGGCCTGGTCCCAGTGGGCGATCGCAGCGGCCGTGTGGGGGTAGGCCGCCTCGAGCTCGTCGCGCTGCTGGGGAAGGGCGAGCCTGAGCTGGTGGATCGCCCGTGACGCCGGCAGGTCCATCGCGGACCACAGCAGCTCGAGGATCGCGTCGACGCGGGCAGCGAGGTCGGGGGAGTCCGGCATCCGGGGCGTCATCGCGGCGCCCTCGGCGAGGACGTACTCGAGCACCGCGGCCCACAGTCCGTCGACGTCGCCGAACTGGTGCTGAACGGTGCCCCAGGTCGCCCCGGCCTCACGTGCGACGGAGCTTGCGCTGACCGCGTCGGGTCCTCCATCGGCGAGACAGCGCAGCGCCGATCGGAGCAGGTGCTCCCGTGTCTGCAGGCCACGCTTGTTGAGACGGGTGCCCTTCGCGCTCAGCGTCGTCGGAGCAGCCACCGGTTCAGCCGAGTCCGAGGCGGGCGCCGTGCCGGGCGATGAACGCCTCGACCTCGTCGGCGGTCTTGTCCGGGAGACCCCAGATCAGCTCGGTCGCGCCGGCTGCCTCCCAGGCGGCGAGGTCCTCGGGTGTCGGCCTCATCGCGATCAGCACCGCGATCTCCGGCGCGCCGGATCGACCGGCGGCCGTCCACGCCGCGCGCAACGCGGTCGCCTTCGTGGCGATGTCGGTCTCGATCGGCGTGGTCATCCAGCCGTCGGCGTTTGCGGCGATCCATGCGAACGTCTTCGGTCCGGCACCGGCGCCGATCAGCAGCGGGATGTGCGCCTGGACCGGCTTCGGCCACGCCCAGGAGGCGCCGAAGCTCACGAACTCGCCGTCGTACGCGGCCTCGTCCTGGGTCCACAGCGCCCGCATCGCCTCGACGTACTCGCGCAGGACCGTACGGCGCTTGCCGGCCGGGACGCCGTGGTCGGTGAGCTCGTCGGTGTTCCAGCCGAAGCCGGCTCCGATCCTCACCCGGCCACCGGACAGGTGGTCGAGTGTCGCGATGGTCTTGGCCAACGTGATCGGATCGGACTCGACCGGCAGCGCGACGGCGGTCGACAGCCTGATCCGCTCGGTGACCGCGGCCGCGGTCGCGAGCGAAACCCACGGGTCGAGGGTGCGCATGTAGCGGTCGTCGGGGAGGCTCTCGTCACCGGTGCCCGGGTGCGCGGCGTCGCGCTTGACCGGGATGTGGGTGTGCTCGGGCACGTAGAGCGTGTCGAAGCCGGCGTCCTCGGCGGCCTTCGCCGCCCGGGCGGGGGTGATCCCGCGGTCGCTGGTGAACAGCACGATGCCGTGACGCATGGAGCCTCCTGTCCGGCGGGCTCTCGCCCGGTCCGGACAGAATCATAGTGCACTCAATGAGAATGCGAGCAGGTCAGCGGTGGCGACGTCCGAAGTCGGCGGTCACCCAGGGCCGGCGGTTGCGGATCACGACGCCGATCCCGATGTCGCGCAGGCGGCAGTCGTCGAGGTTGGCCCGGTGTCCGGCACTGGCGACCCAGGCGCGCAGCACCGCCCGGGGGCCTGCCTGGCCCCAGGCGAGGTTCTCCGCGAGCCGCCGCCAGTTCGTGTAGCCGGCCTGGGTGATCCTGACGGCGAGGTCGGGCTCACCGGCCAGCCGGTGCGAGAGCTCGCGGCGGGCCGCCATCGCCTCGCTGTGCCGCTGCGCGGCGAGCACGAGTGGGGAGCTCGTCCGGAACTCCCGGCAACCATGGTTGGTCCGACGACGGTTGATCCGGGCGAGCAGCCGGGTGCCGAACTCGGTCGGGCTCAGCGTCGTCACCTGCGCCCGCGGGGTCGTACGGCCCGAGCTCACGGCGTGGGCCGGGGATGCAGCGAGCCCGCAGCCGAGGCTCACGAGGCACACCAGCAACGACAACCTCATACGTCGCGTCATGGGCACACTGTGGCGGCAGGAACGGGCGCTGGCAAGAGGGGCGGCCAAGATCATCCTTGTCGGTCGGCGGGTGGGAACGCGGCGGTCAGGCGGTCGTGGGGAGCGGGAGCTCGACGGTGACGGTGGTGCCGAGGTCGGGCACGCTCTCGATGGAGACGGCCCCATGCTGGAGCGCGACCAGCTGACGCACGCTGGCCAGCCCGAGCCCTGTGCCCCCGTCGTCCTCGGCAAGCTTCCCGCGCTCGAACTCGTCGAAGATCGACTCGAGGTCGTCCTCCGCGATGCCGCGGCCGTGGTCGGTCACCATGATCCGGCCGACGCGGTCGCCCCTCTCGAAGTGCACCTCGATCGACGTGCCGTCGGGGGAGTACTTGACGGCGTTGACCAGCAGGTTCGCAAGGACGCGACCGAGGGCCGGCGCATCGGCGAGCACGGTGAAGTCGGCCTCGTCGACCACGATCTCGTGGGCGCCGACCAGTGGCGCCAGGTCGCTCACACAGGCTGCGACGACCGCGGCCGGATCGATCTCCTCGGGGTCGAGTGCCACGGCTCCGGCGCGGACGCGCGCGTGGTCGAGGAGGTTCTCGATGAGCACGGTGAGCCGTCCGACGTTGCTCTGGACCCGGTCGATGAACTCCCCACGGCGCGGCTCGTCGACGATCGGGATCATCTCGACGAAGCCCTGGATCGAGTTCAGGGGAGTACGCAGGTCGTGGGACAACGAGGCGAAGAAGGAGTCCCGGGCGATCTCGAGCCGGCGGGTGTCGGTCATGTCCCGGGTCACCAGGGCGTAGCCGACCAGCGCGTCGTGCTCGTCGTGCAGGGCCGTCAACGAGACCTCGGCCCAGAAGTGGGTCCCGTCGCGGCGCACGCCCCATCCCTGGTGCCCGGACCGCCCGCTCTCGCGAGCCTCGTCCAGCAGTCGCTGGGGTACGCCGGCCCGGACGTCGTCCGCGGGGAAGAACACGGTGAAGTGCTGCCCGATCGCCGCGTCCGCGGTGTAGCTCTCCAGGCGCTCGGCCCCGACGTTCCAGGACGCGACGGTGGCGTCGACGTCGAGTCGCACGATGGCGTACTCGGCCACCTGGGAGACCAGGATGTCCAGGAAGTCCAGGTAGCGCTTGCGCTCGGCTCGCCGGTCGACCAGCTCCCGGGCGATTGCGGCCCTGCGGAGGAACTGCTCCGCGGCCTCGAGGTCGCTGGCGGCGTACGGCTCTCGGCCGCGCAGGCGAAGCAGGCCGATGGCACCCTGAGTGGTGTCGGCGCCGTTGACCGGGACGAGCATCATCGGACCGACGTCGACCGTGTCCGGAGTGATCGAGAGGTCGGGATGCTCCTTGGCGTCCTCGACCAGGACCCCGCCCGCGGAGACCCGGTCGGCCATCTGTCGACCCAGCTCCATCGAGAGGTCGGTCGGCGTCCCCGGCTGCTGGAGGGCACGCCATCGGATCGTGTCGTCGTGGGGAGGGTGTCGTTGCGCGAGGTCCAGGGTCAGCACGTGGTCGGCCTCGGCGAGGGCACGCGCCTGTGCCGCCATCACGTCGAGCGAGGGCTCGATCTCGCCGGCGAAGAGCTCGCGGGAGAAGCGCTCGGCGCCCTCGAGCCAGCGCTGCCGACGCTGCAGGCTGCGGTGCGCCGCGCGCATGTCCAGCAGGTTCCGGACCCGGTGGATCAGCTCGGTGCGCTCGAGCGGCTTGCGCAGGAAGTCGTTGGCACCCAGGGCCAGCGCACGCTCGGACGCCGCGTGGGTGTCGTCCGCGGTGAGCACGACGACCGGCAGCTCGGTCGACGTCGATCGCTCGCGGAGCGCGGTGAGCACGGTGTAGCCGTCGAGGTACGGCATGTGCAGGTCGAGCAGCACGAGATCAGGATCGTGGTCGTCGACCCAGTCGCGGACCAGCCGTGCGTCCGTCACGGTCTCGACGGACCTGAGGCCCGCTCGCAGCAGGAGCTTGAGGGCGAGCAGGGCACTTGCCTGGTCGTCGTCGACGATGAGGACGGGTGACCAGGCGAATGCGTCGAGGACGCCGGCTTCAGACGTCTGCATCGCCGTTGGCGAGTCCCGTGATGTCGGCGACGAGCTCCGGTCCGCCGGCGGCCTGGGCCACGGCGTCGTCGACCAGCTCGAGGAGCCGGTGGATGTCGATCGGCTTCGTCAGGTAGTCGATCGCGCCGCTGCTGAGCAGCCGTTGCACCTGCCGCGGCATCGCATCGGCGCTGACGATCGCGACCGGGATGTCCGCGGTCGTCGGATCGTCACGCAAGATCTTCAGCACCTCCGAGCCGGGGATGTCGAGCAGGTTGAGGTCGAGCAGGATGAGGATCGGGTGGTGCCGGCGGGCGAGATCGATGCCCATCCGGCCCTGCATGGCGGGGACCACGGTGATCTGCGGCCGCTGCGCGAGCACCCGCTCGACGAGCTCGACGTTGGCGAGGTTGTCCTCGATGTGGAGCACGGTGTGACCGCCGGTCTCCTCGATGCGGAGGGTGCGGTGGTTGTTCTCCTCGTAGAGCTTGACCGGGCTCTCGACGATCGGGAACTCCACCCAGAACGTGCTGCCACGGCCCGGAGTGCTCTCGACGTCGAGGGTGCCGCCCATGACCTCGGCGAGCCCGCGCGACAGGGCCAGACCCACGCCCGTGCCCGGCACCGAGGTCTGCTCGGCGCCCAGTCGCTCGAAGGGCTGGAAGAGCAGGTGGAACTGGTCCGGGGCGATGCCGGGGCCGGTGTCGGTGACCTGGATCCGCAGCGTGCCGGCAACGGGTTCGAAGCAGCTGATGGAGACCGAGCCGCCCTGGCGGTTGTACTTGATGCCGTTGCCGATCAGGTTGAGCAGGATCTGCTTGAGGCGCTGCCGGTCGGCGAAGATGAAGTGGCCGCACCCGTGGTCGGTGCCACCGATCAGGTGGACACCGCGCTCGTCCGCGAGCGGGCGGAGCAGGCTGACGGCTGCTTCGACGACGTCGCCGACGAGGACCGCCTCGGGACTCATCGACATGTGGCCGGTCTCGATCTGGCTGATGTCGAGGATCTCGTTGATCAGGTCGAGCAGGTGGGCGCCGCCCTTGGTGATCTGGCCGACGTTCTCGGCCTGCTCGGGAGTGAGGCCGTCCATCTCGAGGAGCTGTCCGAAGCCGAGCACGGCGTTGAGCGGCGTGCGCAGCTCATGGCTCATGCGCGAGAGGAACTCGCTCTTCGCCTTGTTCGCCTTCTCCGCAGCCGTCCGGGCCTCGACGAGCGACCTCGTCCTCTCGTCCACCAGCCGGAGGGCGTAGGCGCGACGCCGGATCAGCGTCTCCATCAGGAAGCCGAGTGCGATCGCCAGCGCGCCACCGGTGCCGAGGACGACCCAGGGGAACGCGGTCGCGAGCGAGCCGACGAGGGGTTCGCGCGGAGCGACCGCGATCAGATAGGTGTCGGCGCCCACCGCGAAGGTGTGGGTGTAGGTCTTCCCACCGACATCCGGGGCAGAACCGGAGAGAAGGATGAGCTTGTCCGGGTCGCGGACGGTGCTTCCGTAGATCGCGACGTCGAGCTCGCGGTACGGCGAGTTCGGGTCCGTCGGCGTAGCGCTCGGACCCGGAAGGGAGTAGTCCAGCACCGTGACGGTGTGGGCGTCGTTCGGTGCGGTGAGCGCGAGGAGGAAGTGTCGTTGGCTTCCGCTCTTGTAGAAATCCGAGACCAAGTCCTTCGCAGCGAGGGCACGGCGCGCGACCTCGGCCTGTTCGGGGATCACCGTGCCGCCGACGTCGCCGGCGCCGGTGCCGGTGCGCGCCACGATGGTGAACGACGCGCCGTGCTCGCGGGCCGTCACGACGGCACCACCGTTGAGCGTCGAGGGCAGGGTGAGGGTGGTGTAGAGGTCGGACTGACCGTCTGCGACGGCCGCCGCACCCGCTCCGCGGAGGACGGTCTTCAGGTCGTTGACCGTCGTGGAGATCAGCGACGACACCTCGTTGGTGCGTTCGACGAGCAGCTTCTGCTCCTGACGGTGGGACACGTTGTGCGCCAGCAGTGCGAGCGCGCCGGACGCGAGCAGCGTGAGCAGGGCCAGTCCGATCGCCGGGATGCGGCTCGACATGGCTCGCCGGAGCCTGCTGTTGGCGCGTGCGGGCGCGACGTACTCGTCGGCGGTTCCGCCCGGTGCCGTCATCGACTCATCGACCATCATCGGCGCTCTCCCTCGCCCGTGTCGCAACGCGACGTCCCCACCGCTCCACCCGAGGGCCGACGTCCCGAGCGACGGCGCAGCACGAATGCCTGTGCTACGAAGCGCAGACCCCTCCGTTGGCTTTCGCAGAGCGGTCTGTATGGGACAGTACGCCGGATTTGCGACGTCCGCAGCCTGTTCGCCGTCAACCGCCTGGCTGCCTGTCACGCTTCGGTAAGGCCGGTACGGCGACCG
Organism: uncultured Actinomycetota bacterium; assembly: GCA_963805425.1. Classification (GTDB taxonomy): domain Bacteria; phylum Actinomycetota; class Actinomycetes; order Propionibacteriales; family Nocardioidaceae; genus Marmoricola. Next base: position 44,788 of record CAWDUF010000009.1, on the reverse strand, counting down.
GGCGCGCGAGCGGCAGCGGGAGTGCCGGATTCAGGACCAAGGCCCAGCGGACTTGTGACGTATGGCCGATATGCCCGAGTTGTCCGAGATCTACCTTGTGAACAGGGTCGGGCGCAGAAGGCCACTCGCGAGGAGCTCGGCTCCGCGGCGGCGGCTGAGAGAGGCCCGTTGGGGGAGACATGGGCACGACCTCCGTGCGAAGGACTGGCACCAGCGACCCACGACAGCGCGAGAGCACCGGGGCGGTGGCCGTGGAGTTCGCGCTCGTCGTGCCATTGCTGGCGATGCTGCTCTTCGGCATCATCACTGCGGGACTCTCCTACAGCCAGGCCCTCGGGCTGACCAACGCCGTCCGTGAGGGTGCTCGTTTCGGAGCCACCTCGGACGCCTCGTCCGCGATGGCGGCGCAGTGGGCCACCGACGTCATCGAGCGTGTCCGGCAGACCCAGTTCGACGACCCCAGCTCGGCGTCGCAGGTCTGCGTCCAGCTGTGGAAGGTGGGCACCGGGGCGATCGCGAACACCGGCAAGTGCAGCGCGACCGGCGGCGCGGCCTACATCACTGTGCCTTCGACCGCGACCGCTGATCCCGCGGTTCCGAGCGCCGCGACCGGCACCTGCGTCGTGCGGGTCCTGGCCGCGCGGCCGTTCTCGGTGTTCGTCGGGATCACCAGCTGGAACAGCGTGAAGGTGACCGGGTCGATCGAGAGGTACGAGCGCAAGGACAAGGTGACGACGTGTGGGTGAGGGCGCGCCGGGCACTGGCGCCCGTGCGCCGACGCACCCGTCGTGACGAGAGCGGGGTTGTGGCCCTGCTCGTCGCCCTGCTGATGACCAGCCTGCTGGTGATCGCCTCGATGGTGCTCGACTTCGGTCTGGTGCGCCTGGACCGCCAGCAGCTGAAGTCCTACACGGACTCCGCAGCGATGTCCGGCATCGCCGCCGGCGACGCCGGGACCGGCAGTGTGTACACCTACCGGGCCGTCTGCGGGGCGCTGTCCTACCTGCAGAGCTCACACACCCTGTCGGGCCTGCCCGACGACTTCTGCGCTCCGGCGGCACTCGCGGCCAACTCCGGGATCACCTGTTCCGACGTCGCCTCGACACACGCTGTCTACGACAAGACCGTCACCCAGGGTGGTGCCCGGTACCGCGTGGTGATCCGGTCGCCGTACGTGCTCAACGCCGAGGGCTGGAACGACGAGGCGCTGGCGACGCTCGCGGGTGACCAGAGCACGGTGGCCGGCTGCGACCAGATCGGCGTCGAGGTCTTCGAGGCGCGTACGCCCGGTCTCGGGAGCCTGGCCACGTCCGGTGCGCTGTCTTTCGGCGTCCGGTCGGCGTCGCGTGCCCTGGTGGCCGGCGACGACGCGCTCGCGCCTGCTCTCATCCTTCTCGAGCGCACCACGTGCAGCGCCCTCACCGTCGGATCGGCCGGCGGCGGCTCCGGCACTTTCGTGGCGGTCCGGGGCAGCGGGGCCACCCCCGGAAGCATCCACCTCGACTCGAACGCGACCGGTATCGACTGCGGTAGCGGCAGCAACCAGCAGCTGCTCCAGGGCAAGCAGTCCGACGGCATCGTCGCCTACGGCTCGGTGTCACCGACCGGCGCTCCAGGGGTGATCAGCTCGGTGGCGAGCCACGACGGCGTGGCCGCAGGCATCGTCTCCGACAGCATCACCAACGTCTACGGCACTGTGTCCACCAGCGGCACCGGCTCGGTCAAGAGCCCGGTGCAGGGACGCGAGCTGGTCGGCCGTACACCGATAGACGTGCGCTACCGCGCAGCCGTCCGGACCGCGGTCGCCCAGGCCGGCAGTGTCTGGGGCAACTCCTCGGGCTGGACCGTCGCCGGGTGCAACCCGACCAACCCCCAGCTCGCCGTCACGACCAAGTTGTGGATCGACTGCACCGGCAACTCGGGCATCAGCTTGAACAACAAGACGATCCAGGCCAGCGAGGTCTACTTCAACGGCTTCATCAAGAACGGTGTCGTGGCGATGCCGAACGCCACCCGTGTCTACGTCAGCAACACCGCCAGCTATGGCGGCCCGATCAACAGCGCGGCGATCAACCTGTCCAACAGTGGCGGCTTCTGCGTGCGTGGCACCTGCGGGTCATCGTCGGCGGAGAAGTGCTCGATGTCGGCAACGTCGAGCCGTGCGCGCATCTTCGTCCGGCAGGGAAGCGTGGACGCGACCGGCGGCATGCTGCGGCTGTGCAACTCCACGATGGTGCTCCTCGGCGCGAACACGTCGGACGGCTGTGTGCCTTCGGCCGACGGCGCCGCACCCACCTCGACGCCGTGCACCGGGACGAGCGGCAACAGCCAGGTCAGCGTGGCCGGTCAGACCACCTTCGACTGGACCGCGCCCAACGAGTACGCCGGGAGCATCCCGACCGCCAACCGCGCCACCGCGTGGGCCAACTTCGAGGACCTCGCGATGTGGTCCGAGAGCGCCGGCCTGTACAAGTTCAGCGGCGGCGGCGGGATGAACACCGTCGGTGTCTACATGGTGCCGAACGGCTCCCCGGTGAACGTCGGCGGCGGGAGCAGCCAGTCGCTGACCAACGCCCAGTACATCGCCCGGACGTTCTCGGTCTCCGGCGGCGGCACCCTGTCGCTCGCGACCGACCCGCGCAACGTGGTCACCATCCCGTCGATCACCGGCTTCCTCCTGGTGCGGTGACCGAGGCGATACCGTCCGGCCATGTCCGAGCGGCTGCACGACGGCGTCCTGCGGACGCCCGAGGACCGGTTCCAGCTCCTGCCCGGGCATCGGTTCGAGCCGCGCTACGTCGAGGTCCAGACCGACGGCTTCCCGCCGCTGCGGATGCACGTCGTCGACGAGGGGCCCGCTGACGGACCGGTCGCACTGCTGCTCCACGGCCAGCCGACGTGGTCCTACCTCTACCGGTCGGTGATTCCCGCGCTGGTGGAGCGCGGCGTGCGCGTGGTTGCTCCGGACAACATCGGCTTCGGGCGCTCCGACAAGCCGGCGCGCGCCACCGACCACACCCTGGCCCGGCACATCGGCTGGACCAGGAGCCTGGTCGCGGGGCTCGACCTGCGTGAGGTCACCCTGGTCGCCCAGGACTGGGGCGGCCCGATCGGGCTCGGTGTCCTCGCAGCGGAACCAGGTCGGTTCGCCCGCGTCGTAGCCGCGAACACGGTGCTGCACACGGCGGACCCGATGCTTGCCGGGCGACTCGGCTGGGCGCTGCACGGCGAGGGCGACTCACGCGTGGTGGTCGAGGAGGCACTGCTCGACTACCTGCTCTACACCCAGCGGGCGCCCGAGCTGAGGGCGAGCGACTTCCTCGCCGCGGCATGCGCGCGGACCCTCGACGCCGAGGAGTTGGCGGCGTACGACGCGCCGTTCCCCGATCCGGCGTACACGGCGGGCCTGCGCCAGCTGACGGCGCTGCTGCCGCTGACCCGCAACGACGAGGGCGCCCGGATCGGACGCCGGACCTGGCGGGCGCTCGAGCAGTTCGAGCGCCCGTTCGTCACCTGCTTCTCCGACGGCGACCCGGCGACGCGTGGCTGGGAGGCTGTCTTCCAGGAGCGCGTGCCCGGTGCCCGCAGCCAGCGGCACGTCACCCTCGCCGGCGCGGGCCACTTCCTGCAGGAGGACGCCGGGGTCGAGCTGGCCCAGGTGGTCGCGGAGGTCATGCAGACCTCCTGACCGTGCGGGTGCGGCGCCAGTCCGCCCGCGGTCGTCTCCGCCAGGGTCGTGCACCAGCGGGCCGAGGGTCGTTCGGCACTGGTGACGTCTGTCGCGGCGCGCGCATGCTGGAGACAGTGGTGCTGCAGGAGATGGAGAGATGAACGACTACCGCGCGATGGAGAAGGTTGCGACGCAGAAGGCGGCTCGCGAAACCGTCGGACGTCCGCACCCGTGGACCTCGAACGCAGATCTCATGGCAACCGCACTGATGCGCTACCTGGCGGCGGAGGAGTACCACGAGTACGTCGAGGAGACGCGCGAGGCGGAAGACGCGACCGATGTCTCCGCGAGCGAGTCACAGGCACCTGACCAGTCCCGATGAGGGCCTGGGCCGTCACCGGCCGGCCGGGAGCACGCGACCGGATCACACTGGTCGAGCGTGAGCAGCCCGAGTGCGCCGCCGACGAGGTCCTGGTCGAGGTCGAGGTCTGCGGCGTGTGCCGCACCGACCTGCATCTGGCCGACGGTGACCTCCGGGCCAAGGTGCCCGGCCGCGTCCCGGGTCACGAGGTCGTGGGGCGGGTGGTCGCCCAGGGGGATGCGGCCACTCGCTTCGCTCTCGGCGAGCGGGTCGGCATCGCGTGGTTGCGGCACACCTGTGGGCGCTGCCGTGCGTGCCGATCGGGTCGGGAGAACCTGTGCCGAGGATCCCAGTACACCGGGTGGGACGCCGACGGCGGTTTCGCCGAGTTCGCGCTCGTCCCGGAGGCCTTCGGCTACCGGCTGCCCGTCGAGCTGCCTGCGCACGAGCTGGCACCGCTGCTGTGCTCCGGGATCATCGGGTACCGCGCACTGCTGCGAGCCCACCTGCCGCCGGGCGGGCGGCTGGGCCTCTACGGTTTCGGAGCCAGCGCGCACCTGACCGCCCAGCTGGCGATCGCGCAGGGCGCCGAGGTCCACGTCCTCACCCGTGGCGAGGACGCACGACGTCTCGCACTCGAGCTCGGCGCAGCGTCGGCCGGCGGAGCGTACGACGCGCCCCCTGTCCTGCTCGACTCCGCCATCCTGTTCGCGCCGGTCGGAGACCTCGTGCCGCCGGCTCTGGAGGGGCTCGACCAGGGCGGCACGCTGGCGATCGCAGGGATCCACCTCAGCGACGTACCTGCCCTGGACTACCAGCGACACCTCTTCCGCGAGCGCACGTTGACCAGCGTGACGGCGAACACCCGGTCGGACGGTGAGGAGCTGCTGGCGCTCGCTGCTGCCCTCGACATCCGACCGCGCGCCACGGTCTACGACTTCACCGAGGCGGACCGCGCGCTCGACGACCTGGCCGGCGGGAGGGTGACCGGTGCCGCGGTCATCGAGGTCGCGGTCGGCTGAGCGCGGCCGGGACCGCAGGCCCTAGGTCCGGTCGAACAGGGGTCGGTCGGCTCTGGGGCGAGTGGCTCTCCAAGGCTTGAATCAGGGTGGCAGGACCCTGCCATCGGAGGTTGACGTGGCCCGGACCGACTCGCGACGCCGAATGGCCGGGGACCCACCCCTGCGCTCGTCAGGCCTCAGCTCCGCCGAGGTGCTCGATCAGCGGAAGCGGTACGGCGCCAACCGGGCGCCCACCCCTCCGCCACGCGGCCTGCACACCCGGGTGGCCGCGCAGCTCCGCGACCCGATGATCCTGCTCCTGCTCGCCGCCGGGACCTTGACCGCCGTGCTGCACGACTTCTCCGACTCCGTGATCATCGGCGCCGTCGTCCTGTTCAACACCGTGATCGGCGTCGTCCAGGAGGTCCGTGCTGATAGTGCGGTCGCCGCGCTGGCCTCGCTCACGACCCCGACCGCGCAGGTGATCCGCGACGGTGTCTCGGTCGAGGTGTCCAGCGAGGACATCGTGCCGGGCGACGTGGTGGTGCTCGCTGCCGGGGACGTCGTGCCTGCCGACGGCGTCGTGGTGGCCAGCAGGAACCTCGAGGTGGACCAGTCGACCATGACCGGAGAGTCGGTTCCGGTCGCGCTGCTCGAAGGCGAGGCGGTCTCCGGCGGCACCCTCGTCACGCGGGGGCGCGCCGATGTCACGATCACCACGACGGGCGCCGAGAGCGGCCTGGGCCGACTCGCGACGATGATCGCCGAAGCGCCGGTGCGGGCCACTCCTCTCCAGCGGCGGCTCACCGAGCTGAGCCGTGTGCTGGTGCTCGTCGTCGGCCTGCTCACCGGCGTCGTGGTGGTGATCGGACTTCTCCAGCACCGACCCGTCACCGAGATGGCGATCGTCGGCGTGAGCCTTGCAGTCGCAGCGGTTCCCGAGTCGCTCCCGGCGGTGGTCGCGATCTCGCTCGCCCTGGGTGCGCACCGGATGGCGCGGAGGCACGCGGTGGTCCGCAGGCTTCCCGCCGTGGAGACGCTCGGCTCGGTGACAGTCATCGCGACCGACAAGACCGGGACGATCACCGAGGGTCGGATGGTCGCGGAGAAGGTGTGGACGCCCAGCGTCGCGTACGCCGTCGACGCACACGGCTACGAACCACGCGGTGCCCTCACTCCCGAGGAGCTCCGGTCGAGTGCGGCCGCCGACTCGATGTCCGACCCGGCCGCCGAACGCCGGGAGCTCGACCGCCTGCTGCGTGACGTGGTGCTCTGCAACGACGCTCGGCTGATCAACGACGACGCAGGGTGGTCGGTCGTCGGTGATCCTCTCGAGGGCGCGCTGCTCACCCTCGCCCGGAAGGGCGGCCAGCCGGACCTTGGGGACGACCGCGGCTGGATCCGCGTTGCCGAGGAGCCGTTCGACCACCTGACCCGGCGGATGACCACCGTTCACCGCGACCGCGCCGGGAGCCGGCTGACGGTCTGCAAGGGAGCCCCGGAGGCGGTGCTCGCGCTGCTCCCGGTGTCGGAGCGCGTACGCCGGGCCGCGGACGCCGCCGGGGAGCTCGCCCGGAGCGGGTACCGGGTGATCGCGGTGGCCGACGGCGAGGACGACCACGGGCCGGCGGCACCGACGTACCTGGACCTGGTGGGCCTGGTCGCGATCGACGACCCGCCGCGGGGCCACGCCGCGGCGGTCGTGGCCGCCTGCAGGCGGGCGGGCATCCGCCTGCTCCTGGTCACCGGTGACCACCCGGGCACCGCGCGAGCCATTGCCGAGCGGGTGGGCATCGCCGGCGCGGACGCCGATCCCGAGGGCAGCACCGTCTTCTCGCGGGTGCGCCCCGAGGAGAAGGTCGCGATCGTGCAGACCCTCCAGCGCGACGGCGACGTGGTCGCGATGATCGGCGACGGTGTCAACGACGCCCCGGCCCTGCGGTCCGCCGACATCGGGGTCGCCGCCGGGCTCGGTGGCACCGAGGTGGCCCGGCAGGCCGCGGACATCGTGCTCCTGGACGACGACCTGTCCACGGTCGTGTCCGCGGTCGAGGAGGGCCGCCGGGTGTTCGCCAACATCCGCGCGTTCCTCCTGTACGCCGTGTCGGGTGGTCTCGCGGAGGTGGGCGTGATGCTCATCGGCCCTGCCGTCGGCATCGCCCAGCCGCTGCTTCCCGCGCAGATCCTGTGGATCAACCTGATGACCCACGGCCTCACCGGTGTCGCGTTCGGCAGCGAACCGGCAGATCCCGCCGACATGGCGCGACCGCCACGTCCGCCGGACCAGTCGGTCTTCACGCGGCGCTTCAGCGCCAACCTCGCTCTGGCGGCCGTCGCGCTGACGGTCGCTGCCCTCGGCGTGGGCCTGCTCGCCGGCGACGGGGTGCACCAACGCACGGCGATCTTCCTCACGCTCGGACTCGGGCAGCTCGGGGTGGCGTGGTCGATCCGCGCCCGTACGCGACACCGCGCGCGCCGGGCGCCGTGGCTGGGGGCGGCGATCGCGACCGCGGCTGCGCTGCTGCTGTCGGCCACCGTGCTCGACCCGCTCCAGGACCTGCTGCGGACCACCTCGCCGGGATCACGTGACCTCCTCGTCGCGCTGGGGGCCGCGGTCGTGCCCGGCGTCGTGGTCAGCCTCCGCGTACGGGGCGAACGCAGACGGCTGCTCTCCGGAACAGGCGCCTTGTCCCACCGACGTGGGACCTCTGGCACTGCTCCGCGCGAGCACGCGGAGAAAGGGTGGGGGCAGGACCTCTGATCGGGGTGTGCCCGACCAGGCCCTCACGAGAAAGGGATCAGATGAGCACCCTCGTACGGCCCACGGAGAACCCCATCAGCGAGTTCTTCCAGTGGCTGGACCTCAACCGCCCGTCGAGCCTGGCGGACCTGACGCACTACATCCCGGTGGAGAGCTACACCGAGGACGGCAAGTACGTCGTGCGCGCCGACCTTCCGGGCGTCGACCCGGAGAAGGACATCGAGGTCAAGGTGGACGGTGACGTCCTGACGATTCACGGCGAGCGCCACGAGGAGGAGCGCGAGAACGGCCACAGCGAGGTCCGTTACGGCTCCTTCACGCGCAGCGTGCGTCTCCCCAAGGGCGCGACGGCGGGTGACGTCGCGGCGACCTACGACGCGGGCGTCCTCGTGGTCACCGTTCCGATGAGCGAGGCGCCGTCCGAGCCCGTCAAGGTTGCGGTGCAGCGTGTCAGGAGCCCGAAGTCCTAGGACCCTCCGAACGAGGGTCGCCGGGATCTCGTCGACGTGCACGTCCAGCTCGGGTGGACCGCCGTGGCGCCCAGGTACCAGGAGCGAGTGCGGGTCGACTGACCCGCGGACAGAGCCACCGATCAGAGGAAGCAGGTGTGTGATGGAAGCCAACAGCATGGTGATGACGGCGAACGCGCTGGTCGCACCAGGCAAGGGCATTCTCGCCGCGGACGAGAGTGCGCCCACGATCGCCAAACGACTCGCGGCCATCGGGCTGGAGTCGACGGAGCCGCTTCGGCGCGCGTACCGGGAGCTGCTGTTCCGCACGCCGAAGCTCGGTGAGCACATCAGCGGCGTGATCCTCTTCGACGAGACCATCCGCCAGCGGGCGGCCGACGGCACTCCGCTCGTGGAGGTGCTCGAGGGGCAGGGCGTGATCGCTGGCATCAAGGTCGACGCCGGCACGAAGCCGCTGGCCGGGTTCCCCGGCGAGGTGGTGACCGAGGGCCTCGACGGCCTGCGCGCGCGGATGGAGGAGTACCGCACCCTGGGAGCGCGGTTCACGAAGTGGCGTGCGGTCATCCGGATCCACGACCGGCTGCCGTCGGCGACCTGCATCGAAGCAAACGCGCAGGCGCTGGCCAGGTACGCCGCCCTCGCCCAGGAGGCGGGCCTGATGCCGATCGTCGAGCCCGAGGTGCTCATGGACGGGACCCACACCCTGGAGCGCTGTGCCGAGGTGACGGAGGCGACCCTCCGTGCGGTGTACGACCAGCTTGCCCGGCACCGGGTCGTGCTGGAGGGGACCCTTCTCAAGCCGAACATGGTCCTCCCGGGACAGGACTGCCAGATCGCCGCGACCAACGACGAGATCGCCGACGCGACGATCGACACGCTCCGTCAGGTCGTCCCCTCCGCAGTGCCCGGATTGGTGTTCCTGTCCGGCGGACAGTCGGACCACCGGGCCACCGCCCGGCTCGACGCGCTCAACCGGAGGGGTCCTCAGCCCTGGCAGCTGAGCTTCTCCTACGGCCGCGCCCTCCAGGCTCCGGTCCTGCGGGCGTGGGCGGGTGCCGAGGCGAACGTCGAAGCGGCCCAGGCAGCGCTGGCGCATCGCGCCGAGCTCAACGGCGCAGCGCGTGCCGGCTGCTACCTCCCGGAGATGGAGGACGTCGTCTGAGCACTGCTCCAGCCCGACGGCGGCTCCGGCGATTCGCCGGAGCCGCCGCGGGGTACTGAGGGGCCACTCGGCAGGCATCGAGAAGGCGGGGCCGTGCCCGAGACGGGGAAGGGCGTGCCGTGTCGTCTTCGTTGGCCAACACCTCCTCGCCCGATGAGCTGAGCGCTGCGGTCGGAGCCGAGATCTCGTCGTGCGTCCCAGCCTTCACCTGCGGCGGGGAGTTCACCGTCGGCGCGGAGGAGGAGCTCCTCCTCGTCGACGTGGACGACCGGCTCCTCAGCGGCGACACCGATGACCTGGTGGACGCCCTGGACGACCACCCGCGAGGTGTCGTGTGCAGGGAGCTCTACGGTGCCGAGATCGAGTTCGCGTCCGCCATCGGTCGCGGCGGTGAGGAGGTCGGCGACTCGCTGCGCGACTTCCGACGTTCGCTGCTGGATGCGGGCGGCAGGCCGCTGGCCGTCGGCCTTCACCCCGCCGGCGGGTTCGGCGACGTCGGGCTCACCGACGATCCGCGGTACGAGCAGATCGGACAGAGCCTCGCCGGCCTGCTGCGGACTCCGACAGCCGCTCTGCAGGTGCACGTCGGGATGCCGGACGCGACATCGGCTGTCGCAGCGATGCGTGGTCTTCGCCATCACCTGGCCCTCTTCCGGGCGCTGACCTGCAGCTCGCCGTACTGGCACGGTCGCGACTCCGGCCTGGCCTCCGCGCGCTGGGCGGTGGTGCGTTCCTACCCGCGCGGCGGCCCGCCGCCGGTCGTCCGCAGCTGGGACGAGTACCTCGGGCTGATGGAGGCGATCGCGGCCGCGGCCGAGGTGCCGGACTACACCCACATCTGGTGGGACCTACGCGCGCAGCCGCGGTTCGGCACCGTCGAGGTCAGGGTGATGGACTCCCAGCCCTCCCTCTTCGTCGCGGCTGCGATGGTCAGCCTCGTCCAGGGGCTGGCGCGGTACGCCGTCGAGCGCCCCCTGGCCGTCGACGTACCCACCGAGGTGCTCGACGAGAACGACTTCCGCGTGGCTCGGCACGGCCTCGAAGCGCGCATCGTCGACGTCGACGGCACGATGCGCACGATCAGGGAGCTCGCCTCGCGCGCCGTCGCCGAAGCGCGCGCGGTGCTTCGACCCGACGGCCTGGACGCCCCGCTCGCTGGCATCGGAAGGCTCCTGGAGGAGGAGCCGGAGTGCGACCGGCAGCGCAGGATCCACGGCGAGCACGGGATGGCAGGTCTGTTGCGCGACCTGACCACCCGCACTGCCGCAGTGACCTGACGCTGGGTCCGACCTCCGCACCCTGCCTGATCTCAGCGTGCGTCCGGCATCCGACGGACGTTGGTCCAGCCGGTCCAGCCGTGGTGCTGCAGCCGGCGCAGGATTCGCCGGGCGCCGGGGACCGAGTCGAGGAAGACAGCGTCCAGCAGGGCGGCGAGGTCGTCGGGCAGAGCACCGGACTCCCAGTCTTCGGCGGGGACGGCCTCGAACTCGGCGGCGAGTCGATCGGCGACGCCGTCGAGCCGGGGATCCTCGGCGGACCACCGGGTCATCTCGGTGAGGTCGCGGTAGAGCTCACGAACGCCCGGGTCGTCGAGCTGTCGGTTCTTCATCTGCATGTAGAACGGCATCCGCTCGGGAAGCTGGGCGGCCACCAGGATCCAGGCGTCGCGCTCGGCGTCGACCATCTCCCCGGAGACGCCGACGGCGCGGAGGCGCTCGAGGTAGGAGACCGCCTCTGCCGGCAACGCAAGACTGTCGCCGGCGGCGAGCAGCGCGATCCGCTCCCGGTGCCGCTGCTTCTCCCGGATCTCGGCCCGCAGGCGCACGTCGATCTCGTTGACCGCGGCCGCGAACGCTGCGTCGTCGGCAGCCATCAGCTCACGTACACGCGACAGCGGGACGCCGGCCTCCGCGAGCGTGCGGATCCTGATCAGCTCGACGACCGCCGCCGCGTCGTACCGGCGGTAGCCGGAGTGGTCGCGCTCGGGCTCGGGGAGCAGGCCCTTGGCGTGGTAGTGCCGGACCGCGCGCACGGTCACGCCGGCGTACGCCGCGAGCTGGCTGATGGTCAGCATGCGCTCATTCTGCGGTGGTAGGTCCGCATCGCGAGAGCGTAGGCGAGGACCAGCAGGCCCGCGCACCACCCGAGCGCGATCCAGATGTCGTGCCCGAGCGGCTGCTCGGCGTACAGCTTGCGCAACGTGTCGACGATCGGGGTGACCGGCTGGTGCTCGGCGAACCAGCGCACCGGCCCGGGCATGCCACCGGTCGGCACGAAGGCCGAGCTGAGGAACGGCAGGAAGATCAGGGGGTAGGCGAAGCCGCCGGCGCCGTCGGTCGACTTCGCGGCGAGGCCGGCGATGACCGCGAGCCAGGTCAGCGCGAGGGTGAACAGCACCAGGATGCCGAGCACGCAGAGCCACGCGAGGGGGCTCGCCCCGGAGCGGAATCCCATCAGCACGGCCACGATGACGACGAGGGCCAGGGAGACGAGGTTCGCCACCAGCGAGGTCAGCACGTGCGCCCACAGCGTTGCCGACCGGGCGATCGGCATCGACTGGAACCGCTCGAAGATGCCGGACTGGAGGTCCAGGAAGAGCCGGTACGACGTGTAGGCGACGCCCGAGGCGACCGTGATCAGCAGGATCCCTGGGAGCAGGTAGTCGACGTACTTCTCGTGAGCGTTGCCGCCGAGGTCGATGGCGCCGCCGAAGACGTAGACGAAGAGCAGCAGCATCGCCACCGGTGTGATGGCGGTGGTGATGATCGTGTCCGGGCTGCGCATGATGTGGCGCAGGGACCGCTTGGTGAGGACGGCGGTGTCGCCGAGGAACAGGGTGGTCTGCGTGGTCATGGTTCGGTCCTTACTGGTGGGCGCCGGCGGGGGAGTCGTGCGCGACGACGGCGAGGAAGATGTCTTCGAGCGAGGGCTGCTTCTCGACGTACTCGACCTTCGCGGGCGGCAGCAGCGCCTTGAGCTCGGCGAGGGTGCCGTCGGCGATGATCCGGCCGCCGTGCAGGATCGCGATCCCGTCGGCGAGCTGCTCGGCCTCGTCGAGGTACTGCGTGGTCAGCAGGACGGTGGTGCCCTGTCCCGCGAGCTCGCGGACGGTCCGCCAGACCTCGATCCGCGACTGCGGATCGAGCCCGGTGGTGGGTTCGTCGAGGAACAGCACCGGTGGGTTGCCCACCAGGCTCATGGCGATGTCGAGCCGGCGTCGCATGCCGCCGGAGTACGTCGCGACCCTCCGCCCGCCGGCCCCGGTCAGGTCGAACCGCGCGAGCAGGTCGTCGGCGAGGTTGCCCGGGCCAGGCAGGTGCCGCAGCTGCGCGACCAGGACGAGGTTCTCCCGGCCGGTGAGGATCTCGTCGACGGCGGCGAACTGTCCGGTGAGACTGATCGACTCGCGCACCTGTGCCGGCTCGTCGCCGACGTCGTGCCCGGCGACGGATGCGCCGCCGCCGTCGGCCCGGAGCAGCGTGGACAGGATCTTGATGACGGTCGTCTTGCCGGCGCCGTTGGAGCCCAGCAGCGCGTAGATGCTGCCCGTGGGCACGCTCAGGTCGACGCCCTTCAGGACGGCGTTGTCGCCGTAGGACTTCTCGAGCCCCGCGATGTCGATGGTTGATGTCGTGGTCATGTTCCGAGCGTGCAGCCCTGACGCTGCGTCAAGGTCAAGTCGGGTTGTCGGGCCGGCGCCTGGACACTTCGCAGCGCGGACCAGGAAGGGCCGAACGGACCGCGGACCGCAGACCAATGGCCGGGTCGAAACGACCGCGGCAGTGCGACGCTGGAGTCGGGTCGTGTGCCCGGCCGCGGTGGCGCAGTCGGTGCGCGACAGCTCGAGCTGAGGAATGAGGTCACGGTGAACGTCGAGGAACTGATGGTCAAGGACAGGTCCGCCGTGCTTGAAGAGGCGTTCGCCGGGCTGCAGCGCTCTCACGAGGTCCACTACGAGCATGCGGGCCAGGCAGTCACCCAGGAGCGACTTGCCGACCTCTTCGACCACGTCGTCGCCGGCCTCCGGGAGCGGCAGCTGGAGCCGATGGGTTCCTACTGCGAGGAGCTGGCGGAGCAGCGGTTCACGACCGGTTTCGGGATCTCCGAGGTGCAGACCGCGTTCAACACCCTCGAGGAGGCGATGTGGACGCATGTGGTCGCTGAGACGCCTCCCTCGGAGCTTGCCGAGGCGATCGGGCTGCTGTCCACGATCCTCGGGTTCGGCAAGGACGCTCTGTCCCGGCGCTACGTCTCGCTCGCCTCCGCGCGTCACGTCCCGACGCTCGACCTATCGGCGTTGTTCGTCGGCTCCGAGGGCGACCCGAAGCCCTGAGCACGCCTTCCTAGACCTTCCCTCGCTGGCACTCGGTGCGTCGACCTTTGGAGAACCGAGAAAGCAGGGACACCTGCGTCAGTCATGACGCCACGGTGTCCACGGTGTGTAGTTCGAAGCGCAACCCGAGGGCGCTGGTGACCTTGAGGATGGTGGACCACGTCGGGTTCCCGTCCGCGGATAGTGCCTTGTAGAGACCGTCGCGACTCATCCCGACGCGTCGGGCGAGTTCGCTCATGTTCTGCGAGCGAGCAATGATGCCGAGTGCGTGGGGGACGGCGCTGGGGTCCTCGGCTGAGTCCTCGAGGGCAACCTCGAGGAAGGCCGCGACGTCGTCGAGGTTCTCGAGGTAGTCGGCAGCGTCGAAGCGCTTGTACTTCTCACTCGCGGTCATTGCTTGCCGTCCTTCTTCTGGTTGTCGTGCCAAGACCCTGCGAGTTCGTGCGCCTTGTCGATGTCCTTCTGCTGTGTGGACTTGTCGCCGCCACACAGTAAGAGGATCAGAGTGTCTCCGTCTTGTAGGTAGTAGACGCGATAGCCCGGCCCGACATCGAGCCGCAGTTCCGAGAGTCCCTTGCCGATCGGCCGCACGTCGCCCGCGTTGCCCTGGGCGAGGCGGTCGAGCATGCGGATGATGCGTGCTTTGCCTCGTACGTCCTTGAGCTTCTTCAGCCAGGTATCGAACTCGCCTGTCTGGACGACTTCGATTTCCTGTCGACTATAACTGACACTTGAGCTGTGATCTACAGGCATGTGCTGAGGAAGTCAGCGCGGTAATGGCCGAGTCGCCCAGACCGAGTCGGGATCGGCCCGCAACGCCTCCTCGTCGATCCCCAGGTTGCTGATCTGCCGGAGGCTGGGTGCTGAGCGGGCCAAGTGAGCGAGGTGCACCATGCGCATCTCGGCGGTCTCATGGCCCAATCCGCCACAGTGGATGCTCCAGTCCTCGCCGCGAGCCTCGTCCCATTGGCGCGCGGCCCAGAGGACCGCCTCGCCGTCGTCGACGACGTGGGTGCACGAGAACGCCCTGTGGTCCGCAGGCACAGGGAAGTCCCAGGTCGGATCTGTCGCCAGACCGCCGATGTGTTCGATCGGCACGCGCCATCCGCGGGGCTGGAGCTCGTCGACGATCGCGGGAGCCCCCGGCTGCCACCCGAACACTCCATTCGTGTCGGGCCACACGACCGCCAGGGCCCCTGGTTTCCGGCGGTGGAACCAGCCAGACCAGGTGACGGTTTCCCGGAGCCCCTCGTCGGTGACCTGCTCGATGGCCACGGGAACACCAGCCAGAACGTCCTCGGGTGCGTCGCCAGGAGCGAGTCGCCGGCCGTTCATGATCCGTCGCGCTAGGCCGTTGAGCGCGCGATGCATGACGCGGTGGTCGAGTCCTGACATGAGCAGCTCCGGATGCCCGAACCGATGCCCAAGGCCCACCGTGTATGCGAAAGCCGGCCCGGGTTCGCCGTGGCCGTCGTCCGAGTGATCGTGATGCGTCGGGTCGCTGCAGTCGGCATCGGAGGCCACCAGGATCACCTGCCATCCGTGCTCGAGCACCGAGTCGATGGTCCGCCGGTCCATGTCGTCGTACGACGCGTCCGGGCGACAGATGTGGCAATCGCAGCCGGGAGCCGCGGGGAGTGGCCCCATCCAGGGCTTGTCGTCCTCGGGTCGTGCCATCGTTCCTCCTCAACGTCGGAACCAGTTGTACAGCGATTCGCGCAGCTGGGTACGTCGTCATCCACAGCCTCGGGTGCCGACCCCGAAGGCCCCGGCGTGAAGCCGGGGCCTTCGGATCAGATGGAGCTCAGTTCGGCCGTACTCCTACACCGATCTCAGATGTCGTAGTAGTGCTGCCCCTGGGCCGCTGACCTGTGGAAACGCCTGAGATCAGTGACCGCGGGACGCAGCCGGTACGCACCGAGCGTGCCTTCGAGATGCCTGCTAGGTCGGATGGCGAAGGTGCGTCAGCACGGCGAGCACCCGGCGGTGACCGTCCTCGGACTCGGCCAGGCCCAGCTTGATGAGCAGGTGACGGACGTGGCCCTCGACGGTTCGCTCACTGACCACCAGACGTCGCGCGATGGCAGCGTTACTGAGTCCCTCGGCCATCAGGGCGAGCACGTCGCGTTCTCGTTCCGACAACGTGGAGACCGGGTCGTCGTCGGATTGCGCGGCCAGGAGGGCGCCGACGACGAGCGGGTCCAGGGCAGAGCCGCCCGCTGCGACGCGCGCGGCCGAGTCGAGGAAGTCACCGACATCAAGCACTCGGTCCTTGAGGAGCCAGCCGAAACCGCCGAGGGTGACCAGGGTGACGGCGTGCCGCGCCTCCACGTGCTGGGAGAGCACGAGCACGCCGACCTGCGGGTCGAAGTCCTTCACCTCGCGTGCCGCACGGGCGCCCTCGTCGGTGAAGGTGGGCGGCATCCGGACGTCGAGCACGACCAGGTCCGGCTGATGCTGCTGGACGGCGCTCAGCACCTCGAGCGCATCGGGCAGGGCAGCGACGACGGTGTGCCCGCTGTCCTCGAACAGTCGGCACAGACCCTGACGGAGGAGCACCTGGTCCTCGGCAATCACGACCCGCATGGCAACCGCACCGTCAGAGTCGTCCCGACACCCGCCGGGCTGTCGAGCTGCAGGTGACCGCCGAGCGCGGCTACCCGGTCCGCCAAGCCACGGAGACCCGAACCCGCTCCGGGTGCGGCCCCGAGCACTGCACCGCCGATCCCGTCGTCGTGGACCGCGAGCACGAGCGCCCCGTCGTCGTCATCCGCGGTGAGGGTGATCGCTTGTGCGGCAGCGTGCTTGAGCACGTTCGTGAGGGCTTCTGCCGCGACGAAGTAGGCGGTCGCCACCACGGCGTCCGGCAACGGCATCGACGTCACGGTCACCCGCACGGGCAGTGGTGATCGCCCTGCCAGGTCCCGGAGGGCGAGGTCCAAGCCATCTTCCAGACGAGCGGGACGTACGCCGTTGGCCAGGGCACGGAGGTCGTCGATCGCCGCAGCCAGCTCGGAGACCACAACCTCGATGTCGCTCACGACCGCCGGACGGTCGGTGAGGTGGTGCTGCACATGCCGGAGGGCGAGTCCTGCGCTGACCAGACGCTGCTGGGTGCCGTCATGAAGATCGCGTTCCAGGCGACGGCGTTCCTCGTGGGCTGCCGCGACGATCCTGGCACGGGAGGCCTCGACCTCGGCGAGCTGGCGACCGACCTCGGCCTGCAGCCGGGCGATCTCGATGGCCAGCCCAGCCCGGGCGAGAACCTCGGCCAGCGGCTCGTCGTGGGGGACGGTGTGGATCACCTCGGCCAGCGGAACGCCGGATCGCTCGACCAGGGCGCGGTCGTCGCTCTCGGTGGGGGTCTGGCCGGGAAGGAGCAGGCGGAGGGTCAGGCCTGGGTCGTGGAGCAGGTCGCGGAGTAGTGGCTGCAGGTCGTCTGCCGACGCGCGTCCGGCCCGCAGGTCTTCGAGGTAGGCGTCGATCCGAGCGAGCGCGCTGTGCCGGGCCCGCCGGAATATCCGGTCCACGGCGTCCTGAACCCGGCGACGCAACGGGAGGAAGACGACAGCGGCGGCAAGGGTGGCCCCTGCGGTCACCCACGCGGAGCCGCGACCGAGCAGGCCGCCGAGAACGAGTGCTGTCGTTCCCCAGGCAGCGGCCAGGAGCACGGTGAGCGCTGCCCATGCGAGGGTCCGGGAGATCAGCAGGTCGACGTCGTACAGGCGGTAACGGAGGATCGCGACGCAGATCGTTGCCGGCAGCATCGGGATCAGCAGGGCGATGGCCACCTGCACCAGGACGCTGGAGTTGTACGCGAAGCCGGCCGCTGGACCTACGACCGCGAGCAGGCATGCGAACCAGAAGATCAGTTTGAGCTGTTGTCGTTCGGCTCCCGCGGAGCGGCGGAACCGGGCGCCCAGCGAAGTGATCGCGAGCAGTAGCGAGGCCGCGAATCCGAACTGCGAGGCGACGTTGAAGCCTGCCAGTCCGTCGATCGCGTACGGATTGCCGCCGTGGGTGAAGGTGTACGAGTCGTCGTTGACGTGGCTGAAGGCGGCGCTGAAAGCCATCGCGGCCGTCGCGAACAGGGTGAACGGCAGCAACCACTTCCAGCGTCGGCCGGCCGGGCGACCGTCCGGAAACAGTGCGAGCAGCGTGGCGACGCTGCCGGCGCCGATGAGCGAGGACCACGACGAGATCCACTGCGAGTTCAGGGCGGCCGGCCAGGTGTCGTGATAGCCGTAGCCCTCGAGCAGCTCGGTTGTCGCCGCCGCCAGCCCGAGTCCGATGAGGAGGCGGCCGATGGGGTGCTGGGGGAGGCGCAGGACGATCAGCAGTCCGGCCAGGCCGAGTACCACTGCGTTCAGTGGGTAGAGCGTTGTGTCGACCGCCGGCTCACGGCCGGCCGACAGCGGGATCGACGCGGCCGCGATCGTGCAAGTCACCCCGAACAGCGCAGCACTGGCGACGGTTGCGGGGCGGGGCATGCCTGATGCTCCCGTTGTCCAGACGGTTGGACAAGAGTGCCAGCACCTGCCTGAGGTGGGGTGGTTGCACGGCTGCCGGGACGGAGTCGGTGGACGAGAGTTTGGAACATCTCAAGTCCAGACTCTTTCGGAGGCAGACCATGACAAGTCAGTACGACGTCAGTAGCGGCACCAGCAAGCGATCCCGTGTCGAGACCCAGGTGGCGGGCAGCGCCTATCTACGGCGGGTCGGGGAGCTGTGCGCGGTCGGGGGTCTGATCGCGGTCGTCGGTACCACCTGGGGCTTCTTCCAGGACGTGCCCGGGTCGGGAGCGATGATCAGTGCTCCGCAATCGGTCACCACGTTCCGGCTGCTCGAGCTGGTCTGGACCCTGACGCACGTGCTCACCTTGTTCGGGGCGCTCGGCCTGGCGCGGTCCGGTGCCGCGGGCGGGACGCGCAGCGGTCGCGTCGGGACCCGACTCGCCGTGGTGGGCATGGCGCTGATCATCCCGTGCGAGTTGGCGTTCATTCCGTTCGCGTCGTCGACCGACTCTGACACCGGCCCGATGCTGGCGAGTACCGCCATTGGAGTCGCATCCCTGATCGCCGGCGCCGGCTTCGTTGTCGCCGGTATCGCCGTACTGCGAGCCAAGATCTGGTCAGGACCGACGAGGATCCTGCCGCTTCTGACCGGCGGGTGGGTCTTCATCGGGATGACCCCGCTCATCATCGCGGACGGGCGGCTCTTCTATGTCGGCATCGGCAGCTGGAACGCGCTGCTCGCGGCACTCGGGCTGGCGATCGTGCGACTCGGGAGCGATCGTCGTGGTTGAGACAGTCCCCGGCCCGACCTGACCCCCCGATGTTCCGATGGGTCTCGTGCCACGGCGCCGGGCCGTCATCGTGCACCTCGCTTGCGCCCCAACGACGAGTGGCGGCTGACGCCACGGAGAGTTTCCGCAGGTCAGCCGCCACTTCTGACGACTGGGGAGAACGAGTTCGAGCTGTTCTCCCATCACTAGGTCAGACGTCGTCGTAGTGATCTACCTACCCGCTCTGACCTGGGCAATCCCCTTTGGCTCACGCTGGGGCCTCGGTGGGGCCTTCGGTTGCCGAATCCGGCTCGGGGTTGGCGAGCAGCACGTCGACGTGGTCCTCCTCGTGCGCGCCGGCGACGAGGTCGACGGTGGAGGTGCCGCGCACGAACCGGTGTGCCGTGTTGTTGCGTTCGTCGATGCTGGGCTGGAACCGGTAGCCGAGCTCTTCGAGCGCGGTCGCGACCGCATTTGGCACGCCGCGTTGGGTCTCGATGTGCAGCACGATGTCGACGTCGTTGGTGGGGCGGACGATGCCGAGACCGTGGTGGATCGTGTGGAGCTGGGTCATCAGTCCACCGACCAGTGTCCAGCTCCCTGCTGGGAGGGCGTCGGCCAGCTCCGCGACGCTCGGCCACGGAGTTGGCCAACCGCCTGGTGCCGCAGCGACCTCGACGGTGGGGTGCTCGTCGTTCATTGGTACGCCTCCAGCAGCTCGCTGAGTGTCCGGCGTCCGACGCCTCGCAGTCGGGGATCGGTGCTGGTCGCCGCATCCAGGGCGGCGACGGTGGTGGTGGCGACGAGGTCGCGGACCCGGTCGAAGTCGAACCCGGTGGTGCGAAGCACGACAGTCCCACCTGCGTCGGCTTGTAGGCCGAGGGTGCGGACCGTGTCATCGAGTTCTGCCTCGGCGAGGTAGCCGTCCACGCTGTCGTCGACGGCGTCGATGATCCCGAGGAGTCGGAGGTTGGTCCTGGCGATCTGGTCGCGTAGGCGGGGGACCGCAGCGCGGTGCGCCAGATAGGTGCGGACCCGGACCCGGTCACGCATCCGGGTGAGCAGGTCGTCGGCATCAGTGATCTCGCGCAACGCCGACCGCAGCCGAGAGGCTTGCGTGGCGCCCAGCCATGCGGCGTCGCGGCCGGACAGGAGCGCGACAGCACCCCAGGCAGTGTGCTCAGCCCAGGCGCGTGTGCGGCCCTGCCGCTGGGACTGGAGGTACCGGTCGACCGAGCTGCGGTCGACCAGTCCGCGGGCGATCCGGGTGACCGCCCCGGAATCGGCCAGGCGTCGGGCATGGCGAGTCGACACCCCCAGGGTGCTCGCCGCCTCCTCGATCGTGAGGAACTCACTTGCCATGACAGATAATGTCCCATAGCGGACGTAATCTGTACAGTGAGGTCGGTCGACCGGATCAGGCGTGGGCGGATCTGTTCGACGCGATGGGCTCGAACCCGGACGGCGACCTGCTCATCGACCTCAGC
Organism: uncultured Actinomycetota bacterium; assembly: GCA_963805425.1. GTDB lineage: Bacteria > Actinomycetota > Actinomycetes > Propionibacteriales > Nocardioidaceae > Marmoricola. Next base: position 24,259 of record CAWDUF010000009.1, on the reverse strand, counting down.
GATGCTCGGACAGCGAGGGGTGCTGCATCGTCACTGCGGAGGGTCTCCGACACCTCAGATGTCGAGAGTCAGGGCCGCTAGTTCTCCGCGAGAGGTGACACCCAGCTTGCTGAACACGTTGCGCAGGTGGAAGTCGACCGTGCGCGGGCTCAAGAACAGCTGCGCGGCCACGTCTTTGGTGGACATACCTTGGCGGACCAGTGCCGTCACGTTCCGCTCTTGAGCCGTCAGATCCGTCGTGGTGGACACGTCCCGCTTGCGGGCGGTCTCACCGGAAGCTCGCAGCTCCTGGCTCGCCCGCTCCGCCCATGCGTCGGCACCCAGTTCCTCGAACAGTGTCACGGCGTTGCGAAGGTGGACGCGGGCATCCACACGTCGACGCATCCGTCTCAGGTATTCGCCGTAGGCGAGCTCGGTGCGAGCACGGTCCGGAAGGCGTGGCGAGTCGGAGTGTGCGGTGAGGGCCAGCTCGTAGTGCTCCTCGGCCCCGTCATCACTCAGCAGCGCGCGACCATGCTCGGTGACAGCAGTGGCTGCCCCTGTGCCGCTTGCTGCGGCGAAGTCCTCGAGCTCGCTGAGCCACGAGCGAGCCAGGTCATGGCGATCGGCCCGGACGGCGGCCTCCATGCGGTCGATGGCGGCGAGGCGACGTATCCATGGAGACGTGATCCGCTCCAGGTGGTGCAGCGCACTCGTCGGCTGCGTGGCGCCGCGAAGGCCGCGGGCCATGTGCATGAGGTCGACGACCAGCGGTTCGGTGATGCCGAGTGCGTGCTGCTCACGGATGGCATCGACATCGGCCAGGAGCTCGTCGGCGGACTGGTCGCCACGCAGGGCGGCGACCAGAGCGAGCTCGACGAGCGGAAACGCTGTGAGCCCCAGGTGACCGGTGCTGCTGGTCAAGGGCAGGGCTTCGGCGGCGGCGTTGGCTGCCTGTGCCCACGCGCCGGTGGCGATCTGGAAGTACGCGCCGCGCGTGAGAGCGTGCTCGATCATGTTGAGTGCGCCTGTATGTCGCGCAGCCGTGAGTTGCTCTTCATGCAACCGCAGCCCACGTTCGTCGTCGTCGATGAGGATCGCGGCCACACCCAGGTTGGGTTGGAGCACGTGGTCGTCGACCGCTTCGGCCTCGAGGAGCACGAAAGCCGCGCGGAAGTTGTCGATGGCCGCCGGCCAGTCCTCGCGGGCGGTCGCGGTGAAGCCGCGCATGAGTGCAGACGCCGCGCGGGTCCGGACCGGCGCGTCCTCGTCAGGAGCAGGAACGAGCGCGGCAATGTCGATCTTGCGAGGCGAGCGGGCGCCGAAGCCTCCGAGAGCTGCCGCGAGCATGGCCAGCTGTTGGGCCATCGCTTGGTTCGCTTCAGACGCGGACTGCACCGCCTGCAGGATGAGGTCGTAGCCCTCGTTCAGCGAGCGGGTGTTCCACGCGATCTGACCCTGCAACGTGAGCAGCTGGGCGCGAAGTAGGGGATCGGAGACATCGGCCGCGGATGCCTGCGCGAGGGCGGACGCCCGGTCGGGGTGGGCGCCGAGCCAGGCGGACGACGCAGCCAGGTACAGCCGACGCCCGCGGTCCTCACCGTCGTTGGTGAGCTCGCCAGCCCTGGCCCAGGCTGCCGCGGCGGCCTCGTGCCCGCCACGTGCAGTGGCTCGCTCGGCGACACCGTCGAGCGCGGCGACGACATCCTCGTCGGGCCGATCAGCTGCCGCAGCGAGGTGCCAGGCCCGGCGATCAGGATCGGTACCGAGCGCGTCGGCGAGTGCGCGGTGCGCAGCACGTCGTTGAGCGGTCGTCGCCGCGCTGTAGATCGCCGAACGCACAAGAGGGTGGTAGAGGCGGACGTTGTCGCCTTCGACCCGAAGAAGTCCCGCGCGCTCTACTTCGTCGAGGGCCGCCTCACCTGCGTCGAGGTGTGCAGCGGCGTCCGCGACGACGACGAGGCGTGCGGTGTCGTCGGTGGCTGCGACCAGCAGGAACCGTTGGCCGGCCTCGGAGAGTCGCCGATAGCGGTCCAGGAATGCACGTTCCACTCCGCCTGTCAGCGGAAGGGGGTCCGGCAGCGTGGCTTGCCCGGCAAGCTGCTCGGTGCTGAGCAGCCCTGCGAGCTCGACCAGGGCAAGCGGGTTCCCACCCGTCGCGGCCACCAGCCGGTCACGCACCTGCGCAGCGACCCCTCGGCCGAGGTACGAGGCGAACAACGTGTCCGCCTCCGGGCCGGTCATCCCATCGACCGCCAACGTGGGCAGATCCGGGGCATCGAATCGGCGTGCGTCGCCGTCGCGAGACGCGAAGATCAGCGCCACCTTCTCGTTCTGCAACCGTCGCGCGGCGAACAGCAGCGCCTCCGTCGAGGCGTCGTCGAGCCAGTGAGCGTCGTCCACGAGCGCCAGGACGCCCGTCTCTTCAGCGGCCTCGGCGAGCAAGGTCAACGTGCCCAGGTAGGTCAGGAAACGCTCGCCCTGGCCGGAGGCGGTCCCGAGTGCGGCACTCAGGGCATCCCGCTGGGGTGACGGCAACCTGTCGAGGCGGGGGGTCAGCGGCCAGAGCAGCCGCTGCAGCGCGGCGAACGCGAGGGGAGACTCCGACTCGACCCCAGAGGTTCGGAGCACCAGCATCTCGCCAGCGGACTCGAGCGCGGCGCCCAGAAGCGTCGACTTGCCCACTCCGGCGACCCCGTGGATGACCAGTGCGCCACCCGCACCGTCGCGGGCGGCATCGAGCAGGGCAGCGATCGTCGCGCGTTCCGAATCCCTCCCGGCCAGCACGTGCCCGACGCTACCCGCCGCGCGCGGAGCCGACAGGAATCCCGGCAAATCTGCCGGCGTGAACCTCCGGCATGTCCGGGACCGTGAGCAGCTGACCACGACCGTGACCAGGAGTACCCATGCTGTCCGGCACCCCCCGCACCTTCATCGGCTCGACCACCTTCACCGTCCGCGGGCTGACCGGACCGGGGAGCCGACGCAGCATCGTCCTGCGCCTCGGCGAGATCGAGGGTGTCGACTCGGTGGCGGTCGACCTCGCCAGTGGCGTGGTCACCGTGACGGCGCTCCAGCTCGTCGACCGTGCGGAGATCGCGACCGTGGTCGAGGGGCTCGGATTCCAGCTCGTCCCGTGAACGCGTCCGGCAGCGCCGAGCCGAAACCCGGTGATTCCACCGGCGCGAGCGCACCCGGCCCGACGCGAAGGTCGAGAGGTGAGCCATCCGGCTCGCCCGTACGCACTCACTAGGAGAACGACATGTCACACGGACACGGTGCGGCCGCGATGGCCGCACACGACGAGAAGGCGGACGAGGTCCGCCGACCCTGGACCACTCTTGCCGTCATGCTGATCGCCCAGCTGATGGTCATCCTCGACATCAGCGTGGTCAACGTCGCGCTGCCCAGCATCGGCAATGCGCTCGACTTCACCAGCACCGACTACCAGTGGACCGTCAGCGCCTACGTCCTGCTCAGCGGCGGGCTGCTGCTGTTCGGCGGGCGCCTCGCTGACCTCCTCGACCGCCGCACCATGTTCCTCACCGGACTCGGGCTGTTCACCACGGCATCCATCGTCAGCGCGACCGCGTCCTCGGCAACGGCGATGATCCTGTCGCGCGGCGCTCAGGGCGCCGGTGCAGCGCTCCTGACCCCGGCGGCGCTGTCGATCATCATGTCGACCTACGCGGGCCGGCAGCGCGCCACTGCCCTCGCGATCTGGGGCACGATCGGCAGCATGGGCATCGCCATCGGTGTCCTGTTCGGCGGGATCCTCACCTCGGCTTTCGGCTGGCGCGCCATCTTCATCGTCAACGTGCCGATCGGTGTGGTCGCCGCCGTCCTGGCCATGCACCTCGTCGGCCGTGGGCAGAGTGTCGGGGGCGTGCGCGGAATGGACGTGCCGGGTGCGGCGACCCTGGTCTCGGGCCTGCTCGCGCTGGTGTACGCCGTCGAGGGCACTCGGACCCACGGGTGGACGTCTGCTCACACCCTGGTCGCGTTCGGAGCCTCCGCCATCCTCCTCACCGCCTTCGCGACGATCGAGCGACGGGTCCCTGCGCCGCTGGTGCCTCCTGCGACGTGGCGGGTCCGGTCCCTGGTCTCGGCTTCGACAGTCATGGCTGTCATCACGGGCGCGGTCGTCGGCACGATCTTCCTGAGCTCGCTGTTCCTGCAGGCGGTGCTGGGCAGCTCCGCCATCGAAACCGGTCTGCAGTTCCTGCCGCTCGCAGGGTCGATCACGCTCGGCGCCGCCGTCGCCTCCCACCTGCTCGGCAAGGTGACGCCCAAGGTGATGATGGTCGTCGGGTTGTTCGTTGTCGCGGCCGGTTCGATGTTGCTCGCCGGCATGGACAGCAACCCTGGCTACGTCAGCGACGTGCTGCCCGGCTTCGTGCTGATCGGCCTGGGTGTCGGTCCGATGTTCGTGGCGATCTCGGTGGCGGCGATGTCCGGGATTCCAGCAGAGCACTCCGGCCTGGCCTCGGGCGTGATGATGACCGGTCACGAGGTCGGTGCTGCTCTTGGCGTCGCGAGCCTGGCCGCCATCGCCGGCGACCTGACCACCCGCTCTGGTCTGGTCGACGGGTTCCCGACGGTCTTCACCGTGGTTGCGATCGCGATGGTCGCGCTCGCCGGGTTTGTCGCGCTGGCGGTTCCACGGCAGCACGCTCACGACGTCCAGCACGCACGGATGCACTGACCCGCACCTATCTCCTCCTCAGGCCGGGAGGGCGAGCGCCACTCGCCCTCCCGGCCGCCGTACGTCCGACGCCGCTGGTCGACCGAATCCCGGCGATTTCACCGAGCCGACGGCCTCGGTCGCGGACGCACGCTGAAGCCACCCGAACTCGCCGATCCGAGGAGATCTGAGATGACCACGATGACCGCCGCGGTGCCCACGGCCCCAGTCGCGCCCGACCAGGGCACCGGCACGACCACGCGCGAACGCCGCCGCCGCCAGCTGGCCCTCGGGCTGCTCGCCTCCGCTCAGCTCGTGGTGATGCTGGACACCTCGATCGTCAACGTGGCACTGCCCTCGATCCAGGCCGACCTCACGCTGAGCGCGACGGGCCTCACCTGGGTGGTGAACGCGTACATCCTCACGTTCGGGGGCCTGCTGCTGCTGTTCGGACGCCTCTCAGACGTGCTCGGACGCCGGCGCATGTTCGTCGGGGGCTCGGCGCTCTTCACCCTCGGCACGCTGGTCGCCGGGTGTGCCCCGACCGCGGGGTTCCTGGTCGCGGGCCGGATCGTCCAAGGTGCAGGTGCCGCCGCGCTCAGCCCGGCCGCCATGTCGCTGCTCCTGGTCATGTTCCCCGGCGCAGCCCGTGCTCGTGCGATGAGCGTCTGGGGCGCGGCCTCGGCCGTCGGTGGAGCCACCGGTGTGCTCGCCGGTGGACTGCTCTCCGGCTATCTGGGCTGGTCCTCGGTCTTCTTCGTCACCGTCCCGGTCTCGGTGACGGCGGTGGTCCTCGCGCGCCACGTGCTCGACGACGGTGCGCGCGGTGCACGGCGTCGCCTGGACGGCCGAGGCGCGCTGACGATCACCGGTGCCGTCGTAGCGCTCGTCCACGGCGCACTTGGCGCCGGCGACGGTCACCTGTCGTCCCCGTCGATCCTTGCGAGCCTGGGCGCGGCGGTGGCGCTCTCCGCTCTCTTCCTCGCTGCCGAGCGACGTACGGCGGACCCGCTGGTGCCGCTCGACCTGTTCCGCTCACGGATCCTGAGCACCGGCGTCGGTCTGGCGCTCTTCGGTGGGGCTGCGCGAGCGTCGACGTTCGTCCTGGTGGCCCTGTACCTCCAGCAGGCCCTGACGATGGCGCCGCAGCAGGCTGGGTTGGCGATGGTCCCGACGTCGCTCACCGGTTTTGTCGTCTCACTCGCTCTGTTGCCTCGGATCCTGCGCGCGGTCGGTCCACGCCGCGCGCTGGTCCTCGGCCTGGTGATCCTTGCCGCAGGCCACCTGTGGCTCGCCTACGCGCCTTTGGGCGGCGGGTACGCAGTCGCCGTGCTTCCGGCGCTCTTCCTCGTCGCAGTCGGCGTCGCGTTCAGCTTCACGCCCACCACGATGGTGATCGCCGGAGCGGTCCCCGAGACCCACGCCGGGCTCGCCTCCGGCCTGGCGGGCTCCGCTACCCAGGTCGGTGCCGCGCTCGGCACCGCCGGCTTCACCGCGATCGGCCTCGCCAGCGGAGCACCCGGCGCCGACGTGCTCGCCGCGGGCGGCTTCACGGCCGCGTTCACGGCGGCCGCAGCGGTCGCGCTGGCCACGGCGATCCTCGGCGCCACGATCGCCCGGGGCCGGCAGTGACCTCGACAACCTGCGCAGGAACCCACCCGGCGACGCGGCCCCGACGAACAACCCGGCGAACAACCCGGCGAACAACCCGGCAATTCTGCCGGTCCGACCCCGGCGACTTCGGACGAACCTAAGAGCCATCAGAACCCACGACTTCCAGGAGTGATCCCGATGGCTGCAACCCGAATCATCGAGGAAGAGCGCGGCACCTACACCGGGGCGCCGCGCAACCCCCACCAGGGCTACTACGCCGGCGACTTCACCAACCGGCCGACCGTGTCCGACGGCTTCGCCCGCCAGCTGAGCTACTCCGAACCGCACGTGTTCCCCAAGCCGACCTCCCGCTCGCTCTGACAGACCTGTCGAGCACGAAAACCCACCCGAAGGAGACAGACCGATGACGTACCTCACCTACACCCTCGCCAAGGAGCGCCAGGCCGACCTCAGGCGGTCGGCGCACCGGTCCCGGCGCGCACGTCAGGCGCGCAGGCTCACCCGTCCGAAAGGGGTCGCCGGCCTGACGCCGCGGCCCGAGATCACCGCTACGTCCAGTCAGCACCGCTGACTCTTCCCGATCGGAGAAGCAGATGCTTTCCTCACCCGCCACCCCCGGCTCGTTGCCGGCACTGTTCGCGGACCGTTCCCCGTACGACGTGGTCGTCGTCGGGGCGGGGCAGGCCGGACTGGCTGTCGGCTACCACCTCGCCCGCCGTGGCGTCCGCTTCGTCATCGTCGACGCCGGCACGGAGATCGGTCAGGTGTGGCGGTCCAGGTGGGATTCGCTCACCCTGTTCACGCCTGCGGAGTACTGCTCCCTGCCCGGGACCCCGTTCCCGGCTCCGGCGGGCACCTATCCCACCAAGGACCAGGTCGCGGATTACCTCGCGGGCTACGTCGCCGAGCACGGGCTCCCCGTCGAGCTGGGCACGGCTGTGCACCGACTCACCTCCTCCGGCGGGCTGTTCCACCTCGACACGAGCAAGGGGAAGCTCACTGCACGCCAGGTGGTGGTAGCGACGGGGCCCTTCCAGTCCCCGGTGATCCCACGGCTCGCCGAGGATCTCGCTCCGGAGGTCACGCAGATCCACAGTGCGCAGTACCGCAACGCCAATGACGTTCCGCGGGGCCGCGTACTGATTGTGGGCGCGGGCAACTCGGGCCTGCAGATCGCTGCGGAGCTCGCCGCCTCCCGTCAGGTGCACGTCGCCGTCGGTAGCAAGCAGACGATGGTCCCGCAGCGACCCCTCGGGAGAGACCTGTTCTGGTGGCTGACCCGGACAGGATTCCTCGACCGGCCGTCGACTTCGTTCGTCGCGCGGAAGTTCCGCCAGCGGGGTGGCGACCTCGTCATCGGGACGAGCATGAAGTCCCTCACCCGAGCAGGCGTGACGATGCGCCCGAGACTGACGAGCGTCGAAGGAACCCGAGCGACGTTTGCCGACGGCAGCCGCACGGACGTCGACGCCGTCGTCTGGGCGACCGGCTTTCGGTCCGACTACTCGTGGATCGACATCCCGGGCGTGTGGGACGGCAGGAGCGTGTCGCACGCGCGGGGACGCAGCGACGTCCCCGGGCTGTTGTTCATCGGGCTTCCGTGGCAACACACCCGCGGATCGGCGCTGCTCGGGTTCGTCGGGCAGGACGCGGCCTGGCTCGGCGAGCAGATCGGCTCTGCGTCGAGCGCCACCGCCGTACGGTGAACGCCATGAAGAGGATCGGACTCCTGGGCGGGATGAGCTGGGAGAGCTCCGCCCTGTACTACCAGCTCATCAACGAGGGCGTCCGCGACCGCGCCGGCGGCTTCCACTCCGCGCCGATCCTGATGAGCTCGGTCGACTTCGCGGTCATCGAGGAGATGCAGACGCGCGGAGCCTGGGACGAAGCGGGGGCGCTGCTCGCCCGCGAAGCGGCAGCGCTCGAGTCTGCCGGCGCCGAGTGCCTCGTCCTGTGCACGAACACCATGCACAAGGTCGCCGACGTGATCACCGCGGCCATCTCGGTGCCTCTTCTGCACGTCGTCGACGTCACTGCCGAGGCGGTCCGGGCCACGGGCCTGACGACTGTCGCCCTGCTCGGCACCAGGTTCACGATGGAGGAACCGTTCTACGCCGACCGGATGACCGCCCACGAGATCACCGTCGTCGTGCCGTCGGTCGAGCAACGACGCGTGGTCAACGATGTGATCTACGGCGAGCTCGTGCACGGAGTCATCCGCGATGAGTCCCGAGCGGCGTACCAGATGATCATCGGCGACCTCGTCGAGCGTGGCGCCCAGGGCGTCATCCTCGGCTGCACCGAGATCGAGCTCCTCATCGGTCCCGATGACTGCCCGGTGCCGTCCTTCCCCACGACCCAGCTGCACGCACACGCCGCCGTCGACTTCGCACTGTCATGAGGCGCTGAGTTGCTCGACCTGACAACCATCCACCACTCCTCACGAACGGCCACACACCATGACAACCCCCATCGAGTCCACCATGCGGGCCGTCACCCAGAGCCGCTACGGCAGCGCCGAGGTCCTCGAGCTCCAGCAGGTCCGTACCCCGTCCGTTGCAGCGGACGAAATCCTCGTCCAGGTGCACGCAGCCGGCCTCGACCGTGGCACCGAGCACCTCATGACCGGCAAGCCCTACGCGGTGCGACTCGCGACCGGCCTCCGCCGACCCCGGCAACCGGTGCTCGGCCGTGACGTGGCTGGTGTCGTCGCCGCGGTCGGCTCCTCGATCACGGGGTTCGCGGTCGGCGACGAGGTGTACGGCGTCGCGCCCGGATCGTTCGCAGCCTACGCCGTGGCGAAGGAGGGCAAGCTCGCCCGGAAGCCGGCGAACCTGTCGTTCGCGCAAGCCGCCGTCGTACCGGTGTCAGCAGGCACCGCGTTGCGCGCGGTCGAGCATTTCGGCCGAGTCCAGGAAGGGCAGTCGGTACTCGTGCTCGGCGCCTCGGGCGGGGTTGGAAGCTATGCCGTCCAGGTGGCCAAGGCAGTCGGGGCCGAGGTCACCGGCGCATGCAGCACGGCCAAGCTCGACTTCGTCAGGTCCCTGGGGGCCGATCACGTCATCGACTACACGCGACAGGACTTCGCTGACCACTCCCGCCGGTACGACGTCATCCTCGACATCGCGGGCAACCCGTCCCTGACCCGGCTCCGCCGAGCCCTGACGCCACGAGGCACCGCGGTATTCGTGGGAGGTGAGAACGCCGGAAGCTTCATCGGGATGGGCCGGCAATTGCGCGGCGTCCTTGCTTCGCCCTTCGTTCGCCAGCGCTTCGTTCTGCTTGCTTCCAGGGAGTCGTCCGAGGACTACGAGCGCCTCACGACGCTGATCGAGTCCGGCCAGGTGACCCCGCGGCTGGACGGAACGTATCCGCTCGAAAGCGCCCCCGGGGCCGTGCAACGACTCGAACTGGGCCAGGTCCAGGGAAAGGTCGCCATCACCATCTAGACGTTGCACCCGGTCAACGAACGCGAACGGGCCGTCGATCCGGAGATCGACGGCCCGTCGTGCTGTTCGGATGGCTGTCAGATGTCGTAGTACAACTCGAACTCGTGCGGGTGCGGGCGCAGCTGCACCGGCAGGATCTCGTTCGTGCGCTTGTAGTCGATCCAGGTCTCGATCAGGTCGGGCGTGAAGACGTTGCCGACCGTGAGGAAGTCGTGGTCGCGCTCGAGGTTGTCGAGCACGGAGCCCAGCGACGTCGGCACCTGGGCGATCTCGGCCATCTCGGCCGGCGGCAGCTCGTAGATGTCCTTGTCGACCGGAGCGGCCGGCTCGATCTTGTTCTTGATGCCGTCGATGCCGGCGAGCAGCAGCGCGGAGAACGCGAGGTACGGGTTCGCCGACGGGTCGGGGCAGCGGAACTCGATGCGCTTGGCCTTCGGGTTCGAGCCGGTGATCGGGATCCGCACGCAGGCCGACCGGTTGCGCTGGCTGTAGACCAGGCTGATCGGCGCCTCGAAGCCCGGCACCAGCCGGTGGTAGGAGTTCACCGTCGGGTTGGTGAACGCCAGCAGCGACGGGGCGTGCTTCAGGATGCCGCCGATGTAGTAACGCGCGATGTCGCTGAGGCCGGCGTACCCGGTCTCGTCGTAGAACAGCGGCTCGCCGTTGTTCCAGATCGACTGGTGGCAGTGCATGCCCGAGCCGTTGTCGCCGAAGATCGGCTTCGGCATGAAGGTCGCGGTCTTGCCGTTGCGCCAGGCGACGTTCTTGACCAGGTACTTGAACTTCATCACGTCGTCGGCGGCCTGGAGCAGCTCGGCGAACCGGTAGTTGATCTCGGCCTGGCCGGCAGTGCCGACCTCGTGGTGCGCGCGCTCGACGTGCAGCCCGGACTTCTCCATCTCGATGACCATCTCGTCGCGGAGCTCACCGAAGTGGTCGTACGGCGCGACCGGGAAGTAGCCGCCCTTGTAGCGGACCTTGTAGCCGCGGTTGTTCTCCTCGGAGCCGGTGTTCCAGGCGCCGGCCTCGGAGTCGATGTGGTAGAAGCCCTCGTTGACCTTGGTCTCGAAGCGCACCGAGTCGAACACGTAGAACTCCGCCTCGGGGGCGAAGTACGCCGTGTCGCCGATGCCGGTGCTGGCCAGGTAGGCCATCGCCTTGCGGGCGATGTTGCGCGGGTCGCGGGAGTACGCCTCGCCGGTGATCGGGTCGTGGATGAAGAAGTTGACCACGAGCGTCTTCGCCGTGCGGAACGGGTCGATGTAGGCCGTGGTCGGGTCCGGGAACAGCGACATGTCGGACTCGTGGATGGCCTGGAAGCCGCGGATGGAGGAGCCGTCGAAGGCGAGGCCGGTGTCGAAGACCGCCTGGTCGAAGGAAGAGACCGGCACGGTGAAGTGCTGCATCACACCGGGGAGGTCGCAGAAGCGCACGTCGACCATCTCGACGCCTTCGTCCTTGATGTACTTCAGCAGCTCGTCGCTGTTCTGGAACATTCGTCCTCCTTGGCCGCCGACGGGCGACCTGGATCAAGGGTGGTGAGAGAGCGCGAGGCGGCGATGCATCGCGCCTGGAGCAACGTAAGCCGCACCGATGAACCGACCGTATCCGGTTTGTTTCCGGCATGTAACACGCGACCGTGTCCCGGACGGCCCGCCCGCCGGCACCCGTCGAGGGCGTCGGTAGGGTCGTCCCGATGTCCACCCCGTACGCCGCCCCGGAAGGCCCGCCGCACGCGACCTGGCTGCGCCGGATCGCGGCGCTGTTCCTCGACTGGTTCGCCTGCTACGGAGTGGCGTTCTTCATCCTGCGCGACGTCCAGCACCCGGCGTTCGGCCTGCTGACGACGATCGTCTTCCTGCTCGAGTCGGCGTTCGGAGTCGCGCTGAGCGGCGCGTCGTTCGGTCAGATGCTGGTGCGGATCCGCGTCCACCGCCTCGACGGCCGGCCGCTGACGCTGCTGCGGGCGCTCCAGCGCCAGCTGCTGGTCTGCCTGGTGATCCCGCCCCTGGTGTTCCGGGAGGACGGCCGCGGGCTGCACGACCTGTGGACCAGGTCGGGCGCTTTCGAGATGGCGCGAGGACCCGTCTCCTAGGCTTGGGGCGTCGCCTCGACGTGACCCGTGACCCGACCCGGAGGATTCATGCTCACCACCCGCTCCCGCAGCCTGACCGCGATCGCGGCCGGGGCCCTCGTGCTCACCGGCCTCGCCGGGTGCGGATCCGACGACAAGGCCAAGGACGCCGCCGCCAAGAGCTCTCCCTCGGTGACCAGCTCCCCGAGCGCCTCGCCCAGCGACTCCGCGACCCCGGACGCGACCGGCGACCTGGGCGAGCCCGCGGGTGCGGGGGAGCGGCTGACCACCGGCAACCTGGTCGCCACGATGCTGGCGGCGATGCGCGAGAAGAAGACCGCTCACATGAAGATGGAGATCGGCAGCTCGGTGAACGCCGACGCCGACGTCCGCTACGCCGGCACCAGCACCGAGATGAAGATGTCGATGGACATGGGTCCCTCGAAGGCGTCGGTGATCCTGGTCGACGGCACCATGTACCTCCAGCAGTCGGCCGGCGGCAAGTACACCAAGATCACCAAGGACACCCCCGGGTTCGGCGAGGTGCTCGACCAGATGTCCAGCTTCGGCCCGCAGTCGTCGATCGCGGCGATGAGGGGCGCGCTCAAGAAGGTCGAGTACGCCGGGTCCGACACGGTCGACGGCGTGAAGGTGAGCAAGTACCACGTCACGGTCGACACCAGTGCGATCACCAGCACGCTCGCCGGAGCCGCCGGTGCGGCCGGGGCCGACCTGCCCAAGACGGTGACCTACGAGCTCTACGTCGATGCCGACCACCTCATGCGGCGCATCGACATGACGGTCTCCGGCCAGCACATCCGGATGGTCGTCAACGACTGGGGCAAACCGGTTGAAATCGCCGCTCCGCCGGCGTCGCAGGTGATCAGCCAGTAGGCGTCTGAGTGGTCCTGAGGCCCGACTAAGGGCCCGACCGGTCTTCTGAGGTTGATCTGAGGTTCCCCCGCCTGGATCTGAGGTGTCCAGGGGTGCCGGAACGAGGCGTCCTCCCCATGTGGGAGGGGTGGCCTTACGACGAGAGTCATGGGTGTCAGCAAGACCGGCCCAAGACCACCAGGAGCACCTCATGACCAGCTTCATCACCCAGACCGTCGCCCGCGAGCACATCGCCGAGATGATCAGCCAGGCCGAGCAGGGCCGGGTACGCCGCCAGATCCGGGTCGCGCGTCGCGCGGCCCGGCTCGAGCGCCGGCTCGCCCGCCTCGCGACCCGCGGCCCGAGCAACAGCACCCTGTACGCCCCGAACCGCATCGGCCTGGCCGGCGTCCGCTGAGGACACCCGACGAGTCGAAAGCGCGACTCCGGTGTCGGTGAGCACTGACATACTCGGCGGCATGGCTCAGCGTGTGTCCGCCGCCGTCATGGTCGGCCGCGATGCACCGCTGCAGGCGCTCGACCAGGCGTACTCCGCCGCACGCACAGGCGACGGCCAGGTCGTCGTGGTCGGCGGCGAGGCCGGCGCCGGCAAGACCAGGCTCGTCACCGAGTTCCTCGACCGCACCACCGGCGCGACCCAGCTCGTCGGCGGTTGCCTCGAGCTCGGCCAGGCCGTGATGCCGCTCGCGCCGATCGCGACGATCCTGCGCGGGCTCGCCCGCGACCTCGGCGAGGACCGTGCTGCCGACCTCGTCGGGCCCGAGCTCCTCGGGTTCCTGCCCGGGCACGCTCGAGCCGCGCTCGACCCGCACTGGACGGGCCAGGGCGGCATGTTCGAGGCCTTCCGGGCCGTCCTGGAGCAGCTGGCCGCCCAGGCTCCGGTGGTCCTGGTGATCGAGGACCTCCACTGGGCCGACCGATCCACCCTCGACCTGGTCACCTGGCTGACGCGCAACGTCGTCGCCTCCCCGATCCTCCTCGTCGGCACCTACCGGTCCGACGAGATGCGCCGGTCCCACCCGTTGCGCCCGGTCCTTGCCGAGCTGAGCCGGCTTGCCCAGGTGCAGCGCGTCGACGTCCAGCCGCTGACCGACCACGAGGTCGCCGAGCTCCTGACGGCGATCCAGGGCGGCCCGGTCCCGCCCGACGTCGCGCGGCAGGTCGCCGACCGGTCCGAGGGCAACCCGTTCTTCGTCGAGGAGCTGTTCGCCGGCTCCGCGGAGGACGGCGTACCTCTCACCGTCCGCGACATCCTCTCCGCCCGCATCGACGCCCTGCCCGAGTCCGCCAAGGAGGTGCTGCGGATCGCGGCCGCCGCCGGACGACGCGTCGACCACCGGCTCCTGGAGGTCGTTGCCGACCTGGAGGCCGACGACCTCGACGCCGGGCTGCGTGCGGCGGTCGACGGCCAGGCTCTGGTTCCCGACAGTGACGGCGTCGGCTACCGCTTCCGGCACGCGCTGCTCCAGGAGGCGGTCCACGAGCAGCTGCTGCCGGGGGAGCGCACGCGGCTGCACCGGGCGTTCGCCGACGCGCTCCTGGAGGAGCCCGACCTCGCAGCCGCCGGCGCCGACTCGGTCGACAGCGAGCTCGCGCACCACGCGCTCGCGGCGCACGACGTCGACCTCGCGTTCCGGTCCCTGGTCAGGGCCGGTGAGCGCGCGCACGCGCTGTTCGCCTTCAACGAGGCCCAGCACCACTTCGAGGGCGCCGCCGAGCTGCGGCCCCGGATCTCGGCCGAGGCCGCCGCCGGAGCCCCCGAGACCTGGGAGCTGCTCCGCGTCGCCGCGCACAGCTCGCGCTACGGCAACGAGCAGACCGTCGGTGTCGGCCATCTCCGGCACGCGATCTCGATGCTCGACCCCGTCGCCGACCGGATCGCGGTCGGCGGCCTGTACGCCGAGCTCAGCGAGAACCTCTGGATGGCGGGGCGCGGCGACGACGCCGTGGCCGCGTCCGACCTGTCGACCGAGATGCTCGACGGCGAGCGCACCCGAGAGGCCGCTGAAGCCCTCGGCTGGCGCAGCCGGCTGCTCATGCTGCAGGGCCGCTTCGAGGAGGCCGTCCCGCCCGGGCGGCGGGGTGTCGAGCTCGCTCGCGAGCTCGGGGCCGCGGTCGAGCTGAGCCGGGCGCTGAACTCCCTCGGCACGTCCCTGGGCTGTCTGGGGGAGATCGAGGAGGGTTTCGCCCTCCTGCGCGAGGCGATCGCCGTTGCCGACGCGGCCGCCGCCGGCGGCGACGTCGTGCGCGGCTACATCAACCTCGCGTCGACCATGAAGCTGATGCCCAACGCGGTGACCGAGGCGGCCGAGGTGGGTTGCGAGGGCCTTGCGTACGCCGGCCGGTACTCCGTCCGCGGCGGCATGACCGACTGGCTCCGGATGGAGCTGGGCGACATCTACCTGCGGCTCGGGCAGTTCGGCGAGGCCGAGGACCTCCTGGCCGAGGTGCGCACCGGCTGGATCACCGGCGTCAACGGT
Organism: uncultured Actinomycetota bacterium; assembly: GCA_963805425.1. Classification (GTDB taxonomy): domain Bacteria; phylum Actinomycetota; class Actinomycetes; order Propionibacteriales; family Nocardioidaceae; genus Marmoricola. The sequence goes on along the minus strand of CAWDUF010000009.1, from coordinate 9,085 downwards.
CAGTACTTCCACACGCTCAACGCCTGGCTCGACGTCGTGCAGGGCCGCACCGAGCAGGCCGCCGAGCACCAGCGACTGGCCGACGAGCTCGCGCCGAGCATCCGCGACCCGCAGGCGATCGGACCGAGAGTGGGCGTCCAGATGCTGCTCAACCTGGCGTGGGGTGACCTCGACGCCGGTGACGCGGTCGAGACGCTCGCGCCGGTTGTCGCGGACACCTCCGCGTCCAACGGCTTCGTGCTCGCCGCGAGGCTCCTCGCAGCCGCTGCGCGGGCCGGATCGCCCGCCGCTGCTGCGGAGGTCGAGCGGATCCGGTCACTCTTCGACGCTCGCCGCGACGGCGCCAACGACGTCCTCGCGGCCAACGTGGACGGCTGGCTCGCGCTGCTCGACGCCGAGACCGCGACGATCACGGGCATCCCCGACGTCGAGCCATGGCGCCGGGCGCATCAGGCGCAGGTCGAACGGCAGAACGTCGAGCAGGCGCTGTACGCCCGTCTCCGGCTCGTCGACGCGCTCGCGCGTGCCGGGGAGACCGGTGTTGCCACCCGTGAGCTCGCCGATGCCCACGCGCAGGCGAGCGCCATCGGTCTCCTCGCGCATGCCGGCGAGCTCGAGCAGCTGGGCCGCCGGCACCGGCTCAAGCTGGCCGGGGCGGCTCCGTCGCGGCGGAGCCTGAGCGGCCTGACCAGCCGCGAGAGCGAGGTGCTCGGTCTGCTCGCCGAAGGTCGCACCAACCGCGAGATCGGGGAGAAGCTGTTCATCACCGAGAAGACCGCGAGCGTGCACGTGTCGAACATCCTGGCCAAGCTGGGGGTCAGCAACCGGGGTGAGGCAGCGGCGCTCGCCCGCGACCTGGGGGTCTGATCAGCGACAGCGCCCGGATCAGCGCCCGCGCATGTTCTGCCGGGCACCCTTCATCGAGGTCGGGATCGGGCCCTTGGGCAGCGGGATGTTCGACCGGTTGGCGTCGAGCGCCTTGAGCCGGGCGAGCACGTCGGTCATCGCGGCCGGCTTGAGCGTGCGCGGCAGCTTCGAGACCCGGCGTACGAGCTTCTGCAGGGGTACCTCGTCGGGTCCGTTGCCGACGATCAGCTCGATGATCGTGGTCTCGGAGACCACCCGCTCGTGCTTGCGCCGCTCCGAGGACATCAGCGGCTTGAGACGGTTGGGGTTGCCCTCACCGATCAGCACGATGCCCGGGGGCCCCACGAGGCGGTGGACGACGTCCTGCTGCTTGGTGAAGCCGATCGCCGCGTCGGTCTTCCAGCCGCGCCGGAGCAGGCCGAGGGCCGCGGCTGCAGCGCCGGGCTGGCCCTCGATCTGGGTCAGCGCCGCACGCTGGGCACGGCGGCCGAAGACGATCATCACCACGAGCGTGCCGATCAGCACACCGAAGACGATCGAGACGACCAGGGACTTGAGCAGGATCAGCATCAGCGCGAAGCCACCGACCGCGCCCAGCAGGAAGACGCCGAGCAGCACCAGGCCGATCCGCGGATCGCCCTTCTTGGTCATCTGGTAGCTCTGGACGATCTGCTTGAGGCGTCCGGGCGTGCCGGGGTCCTTCTTGGGCTTGGGGTCCTTCTTCGCCATGGGGTGTGGTGCCTTTGCGGTGTTCGGGTCGGTGGGCACGGAGTTGTGCCCGAGGTCGAGTCGACTGGCTCAACGCAAGGAGCCTAGTCCAGCGGTCAGCCGGCAGCCTCGGCCGTCGCGGCTTCCAGACCCTGACGACGATCCATCGCCTGGCGGTACAGCCGCCCGGCCCGGTACGACGACCGCACGAGCGGCCCGCTCAGGACCCCGGCGAAGCCGATCTCCTCGGCCTCGGTGGCCAGCTCGACGAACTCCTCGGGCTTGACCCAGCGCTCGACCGGGTGGTGCCGCACGGAGGGCCGCAGGTACTGGGTGATCGTGACCAGCTCGCAGCCGGCGCCGTGCAGGTCGACCAGCGCCTGGCTGATCTCCTCGCGGGTCTCGCCCATGCCCAGGATCAGGTTGGACTTGGTGACCAGCCCGAACGCCCGGGCCTGGGTCAGCACGTCCAGGGACCGGTCGTAGCGGAACGCCGGCCGGATCCGCTTGAAGATCCGCGGCACGGTCTCGACGTTGTGGGCCAGCACCTCGGGCCGGGACTCGAAGACCTCGACGGAGCAGGTCCGGGTCGCCGTTGAAGTCCGGGATCAGGTTCTCCACGCCGGTGGCGCCCCCCTCCATGTCTGCATGAGCTCGTGGATCGGCGCGCACGGTCTCGGCGTACAGCCAGGCGCCGCCGTCGGGGAGGTCGTCGCGGGCCACGCCGGTGATGGTGGCGTAGCGCAGGCCCATCGTCTGCACCGACTCGGCGACCCGGCGCGGCTCGTCGCGGTCGAGCGGCTGCGGGCTTGCCGGTGTCGATCTGGCAGAAGTCGCAACGTCGGGTGCACTGGTCGCCGCCGATGAGGAAGGTCGCCTCGCGGTCCTCCCAGCACTCGAAGATGTTCGGGCAGCCGGCCTCCTGGCAGACGGTGTGCAGGCCCTCGGACTTCACCAGCTGCTGGAGCTCGCGGTACTGCGGCCCCATCGTCGCCCGGGTCTTGATCCACTCCGGCTTGCGCTCGATCGGGGTCTCCGCGTTGCGGACCTCGAGGCGGAGCAGCTTGCGGCCTTCCGGCGTGGCGGTCGTGGCGGAGTGCAGGTCAGTCACACCGTCCAGCGTACGCGGGAGCGGTGAGCCAGCCGTCATTCGACGCCGACGTCGCGGCGGCGGAACACGACCGCGGACACGACGACCGCGGCCACGAGCAGGACCACGAGGTAGCTGCCCGCGTGCGAGGTGGTCGATGTGCTGGAAGCCGCGGCATGTCCCCGATCCGAGCGCACGGGGCCGTCGGGTCGAAGAACTCCATCCGGGTCTCGAGCCACCCGTAGACGTTGTTGCCCAGTGTCCAGCGGCCGACGCCGTCGACCGGGACCAGCACCGCGAGGATCTCGCCGCCGACGCTGTAGGCGAACAGCAGCGACAGTGTCGCGACCGAGTGCCGGAAGAGCATGGTGAGCGCGAAGGCGCCGAGCCCGGCCGCCATGCAGAGCAGGACGGCACGGAGCAGGTGCCAGCCGACGTCGTGACGTCACGCCCGACCCGTGCGGGACGTCGCGATCGACCGCGACGAGGTAGAGCGCTGAGCCAGAAGCCGCCGAGGACGACCAGCGCGGCGAGTCCGCTCGCCGACCGTGACGGCGACGGCCTTGGCGGCCCACACCCGGGCCCGGCGCGGCTCGAAGAGCAGCTGGTTGCGCATCGAGCCCGAGCTCCAGTCCGCATCCGGCGAACGTGCTCGCCGGCGATGATCAGGAGTGCCGACCACCAGCAGTGCCACGCCGACCCCGTTGCCCTTGAGCGTGCCGCGCAGGTCGAGCTGGTTGCCGGGGAAGGTAGTTGCTGCACCGACCCGCGTGAAGTCGTCGCGGCACTCCTGCGCGGTGGCGCCGGTGCCGAGGTACTGCTCGGGGTCGGCGAGGCAGCGGGTGAGCTCCTGCTCGACGTCGCCGCTCTCGGGCTTCGATCTCGGCGTTGGCGCTGCGCGGTGGCCGCTCCTGGGCCGTGATCGGGCGCGGGTGTCCCACGCCGACTTGAACGCGACGAGCGCGGCGACGAGGGCGGCTAGCAGGACGAGCAGAGCGATCACCCGACGCGAGCGGTAGCGGGCCAGCTCGACCCGGAACAGGCGGGTCATCGGGTGCCCCCTTCGGTCGGCACCGGCAGCTCGTCGGGTCCGGATTCCTCGGCGGCCGGCCCGGCCTGATCGGACCCGTCCTCGGTCGGCCCGTCGAGCGGCCCGTCGAGCGGCCCGTCGATCGGTCCGGGCATCGGCCGGGTGATGGCCGGTGAGCTCGAGGAAGAACGACTCGAGGGTCGGGCCGCACGGCGGTCAGCTCGGTGACGAAGAGGTCGTGCGTCGGCCAGCGTGCGGGTGATCGCCTCGGGGTGCTCGTGGCCCTCGACCAGCAGGTCTCGCCCGTCGCGGACGACGGTGTACCCCGCCTGCGGTCAGCACCAGGCTCGCCCGGTCGGGGTCGGAGACCCCCACCCGCGTGTGCGCGGTGCTCTCGCCGATCAGGTCGTCGACCTTGCCGCTGGCGAGCAGCGTGCCGTCGCTGATGATCGACACCGACGAGCAGACCTGCTGGACCTCGGCGAGGATGTGCGAGCTGAGCAGCACGGTCACGCCGGTCTCGGCCGAGACGGACGATCAGCTCGCGCATGTCGCGGATGCCGGCCGGGTCCAGACCGTTGGACGGCTCGTCGAGGATCAGCAGGTCGGGCCTCTTGAGCAGTGCTGCTGCGAGCCCGAGCCGCTGCTTCATCCCGAGGAGTAGCCCCGGTAGCGACTGCGTGCGCGGCCGGTCAGCTCGACCTCCTCGAGCACCTCGTCGACCCGCGACGCTGGGCAGCCCGACCGCGCGGGCGAGCAGCTCGAGGTTGCGGCGTCCGGACAGGTCCGGGGAGAACTGCGGGTGCTCGAGCAGGGCGCCGACGCGGGCGAGCGACCTCGGGCAGCATCTCCGGTAGCGCCTGACCGAGCACGGTGATCTGGCCGTCGTCCGGTGCGGGCGAGCCCGAGCAGCATCCGGATCGTCGTGGTCTTGCCCGAGCCGTTGGGCCCGAGGAACCCGTGCACGCCGCCGCGCTCGACGGCCAGGTCGAGGCCGTCGACGGCGACGATCCTGCGGCCGCGATCGCGGTACACCTTGCGCAGTCCGCGGGTCTCCACGACGAGGTCACTCATCGGTCGGCACACCCCTCTCCGAGTCAGGGTCAGCATGGCGTAGTCGGGGATCAGCGCAGCGGATTGAGGACGGGGACACGCAGGTCGGGCGGGTCGCGGGCCGCGGCTCGTAGTCGGGCGTCGCGTCGTACGGCGCCCAGGCGAGCAGCGCGTCCAGGTGCCGCTCGACCAGCGGCAGGACCTCGGCGACCGTCACGTCGCGGCCGAGCTCGGCGCTGAGCGAGGTGACCCCCGCGTCAGCGATCCCGCACGGCACGAAGCGGTCGTACCAACCCAGGTCGACGTCGCAGTTCAGGGCGAAGCCGTGCATCGTGACGCCGCGGCTGACCCGGATCCCGAGTGCCGCGATCTTGCGCTCGGGCTGGCCTCGGTGGTCGAGCCTGTCGAACCGCGCGGAGCCAGACCCCGCTGCGCCCGGGCACGCGTGCGGTGGCGACGCCGAGGTCTGCGCAGACGCCGATCAGCGCCTCCTCGACCCGACGCACGTAGTCGACGACGCGTACGTGGTCGGGCAGCCGGACGATCGGGTAGCCGACCAGCTGACCCGGCCCGTGGAAGGTGATCTTGCCGCCGCGGTCGACGTCGATGACCTCGGCACCGCCGGGATCCACGGGCGCTCGTCCGCATGGTGCGCTTGCCGCAGGTGAAGACCGGGGGGTGCTCGAGGAGCAGCACCGTCTCGGTGCCGCCGTCGACGACCTCGGCGTGCAGCCCGCGCTGGGTCTCCCAGGCCTCGCGGTAGTCCACGAGCCCGAGCCGGCGGTGCTCGAGCCGGGCATGCTCTGGCGAAGTCACGCGTTCGAGGGTACCCGCGGGCGGATGCCACCTGTGGACGGCGTCTGCGGGAGGGTCGCCCGGAGGGCCACGCTGGTGCCGTGCCCGTCCGTCTCCGCGCCGCGCTCGCCGTCCTCGTGCTGGGACTGTGTGCCGGGTGGTCGTCGTGACGACGGCCGGCCGCCTGACTGCACACCGGCCCGGCGGTGCGCCGCCGGTCGCGAAGACCTCGGCGACGGGGCCCACCGAGCAGTTCGCTCTCGGCGTCCTCCGCGACTGGGACGCCCGGCGGGCGGAGGCCTGGGCCGTGGGCGACCCGACCCGGCTGGCCCGGCTCTACACCCGGGACTCCGCTGCGGGTGCGGCCGACGTCGCCCTGCTCCGGCGCTACCGAGAGCGAGGTGTGACCGTCGCGGACCTCCGGATGCAGATCCTCCGGGCGGCCGTCCTGGTCGACGGTCCGCGACACGTCGTGCTTCGGGTGACCGACCGGGTGGCCCACTGCTCCGTGCGGGTCGACGGTCACACGCGGCTGCTGCCGCGTGACTCGGCGCAGTCCCACGTGGTGGACCTGCGACGCGTCGCCGGCAGGTGGCTGGTCGCGGCCGTGCGTCCTCGCCGGCTCAGCTGGCCAGGGCGTACCTCAGCACGGCTTCACCGTCTGGATGGGCGAACTGGAAACCCAGGTCGAGGAGCGCCTGCGGGCGCGCGCGGACCGAGCCGAGCAGCTCGGGGGCCATCGGACCGGCCGCGAGCCGGATGACGGGAGCCGGCGCCGGGAGCACGGTCGGCCGGTGCAGCAGCCGCCCGAGCGTCCGGGTCAACTCCGCGTTGGTCGGGAGGTCGGGCGCCGCCAGGTTCACCGGTCCGCTGATGGTTTCGTCGACTCGCCATCCGCGCGACCGCCTCCACCCAGTCCTGAGCGGAGACCAGGGGGAAGTACTGACGCCCGCTGCCGAGCCGCCCGCCCAGACCGAGCCTGAAGAGCCGCCGCAGCGCGGCGGTCACCATGCTCCCGGGTCCGAACACCGGCGCAGTCCGGAGCACGCATGTCCGGGCGCCCGCGGCCGAAGCGGGCTCCGTCGCGGCCTGCCAGTCCCGTGTGACCCTCGTCAGGAAGGCACTCCCGCGGCTCTCAGCGTCCTCGGTGACCGGCTCGGCGCCGTGGTCGCCGTAGAAGGAGTCCCGTTCCCGGCGAGGAAGACAGGCTTGCGGTCGCTCGCAGCGATCGCCTCGGCCAGCACGCGCGTCGTGCGCGACCCGGCTCTCGAGGAGCCGGCGCGCGTGCTTCTGAGTGCGGGTTGCCCAGCAGCGGCGAGCCGGCGAGGTTGACCACGACGTCGGTGTCGTCGACCAGCTGCGGGTCGAGCGCCGCGTGCGGGTCCCAACGGGCCTGCGCGGGCCCGGGTGATGGCGGATCAGCGCGGTCACGTCGTGCCCGGCCCGCTCGAAACGCTGGCGCAGCGGGTACCCAGGAACCCGGACGCCCCGGCGATGAGGATCCGCATGCGTCCAACCTGCCACGTCGTCGGGAGGGTTTCGACAGGCCAACCACCGATGGTCGAGCCTGGCGACCCTCTGTAGCCTGTCCCGCGTGAGTGATTTCGATGTCCTCGTCCTTGGTGCCGGCCCCGGTGGATACGTCGCCGCCATCCGCGCCTCCCAGCTCGGCCTGAAGGCCGCTGTGATCGAGTCGAAGTACTGGGGAGGGGTCTGCCTCAACGTCGGCTGCATCCCGTCCAAGGCGCTGCTGAAGAACGCCGAGCTCGCGCACACGCTGACCCACGAGAAGGACAAGTACGGGATCACCGGCGACGCCTCGATGGACTTCGGCCCGACGCACGCGCGCAGCCGCCAGGTCTCCGACGGCATCGTCAAGGGCGTGCACTTCCTGATGAAGAAGAACAAGATCGACCGAGATCGACGGCTGGGGCACCTTCACCGGCCGCGCTGCCAGGGAAGGCCATCGAGGTCAAGGCCGACGACGGCTCGACCCGCACCGTCACCGGCGACAACATCATCATCGCGACCGGTGCGACCGTGCGCCTGGTCCCGGGTGTCGAGCTGTCGGAGAACGTCGTCACCTACGAGGAGCAGATCCTCGACAGCACCCTGCCGGAGTCGATCGTCATCGGCGGCTCCGGTGCGATCGGCGTCGAGTTCGCCTACGTGCTGAAGAACTTCGGCGTCGACGTGACCATCGTGGAGTTCCTCGACCGGATCGTCCCGACCGAGGACGCCGAGGTCTCCAAGGAGCTGCTCAAGCACTACAAGAAGCTCGGCATCAACATCCTGACCTCGACCGCGGTGAAGTCGGTCAAGGACACGGGCGACAAGGTCAAGGTCACCGTCGCGCCCGCCGGCGGCGGCGACGAGCAGGTCATCGAGGCCGACAAGTTCCTGGCCGCCTTCGGGTTCGCCCCGCGGCTGGACGGCTACGGCCTGGAGGCAAGACCGGCGTCGCGACCACCGAGCGCGGCGCGATCGCGGTCGACGACGCGGCCGCACCAACGTGGACGGCGTCTACGCGATCGGCGACGTCACCGGCAAGCTGATGCTCGCCCACACCGCCGAGGCGATGGGCATCGTCGCAGCCGAGACGATCGCCGACGCCGAGACGATCGAGATCGACTTCGACATGATCCCGCGGGCGACCTACTGCCAGCCGCAGATCGCCTCCTTCGGCTACACCGAGGCCCAGGCCAAGGAGAAGGGGTACGACGTCAAGACCGCCAAGTTCCCGTTCTCGGCCAACGGCAAGGCGATGGGCCTGGGCGAGCCGGTCGGTTCGTGAAGGTCGTCGCGGACGCCAAGTACAACGAGATCCTCGGCGCCCACCTGATCGGCCCCGACGTCACCGAGCTGCTCCCCGTGCTCACCCTGGCCCAGCAGTGGGACCTGACCGCCGACGAGGTCGGCCGAACGTCTTCGCCCACCCGACGCTGTCCGAGGCCGTCAAGGAAGCCGTCCACGGCATCGCCGGTCACATGATCAACCTCTGACGCCGCCGTCACGCACCACGTTCGCGAGCGACCTCGGCGAACGGGCTGAGCCGACCCCACTCGCAGAGCAACCTGCTCGCCCAGGGCGGCCCGGCCACCTCGATCCGGCCCGACCGGCGTCCGGCGGCGAGGGACAGCTGTCCACTGTGCCAGGCGACCAGTGTGCCGGCATCGTTTGAGCACCACCGCGTCCTCCTCGAAACCCGGATGCTGCGCGCACACCTCGACGCCGGTGGTGGCGGCGACGAGCCAGTAGCGGTTGGGCCGGGAGCGGTCGGTCAGGTCGAAGCGGACCACGACTCGCGGGCGGCTCAGCATCTCCGTCCCGAGGAGCCGGGCGAGCATCCAGAGCGCGAGGTACGGGGCGTGGTGCATCGGTCCGGTGTCACGCCACCGCGCGCCCCAGGCTCCGAGGGCGAGGCACACCTCCCCGAGCTCCTCGCCGGCCGGTGTCAGCCGATAGGTCGGAACCCGACCGTCGGCACCCCGCTCGACGACGCCGTCGGCGACGAGCCTTCGCAGCCTCTGGGTGAGCACGCT
>CAWDUF010000008.1:0-139688 GCA_963805425.1 uncultured Actinomycetota bacterium | reverse complement strand
GAGGACGTCCAGACCCTCGAGGCCTGGGTCCAGGGTCTGGGCGAGCGATGTCACGGGGCCCGTGGTGTCGTCGTCGGCGGCGGCCTGCTCGGGCTGGAGGCGGCAGGTGCGCTGCACGGTCTCGGGGTCGCGACCACGGTCGTGGAGTTCGCGGACCGGCTGATGCCGCTCCAGGTCGACGAGGGCGGTGGCGCTGCCCTGCGCCGGATCGTCGAGGGCATGGGCGTGGAGGTGCTCACCTCGACCGCGAGCGCCGCGCTGCACGCCGGAGCGACGGACGGGTCACGTCGATGGAGTTCGCCGACGGCGGATCGTCGACGCCGACGTCGTCGTCTTCGCCACCGGCGTCCGCCCCGCGACGAGCTCGCGCGCGCCGCCGGCCTGGTGATCGGCGAGCGCGGCGGCGTCGTGGTCGACGACGGCTGCGTTCGACGGCGCACCCACCGAGAGCCGCGGTCTAGGCGATCGGCGAGGTGGCCTGCATTCAGGGCCGCTCCTGGGGCCTGGTCGGCCCCGGCTACACGATGGCCGAGGTCGTCGTGGACCGGCTGCTGGGCGGCGAGGCGACCTTCCCCGGGCCGACCAGCACCAAGCTCAAGCTGCTCGGCGTCGACGTCGCGTCGCTTCGGGACGCCTTCGCCGGTCACCCGGCAGCCTCGAGGTCGTCTACGCCGACCCGGTCGGCGGGGTCTACAAGAAGCTGGTCATGTCCGACGACGCCAAGACGCTGCTGGGCGGCGTCCTGGTCGGCGACGCCTCGCCGTACGCCCCGCTGCGCCCGATGCTCGGCGCCGAGCTGGGCGCCGACCCGCCGCCTGCCTGCTGCCGCAGGGCGGCGGCGCGCCGGCCGACGGGCGAGCTGCCCGACGCGCGCGAACGTCTGCTCCTGCAACAACGTCAATGCCGGCACCATCCGGCGGCGGTCTGCGAGGCCGGCTGCACCGACCTGGCGCGGTCAAGGCGTGCACGAGGGCCGGCACCAGCTGCGGTTCCTGCCTGCCGCTGGTCAAGAAGCTGTGACGCCGAGCTGGAGAAGTCCGGCGTGGGTCAGCAAGGCGCTGTGCGAGCACTTCGAGTTCAGCCGGGCGCAGCTTTCGACATCATCCGGGTCACCGGTCAGCGCACCTTCAGCGAGATCATCGCCTCGCACGGCACCGGTCGCGGCTGCGACATCTGCCGCCCGGTGGTCGCCTCGATCCTGGCCTCGCTCGGAACCGGGCACGTGCTGGACGGCGACCGGGCGCGGCTGCAGGACACCAACGACCATGTGCTGGCCAACCTGCAGAAGGACGGCACCTACTCGGTGGTGCCGCGGATCCCCGGCGGCGAGATCACCCCGGCCGGCCTGATCGCGATCGGCGCAGGTCGCCGAGGACTTCGGCCTCTACACCAAGATCACCGGCGGGCAGCGGATCGACCTGTTCGGCGCCCGGCTCGAGCAGCTGCCGCGATCTGGCAGCGGCTGGTCGACGCCGGTTTCGAGTCCGGCCACGCCTACGGCAAGGCGCTGCGCACGGTGAAGTCCTGCGTCGGCTCGACCTGGTGCCGGTACGGCGTCCAGGACTCGGTCGGCCTGGCGATCGGGCTCGAGCTGCGCTACCGCGGCCTGCGGTCGCCGCACAAGATCAAGCTCGGCGTCTCCGGCTGTGCCCGGGAGTGCGCGGAGGCCCGCGGCAAGGACGTCGGCGTGATCGCCACCGACAACGGCTGGAACCTGTACGTCGGCGGCAACGGCGGCTTCACCCCGCGGCACGCCCAGCTGTTCGCCGAGGACCTGGACACCGAGACGCTGGTCCGGACCATCGACCGGTTCCTGATGTACTACGTCCGCACCGCCGACCGGCTGCAGCGCACTGCTCCCTGGGTCGAGGCGCACGAGGGCGGCATGGAGCGATCCGTGAGGTCGTGATGGAGGACTCGCTCGGATCTGCGCCGACCTGGACGCGGCCATGGCGGCCCACGTCGACGAGCTACTCCGACGAGTGGGCGGCCACGCTGCGGATCCGGAGAAGCTCTCGCAGTTCGTCTCGTTCATCAACGCCCCGGAAGCCGGTGACCCGGACCTGGCCTACGTCACCGAGCGCGGCCAGAACGGCCGGCGGCCACAGACGAGAAGCGCTGATCGCCGGGCCAAGTTCGAGGTGCGGGCATGGGCAGCCCCCAGACTGGGTAGCGGTGTGCACCAAGGGCCAGCTGATGCCCGAGCGCGGGGTCGCGGTCCTGGTCCGGGACCAGCAGGTCGCGCTGTTCCGGGTGACCGGGACGCCGAGACCGGGGACCGGCGACTTCGTCTACGCGGTCGGACACCGGGACCCCTTCGCCGATGCCAACGTGATCGCGCGCGGCATCGTCGGCTCGGTCGGCCGCGGCGATGACCAGCGCGACACCGTCGCCTCGCCGATGTACAAGCACGTCTTCGACCTCGCCACCGGCGCCTGCCTCACCGACCCCGTCGGACCGGCTCCCGGTCTTCCGCACCTGGATCGCCGGCGGTGTCGTCTACGTCCATCCCGTCCCCTCGTCCCCTCCGCCCTGGTCCACTTAAGGACCCCCATGACCGAACTCACCCCGGTCCTCGCCGGCACCCGCATCCTCGTCACGGCCCAGCGCCGCTCCGACGAGCTGGCGGCCGCGCTCACCGCGGGGCGCCGAGGTGACGTCGCGCCGGCGCTCGGGGTGGTGCCGAGCATCGACGAGGACGAGCTGCTGCGCCGTACCCGCGAGATCCTGGCGGACCGGCCGACCCCTGGTGGTCACCACCGGGATCGGCTTCCGCGGGCTGGATGGACGCGGCCGAGGCCGCAGGCCTGTACGACGAGCTGCTGGCGACCTGGAGAGCACCCGGCTCGTCGCCCGCGGACCCAAGGCTCGCGGAGCCCTGCAGGCGGTCGGGCTCCAGGCGGACTGGGTCGCGGAGTCGGAGACGTCGGCGGAGATCGTCGAGTTCCTCCTCGCCGAAGGCGTCGGCGGTCACCGGATCGCCGTCCAGCACCACGGCGCCGGCGACCCGCACCTGGAGGCAGATGCTCGTCGGCGGCGGAGCCGAGGTGGTGCCGCTGGAGGTCTACCGCTGGGGCCCGCCGGCCGACCCCGGCGCGGTCACCGAGACGGCGCTCGAGGTCGCCGCCGGCGGGTTCGACGCGGTGATGTTCACCTCGGCACCGGCCGCGATCGCCTGGCTCGCCGAGCTCGCCGCGCCAGGGCATCACCGAGATCGTCCGCGACCTGGTCGCCGCCGGGCGGCTGCTGGTCGCCGCGGTCGGACCGGTCACCGCGGATCCGCTGGTCAACGCGGGCATGCGCCCGGTGCACCCCGACCGTTCCCGGATGGGCGCGCTGGTCCGGCTGGTCATCCTCACCCTGGGTGACGAGGCGCACAGCGTGCTGACCCCGGCCGGGGTGCTGCACGTGCGGGCTGCGGCGGCGACGCTGGACCACGACGTGCTGCCGCTGTCGCCGAACGGCCTCGCGATCCTGCGCCGGCTGGCGCGCAACCCCGGCGAGGTCGTCAGCCGCGACCGCCTGCTCGAGGTGCTGCCCGGGGAGTCCTCGGACCCGCACACCGCCGAGGTCGCTGTGGCGCGGCTCCGCGAGGCGCTGGCCCCTCCTCGGCCCGCACCCGCTGGTGCGGACCGTGATCAAGCGCGGCTACGTGCTCCAGACGGTCTGAGCGCCGCGACCGGGGCGAGAGCGGTGGGGGAGCGGGCCCGAGCTGCTCGTGCCGGCGGCCGGCCGGTCCGCGACGAGTTCCAGCGGCTCGTGCTCGGGTGCTGGAGGAGATCGGCGTGCCAGTGCCCCAGTGACCCCACAGTCGGGAGCGGTCAGGACGGGGGCAGGGCCGACGTTGGAGTTCCGCCGGGGACAGTTGTCGGGGTCCCATCGCGCCTGACCGCGGCCAGCCGAGCGAGCGTGTCCGGCGACCAGAGCGTCGCGAGGTCGTCCTTGGTGTCGGAGCCGAGGAAGCCTGCGGACGACCCCATGCCGTGACGGCCGATGGTCGCCCACGCCGCCTTCGCGGCTCTACCTGGTCCTCAGCCGCGCCCACGGGCAGGAACTTCGCGGACACCACCAGCGCCTCGGCCTAGCTGTGGGCGAACTCGGTGCCCGCGGGCGGGGGCCGGCCCTTCGCGCCGACCTGGCTGCGCAGTAAGACCACCCGAACGCCGTTGCCGTACTCCGCGACGATGTCATCGATGCACTCGCCGGTGAGGCTCTCGAGGAACGCGTTGCCGATGACCGTGGCGATGGCCTCGGGCGGATGCGCCTGCTCGAGCACCGAGGCTACGGCTTCTCCGACACCGTGCCGGCCGTCAGGTTGGCCAGAGAGCGCACGGAGACGAGCGCCGAGATGTCGGCGCCGCAGTAGCAGACCGAGAGCACCGCTGCGGGCGGGAAGGCGCCGAACCGGGGATCAGGACGAGCGCCGTGGACAGCGCCAGAGGTGCAGAGCGCATCAGGTCTGCTCAGCTCTTGAGCAGCTGGGGGATGTCGGCGAGGGTGAAGGCGAGGGTGCCGAAGTGCACCGTGGACACCGACCGGGTCAGGATCCGAGGCCGGTGATCAGCGCCGAAGACGCCGGCCCCGTCGCGCAGTGCCCCAGTACATGGTCGGGGTGGCTGTGGGGTCGGCGCGGACGATGTCTCCCGCAGCGTACCACCTCGGCGCCGACGACGCTGTCGACCGTGAGCCCGCGCTTGCGGACCACCGAGCCATGCCGCCTGCCGGACGAGCCCGACGAGGCTGACCTAGACGGTGTCGCCGGCGTGATCGTGAGGTCGCGCTCGGGGAGCTTCGCGGCGGCGGGGCCCTAGGTGGCTCCGGCGCGGTTCCGGAGGACGCCGTCGTCGAGGAGATCGACGGAGTCGAGCCGGCTGGGAGATCGAGGACGGCGCCGCCGTCGCCGGAGCCGAAGACGAGAACGGTGTGGCCGCCGCTGCTCACGGCCAGCTCCAGGCCGGCGCCGCGCACGTACGGCCGACGCGGCGACCACGTCGGCGGAGTCGGCCGGGCGGAGGACGACGGCCGGCGCGGCGGTGCCGACGATCGTCGTCCGGGCGGCGTCGTACCCCGCGTCGCCGGGGCGGATGGCAATCTGGTCGATGGTCATGCGCCCGAAGGTAGATGCTCAAGCACGCTTGAAGACAACCGTTTAATCCGGGAGCAAGCCGCTCTCGGTGTACGGCGAGCCGGGGGGTCGGAGAGGTTGATCAGCGCGGAGACGATCCGGCGCGCGGTGAAGTCGGCGCACAGCTCGTGGACCTCCTCGACGCGTGCAGAACCTCGCCGAGCGGATCTCGCGCTTCTGCCGCACGATGCTCTCGACGATCGACGCCGCGTGGACGCCGCCGTCGAAGACCAGGCACACCGCGTCGTCCCAGCCGCCCCACGGCGGCAGCCAGTCGGTGAGCACGAGCGCACCGGCCTGGATGGTCAGTGCCAGCTCCTCCTCGACCTCGCGGCGCGACCGCGAGCATCGGTGACTCGCCCACCTCGACGACGCCGCCGGGCAGGTCCCAGTCCTTCTTGTAGGTCAGCTGGCACAGCAGCACCCGCTCGTCGCCCCCGGCTTCCGATCGTGCCCGGATCAGCATCTGGCTGATGGCCCGCTTGCGCGGCAGGAACGAGTTCAGCAGCCGCCGGAATCCGGTCGGCTCCTCGACCGGGGTGTCGTCGACCAGCCGCGCGTAGACGATCCGGTCCGCGCCGTCGTCGACGCTGCCGGCGACCCCCTCGCGCATCAGCCCGGAGAACGTCGCGATCCGCTGGGCGTCCTCGTCGTCGGGGTCGACGTGCACCTCGATCCGGTGGTGGCCGGAGCCGAAGCCTTGGCCAGCGCGTCGCGGACCGCCTCGACCGTGGGGCCCAGTCCCTGCGCCTGGAGCTCGGCGGACCAGCTCAGGCGGACGACGCCGGGGGCGACGGGGTCAGTTCGGCGGACACGCGCACAGCCTACGGGGGGGACGTCGAGCCTGTCGAGACGCGCCTTGGCGAAGTCCTGAGGCTGTCGAACAGGTCGACGGGCTCAGTCTCCGGAACCGGGCGCAGCCAGAGGGTCGCGAGTGGCGGCAGGCGAGGCTCGCGCTGGCCGGCTGTCCGCCGTACGGCTCCGGTCGCGCCGTGACGGTGCCGAGGTTGCCGACGCCGGAGCCGCCGTAGTGCTCGGCGTCGGTGTTGAGCACCTCGCTCCACCTGCCGGCGAACGGGAGCGGCAGCCGGTAGTCCTCGTGCGGGCGTCCGGAGAAGTTGCCGACGCAGACCAGCGCCTCGCCCGCCGTTGCCCCAGCGCACGAACGCGACCACGTTGGCCGAGGCGTCGTCGGCGGCGAGCCAGGTGAAGCCGCCGCCGGGGTGACGTCCTGCTCCCACAGCGCCGGGGTGCCGACGTAGCGCCGGTTCAGGTCGCCGACCAGCTGCTGCACGCCGCGGTGCTCGCCGTGGTCGAGCAGCCACCAGTCCAGCTCGCCTGCCTCGGCCCACTCGTTGTCCTGGGCGAACTCGCAGCCCATGAACAGCAGCTGCTTGCCGGGGTGCGCCCACTGGTAGGCGAGGAACGACGCGGACGCCGGCCAGCTGCTTCCAGCGGTCGCCGGGCATCTTGCGCAGCAGGGAGCCCTTGCCGTGCACGACCTCGTCGTGGCTGATCGGCAGCACGTAGTGCTCGGAGAACGCGTAGACCAGGCTGAAGGTCAGCTGCCCGTGGTGGTGCGCGCGGTACATCGGGTCCCGCTCGAAGTAGCCCGAGGGTGTCGTGCATCCAGCCCATGTTCCACTTGAAGTCGAAGCCGAGGCCGTCCGTCGCGTCGACCGGCGCGGTGACCCCGGGCCAGGACGTCGACTCCTCGGCGATCACCAGTCGCGCCGGGCACGTTGTCGTGCCGACCGCGAGGTTGAGCTCCTGGAGGAACGCGACCGCCTCGAGGTTCTCCCGGCCGCCGTGCACGTTCGGGGCTCCACTCGCCCGGCGTCGCGGGAGTAGTCCAGGTAGAGCATCGAGGCGACGGCGTCGACCCGGAGGGCGTCGACGTGGAACTCCTCGAGCCAGTACAGCGCGTTCGCGATCAGGAAGTTGCGCACCTCGAGCCGCCCGAAGTCGAAGACCAGCGTGCCCCAGTCCGGGTGCTCGCCGCGCGACGGGTTCGGGTCCTCGTAGAGCGGCGTGCCGTCGAACCGGGCGAGCGCGAACTCGTCCTTCGGGAAGTGCGCGGGCACCCAGTCGAGGATCACGCCGATGCCGGCCTGGTGCAGCCGGTCGACCAGTCGGCGGAAGCCGTCGGGGTCGCCGAAGCGCGAGGTCGGGGCGAAGTACGAGGTCACCTGGTAGCCCCACGAGCCGCCGTACGGGTGCTCCATCACCGGCAGCAGCTCGACGTGGGTGAACCCGATCTCCACGACGTACGCCGTCAGCTGCTCGGCGAGGTCGTCGTAGCGAGAGCCGTCCGTTGCCGCCACGAGCCGAGGTGCACCTCGTAGACCGACATCGGCCGTGGCCGGGATCGGCGGCTCGCGGACGCCGCTCATCCAGTCGTCGTCGGACCACGTGTGCTGGCTCTCGAAGACCACCGAGTGCGTCTCCGGCGGGACGCCGGTGTGCGTGGCCATCGGGTCGGCGCGGTCGGTCCAGTCGCCGTCGGCGCCGGCGACGACGTACTTGTAGCGGCTCCCGGGCGCGACGCCGGGGACGGCGAGCTCCCAGACCCCGGACTCGGGGCGGCGCGACATCGGCATCGTGGCCGGTCCCAGCCGTTGAAGTCGCCGACCAGCCGGACCTCGCGGGCGTTCGGCGCCCAGACCGAGAACCGGGCGCCGCCGTCGTACGGGTGCGCGCCGAGCGCCTCCCAGAGCCGGTGGTGCCGGCCCTCGCCGATCAGGTGCAGGTCGAGGTCGCCCAGGTGCGCGTGTCGCCGTCACGCGTGCCTCCTGTCCGATCCGGGCCAGCGCGCAGCGAGCGGGATGTCCACCCAGGCCGGTCGGTTGCGGGTCTCGTAGACCGCCTCGTAGACCGCCTTGTCGGCGACGTAGGCCGCGCAGCAGGGCGACCCTCGGCGGCGGTCAGCGCGCGCTCCGCGCTGCTCGGCGTAGCCGTCGAGGAACGCGGCGGTGTTGCGCGCGGTCCACTCCTCGGCGCGATAGGCGATCTGCGCCGCCTCGTCGCTGCGTGCGGTCGCGGCGAGGTCGCGCGCGACCGTGGAGGCGGCGTAGTCGAAGGACCGGATCATCCCGGCGACGTCGCGCCACGGCGAGTCCGGGCAGCCGCCGTTCGGCGAGGTCCTTGGCGGGCTCGCCCTCGAAGTCGACGAGCTTCCAGCCCAGCGAGGTGCGCAGCGTCTGGCCCAGGTGCAGGTCGCCGTGGATGCGCTGGGCGGGCTGGTCGTCGCTGACCTCGGTCAGGGCGTCGAACCGCTGCGACCAGCGCGGCCCGGCGCTCGGCCGAGCTCCGGGCACGACCGTCGAGCGCTGCAGTCGAGCCGGTCGCGCATCGCCTGGGCGGTCGACGGCGAGGTCGAGCGGCTGGGTGCCGAAGGTCGTCGGCGAGCACCTGGTGGATCTCGGCCAGCGTCGGCGCCGAGACGGTACGCCTCGGCGGCGAAGTCGCCGCCGACCTCGTCGGCGTGCAGGTCGCCCTCGGTGAACAGGTTGCGGGCGCTCGCCAGGGCGAGCTCCCAGCCGTCGCTCGCGGTGCGCAGGAACTGCTGGAGCATCGCGAGGTGGAGCTCCCGCGTCGGCGTCGGACCTCGGCGTAGCCGTAGAGCGCGGCGACGTGGCGTGCTGCCGGCCCGGGTCAGCGCCTCGTGGATCTCGATGTCGGGGTTCGTGCCCGGGGTGATCCGGCGGAACACCTTGAGCAGGCTGTCCTCGCCGAAGGCGACCGAGGAGTTGCTCTGCTCGCCGGAGAACAGCGTCGAGTGCGCGTCGAGGTCGAGCTCGTGGTCGGCGATGCGGGAGAACGCGACCGCGCGGCTCGTCCTGCGACGCTGGCGGCGAACGCCCGCAGCCAGACGCTGCATCGCCTCGCGGTCGTGGACGGCGTCGTAGTGCGCGCTGGCCGTCCCACTCGCCGACGAGGGCGTGCGCGAGGCGGTCCTGCGGCTCGTCGTAGACGAGAGCGGCAGCTGGTAGAGGTCGGTTCGCCGTCGCCGCGGGGCGTCGGTGAGCTCCACCCGACCAGGTTCGTGCTCACCCCCGGAGCGAGTCGGGACCTCGGTCACGTCCGTGACCTGAAGGCGCGGCCCTTCCCGCCGAACCAGCGGGCGCCGGCGATGAAGGCGGCGAGCTGCTCCGGCGCGCAGCAGTCGTCTGGTCAGGCGTCATCGGCGACCTCCGGGAGGCGGATCCAGTAGAAGCCGTAGCCGCCGAGCGTCAGCAGGTAGGGCAGCTCGCCGACCTGCGGGAAGCGCACCCCGCCGAGCAGCTCGACCGGGATCGACGCCCTCCCAGCGGCGCAGGTCGAGCTCGACCGGCTGCGGGAAGCGGGACAGGTTGTTGACGCAGAGCACGGTGTCCTTGTGCTCGGCGCCGTCGTCGTCGGTCCAGGCGTACTCGCGGACGTAGGAGAGCACCGAGGGGTTGGTCCCGCCGAGGTCGTGGAACTCGCCGAGCCCGAAGCAGGGGTGCTGCTTGCGGGTGTGGATCATCCGCCGCGTCCAGTGCAGCAGCGACGAGGAGTTGTCGAGCTCGGCTTCCACATTGACCGACTGGTACCCGAAAACCGGATCCTGAATCGCCGGCAGGTGCAGCCGGCCCGGGGTGGCGCTGGAGAAGCCGCCGTTGCGGTCCGAGGTCCACTGCATCGGGGTGCGGACGCCGTCGCGGTCACCGAGCCAGATGTTGTCGCCCATCCCGATCTCGTCGCCGTAGTAGAGCACCGGCGAGCCGGGCAGCGAGAGCAGCAGCGCGGTGAACAGCTCCATCCGGTTGGTGTCGTTGTCCAGCAGCGGCGCGAGCCGGCGGCGGATGCCGATGTTGGCCTTCATCCGCGGGTCGGCGGCGTACTCCGACCACATGTAGTCGCGGTCCTCGTCGGTGACCATCTCCAGGGTCAGCTCGTCGTGGTTGCGCAGGAAGATGCCCCACTGGCAGCTCGTCCGGGATCGCCGGCGTCTGCTCCATGATCTCCGAGATCGGGAAGCGCGACTCGCGGCGCACGGCCATGAAGATCCGCGGCATCACCGGGAAGTGGAACGCCATGTGGCACTCGTCGCCGCCGACCGCGGGGTCGCCGAAGTACTCCACGACGTCGGTGGGCCACTGGTTCGCCTCGCACAGCAGCACCGTGCCCGGGTAGTTGTCGTCGACGAACCGGCGCACCTTGCGCAGGAACTCGTGCGTCTCCGGCAGGTTCTCGCCGTTCGTGCCCGGGCGCTCGTAGAGGTAGGGCACCGCGTCGAGCCGGAAGCCGTCCAGGCCCATGTCCAGCCAGAACGCCATCGCCTCGAGCATGGCGTCGTGGACCTTCGGGTTGTCGAAGTTCAGGTCCGGCTGGTGGGAGAAGAACCGGTGCCAGAAGTACTGCCCGCGCACCGGGTCCCAGGTCCAGTTCGACGGCTCGGTGTCGACGAAGATGATCCGGGCCTCGGAGTAGAGCTCGTCGGTGTCGTACCAGACGTAGAAGTCGCCGTACGGGCCGTCCGGGTCGGAGCGGCTGGCCTGGAACCACGGGTGCGCGTCGCTGGTGTGGTTCATGACGAAGTCGATGATCACCCGGATGCCGCGCGGCGTGCGCGGCGTCGAGGAACGCGTGGAAGTCCTCGACGGTGCCGCACTCGGGCAGGATGTCGGTGTAGTCGGCGACGTCGTACCCGCCGTCGCGCAGCGGGGAGGTGAAGAACGGCGGCACCCACAGGCAGTCGACGCCGAGCCAGTGCAGGTAGTCGAGCTTCTCGATCAGCCCGCGGAAGTCGCCGACGCCGTCGCCGTCGGAGTCCTTGAAGAGCGGACCAGGACCTCGTAGAACACCGCCGTCTTGAACCACTCGGGCTCGCGGCGAGAGTCCGCCCTCCTCGCTGAGCTGGACTCCACCGTCAAACCCTGCTCCTCACCGTGTCAACATGTGCGCCACCTCGACCGCGGGGTCGAGGCGGACGTAGTTGTCGGCGCCCCACGACCAGGTCTGGTCGCTCAGCTCGTCGTGCGACCTCGATACCTGGCATCGGCCGGCAAGCCCGAGCGCCGCCAGGTCGAGGTGCACCATCGTCTCGTGCGCGGCGTGCGGGTCGAGGTTGAGCACCACGATCACCACGTCGCTCCCGTGCGCTCTTGCTGAAGACCACGACGTTCGCGTCGTCGCTGTGGTGCACGGTCAGGTCGCGCAGCTGCTGCAGCGCCGGGTGCGCCCTGCGGATCTCGTTGAGGCGGGTGAGGTACGGCGCCAGCGAGCGCCCCTCGGCCTCGGCGGCCGCCCAGTCGCGGACCCGGATCTGGTACTTCTCCGAGTCGAGGTACTCCTCGCTCCCGGGCCTCACCGCCATCCGCTCGCACAGCTCGAAGCCGGCGTACACGCCCCAGCTCGGCGATCCTGTCGCGGCGAGCACTGCCCGGATCCGGAACGCCGGCGGGCCGCCGTGCTGGAGGAACTCGTGGAGGATGTCCGGGGTGTTCACGAAGAAGTTCGGGCCGCATGAAGTGCGAGGTCTCGTGGGCCACCTCGCTGAGGTACGACTCGATCTCCTCGCGGGTGTTGCGCCAGGTGAAGTAGGTGTAGCTCTGCTGGAAGCCCACCTTCGCCAGCGCCTGCATCATCGGCGGCTTCGTGAACGCCTCGGCGAGGAAGATCACGTCGGGATCGCTCTCCCGGACCTCCGCGAGCAGCCGCTCCCAGAACGGCAACGGCTTGGTGTGCGGGTTGTCGACCCGGAAGATCCGCACCCCGTGCTTCATCCAGTGGCGCACGACCCGGAGCACCTCGGCGTAGATGCCGTCGGGGTCGTTGTCGAAGTTGACGGGATAGATGTCCTGGTACTTCTTCGGCGGGTTCTCGGCGTACGCGATCGACCCGTCGGCACGGGTGGTGAACCACTCCGGGTGCTTCTTCACCCAGGGGTGGTCGGGCGCCGCCTGCAGGGCGAGGTCGAGCGCGACCTCGAGGCCGAGCGCCTGAGCGCGCTTCACGAACGCGTCGAAGTCGCTGCAGCGTGCCGAGGTCGGGGTGGATCGCGTCGTGGCCGCCGCTTCCGGGAGCCGATCGCCCAGGGCGATCCGACGTCGTCCGGTGCCGGGGCGAGGGTGTTGTTGCGGCCCTTGCGGTTGACCTCGCCGATCGGGTGGATCGGTGGGAGGTAGACCACGTCGAACCCCATCGCGGCCACGGCGTCGAGGCGCCCGGCCGCGGTCTTGAACGTACCGCTGCGCACGGTGCCGGCCTCGTCGACGGTGGCGCCCTCCGAGCGCGGGAAGAATTCGTACCAGCTGCTGAAGAGCGCCCGCCGCCGCTCGACGCGCAGGGGATGGGGACCCTCGACGCTGCACTGGTCGCGCAGCGGGTGGGCGTCGAAGATCGCGGCGAGCTCGGGGCTCTCGGCGGCAGCGAGCCGGGCCTCGACGGGTCGGTTGTGGTCGCCCAGTGCCTTGACGGCGGCCGCGACGGTCTTCTTGTCAGACTTGTCCGCGAGCTGACCGGCGACGCGCTCGAGGAGGAGCGACGCCTTCGGTGAACATCAGCTCGACGTCGACCTCGGCGCGGATCTTGATGCCCGCGTCGTGCAGCCAGGTCGCCAGCGGGTCGCTCCACGACTCGATCGCGAACGTCCAGTCACCTTCTGCGTCGGGCGTCACGGTGGCCGTGAGCCGGTCGACGCCGGCGTGGGCGTCGCGCATCCGCACGGGAGCCCGGCGTACGCCGTCGGGGCCGGTCAGGACCACGTCCGCGCCGAGCTGGTCGTGGCCCTCGCGGAACACCACCGCGGTGACGGCGAACGACTCACCGACGACCGCCTTGGCCGGATAGCGCCCGTGCTCCACCACCGGCGTGACGTCGAGTACCGGGATCCGTCCGACCATACGACCACCTTTCCGAATAGGAACCGATCACGCAAACGTGCGGTCGGTCCCGTACCCGGTGAGACGGAGGCAACACCGTCAGCCGGAGTGGCGGTGTGTCGCGGAGCGTTGCACATGGTGGAAGCGCTGACCGTCCCGATCGGAGTCCGATGTCCCCAGCCTCGCCGCAGCCGCCCCGGCGCCGGCATCTCCTCGACCCGGCAGATCTCGGGCGCCCCCGTGACCTCGCGGCGGAGCGGCACAGCCTGACCCGGGTGCAGCAATGGGTGATGTCGGTGCTCGCGGTGACCACGATCCTGCACCTGTCCGCCGGGCTGGTCCTGGCTGCGCGCTTCCTGCCCGAGGAGCGCGGCCTCGACGCCCGGATCGGCCTGGACGTGATCGCGGCGATCTTCGGCGTGCTCGCGGTCGCCGCCGGGCTGGCGATCCATCGCCGATCGGTGCTGTCGCCCTGGCTGCTGCTGGGGGTCCTTCCGGGCGTGGTCGGGGTCTGGCTGGCCCACTGAGGTCTCGGTGGTCGGCCGTGCAGTGGCTGCTCGAGCAACGAGCCTGCGAGCGGTCAGCCGAGACCAAACACCCACGGTGGTCGAGCAGCGAGCTTCGCCGGTGGTTGAGGTGCGAGCGCAGCGAGCCTCGAAACCCGCTGGCGTCCACAGCCCGCCTGGATGCCGGGTTGTCCACACAGCCCCCGAACGCACCTGCGAATGTGCCGGGAGCCTTCTAGCGTCGGTGTCATGAGCTCGGGACTTCTCGACGACCAGGCAGCCGGCTTCGGTGTGCCTGGAGCGCATCCACTGGTGCGGTTCGCCGATGCCGTGGAGTCGCTGCTCGACGAGACAGCCGATGCCGCGGCGTGGACGATGACCCCGGCCGAGCTGCAACAGGTGCTGCCCCGGCTGACTCGCGCTGGCGCCCGGCTGGCTGAGATCGAGCTGCGGGTACTGGCCCAGGCCGACCGGGCATCAGTGGGTGACGACGTCGGGGCGACCAACACCCCGGTCTGGTGGGCGCACGTCACCGGGCAACGGGTCCCGGCCGCACGGTCAGCCGCAACGTTGGCCGAGAGCCTGGATGCAGGCCACGAGACCACCCGGACCGCGCTCGCCTCTGGCCGGATCAACCCAGTCCAGGCCCGCGTGATCGTGGCGAGTGTCGCCGAACTGCCCGATGACCTGTCTCCGGCCCTGGTCGCTGATGCCGAGGCCCACCTGGTCGGCCTGGCTGACCTGGACGGTGAGATGCGGCTGGACCCGAAGGCGCTGCGGGTCGCGGGCCGCAAGATCCTCGAAGTCGTCGCACCGGGGATCGCTGAGGCTCACGAGCAGGCGGTGCTGGAGGCCGAGGAACGCCAGGCCGCGGCCTCGTCGTACCTGACGATGCGACCCGACGGCCACGGCTCGGTCCTGGGCAAGTTCAAGATCCCCGAG
This sequence comes from uncultured Actinomycetota bacterium, assembly GCA_963805425.1. Classification (GTDB taxonomy): domain Bacteria; phylum Actinomycetota; class Actinomycetes; order Propionibacteriales; family Nocardioidaceae; genus Marmoricola. The sequence goes on along the minus strand of CAWDUF010000008.1, from coordinate 125,268 downwards.
CTGCACGGCGCAATCCTCGCCAAGCACCTGGCCGCGATCGCTGCACCCCGACACCAGGCCGCAGCCGTCGACGCGAGCGAGCATCACGGCGAGCAGGTGTCCCGGCCACTTCGACTCGGTGCCTCGCTGTGTGAGTACCTCGAGACCCGCGACGCTTCCTGTGGCGGTGTCCCGAAGGCGGGCGGCGTCGCCGCGACCGTGGTGGTCACGATGACCCTCGAACAGCTCCTCGGCGGACTCACCGGATCGGACAAGCCCGCGGTGCTCGACACCGGTGAACTGGTCTCCGCCGCCACCGTGCGCCGACTGGCGTGTGAGGCGGGGATCATCCCGGCCGTTCTCGGCTCGAGGTCCCAGCCGCTGGACCTCGGTCGCAGGACCCGCTTCCACAACGAAACCCAACGCATCGCGATGGGCCTACGCGACGGCGGCTGCGCCGCCATCGCCTGTGACTGGCCACCGGGCATGTGCCACGCCCATCACAAGAAGCCCTGGTCACGCGGCGGGAAGACCTCCGTCGAGGACGGAGTCCTGTTCTGCCCCCGCCACCACACCCTCGCCCACGACGCCAGGTACCAGATGAAGATCGACAACCACGGCAAAGTCACCTTCATCCGACGCACGTGAAAGACGCCGAACGACCGATCGGATAGCGGGCGTGCCAGTGCACACCAACGGGCAGAAGTCCCGTGGTCGACCACCGCTTCGGTGTACGTGGGACCAGGCGCGAAGTTCTGCCCGTTCGTCGGTCACTCACCCATCCGCTCATCGGCAGATGAGTGCGTCTGCCCCGCGACAAACGACCAAGCCTCAGCGCTTGCGCGCGAGGGTCACCCCATCCGCCAGCGGGAGGAGGCAGAGCGACACGCGGTCGTCGGTGGCGAGCTTGCGGTTGAGGGAACGGATGGCGTCGGTGTCGCCGTCGTCGGCCTCCGGGTCGATCACGGCGCCGCCCCAGAGCATGTTGTCGAGGACGATCAGGCCGCCGGGGCGTACCAGGCGGAGAAGCTGCTCGTAGTAGCCGTCGTAGCCGGTCTTGTCGGCGTCGACGAACGCGAAGTCGTACGCCGCCTCGCCGCCGTCGGCGATCAGTGCGTCGAGCGTCTCCGAAGCCGGCGCGATCCGGAGGTCGATCCGGTCGGCCACGCCCGCGTCCGACCACGAGCGACGCGCGATCGAGGTCCACTCCTCGGAGACGTCGCAGCAGACCAGCGAGCCGTCGTCGGGGAGGGCGAGCGCGACCGCGAGTGACGAGTAGCCGGTGAAGGTCCCGACCTCGATGCACCGCCGGGCGCCGGTGAGCCCGACGAGCATCGCGAGGAAGGCGCCCTGCTCCGGGGCGATCTGCATGTTGTGCTGGGGGATCGCCGCGGTCTCCTCGCGCAGGCGTCGGAGGACGGTGGGCTCGCGGGTGCCGACGTCGAGCACGTAGGCAGCAAGGTCGTCGGAGATGCCGATCGTTCGGTTCGCCATGCCTCGACTCTAGGCGCCTGGCGCGAACCGATTCGCACCCCGCGAACTGGGCAATGATGACCGCAGAGGAGGCACGATGACCGACCACCCCCAGCTCCTGCACGTGGCGATCGACACCACCGACGTACGAGCGCTCGCCGAGTTCTACCGCGAGCTGCTCGGGCTCCGCTACCGCCCGGGCGACGAGCCGCCGACCGACGGCTCCGCCGACGACGCCGACTGGCTCGTCCTCCTCGGCCCGGATGGCTCCCGCAAGCTGGCCTTCCAGCAGGTCGAGCGCCTCGAGCGCACGACCTGGCCCGACCACGACGTCCCGATGCAGATGCACCTCGACCTCACGGTCGACAGCGTCGAGGAGCTCGAGCGGCAGCGGAAGCGTGCCGAGTCGCTGGGTGCCGAGCTCCTGCTGGACCGCACCGACACCCGGGAGGAACCGCTGTACGTGCTGGCGGACCTGTCGGGGCATCCGTTCTGCATCTTCGTCGGGTAGCGCAGACCGGCGCCACCCACCCATGGGGTGAGCGGCGCCGGACCGTCGCGCAGTGGGTCAGAAGCCGAACAGCAGGCTCTCGAGCTCACTGCGGTTGTCGTGGCTGACGACCATCACACCCAGACCGGGAGCCTGGGCGAACTCGGCCTGGTCGAGGGTCACCTGCTGGTGGACCTTCTTGTTCGGCGCGACCGTGTTGAACATGCCGGTGCTCACCGCCGGGGTGAATGCGTTGAACTCACCCTCGGTCTGAGGCTCGTCCACCGAGCCGTCCGAGGCGAACCCGACGGCGTAGTAGCTGAACCGCGGGTTCGACTCCGACAGGCACGGCGATCCGGTGTCGCAAAGCTGGTCGAAGAGCACCGGCAGCACCATCGTCGTGCTGTCCGTCGGGGCGTCGGCGAGGAAGTCGACCGAGCCGTCACCCGTGGCCAGGTTGAAGACGAACACCGCCGGCCGGCCGTCGTTGTCCCCCGCGGTGACCAGGCCGTAGTCGGCCTCGACCACGACGTAGTCGGGGTCGTCGTCACCGTTGAGGTCGACGTAGATGTCGAACTCGTCGGCGGCGGCGTTCGACCACCGGTTGTAGGTGCTCAGCGCGAAGGCGAGGACTCCGTCGTCGGGGAACGTCTGCGCTCCGACGGCCTTGATGTCGTTGGAGCCCAGGCCGGCGTTCTTCGCGTCGTTGACGCCCCACGAGTACCAGTCCGCGTTGCCGGTGATGGCGCCGTTCCGGTTGGTCACCGTCGCCGACGTCGTCCCGCCGTGGGTCAGCTGGTGCTTGTTCATGGACACGTGGACGTTGGAGTCAGCGCGCGGGACCGAGTAGTACGGCACCGTCAACGAGACCCCGGCGTTCGCGCCTCCCACCGGCGTGAACGTCACCAGGCCGGAGACGTCCCGGAAGGCGCTCGAGTCACCGACCTGACGGACCGGGACGTGCAGGTTCACCCTCACCGTCGCCGTCCCCTTGGCCGGCACCTTGACCCGGCTCGCCGTGAAGGCGACGGAGTGCGGGCTGCCGGCGTCGCGGCTGTGCCCGACCGTGAACGTGATCGCGGTGTTGCTGAAGTTGCGCAGCTTCACCGGGCGCGAGGCGTTGAGGTCCCTCTTCAGGTCCGAGAAGCCGTAGCTGAGCGTGGCTGTCTGGTCGGCGACGGACTGGGCGACCACCTGGGTCCGCACGGCGTCCGGCACCTGCACGAAGCCCGCACCGTTGCTCCGGGTCGCGTAGTTGCTGACCAGCGCAGGGTCGGCCGTGTTGACCAGCGCTGCCTTCCAGTACGCCACCTGCTTCCAGGACGGGTGTGCCTGCCGCACCAGGGCCGCGGCCCCGGTCGTGTGCGGAGCCGCCATCGACGTGCCGGACAGCACCGAGAAGGTGTTGCCCGTGCCCATGCCGGCCGACGCGATGCTCACGCCGGGCGCGGTCACGTCCGGCTTGAGGGAGCTGTCACCGCTGCGCGGACCCGCCGAGCTGAAGCTGGCGGTGGCGAGGTAGCCGGGGTTGGTCAGCGCCTTGTCGGTCAGCGTCGCGCTCCCGCCGTCAGCGGCGACCAGGGCGGCTGCGTCGCTCGACTTCACGCCCAGGAACGGGATCGTGACGTCGTACGGCGTGCCGTCGTCAGGGTTCGAGGTGATCGGACCCTCGTACGGCGGCAGGCTGTCGGCGTTGTTGACCATGATCACCGCAGCCGCGCCGGCCTGCTGGCCGAAGATCGCACGGGCGACGCGGGCACAGGTGCCGCGCTTGACCACGACGATGTCGCCGGCGACGTCGGCCGAGGTGTAGTCCGCGGGGTCGCAGCCGAGCGACATGTGCGCGGCGTCGTGCGGGGTGCCGGTGTAGAGCACCTTGACCGGAGCGTTGAGCCCGTTCACCGGCACGCCGTTGGCGTCGATCGCGGTCAGGGTGGTGCCGGTGGACAGCGCGACGTCGGCGCCCGGGAAGCTCTGCGTCGGGTCACTGGCAGCCACGCTGAGGACGTTGGTCGCGGTGCCCGGGGTGCCGGTCATGTAGGGGTTGGGGCCCTCGTTGCCCGACGAGGCGACGACGATCACGCCGGCCTTCGTGGCGTTGTTGGACGCCACGGCGTCGGGGTCGTCGGCTCCACCGAACGGCGAGCCGAGCGACATGTTGATCACGTCCATGTCGTGGTTGACGGCCCACTCGATCGCGTCGACGACCTCGTCGGTCGAGCCCTCGCAACCGAATACCCGGACGGCGTACAGGTCGGCCTTGGGCGCGACACCGGGGCCGACGTTCCAGTCGTGCGAGGAGATCGTGTTCGAGCTGTACGGACCGGTGTAGGTGCTGCCGTTGCTGAGCACGCCGGAGCCGGCCGCGGTGCCCGCGGTGTGGGTCCCGTGGCCGTTGCAGTCGAGCGGGTTGGGGTCGGGGTGCGGCACCGGCTGGTAGGCATCGGAGCTGGGATCCGCGTTGTAGTCGTCACCGACGAGGTCGGTGCCACCCTTCACCCGCGGTGCGGAGGGCCCGAACTGTGCCGGGTCGGGCGCCGCGGTGTCGGTGGCCAGAGCGGCCTGGTAGGCGGCGACGGTGCCGACGCCGCCGAAGTCCGCGTGGGTGTAGTCGAGGCCGGTGTCGATGTCGGCGATCTTGATGCCCTCACCGGCGAAGGAGCCGACACCGGCGATGCCGTCCCACACCTCCGGCGCACCGACGAGTGGGACGCCGTGGACGTTGCTGAACGACTTGGGCGTCAGGGCGTGCACCCCGACGACGTCCGGGATCTTCGCCAGCTTGGCGACGTCGCGGCTGCTGATCGTGACCTTCATGCCGTTGTACGCGGCCTGGTAGCCGTTGCCGACCTTGCCGCCGAGTGCGCGCACGTGGTCGGCGATCCGGTCCTGCCGCTGGCGCAGGTTGCTGCGGATCGAGCTCTTCTCGCCGGTCGTCAGCGAACGGTCTGCCTTGGCCTGGGCCACCGTGATCGGGTCGCCGGTCGCCTGCACCATGACGGTGACCCGCCGGTTGCCGAGGCCCTTGACGTGGTCGCCGTCGACGGACTGCTTCTCGACGGAGTGGAACCTGGACTTCAGGTGCGACCCTCCGGGGGAGGGATCGCCGCTGGCGATCTGGGCGGTGCCGAGGGAGGCGGTCGCCACCACCGTCATCGCCACGACACCAAGACGTACGTGAGTTCGGAACATGCATGACCGCCGATCTGCGCATCCGCGTTGTCGGCGGCGCGCCCGAGTACCAATGCGCGATTACCCGAGCATCATGCATGCACAGGCGGTCCTTGCAAAGACGCACACACGAGATTTTCTCCGGAATTCTCCGCAGTCCCGGGAGGAATCTTCACCAAACCGGCACTCTCGGCGTCATCCGTGGATCAGTGGGCTCATTGCCCGGGCGACCAGGCTCCGCCGTCCGGTACGCCGCTCCTCCCAGTCCGCGACCCGCATCGCGTTGAGGCCGGCGTTGATGCCCAGCCAGCGCACCGGCTCCGGTTCCCACCTGCGGCTGCGATGGTCCACCCACGGCAACGTGACCAGGTCCGTGTCGCGCTCGGTGATCAGGTCGGCGAGGGTGCGCCCGGCGAGGTTGCTGGTGCCGACGCCGTCCCCGACGTACCCACCTGCCCACGCGAGACCCGTGCTGCGGTCGAGTCCGACCGACGCCGCCCAGTCGCGCGCGATGCCGAGCGGACCGCCCCAGGCATGGGTGAACCCGATGTCACCAGCGTCCGATGAGTCCAGTTGCGGCAGCAGGTCGCGGAGCGTCGCCCGGAGCTTCGCGAACACGCGCGGAGCGTGGTCGTGGCTCGGTCGCACCCGCGAGCCGAAGTGGTACGGCGCGCCGCGACCGCCGAACGCGATCCGGCCGTCCGCGGTGCGTTGGCCGTAGATGATCACGTGCCGGCCGTCGCTGAACGTCGGGCGGCCGGACAGGCCCACGCGGTCCCAGGTCTCCGCGGACAACGGCTCGGTGGCGACCATCAGCGAGTAGACCGGGGCGACCGCGCGCCTGGATCCGGCAAGGGCCGGCGTGTAGCCCTCGGTCGCGCGCACCACGATGTCGGCGGTCACCCGTCCGACGGCCGTGGTCACGAAGCCGGGACCGATCGCCTGCACGCGGGTGCCCTCGAACACCGGGACGCCTCGCCGCTCCACGGCGCCGGCGAGGCCCCGGACCAGCCGGGCGGGGTGCACCGCGGCGCAGTGCGGCGTGAACGCGCCACCGATCACGCCGGATCCCGCCAGCATCGCGCCGGCTTCGTTGGCGTCGAGCAGGCGCAGGTCGTCGTCGGCGAACCCGCGCCGCCGAGCGGCTCCGACCTCCTCGCGGAGCCGGCCCAGCTGGGCCGGGGACCGGGCGAGCGTCACCGTGCCGCCGCGGTGGTAGTGCGCGTCGACGCCCTCGGCATCGGTCACCCGCCCGACCTCGGTGACCGTGTCGGCCATCGCCCGGTGCAGCCGCAGGGCCTCGGACTCCGACGAGTCCCGCACGAGTGTCCGCCACGGTGTCGGGAACAACGCGCTGCACCACCCGCCGTTGCGGCCCGACGCACCGAATCCCGCGACCTCGGCCTCCAGCACCGCGATCCGAAGCGTCGGGTCGGCGCGGCTCAGGTAGTAGGCAGTCCACAGTCCGGTGAACCCGGCGCCGACCACCACGACGTCGTACGCCGCCGGACCCTGAAGGGGTGGACGCGGCGGATCGGCCGGGCCGGCCGTGTCGTGCCAGAGGGAGACTGTGCCGACCGAGGCTGTGCCGACCGAGCTGGGCGAAGCGGAATCCGTCGTCAGCGCACACCCCAGGAGTAGGTCTGCTTCTTCAGCTTCAGGTAGACGAAGGTCTCGGTGCCGCGTACGCCGGGGATCGAGCGGATCCGCGACGACAGCACCGAGAGCAGGTGCTCGTCGCTCTCGCAGACCGCCTCGACGAGGATGTCGAACCCGCCGGCGGTGATCACGACGTACTCGATCTCCTCCATCTTGGCCAGCGCGTCTGCCACCGGCTCCAGCGGCCCCTCGACGGTGAGCCCGATCATCGCCTGACGGGCGAACCCGAGCTCCATCGGATCGGTCACCGCCACGATCTGCATGACGCCGCTGTCGATCAGTCGCTGGACGCGCTGGCGCACCGCGGCCTCGGAGAGCCCGACCGCCTGGCCGATCTTCGCGTAGGCACGCCGGCCGTCCTGCTGGAGCTGCTCGATGATCGCCTTGGAGACATCGTCGAGGTGCGTGTGCCGGCGCGAGATGCCGTCGTGATGCTCAGCCATGACCGACATGGTCCCCTCGACGGCGCGGAAGGGCAAGCGAAACGCCGCGGTTTTCGTTGCGAAACAAGAAGTTCACGACGGAATCCCTTGTGACGAGGGCCGCATCGTGTCACGATCCTCGCATTCGAACAGGAGGTGTCGTGGGACCGACTTCGGGACTCAGCCGCAGGACCGTCCTCAAGGGGGCCGCGGGAGCGGCGTTCGCAGCCGGCAGTGTGGCCGCGCTGCCGTTGTTCAACACGTCGGGCTCCAAGCAGGACCCCGCCACCTGCCGGGCGCGCGACGTCTCCGCCAGCCAGCACGATCTGGTGATCTCCAACTGGCCGGAGTACATCGACGAGGCCACCAAGAAGGTGCCGTCGACGCTGCAGGACTTCGAGAAGGCCAGCGGCATCGACGTCAGCTACACCGCCGACGTCAACGACAACGTCGAGTTCTTCGCCAAGGTCCGCAACCAGCTCGCTGCGTGCCAGTCCTCCAAGCGCGACATGTTCGTGCTGACCGACTGGATGGCGGCGCGGGTGATCCAGCTCGGCTGGATCCAGCCGCTCCACGCGGACAAGGTGCCGAACCTGCACGCCAACCTGATCGACTCCCTGGCGCACGTGCCGTGGGACCCGGACCGCAAGTACTCCGCGCCGTGGCAGAGCGGCATGACCGGCATCGCGTACAACAAGAAGAAGGTCAAGGAGGTCAAGTCCTTCAACGACCTCCTCACCCGCGACGACCTCAAGGGCCGGATCTCGCTGCTCACCGAGATGCCCGACACGATGGGCATGCTGCTGCTGTCCGACGGCGCCGACCCGGGCAACTTCACCCGCGCCGAGTGGGACAAGGCCGTCGAGAAGCTGCGCAAGGCACGTGGCGACGGCCAGATCCGCGCGTTCACCGGCAACGAGTACATCCAGGACCTCTCGGCAGGCAACATCCTCGCTTGTGAGGCGTGGTCCGGTGACGTCGCGGCGGCCGAGGACGAGAACCTCGTGTTCGTCACGCCCGAGGAGGGCTTGATGATCTGGGCCGACAACATGATGGTGCCCAACCTCGCGACCCACCAGGCCAATGCCGAGAAGTGGATCGACTTCTACTACGACCCCGAGGTGGCCGCCAAGCTCGCGGCGTTCGTCTGGTACATCTGCCCGGTCAAGGGCGCGCAGCAGGCGATGGAGAAGGTCGACAAGTCGCTGGTCGACAACAAGCTGATCTTCCCCGACGACACGATCCTGTCGAAGACCCACTCGTTCATGGGACTCGACGAGTCCACGCGGCGCGTCTACCAAGGAGATTTTGCTGATGTCACAGGCGGTTGACGAGCAAGGCGCAGCCAGGGCTTCCACCGGTTCGCGGAGCCTGCGCCTGACCAAGCTGACCAAGGAGTTCGCGACCTTCACGGCCGTGAAGGCCCTCGATCTCGAGGTTCCCCAGGGGAGCTTCTTCGCCCTGCTCGGCCCGTCCGGGTGCGGCAAGACCACGACGTTGCGGATGGTCGCCGGCCTCGAGACCCCGACCTCGGGCACGATCCACCTCGGCGACACCGAGGTCACCTACGAGAAGCCCTACCGGCGACCCGTGAACACCGTGTTCCAGAACTACGCCCTGTTCCCGCACCTCGACATCTTCGAGAACGTCGCCTTCGGCCTCCGCCGGCGCAAGTCCAAGGAGGTCGAGAAGCAGGTCAACGACATGCTCGACCTCGTCGAGCTCGAGACCCAGGCACGCAAGAAGCCCGCGCAGCTCTCGGGCGGTCAGCAGCAACGGGTCGCCCTGGCTCGCGCGCTGATCAACCGCCCCGAGGTGCTCCTGCTCGACGAGCCGCTGGGCGCGCTGGACCTCAAGCTGCGTCGCGCGATGCAGATCGAGATCAAGCGGATCCAGACCGAGGTCGGCCTCACCTTCGTCCACGTCACCCACGACCAGGAGGAGGCCATGACGATGGCCGACACCATCGCGGTGATGAACGCCGGCGTGATCGAGCAGATGGGTGCTCCCGGCGAGCTCTACGAGAATCCGCGGACCACCTTCGTGGCGAACTTCCTCGGCCAGTCCAACCTGATAGCCGGCACCATCGTGGGGCGGGAGGGCGACGTCGTGAAGGTCGAGATGCAGGGCACGATCGTCTCGATCAGGGCGGACCGGGCCCACGCGGAGTCCGGCGCCGGGTGGGTCGGCGTACGACCCGAGAAGGTGCTGATCGCCCGCGAGAGCGAGCCGATCGACGCGCCCGGCAACCACATGTCCGGCGGCATCATCAGCGACGTCAGCTTCGTCGGCGTGAGCACGCAGTACCTGGTCCGGATGCCCTGGGGTCAGGAGCTGATGGCCTTCGAGCAGAACACGGGCGCGCGCGCTCTGCTGCCACCGGGCACGAAGGTCGATGTCACGTGGCGGCCGGAGTACGCGTTCCTCCTCGACGCGAGTCAGGACGCGCACGCGGGAATCGAGGGCGACTGATGGCGGCCGTCGCGGAGACCTTGCCGCGAGCCGGCGACGGCAAGCAGCACGACAACCGGGGCCGTGGCGGCCGGTACACCGGCTACTGGCTGATCGCGCCCGCGGCGATCTGGCTCGGGCTGTTCTTCGTGGTGCCGTTCTACTCGCTGCTCTCGACGAGCCTCTACGACCCCAACGGGACCGTCCTCACCGGCTACAAGGTCACCTGGCACTTCCAGAACTTCGGCGATGCGCTCCAGCACTACTGGCACCCGATGCTGCGCTCGCTCTGGTACGCCGGGCTCGCGACCCTGATCTGCCTGGTCCTCGGCTACGTGCTCGCCTATGCGATCGCCTTCAAGGGCGGCCGCTGGCGCAACCTCCTGCTGGTGCTCGTGATCGCGCCGTTCTTCACCAGCTTCCTGGTGCGCACGCTGTCGTGGAAGCTGATCCTGGCCGACGACGGGTTCATCGTGAACTCCCTGCAGGCCGTGCACCTGCTCGGGGACAACGGGCGACTCCTGGCCACCCCGGTCGCGGTGATCGCCGGACTGACCTACAACTTCCTGCCGTTCATGGTGCTGCCGCTCTACGCCAGCCTCGAGAAGATCGACATCAGGCTGGTCGAGGCGTCGAGCGACCTCTATGCCTCGCCGATGCGCGGCTTCCTCAAGGTCACCTTCCCGTTGTCCCTGCCCGGCGTGGTGGCGGGCACGCTGCTCACGTTCATCCCCGCGGCGGGTGACTACATCAACGCCACCCTGCTCGGCAGCCCGAACCAGCGGATGGTCGGCAACGTCATCCAGGACCTGTTCACGACGACAGGCGACTTCGCCGCGGCCGGCGCGCTCTCGGTGATCCTGATGGCGGTGATCGTCGCGATGGTGATGGTCTGGGTCCGGACCAGCGGGACGGAGGACCTGGTATGACCGGGCTCCAGCGGCTGCGGGCGTGGATCGGCAAGCACCTGATCATGGGCCTCGGCGCGCTGATCCTGGTCTACATGTTCGTCCCGATCGCGGTCGTCGTGATGATGAGCTTCAACGACAACAGCAAGTCGCGGAACGTCTATGCGTTCAAGAACTTCACGTTCGCCAACTGGACCCATCCCTGCAAGCCGAACGGCATGTGCGACGCGGTCGTGAAGAGCGTCGAGATCGGGTTGCTCGCCACCGTGGTGGCCACGATCATCGGCACGCTCGCGGCGTTCGCGCTGGTCCGGCACCGGTTCGCGGGTCGCTCCTACGCCAACCTGATCATCTTCTTGCCGATGGCGTCGCCGGAGATCGTGATGGGCTCGTCGCTCCTGGCGCTCTTCGTCTCCAGCGGTTTCGGCGGCCGGCTCGGGTTCTGGACGATCTTCATCGCGCACGTGATGTTCTGCCTGTCGTTCGTGATCGTCACCGTGAAGGCCCGGCTGGGAGGTCTGGACGACAACCTCGAACAGGCCGCGATGGACCTCTATGCCACCGAGGCGCAGACGTTCTGGCGGGTCACCTTCCCGCTGGTGCTCCCGGGCGTCGCTGCGGCAGCGCTGCTGAGCTTCTCGCTGTCGTTCGACGACTTCATCATCACCAACCTCAACGCCGGCCAGAACGTGACCTTCCCGATGTTCGTCTGGGGCGCGGCGCAACGCGGCGTGCCGATGCAGGTCAACGTGATCGGCACGGTGATGTTCGTGGTCGCGATCGCCCTCGTCCTCGGCGGTGAGCTCAACAACCGGCGGCAGGCCCGAGCGCTGGCTCGCTGAGCGTCGCGCGTCCGATCAGCCGGCCGTCGTGCGGTGGTGCGGTTGGCCGTGCTCCGCGGGATCGAGGTGGTTCTCGGCCTCGGTCAACACCGACCGCAGGATCGACTCGATCTCGTCGAAGTGCGACTGGTCGCAGATCAGCGGCGGCGAGAGCTGGACCACCGGGTCGCCGCGGTCGTCCGCGCGGCAGTAGAGGCCCGCGTCGTAGAGCGCCTTGGACAGGAACCCGCGGAGCAGCCGCTCGGACTCGTCGTCGTCGAAGGTCTCCTTCGTCGCCTTGTCCTTGACCAGCTCGATGCCGTAGAAGTACCCGTCGCCGCGGACGTCGCCGACCAGCGGCAGGTCGAGCAGCTTCTCCAGGGTCGCCCGGAAGGCGCCCTCACTGTCGCGGACGTGCTCGTTGAGCTGCTCGCGCTCGAAGATGTCCAGGTTCGCCATCGCGACCGCGGTCGACACCGGGTGACCGCCGAACGTGTAGCCGTGCGCGAACATCTCGGTGCCCTTGCCGAACGGCTCGAACAGCCGCTCGGTGGCGATCATCGCGCCGAGTGGGGCGTAGCCGGAGGTCAGGCCCTTGGCGCAGGTGATGATGTCAGGCTGGTAGTCGTAGCGCTCGGCGCCGAACATGTGGCCCAGCCGCCCGAAGGCACAGATCACCTCGTCGCTGACCAGCAGCACGTCGTACTCGTCGCAGATCTCGCGGACGCGCTGGAAGTAGCCCGGGGGAGGCGGGAAGCAGCCGCCGGAGTTCTGCACCGGCTCCAGGAAGACCGCGGCCACGGTGTCGGCCCCCTCGAACTCGATCACCTCCGCGATCCGGTCCGCCGCCCAGCGACCGAAGCGCTCCTCGTCGTCCGGTGCCCCGGTCTGGAACTGGTCCGGCGCGCGGTAGAAGTTCGTGTTCGGCACCCGGAACGTGCTCGGCACCAGGGGCTCGAAGGGTGCCTTCATCCCGGGAAGGCCGGTGATCGACAAGGCGCCCTGCGGGGTGCCGTGGTAGGCGATCGCGCGGCTGATCACCTTGTGCTTGGTCGGCTTGCCGACGATCTTGAAGTACTGCTTGGCCAGCTTCCAGGCGGTCTCGACGGCCTCGCCGCCGCCGGTGGTGAAGAAGACCCGGTTGAGGTCGCCCGGCGCGTAGTCGGCGATGCGTGCCGCCAGGTCCATCGCCCCGGGGTGTGCGTAGGACCAGAGCGGGAAGAACGCCAGCTCGGCGGCCTGCTTGGCGGCGGCCTCGGCAAGCTCGGTGCGCCCGTGACCGACCTGGCTGACGAACAGGCCCGCCAGCCCGTCGAGGTACCGCTTGCCGTGGGCGTCGTAGATGTACGCCCCGTCGCCGCGCACGATCGTCGGGATCTCCGCGTGGTCGTAGGACGAGTGCCGGGTGAAGTGCATCCACAGGTGGTCGCGCGCCGCCTGCTGGCGCGCCGCGTCGGCACTGCCGGAGCCTGGTTCGGTCATGGCGGTCAGTCTGCCAACGCCGTCGGGGTTCAGCAAGTGAATCCGCAACCACTTGCGCGCCGTGCTGATGGTTTCGCCAGTGACTTGCGGATCCACCTGCGGATTTCGTTGCGGTTCGCTTGACCGCCGCCCGGCGTCCGGCTTGACTTGGCCCATGTCCCAGAGCAACGGCCTGAAGGTCCTCAAGAACGTCGTCAACGGGGAGAGCGTCGACGCGGCGTCCGGTGCGACCTACGACGTCGTCGACCCGACGACCGGCACGGTCTACGCGACCGCGCCGGCGAGCAGTGCGGAGGACGTCGACCGCGCGTACGCCGCCGCCGCGTCCGCGTTCGAGTCCTGGGGTCGCACGAGCCCGAAGGACCGCAGCGCGGCCCTGCTGAAGATCGCCGACGCGATCGACGCCCACGCCGAGGAGATCACCGCGGTCGAGGTCAAGGACACCGGCAAGCCGATCGGGCTGACCGCGACCGAGGAGCTGCCCCCGAGCTCGGACCACTTCCGCTTCTTCGCCGGTGCGGCGCGGGTGCTCGAGGGCAAGTCCGCCGGGGAGTACCTGCCCGGTCACACCTCGTGGATCCGGCGCGAGCCGATCGGCGTCGTCGGTCAGGTCACGCCGTGGAACTACCCGCTGATGATGATGATCTGGAAGATCGCACCGGCACTCGCAGCGGGGAACACCGTCGTGCTCAAGCCGAGCGACACCACGCCGGCCTCGTCGACGCTGCTCGCCGAGATCTGCCAGGAGTTCCTGCCGCCCGGCGTGCTCAACGTCGTCACCGGCGACCGCGACACCGGCCGGCTGCTGGTCTCCCACAAGATCCCGCAGATGGTCTCGATCACGGGATCGGTGCGCGCGGGCATCGAGGTCGCGAGCTCGGCGGCGACCGACCTCAAGCGGGTGCACCTCGAGCTCGGCGGCAAGGCTCCGGTGATCGTCTTCGACGACGCCGACCTCGAGGCCGCCGCCGAGGCGATCGCGACGGCCGGCTACTTCAACGCCGGCCAGGACTGCACCGCCGCGACGCGGGTGCTGGCCGGACCCGGCGTGCACGACGACTTCGTCGCTGCCCTCACCGAGCAGGCGAAGAACACCCGCACCGGGATGCCCGACGACGAGGACGTGCTCTTCGGGCCGCTGAACAACCCCGACCAGCTCGCCCGCGTGTCCGGCATGGTCGACCGGCTCCCGGACCATGCGACCGTCGAGGCCGGCGGCGGCGCCGCGAGTGTCGCCGGCGGTGAGGGCGGGTACTTCTACGAGCCGACCGTGCTCTCCGGCCTCAGGCAGGACGACGAGCAGATCCAGTCCGAGATCTTCGGGCCGGTGATCACCGTGCAGCGGTTCACCGACGAGGCCGAGGCGCTGCGCTGGGCGAACGGCGTGGAGTACGGGCTCTCCTCGAGCGTGTGGACGAAGGACCACGGCCGCGCGCTGCGGATGAGCCGCGACCTCGACTTCGGCGTCGTCTGGATCAACACCCACATCCCGTTCATCTCCGAGATGCCTCACGGCGGGTTCAAGCACAGTGGCTACGGGAAGGACCTGTCGATGTACGGCCTCGAGGACTACACCCGGGTCAAGCACGTGATGTCCTTCATCGGAGAGGACTGAGCGGGTGCGCATCCTCCTGGTCGGAGCCGGCGGCGTCGGCGGTGCCTTCACGGCGATCGCTGCCCGCCGGGACTTCTTCGAGACCATCGTGGTCGCCGACTACGACCCTGCCCGCGCCGAGAAGGCGGCCGCGACCGACGACCGGTACGTCGCGGCCCAGATCGACGCATCGTCCGCGGAGTCGGTGACTGCCCTGTGTCGCGAGCACGCCATCACGCACGTGATGAACGCGGTCGACCCGATCTTCAACATGGCGATCTTCGCCGGCGCGCTCGAGGCCGGCGCCGACTACCTGGACATGGCGATGTCGCTGTCGCGCCCGCATCCCGAGGCGCCGTACTCCAAGACGGGTGTGAAGCTCGGTGACGAGCAGTTCGCCGCCGCCGGTGACTGGGAGTCAGCCGGGCGGCTCGCTCTGGTCGGGATCGGTGTCGAACCGGGCCTCTCCGACGTGTTCGCCAGGTACGCCGCGGACCACCTCTTCTCCGAGATCGACGAGCTCGGCACGCGTGACGGCGCCAACCTGGTGGTCACCGACGACGACGGCAACGAGATCTTCGCGCCGTCGTTCTCGATGTGGACCACGATCGAGGAGTGCCTGAACCCGCCGGTCATCTGGGCTGTGGACGATTCGGGGCAGGGCGACTGGTTCACGACTGCCCCGTTCTCCGAGCCGGAGATCTTCGACTTCCCCGAGGGGATCGGCCCGGTCGAGTGCGTCAACGTGGAGCACGAGGAGGTGCTGCTGATGCCCCGCTGGGTGGACTGCAAGCGGGCCACCTTCAAGTACGGGCTCGGCGACGAGTTCATCAACATCCTCAAGGTGCTCAACACCCTCGGCCTGGACCGCACCGAGAAGGTGCGGGTCAAAGCCGCTTCTGGCGGGCACTGTGAGGTCAGCCCACGAGACGTGGTGGCGGCGGTGCTTCCGGACCCCGCGACGGTCGGTCCGCGGATGAAGGGCAAGACCTGTGCGGGCCTGTGGGTGACAGGGACCAGCAAGGAGGGGGAGCCGCGGTCGACGTACCTCTATCACGTGGTCGACAACGACTGGTCGATGCAGGAGTACGGCCACCAGTGCGTGGTCTGGCAGACCGCGGTGAACCCGGTCGTCGCCCTGGAGCTGCTGGCGACCGGCGTGTGGTCGGGCACCGGCGTGCTCGGGCCGGAGGCGTTCGACGCGGTGCCGTTCCTCGACCTGCTGACCGCCTACGGGAGCCCATGGGGCCAGCAGGAGCTGGCCTACCGGGCGCCGTGGTGACCCCTAGATCGACGCGACCTCGGCGAGCACGTCCATCGCCTCGTGCAGCAGGTGGTCGGGGGAGACCAGGGGCGGCAGGAAGCGCAGCACGTTGCCGTAGGTGCCGCAGGTCAGCGTGAGCACACCGGCCTGGTGGCAACCGCTGCTGAGGCGTCCGGCCAGGCCTGCGTCCGGGGTCCTCGTGCCGGGCTCGACGACCTCGATCGCGATCATCGCGCCGCGCCCGCGGACCTCGCCGATCGCCGGGTTCGCCACGGCCAGGTCGCGGAGACGCCCGACCAGGAGCGCCTCGATCTCGCGGGCGCGCGCGTCGAGGCCCAGCTCCTTCATGGTCGCGATCGACCCGAGCGCCGCGGCGCACGCCACCGGGTTGCCGCCGTAGGTGCCGCCGAGTCCGCCGGGGTGGACCGAGTCCATCATCTCGGCGCGGCCGACGACGCCCGCGAGCGGGAGACCGCCGGCGATCCCCTTCGCGACGGTGACCAGGTCCGGGACGACGCCCTCGTGCTCGCTGGCGAACCAGGCGCCGGTGCGGCACATCCCGGACTGGATCTCGTCTGCTACGAACACGATTCCGTTCGCCGCGGCGTACTCGGCGAGCGCCGGCAGGTAGCCCGCTGCGGGGACGATGAACCCGCCCTCGCCGAGCACCGGCTCGACCACGATGCAGGCGACGTTGGTCGCCCCGACCTGCTTGTCGATCACGTCGATGGCCCGGGCGGCCGCCTCGGCGCCGGTCAGGCCGTCGCGGAACGGGTAGGACGCCGGCGCCCGGTAGACCTCGGAGGCGAACGGGCCGAACCCGTGCTTGTAGGGCATGTTCTTCGCGGTCATCGCCATCGTCAGGTTGGTGCGCCCGTGGTAGGCGTGGTCGACGACCACGACAGCGTTCCGGCCGGTGTGGACGCGGGCGACCTTCACGGCGTTCTCGACGGCCTCGGCGCCGGAGTTGAACAGCGCCGCCTTCTTGGCGTGGGTGCCCGGCGTGAGTGCGACGAGCTCCTCGCACACCTCCACGTAGCCCTCGTACGGCGCCACCATGAAGCAGGTGTGGGTGAACGCGGCCACCTGCTCCTTGACGCGGTCGACCACCGCCGGCGCGGCGTTGCCGACCGAGGTCACCGCGATGCCGGAGGCGAGGTCGATCAGCGAGTTGCCGTCGACGTCGACGACCACGCCACCGCCCGCGGCCGCGACGTACACCGGAAGCACGCTGCTCACCCCGGCCGCGACCGCCTCGGTACGTCGCAGCTGCAGCTCACGTGACCGTGGCCCCGGGATCGGGGTCACCAGGCGGCGTTCCTGCGGGAGGGCGGGGCCTCCGGTGCGGGACTCGTGGGCGACGCTCATCGGGGCCTCCGGGACGGTATGCGTGGCGAAGCAGGAGATTCGCTGGCAGTATCCGCTGTTGATCAGGCCGGACGCAACTGAATCCGTCGTCAGGCGACGGCGACCAGCTGCTTCGCGAGCAGCTCGTCGAGGAACCCCACTACGTCGTCGTGGCACCCGGCTGCGGTGACGTCGTACTCGTGGGCCACGAGGGCGCACAGCTCGCCGGCCGTCCGCGGCTCGGCGAGGTGCTCCCAGATCGAGGCGGCCACTTCGCGCAGGCCGTAGTACTCGCCCTGGTCCTGGCCCATCATCACCAGCTCGCCGTCCATCTCGACGGCGTTCAGGCCCGGCCTGCGGACGTAGCGGCGGCTGTCGCTCGCGGTCATGCGCTCTCCTCGTCGCCGGCCTGCGCGGCGATGTCGACGGTCATGTCGGAGAGGATGGCATCCGCGGTGGCCTCCGCGGTCATGGTTTCGACAGGTCGGGTCACCCGGCTCACCTGCACCTGCCCGGCGAGCCGGGCGCAGAGCGCCAGGTGCGCGCGCGCCGCGGCTGTCACCGTGGACCAGCTCGTTGCGGTACGTGTGCTCGTGCAGCAGCGAGAACGTCTCCATGCCCGACGCCGGCGTGACCTGCAGGTCGGTGCCGGTGTGCCGCTCGAGGACGTAGACCCAGCGCAACGGCAACGGCTCGGAGCTGGTACGTCGGATCGGGAGCTGGAACTTGTCGATCGAGCTGGCGACCCGCTCGAGGCCGGCGGTGTCGACCCCGAGACGTTCGACGGCGTCGCCCCAGAGCTTGATCCGCGGGTAGCCGGGGAGCGCTCGCCCCGCGGCGTCGACCGGTACGACGTCGTCGGCGAGCACGTCGAGGCCGCGGCGCTGGAGCTCGGCGGCGAGCGTCGACTTCCCGGCCCCCGAGCGGCCGACCACGACCGCGGCGGCGTCCCCGACGCGAAACGCGTTGCCGTGCAGGACCAGGTGGCCACGCTGCATCATCAGCGCGCCCATCGCGGTGCCGAGCAGGTAGAGCCGCACCGCCGACGCGTCGGCGCCCGGCTCGACGTCGGCCACGATCTCTCGGCCGCCCCGGACGACGTAGCTGCCGGTGCCGGGCACCCCGAACCCGATCAGGTCAGCGGTGCGCCAGAGCCCGAGCGGGAGGACGGTCGCGTCCGACGGGGGCGGATCGAGCGGACCGATCCGGATGAGGACATCGGGGCCGGCGGCCGGTGGCTCGACGGCGGGGCCAAGGTCGGGCAGCGGGATCTGGCTGCCCACCGTCAGCCCGTAACAGCGGTGGAAGGTGAGGCCCGCGGTCATCTCGATCACCCGTTGCGCCCGGCGCGCGGAGCCCAGGCGAACGACCCGACCTCGGTGTAGGCGTGACCGGTCGCGCCGGTGACGATGCCGCCGCCGACATGCACCCACGCATGCGCGACGAGGGCGTCGCCGTCGCGTCGTACTCCGAAGGACACGACGTGGGGCACGCGGGCGAGCCCGAGCAGGATGCGCGCCGTCAGCGCCTGCGGGTAGCACTCCGAGTTCCACGGGGTGTGCGCGGCTGCGAGCCGCACCGTCGCGCCGATCCGGGCGGCGCGGGCAAGGGTCCCGTCGTCGAGGGCGGCCACGGTCGGGCCCGCCCGCGGGTCGCGGTGCTCGCCCAGTGCATGCCGGACCAGCCGGAAGGGAAGCAGGAGGATGGCAAGCCGGGTGAGACCCAACAGGGACCAGGCCGCAAGGAAGCGGAGCTGGTCCCTGTGTCCAAGATGGACGAAGCCGTTCACGAGTCTCGAGAATCGCATGTCAGTGGCTTCTGGTGGTGTCCGTGGGGACACCGGAAAGGGTTGGCCTTCAGCTGAGCAGACCGCCCAGTCCGAGGTGGACGTGGATCGACGCCAGCGGATCGAGGATCACGCTGATGTCGATGTCCCGCGTCTCGCGGAGACTGAGCGTCTCGAGACGAGGTGCGCTGTAGACCTTGTCCGAACCGGTCATCTGGAGCTCCTGTCGGTAGTTCCCTTCGCCCCCACAACGACACGGTGGGCACTCGTGTCACGAGGCGTCCGGCGAATGACACAGGTGGACTAGACGACCACTTCCAACCTGACCAGCCGTGCGAGGTTCGGGCATTTCCGGCGGAGCTCGCTGCATACCCTGAGCGCTGTGCCGACGAATCCCTCCCTCGTGTGCGTGCAGCGACTCACGGCTGCCGCGCTGCGCCTCGAGGAGGACGTTGACCCCGGCCCGCTGCCCGGCTCCGAGGGGGCCAGGTCGTTCGACGGCGTGCAGGCCGCGGACCTGGTCAGGGCAGCGCTGCGCCACCGGGTCACCGATGTGCTCCACGCCCAGACAGAGGCGCTCGGGATGGCGGGGCACTTCGGCGACGGGCTGGTCCAGTGGCTCGCACAGGACCACGCGGCGACCGCGCGTGGCGTCGCGGTGCAGCTCCTGGAGCTGAGCAGGGTCCTGGGGGCCTTCGAGGAGGCGGGGATCGAGGTGCTGTCCCTCAAGGGCCCGGCGCTGGCCATGCAGTCGGCGGGATCGAGCGCAGCCCGAGGGTACGGCGACCTCGACCTCTTCGTGGCGCCGGCCTCGGTGGAGGCGGCGCGGGCTGTGCTGCTCGACCAGGGCTGGGCGCCCCGGACGTTCGGCTCGGCCCCGCCGGGGACCTGGGCCTGGCGCCACCTGCTCCGGACGTTCAACGAGATCGCCTTCGACGGCCGGGCGAGCTCGGTCGACCTGCACTGGCGCCTCGACCCGACCCCCGGCGCGCTGCCCGACTTCGCCGACGCCTGGTCGCGCCGGGACCTGGTCGAGGTCGGCGGGCTCCTCGGCGACCCGATCACCGTCCCGACGCTCTCGCCGCGCGACGCGTTCGTGCACTCGTGCTGGCACGCCGCGAAGGACGAGTGGAAGTGGCTGCGCAGCCTCGTCGACGTCCACCGCCTCGCCCGGCAGCCGGCAGTGTGGGCGGACTGGCCCGACACCCGGGGGGGCTTCGCCACCCGGCCGGTGCGGAACACGTTGGCGGTGACCGACCACCTGCTCGGCCTCCCTGCCGCGGTCCCCGACGACCTCCGGGGGCCTGGCCGGACCGGCCGGGTGATCCGGCGGGCGGAGTCGCGGCAGCTGCACGAGCCGCGAGCGGCGCATCCGTTGCCGGGCGGCCCAGAGCGTGCGCGACCTCCGCCACCGCCTGGTCGTCGTACGCCGGCCGAGCGCCGTCGCACTGGCGTTGTCGGCGGTCGCGATCCCCGCCCCGTCCGTGGCCGGCATCGAGGACCGGGCCGGTTGGACCGCGGTACCCAAGCTCGCGCTGAAGCGGGTCGGCTGGCTGCTGTACCAGTCCGTCCGCTGGGCCTGGCCACGAGCGCGTACGCCGGGAAGGGTGGCGTCGACGGAGGCTCGGCGTCCTCGGTGCCGTCGAAGGAGGCGCTCACGTGATCGGCCACGCTCGCGCGACGCTGGCCCTGATGGCAGGAACGGTCGGGCGCGGCCGGGTGGCTGCGCTCGTCGCACTGCAGTTCGTCGTCGCCGTCCTGGAGGGACTCGGCCTGGTCCTGCTGGTGCCGGTGATCCAGGCCCTCGGCGGCTGGCGCCCGCTCTCGGCGTTCCCGGCCTGAGCCTCGACCTGTCGCTGGCCCGGGCGTTCTCGCTGGTCATCGTCGTGGTCTGCCTGCGCGGGCTCGGCCAGTGGCGGGCGGCGGTGCTCGCGGTCGACATGCGGCTGGCGACCGTCGACCGCTGCGGCTGGGGCTGATCGACGACCTCTACCGGTCGGACTGGTCCTTCCTCGCGCGCAGCGCCGCAGCGAGCTCGTGTCCAGAGCCTGACCACCAACGTCGAACGCGCGCAGAGCGCCCTCGCGATGGTGCTGCGGCTGTTCGTCGGAACGCTCGTGCTGCTCGCCACCGCCGCCGTCGCGGTGCTGCTGGCCCCGCTCGTCGGTGGCCTCGCGATCCTGGCCCGTCGTTCGTGGTCGCCTTCGCGGCGCACGCTCCACCCGCGGCGCCACCGCGCTCGGCAAGGACCATGACCGAGCGGATCGCCGGCTTCGGCGCCAGCACTCTCCGACTCGCTCGCCGCCCTGCGCGGGTGATGCGCGCCCACGGCGCCGAGCGGCCTGGTCCGAGCTCGTCGGGACCGAAGCGGCCCGGGTCCGCGAGGTCCGCGCAGTCCTTCGTCGCGCGGTCGCGGTGGTCACGGCGATCACGGGAGTGGTCGGCGGTCCTGGCGGTCCTCGCACTGATCCTGCTCGGGCGCCAGACCGGGCTGTCCCTGGCCGAGCTGGCCGCGCTGGCGGTGGTCTCGACCCGGCTGCTGTCCTCGGCGCAGAACCTGCTCGAACTCCGCGCAGACCTTCGCCGACGACGTGCCGGCGCTGGAGTCGCCTGACCTGCTCCCCGCCGAGGCCCGGCCGCATCCCGAGCGTCGGCCCGCTGCGGCCGAGCCGTCTGCGGCGCGCGGCGGGCCGGCGCCGGGCAGCCCGCTGCTCGAGCTCCGCGACGTCGGCGTGACCTACGCCGAGGACGGCCGGCCCGGCGCTCGTCGACGTCGACCTCGAGGTCCCGTACCGGGGCCTGGTCACCGTCACCGGCCCGAGCGGTGCCGGCAAGAGCACCCTGCTCGACGTGGTCCTCGGCCTGCTGAGGCCGGACACCGGCGAGGTGCTGGTCGACGGCGTACCGCTGGTCAGCGACCTGGTCGGCTGGCGACGCCGGCTGGGCTACGTGCCCCAGCAGACCGTCCTCGTCCCGGGGACCGTCTGGCAGAACCTGGCCTGGTCGCTGCAGCCGGGTTCTGGACCCTACCGAGGACGATGCCTGGACCGCGCTGGGCACGCTGCGTGTGTCGACGACGTCGTCCGGGCTCTGCCCGGGGGACTCCAGGCGCCGCTCCAGGAGCTCGCCGAGCTCTCCGGCGGGGAGCAGCAGCGCCTGAGCATCGCGCGGGCCCTGGTACGCCGGCCCGAGCTGCTGATCCTCGACGAGGCCACCAGCGCGCTGGACACCGCGACCGAGGCGGTCCTGGCGACCGTCTCCTCGACGGCAGACCGGGCGGTCCTGATGGTCACCCACCGCGGCGCGGACGGGCGCGGCGGCACCAGCCTGCACCTCGAGCAGGGCCGTCCGGTGTCCTGCGGCCTGGCCGACCACGACGCGACACCTGCCTGATTCGTCCCGTATCTCCGCAGAAATTGGAACGATCAAGTCGAGTTCGGCTACGGTCTTCCTCGTGCGTGCAATTCGACGATTCACCGTCCGTCCTGTCCTCCCTGCCCAGCTCCGGCCGCTGCTGGACCTGGCCACCAACCTGCGGTGGTCCTGGCACCCCGAGACCCAGGACCTCTTCGCGGCGATGGATGCCGAGCAGCTGGGAGGCCTCGGGCCGCGACCCGGTCAAGCTGCTCGGCGCTGGTGCCGAGCGAGCCGGCTCGACGAGCTCGCCGCGGACAAGGAGTTCCTGCGGATGCTCGAGCTGCCCGGGCCGACCTCGAGCACTACCTCACCGGCGACCGCTGGTTCCAGAAGCGTGCCGCCGCCGGCGACACGTCGCCGAAGTCGGTGGCGTACTTCTCCCCGGAGTACGGCATCACCTCGGTGCTGCCGCAGTACTCCGGCGGCCTCGGCATCCTCGCCGGAGACCACCTCAAGACCGCGAGCGACCTCGGTGTCCCGCTCGATCGGCGTCGGCCTGCTCTACCGGCACGGCTACTTCCGGCAGTCGCTGTCCCGCGAGGGCTGGCAGCAGGAGACCTACCCGGTCGCTCGACCCCGACGGCCTGCCGATCACGCCGCTGCGCGAGGCCGACGGCTCGCACGCCCAGGTCACCCTCGACATCCCCGGCGACCACCCGCTGCTCGCCCGGATCTGGGTCGCCCAGGTCGGCCGCGTGCCGCTGCTGCTCCTCGACTCCGACCTCGAGGCGAACCCCGAGCCGCTGCGCGACGTCACCGACCGGCTGTACGGCGGCACCGTCGAGCACCGGCTGCGCCAGGAGCTGCTGCTCGGCGTCGGCGGCGTCCGGGCGCTGCGCGCGTGGTCACGGATCACCGGCGCCGCGGCGCCCGAGGTCTTCCACACCAACGAGGGCCACGCCGGCTTCCTGGGCCTGGAGCGGATCCGCGAGCTCATCGTCGCCGACGACGGACCGCACCTCGACTTCGCGACCGCGCTCGAGGTCACCCGTGCCGGCACCGTCTTCACGACGCACACCCCGGTGCCCGGCAGGCATCGACCGGTTCCCGCGCGAGCTGATCGCGCAGTACTTCGGTGCGCAGAGCCCCGTGGCCGGCGTACCCGTCGACGACATCCTGGCGCTGGGCACCGAGGACTACGAGGGTGGCGACCCCGAGGTCTTCAACATGGCCGTGATGGGCTTCCGGCTGGCCCAGCGGGCCAACGGTGTCTCGCTGCTGCACGGTCACGTGAGCCGCGGCATGTTCAACGGGCTGTGGGCGGCGTTCGACGAGTCGGAGGTGCCGATCACCTCGATCACCAACGGCGTGCACGCCCCGACGTGGGTCGCTCGCGAGGTCTTCGAGCTGGCCGACCGCCTCGGCGCGGACGCCGGCTCCGACGACCCGAACGGTGTGGGACGTCGTCGACAAGATCCCGTCCGACGAGCTGTGGGCGACCAAGCGGGCGCTCCGGCTCCGTCTGGTCGAGGACGCACGTGCCCGGTTGCGCAGGTCCTGGCAGCAGCGTGGTGCCGCCGCCGCCGAGCTCGGCTGGATCGACTCCGCACTCGACCCGGACGTGCTCACCATCGGCTTCGCCCGTCGCGTCCCGTCGTACAAGCGGCTGACGCTGATGCTGCGCGACCCCGAGCGGCTCAAGCGGATCCTGCTCGACCCCGAGCGCCCCGTGCAGCTGGTGATCGCCGGCAAGGCGCATCCCGCCGACGACGGTGGCAAGGCGCTGATCCAGGAGATCGTCCGGTTCGCCGACGACGCCGAGGTGCGGCACCGGATCGTGTTCCTGCCGAACTACGACATCGCGATGGCGCAGCCGCTCTACCCGGGCTGCGACGTCTGGCTGAACAACCCGCTGCGGCCCTACGAGGCCTGCGGCACGTCGGGCATGAAGGCCGCGCTGAACGGCGCCCTCAATCTGTCCATCCTCGACGGCTGGTGGGACGAGTGGTACGACGGCAACAACGGCTGGGCGATCCCCTCGGCCGACGGCATCGCCGACGAGCACGTGCGTGACGACATCGAGGCGCACGCGCTCTACGACCTGATCGAGCACGAGGTCGCTCCGCGCTTCTACGACACCGTGGCCGACAGCACCGGTGACGCGCTGCCCAACCGCTGGATCGAGATGGTCCGGCACACCTTGAAGTCGCTCGGCCCGAAGGTGCTGTCGTCGCGGATGGTCCGCGACTACGTCGAGCGGCTCTACGCACCGGCCGCCGCGTCGGCCCGGGCGATCGCCGTGCCGAACGGGAGGGGAACCTTCGACGGCGCCCAGGAGCTCGCCGAGTTCAAGGCCCGCGTCCGGGCCGGCTGGGAGCACGTGCGCATCGACCACATCGACACCACCGGGCTCTCGGACTCCCCGGAGGTCGGTGCCGGCCTGGACCTCAAGGTGTTCGTGTCGCTCGGCTCGCTGTCCGTCGACGACGTCGAGGTGCAGGTCGTCCACGGACGGGTGAAGGGTGAGGACCAGCTGGTGACCACGGCGATCGCCGACCTGCACGTTGCCGAGTCCTACGAGGCCGGTCGGCACCGCTTCGAGGGACGGCTGGTGCTCGACCGGCCCGGACCGTTCGGCTACACCGTGCGGGTGCTCCCCAAGCACGCGGGACTGGCCTCACCGGCGGAGCTCGGCCTCGTCGCGCTGGCCTGACCCGCCGAGGCGTCAGTTTGTTGTCTTTCCTGGCCGCTGAGGCGTCAGTTTGTTGCGCGCCCGCACCGCTGAGGCGTCAGGTCGTTGCGCGCCCGCACCGCTGAGGCGTCAGGTTGTTGTCTTTCCAGAGCCGCCTCGGCGTGATCGGGAGGCAACAACGCGCCGCCTCGGCGTGATCGGGAGGCAACAACGCGCCGCCTCGGCGGGCTGCGGAGCGTGTCAGGCAGTCTCAGTCCTGTCCTGCTCGAGGACGACCAGCGACTGGGCGCGGAGCACGAACGCCTCGCCGGCGCTCACCGACGTGCCGGTGGTGAGCTTGTCATCGGTCGACAAGACGACCGAGCCGGACTGGACCCAGGCGTTCTCCGGCAGCCGGACCTCGCAGTCGGCGTCCGACCCGTTGAGCCAGAACAGGAACGACGAGTCGCGCTGCTGCTCGCCCCGGGGTCCGGGTGAGCGCAGCGGGTCGCCGGAGACGAACATCCCGATCACCCGCAACCCGTCGTCCTGCCAGTCGTCGCCGGTCATCTCCCGGCCCTCGGGATGGATCCAGGCCAGGTCCTTCGGGCCGTCCTTGATCGCCGGACGGCCCTCGAACCAGTGCCGCTGGCGCAGCGCGGGGTGCTCGCGCCGGATCTTCAGGGCGGTGCGCGTCACGTCCCACATCCCCAGCCAGGCGTCGTCGGGACTCCAGTCGACCCACGAGATCTCGTTGTCCTGCGAGTAGGCGTTGTTGTTGCCGCCCTGGGTGCGGCCACGTTCGTCGCCGGCGGTGATCATCGGTACGCCGTTCGACAGGCAGAGGGTCACCATCAGGTTGGCCGCGATGCGCTTGCGGCGCGCGATCACCTCAGGGTCGTCGGTCGCACCCTCGACGCCGCAGTTCTGCGACCGGTTGTTGTCGGTGCCGTCGGCGTTGTCCTCGCCGTTGGCCTCGTTGTGCTTGTGCTCGTAGGAGACCAGGTCGCGCAGCGTGAAGCCGTCGTGCGCGGTGATGAAGTTCACCGACGCGTACGGCGACCGGCCGTCGTCGGCGTACAGGTCCGACGAGCCGGCCAGCCGGGTGGCGACCGTGCGGATGCCCTCGGAGTGTCCCCGCCAGAAGTCGCGCATCGTGTCGCGGAACTGGTCGTTCCACTCGACCCAGGGCGGCGGGTACTCGCCGAGGCGGTAGCCGTCGCTCGAGGCGTCCCAGGGCTCGGCGATCAGCTTGGCGTGCCGCAGCACCGGATCCTGACCGATCGTGGTGAGCAGGTGCCCGGTCATGTCCACGGAGTACCCGGAGCGGGTCAGTGCAGAGAGCAGGTCGAACCGGAAGCCGTCGATGTGCATCTCGGTGACCCAGTAGCGCAGGGAGTCCAGGATCATCCGCAGCGTCTGCGGATCGCCGGCATTGACCGTGTTGCCGCACCCGGTGACGTCCCAGTAGGTGTCGTCGAACCGCGCGTGCTCCGGCAGGCCCGACTCCTCCTCGGGGTCGACCGCGACCCGCTTGTACATTCCGCGGTCGTCGAGACCGCGAAACGACAGTGACGGGCCGGTCGCGGCGGCCTCCGCGGTGTGGTTGTAGACCACGTCGAGGATCACCTCGATGCCCGCCTCGTGGAGCTACCTGACCATCTGCTTGAACTCGGTGACCTGCTGTCCGCGATCACCCGAGGAGGAGTACGCCGCGTGCGGCGCGAAGAAGCCCAGCGAGTTGTAGCCCCAGTAGTTGACGAGTCCGTGCTCCGCGAGCCGGGGCTCGGAGAAGAACTGCTGCATGGGCAGCAGCTCGACCGCGGTCACACCCAGCTCGTTGAGGTAGCGGATGACGGTCGGGTGGGCGAGGCCGGCGTAGGTGCCGCGCAGCTCCTCGGGGATCTCCTCGTGCAGCTTGGTGAACCCTTTGACGTGCAGCTCGTAGATCACCGAGTCACGCCAGAGCCGCCGCATCGGCGGATCGCCGCCCGGACCCCAGTCGAACTCCTCGTGCACCACGACGCTGCGCGGCATCGAGGGTGCCGAGTCGACCGTGCTCTGCCGGGTCGGGTGGGCGAAGTCGTAGGCGTAGATCGCCTGCCCGGGCGTCAGCGTGCCGCTGACCGCCTTCGCGTACGGGTCGATCAGCAGCTTGTGCGGGTTGAACCGCAGACCCTGGCTGGGATCCCACGGGCCGAACGCTCGCAGCCCGTATCGGGCGCCGACTGGCACGTCCGGGATGGCGCCGTGCCAGATGCCCAGGGAGTGCTCGGTGAGCTGGTACGACGTCTCGCGGTCGTCCTCGTCGAACAGGCACACCCACATCGCGGAGGCCTCCGGTGCGTAGACCGCGAAGTTGGTCGACTCCCCCTCCCAGGTCGCTCCCAGCGGCCAGGAGCGCCCGGGCCACACCGGCGCGCGCTCGTCCGGGCTGTGCCATTCCCACGTGTCCATCGCCACCCGCCGATCATTGCAGCCGGGCGGTCAGCCGGGCGTCCGGCGGCTGCCGCTAGGTTGGCGTCGTCCCCTCAGCGAGCACGGAGGTCCGAGTCACCATGAGCGAGTTCGTTGGTTTGGAGGTCGCCGACGGAGTCGGCACGATCCGGCTCGACCGGCCGAAGATGAACGCCCTCAACGAGCAGGTCCAGGAGGAGATCCGGGCCGCGGCGGGCGAGGCGAGCCTGCGTGACGACGTCAAGGCGGTCGTGCTCTGGGGCGGCGAGCGCGTCTTCGCCGCCGGTGCGGACATCAAGGAGATGGCAGACATGTCCTACACCGACATGGTCAAGCGCTCCACCGGGCTCACCACCGCGTTCACCGCGGTCGCCCGGATCCCGAAGCCGGTGGTCGCAGCGGTCAACGGCTACGCCCTCGGCGGCGGGTGCGAGCTGTCGCTGTGCGCGGACTACCGGATCGCGGCGGACAACGCGGTGTTCGGGCAGCCGGAGGTGCAGCTCGGCATCATCCCCGGCGCCGGCGGCACCCAGCGGCTCAGCCGCCTCGTCGGGCCGAGCCGGGCCAAGGACATCATCTTCAGCGGCCGCTTCGTCGACGCCGACGAGGCGCTGGCGATCGGGCTCGCCGACCGGATGGTGCCCGCTGACGAGGTGTACGCCGAGGCGGTCGCCTGGGCCGGACAGTTCAGCACCGCGGCGTCGTACGCCGTGCGCGCGGCGAAGGAGGCGATCGACCGTGGCCTCGAGGTCGATCTCGAGACCGGCCTGGAGATCGAACGGCAGCAGTTCGCCGCGCTCTTCGCGACCGAGGACCGCACCATCGGGATGAGCTCGTTTGTCGAGAACGGTCCCGGAAAGGCCGAGTTCAAGGGACGCTGACGGCTAACGTCGTGCAGCCGTCGTCGTTGACAGACCACTAGCGGCAGACAGAACAAGGAGCCCCGGTGGCGAAAGTCGTGAAGTCCGACCAGCCGTTCCCCGACCGCGCCAAGACCCGGCGCGCGGAGAAGGACCAGATGCGGGAGACCATGGCGCGGATCCTGCGCGTGGCTTTCCTCTTCTGTCTCGGTCGTGCTCGCGCTGGGCGCCTTCCTCGTCGCCGCCCGCGACAACGTCAGCCAGGACAACGAGCTGGTCAAGTTCGTGTTGAACTTCGCCGACGCGATCGACGGCCCGTTCAGCCGGAAGAACGGCATCTTCCAGTTCCACGGCGAGAACGCCGCCACCAAGGACGCCGTGGTGAACTGGGGGATCGCGGCGATCGTCTACCTGGCGATCGGCCGGTACCTGCAGCGCCTGCTCGCGCCGCGCTCGACGGTCTGAGCCGGTCACGCTCCCGACGGGCTCGCCGCGGGAGGCTGTGACCGACCCCACCCGGGACGGTGTGTCTGGCGTCCCGACTCGCTAGTAACCTGATCGGACCCAACTCTTATTCAGGAGGGGCCCTCTCGGGCCGTCATCAGCATGAACATTGTCGTCTGTGTGAAGTACGTACCCGACGCGACCGCCGAGCAGAAGTTCGAGGCCGACAACACCGTGGACCGCGTGGCCGTCCCCGGGCTGCTGTCCGAGCTCGACGAGTACGCCGTCGAGCAGTCCCTGCAGCTGAAGGAGAAGAACGACGACCCCGAGTCGGTCCAGGTGACCGCGCTCACCGTCGGTCCCGACCAGGCCGCTGACGCGATCCGCAAGGCGCTGCAGATGGGCGCCGACAAGGGCGTGCACGTGGTCGACGACGCCGTTCGCCGGCTCGGACGCCCCGGCCACCTCGAAGGTGCTCGCCGCCGCGATCCAGAAGATCGCCGAGAACGGGCAGAGCGTCGACGTGGTCGTCTGCGGCATGGCCTCGACCGACGGCGCGATGTCGGTCGTACCGGCGATGCTCGCCGAGCGGCTCGACCTGCCGCAGGTGACCCTCGGCTCCGTCGTGGAGAGCCAGGGCAACCAGTTCCGGATCAAGCGCGACGGCGACACCGCGACCGAGATCATCGGCGCGACCGCCCCGCTGGTGCTGTCGGTGACCGACCAGTCCGGCGAGGCCCGCTACCCGTCCTTCAAGGGCATCATGGCCGCGAAGAAGAAGCCGCTGGAGACCCTGTCGCTGAGCGACCTGGGCGTCGACGCCGGCGAGGTCGGCCTGGACGCGGCCTGGACCGCCGTCGAGGGCACCGAGGCCCGGCCGCCGCGCACCGCCGGCGAGATCGTCACCGACGAGGACGGATCGGGCGCCACCGCGCTGGTCGGGTTCCTCGCCTCCAAGAAGTTCATCTGAGGCCAGAGAAAGGAACAGTGCGAGACATGAGTGAGATTCTGGTTCTGGTCGACCACGTCGACGGTGCGGTCCGCAAGCCGACCTACGAGCTGCTGACGATCGCCAAGCGCCTCGGTGAGCCGTCCGCGGTGTTCATCGGCGGCGCCGACAAGGCCGACGCTGCGGTGGAGGCCGTGAAGAAGTACGGCGCCGAGAAGGTCTACGTCGTCGACGACGCCGAGATCAAGGGCTACCTGGTGGCGCCGAAGGCCGAGGCGCTTGAACAAATTGTCGCCCAGACCGGACCTGATGGCCCGGGCGCCATCCTGATCAGCTCCAACGGCGAGGGCAAGGAGATCGCCGGCCGGCTCGCGATCAAGCTCGAGTCGGGCCTGATCACCGACGCCGTCGACGTGCAGGCCGGAGACGGGCAGGGTCCGGTGACCACCCAGTCGGTCTTCTCGGGCAACTACACCGTGCAGGCCAAGGTCACCCAGGGCACGCCGATCATCACCGTGAAGCCCAACGCCGCCGCGCCCGAGGAGTCGGCCGGCGCCGGCTCGGTGGAGCAGGTGAGTGTGACCGTCTCCGACTCGGCGAAGAAGGCGCAGATCGTCGCCTCGCAGCCGCGCGAGTCCACCGGTCGTCCCGAGCTGACCGAGGCCGCGATCGTGGTCTCCGGCGGTCGCGGCACCGGCGGCAACTTCGAGCCCGTCGAGGACTTCGCCGACTCCCTCGGTGCCGCCGTCGGCGCCTCGCGCGCGGCGGTCGACTCGGGCTGGAAGCCGCACGCCTTCCAGGTCGGCCAGACCGGCAAGACCGTCTCGCCACAGCTCTACGTGGCGGCCGGCATCTCCGGTGCGATCCAGCACCGTGCGGGCATGCAGACCTCGAAGACGATCATCGCGGTCAACAAGGACGAAGAGGCACCGATCTTCGAGCTGGTCGACTTCGGTGTCGTCGGCGACCTGCACACGGTGCTCCCGGCGGCCACCGCCGAGGTCACCAAGCGCAAGGGCTGACCTGCTCGCCCGGCTGAGACAGCTGGCCAGGGTCGCCGCCGCCCTCGTGGCGGCGGCGACCCTGGCCGTTTCTCTGCTCCTCACCGGCTGCCGGCTGTTCACGCCGTCACCGCGACTCCTCGTGATGGCGACCTCCTTCGCGCCGCTCGCGCTGGTCGGGTACGCCGTGGCGGCGGTCGCGTGGTGGGTCGCGCACCGGTTCCGGATCGCGCCGGCGCGACGGTCGTGGAGAGCCGTGCCCGTGGTCGCTGTGGCGGGTCTCGCCCTCCACGCGGCGTGGCTGCTGCCGTCGTACGCCGGTGCGCACGCCTCGGGCCCCCCGGACCTGGTCGTGATGACCGCGAACCTCCGGCTCGGTCACGCCGACATGACGGCGGTCGGACGGCTGGCGGTGAACCAGCACGTCGACGTGATCGTGGTCGAGGAGATCACCGCGAGCGCGGCTGCGTCGATGACCGGGCTGCACGGCCGCTTCCCCTACAGTGCCGGGCAGCCCGACGCGGGGGCCTGGGGGACCATGGTGTTCTCCCGGTACCCGCTGACCGACGTGACCCGGCTGCCGGTCAGCAAGGGCACCTGGCAGATGCGGGTGCAGGCGCCGTCCCCGTTCTGGTTCGTCGGCGTGCACACCGCGCAGCCGCTGACCGACGTCAGGTCGTGGCGCACCGATCACGCCAGGCTGCTCACCGCCGTGCGCGACCTGCGCGGGCAGGTGGTGCTGGCCGGCGACTTCAACGCGACCCTGGACCACCGGCCCATGCGGCGGTTGCTCGGATCGGGATTCGTCGACGCCGCGCGCCAGGCGAACGCAGGCTGGCAGCCGACGTGGCCGGGCGCCGGCGACGCGGCCGGTGCGCTCCCGCTCGGCCTGCACCTGCTCACCCTCGACCACGTCCTCACCCACGGGCAGTACTCCGCCGTCTCGACCAGCACCTACCCGATCGCGCGCAGCGACCACCGGGCGCTGGTGGCACGCCTCGCCCTGCGCTGATCGTTTCGCCGAACCGAATCTGCAGGCCTGTGCACCGCACAAACTGCCGTCTTGTGGGGCAGCTGTGGGCCTCGTCACTGTCATCCGTGGGTCGTCCGGAGATCCCGGGCACCCGGTGCAGAGAGAGGCATCGACACGATGCGAGTTCACAGCCGAGTCCAACTGTTCACCGGGGCCGCTGCGGCGACCCTGGCCCTGGGGTCACTGGCGGTCATCCAGCCTGCCGACGCGGCTCCACAGGGCGACCCAGCACGCGCGACGGCGCCGGCCACCAGCCGGCCCGACCCGACCTTCACCCCGGCACAGCGGTCGGCAGCGGTCGCGGACGCCCGGGCCGATCGTGCCGACACAGCCCGCGAGCTCAAGCTCGGGAGCCAGGAGGCGCTCGTCGTCAAGGACGTCGTCCGTGACACCGACGGCACCGAGCACGTCCGCTACGAGCGCACCTTTGCCGGCCTGCCGGTGATCGGCGGAGACCTCGTCGTGCACGAGTCCGCGGGCCGCTCGATCCGCACGGTTGACTGGGCCCACTCCTCTCGGATCAAGGTGTCGTCGACCAGCGCGTCGGTCTCTCGTGGGGCTGCGAAGGACGCGGCCGAGGCGGCGACGCCGGTGCGCTCCGACGACGCCCAGTCGGCGCGCCGCGTGGTCTACGCCGCACGGCACAAGCCGGTGCTGGCCTGGGAGACCCGCGTGACCGGGACCGCCAAGGACGGCACTCCGATCGACGACCTCGTCTACACGAACGCGAGGAACGGCAACGTCCTGGCCGTGCACGCGCAGGTCGAGACCGACACGGGCACCGGTAACTCGCTCTACAGCGGCACCGTCTCTCTGACCACGACCAAGAGCGGCACCACCTGGTCGCTGACCGACGGCAGCCGAGGGGGTCACAAGACCTACGACGCCACCGGCATCACCAGCGAGACCGACTACCGTCCCGGGACGCTGTTCACCGACGCCGACGACACGTGGGGCACGGGCACGACGTCGAGCAAGCAGAGCGCAGCGGTCGACGCCGCGTACGGCGCGGCGCTGACCTGGGACTTCTACAAGAACACCTTCGCGCGCACCGGCATCCGCAACGACGGTGTCGCGGCGTTCTCCCGGGTGCACTTCGGCAACAGCTACCAGAACGCCTTCTGGGACGACGCGTGCTTCTGCATGACCTACGGCGACGGGGGCACCTCGCTCAAGCCGCTGGTGGCGATCGACGTGGCCGGCCACGAGATGTCGCACGGAGTGACGTCGGCGACCGCCGGCCTCGACTACAGCGGTGACGCGGGTGGCCTCAACGAGGCGACGTCCGACGTGATGGGCACGATGGTGGAGTTCTCGGCCAACAACAGCAGCGACCCGGGCGACTACTACATCGGCGAGAAGATCATGAAGGACGGCACCTACCTGCGCCGGATGGACAACCCGTCCGCCGACGGCGGGTCGGTCAACTGCTGGTCGACGTCGACGAAGAACCTCGACCCGCACTACTCCTCGGGCGTCGGCAACCACCTCTTCTACCTGCTCGCCGAGGGCACCGGGTCGAAGACGATCGGCGGGCTGCCGCACAACGGCACGACCTGCAACGGCACCACCCTCACCGGCATCGGCCGGTCAGCGGCAGCCGCGATCTGGTACCGGGCACTGGCCACCTACTGGACGTCGACGACCACCTACCCGCTGGCGGCGAACGGCATGGTCAAGGCTGCCAAGGACCTCTACGGCGCCTCGTCGACCCAGTGCGCGGCCACGGTGGCGGCGTGGAAGGGCGTCAGCGCCGCTCCGACCGAGACCTGCACCACGGGTGGCGGTGGCGGCGGCGGCGCGCTGGCCAACGGCGGCTTCGAGTCCGGTGCGACCTCGTGGGCCTCGACGTCCGGGGTGATCACCAACTCGACCGGCGGGGTCGCGCACGCCGGGTCGTGGTACGCCTGGCTCGACGGCTACGGCACGACGCACACCGACACGCTGTCGCAGACGTTCACGGTCCCGGCCGGGTCGCCGTCGCTGCGGTTCTACAACTACATCAGCACCGACGAGGTCGGCAGCACGGTCTACGACCGGCTGACGGTCCAGGTGGTCAGCAGTGGCGTGACGACCACGCTGGCGACGTACTCCAACGCGTCGCCGACCTCGGGCTACGTGCTCCGCACGCTCAGCCTGTCGGCCTTCGCGGGCAAGTCGGTCACGCTGAAGTTCACCGGCACCGAGGACTACTCGGCAGCCACGAACTTCCTGGTCGACGACGTCAGCGTCGGCTGAGCTCCTCCCACGGACCGGTCGTCGGGCGTCGCCCGGCGGCCGGTCCGGTCGTGGATCATGGCCACGCCGTACCCTTGACCTGCGATGACCGTCTATCTCGACCACGCGGCGACGACGCCGATCCTGCCCGAAGCCGCCGCGGCGATGACCGCGCAGCTCGGCAACGTCGGCAACGCCGAACTCGCTGCACGCCTCCGGGCGAGCCGCGCGGCGGGTCGTGGAGGAGTCGCGCGAGACCGTTGCCCGGGTACTGGGCTGCCGTCCGGGCGAGGTGGTGTTCACCTC
Organism: uncultured Actinomycetota bacterium; assembly: GCA_963805425.1. Taxonomy (GTDB): domain Bacteria; phylum Actinomycetota; class Actinomycetes; order Propionibacteriales; family Nocardioidaceae; genus Marmoricola. The sequence continues at coordinate 91,126 of CAWDUF010000008.1, read as the reverse complement.
CGGCGGCACCGAGTCCGACAACCTCGCGCTGAAGGGCCTGTTCTGGGCGCGCGCGCGCCGAGGACCCCCGCCGCACCCGGATCCTCAGCACCGCGATCGAGCACCACGCCGTGCTCGACCCGCTGCAGTGGCTGGCCGAGGAGGCCGGCGCCGAGGTCGAGCTCGCTCGCCGTCGACCCGCTCGGCCGCATCGACCTGGACGCGTTCCGCGCCGCAGGTCGAGGCCGATCCCGCCAGCGTCGCCCTGGTCTCGGTGATGTGGGCCAACAACGAGGTCGGCACCGTCCAGCCGATCGCCGAGGTCGTCGCGATCGCGCACGCGCACGGCATCCCGGTGCACACCGACGCGGTACAGGCGGTCGGCCAGGTCCCGGTCGACTTCGCCGGCGTCCGGGGTCGACGCGATGACGCGTGACCGGTCACAAGATCGGCGGCCCGTACGGCGTCGGCGCGCTGCTCCTGCGCCGCGAGGTCCAGCTGACCGCGCTGCTGCACGGCGGCGGCCAGGAGCGCGACGTCCGTTCGGGCACCATCGACGCCCCGGCGATCGCCGGGTTCGCCGCGGCCTGCGAGCTCGCGGTCAAGCACCAGCCCGAGCTCGCGGCCCGGCTCGCCGAGCTGCGCGACCGGCTCGTCGCAAGGCGTCCTCGCCGTGGTCCCGGAGGCGCGTACAACGGCGACCCGGACTCGCGGTCCGGAGCACCGGCTGCCCGGCAACGCCCACCTGACCTTCCCCGGCTGCGAGGGCGACTCGCTGCTGATGCTGCTCGACGCCCGCGGCATCGAGTGCTCGACCGGCTCGGCCTGCAACGCCGGCGTGCCGCAGCCCTCGCACGTGCTGCTGGCGATGGGCTGCGACGACGAGCAGGCGCGCGGGTCGCTGCGGTTCTCCCTGGGGCACACCTCCACCGAGGCCGACGTCGACGCGCTGCGTCGAGGCGATCGGACCGGTCGTCGAGCGGGCCCGCGCGGCGGCCGGCTCGCCGGCCGTCGACGGGACGTCCGGCCTGATGCGCGTCCTGGCAGCGATGTCGGGCGGCGTGGACTCGGCGGTCGCCGCCGCACGCGCCGCCGAGGCCGGCCACGACGTCACCGGCATCCACCTCGCGCTCTCGCGCAACCCGCAGTCCTACCGGACCGGCGCCCGCGGCTGCTGCACGATCGAGGACTCCAACGACGCCCGGCGCGCTGCCGACGTGATCGGCATCCCGTTCTACGTCTGGGACCTCTGCGACCGCTTCCATGCGGACGGTGGTCGAGGACTTCCTCGCCGAGTACGCCGGCGGCCGCACCCCGAACCCTTGCCTGCGCTGCAACGAGAAGATCAAGTTCGCCGCCGTGCTCGACCGCGGCGCTCGCGCTCGGCTTCGACGCCGTCGCCACCGGCCACTACGCGCAGCTGCGCACCGGGCCGGACGGCTCGGTCGAGATGCACCGCGCGGTCGACGCCGGCAAGGACCAGTCCTACGTGCTCGGCGTGCTCAGCCAGGAGCAGCTCGCGCACTCGCTGTTCCCGCTCGGCGACACCCCCAAGGCCGCGATCCGCGCGGAGGCCGAGCGGCGCGGGTCTGCAGGTCGCGGAGAAGCCGGACAGCCACGACATCTGCTTCATCAGCGACGGCGACACCGGCGGCTGGCTGGGCGAGAAGCTGCGGACGAGGTGCGAACCGCACGGGCTCGATCGTCGACCGCGGCCGGCGAGGTGCTCGGCGAGCACGAGGGCTCGTGGCGGTTCACCGTCGGCCAGCGCAAGGGCCTGCGGATCGGCACGCCGGCCGACGACGGCAGCCCGCGCTACGTCCTCGACATCGAGCCGGTCTCGGGCACGGTGACGGTCGGACCTCGCGAGGCCCTGCGCGTCGCCGGCCTCGAGTGCATCCGGCCGCTGTGGTGCGGCGACGGCGTCCGTCGGCCCCGCTGGAGTGCACCGTGCAGCTCCGCGCGCACGGCGAGGAGCACCGCGCCGTGGTGGTGCCGTCGCCGACCGGCTTCGCCGTCGACGCTGCGCGACCCAGCCGCCGGGATCGCGCCCGGCCAGGCCGTGCGTCGTCTACGACGGCACCCGGGTCGTGGGCTCGGGGACGATCGGCTCGACGTCGCGGAGCTGAGGCTCGGGTCGGGTTGTTGGCAGCGACGCGGGAGTACGGCGCGTGGCCGGGCCCCGTTGTCGGGTGCGGTCCTAGTTGGTGGTCGAGCAGCGAGCTTGCGAGCGATCAGCCGAGACCACGGCGGTAGTCCGGTGGTCGGGTTGTTGGCAGCGACGAGGGAGTACGGCGCGTGGCGGGCCCCTGCTGTCGGGTGCGGTCCTCGCTGGTGGTCGAGCAGCGAGCTTGCGATCGATCAGCCGAGACCACGGCGGTAGTCCGGTGGTCGGGTTGTTGGCAGCGACGAGGGAGTACGGCGCGTGGCCGGGCCCTGCTGTCGGGTGCGGTCCTAGCTGGTGGTCGAGCAGCGAGCTTGCGAGCGATGAGCCGGGACCACGGCGGTGGTCCGGTGGTCGGGTTGTTGGCAGCGACGAGGGAGTACGGCGCGTGGCCGGGTCCTGTTGTCGGGTGCTGTCTTAGCTGGGTGGTCGAGCAGCGAGCTTGCGAGCGATCAGCCGAGACCACGGCGGTGGTCCGGTGGTCGAGGTGCGAGCGCAGCGACGATGGAGTGCGGCGGGTGGCAGACCCCTGCTCTCTGGTGCGGCTCTGCGGTGGTCCGGTGGTTGAGGTGCGAGCGCAGCGAGCCTCGAAACCCGGCCGACACCGGTGGTTGAGCCTGTCGAAACCCCGGAACCTTGACCACCCTCGGTCCGCCAGAAACTTCTTGAAGAAAGTTCCAAATTCCCATCCCAGTAAGGGATTCTCACCAGAAACTGTCGGTGTCCACCCCTAGATTCGAACCATGAACACCGGAGCCGTCGACGTCGAAGCAGCCGCCGTGTTGAGTGCTGCCCGCCGGTTCCGTCGTGAGGCCAACACAGCCGAGACCGGCGTGCTGCAGATGGCCATCGAGTGGGCCAAGCTCCACCAGGTCGACTCGCTGGACGATGCTGCCACGTGGCCGGGAGGGCACGGTCAGGACACCGGGATCCCGATCGCCGGGGAAGGCTGCCCGCTGGTCTCGGAGTTCGCGGTCGCCGAGCTCGCCACCGCCCTGGGGCTGTCGGCCGGGTCGGGTCGCAACCTGATCGCCCAGGCACTGGAGCTGGCCTACCGGCTGCCGAAGCTGTGGGCCCGGGTCCAGGCCGGGACCGTTGGCGCCGTGGCGGGCCCGAAGGGTCGCCGAGGAAACCCTCAACGCCTCCCTGTCGGTGGAGGCCGCGGCCTGGGTCGATGCCCAGGTCGCGCCGTTCGCCCACAAGACCGGGGTCGCCCAGACCCAGCGGCTGGTGGAGACCGCGATCACCCGGCACATGCCGCACCTCTGCCGCCGAGCGCCGCGAGCGGGCTGCCGAGCAGCGGTACTTCACCATCGACCACGACCAGGTCTCCTTCGCCGGCACCAGCCGGGTCCACGGCGAGCTCGACCTCGCCGACGCCCTGGACCTCGAAGACGCCGTCACCGCCGGCGCCGCCCAGCTCGCCGCGCTGGGCAACACCGACCCCTTCGATGTCCGCCGCGCCGCTGCGGTCGGACTGATCGCCCGCGGCGAACAAGCCCTGGACCTGGAGGTGGACCTGCAGACCGGGGAGGTCTCGACAGGCTCGACCACCGGACAGGCTCGATCACTGGGGTCTCGACAGGCTCGACCACCGGGGGCCGGAAGGGTCGGGAGGTGGTGCTCTACGTGCACCTCTCCGAAGACGCCGTCTGCTCCGGCGATCCCCGCGCCCCGGTGGAGCTCGAGGACGCCGGGGCCGGCTGCTCACCGCCGGACAGATCGCCGAATGGTGCCGACGCCCCGACACCAGCCGGATCACCGTCAAACCCGTCATCGACCTTCGCCAGACCCAGGCGGTGTCGGCCTACCAGGTGCCGGACCGGATCGCCGAATCCGTCCGGCTGCGAGACAAGACCTGTGTGCACCCCTGGTGCAACCGGCCCGCCCGGCGCTGCGACCTGGACCACGTCGACCCCTACGTCGACCCCGACGACGGTGGCCCACCCGACCAGACCTCGACGCAGAATCTCGCACCACTGTGCAGGTTGCACCACCGGATGAAGACCCACGGCGGCTGGACCTACACCATCCTCGAACCCGGCACCTACCTGTGGCGCAGCCCCCACGGCTACACCTGGCTCCGCGACCAGCACGGCACCACCGACCTCACCCCACCCGAGCCCGAACCGCCTCCAGATCGACGAACCAGCTGACCCACACCCCGCCCGAGCCACGCAAGCCCAGCCCCGGCGGGGTCGTCGGCACGCTCGCAGCCTGCTGTCAGAGCGGCGGGTCCTCGACCCGTCGCTCCTCGACCACCCTGCGGGTGGTGGCGGGTCGGTCCTCGACGACCGTGCGGCCGGTGCGGTGGGTCCGCTGCTGCTCGATGATCAGCGGGAGCGCGATGGCGAGGATCCCGCCGAGCACGAGGATCCAGCCGAGCGCCTGCCCGTCCACCGCAGAGGTGCTCAGGTTGATCACGTCGAAGGCGAAGACCAGCCCCACGACGATGAGAAGGATGCCGAGTCCGAGGGTCATGTCGTCTCCCGTGGTTGCGGGGAGCGGGACGCTCCCCGTCGAGGTTGTCGGTCGCCCCGAAGTGCCCATTCCGGACAGCGCCAAACCCTGAGGTCGTGGGTCGAGCGACTCACCCCTCGCTCGGGCCCACGACGATGGTGCGCGGAGCACCCGACGCAGAGGGCCGCGACGACGGCGGCGGCCGCGATCGTCCCGACGACGGCCGTCTCCGCCACGAGCCGCTCGTGGTCATCGCCTCTCGCGCCTCGGCGGCAGTGGGACGAACATCGAGGTGCGGGCGGCGTACTCGGGGTAGCCGGGACGCTTCATCATCGTCTCCTCGAGCAGCCGGGCTCCGGTGGCGTGCACGAGGAAGTAGGTCATCGCCACCGGCGACGCGACCGTGAGCACGCCTGGCCACGCGGAGGCCGCGACCAGCCAGATGCCCCACCAGACGCAGGAGTCGCCGAAGTAGTTCGGGTGCCGGGTGTAGCGCCACAGTCCGCGGTCCATCACGGCAGGTCGCTGCGGGTCGCGCTTGTACGCCGCCAGCTGGGCATCGCCGACGGACTCGAAGAGCACGCCGACCAGCCACAGGACGATGCCCAGCACCACGACGGCGTCGACGCCGTCGCCGGCGACCGCGGCCACCTGCACGGGCAGCGAGACGAACCAGATCGCGCCGCCCTGGGGGATCCAGACCCGCCTGACCGGGCCGCCACGGCCGGAGCCGAGCAGCTCGGTGTAGCGCGGGTCCTCGCCGTGCCCGGTGTTGCGCCGCCAGATGTGCCAGGACAGCCGCAGTCCCCAGACGGCGACGATCGCGACGAGCAGCCAGCGCCGCCAGGTGGGGCTGTCGCCGAGCAGCGCGCTCGAGACCGCGACGGCGGTCAGGGCCAGGCCCCAGGTGACGTCGACGACGGAGACGCGACCGGCCCGGCGGGCGGCGTACGCCGTGATCATCATGGCGACCACGCAGACTCCGGCGGCGACGCCGCTGACGACGAGGAAGTCGGTCACACTGGCTCCTCTCGGGCGAAGGTGAGCTGCTGGACGTCGAGGTACTCCGAGGCGAACCCGGCTCGGGAGTACTCCAGGTAGAAGTGCCACATCCGCAGGAACGTCTCGTCGAAACCGAGGTCGAGCACCTCGTCCTGCGCCCGGGTGAACGCAGCATCCCACTGCCGCAGGGTCTCGGCGTAGTGACTGCCGAAGGCGAGCCGGTCGACCAGGCGGAGAGCCGTCTCCCGCTCGGTGATCTCCTCGACGGCTCGCACCGAGGGCAGGAAGCCGCCTGGGAAGATGTACTTGTTGATCCAGGTCCAGGTGCGGCGCGTCGCCAGCATCTGCTGGTGCGGCATCGTGATCGCCTGGACCACCGCACGGCCTCCCGGTGCGAGGACGGCGTCCAGGGTCCGGAAGTACGTCGGCCAGTAGTCGTGGCCGACCGCCTCGACCATCTCGACCGAGACGACCGCGTCGTAACGGTCGTGCGACCCGTCGTCGGAGACCAGTGCGCGATAGTCGAGCAGGTCGACCTGCACCCGGTCGCCGAGCCCGGCGGCGTCGATCCGCCGGCGGGCGAGGTCCTGCTGCTCGCTGGAGAGGGTCACCGAGCGCACGGTGGCTCCGCGCCGGGCGGCGCGGATCGCCAGCTCGCCCCAGCCGGTGCCGATCTCCAGGACGCGTGAGCCGGCCCGGACCCCGGCAGCGTCGAGCACGCGCTCGACCTTGCGCACCTGGGCGTCCTCGAGGTCCTCGCCCCGGCCCGGCGCCAGCAGTCGGACGTGGTCCGGCTCCGTCACGGCCTCGGTGTCGAAGAGCGCCGCCGAGTAGGACAGCGTCGGGTCGAGGAACGTCGCGAACAGCGCGTTCGACAGGTCGTAGTGGTGGGCGATGTTTCGGCGGCTGTTCCTCGCCGTCCCACGATGGCCGCGCGGCGGCCTGGCGACGTACGCCGACCGCATCCGCCGCATCCAGCCGGGCACCAGGTCGGCGATCTCGGTGCACAGCACCGTCAGGGTGTCGCCGAGGCGCTCCGCGTCCCAGGCTCCGGTCAGGTACGACTCTCCGAAGCCGATCAGGCCGTCGTTGCCCAGCCGGGAGAAGAACTCCTCCGGCCGATGCAGGACGAGATCGGCGGGACTGCCGTCGACCGACACGCTGATGCCGAGCCGGCCGGCGACCCGGGTGAAGATCCGTCGTGCGATCGCTGCCGAGACCGCGGCCCTCGGGCCGCGGCGCACCGGGTTGATGTCGGCCCATCGGTCGACGGTCGCGGTCGTGTGCACGGTGCTGGTCATCGGACACCTTCCTGTACGTGGGTGGGGCGTGGCCGGACGGGCAGGCGCCGGGCCCAGAGCCCGACCCCCTGCCACCGGATCCACAGCGAGGCGAGCAGGGCTGCCGGCGCCGCGCGAAGCGGTCCGACGTCGGCGACGCGACCACGGAGGGTGGCGTCGAAGACGGAGCCGTCTGCAGTGACCAGGCGTACCGCGATGCGCAGTCGCGCCGACGGCACCGGGACGACGAGCTCGTAGTGCCCGTCGGTGCCGTGAAAGGGCGAGACGTACATCTGCTTCGGCACCCGGGCGCGGCCGCGGGAGTCCGGGTGCACGACGTAGGCGTGTCGGTCACCGTAGGTGTTGTGCACCTCGACGACGGTCGCGACCAGGCTCCCGTCGTCGTCGAGGCACCAGAACACGCTGATCGGGTTGAAGCAGTAGCCGAACGCACGTGCGTTGGCCGCCATCAGGATCTGGCCGCCGTCGAGGACGACGCCTTCGCGCTCCAGCAGCGCCTCGACGTTCGCGCGAATGGTCCGGTCCGGGTCGCCGAGGTGGTCGCGCGCCTCGAAGCGGCCCAGGAACCAACCCAGGACGCCGTGGTCCGGGAGCGCGTCGAGGTCGACCAGCCAGAGGTTGCTGGTGTTGACGAACCGGTGCCTGAGCGGCGTACGCCGCGTGTGGGTGATCGTGCTCCGGTAGATCCGCGGGGTCTCGACACGGGACGTCGCGGCGGTGTCGCGGGTCCAGGTGAAGCCGAGCCGCTCGGCCGCCGCCAGCCCCGAGCGGGCGCCGTCCTCGTGGAAGCCCCACCCGTGCCAGGCACCGGCGAAGACGACCCGGTCGCTGTCGATCTCGGGCAGCCGGCGCTGCGCCGCGACCGACCCGGGGGTATAGATCGGGTGCGCGTAGTCGCGGGTCGCGATCACCGACTCCGGGTCGACCAGGTCGGGAGCGCCGAGGGTGACCAGGTAGCGCGTGCCGTCCGCCCCGTCCCTCGAGCAGGGCGGCAGGTCCATCAGCCGGGTCAGGTCGTAGGTGACGGTCACCGCCCCGGCATCGGGACGCTCGAGGTGGTTCCACGACGCGCGAGCGCGTGGGCGCCGAGGGAGCAGCGAGGTGTCGGTGTGCAGCTGGGCGAGGTTCTGCGAGTAGGGCATCGCCGTGAGCAGCTCACGCTGCAGCGGCGTGGGCTCGGCGAGCATCGCAAGCGCCTGGCCGGGGTGGGTGGCGACGACGACGGCGTCGAGCAGGTGGACCTGCCCGTTGCCGTCGGTCACCTCGACACCGCGGGCGGTCTCGACGACGGAGGTCACCTTCGTCTCGAGCCGGACGGTGCCGCCGCGGCGGACCAGCCCGGCGGCCACGCGGTCGACGTACTCGCGCGAGCCGCCGGTCACGGTGCGCCACTGCGGCGACCCGAAGATCCCCAGCATCCCGTGGTGGTCGAGGAACTCGAAGAGGTAGCGCGCCGGGTACTCCAGCGCCCGGCCCGGATCGCACGACCAGACCGCCGCCACCAGCGGCGTCATGAAGTGCCGCCGGAAGTACCCCGAGAACCGGCCGTCGTCGAGGAACTCCGCGAGCGTGCGGTCGACTCCTGCGTCGTCGGTTCCGGCCGCGAGCACGTGCCGCGCGAGGCGGTGGAAGCGCGGGACCTCGACCAGCATCCGCAGGTACGCGGGCCGCACGACGTTGCGCCAGGACGGGAACAGGCCACCGAGGCCCTTGGCCCCGGCGTACTCGAGGCCTGCTGCGTCGGAGCGCACCGACATCGACATGTCGGACGCCTGGGTCGGCACCCGGAGCTCGGCGAACAGCCGCATCAGGGTCGGGTAGGTGCGCTCGTTGTGCACGATGAAGCCGGTGTCGATCGCGAGCGGGCCGCCCGGCGTCGACACCACGTGGGTGTCGGCATGGCCGCCGAGGCGGGCGTCGGCCTCGAACAGGGTCACCTCGGCGGACCCGGAGATGACGTGCGCTGCGGTGAGTCCGGCGACGCCGCTGCCGATGACGCCGACCCGGCGAGGAGGTGCTGTGCTCATCGCCGGACCTAGGTCGCCTGCGCGAAGTCGAACAGCGCGACCGGATCGGTGGTCGGAGCCGCGGAACCACCCGGCGGTTCGACGGTGATCCCGACGCCCGTGGCCTTCGCTGCATCACCGTCGAGCACGACCGTGGTGCTACCTGCGCCGTCCATGAGCCCGGCCGGCTGCATCGTCCCGGCCGGTGTCTGGAGCCAGAGCTCGTAGACCTTGCCGGCCGGAGCCGGCGGCATGTCGTGGGTGACGAGCACGGCACGACGTTCGGAGACCGAGCGGACGACCGTGGCGCTGGCACCGCCCGGCAGCTCGACCTCGACCCGCTTGGCGTCCGAGGCGCCGAGGATCAGCTCGGCCGCGGTTGGCCGCGTCGAGTCGTTCGACGTGTTCTGCAGCCAGATCGTGGTGCCGAGCCCCGCGACGACCAGCACGGCCGCCGCGGCCAGCAGGGTCGGCAGCCGGCGGGCGCGGCCGAGCCGTCGTGCGCGGACGGGTGCCGCCGGCGGCAGCGGGCGGACCGTCGAGATCCCGGCGAGCACTCGATCCCGGAGCGCAGCGGGCGGGTCGGTCTCGGCATCGACGGCAAGCAGGGCGGTGGCCTCGCGGAGGCTGGCGACCTCCGCCTGGCAGACGCTGCAGCCGGCGAGGTGGCGCTCGAACTCGGCGCGCTCGTCGGGCTCGAGGGCGTCGACCGCATAGGCGCCGGAAAGGGCATGGATCTCGTGAGCGCTCATTGGCCCACTCCCATCGCGTCGCGCAACCGGATCAGGCCGTCCCGGATGCGGGTCTTGGCGGTGCCGACCGGCAGGTCGAGCATCGTGGCCACCTCGGTGTGGGTGTATCCACCGAAGTAGGCCAGCTCCAGCGCCTCGCGCTGGACCGTGGTCAGCTCGCCGAGCGCCGTGCGCACGCGGCGGGCGTCCAGCGCGGTCTCGACGGCCTCGGCCGTCGTGTCGTGCGGGACCACCTGGCTGCGCTGGTGGTACGACGTGTCCTGGCGCGAGGCCGCCTCGGCGGCGCGGACCCGGTCGACGGCCCGCCGGTGGGCCAGCGTCATCAGCCAGGACAGCGCGCTGCCCCTCTGCTCGTCGAAGCGGGACGACGTGCGCCAGGCCTCGAGGTAGACCTCCTGGGTCACCTCCTCGGCCTGGGCGGGGTCCCTGACGACGCGCAGCACCAGGCCGTGGACGCGACGGGCGGTCGCGTCGTACAGCGCGGCGAAGGCCTGCTGGTCGCCGCGTGCGCAGCGCGAGAGGAGGTCGGCGAGAGGCGTGCCCGTTCCCTCCGGCGACGGATCGCCGGAGGGAACGGGGCTGAGGTGGGACACGCTGGGTTCCGTCTCTGTCTTGCCTGGCCGCAGTCTGTCAGGACGCCGGCATCAGGACGGTGTCGATGACGTACACCGTCGCGTTGGCGGTCGGGATGTTGCCGCAGAGCACGCTGGCCGGGCCGCCGGTGTTGTCGACCTTGAACGCGGCACCCGAGCCGGTCACGTCGACCATGTCGCCGGCGAGGGTCTTGTGCTCACCTGCGAGCTGGTCGGGGGAGAGCTTCCCGGCGATGACGTGGTGGGTCAGGATCTTGGTGAGTGTCGCCTTGTCGGCGAGCACCTTGTCCAGCGTCGCCTTCGGGATCTTCGCGAAGGCGTCGTCGGTCGGCGCGAACACCGTGATCGCGTCCGCGGAGTTGAGCGTGTCGCCGAGTCCGGCCTGGGTCACCGCGGCGACCAGCGTCTTGAGCAGCGGGTTGTTGCTCGCGGCGGTCGCCACCGGGTCTGTGGCCATGCCGTTGAACGAGCCCTTGCCATCCGACGGGATCAGCTTGCAGCCGGGACCGAAGGTGTCGGCGCCCGCGTTGCTGGCGGTGTCCGACGTGGTGGTGTCGGACGCGGCGCTGTCCTTCGACGACGAGTCGTCGCTGCCACAGGCAACGAGTCCGAAGGTGAGTGCGAGGGAGGCCGCGGCGATCGCCCCGGTCCGACGGAGAGAGGTGGTCATGGGTTGAGCCTTCCGACTTTTGTTCGGTGGGTGCTGCTCTGTCAGGAGTGATTCGGACCCGGTCGGCGACCGGATTGGCCCGGCCGGCACATTTCTCGGGCGCGTCAGCGCACGGTCACGACGATCTCCTGGATCCCGCTGGAGCCGTCCGGGAACGAGCCGGCACGCGCGGCCGTCTGGACGGTGCCGTCGGTGCCGGTCGCCCGGACCGCGATCGAGTGCTGGCCGCGGCCGGCGTCCCAGGGCAGGTACCACTGGCGCCAGTAGTCCACGCCGGCGTCGGGGCCCAGGGTCGCCCGCTGCCAGGGTCCGCCGTCGATGCGGACGTCGACCGCGGCGACCCCGTTGTGCTGTGCCCAGGCGACGCCGCCGATCGCCCGTCGCCCGGCCTCGACCGTCGAGAGCGGCCGGGGGGTGTCGATCCGGCTGGAGAGCTTGATCGGGGCGTCCGTCGCCCAGTCACGCCTGGTCCAGTAGGCCTGGTCCTTCGCGTACGTCGTGAGGGTGAGCCGCTCGAGCCACTTGGTGGCGCCGACGAACCCGTAGAGGCCGGGGGTGACCAGACGAGCGGGAAAGCCGTGCGCCCGCGGCAGTACCTCGCCGTTCATCCCGATCGCGACCAGTGCCGGTCGCCCGTCGGTCAGGACGGCGAGCGGCGTACTGATCTTGAAGTCGTCGACGTCGACGGAGAGGACCTGGTCGGCCCTCGGGTCCGGGCGGGCGGTGTCCAGCAACGTCTTCACCGGGACCCCGAGCCAGCGCGCAGCGCCGACGAGCTTGCCGCCGACGGTGTTCGAGACGCAGGTCAGCGTGATGTCGTGCTCCTCGACAGCGAGGTCGCGCAGCTCGTCGTAGCTGAAGCTGAGCTCCCGCTCGACCATGCCGTCGACGCGCAGCCGCCAGGAGTTCTGGTTGACCAGCGGCACGCTGAGCTTGGTGTCGACCCGGTAGAAGCTCCGGTTCGAGGTCCGGAACGGGGAGATTCCCGCGTGCGTCGCCTCGAGGCCGGCGGGCAGCTCCGCGAGGGGTTTCACGGCCCGGGGCAGGACGATGTCGGAGATCCGCGCACGTGCGCGGACGATCCACTGACCGGCTCCGGCGGCTGCCACACCGCCGGCGAGCAGCACGCCGGAGCCGATCAGGAACCCGCGGCGCGACCCCCCGGGTCGCACGCCGTCGGGATCTGCGGTGGTGTCCTCGGGTGCGCCCACGTCTCCCCGGAGCGAGCGCACCAGCCACCACAGAGCGAGGAGGCCGCCGACCGCGGCGACCAGGGACGGGACCGCGTCGACCGGCTCGGCGTCGGGCCGGTGCAGCGCCGCCGCCCCGGCAAGCGCGACCAGCAGGCCCAGGAGGCCGAAGCCCGTGGCCGGACGACGTCGGGCGAGGACGCCCGCGACCCCGGCGACCACCAGGGTCACCAGCAGCACGTTCCCGATGAGGATCGCCTTGTCCGCGGTCCCGAAGTGGGCGACCGCCCACTCCTTGACCGGCGTGGGGGTGGCGTCGATGACGGTGCTCCCGACGGCGTAGACGGGGGAGGCCGCCGGATTGCCCCAGGAGGCGACCAGGTGCGCGGCAGCCATCCCGAAGGCCGCCGCGAGCACGCCGGCGACCGCGTGCAGCACGGTGGGCAGGGACGGAAGTCCAGGGCGCCTCATGCAGGTCGTTCGGAGCCGTGCCCCGATCGGATGGGTCGCGCCGGTCGTGCGTGCGCGGCCCGTAGGGTGCGCGGGTGGACACCGAACGACAAGACGTGGGCACTGGCCATGCTCGAGCCGTCGCGACGGGTGTCGGTTCCCTGCCCGGGGAGGACATCCACGAGGCCGTGCGCGTCGTGCTCGGCGAGCTTCCCGACCTGCCGCACCTCCCCGAGCTGCCCGCCCGCGGTGTCGTGGCGGGCATGACCGGACGGACCCTCGCCCTGGTCGCGGACCTCGGCTTCGACCTGCAACCCGCTGGTTGGCGACTGACCGACGCACCGGGCGCCGACCACCGGCGGGCACGGTCGCTGCTGGCCGAGGACCTCGATGCCCTCGAGGAGCAGACCCGGGCCGCGGGCTCCTTCGGCGACGCGGGCGAGCTGAAGGTCCAGGTTGCAGGCCCGTGGACCCTGGCCGCGACCGTCGAGCGTCCGCGCGGCGACCGGCTGCTCGCCGACTTCGGTGCCCGCCGCGAGCTTGCGCAGGCCCTGGCCGAGGGTGTGGCCGTGCACGTGGCGCGACCTCCGCCGGCGGGTGCCGGGTGCGACGCTGCTCGTCCAGGTCGACGAGCCGGCGCTGCCGGCCGTCCTTGCCGCGCAGGTCCCCACTGCCTCCGGCTTCGGCCGGCACCGGTCGGTCGACCCGCCCCGGGCCTCGGAGGCGCTGGGCTGGGTGTTCGCGGCGATCGCCGACGCCGGTGCGACCGCGGTCGCCCACTGCTGTGCCGGTGACGTGCCGATCGGGCTGCTGCGCGGGGCCGGTGCGCGGGCGGTGTCGGTCGACCTGGCGGTCCTGGGGGCCGCGGCCTACGACGAGCTCGGTGTCGCGCTCGACGCGGGGGAGCGGGTGCTGCTCGGCGTCGTACCTGCCACGGAGCCGGCGCGGCCCCAGACCGACGCACAGGTCGTGGAGAAGGTGCTCCGGCTGCTCGACATGCTCGGCTTCGACCCCGAGGAGGTGGCCCGGCAGCTGGTGCTGACCCCGAGCTGCGGCCTGGCCGGCGCGACCACCGGCGTACGCACGAGAGGCGCTGTCCCTGGTCAGGGCCAGCGCCTCCCGGCTGTCGGGTGGTTAGGCTAGGTTTCGAGCCGCCGTCGCTTCCTCAACCTCTTCGCGTCGACATCCTGCTCGTTCCTCGCAGGCTGTCGGCTCAGACGATGACTCCCTCGGGCACCTCGTCGGTGGCCATCTCCTCGTGGCTTGACGTCGAGGAAGATCCACACGATCAGGCTCGCGGCCCAGATCATGAAGGCGCCGACGAGGAACGCGTTGGTCCCGCCTGCGGTGAACGCGGCCTGCGCGTGCACGACCTGCCTGCACCGCCGGGCTCTGCCCCGCGCTCCCGATCGAGCCCAGGAGCGAGCCCACCTTGTCGTTCATCGTCGAGTCACCGCCATCGTCGACAGGGTCGCCAGCCCGAGCGCGCCGCCGACCTGCTGCATGGTGTTCAGCACGCCGGAGCCGATGCCGGAGTCCGGCTGGTCGACGCGGTGCACTGCGGCCAGCGTCATCGGGATGAACGTCAGGCTCATGCCGGAGGCCATCAGCGCGATGAACGGGAACATGTCGGTCCAGTAGCTCACCGAGCTGTCGCCCAGGTGACCGCCGTTCGCAGCCGCGGCTGCAGGATCGCCGACGGCGAGTCGTCGATGCTCAGCCGCGAGAAGTCGAGCAGGGCGACACCGGCGAGAGCGGTGCCGGTGCCGGCCACCCAGCGCGGGTCGACCTTGCTCATCAGCCTCGAGCGATCGCTCGCGCCGAACACCATCGCGAACGTGAACGGCAGGAACGCGAATCCGGCCTGCAGCGGGCTGTAACCCATCACGTTCTGCACGAACTGCGAGAGGAAGTAGAACATCGAGAACATCGCGGCGGGCACGATCATCATCGCGACGAACGCGGTCGCCCGGGTCCGGTTGGTGAGGATCCGCAGCGGCAGCAGCGGGTGCTGGACGCGGCGCTCGATCACGATGAACAGCGGCCAGCAGCGCCACGCCGACGGCCATGAAGCCGATCGTCGCCGCTGTCGCCCCAGCCGTAGCGCCGGTCACCGGCGCGGCTGATGCCGTAGACCAGCGACACCAGGCCGAGGGTGCCGCTGACCGCGCCGGGCAGGTCGAGCTCACCTGGGTGTGCCTCCGACTCGGCGAGCACGCGCGGTGCCGCCCAGGCGGCGACGAGCCCGATCGGGACGTTGATCAGGAACGTCAGCCGCCAGCCGCTCGACGTCGGTGCCGACGAGGTGCGGGTGCAGGCCGGTGAGCCAGCCGCCGAGCACCAGCCCGATCGCGGCACCGACGCCGGACATCGCGGCGTACACGGAGAACGCGCTGGTTGCGGCGCGGCCCGGCCGGGAAGTTCGTGGCGATCAGGGCGAGCGCCGCCGGCGCCGCGAGCGCGGCGCCGAGGCCCTGCAGGCCTCGCGAGCCGAGCAGCATCAGCTCGTTCTGGGCGAGACCGCCCAGGCCCGCAGGCGACGGCGAACAGGGTCAGGCCGATCATGAAGACCCGGCGGCGTCCGTAGAGGTCGCCGAGCCGGCCGCCGAGGAGCAGCAGGCCACCGAACGCCAGCGCGTAACCGGTGACGACCCACTGCAGGTTGGCCGGCGAGACGTCGAGGTCGTGCTGGATGAAGGGGAGTGCGATGTTGGCGATGGTGCTGTCGAGCACCACCATCAGCTGGGCGACGCAGATGAGCACCAATGCCCAGCCCAGGTGCTTGTGGCTTCCGGCGGGAGCCTCGGTGGAGTCTCCGACGGCCGCCGTCGTCGTGTCTGTCATGTCGTCTTCCTTGCGTTGTTCTTCGTCAACTTGTGGTTGCCCTGCTTGGTGCTGCGGGTGCTGCTTGCCTGCGCGCCGCACGAGGGGTGCTGTACGGCGGGGAGGATCACGTGGTCGATGACGCGCTCGATGGCTCGCGTCGTCGATCGGTGCGCCCAGCAGGAAGGCGCGGTGGAGGAGGATGCCCGCGAGCGCCGGGCCGATCAGCTCGACGTCGACGTCGGTGCCGATCTCGCCGCGCGCCTGGGCGCGCTCGTAGATGGCCTGGCTCATCGCCAGCTTCGGCGCGATGAACTCGGCGCGGAAGCGCTCGGCGAACTCGGGGTCGGTGCACACCGCGGTGATCACCGAGCCGAGCATGCCGGTGGCGGCACTCACTCATGCCCTCGTGGCCGCAGAAGGTGGCGAGCAGGTCGCCGCGCAGGCTGCCGGTGTCGTGCTCGGCGACGTGCGGTGCTGTCTTGGCCCGGGCAGCGCCTCGACCACCAGGCTGGCCTTGCTCTCCCAGCGGCGGTACAGCGTCGCCTTGCTCGCGCGTGCCTCGCGGGCCACTGCGTCCATCGTGAGCCGGTCGTAGCCGGCCTCCATCAGGAGTCCACGGTGGCGTCGAGGATCTCGTCCTCGCGCTCGCCCTCGACCCGCGGCCGCTGCACGTGCTGCGCGATCTTCTCCTGCGCGATCCGGGACATCATCATGCGGTGCTCACCGCCCTCCTGGAGACACTGATGGAACGAAACGGTTTCGTTCCATCAACAGAGTACGGATCCGTTTCATTCCTGCCAAATTGATTTTCTCGGCAGGTGCTTCCAGGCCTGGCCGCCGGCTCGCTCAGGGCGTCGGGGTCGGGATCGGCGTCGAGGGCTCCGTGAGCGACGGCGACGGGGTGGCCGGAGAGGTCGATCCGGCGCTCGGGTCGGCGCCCGGGGTCGAGGTCGCCGGAGCCGTCGGGCTGGGTGCGGGTGTGCCCGCTGTGGCGCCCGCGGCCGGATCGGTCGTGGTCGCCGGCTTCTTCGCGTGGTGACCGGTGCTCGAGCCGCCGCCCGCGCCGCCGACCGCACCGAGGCTGGTGCCGGTGGCGTCGGAGCCACCCAGGATGTTCGCCAGCGGTTTGCCGAGGATGCCCTCGACGCCGGTGACCGCACCGAGGGTGATCGCGAGCACCGCGGCGGCCGCGACCGAGAGCCGGGTCCAGGAGGCGCGCCGGTCGCCCGGCTGCAGGGGGTCCGGCTGCAGGGCGTCGGGCTGCAGGGCGTCCGGGTGGGGTGCGTCCGGGTGGGGTGCGTCCGGGTCGACCACCGGTGCCGTCGCCGCGGTGCGGGTCCACTGCGTGACCGTGCTCTGGACGACCTCGTGGGTCCGCCGCAGTGACGAGGTGTACATCGCGGTGGCGAGCGTCGCGATCACGCTGGCCACGGCGGCGCCGATGATCGTCCCGGCCACGCCGAGGTACGACGCACCGAAGGCGGCGGAGGCGGCGGCGGCCGCGCTGCCGGCGAGCTGGGCGAAGCTGAGGCCGAGGCGGGGGTCGGGCTTGCGCTGGCTGTGGAGGCGGTACGGCGGGCCGGGCGTCGGCTCGTGGGTGGGCATCGGGATCTTCCGCTCGTGGATGTCTTCCCCTATGGAACGCACCCGGAGGTGTGCCGGTTTCACTCCCGCGACGTGATGCCCGCCACCGTGCCCGCCCGCCCTCGGTCAGGAGCGATCGAGGATGCCGAGCGTCTCGGTGACCGCGGTCGCGTTCCAGCGGCGTACGCCGGTGACCATGTAGTGGCCGAGCCGGCCCATGTCGACGAAGCGCGCCGACGCCGCGACCTGGGCCGCATGCCGGACGAAGCGGGCCGTCGCCCGGGCGTTGGTGATCCGGTCGTGGCTCCCGTGCGCAGCGACGAGGTGCTTGCCGGCGAGCGGAGCGACCGGGTCGTCCGGCGGCAGCCAGGGTGCGAGCCCGACGACCCCCGCCACCGCGGGTTCGTCGGCAACCCGTACCGCGGTGCGTGCGCCCATCGAGTGCCCGAGGAGCACGACGGGCAGGCCGGCGTACTCCTCGGCGAGCCGCGCGAGGGCGGCGCGCGCATCGAGGACCGGTGCGGGTGGACCAGGATCGGCCTGCCAGCCCTTGACCGTGAACCGCAGCAGCGCGACGCCCACGCCGGCCGTGACCAGACGGTCGGCGATCGAGCCCCGCATCCAGCGGGTCCGCCGGTAGGCGAGGCTGCGGGCGTCGATCGGGTTCGGCCCGTGCTCGGCGCCACCGTGCAGCATCAGCACCAGTCCACGGGGAGCCTCCGGCACGGGGCCGACCTGCAGCCGGTCGTCGGACTCCTGAGCCATGCCGGCATCCTCTCGCGAGCGCGAGACGCACGGAAATGCGGTCGCCAGCGTGTCGGCGGGACAGGGCAGGATGAACCCCATGAGCGAGCGCAGCGAGCGAATCGTCCAGGACAGCCGACACGTGCGCTCACGTGGCACCGGAGCGGACCGGAGGCGCGCGTGAGCGACACGGCATCCGTCCCCGGGGCCGACGCCGACCTGGCCGCCACCGAGCACGAGACGATCGCCCAGCAGGTCGAGGAGGCACGATTCCGCTACTACGTGCTCGACGACCCGACCCTGTCCGACGCGGACTTCGACCAGCGGATGCGTCGCCTCGAGGAGCTCGAGGAGCAGTTCCCGCAGCTGCGCACCCCCGACTCCCCGACGCAGAAGGTCGGCGGCGCGGTCTCCACGGAGTTCACCGCGGTCGACCACCTGGAGCGGATGGAGAGTCTCGACAACGCGTTCTCGTTCGACGAGCTCGAGACGTGGCGGGCACGCCTCGCCCGTGACGGCGTCGACGACCCGGCGCTGCTGTGCGAGCTCAAGGTCGACGGCCTGGCGATCAACCTGCTCTACGAGCGCGGCCGGCTGGTCCGCGCGCTCACCCGCGGCGACGGGCGCACCGGCGAGGACGTCACGCCCAACGTCAAGACGATCGACTCGATCCCGCATGTCCTCACCGGCACCGAGGAGTTTCCGGTGCCCGACCTGGTCGAGGTCCGCGGTGAGGTCTTCCTGCCCACCGAGGCGTTCGAGAAGCTGAACCTCGCGATGGCCGACGCCGGGCGGCCGATGTTCGCCAACCCGCGCAACGCGGCTGCGGGCTCGCTGCGGCAGAAGGACCCGCGCGTGACCGCCACCCGGGCGCTCGGCATGGTCTGCCACGGCGTCGGCGCGCGCCGCGGGTTCGAGCCGGCGGCCCAGTCCGCGTCGTACTCCGCGATGCGGGCGTGGGGCCTGCCGACCAGCGACCGAGTGCGCGTCCTTCCCGACCTCGACGCGGTCAAGGAGTTCATCGAGTACTACGGCGAGCACCGTCACGACGTCGAGCACGAGATCGACGGCGTGGTGATCAAGGTCGACGACGTCACCCTGCAGCGCCGGCTGGGTTCGACGTCGCGCGCACCGCGGTGGGCGATCGCGTTCAAGTACCCTCCCGAGGAGGTCAACGCCAAGCTGCTGCGCATCGAGGTCAACACGGGTCGCACCGGCCGGGTGACGCCGTTCGGCGTGATGGAGCCGACGAAGGTGGCCGGATCCACGGTCGAGAACGCCACCCTGCACAACGCCTACGAGGTGAGGCGCAAGGACGTCCGGCCCGGCGACACGGTCGTGCTGCGCAAGGCCGGCGACGTCATCCCCGAGATCGTCGGGCCGGTCCTGGCGCTGCGGCCCGACGGGCTCGCCGAGTGGACGATGCCGACCGAGTGCCCGGCCTGTGGCACGACGCTGGTCGAGGAGAAGGAAGGCGACCGCGACCTGCGCTGCCCCAACCACCGCGCCTGCCCGGCGCAGGTGCGGGAGCGGGTGTTCCACGTGGCCGGGCGCGGGGCCTTCGACATCGAGGGACTCGGCTACGAGGCCGCGGTCGCCCTGCTGGACGCGGGCGTGATCGCCAACGAGGGTGACGTCTTCGACCTCGATGCCGAGCGACTGGCACGCGCGCCGCAGTTCACCCGCGCCCCGAAGAAGGGCGAGGACGGACCCCAGCTCGGCGCCAACGCCGTCAAGCTGCTGGCGAACCTCGACAAGGCGAGGTCGCAGCCGCTGTGGCGGGTGCTCGTCGGGCTGTCGATCCGGCACGTCGGGCCCACCGCCGCGCGCGCACTCGCTGCCGAGTTCGGCTCGCTCGAGGTGATCCGGGGCGCGTCCGAGGCCGATCTGGCGGCGGCCGAGGGTGTCGGGCCGACGATCGCGGAGTCGGTCCGGCGCTGGTTCGACGCCGAGCCCGACGCCGGCTGGCACAACGAGATCGTCGACAAGTGGAGCGCGGCCGGCGTCCGGATGGAGGACGAGCGCGACGACAGCACGCCGCGCACGCTCGAGGGGCTCACGATCGTGGTCACCGGATCGCTCGCCGACTTCAGCCGCGACGGCGCCAAGGAGGCGATCGTCTCCCGCGGCGGCAAGGCGTCCTCGAGCGTGTCGAAGAAGACCGACTACGTCGTCGTCGGCGACAGCCCGGGCTCCAAGGCCGACAAGGCAGAGCAGCTCGGTGTGCCGATTCTCGACGAGGACGCCTTCAAGGTGCTGCTCGAGAAAGGTCCCGCCTGAGTCGTCTCAGCCGGCGAGCTCGTCGCGCTCGACCGGGCTCATCTGGGCTGCGGGGGCGGGCATGCCGAGGTAGTAGCCCTGGGCGTACTCGCAACCCAGGCGCCGGACCAGGTCGAGCTGGTCCTGGTGCTCCACGCCCTCGGCGACGACGCGGGTGCCGAACGCGTGCGCGGTCTTCACCATCAGCTCCAGCAGGCTGCGGCCGGCAGCGGTGCTCGCGTCGACGAAGTTCCGGTCGATCTTGAGCACGTCGACGGGCAGCCGGGTCAGCTGGGCGGTCGAGTGGTAACCGGTGCCGAAGTCGTCGAGGCTGACCACCACACCCATGTGGCGCAGCGCCTCGAGGTTGGTGCTGGCGAGCTTGCTGTCCATCAGCGCGGTCTCGGTCACCTCGATGACCAGCTGCGGCGGGAGGATCCCGGGGGTCCGCAGGGCCCGGGCGACGTCGTCGAGGATCCGCGGCCGGCTGATGTGCCGGCCGGAGACGTTCACCGCGACCTGGAGGGCCTGGTCGCCGCGCTGCTGGTTCCAGTTCGCCAGCTCCAGGACGGCCGCCCGCATCACCCAGGCGTCGAGCTCGCAGATCAGGTCGGTGGCCTCCGCGACCGGGAGGAACTGGGCCGGATGCACCAGGCCGACACCGGGCCGCTGCCAGCGCACGAGGGCCTCGTAGCACTCCACCTGTCCGGTCGCGACGTGCACGATCGGCTGGTAGTGCAGCACCAGCTCGTCCTCGGCGATCGCCTGGACCAGGGCGCGCTCGAGGTCGTTGTGCTGCTTGAGCTCCGCACGCGCCTCGCCGCTGAACAGCTTGACGCAGCCCCGGCCCGAGGCCTTGGCCTGGTAGACCGCGAGGTCGGCCTCGTGCAGCAGGGACTCGACGTCGGTCTCGCCGCCCTTGCCCATCGACACGCCGACGCTCGCGCCGATGCGCACGGTGAGGGTCTCGTCGACCGCGATCTCGTGTGAGACCGTCGCGATCAGCCGGCCGGCCAGGGCACGGACCTCGCGCTCGTCGCCGACGTCCTCGATGCCGACCACGAACTCGTCGCCACCCAGCCGGCCGACGAAGTCGCCGTCGCGGACCTCCTGGGCCATCCGCAACGCGACCTGCCGGAGCACCTCGTCGCCGGCGCGGTGGCCGTGGTTGTCGTTGACCGCCTTGAAACCGTCGAGGTCGATGAAGAGCAGGCCGACCATCGTCCCGCGGCGGCGGCTGCGGCCGAGTGCACCGGCCAGCAGCCGCATCGACTGGGTGCGGTTGGCGAGCCCGGTCATCGGGTCGTGCGTCGCCTGCACGGCGAGCTCGTCCTGGAGGGTCTCCAGGACCTCGTGGGCGGCGGCGATCTGCTCGATCGCCATGCTCATCCGGATCACGACGAGCACGAACATCACCACCGAGCCGACGATCACGGCCCAGATGTCGACGCGCACGCCGGTCACCTGGTGCACCGCCAGGATCGCCGGAGCGATCAGGGTCGCCAGGACGACGGACAGCAGCCGGACGCCGCGGAACCGCAGGTCTGGGTTCGTCGCCGGTTCGGAGAGCGTGGTCATGGTGGGGTGGAGCGCCGCGGCGCCCCACGCGACGTACGAGAACAGCCAGAGGTAGTTGACCAGCGCGAACTGGTTGGTCGAGTACAGGTCGAGGGCCACGGAGAACGTGTCGGCGAGGATGAGCAGCCCGAGTGCGAGCAGCAGGTAACGGAACGCGGGCGACCTGCCGCCGGGGGAGCTCACCAGCCGGACCAGCGCGCCGACCAGCAAGATGTCCATCACGGGGTACGCCGCGGCCACGGCGGCAGCGCCCATCGCGTGCTGCATGCTCTCGATGGTCGGGCGTGCGAGCACCATCCACGACAGCAGGCCAAGCCCAACCGTGACGGTGGCGCTGTCCAGCACCGGACCGAAGTCACGGTGGATCCGGCTGCGGTCCTTGACCAGGAGGGCGAGGCCGGCGGCCAGGGCGGGGTAGCCGAGCAGGTAGAGCGGATCGGCGATGCTCGGGAACGACCCGTCGTGGAGCACGTCCTGACGCCAGTTGAAGGTGATGTCGGCGACGACCCAGAACCACTGCCCGAGGGCCATCAGGTACCACGCCGCGGCGGCACGAGGCTGGTAGCGCCGGATCCCGACCATGATCGCCACGACCACGGAGAGGCTGATCGCGTCGTAGCAGAGGTCGCTCACGATCAGCGGCACCGGAAGGCCCTGGGACGCGAGGACGAACACGACCCCGCCGGTGAGGAACAGGCGTGACCAGAGCGTGCTCGTGGTCGCCGCTGTCGCCGGCATTCGCTCAGACATCGAGCACCGCCGGGACCCGGCGCCGCACGAGGGCGGCGGCGGCGCGGTTCTGGCGCACCGACTGGACCGGGGAGGGTCTGGTCGATGCGACCGCAGGCACGCCCGGCGGAAGGTCGGTCACGGCGCCGCGCGGCGTGTGGAACATCCAGAGCGAGAGGATCCGCATCGCGGCCCAGTCGCGGGGCAGCACCCGCAGCGACGCGAGCCGCTGGTCCGGGTCGCCGGTCTCGCGCACCATCGCGAGCTCGACCGGCGGCAGGCCCGGCAGTGCGAGCTGGACCAGGCCGGGTCCGAAGGCCTCCCGGCGAGGGAGCCGCACGCAGACGCCACCGACGGAGACGTCGACGAGCTCGGTGGGTACGCCGTTCACGGTGGCGTGCGCGCTGACACCGAACCGGTGGGCGTTGCGTCGCGAGGACGCGAACTCCGCCGCCCGGATGCGGCGCGCGCCCAGGGTCACGGTCGTCGCTGCGACCACCAGCCAGGCGCCGGAGGCGACGGTGGCGCCCGGAGTCGCGCGCCACGGCACCAGGCCCAGCAAGCCGGCCGACGCGTAGCCGAGGACGGTCGCAAGCCCCGCGAGCAGGACCCACAGCACTCGCGGAACGCTTCCCAGCGTCCGCTCCTCGGAGCCCTCCTTCGGGGTGACCTGGAACTCGAGGGTCTTCCTGGTCAGCAGCCACCAGATGCAGGAGAGGCCGACCGGGATCCGCAGGATCCGCAGGGCGAGGGCGTTGCTCCAGCTGAGCTGGTGGCGGTAGAGCCGCTTGGCTCCCCACAGTCGCAGCGCGAAGGCCGCGCCGAAGACGACGGTGAAGGAGAGCGGTCCGGCGGTCGAGGTCTGCGCCCCGCTGACCAGCAGCGCGACGGGGATCAGCAGCACCAGCACGGTCGCCGCGCCCTCGAGCCACCACAGGGTGCCGGTGAGGTACTCGTAGTAGTTGCGCCACGACAGCCACCGCTTGGCGGCCCACAGCTTCTCCTTGGTCAGCACCTGCATCGCGCCCATGCCCCAGCGACGACGCTGCAGCAGGTACTGGTCGGCGGTCGCGGGCGCGAGCCCCACCGCCAGGGTCTGGTGGTGGTACGCCGTCCGCCATCCGGTCCGGAGCAGCCCGAGCGTGGTGTGCATGTCCTCGACGATCGTGTCGGTCGAGACGCCACCGATCTCGCGCAACGCCTTGGTGCGCACGAGTGCGGTGGAGCCGCACCAGAACGGTCCGGCCTCGGCGTGGTTGCGGGCTGCCATCAAGACGTTGAAGAACAGGCCCTGCTCCCCGTTGACGCCGTCGTCGTCGAAGGCGCCGGCGTTGTAGAAGCTCTGCGGACCCTGGACCAGGGCGATCTCGGGGTCGGCGAACCAGCCGAGCGTGGCGGTGAGGAAGGTCTGCAGCGGCACGTGGTCGCAGTCGAGGACGGCCACCACGTCGATGTCCTCGGCGCCGGCGGCCGCTTCGCGCTCCATCACGTCGAGGGCGTGGTTGAGGTTGCCCGCCTTGGCGTGGTCGTGGACCTCGCGGCACACGTACCGCGCGCCGTACTCGCGGCAGATCTCTTCGACCCACGGCCGGTCGCCGTCGTCGAGCACCCAGGTCTGGTGGGCCGGCTCGAGAGCGCAGGCCGCGGCGATGGTGGGAGCGATCACCTCGGCCGGCTCGTCGTAGGTCGGGATCAGGACGGCGACCCGCAGGTCGCCCGGCGCCTCGCTGACCGGGGCGGGCGCGGCCGAGTCGATGTTCCACAGCGTGACCATGCGGACGGCCATGCCGACGAGCGGCACTGCCTCGAAGGCGATCAGGATGAAGGCCGCGGCGCGGTTGGCGCCCGAGCTCGGGAGGGTGAAGGAGACGCGCCACGCCAGGTAGCCGATCAGCGCGGCCATCGCGGTGAAGCCACCCAGGTGCGCCAGGTCTCGCGACCGGGTCGACTCGGCGCTGGGGGAGCCGAGCAGGTCGGCCCATCCGGCGATGGTGCCGTTCTGAGCCGATTCCCGGGTCGCGCTGTGTGCCGGGACCGCGGTCGCGTGGCCGGCTACTGCTTCGGCCTGGCGAGACAGCTTGATCATTGAGATGGCATTGCTGCTCATGGGACCCTCCCCTGTCCTGAGTTCTCAGCATCGGGGAGAAATGCCGGGAAAGAACAGTTTTGGGACATTTCAGGACTTTAGTCCCTAGAGGTCGGGCCGATCGGCCTGCTGCCTCAGCCCTGGGACAGCGTCCCGGCGGCAGAGCGGCGTACCGCCATCGCACGCACGGTCGCGCTCAGCGCACGCGCGACGTCGTCCTCGGTGGCGTCGGCGGCGGGCCGGACGTAGAGGCCGAGCAGGTAGACCAGATCGGCGGACTCGCTCTCGGTGACCGGCTGCCAGTCGTGCAGCATCGCCAGCAGAGCGAGCTGCTCGGAGAGCCTGGCGTCGGCGGTGGTGTTCTCGAAGTGGAGCAGCCGGTGGCCGAGGATCTCGTGCACCTGGGACACCCCGCCCCAGACGGCCGCCATCACGGCATGGGAGGCCGGCGGGTCGTCCTGCCCGGTGCGCTGCTCGGGTGCCCGGCGGCGCCCGACGTGTGGTGGGTGGCCCACGGTCTCATCCCTCGAGTGACGACGATCTGGGTCGGTGTCTCGCCCGGTGACGGGCGAATGTGGAACGCGTGAGTACACCAGTCTCCCGGACGCGAGCGCAAGGTCAAACCCGTGTCCGCACCTGCCGTAGGTGGCGAACCGGTCAGGGCGCCGGTGGTTCGGCCACCGCGTCCGCGGCCAGGACCTGCTCGCGCAGGATGTCCGCGTGCCCGGCATGCCGGGCGACCTCCTCGATCATGTGCAGGTAGAGCCAGCGCAGCGTGAGGGGACCGCGGCGGTTGTGCTGCACCAGGTCGTCGAGGGCGTACGCCGCGGCGATCTCGCGAGCCTCCGCGCCGACGCGGCGGTACTCGGCCAGCACCGAGGCGATCGTGTCCTGCTCGTCGAGCTCCCAGCTCGGGTCGTTCTCGTGCGGGATGCCGAGCTCCTCCCGGGTGCGGCCGGCCAGCCCGACGTGGAACCACACCTGCTCGGCCCAGGTCACGTGCTTGACCAGTCCGAGGAGGGTGGTCAGGGAGGGCACCAGCCGACGGCGTACCTGCTCCTCGCTGAGTCCGTCGAGGGCCTCGACGAGCTCGTCGCGGTTGGTGTCGAGGAACGCCTCGACCTGGGTGCGTTCGTCGGCGATGAGGGTCGGCTCCATGGCCGCAGCGTACGAGCCGACCGTCTCGGCCGGGTCCGCCGGTGACCGCTGCGAACGCGTGGGCGGGCCTCTCCTAGGATTGGCGCCATGCCCGAGAGCCGTGCCGAGCCTGCCGAAGTGATCTCCCGCGACGAGGTCGCACACCTGGCGACACTCGCCCGGATCGAGCTCAGCGACGACGAGCTCGACCACCTGGCGCCCCAGCTCTCGGTGATCCTGGAGAGCATCGCCTCGATCGCCGAGGTCGGGGCGGCCGACATCCCGCCGACCTCGCACGCCGTGCCGTTGACCAACGTGTTCCGCGCCGACGAGCCGCGTCCGAGCCTGACCGCCGAGCAGGCGCTGTCGGGAGCACCGGAGTCCGAGCAGCAGCGCTTCTCCGTCCCGCGGATCCTCGGGGATGAGCAGTGAGCACGCCGGAGAGCATCCTGCACCTGAGCGCGGCCGGGATGGTGGCCGCCATCGAGGCCGGGGAGACCAGCAGCGTTGCGTTGACGAAGGCGTGCCTGGACCGGATCGCCCGGGTCGACGCCCCGCCAGGAGGACGCGGCGTGCACGCCTTCTTGCAGGTGGACGCCGAGGGCGCGCTCTCGCAGGCGGCTGCCTCCGACGAGCGCCGTGCTGCCGGCACCCCGGCCTCCGCGCTCGACGGCATCCCGATCGCTGTCAAGGACGTGCTGGCCACCCAGGGCATCGTGACCACCTGCGGGTCCCGGATCCTGGAGGGCTGGGTGCCGCCGTACGACGCGACCGTGGTCTCACGCCTCAAGGCGGCCGGCCTGCCGATCCTCGGCAAGACCAACATGGACGAGTTCGCGATGGGCTCCTCCACCGAGCACTCGGCGTACGGTCCGACCCGCAACCCGTGGGACCTGGACCGGATCCCGGGTGGGTCCGGCGGCGGCTCCGCCGCCGCGGTCGCCGCGTTCGAGGCCCCGCTCGCGATCGGCACCGACACCGGCGGCTCGATCCGGCAGCCGGGCGCCGTCACCGGCACGGTCGGGGTCAAGCCGACCTACGGCGGGGTCTCGCGCTACGGCCTGGTGGCACTGGCGAACTCCCTCGACCAGGCCGGCCCGGTCACGCGGACCGTGCTCGACAGCGCGCTGCTCCACGAGGTCATCGGCGGCCACGACCCGATGGACTCCACCAGCATCGACGCGCCGTTGCCGGCGCTGGTCGACGCGGCTCGGCTCGGGGCGAACGGGGACATGAGCGGTGTCCGGATCGGGGTGATCACCGAGCTCGGCGGCGAGGGCTACCAGGCCGGTGTCCAGCAGCGGTTCGACGAGGCGGTCCAGCTGCTGGTGCAGGCGGGGGCCGAGGTGGTCGAGGTCTCCTGCCCGAGCTTCGTGCACGCGCTCGCGGCCTACTACCTGATCATGCCGAGCGAGGCCTCCTCCAACCTGGCCCGCTTCGACGCGATGCGCTACGGCCTGCGGGTGCTCCCGGAGGGAATCGACAACCCGAGCGCCGAGGACGTGATGCGGGCCACCCGTCGGGCGGGCTTCGGCGACGAGGTGAAGCGCCGGATCATCCTCGGCACCTACGCCTTGTCCAGCGGCTACTACGACGCCTACTACGGCCAGGCCCAGAAGGTCCGCACCCTGATCAGCCGCGACTTCGAGGCGGCGTTCACGCAGGCCGACGTGCTGGTCTCGCCGACGGCGCCGACGACGGCGTTCCGGATCGGCGAGAAGCTCGACGACCCGCTCGCGATGTACCTCAACGACATCGCCACGATCCCGGCCAACCTTTCCGGCGTACCCGGGCTGTCGGTGCCTGCCGGCCTGGCGCCGGAGGACGGCCTGCCGGTGGGATTCCAGGTGCTCGCGCCGGCGCTCGCCGACGACCGGCTCTACCGGGTCGGTGCCGCGCTCGAGGCGCTGCTCGAGAAGGAGTGGGGCGGGCCCCTTCTCGCCCGACTCCCGGGCGGCGAGCCTGTCGAGACGGGAGCCACCCGATGACCGCCCAGAAGTCGGAACAGACCACGGAGCTGCTCTCCTTCGACGACGCGCTCGACCTGTTCGACCCGGCGATGGGCCTCGAGGTGCACGTCGAGCTGAACACCGTCACCAAGATGTTCTGCGGCTGCCGCACCGAGTTCGGTGCGGAGCCGAACACGCAGACCTGTCCGACCTGCCTGGGCCTGCCCGGCTCGATGCCGGTCGTCAACGCCAAGGCGGTCGAGTCGGCGATCCGGATCGGCCTCGCACTGAACTGCCGGATCGCGGAGTGGTGCCGGTTCGCGCGGAAGAACTACTTCTACCCGGACATGCCGAAGAACTTCCAGACCTCCCAGTACGACGAGCCGATCGCCTTCGACGGGTGGACCGAGGTCACTGTGCCGACCGAGGGGGGCGACGTCGAGACCTACCGGGTCGAGATCGAGCGTGCCCACATGGAGGAGGACACCGGCAAGTCGCTGCACGTCGGCGGCGCCACCGGTCGCATCCACGGTGCCGACCACTCCCTGGTCGACTACAACCGGGCCGGCATCCCGCTGATCGAGATCGTCACCAGGCCGATCACCGGCACCCGGGAGAAGGCGCCGGCGGTGGCGCGGGCCTACGTGGCCGCGCTGCGCGACATCCTGCTCGGCCTCGGTGTCTCCGACGTCCGGATGGAGCAGGGGTCGTTGCGGTGCGACGTGAACCTGTCGCTGGCGCCTCGGGTCTCGACAGGCTCGACCACCGACGTGCCGCTCGGCACCCGCACCGAGACCAAGAACGTGAACTCCCTGCGCTCCGTCGAACGGGCCGCGCGTCACGAGATCTCCCGTCAGTCCGCGATCCTGGCGGCCGGCGGCTCGATCCTGCAGGAGACCCGGCACTGGCACGAGGACACCGGCGTCACGACCTCGGGCCGGGAGAAGTCCGACGCCGAGGACTACCGCTACTTCCCCGAGCCCGACCTGGTGCCGGTGGCGCCCTCACGCGAGTGGGTGGAGCAGCTGCGCGGCACGCTGCCCGAGCCGCCGCGCGAGCGCCGGGCTCGCCTGCAGGCACTCTGGGGCTTCGCGGACCTCGAGATGCGCGACGTCGTCGCCGCCGGCGCGATCCCGGTGATCGAGGCCACCGTCGCCGCGGGTACGACGGCGCAGGCCGCACGCAAGTGGTGGCTCTCCGACCTCGCCCGCCGGGCCAACGAGCAGGGCATCGAGCTCGCCGACCTGCCGATCACACCCGAGCAGGTGGCACGGGTCCAGGCTCTCGTCGACGACGGCGCCCTCAACGACAAGCTGGCGCGCCAGGTCATCGACGGGGTGGTCGCCGGAGAGGGTGATCCCGACACGGTGGTCGCCGCGCGTGGCCTGGCGATCGTCTCCGACGAGGGCGCACTCGCCGAGGCCGTCGACCGCGCCATCGCTGCCAACCCGGACGTTGCCGAGAAGATCAGCGACGGCAAGGTCGCGGCTGCCGGAGCGCTCATCGGATCGGTGATGAAGGACATGCGCGGCCAGGCCGACGCGGCCCGCGTCCGGGAGCTGATCCTGGAGAAGCTGGCCTGATCTGCCGGTGCTAGGGTCAGGCGATTTCCTCCACCGGAGGAGATGCCACAACTCCATCGCGTCCGCAGTCGGGGAAAGCCGGTCGAAGTCCGGCGCTGACCCGCAACCGTAGACCGTGTGTCCCTGACAGACGGTGAGCCGGAGCACCCACCGCGGATGTCTTCACCACACGCTGTCGTGGACAAGCAGCGGGTCGCCGACACGCCTCCCGCTGAGCAGCGGGAAGGAATCACATGTACAGGCACCTCGTCAGCATCGCGGGCGCCGGCCTCGCCGCAACTGTTGCGCTGGCCACCGCGCTCCCCGCGCAGGCGGCCGGTTTCGACCACCGACCGGTCCGTCAGGGCAGCCGCTGGCTGGCCCACCAGCTCTCGGACGGGCTGGTGCACAACGGCCAGTACGGGTTCGACGACTACGGCCTCACGATCGACACTGCACTCGCGCTGCGCGACACCGGCCGCCAGCACGCGGCCGTGCGCGCGGCGCGCCGAGCCGTCGCGTCGACGATCGGCAGCTACATCGGCACCGGAAGCGAGCAGTACGCGAATGCCAGCGCGAAGGCGCTGGTCTTCGCACTGCGAACGGGCGCGTCGCCCAGACACTTCGGGGGCGTGAACCTGGTGAGCCGGCTCGGCGCACTGACCGCGGACAACGGCCGGATCGCCGACCACAGCGCGTACGGCGACTACGCGAACGTGCTCGGTCAGGCCTATGCCGCTCATGGGCTCGCCGAGACGCACGCGTCGCAGGCTCGCAAGGCAACCCGGTTCCTGCTGAAGCAGCAGTGCCACGCCGGCTTCTTCCGCCTGTACTTCGCGCCCAGCGGTTCCCCGCAGACCTGCGACGACGGACGCTCTGCCGGACTGAGCACTCCGGACACCGACGCCACCGCGATCGCCGTGCAGATGCTGCTGCCCCAGCACGGGCGTCCGGCCGTGCGCCGTGCCCTCGATCGCGCTGAGCGCTGGCTGCTGCGCCACCAGCGTCACAACGGGTCGTTCGTCGGGGGCGCGAGCACGGACACGCCGAACAGCAACAGCACAGGGCTCGCGGGCAGGGCACTGGGGCTCGTCGGTGACACCGCCGCGGCCGCGCGCTCGGCGTTCTGGGTGCGCCGGCACCAGGTCCACCTGGCGGGCACCTGCACGACGAGGCTGGGGTCCCAGCGCGGGGCGATCGCCTATGACGCGGCGGCTCTCCATGCCGCCGCGGACGCAGGGATCGGCACCGCCGAGCTCGATCAGTGGCGTCGCGCATCGTCGCAGGCGATGCCCGTGCTCCAGTGGGCTCCGCGTGCCGACGGCGCGCTGACGCTTGCTCGCACCGCCAAGGTGCACGACACCACAGCACAGGTGGTCGTGCGCGGCGTCGCGCCGGGTGACACGGTCTGTGTGACCGGCGCCGGAAACCGGATCGCGCGGACCGCGAACCGCCACGGTGTGGCCCGCGTGACGGTCACGGTTCCCGCCGACTTCGGCCGGGCGCGGCTCCGCGCTGTCGACTCCGCCGGCCGGGCCGACGCGCACGTCGTCCGGGCGAGGTGATGCGTCGCGGAAAGGCGAGGGCGGTCGCCCGGAGCGCGGCCGCCGCTGCCGCCCTCGTCCTGACCGCTGCCACCCTTCTCCTGGCCGCGCCGGGAGATGCTGCCGCGTGCTCCGGTGTCAGGACCGTGGTCGACTTCGGCGCACTGGGCGGTGGCGTGCAGGAACGCTGCGTCAGTGACGGTGCCGGTCGGCCCGCGTGGGACGTGATCGAGGAAGCCGGCTTTGCGCTGACCTCGGTGCAGCAGTTTCCGCAGGCGGTGTGCCGGGTGAGCGGCAAACCGGGCGGCGACCCGTGCGTACGCATGCCGCCGGCGAATGCGTACTGGGGCCTGTTCTGGTCGAGAGGTGACCGATGGGTGTACTCAACCGAAGGCCCGAGCTCACTCACGGTTCCGGCCGGGGGATCGCTCGGGTTGTCGTGGCAGAACAGCACGTCGCACCGGGCGCCGGGTGCGGCCTGGTCCTCGCCCAGCTCCAGCCCGGCACCGACGAAGCAGCCCACGAAGCAACCGACGAAGCAGCCGACGAACAAGGCGACGAAGGCTGCGGCCGGCGCGTCCGGGGCGGCGAGCGCGACGGCCTCGGCCTCGGCCGACCGATCGGCGAGCGCAACGGCCACGGGGTCTGCGACGGCGTCCGCCGCACGACCGACGACACCCTCGCCGTCGTCGAGCCCGAGCGCGTCCGGGCCTGCGACGGTGAGCGCGCCCGAGATCGGTGCGAGCGCCGGGGATGCCGACAACGGCGGCCTGGCGTGGTGGGTCCCGGTCGTCGTCCTGCTCGTGCTGGCCGGTGGGGCCGGTGCTGCGTGGTGGACCAGGCGGAGCGCATCGGGTGGCTGATCGCCGGACGCGGCTGCCGCGAGACCTG
Organism: uncultured Actinomycetota bacterium; assembly: GCA_963805425.1. GTDB lineage: Bacteria > Actinomycetota > Actinomycetes > Propionibacteriales > Nocardioidaceae > Marmoricola. Next base: position 59,670 of record CAWDUF010000008.1, on the reverse strand, counting down.
CATCCCGGTGCCTGGTGGCTCTGGGCGCTGGGACTTGCGGCGACCGCGTCCGCGACCACGAACCCGGTCCTGCTGCTGCTGGTCGCGGCGGTCGCCGGCTTCGTGGTCGCGTGCCGGCGGGCCGACCACCCGTGGTCCGGCTCGTTCCACCTCTACCTGGGCCTCGCTGTGGTCATCGTCGCGATCCGGGTCGTGGCCCGGATCGTCCTCGGCGGAGGCGACTTCGGGCACGTGCTGGTCCGGCTGCCCGAGATCCCGCTCCCGGACTGGGTGGCCGGCGTCCGGCTCTTCGGTCCGGTCACCCGGGAGTACCTCCTCGGCGGCCTGTACGACGGCCTCCGGCTGGCCGCCCTGGTGATCTGCGTCGGCGCGGCGAACTCCCTGGCAGATCCCAAGAGGCTGCTCAAGTCGATGCCACCGGCGCTGTACGAGATCGGGACCGCGATCGTCGTCTCGGTGTCGGTGATGCCGCAGCTCGCGGACAGCGTCCAGCGGGTGCGCCGGGCGCGCCGGCTCCGCGGGGTCAGCGGGACCCGGATCGGCCGGCTCCGCGGCCTCGTCGTGCCCGTGCTCGAGGACGCGCTGGAGCGCTCGATCGCGCTGGCGGCAGGCATGGACGCCCGGGGCTACGGGCGGTCGGGCCACCTCGCACGGCGCCAGCGCGTCGTGACCGGCGCCCTGATGCTGATCGGTCTGGTCGGCATCTGCGTCGGCGTCTACGCGATGCTCGACCACACCGCGCCTCGCTGGCTCGCCGGCCCGATGCTGGCCGGCGGCGTCCTGGGCGCCGTCGCCGGCTTCGTCGCCGCGGGTAGCCGGGTGCGGCGCACGCGCTACCGGCCGGACCGCTGGCGGCTGCCCGAGCTCGTCGTGGCGGCGAGCGGCATCGTGCCCGCGGTCCTCACCTTCACGCTGCTCGACGACAACCTGCTGGTGCTGCACCCCGGCGTGGACGGCGCCACCGGTCGTCACCCTCACGGCGCTGGCGGCGGTCCTCGTCGGTGCGGTCGCCGCGATCGCGGCTCCGCCGCCCGTGCTCCGCCATCTCGGCGGAGGTGGTCGCGTGATCGAGCTGTGCCGCGTCACCGTCGAGTACGGCGCGCGAGTCGTGCTGCGCGACGTCGATCTCACCGTCCCCGACGGCGACCTGGTCCTCGTGGCCGGGCGGACCGGCGTCGGCAAGTCCACCCTGCTGGGCACCTTCAACGGCCTGGTGCCGGCCTTCACCGGCGGCCGCCTCACCGGAGACGTCCTGGTCGACGGCGAGAGCGTCGTCGACCGGCCGCCACGCGAACGGGTCGAGACCGTCGGCTACGTCGGTCAGGACCCGCTCGGCCGGCTTCGTCGACCGACACCGTGGAGGAGGAGCTCGCCTACGGCATGGAGCAGCTCGGGCTGCCGGCGCCGACCATGCGTCGCCGCGTCGAGGAGACGCTCGACCTGCTCGGCATCGCCGACCTGCGGCGTCGGAACCTGCGCACGCTGTCGGGAGGTGAGCAACAGCGGGTGGCGATCGGCTCGGTGCTGACCATGCACCCGCGCGTCCTGGTGCTCGACGAGCCGACCTCCGCGCTCGACCCGACCGCGGCCGAGGACGTGCTCGCCACCCTCTCCAGGCTCGTGCACGACGTCGGGATGTCGGTCGTGCTGGCCGAGCACCGGCTCGAGCGTGTCGTGCCGTTCGCCGACGTGATGGTGCTCGTCACGGGGAGCGACGGCGAGGTCGTGAGCGGCGATCCGGCGGCGATGCTGCGGGCTCGCGCCGGTCGCTCCGCCCCTCGTCGAGCTGGGCAGGGCGGCGGGCTGGGACCCGCTCCCGCTGACCGTCCGCGACGCCCGCCGCAAGGCGCGTGCCCTCGACCTGCCTGCGCCAGCGACCGCCACCGCCGAGCCAGCCGGTCCCGACGAGCTGCGTCGCCCGGGGCGTCTCCGTCGCCCACGGGCAGCGCGTCGCCGTCCGCGAGGTCGACCTCACGCTGCCGCACGGGCCGGTCACCGCGCTGATGGGGCGCAACGGCGCCGGCAAGTCGACCCTGCTCTGGGCGCTGCAGGGAAGTCGGTCGCCGCGATGCCGGAAGCGTGGTCGTCGCCGGCGACCGACCCCCACGAGGTGCCGGCAGCCGAACGACGCCGGCTCGTCGGGCTGGTGCCGCAGACCCCGGCCGACCTGCTCTACCTCGAGACCGTGGGCGAGGAGTGCCAGACCGCCGACCGCGAGGCGGGCGCGATCCCGGGCTCGACCCGAGCGCTGCTCGACCGGCTGGCGCCGGGCGTGAGGACCCGCGTGCCCATCCCCGCGACCTGTCCGAGGGCCAGCGACTCGCGCTCGTGCTGGCGCTCGTACTGATCGTCCAGGCCGCCGCGTCCTGCTCCTCGACGAGCCCACCCGCGGACTCGACTACCCGGGCAAGGATGCGCTGGCGCGGCGTCCTGCGCCGGCTCGCTGCGGAGGGGCGCGCGGTGCTGCTCGCCACCCATGACGTCGAGTTCGTCGCCGCGGTCGCGACGACCGTCGGTCGTCCTCGCCGACGGCGAGGTGGTCTCGGCGGGGCCGGCCGCGACCGTCTCTCGGTGAGACGCCGGCATTCGCCCCCCAGGTCCAGAAGGTGCTCGGGCCCGGCTGGCTCACCGTCGAGACAGTGGTCGGCTCGCTCGCCGCCGGCGCCGACGACCGGGCCCGCCGATGACCGCGGTGCCGTTGCGGCCCCGTTCGGTCGCGGTCCTGGCGGTGGCCTCGGTCGCCGGGCTGATGATGTTCGTCTGGCCCCTGCTGGTGCAGGTCGAGCCCGGCACGACGCGGGTCGACCCCCCGTTCGTGTTCCTCGCGCTGCTGCCGTGTGATCGTCGGCGTCGTGCTCGCGGAGCTCAGCGAGGGCGGGATGGACTCCAAGGTGCTCGCGATGCTCGGTGTCCTGACCGCGATCAACGCGGTCCTGCGCGGCCTCTCGCGCGGGCACCGGCCGGCATCGAGCTGGTCTTCTTCCTGCTGGTCCTCGCCGGCCGGGTCTTCGGCGCCGGGTTCGGGTTCGCGTTCGGGTGCACGTCCCTGTTCGCGTCCGCGCTGCTCACCGCCGGTGTCGGTCCGTGGCTGCCGTTCCAGATGCTCGCCGCGGCGTGGGTCGGCGCCGGAGCCGGCCTGCTCCCGCGCCGGCCCGGGGCCGCGCCGAGATCGTGCTGCTGGCGGCGTACGGCGTCGTCGCGGCGTACGCCTTCGGACTGCTCATGAACCTCTCCGGGTGGCCGTTCGCCCTCGGCGTCGAGGTGCCCGGCCACACCGGGTCGCTGTCGTTCGTGCCGGGCGCCCGTGCTCGACAACCTGCACCGGTTCGCGGTCTACACGATGCTCACCTCGACCGGCGGCTTCGACACCGGTCGCGCGATCACCAACGCGGTTGCGATCATCATCCTCGGTCCGGCCGTGCTGGTCACCCTCCGTCGTGCGCAGCGCCGCGCCGAGGTACGCCGGGTCGAGGTCGTCGGGGCCTAGGGCCGAACGAGCAGGATCTGGTCGTCACCCGCGGCCGGGTCACCGCGGCCGTCGCGGTTGGAGGTGGTGACCCAGAGGTTCCCGTCCGGGGCGACCACCACCGTGCGCATCCGGCCGTACTTCCCGACGAAGAAGTCCGCCGGGTGCGAGGCCACGGCGACCGTTGACGTCGACTCGCCACAGTCGCTCGCCGCGCAACGACGCCAGCCACAGCCGCCCGTCGAGGAAGGCGAGCCCCGACGGCGAGGCGTCGTCGGTGTGCCAGACGACCTGCGGGTTGCGGAAGCGCCGGCAACGCGCCCTTGCCCTCCACCAGCGGCCACCCGTAGTTGGTGCCCTTCTCGATCAGGTTGAGCTCGTCCCAGGTGTCCTGGCCGAACTCCGAGGCCCAGAGATGGCCGGCGTCGTCGAAGGCGAGGCCCTGGACGTTGCGGTGGCCGAGCGTCCACACCGGTGAGCCGGGGATCGGGGTTCCCGGGCGCCGGTCTGCCGCTCTGGGTGATCCGCAGGATCTTGCCGCCGAGCGCAGTCCTCCTGCTGGGCGAGCCCGCGATTCCCGGTCTCCCCGGTGGACACGTAGAGGTAGCCGTCCGGCCCGAACGCGAGCCGGCCACCGTCGTGGATGAAGCCGTTCGGGATGCCGTCAGGATCGCGGTCGGCCGGCCCAGCCGGGTGCCGTCGAAGGTCATCTGGAGGACGCGGTTGTCCTGGTCGGTCGAGGTGTAGACGAACACGCGGTGGTCATCGGCGTACGTCGGCGACACGGCCAGCCCGAGCAGCCCCGCCTCTCCCTGCGAGCGGGTCTGGTCGATCCGGCCGACGACGCTGACCTTGCCGTCTGCGATCCGCAGCACCCGGCCGCTGTCGCGCTCGTTGACCAGCGCCGAGCCGTCGGGGAGGAAGCCGATGCCCCACGGCACCTCGAGATGGTCGGCGACGGTGCCGATCACGCGCGGAGGGCCGGTATGCGAGGAGGGCGACGTCGAAGGGCTCGGCGGCGCGGACTGCGGGGACGCGGTCGTCGGGTCGGGGCCCGAGGAGGTCGTGTCGAAGGCACCCGGGGAGCCGCCGGCGCACCCGGTCAGACCGGTGGCGAGAGCCAGGGTGATGACCGGGACGATCCGCCTCATCCGGTCCAGCGTAACGACGGGCCCGGGTCAGACCCGCTCGAGCAGCTCCAGCAGCAGCGCGTGCACCTCGTCGGGCCGCTCCATCGCGACGAAGTGGCTCGCGTCCAGCCGGGTGTAGGTCGCACCGGAGATGCGTTCGGCAGCGGTCCGCATGTCCTCGGCGGACGCCAGGACGTCCCAGCGGCCGGCGACGAACGCCGCGGGCACGTCGATGCCGCGCAGGGACACGCGGACGTGCCGCGACGTGGTCACGGCCAGGTGCATGTACCAGTCGATCGGAGTCGTCAGGAACTCCTTGACCGCGCGGCGGGCCATCGCCACGTCGGGCACCGGCAGCATGAAGCCGCTGTGCGTGAGGACGGCGCCGGTGATCGGGCCGACGGGCAGTCTCATGGTGACCACGGACGCCGGCTTTCCGAGCACCGCCCATGACGCGGGCGGCGTTGACCGTGATCGCGGCCCGGACCGGGCGGGGCACGCCGAGCGGCGCCAGCATCGAGGCGAAGGTGCCTCCGGGGACGCCGGCGACCGCGAACAGGCCGGTGACCCGGTGCGGATGCAGGTAGGCGAGCTCGAACGCCGTGTTGACGCCCATCGACCAGCCCATCACCGGGCAGGCGTCGATCCCGGCGTCATCCATGACGGCGAGCGCGTCCTCGACGAAGTGCTCGATGCCGACGTGGCTCTTGTCGACCGGACGGGCGGAGCCGCCGGTCCCGCGGTGGTACCAGGACACCACCCGGACCCCACAGGCCGGGTCGAGCAGCGCGGGCCACGCCCACGGGCTGGTGCCGAGCCCGTTGCAGAGCAGCACGGTCGGCCCGGTCATGTGCCGTCGACGTCGTTGGTCCAGGCGCGCAGCTCGGTCCCGTCCCTGGCGACCACGGTGTAGTGGCGCAGCGCGACGCCGGCGTCAGGACCGTCCCCGACCTCCTCGAGGTCGGGGACGACGTGCAGCGCGGCAGGCGCCGCGGGGTCGGCAGACATGCCCGAAGTCTGCCCGAGTCCTCCTGCGTGAGGAGGGATTGTTGGCTGAGATCACCCGAGAGTGACCTCAGCGCGGAACTCAGCCCACTCCGAGCATCGGCGTCGCCACGGACGGCTCGGGCGCGGCCCGACGAGCGAGATGCTCGGCGATGAAGGCTTCGACCTCGTGGCGTTCGAGCCGGCGCGCTGCGAGGACGGTGCACGCGGCCATCGCGTTGCGGCGCGCCTGCTCCTGGCTGCGGGTCGCCCACGTGCCACGAGGCCCAGTGGCGTGGCGGCGACCAGGACTCATCCGGTTCCTCCCTCTCCCTGTCGTCGCGGGTCCCGATGCCGGCCGCTGTCTCGAGCTAGGCGTCCGTAGGACCGGCCGGGTCACGCCTGTGTGACATCGTGTGAACAACCGCGCACGCACTCCTGGCCTGAATCACACTGATGCATAGACGATGACACTTGAGCCCGGTCGCCCGAGGGAGCATGCTCGGCGGATGGCAGACACGATCCTGATGGTGGGCACGCGCAAGGGACTCTGGGTCGGGAGCTCCGACGAGCATCGTACGGACTGGTCCTGGACCGGCCCGCACTTCGACATGACCGAGGTCTACTCCGCCTGGTCGACACCCGGGGCGACCGGCCACGGCTGTTCGCAGGAGCGTCCTCGCCGTGGACCGGTCCGCAGATCCAGGTCTCCGACGACCTCGGCGAGACCTGGCGTCCACGCAGGGCGCGCACTTCCCCGAGGACCCGGACGCCTCCGTCGAGCGGGTCTGGCAGCTGGTCGCCGGCCCGGCGACGGACATGGTCTACGCCGGCACCGAGCCGGGCGCGGTCTTCCGCTCCGACGACGGCGGCGAGACCTTCACGCTGGAGCGCGGCGCTCTGGGACCACCCGCACCGTGCGCGAGTGGGGCGCCGGCTTCGGCGGTCAGGCCTTCCACACGATCCTGCCCGCACCCCGACGACCCGGAGTCGGTGACCGTGGCGATCTCGACGGGCGGCTGCTACCAGACCGCCGACGGTGGGGCGTCCTGGGAGCCGCGCAACCACGGGCGTGCGGGCGGAGTTCCTGCCCGAGGGCCAGCAGTACCCCGAGTTCGGCCAGTGCGTGCACAAGGTCGACCCGGCACCCGGCGCGGCCCGAGCGGATGTTCCTGCAGAACCACGGCGGCGTCTACCGCTCCGACGACCACGGCGGCTCCTGGGAGTCGATCGCCGCGGGCCTGCCGGTCGACTTCGGGTTCCCGGTCGTCGTACACCCCCACGAGCCGGACACCGTCTACGTCTTCCCGCTCAACGGCGGCGATAGGCGGTACCCGCCGAATGCGCGAGGCCCGGGTCTGGCGCGTCACAGGACGCCGGGAAGTCCTGGGAGGCGATGGGCGAGGGACTGCCCGACCAGTTCTACGTCGGCGGTCATGCGTGACGCGATGTGCGCCGACGCCCACGACAGCGCGGGCATCTACTTCGGCGGTCGCAACGGCACCGTCTGGGGCTCCTCCGACAGCGGTGACAGCTGGCGCCAGGTGGTCGCCAACCTGCCCGACGTGATGTGCGTGCGCGCTGCTGCGATCTGAGCCGAAACCGGGGCCGAAACCGGGGCCGAAACCGGGGCCGAGAAGCGGGGCCGGGCACGGTCGGCAGCGGACGGCCGTCGGTCGCCCCGTGCGCCGCCGACTAGCCTTGGCCCATGACCGAAGCCCCCGACATCAAGCCCCGCAGCCGCGACGTCACCGACGGGCTCGAGAAGACCGCAGCGCGGGGCATGCTGCGTGCGGTCGGCATGGGCGACGAGGACTTCGCGAAGCCCCAGATCGGGGTCGCGTCGAGCTGGAACGAGATCACCCCCTGCAACCTCTCGCTCGACCGGCTCGCGAAGGCCGTGAAGAACGGCGTGCACGCCGCAGGTGGCTACCCGCTGGAGTTCGGCACGATCTCGGTCTCCGACGGCATCGCGATGGGTCACGAGGGGATGCACTTCTCGCTGGTCAGCCGCGAGGTGATCGCCGACTCGGTCGAGACGGTGATGATGGCCGAGCGCCTCGACGGCTCGGTGCTCCTCGCCGGCTGCGACAAGTGCCTGCCGGGCATGTTGATGGCCGCCGCCCGGCTCGACCTCGCCTCGGTCTTCCTGTACGCCGGGTCGATCATGCCCGGCCAGGTCGACGGCCACGACGTGACGATCATCGACGCCTTCGAGGCGGTCGGCGCGTGCCTCGCGGGCAAGATCACCCGGGAGGAGGTCGACCGGATCGAGCGGGCGATCTGCCCCGGCGAGGGTGCGTGCGGCGGCATGTACACCGCGAACACGATGGCATCGGTGGCCGAGGCGCTCGGCATGTCGCTCCCGGGCAGCGCCGCTCCGCCGGCGGTCGACCGGCGACGCGACGGCTTCGCCCATCGCTCCGGCGAGGCGGTCGTCGGCATGCTCCGGCAGGGGATCACCGCCCGCCAGGTGATGACCAAGCCGGCGTTCGAGAACGCGATCGCGGTGGTGATGGCGCTCGGCGGCTCGACGAACGCGGTCCTGCACCTGCTCGCGATCGCCCGCGAGGCCGACGTCGACCTGACCATCGACGACTTCAACCACATCGGCGACAAGGTGCCGCACCTGGGCGACCTCAAGCCCTTCGGCCGTTACGTGATGAACGACGTCGACAAGATCGGCGGCATCCCGGTGGTCATGAAGGCGCTGCTCGACGCGGGCCTGATGGACGGTGACTGCCTCACCGTCACCGGCCGGACGATGGCCGAGAACCTCGAGGCGCTCGCCCCGGCCTCGATCGACGGCGACGTGATCCGCAAGCTGTCGGAGCCGATCCACCAGACCGGTGGCATCACCATCTTGAAGGGCTCGCTCGCGCCCGAGGGAGCGGTGGTGAAGTCGGCGGGCTTCGACGAGTCGGTGTTCACCGGCACCGCGCGCGTCTTCGACGGCGAGCGCGCCGCGATGGACGCGCTCGAGGAGGGCAGGATCCAGCCCGGCGACGTCGTGGTGATCCGCTACGAAGGCCCCAAGGGCGGCCCCGGCATGCGCGAGATGCTCGCGATCACCGGCGCCATCAAGGGTGCCGGCCTGGGCAAGGACGTGCTGCTCGTGACCGATGGCCGCTTCTCGGGCGGCACCACCGGGCTCTGCGTCGGCCACATCGCCCCCGAGGCCGTCGACGGGGGTCCGATCGCCTTCGTCCGCGACGGTGACTCGATCTCCCTCGACGTCGCCAACCGGACCCTCGACGTCGACGCCGACCTCGAGCCCCGCAAGGAAGGCTGGGCCCCCAACCCCCCGAAGTACACCCGCGGCGTGCTCGGCAAGTACGCCAAGGTGGTGCAGTCGGCGGCGCACGGGGCTGTCTGCGGCTGACGGGTGCGGTTTCACAACTTCAGTTGTGAAACCTTCGCTTCCCGAACGTAATTTCATTCGGGAAGCGCAAGTTTCGTACGGGAAGCGAGGCGACATGGACCAGCGGATCAGCTTCCTCACCCTGGCCGTGGCCGACCTCGCCCGTACGCACGCGTTCTACGCCGACGGGCTGGGCTGGACACCTGAGCTGTACGTGCCCGACGAGGTGCTGATGATCCGCACCGGCGAGCACCTGATCCTGTCGCTGTGGGCCGAGGCTGGGTTCGAGGCCGAGGTCGGCCCGATCCGTCGTGGGGAGGGCCTGGTCCCGATCACGATCGCGCACAACGTCCGGACCGAGGCCGAGGTCGACGAGATCCTCGCCCTTGCCCGGAGCCTCGGTGCCCACGCGGCCCAGAGCGGCGTACGCCGTGAGTGGGGCGGCTACACCGGCTACTTCGCCGACCCCGACGGCTACCGCTGGGAGATCGCGGTGAACCCCGGGCCGACCGGCGAGCTCGTGCTCCCCGGCCGGGCCTGACTTCTCTCCGGCATTTTCGGCGGCGGCACCCTCGACCCGGCACGTACGCTGTCGGCGATGTCCTCGCCCCGCGACCACTCCGGCCCCCAGATCTTCCTGGTCGTCCTCGCGTTGATCGGGTTCGTCGCGCTCGTCGGCGGGGTGTCGCACCTCGACGAGCCTCGCGAGCAGCCGACGCCACCGGCCCCCACGCAGACCGCTGTCCCGGGCGCCGCCGGTGAGTCCAGGCCACCTCCGGTCGCGCCGCTGACGCCGGCTCCGTCGGTTCCCGTCCCGGCCGCCACCGACCCCGCGCATCGGCAGCTGCCCGGCGGCGGTCGCCGGATCTTCGCCGACGGGCGCCTCCTGGTCGCCTACTACGGCACGGCGGGTACCGGTTCCCTCGGAGTGCTCGGCGAGGCCGGACCCGATCGGATCGCGCCGCGCCTGATGCGGGCGGCGGCGCCCTTCGCCCGCGGCGGGCGCACCGTGCAGCCGGTCTTCGAGCTGATCGTCACGGTGGCGCACGCGAGCCCGACGAGGACCGGCAGCTACAGCTCGGGCATCCCGCGGGCCGACGTACGCCGCTACATCGACGCCGCGCACCGGCACGGTGCGCTCCTGGTCCTGGACCTGCAACCGGGCCGCGCAGACTTCCTCGAGGTAGCGAGGACCTGGGCCTGGGCCCTCCGTGACCCGTGGGTGGGTCTCGCACTGGATCCGGAGTGGCGGATGGGTCGCCACGGCGTGCCGGGACACCGGGTCGGCTCGGTCGGCGCGGCGGAGGTCAACCGGGTCTCGGCCTGGCTCGACGACCTGACCGCCCGGGAGCGGCTGCCCGAGAAGGTCTTCCTGGTGCACCAGTTCCGCAGTGACATGGTCCGGCACATCGGCCGGATCCAGCGCCGCGACCACCTCGCGCTGGTGCAGCACGTCGACGGCTTCGGCACGCGTGCGCAGAAGCTCGCCACGTTCCGGCACGTGATCCGGCCGCACCGGTTCGCGCTCGGGTTCAAGCTGTTCTACGACGAGGACGTCCACCGGATGCACGCGCGTCAGGTGCTGGCGATGCGCCCCCGGGTGTCGTTCGTGAGCTTCCAGTGACCGCATCGTCCTCCACGCCCGGATCCGGCCAGCGCACCGACGAGTTCGGCCAGCCCATCGGTCGGCCGGTCAGCTGGAGCGCTCGCGAACCGGTGCGACCGGTGACCCTCGTCGGTCGGTGGTCGCGGATCGAGCCGGTCGCCCAGCACCACCTCGCTCAGCTGTACGACGCCCTGGTGGTCCACTCCCCGGAGAGCATCTGGACCTACCTCGCGGTCGGCCCGTTCACCGGGCCGGCCGGACTCAACGGCTGGCTGCGCGAGCTGCACGACGACCCGGGCTCGGTGCCGCACGCGATCTGCATGCCGGACGGCCGGGCGGTCGGCATCGCGTCGTACCTGCGCCTGGACCACGTCAACGGCTCCGCCGAGGTCGGTGGCATCGCGATGTCGGCGGAGCTGCAGCGCACCACCGCCTCGACCGAGGCGATGTACCTGATGGCCCGGCACGTGTTCGACGACCTCGGATACCGGCGCTACGAGTGGAAGTGCGACTCGCTCAACGCGCCGTCGCGGCGGGCCGCCACGCGGCTCGGCTTCACGTTCGAGGGCACCTTCCGCAACGCGCTCGTCTACAAGGGCCGCAACCGCGATACCGAGTGGTACTCGATCATCGACGACGAGTGGCCGTCGATCCGAGCCGCGTTCGAGCGATGGCTCGGCCCGGCGAACTTCGACGACGCGGGCCACCAGCTCACTCCGCTCGCGCGCTAGGTCGGGGCTCAGACCAGGATCCCGGAGAAGAACATCGCCGCCAGCAGCGCGTACTGGACCGCGCACGCCAGCACCACCACGACCTGGAGCCAGCGCGGCAGCCGGTGGACCAGCACGAGTGCGACGAAGGCCTCCGCGTGGTTGCGGTACCACGAGCTCACCGCGCCGGCGACGAACGGCATCAGCACGATCGCCCCGGTGAGCAGCAGCGCAGCCCACTCGACCGGCTCTAGTCCGCGGTCGCGCACGGCCCGGTACGCCATGACGGCGACGACCACGCCGAAGACGGCGGCGTTGAGCCAGAGCTCCGTGTGGTGCGCGGACAGCGAGTGCCGCACCAGCCACGTGTGCGTCCCCGGCTGGTAGAACTCACGGAACGGGACGTCGTACGCCGCCCGCAGCTCGTCGACCGGGTTGCGCAGGCCGTGCTGGCCGTAGCTGACCCGCTCGATCGTCTCGAACGCGTCCCAGTGCCCGGTGGCCCGCCACATGAACCAGTGCACCCACAGCCAGCCGGCAGCCGAGACGATCGCCGCCCCCAGCCCCTGGGCCAGGCGCATCGGCCACCGGCTGCGCTGCCAGGCGAACAGCGGGCTGAGCGCGAGCATGCCGACGACCGTGATGCCGACCGGGTGCGCGCCCACAGCGACGAAGCCGGCCAGGGCGGAGAGCCACCAGCGCTCGGTCCTGATCCCGGCCAGGCACACCAGCAGGGCGAGTGCCAGCAGCGCCACCGGGAAGATCGCATGGAAGTAGATGCCGCCCGGAAAGACCACCCCGACGGCGAGCGTGAGCCCGCTGGCCGGCGTCAGCCGGCCACCGAGCAGCCACCACAGCACGCCGAACATCGCCAGCAGCGCGACCTCGCTGACCGCCACCGCGGCGACCTCGGGTGAGAGGCCGAGAGCGGTGAACGCCCGGATCGCCATCGGGTACGCCGGGAACCACGCCACGTTGCCGCAGACGACATCGGGGAAGTTGTCGTACCGATCGCGGCACCGGAACATCTCGTAGCCGGTGTTCGCGATCGACAGGTAGTGCTCGGAGTCCCAGCGGCGGCGGCTCGCCGTCGACCACCAGGACACGTCAGAAGCGGCAGCGACCGCCCAGGTGAGCAGGTTCGCGGCCAGCCAGGCCGTGACCGGCGGCAGTGCCCGCACCAGTGCTTCTCGCCGCCGCATGGCCGAAACCTAGACGATCGCCGACAGCTCGCCGTCCTCCCACTTGGCCAGCCCGGCCCGCAGCAGATCGGCGAGCGCTCTTCGTAGCGCCGCCTCGGAGAGCTCGGTCGCGCGAGCGGCGCCGTACCGCTGCCCGACTGCGTTGTTGTGCCGGTCCGCCGCCGAGTCCAGCGGCTGGGTGCTACCGCGCTCCTGCGCCTCCGCGACGGCCTCGGCGACGGCAAGGCCGTGCCGGGCCGCGAGCAGGCCCTGCCAGACGAAGTGCCGGACGGCGTTCTGGCGACCCGGGACGCCGGCAGCCCGCGGCGCCACCCAGAACAGCACCACGGCGCTGCTCAGCAGCACCTGCACCGACCCGAGCAACCCGGCGCCGGCGCCGTACGCCGCGGTGAACAGGCGTGGTGTGCCACCCGCGGCGTGCGCGGCGGCGCGCACCTGTCTGCGCAGCTGTCCACGCCAGGGCGTCCCGAGCGGTCGCATGCCTCCACTCTGGCATGCCATGATCCAAGATGGCTGTCCCAGATCGTGGGATCGCTGGCACACTGAGTTGAGCGGGGAGACGAACGAGGGGCATCATGGGCGCATGCGTTTTGAGATTCTCGTACGCACCCGACGCGTGAGCTGAGGCCACCACCTCTGCACCGCGCGTCGACCCCTCGCTGCCGTTTCGGCCGAGGGGTTTTTTGATGCAGAGATCCCGACACACCGATCAACGAAGGAAGCGCATGGACGAGCAGGGCACGACCGGGACGCAGGTCACCGGTGCCCAGAGCCTGATCAAGTCGCTCGAGAACGCCGGCGCCGAGAACATCTTCGGCATCCCCGGCGGTGCCATCCTCCCGGCGTACGACCCGCTGTTCGACTCCCGGATCCGGCACATCCTGGTCCGCCACGAGCAGGGCGCCGGCCACGCCGCGCAGGGGTACGCCGTGGCCACCGGCAAGGTCGGGGTGTGCATGGCCACCAGCGGACCGGGCGCGACCAACCTGGTCACCCCGATCGCCGACGCCTTCATGGACTCGGTGCCGATGGTGGCCGTGACAGGGCAGGTGCGGCGCCGCGCAGATCGGCACCGATGCCTTCCAGGAGGCCGACATCCGCGGCATCACGATGCCGATCACCAAGCACAACTTCCTGGTGACCGACCCGGCCGAGATCCCGCGCACGATCGCGGAGGCGTTCTACCTCGCCTCGACCGGCCGGCCCGGCCCGGTGCTCGTCGACGTCGCGAAGTCGGCGCTGCAGGCGACGACGGAGTTCCTCTGGCCCGCCGAGCTGAACCTGCCCGGCTACCGTCCGGTGACCCGTCCGCACGCGAAGCAGATCCGTGAGGCCACCCGGCTGATCCTCGAGGCCCGCAAGCCGGTCCTGTACGTCGGCGGCGGCGTCATCCGGGCCCGTGCCGCCCAGGAGCTGCGCGTGCTCGCCGAGATGACCGGCATCCCGGTGGTCACCACCCTGATGGCCCGCGGATCCTTCCCCGACAGCCACCCCCAGCACCTCGGCATGCCGGGCATGCACGGCACCGTGGCGGCCGTCGCCGGGCTGCAGAAGAGCGACCTGATCATCAGCCTCGGTGCCCGCTTCGACGACCGCGTGACCGGTGCCCTGGACTCGTTCGCGCCCGGCGCGAAGGTGATCCACGCCGACATCGACCCTGCCGAGATCGGCAAGAACCGCGTGGTCGACGTCCCGATCGTCGGCGACTGCCGCGAGGTGATCGCCGACCTGATCATTGCTCTGCAAGCCGAGAAGGACTCTGGCTCAGATGGCGACTACGAGGGCTGGGTGAAGTTCCTCGCAGGGGTGAAGGAGACCTACCCCCTCGGGTACGACTCCCCGGCCGAGGGCCTGGCGCCGCAGTACGTGCTCGAGCGCCTCGGTGCCATCAGTGGCCCCGACTCGATCTACGTCGCCGGCGTCGGCCAGCACCAGATGTGGGCCACCCACTACGTCGGCTTCGAGCACCCGAACACCTGGATCAACTCCGGTGGCCTGGGCACGATGGGCTTCGCCGTGCCGGCGGCGATGGGCGCCAAGGTCGGTCGTCCCGACGCCACCGTGTGGGCGATAGACGGCGACGGCTGCTTCCAGATGACCAACCAGGAGCTGGCCACCTGCACGATCGAGGGCATCCCGATCAAGGTCGCGATCATCAACAACGAGTCGCTCGGCATGGTGCGGCAGTGGCAGACGCTTTTCTACAACGAGCGCTACTCCAACACCGACCTGCACACCGGTCCGGAGCGGCGCGTCCCCGACTTCGTCAAGCTCGCCGACGCCTACGGCGCGGTCGGACTGTCCTGCGACAACCCCGGCGACGTCGACGCGACGATCGACAAGGCGATGGAGATCTCCGACGTCCCGGTCGTGGTCGACTTCCGGGTCAACCGCGACGCGATGGTCTGGCCGATGGTCGCCGCGGGCACGTCGAACAACGACATCAAGTACGCCCGCGACCTGGCTCCCGAGTTCGAGGAGGACGATCTATGACCCCGATCGTTGAGGAGCGAGCTTGCGAGCCTCGAAACCAAGGAGCGGTTCGATGAGCGTCCACACGCTGTCCGTCCTCGTCGAGAACAAGCCCGGTGTCCTCGCCCGCATCGCCGGGCTGTTCAGCCGGCGCGGCTTCAACATCGACTCCCTCGCGGTCGGACCGACCGAGCATCCCGAGATCTCCCGGATGACGATCGTGGTCAACGTCGAGGAGTCACCGCTCGAGCAGGTCACCAAGCAGCTCAACAAGCTGGTCGAGGTGATCAAGATCGTCGAGCTCGAGGAGCGCGAGGCCATCGAGCGCGAGCTGCTGCTGGTGAAGGTCCGGACCGACGCCGACACCCGCGCCCAGGTGCTCGACGTGGTCCAGCTGTTCAAGGCCCGTGTCGTCGACGTCGCCACCGACGCGATCACCCTCGAGGTCACCGGCCACGGGGACAAGCTGGCCAGCTTCCTCAAGGTCGTCGAGCCCTTCGGCATCCGCGAGCTGGTGCAGTCGGGCATGGTCGCCATCGGCCGCGGCGGCCGCTCGATCACCGAGCGCACGCTGCGCCCGGTGCCGGTCCCGGTGCCCCAGGCCGCGATCCCGGCCGCCGGCTGAAAGACCCATGTAAAGCGGCGTTATGGTCGCTGCACACGCGCTGTGCGGCGTACCAGCGACCAGAACACCGCACCAGATGACGAAAGACGAAGGAGAGCCCTCGTGGCTGAAATGTTCTACGACGACGACGCCGACCTGTCCCTGATCCAGGGCAAGAGCGTCGCCGTGATCGGCTACGGCAGCCAGGGTCACGCCCATTCGCTGTCCCTGCGCGACTCCGGCGTCGACGTCCGCATCGGCCTGCAGCCGGGCTCGAAGAGCAGGGAGAAGGCGGAGGCCGAGGGCCTGCGGGTGCTCACTCCGGCGGAGGCGGTCGAGGAGGCCGACGTGATCGTGATCCTCGCGCCGGACCAGCACCAGCGGAAGCTCTACGCCGAGGAGATCGCCCCGGGCCTGACGGCGGGCGACACCCTGGTCTTCGGCCACGGCTTCAACATCCGGTTCGGCTACATCACGCCGCCGCCCGGCGTGGACGTGTTCATGGTCGCTCCCAAGGGTCCTGGCCACCTGGTCCGCCGCGAGTACGTCGACGGCCGTGGCGTTCCGGTCCTGGTCGCCGTCGAGAAGGACGAGTCCGGCAAGGCCTGGGACCTCGCGCTGTCCTACGCCAAGGCGATCGGCGGCCTGCGCGCCGGCGGGATCAGGACGACCTTCGCCGAGGAGACCGAGACCGACCTGTTCGGCGAGCAGGCCGTGCTCTGCGGTGGTGCGTCCCAGCTGGTGATGTACGGCTTCGAGGTGCTCACCGAGGCCGGCTACCAGCCCGAGGTCGCCTACTTCGAGTGCCTGCACGAGCTGAAGCTGATCGTCGACCTGATGTACGAGGGCGGCATCGCCAAGCAGCGCTGGTCGGTCTCCGACACCGCCGAGTACGGCGACTACGTCTCCGGCCCGCGGGTGATCGACCCGCACGTGAAGGACAACATGAGGGCGGTCCTCGCCGACATCGTCGACGGCTCCTTCGCGAAGCGGTTCATCGACGACCAGGACGCCGGCGCCCCGGAGTTCAACGCCCTGCGCGCGAAGGGTGAGCAGCACCCGATCGAGCAGACCGGCCGCGAGCTGCGCAAGCTGATGGCCTGGGTGAAGAGCCACGACTCGGACTACGTGGAGGGCACCGCCACGCGCTGAGTGGGTCCTGAGGTTTCACAACTTCAGTTGTGAAACTGCCGCTTCCCGAACGAAATTTCGTTCGGGAAGCGGCAGTTTCGTTCGGGGAGCCGGGGCCTACTTCACCTCGGACCGCAGCACGAGTCGCAGCCCGACGGTCAGTGGGATGACCAGCCAGACCAGACCGGAGACCCCGAGCTGCGCCCACTCATGCGCGGTCGGCAGGCCGTCGTACAGGGCGGAGGAGGCGAAGTTGAAGTCCACCCAGCCCTGGGCCTTCTCGAACCAGTCCTGGAACGACGCAAGCGTGCCCAGCGAGGCCGGGAGCACCAGCGCGTAGACGAAGTAGCCGACGATCGCGCCAGGGCTGCTGCGGATCAGCACGCCGAGGGTGAAGCCCATCAGCATGCCGAGCGCGTCGGCCAGGAAGATCGTCAGCACGTTGTCCAGCGGGATGTCCCAGGTCGTGTCGATCCCCAGGATCGCGCTCCCGACGACGTTGCCGAATGCGCCGACCCCGAAGGCGATCGCGATCGACGTGACGCCGACGAGCAGGGTGGCAGCCAGCTTCGCGGTGATCACGCGGCTCCGGTGGGGGACGAGGGTGAACGTCGTCAGTCCGCTGCGCTGGCTCCACTCGCTGGTGATCGACAGGATCGCGATCATCGGCAGGATGATCGTCATCGGTACGCCGATCGAGCCGGCGAACGAGTCGTAGCTGATCTCGTCGTGCGGCACGAACAGCAGGGTGGCGCCGGTGGCGAGCACCGCCGCGATGCCCACGCTCGTCATCAGCCAGAAGCCCGACCGGGTGTTGAACATCTTGCGGAGCTCGACCCCGACGATCCGCGACATCGGGATCGGCTTCGGCGCCGTCCGGGCGCGGGCGACGGGCGTCTCCCGCTCGAGGGTTGCGGTCGTCGTCATGCTGCATCTCCTTCACGCTGGGACTCGGCGGTGAGCTCGAGGAACATCTCCTCGAGGCCGGCGCTGTCGGCCGACCTGAGCTCGGACAGGGCGATGCCGGCCGCGAGTGCGACCTGCCCGACCTGACCCGGGTCGGCCTCGGTGTGCACCGCGCCGTCCGGGGTGATCGTGACCGCGACGCCGGCGGCCTGGAGGGCCCGGCCGAGCCCGGCGGGCTCGGCGGTGCGCACGAGGGTCCCGGCGGCCTCGAGCAGCTCGGCCTTGGTGCCCTGCGCGACGATCCGGCCGTTGCCGATCACCACGAGGTCGTCGGCGATCACCTCGATCTCGTGCAGCAGGTGCGAGGACAGCAGCACGGTGCCGCCCTGGTCGGCGTACTCGCGGAGCAGGTCGCGCATCCAGCGGATTCCGGCCGGGTCGAGCCCGTTGGCGGGCTCGTCGAGGATCAGCACTTCCGGGTCGCCGATCAGCGCGGTGGCGATCCCGAGGCGCTGCCGCATGCCGAGCGAGTAGTTCCGCACCCGGCGGTCTGCCTCCGTGCTCGGTCAGGCTGACCCGGTGCAGCATCCGCTCGACGCTCGCCGACGGGAGTCCCATGGTCCGCTGGGCGATGGTCAGGATCTCCCGGCCGGTGCGGCCGGCGTGCTGTGCGGAGGCGTCCAGCAGTACGCCGACCTCGAGGCCCGGGTTGGGCAGGTCGGCGAACGGACGTCCGTAGATGGTCGCGCGGCCGCTGGTCGGTCTGGTGAGGCCGACCATGACCCGCATGGTGGTGGACTTGCCCGCGCCGTTCGGCCCGAGGAAGCCGGTCACGCGCCCGGTCCGGGCGGTGAACGACACGTTGTCGACGGCGGTGAAGCCGCTGTACCTCACAGTGAGGGAATCGATGGTGATCATGAGTGGAGCCTCGCGGCAGCAGGCCCCCGGCCACATCGGGGAAGCCGCTGGACTCACCCCTGAACCGACCCTGAGGGTGCTCGGGGGCACCCTGACTCGCGCGGGAACAACCCCTGACGATTGCCTGTTCAACCACCATGCAGATCGAGATCTGGAGCGACGTCGTCTGCCCGTGGTGCTACATCGGCAAGCGTCGGCTCGAGCAGGCGCTCTCGGAGTTCCCGCACCGCGACGAGGTGGAGGTCGTCTACCGCTCGTTCCAGCTCGACCCGTCCGCGCCCCAGGCGGCGACCGAGACCACGGTCGAGGCGCTCGGCCGCAAGTGGGGCACCGACGTCGCCGGGCCCGTGAGGCGATGGTCGCGCGTCGAGGCGGTCGCCGCGGAAGAGGGACTGCACTTCCGCCACCACGACTCGCCGCGCGCTCGCACCGTCGATGCCCACCGGGTGCTGCACCTCGCGAAGGACGTGGCCGGCTGCAGGCCGAGCTGAAGGAAGCCCTGCTCGCGGCGTACTTCGTCGCGGCGAGTCGTGGCTGACCACCACGTCCTCCGGAAGATCGCCGTCGGCGTCGGACTCGACCCGAGCCGCGTCGACGAGGTGCTCGCCGGCGAGGAGTACGCCGAGGCAGTCCAGGCCGACATCGACCAGGCGCGCGCGTTCGGCGCCAACGGTGTGCCGTTCTACGTCGTCGACCGGAAGTACGGCATCTCCGGCGCCCAGCCGACCGCGGTGTTCACCGAGGTCCTCGAGCGCGCCTGGGACGAGGCGCACCCGCAGCTGGACCTGGTCCTCCGTCCGGGGGAGCCGGTGCCTGCGGCCCGGACGGCTGCACGATCTGAGGCCACCGGCTAGCGGTTCCTGAGCCTGTCGAAGGATTGCATGATCATGCAGGATCATGCATACTTCTCGGGTGTCCAAGGTCCTCACCTCTCTCCCCGTCGGCGAACGCGTCGGCATCGCCTTCTCCGGGGGTCTCGACACCTCTGTCGCCGTCGCCTGGATGCGCGACAAGGGGGCCATCCCGTGCACGTACACCGCTGACATCGGGCAGTACGACGAGCCCGACATCGACTCGGTGCCCGGCCGCGCCACCCAGTA
This sequence comes from uncultured Actinomycetota bacterium, assembly GCA_963805425.1. Classification (GTDB taxonomy): domain Bacteria; phylum Actinomycetota; class Actinomycetes; order Propionibacteriales; family Nocardioidaceae; genus Marmoricola. The sequence continues at coordinate 40,080 of CAWDUF010000008.1, read as the reverse complement.
CGGCGCCGAGATCGCCCGCCTGGTCGACTGCAAGGCGCCGCTCGTCGAGGAAGGTCTCGCCGCGATCGCCTGCGGTGCTTTCCACATCCGCAGCGCCGGTCGCGCCTACTTCAACACCACTCCGCTGGGCCGTGCCGTCACCGGCACGATGCTGGTGCGGGCCATGCACGAGGACGGCGTCGACATCTGGGGCGACGGCTCGACGTTCAAGGGCAACGACATCGAGCGGTTCTACCGCTACGGCCTGATGGCCAACCCGGCGCTGCGGATCTACAAGCCCTGGCTGGACGCGGACTTCGTCCACCGAGCTCGGCGGCCGCGCCGAGATGAGCCAGTGGCTCACCGAGCACGACCTGCCCTACCGCGACTCGGAGGAGAAGGCGTACTCCACCGACGCCAACATCTGGGGCGCCACCCATGAGGCCAAGACCCTCGAGCACCTCGACGTCTCGCTGGAGACCGTCGAGCCGATCATGGGCGTGAAGTTCTGGGACCCGGCCGTCGTGATCGAGACCGAGGACGTCACCGTTCGGTTCGAGGCGGGCCGGCCGGTCGCGATCAACGGCACGACCTACCCGGACGCCGTCGCGCTGGTCCACGAGGCCAACACGATCGGCGGCCGCCACGGCCTGGGCATGTCGGACCAGATCGAGAACCGGATCATCGAGGCCAAGTCGCCGCGGCATCTACGAGGCGCCGGGGATGGCGCTGCTGTGGATCGCCTACGAGCGGCTGCTGAACGCGATCCACAACGAGGACACGATCGCGACGTACCACTCCGAGGGCCGGCGGTTGGGCCGGCTGCTCTACGAGGGCCGCTGGCTCGACCCGCAGGCGTTGATGCTGCGTGAGTCGATCCAGCGCTGGGTCGCCTCGCTGGTCACCGGTGAGGTCACCCTGCGGCTGCGACGCGGCGAGGACTACACGCTCCTGCGGACCGACGGGGACCGCGCTCTCCTACCACCCCGAGAAGCTGTCGATGGAGCGCACCGAGAACGCCGCCTTCGGTCCCGACCGACCGGATCGGCCAGCTCACCATGCGCAACCTCGACATCGCCGACAGCCGGGCCAAGCTCGAGCAGTATGCCGCGCAGCCGATGGACCAGGGCCAGGTCGTCGTCGAGCACGGCATCCTGTACGGCGAGCTGCCGGCGGGCGGCGCCGACATCATCACCGCCAACCCCGAGCTCACCGGTGACGAGGAGAGCGTCCTGGAGGAGGCGGCGATGGAGCTCGGTACGGACTGATGGTGTCGAGACCTGGACGGCCGAACGTCTAGGCCAGCTGTCCACAGACACCCTGCCGCCCTGTGGACATCCCGGCGTTCCTGTGGACGACCAGGTCGGATCTGTGGAGGACACGCCGTCGTCGCGCAATTCGCCGAAATAGTTGGCGAAAGGCCCTTGCGCACAGGTCCGCGCGGGCACTAGAAATCTCTCACCGCGAACCCTTCGGGGGACGCGGGGATCGGACCGAAGTGAGGATCCATCGGCGGGGCAACTCGCCAGTCGGCAAGGTGACAGGCCGGCGGATCGGAACGCAGGATCGGTCGATCGGAAGAGTCACCGTGATCCGGTCATCAGAAGGGCCCAGCAACTCATACTTGCTGGGCCCTTCGCCCGTCTCGGGGCAGATCAGCGACACGCGGCGGGTCAGACGAGGGGTCGGCCGTCCCAGCTCATCCGCCAGTGCCCGCCGATGTCGATGATCTTCACGGTCCGGGCGAACGCGCGGCTGCCGTGGTCGTCGACCAGCGTGGCGTGCACCGTGACGGTCCCGGTGCTCGCGGAGAGGTTCGCCGGGTCCTCGTGCACGTCCTCCAGCCGGGCGCCGGGGTCCCGGCCCGCCAGTGCTGCGCACTCCTGGCGCAGGTCGCGACGCAGGCCGGCGACGTAGTCGGCCCAGTTGCGGCAGACCCCTCCGCGTCCGCTCTCGGCGTCCACGACGAGCGCGAGCGCACGGCCCGCGTTGCCGGCGGCCTGGTTCGTCGCGGCCGCCTCGTGCCCCCCGACCCAGTGCACGATCGCCAGCGTGACGGCGCCGACGGCGACGATCCCGACCACGGCGGCGGCCAGCACGGGCAGCCTCCGGACCGGGCGGGCGGGCTCGGGCGCGGCGACCGACAGGCCACCGCCCTGGGCGCCCTCCACGGGGGTGTCGCAGGCGAGGCAGAAGCCGGCGGCCGGAGGCAGGGCGGCGCCGCAGTTCGCACACGGGTTGGGTTCCACAACGGGGAGGATGGCAGGTCGCGACGTCTCCGAGGCCGTCCCTCAGCACGATCTCAGCAACGTCCTACGAAGTTCTTCGGCAGTGCCGTCCGAGCAGACGTCGGACCGGGTGCGAGCATCCGGACAACGGTCGCCCGGCCATGGAGGTCCGGTAAAGTCGATCAGGGCACAGCGTCGTGCACGGCGGCCGTTCGTGCGGACACGATCTCAGCGGGCCCGGCCGCCTTCTTCTGTCGCTTCACAACCTGAAGGAACTGACGTGAGCAAGCCCGTCGTACTCATCGCTGAGGAGCTCAGCCCCGCGACCGTCGAGGCTCTGGGCCCGGACTTCGAGATCCGGCAGTGCAACGGAGCCGATCGCGCCGAGCTGCTCAGCGCCATCGTCGACGTCGACGCGATCCTGGTGCGCTCCGCCACGCAGGTCGACGCCGAGGCGCTCGCGGCGGCGCCGCGGCTGAAGATCGTGGCCCGCGCCGGTGTCGGCCTCGACAACGTCGACGTGAAGGCCGCGACCCAGAGCGGCGTCATGGTGGTCAACGCACCCACCTCCAACATCGTCTCTGCCGCCGAGCTCGCCGTCGCGCTGATGCTCGCTGCCGCCCGGCACGTCAGCCCGGCCCACGCCGCCCTGCGCAACGGTGAGTGGAAGCGCTCGAAGTACACCGGCATCGAGCTCTACGAGAAGACCGTCGGCATCGTCGGTCTCGGTCGCATCGGCGTCCTCGTCGCCCAGCGGCTCTCGGCCTTCGGCATGAACGTGATCGCCTACGACCCGTACGTCCAGGCCGGCCGCGCCGCGCAGATGGGGGTCCGGATGGTGACCCTCGACGAACTGCTGGCCGAGTCCGACTTCGTCAGCGTGCACCTGCCGAAGACCCCCGAGACCGCGGGCCTGATCGGCGCCGAGCAGCTGGCCAGGGCGAAGCCGAACCTGGTGCTGGTCAACGCCGCCCGCGGCGGGATCGTCGACGAGGCCGCCCTGTACGACGCCCTGAAGACCGGGCAGATCGCGGCGGCCGGTCTCGACGTCTTCGCCAAGGAGCCGTGCACCGATTCGCCGCTCTTCGAGCTCGAGAACGTCGTCGCGACCCCGCACCTGGGTGCGTCGACCGACGAGGCCCAGGAGAAGGCCGGCATCGCGGTCGCGCGGTCGGTGCGGCTCGCTCTCGGGGGCGAGCTCGTGCCCGACGCGGTCAACGTCCAGGGCGGCGTCATCGCCGAGGACGTCCGCCCGGGCATCCCGCTGACCGAGAAGCTCGGCCGGATCTTCACCTCGCTGGCCGGTGAGGTCGCGCAGTCCCTCGATGTCGAGGTCCGCGGCGAGATCACCGAGTTCGACGTGAAGGTGCTCGAGCTCGCCGCGCTCAAGGGTGTCTTCGCCGACATCGTCGAGGAGCAGGTCTCCTACGTGAACGCGCCCCTGCTCGCCGCGGAGCGGGGCACCGCCGTACGCCTCGTCACCGATCCCGACAGCCCCGACCACCGCAACCTGATCACGATCCGCGGCACCCTCGCCGACGGCTCCCAGGCCTCGGTCTCGGGCACACTGATCGGCATCAACCAGCGCGAGCGCCTCGTCGAGATCAACGGCTTCATGGTCGACCTCGAGCCGACCGACCACCTCGCGTTCTTCCGCTACGAGGACCGTCCCGGCATGGTCGGCACGGTCGGCCAGATCCTCGGCGAGGCCGGCGTGAACATCGCCGGGATGCAGGTCTCCCGCGACGCCAAGGGCGGCAAGGCCCTGGTGGCGCTCTCGGTCGACTCCGCGATCCCGGCCGACGTGCTCGACGCGATCCAGGCCTCGATCGACGCCGAGTCGGTGCGTGGCGTCGACCTCACCGGCTGAGCCGACAGCGCCCGCTGTGCACGACCTCCTCGCTGCGGCGACCGACCGGTTCGCCGCCACCGTCGCGACGGCCGACCCGGCGTCGCCGGTGCCCGTCCTGCCCGGCCTGGACGGTCCGCGACCTCGTCGCCCACCTGGGCAACGTGCACGCGTGGGCTGAGCAGATCGTCCGCACCAACGACCCCGACCGTGACGACGACGAGCCCGACGGTGATCTCTCCTGGTGGTACGCCGCACGCGCGGAGCGGCTGCGCGCGACCCTGTCCGACGTCGACCCCGACCGCCCGACGGTGAACTTCGTCGGTCAGGGCCAGGTGGCGTCGTTCTGGGTCCGCCGGCAGCTCCACGAGACCACGATGCACACCGTGGACCTCGACCTTGCGTGCGGCACCGAGCCGCGGATCGCGCCGGACGTGGCCGACGACGGGGTGCTGGAGACCTTCGAGGTCTTCGGCCCGCGGATGGTCCAGCGCGGCTTCGGAGCCGTGCTGGACGCCCCGGTGGAGGTGAGGGCGACCGACACCGGCAGCAGCTGGGTGCTCGTGCCCGTTCCGGGTGCGGCACCGCGGATCGCAGCGGCCGGCGAGGCGGTGACCCTCGCCGGATCGATCGAGGGCACCGCGCAGGACCTGCTCACCACGCTGTGGAAACGCACGCCCGCGACGGCGCTCACGCTGTCCGGTGACCGAACCGTGCTACGCCGGTTGCTGGACTCGCGCCTGAGCGCTTGAGGGACGGGACGCTCAGGCGACCAGCGTCGTTCCCCCGGACCGTCGCTGGCCCGTGCCCGCCGGCGCGTCCCGCCAGGCGACCGCGATCCGGGCGATGGCGTCCTCGAGGACGTGGGCGGGAGAGGTGAAGGGAAGCCGCAGGAACCGGTCGAGCCCACCCTCGGGGGCGAACTCGGGGCCGGGCACGATCAGCACGTCCCGGCCGGCGGCGTAGGGCACCAGGTCGGAGGAGCGCGCCCGGTCGTCAGGCAGCTCGCACCACAGGCTGAGGCCACCGGTCGGCGTCCGCACCCGCCACTCGGGCAGGTGCTCGGCCAGCGCGGCCAGTGCGGCGTCGCGCGAGACGCGCAGCTGGTCGCGGCGGTGCCGCAGCAAGCCGTCGCCGGAGCGGATCAGGTCGATCGCCACCAGCTGCTCGAACAGCGGGGTCCCGAGGTCCAGGCTCAGGCGCGCCCGGAAGAGCGCGTCCATCAGCTCCTGGGGACCACGCACCCAGCCGATGCGGAGGCCTCCCCAGAACGGCTTGCTCAGCGAGCCGACGGTGACCGCGTCGGCCGCGTACGCCGCGAACGGTGCCGGCATGACCTGTCCCTCGAGCGCGATGTCGACCATCGACTCGTCGACCAGCGGCCGGGTGCCGGCGCGGCCGAAGGCGTCGGCGACCCGCTCCCGGTCGGCGTCGGACATCAGGTGTCCCGTCGGGTTGTGGAAGTCCGGGATCAGCATCCCGAGCTGAGCGCCGACCTGGCGGACCGCGTCGAGCAGCTCGGCCACCCCGCCGTCCTCGCGGTCCACGTCGGCCGGCACCAGCCGGGTGCCGCTGTGCTTGAGGGTCGCGATCGCGTTGGGGTAGGTCGGGCTCTCGATCAGGGTCCTGCTGCCGCGACGGACGAGTGCCCGCGCGGTGATGGCGAGACCGGCGAGGGCGCCTGGCACGATCATCACCTGGTCAGGGGTCGTGGGCACTCCGCGCCCGGCGTACCGCTCGGCGACGGCCTCGCGCAGCTCCGGCAGGCCGGAGGGGTAGTAGCCGCTTCCGGCGAGGTACTGCGGCAGCTCGGCGACCGCGCGCTGGTAGGCCGACAGCAGGCCGGGACCGGGGGCGGGTGCCGCGCAGGTCAGGTCGATCTTGCCCTCGGGGAGATCGCTGGGAGGGAGCAGGTGGTCGCCGCGGACGCTGCGCGACGCCGGCAGGCTGGCCACGCTGCCCGAGCCCTGGCGCGAGACCAGGAAGCCGAGGTCACGCAGCTCGGCGTACGCACGGGTGACCGTCGTCCGGCTGACGCGGAGCGCGTCGGTGAGCTCGCGCTCGCTGGGCAACCGCACGCCGACCGGCACCCGGCCCTCGCTGATCAGCAGCCGCAGTCCCTCGGCCAGTCCCTGGTAGGCCGGCGACCGGTCGAAGTCGCCGACCAGGGCTGCGATCCGGCTCGCCGCCACCACTCTTTCGCTCATGCAGGCCAGTGAATCACGATTGGCTATTTGAGACCAGACCACTTTGCGATGGACTGGTGCCATGGCAGCCTTCGACCCCACCTCCCGCATGGGCACCCCGCCCCTCGGGCGCCCGCCACGCCGGACTCGCCCCCGCATCCAGCGCGAGCTCGCCCTCCTCGGCCCGGTCGCCCAGCTGCGCGCCGGCCGCCTCACCCGTCGTCTCGGCCAGCTCGCGATCGGGCTCGTGCTCTACGGCCTGACCCTCGCGATGATCATCCGCGGCACGCTCGGCAACGCGCCCTGGGACGTCCTGCACCAGGGCATGGCGCGGCACCTTCCGATCAGCATCGGCACCGCGGTGATCGTGATGAGCGTGGTGGTGCTGCTCGCCTGGATCCCGCTGCGCGAGAAGCCCGGTCTCGGCACGCTGCTGAACTCCGTGCTCGTCGGACTGTCCGCCGACCTCTTCCTCGGCCTGATCGACGCGCCCGCAGCCCTTGCCGCGCGATGGGCGCTGCTGCTCGGCGGGGTCGCTCCTCAACGGCGTCGCGACCGCGCTCTACATCGGCTCGCAGTTCGGGCCGGGTCCGCGCGACGGCCTGATGACCGGCCTGCACCGGCGCACCGGGGTGTCGATCCAGCTGGTCCGCACCTCACTCGAGGTGAGCGTGGTGGTCGCCGGAGCCGTGCTCGGCGGCACCGTCGGCCTCGGCACCGTCGTGTACGCCGTCGCGATCGGCCCGCTGGTCCAGCGGCTGCTCCCGTGGGCGATCGTCGAGCTGCCCGAGCGACCCGAGCCGATCACCGGCGCCGCTCTCGAGATCGCTGCCGCCGAGCCGGTCGCGGCCTGACGGCGCGTCAGTTGCGTGTCGCGATCAGCGCCGATGCGTCCGGCGCGACCATCACCTCGACGGCGGTGAAGCGCTCGTCGGTCAGCCAGGTCTCGCGCAGTGCGTCGACCCGGCCGGCGGTGATCGGCGGCCACACCTCGCACGGGCTGAAGTCGTCCATCACCACGATGCCGCCGGGCTCCACGAGGTCGGCGACGGAGTCCACCGAGGCGTCCTCGGGCGAGGACGGGTCCAGGAACAGCAGGGAGTACGGGCCCTTGTTGCGCAGCGTCGACCAGTCCGCGGCGAGGACCTCGACCTGCGGGTCGTCGACGAAGATCTCCTGCGCCGCGACGGCGAGCTTCTCGTCGAGCTCGGCCGACAGGATCCTCGCGCCCGGTCGCACGCCCGAACGCAGCCACGCGGTACCGACCCCGCAGCCGGTGCCGAACTCGGCCATCGTGCCCTGCCGGGTCGCGGCCAGCGCCGCGAGCAGCCGGCCGGTCTCGTTGCGGCAGAACGACACGTACCCGGCCCGACGAGAGACGTCGAAGGCCCGCGCCACGATCGCAGGTACGTCCGGGGGTGCACTCATGCGGTCCTCCGCTGCGCTCCGGACGCGCAGGAGCGCACCGGGCAGCTGTCTTGGATCTTTCGCTCGCTGCGCTCGCTCATGATTCGAGTCTCGCAAACGCCCGGCGAACCACGAGAGTTCGGACAGAAGTCTCGGATGGTGGGACGTCTTTCGGAATCGACGAGCGCCGACCGGCGATCGGATCTACCCTCGACGGACCATGCGGAGGAACTTCGTACTTATTTGCCGCCGTGGCGGGGCCTTCTAGGTAGGGCCACCTCGCCGCGGAGTTCGGCGTTCCCGCCATTCGGCCCCCATCCTCCGCGAGCGAGTCAGCGAAGCTCCACCCGCACTCTTCTCTCTCGATCCGTCGACCATCCTCATCGACGGTTCTCGCGGAGGGCGTTGCCCGACGTACCCACCGCAGATCCGAGAGTCAGGAAGAACGATGTATGAGATGTACCCCGAGTGGGGACCCGCCCGGAACGACCCCGACAGCCCGCAGTCCCAGCAGGCCCTCCAGGCCGCGCTTGACTTGCGAGACAACGGCGGCGAGCGCCCAGACGACAACTAGCCTCGTCGCATGCCCACAGACCTTCAGTCGCTGAAGCTTGCCGTGATCCCGGGCGACGGGATCGGTCCCGAGGTCACCGCCGAGGGCCTCAAGGTGCTCGAGCAGGCGACACCTGCCGGGGTGAAGTTCGAGCCGACGCGCTACGACCTGGGCGCCGAGCGCTACCTCGCGACCGGCGAGGTGCTGCCCGACTCGGTGCTCGCCGAGATCCGGCAGCACGACGCGATCCTCCTCGGCGCGGTCGGCGGCAGGCCGAACGACCCGAACCTGCCGCCGGGCATCCTCGAGCGCGGCCTGCTGCTACGGCTGCGCTTCGAGCTCGACCACTACGTGAACCTGCGGCCGTCGCGGATCTTCCCCGGCTCGGTCTCGCCGTTGGCCCCTGAGCTGCTCGAGAAGCAGGGAGAGGTCGACTTCGTGGTGGTCCGCGAGGGCACCGAGGGGCCCTACACCGGCAACGGCGGCGCGCTCCGGGTCGGTACGCCGCACGAGGTCGCCACCGAGGTCTCGGTGAACACCGCCTTCGGGGTCGAGCGGGTCGTGCGGGACGCCTTCGCCCGCGCCCAGAAGCGGCCGCGGAAGAAGCTGACCCTGGTCCACAAGACCAACGTGCTCGTGCACGCGGGCTCGGTGTGGTGGCGGATCTTCTCCGACGTCGCCTTGGAGTTCCCCGACGTCACCACCGACTACATGCACGTCGACGCGACGATGATCCACCTGACCACGAACCCGTCCCGGTTCGACGTGATCGTCACCGACAACCTCTTCGGCGACATCGTCACCGACCTCGCCGCGGCGGTCACCGGCGGCATCGGCCTGGCCGCGAGCGGCAACGTCAACCCCGACCGCACCGCGCCGTCGATGTTCGAGCCGGTGCACGGCTCGGCGCCCGACATCGCCGGCCAGCAGGTCGCCGACCCGACCGCCGCGATCCTCTCGGTCGCCCTGATGCTCGACCACCTCGGGCTCGACGACGCCGCCCGCGCCGTCGAGGAGGCGGTCGAGGCCGACCTCGCCGAGCGCCGGCCCGGTACGACGCGCACCACGGCCGAGATCGGCGACGCGATCGCGGCACGAGTAGCCGGCTGACGCCTGCCGGATCAGTCCGGGCAGGCGTCGAGGCGCTCGCCGGCCTCCGCCCCGGCCACCGGCGCTGCCTCATCAAGTAGATGGACGTCCACATATCGGCCTCAGAGAGATAACGTGAACCCATGACCCAGGACATTTCGATCGTCCCCTCGGCCCACCCGCGCACGGACGCGGAGGTGGCCGAGATCCTGGCGAACCCCGGCTTCGGGACCCACTTCACCGACCACATGTTCACCGCCGAGTGGACACCGGAGCGTGGCTGGCACGACGCCCGCATCACGGCGTACGGGCCGCTGACGCTCGACCCGGCCACCGCGGTGCTGCACTACGCCCAGGAGATCTTCGAGGGCATGAAGGCCTACCGGCACGACGACGGCTCGGTGTGGACCTTCCGGCCGGAGGAGAACGCCGAGCGGATGGTGCGCTCGGCGCAGCGACTCGCGCTCCCCAGGCTCGAGCCCGAGGACTTCGTCCAGGCCGTCGACGCGCTCGTGGAGGTCGACCAGCGCTGGGTCCCCGACCCCGGCACGGAGAAGAGCCTGTACCTCCGGCCGTTCATGATCGCCACCGAGGCGTTCCTCGGCGTGCGGCCGGCACGGCACGTCACGTTCATGGTGATCGCGTCGCCGGCCGGCTCCTACTTCAAGGGCGGCGTCAAGCCGCTGACCCTCTGGCTGAGCAAGGACTACACCCGCGCCGGCCGCGGTGGCATGGGCGCGGCGAAGACCGGCGGCAACTACGCCAGCTCGCTGGTTGCCCAGCAGGAGGCGATCGAGCAGGGCTGTGACCAGGTCGTCTTCCTCGACGTCGCCGAGGGCAGGTACGTCGAGGAGCTCGGCGGCATGAACATGTACTTCGTGTACGCCGACGGCCACATCGTCACCCCGGAGACCGGCGGGACGATCCTCGAGGGCATCACCCGCTCGGCCATCATCGAGCTCGCCGGCAAGCTCGGCCACCAGGTCGAGGAGCGCAAGTTCTCGATCGACGAGTGGCGCGACGGCGTCGCCTCGGGCGAGATCACCGAGGTCTTCGCCTGCGGCACCGCGGCCGTGATCACCCCGGTCGGCACCCTGAAGTGGGACGGCGGCGAGGTGCACGGCTCCACCGAGGCCGGTGGGCTGACCATGCAGATCCGACAGGCGCTCGTCGACATCCAGTACGGCCGCGCCGACGACACCTTCGGCTGGATGCACCGGGTGCGCTGAGCGGCTCTCCGTATCGTGGAAGGCAGGTCCGCGGTCCGGACCCGTGTGGCACACTCGTGTCCATGCACGTTGCTGTGATCATTATCAGCTAGCGCGACGGCCAACCACTCACGACCGGGCCGCCGCGCCAACCTCTCGTCCGCGAGGGGTTTTTTTGTTGCCCGGGCCGACCACCGGGTTTCGACAAGCTCAACCACCGAGGACACAAGATGACCACCCCAGACGCGTTCCACGTCTACGACACCACGCTGCGCGACGGCGCCCAGCAGGAGGGCCTGAACCTCTCGGTCGCCGACAAGCTCGCGATCGCGCGGCAGCTCGACGGGCTCGGCGTGGGCTTCATCGAGGGCGGCTGGCCGGGCGCGAACCCCAAGGACACCGAGTTCTTCGCCCGGGCCCGCGAGGAGCTCGACCTCCAGAACGCCCGGCTCGCGGCCTTCGGCGCGACCCGACGTGCCGGCATGAAGGCGGCCGACGACCCCCTGGTCAGGGCGCTGCGCGACAGTGGCGCCGGCATCGTCACCCTGGTGGCGAAGTCGCACGACCGGCACGTCGAGCTCGCCTTGCGGACCACGCTCGAGGAGAACCTCGCGATGGTCCGCGACACGGTCGCGTTCCTGACCGCCGAGGGCCAGCGGGTCTTCCTCGACGCCGAGCACTTCTTCGACGGCTACCGCGAGAACCGCGACTACGCGCTCGAGGTGCTGCGCACGGCGTTCGACGCCGGCGCCGAGGTGGCTGCGCTGTGCGACACCAACGGCGGCATGCTGCCGGCCTGGGTCGGCGACGTCGTCGACGACGTGGTGGGCACGACCGGCGTGCGGATCGGCATCCACTGCCACAACGACACCGGCTGCGCGGTCGCCAACACGCTCGCGGCTGTCGACGCGGGGGCGACGCACGTGCAGGGCACGCTCAACGGGTACGGCGAGCGCACCGGCAACGCAGACCTGGTGAGCGTGGTCGCCAACCTGGAGCTCAAGCTCGACCGCGCGGTGCTGCCACCGGGGCTGCTCCGCGAGGCCACCCGGATCGCGCACGCGGTCGCCGAGGTCACCAACGTGCCGCCCGCCTCGCGACAGCCCTACGTCGGGGTCTCGGCCTTCGCGCACAAGGCCGGCCTGCACGCGAGCGCGATCAAGGTCGACCCGAGCCTCTACCAGCACATGGATCCCGAGGGTGTCGGCAACGACATGCGGCTGCTCGTCTCCGACATGGCGGGTCGCGCCTCGATCGAGCTCAAGGGCCGCGAGCTCGGCTTCGAGCTCGACAAGGACCTGGTCTCCCGGGTCACCGAGCGGGTCAAGGCCATGGAGCTGGGTGGCTACACGTTCGAGGCGGCCGACGCGTCCTTCGAGCTGCTGCTCGCCGAGGAGCTCGACGGCGCCAGGCCGTCGTACTTCCAGGTCGAGTCGTGGCGGGTGATCACCGACTCGAGCCCGCAGGCCGAGGCCTCCTCGGAGGCGACGGTCAAGCTGATCGCCGGCGGTGACCGCGTCGTGATGACCGGCGAGGGCAACGGCCCGGTCAACGCGCTCGACCATGCTCTCCGCCAGGCGATCGAGCGGCTCTACCCCGAGATCGTCAAGTTCGAGCTGATCGACTACAAGGTGCGCATCGTCGACCAGGGCCACGGCACCGACGCGATCACCCGGGTGCTCATCGAGACCTCTGACGGGGAGTCGTCGTGGATCACCGTCGGCGTCGGCCACAACGTGATCGAGGCGTCCTGGGAGGCACTCATCGACGGGCTCACGTTCGGGCTGCGCCGGCACGGCGCGTAGCGGGCTGCCTCACGGACGCACCGGCCTGGCCAGCCGGTCGAGGAACGTGACCAGCAGCGCCTCCCGCAGCGGGGGCGAGGCCACGTCGAGGAGCGCGTTGATCTCGGCCATCGACTCGGGCAGCCCCACGGCGCCGTCGCCGGCCATTCCGACCGCAGCCAGCAGCCCGCCGAAGTCCTCGTCGCTCAACGAGGCCGGATCCAGCGCCTGGACGAAGGCGACCACCTCGGCGTCGGGCCGGATCGGTCCACTCGCCACGGCGCCGGCGACGGCTTCGGCGAACGTGCTCAGGAACTCCTCGACCAGCGGTGCGGTCGCCGCACTGAGAGTGAGGTGGAGGGTCGGGGGCTGGCCGCCGAAGGAGAGCTGTGGCTGGACGTACCAGCCGGCGCGGGTCATCGTGTCGGTGATGGTGAAGACGTCGCAGGTCTCGTCGGCGGCCAGCGCGACCAGGGTCGAGTCCGGCGGGGCGACGACGTGCACGCCTTCGATCGCGTCGATGCCTGCCACGAGCCGGTCGACGCCGTCGAGGACGGTGCGGGTGAGGGCGAGGTAGCCGTCGTCGCCGATGGTGTTGACGATCGCCCAGGCGCCGGCGAGCGGCCCACCAGACTTGGTGGACTGCATCGTCGAGTTGAGCATCGTGTAGCCCGGCCAGGCCGCGCTCGCGAAGAACTGCGAGCGCCGCAGCTCGCTGGTGCGGTGCAGCAGCAGCGACGTGCCCTTCGGGGCGTAGCCGTACTTGTGAAGGTCGACCGAGATGCTGGTGACCCCGTCGACCGCGAAGGTCCAGGGCGTGACCTGCCGGCCGAGCCGGGCGGCGTAGGGCAGCACCCAGCCGCCGATGCAGGCGTCGACGTGGCAGCGCACGCCGCGGGCTGCGGCGGCCGCCGCGATCGGCCCGACCGGGTCGACGACACCGTGCGCGTACGACGGGGCGCTGACCGCCACCAGCACGGTCCGGTCCGTGATCGCCGCGGACATCGCATCTGGGCGGGCCCGGAAGTCCTCGCCGACGTCGACCATCACCGGCTCCACGCCGAAATAGTGCGCCGCCTTGTGGAACGCCGCGTGCGCGGTGGTCGGCAGCACCATCGCGGGTCGGGCCACGTCGGGGTGGGCGTCGCGCGCAGCCTGCACCGCGAGCAGCACCGACTCGGTGCCACCGGACGTGACGGTGCCGACTGTCGTCTCGGGAGCATCGAGCAGAGCGCACGCGAAGCCGACCAGCTCGTTCTCCATCCGAAGCAGCGACGGGAAGGCGGTCGGGTCGAGGCCGTTGGAGCCGGCGTACGCCGCGACCGCGGCCCGGCCGACCTCGTCGGCCGCCTCGAGCCCGGAGTCGTAGACGTAGGCGAGCGTGCGGCCACCGTGCACGGGCACGTCGGCGCGCTGCATCTCGTGCAGCTGGGCCAGCAGGGCACTGCCCGGTGGGCCGGGCGAAGGATCTGGCGAAGGATCGGGCGACGTCATGCGGTGTGGACCTCCTCCACCTCGGACGCGGTCAGGGAGTAGCGCCGCAGCCACAGCAGGCTGACCAGGGTGAGCACGGCCGGCACGACGGAGAAGCCCAGCACGATCGCGGTGAGCGCGGAGGACGGTTGCGCCACCGTGTCGCCGCTGCTCGAGGACCGGTAGCCGCCCAGTGCGAGCACGAGACCGTAGAGCCCGGGCCCGACCGCCAGCCCGAGGGTCTCCCCGGCGGTCCAGACCCCGGTGAAGACGCCGGCCCGGTTCCGGCCGGTGCGGTGGGCGTCGATCGCAGCCGTGTCCGGCAGCATCGCCATCGGAAACATCTGCGCGCCGGCGTACCCCGCGCCGACCAGCGCAGTCGCGGCGAACACGACCGCGTGCGGTGCCTCCCGGGCGGTGACCAGAAGCGCGGCGCCGGTCGCGAGCAGGAGGGAGGCCAGGACGTACCCGCGCTGCTTCCCGATGCGCTGGCCCACGACGTTCCAGACGGGCGTGAGCACGAGCGCCGGGCCGACGAAGCAGACGAACAGCACCGTGGCGAGGTCCTCGTCGCCGAGGACCCACCGCGACATGTAGTCCACCCCGGCGAGCATCGCGCCCGTTGCGAGGGCCTGGAGCACGAACGTCGTCAGCAGCAGCCGGAAGTCGCGCGCGTCCGCCACCACGCGGAGCTGGTCGCGCAGCGTGCCCTCGCCGGCCGCGGCGTGGCCGACCGGCGCGGTGGCGGTGCCGCGATAGGCGCCGACGACCCCGGCGAGCAGGAGCAGGGCGACCGCGAGTCCCATGACGCGGTAGCCCCCGCGGCCGTCGAAGGCGTTCCGGATCGCCGGCGCGCTGGCTCCGCTGAGCAGGATCGCGAACGCCAGGATCGCCACCCGCCAGGTCATCAGCCTGGTGCGCTCGGCGTAGGAGTCGGTGATCTCCGCGGGCATCGCGACGTACGGCACCTGGAAGAACGCGTACGCCGTGGCGCAGGCGACGAAGGCGACCAGCACCCAGAGAGCGTCGAACGTCTTCGAGCCGAGGTCGGGGCTCGCGAACAGCAGTGCGAAGCACGCCGCGAGCGCGACCCCGGCGCGCAGCAGGAAGGGGCGACGCGGTCCCCGTGGGTCGACGGTCCGGTCACTGATCCGGCCGGCGATCGGGTTGAGCACGACGTCCCAGGCCTTCGGCACCAGCACGATGACGCCGGCGAGGGCCGCGGCGATGCCGACGCTGTCGGTCAGGTAGGGCAGCAGCATCAGCCCCGGTACGGTGCCGAAGGCGCCGGTGGCCACCGACCCGAGGCCGTAGCCGATCCGGACGCGGCGCGGGAGCGGGTCGGACACTCTCGCAATCTAGGACACGTCGGTCATGACAGGGCGAGCAACCCGGCCGGATCGGTGGCCGTGTCCAGACCACCGCCGGCGCGGCGTACCTCGAAATGCAGGTGGCAGCCGTCGGGGGCGCCACTGTCGCCGGCCAGTGCGATCCGCTGCCCGGGGTGCACCCGCTGACCGGGCCGGACGAACACGTGGATGGTGTGACCGATCAGGACGTCGTGGTCACCGGTCCTGATCCGGAAGGGATGCACCCCGTACGCCGACCCGGGACTCCCCGCGGACGACGGATCGACGACGACCCCGTCGACCGCGGAGAACAGGGTGGTGCCGCACGGCATCGCGACGTCGATGCCGTGGTGGAAGCCCTCACGCCCGGGGCAGCGCGGGTCGTGGGCGTACCACGGCGCGGTGTTGCACCCGTAGCCGATCATCACCCGATGGCTGCCGGCGAACCACGGCGAGGTGTGCCAGGCGTGGTCGTCGGTGTAGAAGCGCCAGCGAGGGTCGGGCTTGTCGTGGGGCGTCGCGCGGTGCGTCGGTTTCGCGGTGCGCGCCGGCGACGGGGTGGGCGAGAGGGTCGGCGTCGTCGTCCCCGTCGCCCTGTCAGGAGCGCTCGGCGCCGACTCGGGCGTCTTCGCGCCGCACGCGACCAGGGCTGCCGCGAACGCGACCAGCAGGCACCAGCGCCGCACCGTCAGCCGCCGTTCTCCACGACCGTGCCGGCGGCACCGCCCACCATCGCGGCGAGCTCGTCGAGGGAGCCGATGGCCGCGCGCTTCCCGGAGTCCCGCACGAACCGCGCGGCCGCAGCCACCTTCGGGCCCATCGACCCCTCCGCCAGCCCGAGCCCGTCGAGCTCGTCGGGCGTGGTGCGCTCCAGGCGCCGCTGCTGCGGCGTACCCCAGTCCAGGTACACCCCGTCGACGTCGGTGGCGATCACCAGGAGATCGGCCTCGAGCTGCTCGGCGAGCATCGCGGAGGTCGCGTCCTTGTCGACCACGGCCTCGACCCCGTGCAGGTCCCCGTGCTCGTCGAACATCGTCGGGATGCCGCCTCCTCCGGCGCAGACCACGATCGTGCCCTGCTCCAGCAGCTGCCGGATCGGCCGGATCTCGAAGATCCGCTGCGGCTTCGGGCTGGGCACGACCCGGCGGAAGCCGTCGCCGTCGGGGGCGATGCTCCACCCCGCGTCCGCGGCGAGCACGACGGCGTGGTCACGCGGGTAGACCGGACCGATCGGCTTCGTCGCGTGCGCGAACGCGGGATCGTCGCGATCGACCTCGACCATCGTCAGGATCGTCGCGAGCGGCTGCTCCTCGGGAAGCAGGTTGCCGAGCTCCTGCTCGATGACGTAGCCGATCATCGCCTCGGTCTGGGCGCCGAGCACGTCGAGCGGGTACGCCGGCACGTCGACGTACGCCGCGGCCTGCAGGGCCAGCAGGCCGACCTGCGGCCCGTTGCCGTGCGCCACCACGATCTGGTTGCCCGAGGCGATCTCGGCGATCCGTTCGGCCGCGGCCCGGATGTTCGCCCGCTGGTTCTCCGCGGTCATCGGCTGGCCGCGGCGGAGGAGGGCGTTGCCACCCAGAGCGATCACGATCCTCATGTCGAGCTCCTCCGGGGTGCGATGATCCGGTCGGCGAGGTCCTCCCAGGCGGCGGAGATGCGGTCGACCTCCATCCGCTCGGTCTCGATCTGCTGGTCGAGGATCGGCACCTCCAGTGGCGCCATCAGTGCGGTCGCGAGGAGCGCGATGTCCCCGGCGACGTCGAGCTGGTCGAGGAGGTAGCGGACATGGGTCGCCGCGAACGAGTACACGGCGTAGTTGCGGGTCGGGGCGTCGCTCGCCGCCCGGATGAGGGCCGACCCGCGGAGGTTCTGCTCCAGCCGGGATCGGCCGAAGGCGAGCAGGCGGTCGCGGGGAGGCGCGCCCGGCCCGAGTGGGGGCGGACCCCCGATCACCGCGGCCTGCCAGTCCGACTCGGTCTGGTCGAGGAGCGCGGCCATCAAGCCGGCTCGGCTGCCGAACCGGCGGAACACGGTGCCCTTGCCGACGCCCGCGGTCTCGGCGACGGCCTCCATCGTGACCGAGTCCACCCCGCAGTGGTCGACGAGGCCCTTCGCCGCCTCGAGGAGCGCGACCCGGTTGCGGGCCGCGTCGCTGCGCTCGCGCGGCTCCTGGCCCAGGATCGGCAGCAGCGGGCGCTCGACCGTGGTCCGCTCGCTGCGCCCGCTCATGCTCGCCACCCTAGGGGTCGCGCCCGAGGGCGAAAGGGAGATTTCGCACCCGGGAATGAAATCGGACCACGGTCCGTTTAGGTCGTGACACTGTCCCTCCTCCCCAGGAGATCCACATGACCCACGTAGCAGTCCTCGTCGGCAGCCTCCGCGCCGACAGCGTCAACCGCCAGATCGCCGAGTCGTTGCGTGACCTGGCTCCGGCCGACGTCGTCCTCGACATCGTCGACGGCCTCGGTGACCTGCCGTTCTACAACGAGGACGTCGACGGCGCGGGTGTCCCCGCCGCCGTCACTCGGGTGCGCAAGCTGGTTGCGGGCGCCGACCGCGTCCTCGCCGTCACGCCTGAGTACAACGCGACCATGCCCGCGGTGCTCAACAACGCGATCGACTGGCTGTCCCGTCCCTACGGTGTGGGCGCTCTCGCCGGGAAGCCGTTCGGCGTGATCGGTGTGACGCCGACCCCGTACGGCGGCAAGTGGGCCCACGACGACGCCCGCCGGTCGGTGAAGATCGCCGGCGCTGTTGTGGTCGAGGACGTGAACGTGTCCCAGAGCTCCATCGACGTCGACGTACTCAAAGACCCGGAGGTCCGGGCGAAGCTCGAAGGCGCCCTGCGCACCCTGGTCGACTTCGACCCCGCGTCCGTCGCCGCCGCCTGAACTCCAGCCTGATCCGCCGAGGCGTCACGTAGTTGCCGCTCCGAGGCGCCGAGGCGGCGGGTTGTTGCCGGTGGGAGGCGCCGAGGCGGGGGGTTGTTGTCCTTGCGCTGCGTCGCGGCATCGCCCAGCTGCTCGAACGCCGAGTTGAAAGGGCAGACGCACCGTGGTCCTTGACGTCTCGACGGGATCCTGGCGCAACAAGGTGACGTCTCGGCGGGATCCTGGCGCAACAAGGTGACGCCTCGGCGGGATCCTGGCGCAACAAGGTGACGCCTCGGCGGGATCTTGATGGAACAAGGTGACGCCTCGGCGGGATAGCGTCACCCGGGTGAGTGAGCTCCATGACCTGACCGCCCTCGAGCAGGGTGCCGCGATCAGGGCCGGCGAGATCAGCTCGCTCGAGCTGGTCGACCACTACCTCGCACGCGTCGAGCATCTCGATGAGTCGCTCGGCGCGTTCGTCACGGTCACGGCGGACCGCGCCCGGGACGCGGCGACACGGCCCGCGGCGTCGGGGGTCGGACCGCTGGCCGGCGTACCGACCGCGATCAAGGACCTGAACTCGACGGCCGGCGTGCCTACGACGTACGGGTCGGCGGTGTTCGCCGACTTCGTGCCCGACTTCTCCGACGAGCTCGTGCTCCGGATCGAGGCGGCCGGCATGGTCAGCCTGGGGAAGACGAACACACCGGAGTTCGGGTCGCCCTGCTACACCGAGCCGGACGTCGCCCCGCCGGCAGTCACGCCCTGGGACACCAGCCGGATGGCGGGCGGGTCCAGCGGGGGAGCGGCCGCAGCGGTCGCGGCCGGCCTGGTCCCGGTGGCGCAGGGCTCCGACGGCGGCGGCTCGATCCGGATCCCGGCGAGCTGTTGCGGACTCGTCGGGCTCAAGCCGACCCGCGGCCGGATCTCCGGATCGCCGATGTACGGCGAGATCACCGGGCTGGCCTCCGCCGGCCCGCTCGCGCGGACGGTGCGCGACGCCGCGGCCCTCCTCGACGTGATGGCCGGGCGAGCCGTCGGCGACCCGTCCTGGGCGCCGGAGCCGGCGGGCTCGTTCCTCGGTGCCTGCGAGCGCGTCCCCGGACGGCTTCGGATCGCCCGGTTCGCGACACCGGTGATCGCCGAGGTGGAGGTCGACCCGGCGTGCCTGCAGGCGTGGGAGGACGCGAGCCGGTTGCTCGCGTCGCTGGACCACGACGTGGTCGACATCGACCCGCCGTTCGGGCGCGACGCGGTTCCGGTCTTCGAGACCAACTGGGCCGTGCTGACCGCGCTCTCGACGATCAACCTGCCGCCGGAGGCGAAGGAGCAGCTGCGCCCGCTCACCCGCTGGCTGGGGGAGTGGGGCGAGAGGATCAGCGGTCCCGAGTTCGGCCTCGCGCTCGGCGAGATGCGCCGCGTGGCCGCCCGCGCCCTGGCCGCGCTCGCGCCGTACGACGCGGTCCTGACCCCCACTCTGGCGATGCCGCCGCTTCCGATTGGCGCGCTGCGCGACGACGACGACCCGGCTGCCGACTTCGAGGCCCAGAAGCGGTTCACGCCGTGGACCTCGATGTGGAACGTCACCGGCAGCCCCGCGGTCTCCCTTCCGCTGCACCAGACCGCGGACGGACTACCGGTCGGCGTGATGCTGGCCGCCCGCCCGGGGGACGAGGCGACGCTCCTCGCCCTGTCCGCCCACCTCGAGGCGGCGTCGCCGTGGGCCGACCGGCACCCACCCTGCTGGTGATCAGAAGCAGAAGCCGCCGACCCAGGCCCCAGTGCGCAAACCGTTGAGGAACAGCGCGAACGCCGGTCCGACAGCAGCCAGGCCGCAGACCAGCACGACGACGCGGCGCCGCGCCATCAGCGCTCCCAGGGCCCACGGCGCCGCGGACACCCCCAGGACGACGGTCAGCGCGATCCGTCCGGTGCGGACGTCGTCCGGGTCGGGCGCGTCGTAGCAGGTGCTCGACTGCCCGAACATCACCAGCCAGTCGGCGACGACACCGAGCGCTGCGGTGACGAGGGCAGCGGCGAGCAGCCCGAGCCAGAGCCAGAGTCCTGCGCCCGCGGACGAGGCGGTCCGGCGCGCGCCCGCGTCTGATCGGCTGGTTGTCGGGCTCATGCCTCCAGCGTCACGGCGGCCGGTCTGAAGCACATCCGCACGGATACTCAGATCGCGCCGGTCATGCCTTCTGGTCCACCAGTCTCAGCGCCAGCAGGGGGCAGTCCCGCACTGCCTCGCGCGCCGCAGGTCGCAGCTTCGCCGTGACCGGACCGGTCACGAGCGGGTAGCCCCACGGGTCGAGGTCGATCACCTCGGGGAGCAGCTCGTGGCACAGGCCCCGGCCCTCGCAGAGCGGCCAGTCGACCCGCAGGTCCGCGATCCGGCTCATCGTGGCCCCACCGTGTCGAGAAGCTGGGTACGGTCGTGGACCGTGCACGCTCCGGCCGCATGCGCCTCGACCTCCTCGGGAAACGCGGCGAGCGCGGAGCGGACCAGCCGCGCGGCTCCGTCCGGATGGGCGCACGCGCCACGGCCCGCCACCAGTCCCACGATCTGCTCGACCGGCCGAAGGGGACCGCCGCCGATGAACGCGTCGAAGGCGGTAGCGAGGGCTGGGAGCCCGTGGAAGCAGGGACCGCATCGGCGGGCAGACTCGCCCGCCAGGTAGCGCACGACAATGGCGGTCGCCCTGAGGGGACACGCCCCGGTCGGCAGCGGCAGCACGACACCGGCGCCGAGGCTGAGGCCCGCGGCCGCGAGCTCCGCGTGCGAGACCGTGAGCCGCTCGAGCAGGCCCGTCGGCGCCCAGGTGCCGTGGTAGCCGCCGAGCAGCACCGGTCCGCGCAGCTCCGCCGGCATGAGCACGGCGCGCCAGGGCGTGCCGTGCGGAACCTCGACCACCCGGGCGCCGTCCCCGTGCTCGCGAATGCTGAGCAGTCGCGTGCCCGGCTCGGCGGGGGAGCCCGGAACACCGTGACCCCCGAGCACGAGCGCTGCGAGCTGGGCGTAGGTCTCCGCGTTCGACAACAGTGTCGGCTCGCCATGTATGCCGGCGACCGCGGTCGGCACCCAGTTGGTCACCGGGAGGTTGTCGCGTCCCTCGATCAGCTCGGTGACGGCGCTGGCCTCGCCGGCCACGAAGCGCGGCGCCGCGGTGTGCAGGCGCCACCGCAGGCGTCCTCGTCCGCGGTTCTCCCCACGTCGCTCCTCCAGCGCGTGCTCCAGCGCGCGAGCGGCATCGGGTCGCTCGGCCGGAGTCACGAGGTGGACCTGGCGGGTCCCGAGGGCCTCGGCGGCCAGGCTCGCGCCATCGAGGACGAGATGTGGCTGGCGCACCGCCAGGGCCAGGTCCTTGAAGCTGGCCGGCTCGCCCTCGCTGAGGTTCACCACGACGTGGCGGCGACGCGATCGGGCCGCTGCGGTCGCGCGCAGCTTGGTTGCGAACGGGAATCCCGCGCCGCCGCGACCGCGCAGGCCGCCCTGCTCGGCGTACGCCAGGATCTCCTCGATCCGCGCCGATGGGAGCCGACCGCGCAGGCTCCGGTGGGTTGCGAGGTCGGGGGACGCAGCGCGCAGGAGCCAGGGTCCGGGCACGACCCGGAGCTGCCCGGTCATCGCGCCGTCTCCTGGAGTGCGACCTGCCGGCGCCGCCCGTTCCACGCATCGGAGGCGACCCGCACGAGCGCGACTGCGGCGACCGCAGCCATGCAGCCGAGGCCCACCTGTCGCCCCCATGCCGACGTCGCGTCGGTACCGATCCCGACGGAGTGCACCAACGCGAACGGCCAGGAGAGGTAGCCGAGCAGGTGCACAGTGCGCCAGGCCCGCTGTCCGAGGTGGTTGCGGAGCGCGCTCGTCCCCACCACCAGCAGCATCACGTCGAACGCGACGCTGCCGAGACCGAGCCAGAGCGGCTTGTACGTCGCACCGAACGGCGACAGCGCCTGCCACCAGCGAATGTCGACGTAGGAGTCGACGACCGCGGTGAAGATGTGGCCGACCACCAGCACGAGCGCGAGGACGCCGAGGTTGCGGTGCAGCTGCTGGCCGACGAACCGCGGCACGAACCGACTGCGGCCGTTGCGCGCGCTGAGGATCCCGAGGCACAGCGTCGCTGTGAGGACGAGCAGCAGCGCGACTCCGCTGCCGCGGTTGAGGTACCAGAGCATCGGGCCCTGGGAGAGCTGTCGGGAGAGCGACTCGGACACTCAGACCTCCTCGGTCGTGGACGGGATCGGCTCGGGCCACCGGCCGACCCGGTGCACCTCGCCGTCGACGCCGACCAGGCGCGCGTCGACCTGACGCCGTGCCAGCCAGGCCTCGGCCTCAGGGCCGAGAACGACTGCGGCGGTGGTCGCGACGTTGGCGGCGACACACGACGGGCCGGTCGCGGTGACCGTGCGCCAGTACGGCCTCACCGGCCGACCTGTGCGCGGGTCGAGCAGGTGGTGCTGGGTGATGCCGCCCGCGGTCCAGCGGCGCACGGTCGTGGACGAGGTGGCAAGCCCGCCACCGTCGAGCGACACCACTTCGGGAGCGAGGTCGTCGCCGACGCCGTCCGGGTGTTCGGTGACGACCACGGGCCACGTGCGCCGGCGCGGTCCGGCGATCCGGATGTCGCCACCGAGGCTGACGAGGGCCTCGCCTCCCACGGCGTCGACCAGGGTGGCGGCGAGCAGGTCGGCCGCCCAGGCCTTGGCCGTCGCCCCCAGGTCGAGCGCGACACCCTCGGGCACGAACACCGCGCCCGCCGGATCGACCCCGACGTCCCGCCACGCATCCGGTCGTGCCGTCGGGGGCGGAACCGGAGCGGCTCGCGGGTCGGCGAGGACTGCGGCAAGGTCCTCGTCGTACCCGATCTCGACGAGCTGCCGACCCAGGCACGGGTCGACCAGGCCGTCGGTCTCCCGGGCGGCGTCGACGGCGACGCCCACCGCGGCGGCGAGCAGTGGCCCGACCTCCGTCCACCGGCCGGCACGTGCGTTCGCCGTGGTGAGGTCGGAGTCGCGGCGGAAGCGGCTGCAGGTGCGGTCGACCTCGTCCAGGACCGCTTTGGACAGCTGGACCGCACGATCGAGCCGCCCGGTGGTGCTGATGTGCACGTAGGTGCCCAGGGCCCGGAACCGCTGGTGTCGCACCGGCGGCGGCACGAGGCAGGTGCCCATCAGGAGCCGGACGACGGCGCAGGTGCCGGCTTCGGTGCCGAGTGGGTGGCGCCGCCGGACCCGCCCGAGCTGTGGCTTCCGGAGCTTCCTGACGAGCTCGAGCTGCTGTAGTGAACCGTGCCGCCGGTGGCAGGTCGCGCGACGGCCGTGCTGGCTTCGTGGACGACGCGGGTCTGCACGACCGTCCTGTGCTTCCGGCGCTTCTCGACCACCACGGACGTCGGTGTCGCAGGCGGCGCCGCCTGGTCCTGTTCTTTCAGTGCCTGTGTGTGCGCGGCCGTTCCTGCGATCGCACCGGTCACCGCGAGCGCGCCGAAGGCGGTGACTCCGGTGACTCCGGCTGTCGTCGCCTTGTACACGTCGCGCTTGACGGTGCTGCCGGCGCGGACCACCAGGTCGTGCTCGGCGCCCTTTCGCTTGCGGGACCAGAACGTCACGTCATACCTCCGGGACAGTGGGCGTCGGTGGCCTCAGGTGAGACCGGGACGGCCAGCCTGCGGGAGAACCGGACAAGTCGTCCTCATCGGACTGTCAAGCCTGTGTGAAGACCGGAGGGCGCGACAGCGCTCATTCCTGGAGCCCGAGCTGTCGGATTTGAGGTGAACTTGACCTTCCGGCGAGGCGCACCTAGGACAGCCCACCGGATGCTGGGTCGGCACCGCGCAGACCACTGCCCGGTGGAGACGAAGGAGATCCTCCGTGCGCATCTCAGCACCCCTGTTGACCATCGCAGGCATGGTGGCCGGTATCGCTGCCTCGGTCGTCGCCTACCAGAGCGCCGCCTCGGTCGGCTCCTCGGGCACCGAGCCGGCCTCCATCAAGACCGAGTCTCCGGCCCCGGTCAGCACGACCAGGTGGCTGCCGTGCGAGCACGGCTGGAAGGTCGTCGGCAAGGCCTGCATCAAGGTCAAGGAGAAGGTGGTCGTGGTCCACGACCTGCCAGCTCAGGCGGCCGCGCCGGCACGCTCGGTCGGTGTCCGGTCGGCATCGGCGGGAGGCAACGGGAGCCATCACACCAGGGCCGATGACGCCCATGAGCCCGCCGACGGGGCCGGAGAGGACCAGTCCGGCGCGGACACCGAAGGCGCCATCGGCCACGAGGACGTGGGCCACGACGACTGAGACCGCCGTCCGGCTGTTCCGCTGGGCTTCAGGCCCTCCCCCCAGGGTCGACACCCCCAGGGCTCAGCGGCAGCCGGACGGCCACGACGGTGCCGCCCTACGTGGTGGTGCGGCCCTCGGCCGGGCTGAGCGGCAGCCGGACTCCTACGACGGTGCCGCCGTTCGGGGCGGCACCGATCTCGATGTTCCCGCCGGCAGGCTCGACCGTACGGCGCACGATCTCGAGGCCGAGCCCCGTGTGCCCCGGTCCCTGCCGACGCAGCACGCCGAGCCCGGGACCGGCGTCGGCCACCTCCAGCCTGACCGTGCCGTGTCCGTCGGGCCCCACCCCGACGCGAAACGGGGTGCCCTCCGGGGTGTGCGCGAAGACGTTGTCGATGAGCACGTCGACGACGTCCCTCAGGTCCACGTCGTCCAGCGGGACGGTCACCGGGTCCGCCGGCAGGTCGATCTCGAACGCACGACCCTGGTCCTCGGCGAGCGGAGCCCAGTACGCCGTCCGCTCGCGGACGACCGCGACGGCGTCACACTGAGACGCCATGTCGTGCCGCACTGGTCGGCGCGCGTCGTTGACGATCGCGTCGATGGTGCGTTGCAGCGTGCCGATGTGCTGGCGGAGTCGCTCTGCCAGGCTGCGGTCGTCGACCCCTTCGACGTCGATCCGCAGGGCGGTGACCGGCGTACGCAGGCGATGCGAGAGATCGCCGACGGCCGCTCGCTCGGCGACCAGCAGCTCGGTGATCCGCTCGGCAAGCCGGTTCAGCGCCTCCGCGAGCGCCCGGGTCTCGGCTGGTCCCTCGAGCGAGGCTCGTGCGTCGAGCTCGCCGTCGCGGAGCCGGTCCGCGACCTCCGCGACCCGGGTCACCGGAGTGCTGATCCGGCGGCCGAGCTGGGCGGCGACGACCGACGCGAGCGCCAGCATCAACACGCCCAGCGTGATGATGGCGGCCCACGCTGCGGCGACGCCCTCGTGGAGCTGGGCGTTGGACACCTCGGTGACCACCACGTCGGTGCCGTCGGCGGTCACCACCGGGACGACGGTGCGGTTGCCGCCACCGGTCTTCCGGGTGAACGCAGCGCCGGTGCGCGCCGTCACGACGTCGGAGTCGGTCGCCGTCACCTGGCCGCTGCCCAGGGTGGTGTCGTTCGCGAGCACGACGGTGGTGGTCGCCGGTGAGCGCTGGTCCACGGCGGCGACCACGTCCTCCAGGGTCGGGTCGTCGTGCAGGCTCGACACCAGGATGGCGATGTTGCGCGCCTCCTGGTCAGCGCCGGCCATCGCCCTGTCCTCGGCCATGTTGCGGACCAGGAGGCACAACGGGATCACGAAGGCCAGCACGACTGCCGAGGTGGTCGACGCGACCAGGATCCCGATCCGGCGGCGCATCAGTCCCGGCCCGGCTCGACGCAGCGGATGCCGACCCCGCGCACGGTGTGCAGGTACCTCGGCTCGGCCGCGCTCTCACCCAGCTTGCGGCGCAGCCACGAGAGGTGCACGTCCACGGTCCGGTCGCCGCCGCCGTAGGCCTGCTGCCAGACCTCGGCCAGGAGAGTGCGCTTGGAGACCACCTCTCCCTTCCTGCTGGCCAGGGCGAACAGCAGGTCGAACTCCTTGCGGGTCAGCTCGACCTCGTGCTCGGCGAGCGTCACGCGCCGCGATCTCGGGTCGAGGGTGAGGTCGCCGACCCGGATCGCCGGGTCCTCGTCGGTGCCGGTGCCGCGCCGAAGCACCGCCCGGATCCGCGCGGCCACATGGTCGACGCCGAACGGCTTCACCACGTAGTCGTCGGCGCCGGCATCGAGCGCGGACACGATGGTCGGGTCGTCGTCGCGAGCGGTGATCACGATGACCGGCACCGGCGTGACGCCGCGCAGCATCGCGAGCACCTTGAGGCCGTCGATGTCCGGCAGGCCGAGATCGAGCAGGACGACGTCCGGCTCGGTGCGCACGACCAGGTCGAGGGCGCCGACACCGTCCGGGGACGTGGCGACAGCGTGGCCCTGCTCCTCGAGCGCGCGCTGGAGCGAGGCCCGGATCGACGGGTCGTCCTCGACGATCACGACGCTGGCCATGATCCGACGCTAGTGCCAGTTCCTTGGTGCCCGCTTGAGAGGATGCCCAGGTGAGCAGACGGATGTGGCTGCTGGCGGTCACGGCCTGGGTCGTCGTCGTGATTGCCGGCTCGGCGCTCACCTGGGTCGCGATCGACCGGGCCGGCAGCCAGGTCACCGGAAACCCGGACCCGGCTGAGACGCAGCCGGCAGTCGTCGGCACGCTCGGGTCCGCGCCCACGCGCACCCATTCCCCGAAGGACGGGCCGAGCGCGACCAGTACCGCTCCGGCGTCGCCACGTCGCACGCCGTCGCGCACCCCGTCGCCGACGGCGGGCGCCACGCGACCGGACGCCACGTCGCCGTCCAAGACCGCGGCCTCCTCGCCCGTCCAGACCGAGACCCGGACCTGGTCGGGCGCCGCGGGGTCCGTCACGGTCGCGTGCAACGGCCGGACGGCCCAGGTCAGGGGCACCTTCCCGAGCGACGGATGGCACGTCGAGGTCGGTCACAGCTCCGGCAGCGAGGTCGAGGTCACCTTCAAGAAGGACCAGGCCGAAGTCCAGGTGCAGGCCACCTGTGTCGCCGGGGTCCCGCGCTTCCGGGTCGAGTCCGGTGACGTCGAGTCCGGTGACTCCGGCAAGCAGGTCGACCAGTCGGCCGGCCTGGTCGAAGACCGCTCGGGCTAACGTCGGCGCATGCGGAATCTGCGCCGGCTGGCGCACCAGCTGCTCACGAGTCCGCCTGCGGTCCTCTGCCGCGCCGGACTCGCGGTCACCCGGTCCGAGCCGCGGTCGCTGCTGGGCTGAGCAACCGGTCGCACGTCGCGATGAGCCGCTGCCGGAGCGGTGCGGCCCGCTCGGCGAACGAACGCTGCGCCGCGACGTACTCGGCCTTGCCGTCGGGTGTCTCGATCCGGACCGGCGGGTAGCCGAGGTCGGCGAGGTCGTACGGCGAGGCGCGCATGTCGAGCTCGCGGATGTCCCAGGCGAGGGCGAAGCAGTCCGCGACCAGCTCGGAGCTGACCAGCGGGCTCAACCGGAACGCGTGCTTGTAGAGGTCCATCCTCGGCGTGCAGGCAGCCGGGCTGCTCGAGGTCACGGCGGTCGTCGCCGCCCGGGCTGCAGCGTGTTCAGCGGCCGGGCGGCGTCGGTGAAGAACCGGAAGGCGTCGAAGTGGGAGCAGCCGATGCGGTGCGCCTCGACCACCTCCTCGGTGCCGGCGGCGCCGAGGCGCAGCGGCCACGGGTGCCGGACGCTCGTCGGCTGCGGTAGACCATCGCCCACTCGTGCAGCCCGAAGCAGCCCAGCGTGGCCGGTCGCGACGCCGTCGCGGCGAGCAGGTCCGAGTGGACTCGAGGAGCGGACGTCGGCCCGCCAGCCGTGCGTGACGGAGGTCTCGACCGATCGCCGCTCCGTCGCTGCTCGACCACCTCGGTGGTCGAGCACAGCCGAGACCTCGTAGCCCCGGAGGCCGTCGTACTCCGGCGCATCCAGCAGCGTGACGCCGTACCCGGGGTGCCAGCGGCGCAGCGCGGCAGGCCGGTGGGAGTAGTAGGTGAACAGGAAGTCGTGCACCGGGTGGTCGATCCCGCGGCGGCGGCGGTCGAGGTGCGGCTGCACCCAGACGTCGACGCGCTGCGCGTGCGCGGCGGCGCGTGGCTGCCACTCCTCGCGGGGAGCACGGTCCATTGCACGGCCGAAGGAGGGTACGTCGATAGGCTCATCGGGTGCGTATCGCGAGATTCACCACCGGGGAAGACCCCCAGTTCGGCGTGGTCACGGGCGAGGTCGACGAGAACGGGATCCCAGACGAGGACTGCGTGGTCGTGGCCCTCAACGGCGACCCGCTGTACGTCGGCATGCACCTGTCCGACAAGGAGTACCCGCTCGCCGACGTCCGGCTGCTCGCGCCGGTGCTGCCGCGCAGCAAGGTCGTCGGCATCGGCCGCAACTACGCCGCGCACGCCGCCGAGATGGGCGGCGAGGTGCCGGCCGAGCCGCTGATGTTCCTCAAGCCGAACACCAGCGTGGTCGGCCCGGGCGACCCGATCTTCTACCCCCGGCAGAGCAGCGAGGTGCACTACGAGGGCGAGCTCGCCGTGGTGATCAGCCGGATCTGCCGCGACGTCCCGGCCGAGAAGTCCGCCGACGTGATCCAGGGCTACACCGTCGCCAACGACGTCACCGCCCGCGACCTGCAGCGCACCGACGGCCAGTTCACCCGCGCCAAGGGCTTCGACTCGTTCTGCCCGCTGGGCCGTGGATCGAGACCGAGCTCGACGTCGACCGACCTCGCGCGTGCGGACCTACCTCAACGGCGAGCTCAAGCAGGACGGCCGCACCTCGGACATGATCTTCGACGTCCCCGACCCTGATCGAGTACGTCTCCTCGGTGATGACGCTGCTGCCCGGCGACGTCATCCTCACCGGCACCCCCGAGGGTGTCGGCCCGATCCAGCCCGGCGACGAGGTCGAGATCTCGTCGAGGGCATCGGCAACCTGACGAACAAGGTGAAGCACGTGACTGAGAGCACCGCGAGCTCGACCAACGATCGGCGCCGCGACCGGCCGGGCGTCCGCGTCCGGATGGCCCCGAGCCCGACCGGCTCCCCGCACGTCGGCCTGGCCCGCACGGCGCTGTTCAACTGGGCCTTCGCCCGCCACCACGGCGGCACCTTCGTCTTCCGCATCGAGGACACCGACAAGGAGCGCAGCACCGAGGAGTCCTACGACGCGCTCATCGACGTGATGCGCTGGCTCGGCCTGGACTGGGACGAGGGCCCCGAGGTCGGCGGTCCGCTACGGGCCGTACCGCCAGAGCGAGCGCAGTGACGTCTACGCCGACGTGCTGGCCCGGCTCTACGAGGGCGGCTACACCTACGCCTGCTACTGCACCACCGAGGAGGTCGACCGAGCGCCGAAAGGCGTCGCGGCTCGAAGGTGCTCGGGTACGACGGGTTCTGCCGCGAGCTCACCGACGAGCAGCGTCGCGGCCTTCGTCGCCGAGGGCCGCGAGCCGGTGGTGCGCTTCCGGATGCCCGACGGGCAGATCGCCTTCGACGACCTGGTCCGCGGCGAGGTCACCTTCGACACCGACCACGTCCCCGACTTCGCGCTGGCCCGCGCCAACGGCGACCCGCTCTACACCCTGGTCGAACCCGGTCGACGACGCGCTGATGGAGATCACCCACGTGCTGCGCGGCGAGGACCTGCTCTCCTCGACGCCCCGCCAGCTCGCGCTGTACGACGGCGCTGATCGCGGTCGGGATCGCCGACGACGACCCCGCGCTTCGGGCACCTGCCCTACGTGATGGGGGAGGGCAACAAGAAGCTGTCCAAGCGCGACCCCGAGGCGCACGCGCTGGGCTACCGCGACCACGGCTTCCTTCCCGAGGGCCTGCTCAACTACCTCGCACTCCTCGGCTGGGCGATCGCCGCGGACCGCGACGTCTTCTCGCTCGAGGAGATGGTCGAGGCGTTCGACATCGCCGACGTCAACCCGAACCCCGCGCGCTTCGACCTGAAGAAGGCCGAGGCGATCAACGCCTCGCACATGCGGCTGCTCTCGATCGAGGAGATCACCGATCGCGTGCTGCCGTTCCTCAAGGATGCCGGCGTGGTGGGCGACCCGGTCGGCGACGCCGACGCGCAGCTCCTCGAGCTCGCGATGCCGCTGGTCGCCGAGCGGATCAACAAGCTCACCGAGGCTCCCGACATGCTCGGCTTCCTGTTCGCGCCCGACGTCGGGTACGACGACGACGGCGCGTGCCGTGCTCGGCGACGACGCCGGCCGCCAGGTCGTGACCGCGGCCCGCGAGGCGCTGGCCGGCCTCGAGCAGTGGAGCACCGCGGCGATCGAGGAGTCCCTGCGCGCCGCCCTCGTCGACGAGCTGGGGCTCAAGCCGCGCAACGCGTTCGGCCCGGTGCGGGTCGCGATCACCGGCCGACGCGATCTCCCCGCCGCTGTTCGAGTCGCTGGAGCTGCTCGGGCGCGAGGCGTCCCTGCGCCCGGCTCGACGCGGCGCTGGTCGCTGCGGTCGCGGGCTAGGCGGCGGGGTTGACCAGCCAGCCGGCGTACCCGACGGCTCCGGCGCTGAGCCACCCTCACGCCGAACCCCGCACGTACCCGTTGATGCTGCGTACCCGGACCTACGCCTGGTGGAAGCCGGTCGTCGGCCTCGTGGCGCTGGTGGCCGGCATGCTCGTCGTCGTCCCGTTCGCGCTGCTGCCCCTCCTCGCCGGCGCCGTCGCGCTCGACCACCACGGCTCGTTCACGAAAGCCTTCGAGGACGCCCTGTCAGCTGGACCACGTCACCTGGCAGGGGATGCTCTACCTCAACCTCGCGCTGGCAGGGCTGATCCCGGTGACCTGGCTGATCATCCGCTACGTGCACCGGATGCGTCCGCGGTGGCTGATGTCG
This sequence comes from uncultured Actinomycetota bacterium, assembly GCA_963805425.1. Lineage (GTDB taxonomy): Bacteria > Actinomycetota > Actinomycetes > Propionibacteriales > Nocardioidaceae > Marmoricola. The sequence continues at coordinate 9,327 of CAWDUF010000008.1, read as the reverse complement.
GTGCGGCCGGGCATCCGGTGGCGGCTTCTTCTGGGTCTGCTTCGGCCTGGCCCCGATCGCGATCGTTCGCCCAGCTGTTCCTCGGCGCGCTGCTGCCCGGCGACCCCAACGACCTGGACAGCTCGCCGAACCACCTCACCGGCCGGCTGGTGGCGATCGGCCTGGTCGTGCTGTTCACCACGCCGCTTCAGGCGATCGGTGAGGAGTACGCCTTCCGTGGCTACGCGATGCAGGCCTTCGGCGCGCTCACCCGGCGGCCGTGGGTCGCGATCGTGCTCAGCGCAGGGCTGTTCGCACTCGCGCACGGCGTGCAGAACGCCCCGCTGTTCCTCGACCGGTTCTCGTTCGGGCTGATGGCCGGGTACGTCGTGCTGCGCACCGGTGGCCTCGAGGCCGGCATCGCGATGCACGTGTGGAACAACCTGGTCGCGTTCGGCTTCGCGCTGGTGCTGGGCAACATCGACGACTCCCTCAACGTCACCGAGATCTCGTGGTCGAACATCCCGCTGACCATCACCCAGAACGGTGTCTACCTGGTGCTCGTGCTGCTGCTCGCCCGGGCGATGGGCATCGGCAATCGCACCACACCACCCGTCGTACCGCCGAGCGAGTCACCCGTTTTGCTGCCCACAACGCCCCGCGTGTAAGGTTTCCCCTCGGTCCAGCCGCCCCGATCCGTCGGCGGCAGCCGGTCCGATTCAGTGGGATATGGTGTAATTGGCAGCACGACTGGTTCTGGTCCAGTTAGTCAAGGTTCGAGTCCTTGTATCCCAGCGAGTGCCGACGCGATCTCGTCGATTTGGTTGCCTTCGGGCCGCTTCGATAGAGTCTCGTCCGCTCGATGCCCCCGTTGTGTAGTGGCCTAGCACGCCGCCCTCTCAAGGCGGTAGCGCGGGTTCGAATCCCGTCGGGGGTACGTTTCGGCGCCAGCCCCGATCCTCTCGCCAGGATCGGGGCTGTTGTCGTTCCAGGCCTCAGATGGTTGAGGTGCGAGCGCCAGGGAGCCTCGAAACCTCGGCAACGCCGCCCTGCGCCGATCAAGCCGGGTGACGTGACGCCCGGGCCGGGCGTAGCGTCCGAGACATCGAGCGGCGCTGACGCGGCACCGCCACATCCCGCTGGAGGAACCATGGTTCTGGGTGAGGGCAAGGTGGGCGCCGCGATCGCGGTCTCCGACATCGGCCGGGCAGTCGAGTTCTACGAGGGCAAGCTCGGTCTGCGGAGCGACGGCGAGGACCCGGACGGCGGTCGCACCTACCAGTGCGGCGCCGGCACCACGCTGCACGTGTTCCCCTCGCCCCTCGCTCGAGCCTCGGGAGCGACCGCCGCGGGGTTCATCGTCGACGACGTCACGAGCATCGTCGACGACCTGATCGCGGGCGGCGTCACCTTCGAGCAGTACAGCGACGGTCCCGTTGCGACCGACGAGCGAGGACTGGCGCGGATGGGTGACTTCGTCGGGGCCTGGGTCAAGGACCCCGACGGCAACGTGATCGCGATCGGCAACAACGGCTGACCCACCACGTCAGACCCGGCGCTCGCGCCGCCGTGCTCCTGAACCCCCTCGCCTCCCGCTCCGTAGTCGAGGGCAAGGGAACGGAGAGTGGACATGAAGACTCGACTCATTGCAGCAGCTGCCCTGCTCGTCTCGGCGGGGGTCCATCTGGACATGTGGTTCAACGGCGTCCGGCACCAGAGCGTCGGCCCGGCGTTCTTGATGAACTTCGCGGGCGGCGTCGTGATCGCGGCGCTGGTGCTGACCTGGCGGCACTGGGCACCACCGCTGCTCGCGGTGGGGTTCGGACTCTCGACGATCGGAGCGTTCGTGATCGCCGCGACCGTGGGGCTGTTCGGGGTACACGATCACTGGACCGGCGGCTACGTGTGGTCCGCGTTCATCTCCGAGGTCGTCGCCATCCTCGCCGGCGCAGCCATCCTCGTGCGCGAGGGCTGGGTGTCGCGGCGAGCGGCAGTAGGCCGCCGGTCAGCAAGGGCGCACCCGATCGCGCACTGACCTCGGTTCGACCACCCGAACGGTGGTGGCCGATTTCCGCTAGAAGTGTCGGTCGGCTGTGGCCAGACTGGGTGCATGTTCACCGATACGGAGGCCTGCTACCGGGCGCTGAAGAGCCGCGACCGCCGCTTCGACGGGGTGTTCTACACCGCCGTGCGCACCACCGGCATCTACTGCCGGCCGAGCTGCCCGGCGATCACCCCCAAGCTCGCCAACGTCACCTTCTACCCGAGCGCCGCCGCGGCACAGCAGGCCGGCTACCGGGCGTGCAAGCGCTGCCTCCCGGATGCGACACCGGGATCGCCGGAGTGGGACGTCGCGGCCGATGCGGCCGGTCGTGCGATGCGGTTGATCGCCGACGGCACCGTCGACCGCGACGGCGTCGAGGGCCTGGCGCGACGGCTCGGTTACTCCGAGCGACAGCTCAACCGGCTGGTGACCTCCGCCTTCGGGGCCGGACCGCTCGCACTCGCGCGCGCCCGCCGCGCGCAGACCGCACGCGTGCTCGTCGAGACCTCGACGATGTCCTTCGCCGACGTCGCGTTCGCGTCCGGCTTCTCCAGCATCCGGCAGTTCAACGACACCGTGCGCGAGGTGTACGCCGCGACGCCGACCGAGCTGCGCGGCAGGCGCGGTGGTACGACGTCCTCGAGCAAGGCGACCTCCGGCACGATCGCGACGCGGATCGGCGTACGCGAGCCGTTCGCCGGTGAGGAGCTGCTCGACTTCCTCGCGCTCCGCGCCGTGCGCGGTGTCGAGGCGGTCGGCGAGGGCTGGTACGAACGCTCGCTCTCCTTGCCCTACGGTCCCGGCGTCGTCCGGGTGGAGCTGACCGACCACCCGGCTGGTCACGTGCCGTGCCGGTTGACCCTGGCCGACGCCCGTGACCTCGCGCCGGCGCTCGAACGCACCCGGCGGCTGCTCGATGCCGACTGCGACCCGGTCGCCGTCGACGACCAGCTCGGTGGCGACCGGAGACTCGCGCGACTCGTGCGCCGGCGGCCGGGCCTGCGGGTTCCGGGTCATGTCGACGGCGTCGAGCTCGCGGCTCGCGCGGTGATCGGGCAGCAGGTCAGCGTGGTCGCCGCGCGCACGCTCGCGACCAGGCTCGTCGCCGAGAGCGGCGAGCCGCTCGACCTGGCCGGTGACCATGACGTGACCCACCTCTTCCCGACGGCGGAGGCCCTTGCCGGCCTCGATCCTCAGCAGATCGCGATGCCGCGCGCCCGCGGGCGCGCACTCAACGCGATCGCCGGCGCGTTGGCCGAGGAGTCGGTCGTGCTCGACCGCAGCGTCGACCGCGGCGAGGTTCGCGCGCGCCTTCTCGCGCTGCCCGGCATCGGTCCGTGGACCGCGGACTACATCGCGTTCCGGGTGCTCGGAGACCCCGACGTGTTTCTCCCCACCGACGTGGGTGTCCGCCATGCGGCTGAGCACCTCGGCATCGACGACGTCGCGACCCGCAGCGAGAGCTGGCGGCCGTGGCGCTCCTACGCACTGATCCACCTGTGGTCGTCACTGGGCGACGCAGGTTCTGAAACATCGAGGAAGAAGGAGTCATAGGGTGACGACAACGAAGAGCGAGAGAGCAGCTGCGATGTGGACCGTGATGCCGTCACCGATCGGTGACCTGCGGATCGTCGCGCGCGAGGGCGCGATCGTCGCCATCGAGTTCAGCCCGTTCCGCGGCCTGGCCGACGGCCGTCCGATCGGCGACCAGGCCGACGACGACCCGCTGCTGCGTCGGGCGGTCGACCAGCTGACGGCGTACTTCGCCCGCGACCTCAAGGAGTTCGACCTGCCGCTCGCGCCGCAGGGGAGTGCCTTCCAGCAGAAGGTGTGGGAGCAGCTCCGGCTCGTCGGCTGGGGCGAGACCGCGTCGTACGGAGAGATCGCGCACCGGCTCGGGCACACGAACGCCGCGTCGCGCGCGGTGGGGTTGGCCAACGGCCGCAACCCGATCCCGATCGTGATCCCGTGCCACCGAGTGATCGGCGCCAACGGCTCCCTCACGGGGTACGCCGGTGGCCTCGACCGCAAGCAGCTGCTGCTCGAGCTCGAGCAGGACGCGTTGTTCTGAGGACTGCCTCGTTCTGAGGACCGCTGGCCGGTCCGTGGCTCCAGGAACGCCCGCACCCCTCGCACGCCGGCGTGCAAATGTCGCCCGGGGGACTGGTGCGCACCGTATCCGCCCCACGCGCGACATTCGCATGTCCCGGTACGACGGAGACGGAGTCGGCAGACCCCGTCAAGCCTCCAGCGCGCGCGAGGCGTTCTCCTGGGCGATCCGCCGCACTGCCAGCAGGATCGGCTCCTGCAGCAGCGTCCCGACGACTGCCGCCTCGACGCTGGTTTCGCGGTCGGGGGACCGGACCGATGCGACCTCGTGGGCCGCCACGGGCCGCATCGCGTCGGCGTACCGGTTGAGCAGCTCGTCGCTGACGGGGTGACCGACGTCCTCGAGCGCGTCGAGGGCGCGGGCAAGGACCTCGCGCTGCGCGCTCACCGGCGACAGCTCCCAGCCCTGGCGTTCGAGGAACCGGTCCACCCGCGCGCGGGATCCGGCGGTTGCCGGGGCGAGGCCGTCGGCAGCAGCGAGCCTGGTGTGCGCGCTGCCCACGGCCTCGTGCCAGGACGCCGCGTTGTCGATCCCGTCGAGCACCTGCCGCACCGTCTCGAGCCGGAGCCCGGCCACGTCGGTCAGCGCACGGACGAGCCGCAGCCGGCGGACATGGCTCTCGTCGTACTGCGCCCGGGTCGCACCGGTCGCCACCCCGGCAGGGAGCAGTCCTTCGCGCAGGTAGTACTTGATCGTCGCCACGCCGATCCCGGATCGCGCGGACAACTCGGCCATCCACATGGAATCAATCTTGACATTGGATAGTTGTACTGTCCAATATTGGCGAGTAGAACTATCCAAAGGAGAGACGATGTCCGACGAGTCCCGGGTCCTCGCGGGGATCCTGTTCCTGTCCCTGGTCACGGTCGAGACCGGTGGCCTCTACCTGGTGAAGCTCTGGAAGGACGCCGCCGGCGCGACGCCGTTCCAGGTCGGCTTCGCGCGCGCCGGCCATGCGCACGCCGGCGTCCTGCTGGTCCTGAGCCTGCTCAGCCTGCTGTACGTCGACCAGGCCGGCCTCGGCGACGGATGGGCGTGGATCGCACGCTCCGGGGTGCCGATGGCGGCGATCCTGATGCCCGCCGGATTCTTCGCCGCTTCGGCCGGGTTCGGGCGCACGGCGCCGAACAGGTTCATCGCGGTGGTGTTCGCCGGTGGCGCAGTGCTGGCGGTCGGGCTGACGACCCTGGGGATCGGCTTGCTGACGGCCTGAGCGCGGGCCACCTCATCTCGACAGGCTCGCGTCCGGGACAGACTCGTGTCCGGGACAGGCTCGTGTCCTGGACGGCTACTCCGCGGCTGCGCGCCGCAGCGACTCCGACAGCCGGTCGGCCGCGGCGAGCACAGCCGGGGCGTGCATCCGGCCGGGCTGACGCGAGAGCCGCTCGAGCGGGCCGGACACGGACACCGCGGCGATGACCTTGCCGCTGGGGGAGCGCACGGGTGCGGACACCGACGCCACGCCCTGCTCGCGCTCGCCGACGGACTGCGCCCAGCCGCGGCGACGGATTCCGGACAGGGCGGTCGCGGAGAAGGCGGCGTTCTGCAGGCCCCGGTGGATCCTCTCCGGGTCCTCCCAGGCGAGCAGGATCTGCGCCGCCGAGCCGGCGCGCATGGTCAGCTGCGACCCGACCGGGATCGTGTCGCGCAGGCCGCTCGGGCGCTCGGCGGCGGCGACGCACACGCGGTACTCACCCTGGCGGCGCCACAGCTGCGACGACTCGCCGGTGATGTCTCGCAAGCGGGCGAGCACCGGGCCGGCGGCCGCGAGCAACCGGTCCTCTCCCGCAGCGGCGGACAGCTCGGCCAGGCGAGGGCCGAGCACGAAGCGACCCTGCATGTCGCGGGCCACGAGACGGTGGTGCTCCAGGGCAACTGCGAGCCGGTGGGCGGTGGGTCGAGCGAGGCCGGTGCCGGCGACGAGTCCGGCGAGCGTGGCCGGCCCGGACTCGAGGGCTGCGAGTACGAGGGCGGCCTTGTCGAGGACGCCGACTCCGCTAGAGTTGTCCATATACCAATACTGCCGTCTCAGAACATGGGATGCAAGAGTAGGCTGCATCACGTTCGCGACGAGGCCATCTTGAACGATCCAGTGTCAGATCCTGTGACGAGGTGGCCAGGGAAGGGAGAGGTCATGGGCAAGACCCTGGCGGAGAAGGTCTGGGACGAGCACGTCGTCCGGACTGCCGAGGGAGAGCCCGACCTCCTCTACATCGACCTCCACCTGATCCACGAGGTCACCTCCCCGCAGGCCTTCGACGGCCTGCGGCTCTCCGGCCGCGCCGTACGCCGTCCAGACCTGACCCTGGCCACCGAGGACCACAACGTCCCGACGATCGACTGGGACAAGCCGATCGCCGATCCGGTCTCCGCGACGCAGGTCGAGACGCTGCGCAAGAACGCCGCCGAGTTCGGCGTCCGGCTGCACCCGCTCGGCGACGTCGAGCAGGGCATCGTCCACGTCGTCGGCCCCCAGCTCGGCCTGACCCAGCCGGGCATGACGATCGTGTGCGGGGACAGCCACACCAGCACCCACGGAGCGTTCGGGGCGATCGCGTTCGGCATCGGCACCTCCGAGGTCGAGCACGTGCTGGCGACGCAGACGCTGATGCAGGCCAGGCCGAAGACGATGGCGGTCACCGTCAACGGCAGCCTGCCGGCCGGGGTCACCGCGAAGGACCTGGTCCTCACCCTGATCGCGCACACCGGCACCGGTGGCGGGCAGGGCTACATCGTCGAGTACCGCGGCCAGGCCATCGAGGAGCTCTCGATGGAGGGCCGGATGACCGTCTGCAACATGAGCATCGAGTGGGGCGCCAAGGCCGGTCTGGTCGCGCCCGACCAGACCACGTTCGACTACATCGAGGGCAAGCCGGAGGCACCCGCGGGCGCCGACTGGGACGCCGCGGTCGCCCACTGGAAGACGCTGGTCACCGACGACGACGCCGAGTTCGACAAGGAGATCGTCCTCGACGCCTCGGTGATGACGCCGTTCGTCACCTGGGGCACGAACCCGGGCCAGGGTGTGCCGCTCGGCGCCGCAGTCCCGTCGCCCGCCGACTTCGAGGGGGACCAGGACCGGGTCGCCGCGGAGAAGGCGCTGGAGTACATGGGCCTCGAGGCCGGCACCCCGATGCGCGACATCAAGGTCGACACTGTGTTCGTCGGGTCCTGCACCAACGGTCGGATCGAGGACCTGCGGCTGGCGGCCGAGATCATCAAGGGCCACACGGTCGCCGACGGGACTCGGCTGCTGGTCGTCCCCGGCTCGGTCAGGGTGCGCAACCAGGCGATCGAGGAGGGGCTGGACAAGGTGTTCCTCGAGGCCGGGGCGGAGTGGCGTGGTGCGGGCTGCTCGATGTGCCTGGGCATGAACCCCGACCAGCTCGCCCCCCAGGAGCGCAGCGCGTCGACGTCCAACCGCAACTTCGAGGGACGCCAGGGCAAGGGCGGTCGCACCCACCTGGTCTCGGTGCCGGTCGCGGCCGCGACCGCCGTGCGCGGCACGCTGTCCTCGCCCGCCGACCTGGATCTCGACTGAGCTCGATCACCGAGGAGCTGTTCGCCATGGAGAAGTTCACCAGCCACACCGGCGTGGCGATGCCGCTGAAGCGGAGCAACGTCGACACCGACCAGATCATCCCGGCCGTCTACCTCAAGCGGGTCACCCGCACGGGTTTCGAGGACGGCCTGTTCGCGGCCTGGCGCAACGATCCCGAGTTCGTGCTGAACAGGCCCGAGTACGCCGATGCGTCGATCCTCGTCGCCGGCCCCGACTTCGGCACCGGCTCGTCTCGCGAGCACGCGGTGTGGGCGCTGCAGAACTACGGCTTCAAGGTCGTGATCTCCTCGCGGTTCGCCGACATCTTCCGCGGCAACTCGGGGAAGGCGGGGCTTCTTGCCGCGCAGGTCGACGAGAAGGTCGTGCAGAAGCTCTGGGACTTCCTCGAGGACCACCCGGGCGCGACGATCAGTGTCGACCTGGAGAGCCGGACGGTGAAGGCCGGAGACGGTCCGGACGCGATCGAGGACTCCTTCGACATCGACGACTACACGCGCTGGCGGCTGCTCGAGGGCCTCGACGACATCGGCATCACGCTCGGTCACGACGACGTGATCTCGGCGTACGAGTCGACGCGACCGCTTTGGAAGCCGACGACGCGTGTAGTCGTCGATGTCGAAGGAGTCCTCGATCGCGTCGGACCGTCTCCGCGCCGCTTCACCGTCCGGCTCTCCAGGTCGACACTGATCGTCGCGCCCGGGTGGTCCTCGAGGAAGTCCCAGAGCTTCTGCACGACCTTCTCGTCGACCTGCGCGGCAAGAAGCCCCCCGCCTTCCCCCGGTTGCCGCGGAAGATGTCGGCGAACCGCGAGAGAGATCACGACCTCGAAGCCGTAGTTCCTGCAGCGCCCACACCGCATGCTTGCAGAGCGAGCCGGTGCCGAAGTCGGGGCCGGCGGACGAGGATCGAACGCATCGGCGTACTTCGGGCCTGTTCAGCACGAACTCGGGATCGTTGCGCCAGGCCGACGAACGGCCGTCCTCGAAACCCGTGCGGGTGACCCGCTTGAGGTAGACGGCCGGGATGATCTGGTCGGTGTCGACGTTGCTCCGCTTCAGCGGCATCGCCACGCCGGTGTGGCTGGTGAACTTCTCCATGGCGAACAGGCGACCCTTTGGTGATAGGGGAGCCGTCGGGAGAATCACAGGTCGGCGGGCGAGGACAGCGTGCCGCGCACGGCGGTCGCGGCCGCGACCCGGCACCGAGACCAGGTGGGTGCGACCGCCCTTGCCCTGGCGTCCCTCGAAGTTGCGGTTGGACGTCGACGCGCTGCGCTCCTGGGGGGCGAAAGCTGGTTCGGTTGTTGCCCAGGCACATCGAGCAGCCCCGGCGCAGCCACTCCGCACCCGGCCTCCGAGGAAGCACCTTGTCCAGCCCCTCCCCTCCGATCGCCTGGTTTCCGCGCCCTTGACCGGGGACGACCAGCAGCCGAGTCCCCGTCGGCGACCCGTGTGGCCCTTGATGATCTCAGGCCGCCAGCCCGCAGGTCCTCGATCCCGACCGTTGGTGCAGGACCCGACGAACACAGTGTCGACCTTGATGTCGCGCATCAGGGGTGCCGGCCTCGAGGCCGTGTACTCCAGCGCCTCTCAGCGACCCGGTCCTGGTCCCCCTCGAAGTCGGCGGGCGACG
>CAWDUF010000007.1:0-143654 GCA_963805425.1 uncultured Actinomycetota bacterium | reverse complement strand
GAACCACCCGGTGCCCACGATCAACCAGCTGGTCCGCAAGGGCCGCCAGGACAAGGTGTCGAAGAACAAGACGCCTGCCCTGAAGGGTTCGCCCCAGCGACGCGGTGTCTGCACCCGCGTCTACACCACCACCCCGAAGAAGCCGAACTCCGCCCTCCGCAAGGTCGCCCGCGTGCGGCTGTCGAGCGGTGTCGAGGTCACGGCGTACATCCCGGGTGTGGGCCACAACCTCCAGGAGCACTCGATCGTGCTCGTCCGCGGCGGCCGGGTGAAGGACCTCCCCGGTGTCCGCTACAAGATCATCCGCGGCACGCTCGACACCCAGGGCGTCAAGAACCGCAAGCAGGCACGTAGCCGCTACGGCGCGAAGAAGGAGAAGAGCTGATGCCGCGGTTCGGTACTGACGCTCCCAAGCGCCTTTTCGCTCTCGTGATCACTGTGGAGGTGAGCCGCTAATGCCTCGCAAGGGCCCCGCTCCCAAGCGCCCGATCGTGATGGACCCCGTCTACGGGTCGCCGCTGGTCTCCCAGCTGGTCTCCAAGGTGCTCCAGGACGGCAAGAAGCAGGTTGCCCAGCGCATCGTCTACCGCGCCCTCGAGGGAGCCCGTGAGAAGACCGGCACCGACCCGGTGGTCACGCTCAAGCGTGCGCTGGACAACGTGAAGCCGGCCATCGAGGTCAAGAGCCGCCGCGTCGGCGGCGCGACCTACCAGGTTCCGATCGAGGTCAAGGGCACCCGCGGCACCACGCTCGCGCTGCGCTGGCTGGTCGGGTACGCCGCGGAACGTCGCGAGAAGACCATGGCCGAGCGCCTGATGAACGAGATCCTCGACGCGAGCAACGGCCTCGGTGCCGCGGTCAAGAAGCGCGAGGACACCCACAAGATGGCCGAGTCGAACAAGGCCTTCGCCCACTACCGCTGGTGATGTGGTTGCGCCGGGTGCCCGCTCACCCTTCATGGGCACCTGGCGCGCGGGGCTGAGTGGCCTCGCTCCCATCACCACCTGCAAACACGACTTAAGGAACGCTGACTCAAGTGGCAGTCGACATCACGACGGACCTCAACAAGGTCCGCAACATCGGCATCATGGCGCACATCGACGCCGGCAAGACCACGACCACCGAGCGCATCCTGTTCTACACCGGCATCACCTACAAGATCGGTGAGGTCCACGAGGGCGCTGCCACGATGGACTGGATGGAGCAGGAGCAGGAGCGCGGCATCACCATCACGTCCGCCGCGACGACCTGCTGGTGGAAGGACCACCAGATCAACATCATCGACACCCCCGGTCACGTCGACTTCACCGCCGAGGTCGAGCGCTCGCTGCGCGTCCTCGACGGCGCGGTCGCGGTCTACGACGGTGTCGCCGGCGTCGAGCCGCAGACGATGACGGTGTGGCGCCAGGCCAACAAGTACTCCGTGCCCCGGATGTGCTTCGTCAACAAGCTCGACCGCACCGGCGCGGACTTCTTCCGCTGCGTGGACATGATGGTCGAGCGCCTCAACTCCACCCCGCTGGTCCTCCAGCTCCCGATCGGCGCCGAGGCCGACTTCCTCGGTGTCGTGGACCTGGTCGGCATGCGCGCGCTCACCTGGCGCGGCGAGACCACGATGGGCGAGGACTACGAGATCGAGGAGATCCCCGCCGACCTCCAGGACCAGGTCGAGGAGTACCGCGAGAAGCTCATCGAGACGCTGGCCGAGGCCGACGACGAGATCATGGAGCGCTACCTCGAGGGTGACGAGTCGTTCACGGTCGAGGAGCTCGAGGCGGCGATCCGTCGCGCCACCCTGGCCGACAAGCTCAACCCGGTCCTGTGCGGCACGGCGTTCAAGAACAAGGGTGTCCAGCCGCTGCTCGACGCGGTCGTGAAGTACCTTCCGTCCCCGCTGGACATCGACGCGATCGTCGGCCACGCGCAGGGTGACGAGGACACCGAGATCACCCGCCAGCCGTCCGACGACGAGCCGTTCTCCGGCCTGGCCTACAAGATCGCCACGGACCCGCACCTGGGCAAGCTGATCTACGTGCGTGTCTACTCCGGCAAGCTCACGGCGGGCGCCAACGTGCTCAACTCGGTCAACGGCCGCAAGGAGCGGATCGGCAAGGTCTACCAGATGCACGCGAACAAGCGTGAGGAGATCGCGTCGGTCGGCGCCGGCCAGATCGTCGCGGTCATGGGCCTGAAGGACACCAAGACCGGGCACACGCTCTGCGACCCGCAGAACCCCGTCGTGCTCGAGTCGATGACCTTCCCGGCCCCGGTGATCGAGGTCGCGATCGAGCCCAAGACCAAGGGCGACCAGGAGAAGCTCAGCACCGCGATCCAGCGGCTCTCCGACGAGGACCCCACGTTCACCGTCAAGGCGGACGAGGAGACCGGTCAGACGATCATCGCCGGCATGGGCGAGCTGCACCTGGAGATCCTGGTCGACCGGATGAAGCGCGAGTTCCGCGTCGAGGCCACCGTCGGCAAGCCGCAGGTCGCCTACCGCGAGACGATCCGCCGCAAGGTCGAGAAGCACTCCTACACGCACAAGAAGCAGACCGGTGGTTCGGGTCAGTTCGCGAAGGTGCTGATCTCGATCGAGCCGAACATCGACCCCGAGACCGGCAGTGGTGCGGGCTACGAGTTCGTCAACAACGTGTCCGGCGGCCGCGTGCCGAGGGAGTACATCCCCTCGGTCGACCAGGGCGCCCAGGAGGCCATGGAGTTCGGCGTGCTCGCCGGCTACCCCATGGTCGACGTGAAGGTGAGCCTCGAGGACGGCGCCTACCACGACGTCGACTCCTCCGAGCTCGCGTTCAAGATCGCCGGCAACGCGGCGTTCAAGGAGGCGGCGCGGATGGCCAAGCCGGTCCTCCTCGAGCCGATGTTCGCGGTCGAGGTCGTGACCCCCGAGAGCTTCCTCGGCACGGTCATCGGCGACATCAACTCCCGCCGCGGGCAGATCTCTGCCCAGGAGGAACGCCATGGGGACATGGTGGTCGCGGCACTGGTGCCGCTGTCAGAGATGTTCGGGTACGTTGGTGACCTGCGGTCGAAGACCTCGGGCCAGGCGTCGTACTCGATGGAGTTTGACTCGTACGCCGAGGTTCCCACGAACGTCGCCGACGAGATCATCAAGAAGGTACGTGGCGAATAGGTTCACCGCGGCCTCGGCATCAAGTTCACATCTACACGAGTCAAGTAACACACCAACCAGGAGGAGCCCACAGTGGCTAAGGCGAAGTTCGAGCGGACCAAGCCGCACGTCAACATCGGAACCATCGGTCACATCGACCACGGCAAGACGACGTTGACCGCAGCAATCACCAAGGTGCTGCACGACAAGTTTCCGGACCTGAACGAGGCGTCGGCGTTCGACCAGATCGACAAGGCGCCCGAAGAGCGTCAGCGCGGCATCACGATCTCGATCGCGCACGTCGAGTACCAGACCGAGAAGCGCCACTACGCGCACGTCGACTGCCCGGGTCACGCGGACTACATCAAGAACATGATCACCGGTGCCGCGCAGATGGACGGCGCGATCCTGGTCGTGGCCGCCACCGACGGCCCGATGCCGCAGACGCGTGAGCACGTGCTGCTCGCCCGCCAGGTCGGTGTGCCGGCGATCGTGGTCGCACTCAACAAGTGCGACATGGTCGACGACGAGGAGCTCATCGAGCTCGTCGAGATGGAGGTGCGCGAGCTCCTCAACGAGTACGAGTTCCCGGGCGACGACATCCCCGTGGTCCGCGTGGCTGCTTTCCCGGCGCTGCAGGGCGACGCGAAGTGGGGTGACTCGATCATGGAGCTGATGAACGCCGTCGACGAGTTCATCCCGCAGCCCGAGCGTGACACCGAGAAGCCGTTCCTCATGCCTGTCGAGGACGTCTTCACGATCACCGGTCGCGGCACGGTCATCACCGGCCGCATCGAGCGTGGCGTCGTGAAGGTCAACGAGGAGGTCGAGATCATCGGCATCCGCGAGGGCTCGCAGAAGTCGACCGTCACCGGTGTCGAGATGTTCCGCAAGCTCCTCGACGAGGGCCAGGCGGGCGAGAACGTCGGTCTGCTGCTCCGTGGCACCAAGCGCGAGGACGTCGAGCGCGGCATGGTCGTGATCAAGCCCGGCACGACGACCCCGCACACCAACTTCGAGGCCTCGGTCTACATCCTCTCGAAGGAGGAGGGCGGCCGTCACACGCCGTTCTTCAACAACTACCGGCCGCAGTTCTACTTCCGTACGACGGACGTGACCGGTGTGGTGACCCTTCCCGAGGGCCGCGACATGGTGATGCCCGGGGACAACACCGACATGGTCGTCGAGCTGATCCAGCCGATCGCCATGGAGGAGGGTCTCCGCTTCGCGATCCGTGAGGGTGGCCGCACCGTCGGTGCCGGCCGCGTCACCAAGATCACCAAGTGATCTAGCGCTTCATCGGACGGCCCCGGACCTCTGGTCCGGGGCCGTTTCGCATTCCCCTGCCGTTCAGGGGCCGGGTGGCAACCACATCCAGGAGGAACTCCACCACCCGGGGTCTGGTGGCTCCCGCCACCACCGGATCCCGTGCGGCGCAGCCGCACACGCGCCGCAGGCAACGCGCCGCAGGCGCGAAGCCCGCGCAGGCGAAGCCGGCCGTGCTCACGACTCGGCGCGCCCTTCCGCCTCGGCGACGACCTCCTGGGCGATCCAGCGGAGCTTGACGTTGCGGGTCTGGGAGACCCGGGCGAGGAAGGCGAAGGCGCGCTGCTCGGTGAGGCCGTAGCGCTCCATGGTGATGCCGACGGCGCGTCCGATGAGCTGGCGGGTCTGCATCGCCTCCTGGAGGTTCTCCACCTCGCGGGCGTAGTCGAGGGCCACCGCCGCCTGGTGGGTGAACAGCCGGCCGACCATGCTGCCGCCGGCGAAGCTGCCGACATCGCGGGAGTAGAGGTTGAGCGCGCCCCGCGAGCGCGGCTTGGGGGTGTCGAAGAGCCGCAGGCCGGCCTGCGCGCGCACCCCTGCCTCGACCGCTCGTGCGGCGTACTGCGGGAAGCGCTCGTCGGCCGCGAGGTGCGGAGAGGTGACGAAGGTGTCGTCGACGGCGGCCTCGTAGCAGGGGCCCTCGCGCAGCTCGTACTGCGCGGCGTCGAGACCCAGGAGCATGTCATCGGTCGGTGCGGCCGTCTCCAGGCGGCCGTCCTCGTGCAGCACCGTGATGCTGGCGTAGTGCGCTCCGGGCAGGACCTCGACCGCGGCGGCCGTGATGCGCTCCAGCGTGTGGTCCAGGTCGCCGGGCGTGAGGCCGTCTGCCATGCGTCTGAGGGTGTCGAGCAACTGTTCCTCGGTCATCTCCCACCCGTACCCGAAGAGTCGCTGGTCAACCGGCGCCGTCGTCGCAGACGAGGACCTCGGCGAACGCGTGCCAGCCGGGCTCGCCGCCGTCCGTCGCTCGCCCGACAGCGCTGACCTCGCGGACGTGGTACCCGTCCGGCGGCAGCCTGACTGCCATGACCCGGGCGGCCTCGACGGCCTCGCCCTCGGTCGGGTAGCGCAGCCGCGAACGGGCGCGAAGGAGGACCCCGTCGGGATCGCCGGCCACGTCCCAGTAGTCGACCAGGTCGGCACACTCCGAGACGGCGTGGAACAGGTCGACCATCAGGCGGCGGGTGCGAGGGCTACCACGTCGAGGGGCTCGAGGCACGGACGATCCTTGGAGTGACCGCAGTCGGTGAGCCGCTGTTTGACCCGCCGAGATGGTACTGAATGCCCGGGTGCGCGCCGAGGCGGGGTGGCGGCACGGACGATCAGCCGGCGACGGCGGCTGCGGCCAGCGCGCCGAACTCCTGGTGCCCGGCAGGCGTGAGGTGCAGGCCGTCGCCGAGGTAGCTGAACGACCCCGAGAGCATCGGGAGGTAGGAGACGTCGGCGCGGGCGCTCTCCTCTCGCAGGATCGCGTCGACCCGAGCCGCGCCGGCGGCGCGGGCCGGAGCGCGCGCCGGGCCGATGACGAGGACGTGTCGGCCGCGCAGCGCGACCATGAGCGAACGGAAACCGGCACGGATCGCGTCTGCGGGCTGGTCGACGTCGTTGAGGCCGCCCTCGACGACGACCGTGTCGGCGCCGCCGCGGAGGGCCCTCGGTGCGCGGGCGGCGTACGAGACCGCACCGCAGGGGCTCGCGTTCGCGCTGAACCCGGAGCCGGAGAAGCCGAAGACGTGCACCCGGCCGGGCAGCCCGCTGGGCCAGGAGTCCAGGGGGTCCCGCAGGCCGAGCCCGACCGAGTAGGAGTCGCCGATGACGACGACCCGCGCGCCCTGTCCGGTGACCAGCCGCTCCCTGGCCTGGGACTGGGTCGAGAACCGCGCGCAGCGCTCGGCGTCGGCCCCGGTGGCGCCCCCGGTGGCGCCCCCGGAGGCGACCAGGGAGGCGACCAGGGTCAGCAAGGTCGCGAGGACGACCGCAACCGCCCCCGCCAGCAGCAGACTCCCTCGACGCGCCACGAGCACGAGCAGAATGATCCGTGCATCTCCGCGTCCCCGCAGGCGTTTTCGGGGACTCGGTGCCTGGACCTCGGCCCCGCCCTGTGACCCCGGCGCACCGACTAGCGTTCGGGTCGTGTCCGAGCAGCTTCCGCCAGCACGCCCGCACCTGAGGTACACCGACGACGGCCGACGGGTGCGCGAGGTGCTCAGCTACGCACGTCGGGGCAGCCGGTTCACCCCGTCGCAGCGGGCGGCCTGGGAGGCGCACCAGGACGCCTGGGCGATCCCGGAGGAGGCGGTCGACGAGCCCGGGTTCGTGTGGGAGGCATGGTTCGGGCGCACGGCGCCCCTGGTCGTGGAGGTCGGCTCCGGGGTGGGCGAGGCGACCGCCGCGCTCGCCGCGCGCCGGCCCGACCTCGACATCGTCGCGTTCGAGGTGTGGCGACCCGGGGTCGCGCACACGCTCGGCCTGCTCGCGGAAGCCGGCGTGGGCAACGTCCGGCTGATCTCGGTCGACGCGATGTGGGCGCTCGAGCACCTCTTCGGGCCCGGCTCCGTGGAGGAGCTGTGGACGTTCTTCCCGGACCCGTGGCCCAAGAAGCGGCACCACAAGCGTCGGCTCGTCTCGGCCGCGTTCGCCGACCTGGTGGCCAGGCGGCTGCGGCCCGGTGGCCTCTGGCGAATCGCCACCGACTGGGTGGAGTACGCCGAGCAGATGCAGACGGTCCTCGATGCGGAGCCGGGTCTGTCCGGCGGCCGCACCGAGCGCTGGGAGGAGCGTCCGGTGACCAGGTTCGAGCGCAAGGGCCTCGCGTCCGGACGGACGATCGTCGACCTGACGTACTGCCGCTCAGCCGAGCCGGGCAGGGCTCAGGCTGGAGGACAGGCCTTGCGGTAGTGGCCCAGCGTCGTCTGGGGCGCGGCAACCGACTTGTCGTTCGGCTTGGCCAGCGTCCAGTAACGCATCCAGTCCAGCTGCATCGTCGTGGGGTTCATCCGTTTGCCTGCCACGGCGTCCATCGACAGCTGCACGGTGAACGGCACCCCCGAGAGCGCCGCGGGCCGGCGCTCGGACCTGATCACCCGGGCGTCGACGAACCACGAGATCCGCGAGCGGGTCACCTCGACCGCGAACGTGTGCCAGTGGTCGCGGCCGAACCCGGCGTACGTCGGGCCCTTGGTCGCACGGAAGGCCAGATCGGGCAGGTTGTTGATGTAGAACTTCATCCGCGGGTGCGTCAGCGTGTAGCTCTCCAGCGCGATGTCGCGGGCTCCGCAGTACTGCTTCCGGGCACCTGCGGGGACCAGCTCGGTCCGCACGGTGTAGTGCGCGTGACCCGACCTGGACTCCCTGGTCTTCCACCGGATCTCCCAGCGGCCGGTCGCGTGACCGGCCTTCCCCAGCTTTGCCGACAGGTTGCCGGTGCGACCCGTGTGCATCGTCAGCATCCCGTTCTTGGTCTTCAGGTTGCCCTTGCCGTGCTTGTGCCACACCGACTTCAGCGGTCCGACGAACTCGTCGCGCCACGCCGTGGGGTACCAGCCGAAGGTGTTGCCGGCGTGGACCGGGCCGGGGATCGCGGCGTCCCGCGCCCAGCTCGGGCCGAGGGGGAGCAGCGCCAGGCAGAGCACGAGCAGGGCGAGACGACGGGCGTAACGGGCTCGGAGCATCGCAGCAGCGTAGGCGATCAGGCGCCCTCGGCCGAATCGTCAGCTGTGAGCAGCGCGAGCTCCTCCTCGACGTACGGGTCGTGCAGCCCGGCGGCGGAGAGCTCGGCTCGCAGGGTCACCCGCGGGCCCGCTCGACCCGCTCTCGTTGCCGCTCGACTCGGGCCTCGTCGAGCGGCAGGATCGCGGATTTGGCGCTGCGGCGGATCTCTGCCAAGATAGTCCGGTTGCTCCGGCGGGATTGCCGGGGCGCGGACATTGACTACTGAACAGGTTCTCCTGGCCCTCAGGCTTATGGGGGCGATGTGGTCGCGTGTCCGTGCCGCACCTGGAGATCCCGTTCCGCCCGACCCCCGTCGGGCACAACCCCAGAACAACGACCGAAGCTTCGGCTGTGGTCGCGCGCGTCACCAGCGCCGCGACACGCCCGACCGCGGGGGTCGGAGACACGAGCGTGAGAGCGCGACGTGGCTCAGGAGGGGGAGCAGCAGGGCGGACCACCTCACCGAGGCGGCCCGAGACAGTCGTGAGACGAGAAGTGAAGGACGCGTGATGGCGGGACAGAAGATCCGCATCAGGCTGAAGGCCTATGACCACGAGGTGATCGACACCTCGGCGCGGAAGATCGTGGACACCGTGACCCGGACGGGTGCGAAGGTCGCCGGCCCGGTGCCGCTGCCGACGGAGAAGAACGTCTTCTGCGTGATCCGCTCGCCGCACAAGTACAAGGACTCCCGCGAGCACTTCGAGATGCGCACGCACAAGCGCCTCATCGACATCATCGACCCCACGCCGAAGACCGTCGACTCGCTGATGCGTCTCGATCTCCCTGCCGGCGTCGACATCGAGATCAAGCTCTGAGGGCTGGGTAGAGATGACTTACGAACGCAACGTGAAGGGCCTGCTGGGCACCAAGCTCGGCATGACCCAGCTCTGGGACGAGAACAATCGCGTCGTGCCCGTGACCGTGGTCGCGGCCGGCACCAACGTGGTCACCCAGGTCCGGACGCCGGAGACCGACGGCTACAACGCCATCCAGGTCGGCTTCGGTGAGATCGAGGGCCGCAAGGTCACCAAGCCGTCGGCGGGACACTTCGCCAAGGCCGGTGTGACCGCGCGTCGCCACCTCGCCGAGATCCGCACCGCCGACGCCGCGTCGTACTCCATCGGCCAGGAGCTCAGCGCCGAGCAGTTCGCCGCGGGTGAGGACGTCGACGTGACCGGCACCAGCAAGGGCAAGGGCTTCGCCGGCACGATGAAGCGCCATGGCTTCTCCGGCGTGGGCGCCTCGCACGGTGCCCACCGCAACCACCGCAAGCCGGGCTCGATCGGCGCCTGCGCCACCCCGGGCCGCGTCTTCAAGGGCACCCGGATGTCGGGCCGGATGGGCACCGACACCGTCACCACCCAGAACATCACCGTGCACGCGGTGGACGTCGAGAAGGGCCTGATCCTGCTCAAGGGCGCCGTACCCGGCCCCAAGGGCGGCCTGCTCGTGATCCGCTCCGCGGTCAAGTCCGGACAGGAGGCCTGAGCATGCCCAGCACGACGAGCACTGTGCAGACCCTGAAGGTCGACTTCCCCACAGAGATCTTCGACGTCGAGGCCAACGTCCCGCTGATGCACCAGGTCGTGGTGGCCCAGCAGGCGTCCGCCCGCCAGGGCACGCACTCCACCAAGACCCGCGGCGAGGTCCGCGGTGGTGGCCGCAAGCCCTACAAGCAGAAGGGCACCGGTCGCGCCCGCCAGGGCTCGACCCGGGCTCCCCAGTTCGCCGGCGGTGGCACCGTCCACGGCCCGCAGCCGCGCAGCTATGACCAGCGCACCCCGAAGAAGATGAAGGCCGCCGCGCTCCGCGGCGCCCTGTCCGACCGGGCCCGCGCCGGCCGCGTCCACGTGGTGGAGGGCCTCGTCACCGGCGACAAGCCGTCGACGAGGGTCGCGGTCACCGCGCTCAACGGCATCAGCCAGGGCCGCCGCCAGCTCGTCGTGCTCGAGCGCGACGACGCCTTGACCTGGCTCTCGCTGCGCAACGTGCCGACCGTGCACCTGCTTGCGGTCGACCAGCTGAACACCTACGACGTGCTGCTCTCCGACGACGTGGTCTTCACCAAGGGCGCCTACGAGGCCCTGGTGCCCGGTGGCACCGAGGGCGCGAAGGCCGTCGAGGTGAAGGTCGAGATCAAGAAGGCTGCCGAGAAGCCGGCCAAGAAGGCCACCGCCAAGAAGGCTGCCTCCGAGGAGGCCAAGCCGGCGAAGAAGGCCGCGGCGAAGGTGGCGGAGGTCAGCGAGGCCGCAGAGCCCGACGAGGCGAAGGCCGAGCTGCCCAAGGGCGCCAAGGCCCCGCTGAAGAGCGGCAACGCCCCGAAGGGCTACGAGATCAAGGGCAACGCCGACTCGGGCAGGTACCACCGCCCGGGTGGGCAGTGGTACGACGCCACCGAGGCGGAGTTCTGGTTCAAGACCGCCGAGGACGCCGAGGCTGCCGGCTTCGTCGAGGCCGGCTCGCCGGAGTCGGTCGAGCAGACCCACGCCGAGGAGGGCGACGCATGAGCACCCTGCACAAGGACCACCGCGACGTCCTGATCGCTCCGGTCGTCAGCGAGAAGAGCTACGGCCTGCTCGACAACAACAAGTACACGTTCATCGTGCGCCCCGACGCGAACAAGACCGAGATCAAGATCGCGGTCGAGAAGGTGTTCAACGTCAAGGTCACCGCGGTGAACACCCTGAACCGCCAGGGCAAGGCGCGTCGTACGGCGCGGGGCATCGGCAAGCGCAAGGACACCAAGCGCGCCATCGTCAGCCTCGCCGAGGGCCACCGCATCGACATCTTCGGAGGTCCGGTCTCCTGACCGGGCTGAATAGGAACTAGACATGGCTATCCGCAAGTACAAGCCGACCACCCCGGGCCGTCGTGGCTCGTCGGTCGCTGACTTCGCCGAGATCACCCGGACCACGCCGGAGAAGTCCCTGGTGCGGCCACTGCCCAAGAAGGGCGGCCGCAACAACCAGGGCCGGATCACCACCCGTCACCAGGGTGGCGGCCACAAGCGTGCGTACCGCGTGATCGATTTCCGTCGCTACGACAAGGACGGCGTCCCGGCGAAGGTCGCGCACATCGAGTACGACCCGAACCGCACCGCACGGATTGCGCTGCTGCACTACGCCGACGGCGAGAAGCGCTACATCGTCGCGCCGGTGGGCGTGCAGCAGGGCACCCCGATCGAGTCGGGCGTGGGCGCCGACATCAAGCCGGGCAACAACCTGCCGCTGCGCAACATCCCGGTCGGTACCACGATCCACTGCATCGAGCTCCGACCCGGCGGTGGCGCCAAGATCGCCCGCTCCGCCGGCAACAGCGCCCAGCTGGTCGCCAAGGAGGGCTCGCGCGCGCAGCTGCGGATGCCGTCCGGCGAGATGCGCTACGTCGACGTCCGCTGCCGCGCGACCGTCGGCGAGGTCGGCAACGCCGAGCAGTCGAACATCAACTGGGGCAAGGCCGGCCGGATGCGGTGGAAGGGCAAGCGCCCGACCGTCCGCGGTGTGGTCATGAACCCGGTGGACCACCCGCACGGTGGCGGTGAGGGCAAGACCTCGGGTGGTCGCCACCCGGTGTCCCCCTGGGGCAAGCCCGAGGGCCGCACGCGCAAGCGCAAGGCCAGCGATGCCCTCATCGTCCGTCGCCGCAAGACCGGCAAGAACAAGCGCTGAGTAGGGAAGAGACGACATGCCTCGCAGCCTGAAGAAGGGCCCCTTCGTCGACGACCACCTGATGAAGAAGGTGGACTCGCAGAACGAAGCCGGCACCCACAACGTGATCAAGACCTGGTCGCGTCGCTCGATGATCGTGCCGGCGATGATCGGCCACACCCTGGCGGTGCACGACGGGCACAAGCACGTCCCGGTGTTCGTGACCGACGCGATGGTCGGGCACAAGCTCGGCGAGTTCGCGCCGACGCGCACCTACCGCGGACACGTCAAGGACGACCGGAAGAGCCGCCGCCGCTGACGCGGCGAGCCAAGGAGAGATAGAGCAATGAGCGTTACTGAGCGTAGGCGCACCAGCGCCCGCCGCGATTCGCTGCTCGGCGACGAGCCGGGCGCGTTCGCCAGCGCGCGCTTCGTCCGGATCACCCCGATGAAGGCCCGCCGCGTGGTGGACCTGGTCCGCGGTCTTCCGGTGGACGAGGCCCTCGCGCTGCTGCAGTTCGCGCCCCAGGCCGCGAGCGAGACCATCTACAAGGTCCTCGAGAGCGCGGTGGCGAACGCCGAGACCACCGAGCACCTCGACCGCAACAGCCTGGTCGTGTCCAAGGGCCTCGTCGACGAGGGTCCGACGATGAAGCGCTGGCGGCCGCGTGCGCAGGGCCGGGCCACCCGGATCAACAAGCGCACCAGCCACATCACTCTCGTCGTGCAGCCCGCGGAGGTTCAGAGCTAATGGGTCAGAAGATCAACCCGAACGGGTTCCGCCTCGGAATCTCCACCGACCACAAGAGCCGGTGGTATGCCGACAAGCTGTACAAGTCCTACGTAGGTGAGGACGTAGCGATCCGCAAGCTCCTCTCCAAGGGGATGGAGCGCGCCGGCATCTCCAAGGTGGAGATCGAGCGCACTCGCGACCGCGTCCGCGTCGACATCCACACCGCGCGTCCCGGCATCGTGATCGGCCGCCGCGGTGCGGAGGCCGACCGCCTGCGCAGCGAGCTGGAGAAGCTCACCGGCAAGCAGGTCCAGCTGAACATCCTCGAGGTCAAGAACCCCGAGATCGACGCACAGCTGGTCGCCCAGGGCGTCGCCGAGCAGCTCTCGGGCCGCGTGCAGTTCCGTCGCGCGATGAAGAAGGCGATGCAGACCTCCATGCGCTCCGGGGCCAAGGGCATCCGGATCCAGTGCTCGGGCCGCCTCAACGGCGCCGAGATGTCCCGCTCGGAGTTCTACCGCGAGGGCCGGGTGCCGCTGCACACGCTGCGCGCGGACATCGACTACGGCTTCTACGAGGCCCGCACGACCTTCGGCCGGATCGGCGTGAAGGTCTGGATCTACAAGGGTGAGGTCGCCGGCACCCGCGCCGAGCGCGAGGCGCAGGCCGCCGCGCGCGCCGGAGCTCCGGGTCGCAGCCGCGGCGGCGCCCGTGGCGACCGCGGCGACCGTGGCGCCGACCGTCCGAGCCGGGGCTCGCGGCCGACCCGTGCCGACCGGGCCGAGACGCCCGCTGCGGAGGCTCCGGCCCCGGCCGCGGTGGCGACCGAGGCTCCCGCAGCAGGCTCGACGAACAATGGGGAGGGCTGAGCAGGATGTTGATGCCTCGAAGGATCAAGCACCGCAAGCAGCACCACCCGAAGCGGACGGGTGCTGCCAAGGGTGGCACGAAGCTCGCCTTCGGCGACTTCGGCATCCAGGCGGTCGAGGGGTCCTACGTGACCAACCGACAGATCGAGTCGGCGCGTATCGCGATGACTCGTCACATCAAGCGTGGCGGAAAGGTGTGGATCAACATCTACCCCGACCGTCCGCTGACCAAGAAGCCGGCCGAGACCCGGATGGGCTCCGGCAAGGGCTCGCCCGAGTGGTGGGTGGCGAACGTCAAGCCCGGACGCGTGATGTTCGAGCTCTCCGGTGTTCCGGAGGACGTGGCTCGCGAGGCGATGCGCCGCGCGATCCACAAGCTGCCGATGAAGTGCCGGTTCATGAGCCGTGAAGCAGGTGATTTCTGATGGCGACCGCCCATGACCTCGACGAGCTCAACGACGTCGACCTCGAGACCCGGCTGCGTGAGGCCAAGGAGGAGCTGTTCAACCTGCGCTTCCAGGCCGCCACCGGTCAGCTCGAGAGCCACGGCCGGCTGCGCTCGGTCAAGAAGGACATTGCCCGGATCTACACCGTGGTCCGCGAGCGTGAGCTCGGCATCCGGACCGACCCGGGCGCCGAGAAGGATGGTGCTGCATGAGTGAGGGAACTGCTGTGGAGAGCGGCCAGACGAGTTCAGCGGGGCGCGACGCTCGGCGCAAGGTCCGTGAGGGCCTGGTCGTCAGCGACAAGATGGACAAGACCGTCGTGGTCTCGGTCGAGGACCGCGTCAAGCACGCGCTGTACGGCAAGGTCCTGCGCCGCACCTCGAAGCTCAAGGCGCACGACGAGCAGAACGACTGTGGCGTCGGCGACCGTGTCCTGATCATGGAGACGCGTCCGCTGTCGGCGACCAAGCGCTGGCGCGTCGTCGAGATCCTCGAGAAGGCCAAGTAACCCGAGGGCCCGCCCTCAAAACGAGCACTGACAAGTTCGGCCAGGCTTCGCCGCCGTGAGCAGCGGAGAACCGGCACGACAACCAGGAGAAGAAACCGATGATCCAGCAGGAGTCGCGACTCAAGGTCGCCGACAACACGGGTGCCAAGGAGATCCTCTGCATCCGTGTCCTCGGCGGCTCGGGTCGACGCTACGCCGGCATCGGCGACGTCATCGTTGCCACCGTCAAGGACGCGATCCCCGGCGGCAACGTCAAGAAGGGCGACGTCGTCAAGGCCGTGATCGTGCGGACCGTGAAGGAGCGCCGTCGTCAGGACGGGTCCTACATCCGCTTCGACGAGAACGCCGCCGTGATCCTCAAGGCCGATGGCGAGCCCCGTGGCACGCGCATCTTCGGCCCGGTGGGCCGGGAGCTGCGCGAGAAGAAGTTCATGAAGATCATTTCGCTGGCTCCGGAGGTGCTCTGAGATGAGTGTCAGCATCAAGAAGGGCGACACCGTCCGCGTGATCGCGGGCAAGGACAAGGGCGCCGAGGGCAAGGTCATCCAGGTGCTCCGCGACGGGCACCGCTTGATCGTCGAGGGCGTCAACCGGGTGAAGAAGCACACCAAGGTGATCAACCAGGGCGGTCGGGCCGGAACCACCGGCGGCATCATCACGACCGAGGCGCCGATCCACGTGTCCAACGTGATGCTGGTCCACGGCAAGGGCACCACCCGGGTCGGCTTCAAGCGCGTCGAGGCGACCAAGCGCCGCCCCGACGGCTCGACGTACACCACCACCCGGAGCGTCCGCGTCGCGCGGAAGTCCGGAGACGAGATCTGATGACAGAGACCACCACCGAGACCGCGACCGTGGACACTGCGCCGGTCGAGTATGGCGGTCCGCGGCTGCGGGCTCGTTACCGCGATGAGATCCTGCCCGCGCTGCGTGAGCAGTTCGGCTACGCGAACGTCATGCAGGTGCCTGGCCTGACCAAGATCGTGGTCAACATGGGCGTCGGCGAGGCGGCTCGTGACTCCAAGCTGATCGAGGGCGCGGTCCGCGACCTGACCTCCATCACCGGCCAGAAGCCGCAGGTCACCAAGGCGCGCAAGTCCATCGCCCAGTTCAAGCTGCGCGAAGGCATGCCGATCGGGGCGCACGTGACGCTGCGCGGCGAGCGGATGTGGGAGTTCCTCGACCGCCTGCTCTCGCTCGCCCTGCCCCGCATCCGCGACTTCCGCGGTCTCAGCGACCGGCAGTTCGACGGTCGCGGCAACTACACCTTCGGGCTCACCGAGCAGGTGATGTTCCACGAGATCGACCAGGACAAGATCGACCGGTCCCGGGGCATGGACATCACCGTCGTGACCAGCGCGAGCAACGACGACGAAGGCCGGGCTCTGCTCAAGCTCCTCGGCTTCCCCTTCAAGGAGAACTGACATGGCGAAGACTGGACTCAAGGTCAAGGCCGCCCGCAAGCCGAAGTTCAAGGTGCGCGGGTACACCCGCTGCCAGCGCTGCGGCCGTCCCAAGGCCGTCTACCGCAAGTTCGGCCTGTGCCGGATCTGCCTGCGCGAGATGGCGCACCGCGGCGAGCTGCCCGGCGTGACCAAGTCGAGCTGGTGATTTCGAGGCTCGCAGGCTCGCACCTCAATCACCGACAAGAGACGTAGCAGGTCGCCGGTCGACGTACCGCGCGAAACCACTTCGAGAAAGAAACCACATCATGACGATGACTGACCCGATCGCAGACATGCTGACGCGTCTGCGCAACGCCAACCAGGCGTACCACGACCAGGTCTCGATGCCCTACAGCAAGCTGAAGGCCGGTGTCGCGGAGATCTTGCAGCAGGAGGGCTACATCACCTCCTGGAAGGTCAACGACAACACCGACGACAAGGGCGAGCCCGCCGTCGGCAAGTCGCTGATCATCGACCTCAAGTACGGCCGCAACCGCGAGAGCTCGATCGCCGGCGTACGCCGGATCAGCAAGCCCGGCCTGCGCGTCTACGCCAAGCACACCGCGCTGCCCAAGGTCCTCGGCGGCCTCGGCGTGGCGATCATCTCGACCAGCAACGGCCTGCTGACCGACCGTCAGGCCAACTAGAAGGGCGTAGGTGGGGAAGTCCTCGCCTACGTCTGGTGACGCAGGAACAGGAGGAGAGAAGACGATGTCGCGTATTGGCAAGCTTCCCGTCCCGGTCCCTTCCGGGGTGGACATCACGCTCGAGGAGAGCCTCGTGACGGTCAAGGGCCCGAAGGGTATCCTGAGCCACTCGGTCGCGTCCCCGATCACCGTCGAGCGCAGCGACGGAGGCACCCTCGAGGTGAAGCGTCCTGACGACGAGCGTCAGAGCCGGGCCCTGCACGGCCTGACCCGCACGCTGATCAACAACATGGTCGTCGGTGTGACCGACGGCTACGAGAAGAGGCTCGAGATCGTGGGCGTCGGCTACCGCGTCCTGTCCAAGGGCCCGACGCAGCTGGAGTTCCAGCTCGGCTACTCGCACCCCATCACGTTCAACGCGCCCGACGGCATCACGTTCACCGTCGACGGCCCCACGAGGCTCGGGGTCCAGGGGATCGACAAGCAGCTGGTCGGCGAGGTCGCTGCGAACATCCGCAAGCTGCGCAAGCCCGAGCCCTACAAGGGCAAGGGTGTTCGGTACGCGGGAGAACACGTCCGCCGCAAGGTCGGAAAGGCTGGTAAGTGACGATGGCGATCTCACTTCGTACCCAGAAGCACACCGCGGACCGTACGGCGTCGCGGCTGCGTCGCCAGATGCGCGGTCGCAAGAAGCTCCACGGCACGTCCGAGCGTCCCCGCCTGGTCGTGACCCGGTCCTCGAAGCACATCTCGGTGCAGGTCGTCGACGACCTCGCCGGCAAGACGATGGCGTTCGCGTCGACCATGGAGGCCGACCTGCGCTCGTTCGAGGGTGACAAGACCGCGAAGGCACGCAAGGTGGGCGAGCTCGTCGCCGAGCGCGCGAAGGCAGCCGGGGTCTCCTCGGCGGTGTTCGACCGGGCCGGCAACAAGTACCACGGCCGCGTCGCGGCCCTCGCTGACGGCGCCCGTGACGGCGGCCTGACGTTCTGATCGCACCAAGACTCAGCAGGACAAGGAAGAGGTAGATCTCATGAGCGGACCCCAGCGCGGACAGCGCGCCGGCGGCGACCGTCGTGGCGGCCGCGACAATCGTCGTGGCGGCGACAGCGCCGACAAGACCGCCTACATCGAGCGGGTCGTCGCGATCAACCGTGTCGCCAAGGTCGTCAAGGGCGGTCGGCGCTTCAGCTTCACCGCCCTGGTGATCGTCGGCGACGGCGACGGCATGGTCGGCGTCGGCTACGGCAAGGCCAAGGAGGTGCCCGCGGCGATCGCCAAGGGCGTCGAGGAGGCGAAGAAGCACTTCTTCCGCGTCCCGCGCATCCAGGGCACGATCCCGCACCCGGTCCAGGGCGAGAAGGCTGCAGGCGTCGTCCTGCTGCGCCCGGCAGCTCCCGGTACCGGTGTGATCGCCGGTGGCCCCGTGCGTGCGGTGCTCGAGTGCGCCGGCATCCACGACGTGCTGAGCAAGTCGCTCGGCTCGTCGAACCAGATCAACATCGTGCACGCGACCGTCGAGGCGCTGCGGATGCTGGAGGAGCCGGAGGCCGTGGCCGCCCGTCGTGGTCTGACCGTCGAGGAAGTCGCCCCCGCCGCGCTCCTGAGGGCGCGCGCCGAGGCTCCGGCCGCCGCCGCCGAGGTGACGAGCTGATGGCGCGCCTCAAGGTCGAGCAGAAGAAGTCGACGATCGGCTGCACCAAGGGCCAGCGCGACACCGTGCGCTCGCTGGGCCTCAAGCGGATCGGCGACGTCGTCGTGAAGGAGGACCGGCCCGAGATTCGCGGCATGGTCCACGCCGTCCGTCACCTCGTGACGGTCTCTGAAGTCGAAGGAGAGGTGGAAGAGTCGTGACTCTGAAACTTCATCACCTGCGTCCGGCCCCGGGTGCCAAGACCGCGAAGACCCGTGTCGGTCGCGGTGAGGGCTCGAAGGGCAAGACCGCAGGTCGTGGAACCAAGGGCACCAAGGCGCGCTACCAGGTGCCGGCGTCCTTCGAGGGCGGCCAGATGCCGATCCACATGCGCCTGCCGAAGCTGAAGGGGTTCAAGAACCCCTTCAAGGTGGAGTTCCAGGTCGTGAATCTCGATCGCATCGGGAAGCTGTTCCCCGAGGGCGGCACCGTCACGGTCGACGACCTCGTGGCCAAGGGCGCGGTCCGCAAGGGCCAGCCGGTCAAGGTCCTCGGCGACGGCGAGCTGAGCGTGGCCGTCCAGGTCACCGCAGACAAGTTCTCGGCTTCCGCAGTGGAGAAGATCGCCGCCGCCGGCGGCACCACGACGGAGAGCTGACCCAGAAGCTCGCTGCAGGGCAGAGGGATCTTCCGCCTCTTCGGTGGCCGATCCCCTGCCCTGTTAGGCTTCCACGGCTTGGGTCTCACCCAGGTCCGACTTCTCCGACCGGCTCGACCGCACCAGCGAAAGAGGAGCACGTGCTAGGGGCATTCGCCAACGCATTCCGGACCCCGGACCTGCGCAAGAAGCTGCTGTTCGTGCTGCTGATCATCGCGGTGTTCCGGCTCGGGTCGCACATCCCCACCCCGGGGGTCCACGTCGCGAACGTCCAGCACTGCTTCGACGCGACGAAGAACAACAGCATCTACGGCCTGATCAACCTGTTCTCCGGCGGCGCACTGCTCCAGCTGACGGTCTTCGCGCTCGGGATCATGCCGTACATCACCGCGAGCATCATCCTGCAGCTGCTGGTCGTCGTCATCCCGCGGCTGGAGGCCCTCAAGAAGGAGGGCCAGTCCGGTCAGACGAAGATCACCCAGTACACCCGCTACGTGACCCTCGCGCTGGCGATCCTGCAGGCGACCGGCATCGTGGCGCTGGCCCGGAGCGGCAACCTGCTCCAGGGCTGCCCCCAGCAGTACGCCGACAACCTGCTGTACCACAACAACTTCCGCACCGCGGCGATCATGGTGGTCACGATGACCGCCGGCACCGCGGTGATCATGTGGCTCGGTGAGCTGGTCACCGACCGCGGCATCGGCAACGGCATGTCGATCCTGATCTTCACCCAGGTGATCGCGACGTTCCCGGTCGCCCTGTGGAACGTCCAGAAGGCCAAGGGGCCGTGGGTGTTCTCCGGAGTGATCGTGATCGGACTCGTCGTCGTGGCTGCCGTCGTGTTCATCGAGCAGGCCCAGCGGCGGATCCCGGTGCAGTACGCCAGACGCATGGTCGGCCGCAAGATGTTCGGCGGCTCCTCGACCTACATTCCGCTGAAGGTGAACCAGGCCGGCGTCATCCCGGTCATCTTCGCCTCGAGCCTGCTCTACCTGCCGTCGATGGCGGTGCAGTTCAACCGCAACTCCGACAGCAAGCTCCTGGAGTGGGTCTCCACCTACTTCGTCCGGGGAGACCATCCGCTGTACATGGCGGCGTACTTCCTGCTGATCGTCTTCTTCACCTACTTCTACGTCGCGATCACCTTCAACCCCCAAGAGGTCGCCGACAACATGAAGCAGTACGGAGGCTTCATCCCCGGGATCCGGGCGGGCAAGCCGACTGAGGAGTACCTCAACTATGTCCTGTCCCGCATCACGTTGCCGGGCGCGCTGTACCTGGGTCTCATCGCACTGATCCCGCTCGCCGCGCTCGTGCTGGTCAACGCCAACCAGAACTTCCCGTTCGGTGGTACCTCCCTGCTCATCATGGTCGGTGTCGCACTCGACACCGTGAAGCAGATCGAGAGCCAGTTGCAGCAACGCAACTACGAAGGTTTTCTTCGATGAGACTGATCCTCATGGGTCCTCCTGGTGCCGGCAAGGGCACCCAGGCGAAGTACGTCGCCGGCCGCTTCGGCATCCCGGCCATCTCCACCGGCGACATCTTCCGCGCCAACGTCTCGCGCGGCACCGAGCTCGGGGTCGAGGCCAAGCGCTACATGGACGCGGGCGAGTACGTTCCCGACGAGATCACCAACAAGATGGTGCGCAACCGGATCGACGAGCCGGACGCCGAGCCGGGCTTCCTGCTGGACGGCTACCCGCGGACCCTCGCCCAGGTCGAGGAGCTGGACGGGATGATCAAGTTCACCGGCCACGCCCTCGACGCCGTCGTGGTCCTCACCGTCAACCCGGACGAGCTGGTGCAGCGCCTGCTGCAGCGTGCCAAGACCGAGGGCCGGGCCGACGACACCGAAGAGGTCATCCGCCGCCGGCAGGAGGTCTACGCCGCGGAGACCGAGCCGCTGATCGAGATCTACCGTGATCGCAACATGCTGATCGAGGTCGACGGACTCGGCGAGGTCAACGACGTGACCGAGCGGATCTTTCACGCGCTCGAGACCGTCGATCAGAGCTGACACCGCCCCCGGGGCCGGGCAGCGAACGAAGAGGGCGGACAGTCGAGACCATGGGCCACTTCTGACATGGGATGGCGCGACCGCGGCATCGAGATCAAGACGCCGGACCAGATCGAGAAGATGCGCGTCGCCGGGCGGCTGGTCGGGGAGACCCTCGAGCTGATGCGCTCCTCGGTGCGTGCCGGCATCAGCACCGGTGAGCTCGACGCCCTCGCCGAGGACAACATCCGCAGCGGCGGCGGCATCCCGTCGTTCAAGGGATACGGGCAGCCGCCGTTCCCGGGAAGCATCTGCGCCTCGGTCAACGACGAGGTGGTGCACGGGATCCCCGGTGCACGCGTGCTCCAGGACGGAGACCTGATCTCGATCGACTGCGGCGCGATCGTCGACGGCTGGCACGGCGACGCCGCGATCACCGTCGCGGTCGGCGAGGTCAGCGCCGACCTGCAGCGGCTGATGGACGTCACCGAAGGCTCGATGTGGGCCGGGTTCGCGGCCGCGCGCCTCGGGGGCCGCGTCACCGACATCTCCCACGGGGTCGAGGCCTACGTCCGGGCGCACGGCACCTACGGGATCCTCGAGGACTACACCGGCCACGGGATCGGCACCGCGATGCACCAGCCGCCGAACGTGCCGAACTACGGCCGCCCGGGCCGCGGAGCGAAGCTGGAGCGCGGTCTCGCGCTCGCGGTGGAGCCGATGGTGACGCTGGGGAGCAAGCACACGCTGGTGGCCGAGGACGACTGGACGATCGTGACTGCCGACGGGAGCTGGGCGGCGCACTTCGAGCACACGTTCACGCTGACGGCGGACGGTCCGTGGATCCTGACGGCCCTCGACGGCGGTGAGAGCAGGCTGTCCGAGATGGGCGTGCCCTTCGGTGGGCACTGATCCCGGCCGCCGCCACGGTCATGGGGCTCCTGCGAAAGTTGGGGCTGGTGAGCACGTGAGCGTCCCCGATTCGCGTTTGCGCCGCCAATTCCCGTAGACTCGTGCGTCGGCCCAACGTGGGCTGTTCTCGCGGTGCCTCGCGGCTGCCCGGAAACCCGTTCGCACGTCTCGTTTCGACGTGCGCCCGGACCGGCGAATGGGGTGCGGCGGACGGTTCACGAGGTCCACTCCTCCGGTTCGCCGGGCGAGGCGGTTCCCGGGCTGACGGTAGACGAACGTTCAACGGATTGTGGAGGACATGCCGAAGAAAGAAGGCGTGATCGAGATGGAGGGCTCCGTCGTGGAGGCCCTCCCGAACGCCATGTTCCGGGTCGAGCTGACCAACGGACACAAGGTGCTCGCCCACATCAGCGGCAAGATGCGCCAGCACTACATCCGGATCCTCCCCGAGGACCGGGTCGTGGTGGAGCTCTCGCCGTACGACCTCACCCGGGGTCGCATCGTCTACCGGTACAAGTAGTGACCGAGCACAGCGAGGTCACCAATCCAGCCAGCAGCCGAACGAGAAAGGGCTGACAGTGAAGGTCAACCCGAGCGTCAAGCCGATCTGCGACAAGTGCAAGGTGATCCGTCGTCACGGCCGAGTCATGGTGATCTGCGAGAACCCGCGGCACAAGCAGCGCCAGGGCTAGAGCACGATCACCGAGAACAACTGAACAACCAAGACAACGGTTCGCTTAGCGGTTTCGACAGGCTCAACCACCGAAATCGTGAAACCACCTCCGGAGCGGATGGCCGGAGCTGCATCTCGACAGGCTCGATGACCGAGACGCGGACGCGGATCGACCAGACCACCGTGAACCACGGGGCCGCAAGGCCCGCAGAAGGGAACCGCCACAATGGCACGCCTTGTTGGTGTCGACCTCCCGCGCGACAAGCGCATCGAGGTCGCACTCACCTACATCTACGGCATCGGCCGTACCCGCGCCCAGCAGGTCCTCGCGACCACCGGCGTCGACCCGAATGCCCGGGTCCACACGCTGGGCGACGAGGAGCTGGTCAAGCTCCGCGACGAGATCGAGGCCAACTTCAAGATCGAGGGTGACCTCCGTCGCGAGGTCCAGGCCGACATCCGCCGGAAGATCGAGATCGGCAGCTACCAGGGTCGCCGCCACCGCCAGGGCCTTCCGGTCCGCGGTCAGCGCACCAAGACCAACGCTCGCACCCGCAAGGGCCCGAAGCGCACCGTTGCCGGCAAGAAGAAGGCGAAGTGATCGAGTAATGCCCCCGAAGACCCGCGCCACCGCCAAGAAGGTGCGCCGCAAGGAGAAGAAGAACGTCGCCCAGGGCGAGGCTCACATCAAGAGCACGTTCAACAACACGATCGTCACGATCACCGACCCGTCCGGCGCGGTGATCTCGTGGGCCTCGGCCGGTACCGTCGGCTTCAAGGGCTCGCGCAAGTCCACCCCGTACGCCGCGCAGATGGCCGCCGAGGCCGCCGGACGTCGAGCGATGGACCACGGCATGAAGAAGATCGACGTCTTCGTCAAGGGCCCGGGCTCGGGCCGCGAGACCGCGATCAGGTCCCTGGGTGCGATCGGCCTCGAGGTCGGCACCATCCAGGACGTCACCCCCACCCCCCACAACGGTTGCCGCCCGCCCAAGCGCCGGCGCGTCTGACCCGAGACCACGAAGGAGTTCTGAACCATGGCCCGTTACACCGGCCCCATGACCAAGAAGTCGCGCCGTCTCGGTGTCGACCTGGTCGGCGGCGACGCCGCTTTCGAGAAGCGCCCCTACGCACCCGGCCAGCACGGCCGCGCGCGGATCAAGGAGAGCGAGTACCGCAACCAGCTGCAGGAGAAGCAGAAGGCCCGCTTCACCTACGGCGTGATGGAGAAGCAGTTCCACCGCTACTACGACGAGGCCTCGCGGCGCGCCGGCAAGACCGGTGACAACCTGCTCCAGCTCCTCGAGTGCCGTCTGGACAACGTCGTCTACCGCGCCGGCTTCGCCCGGACCCGTCGCCACGCCCGCCAGCTGGTGGTGCACGGCCACTTCAAGGTCAACGGCAAGAAGGTCGACATCCCGTCGTACCAGGTCGCCGCGCACGACGTCGTCGACGTACGGGAGAAGAGCCTCGAGATGACCCCGTTCATCGTGGCTCGCGAGACCCACGGCGAGCGGATCGTTCCGGCCTGGCTCGAGGCGATCCCGACCCGGATGCGCGTGCTCGTGCACTCGCTCCCGGTGCGTGCGCAGATCGAGATCCCGGTCCAGGAGCAGCTCATCGTCGAGTACTACTCGAAGAAGTAATCCCTCCGCCCAACAGTGAGTTCGAGCCCGTCAAATAGCGGGTGGGCTCGGAAAGGAAACACCAGTGCTGATCGCACAGCGCCCGACCCTGTCGGAAGACGTCGTTGACGAGTTCCGCTCGCGGTTCGTGATCGAGCCGCTCGAGCCCGGATTCGGCTACACCCTCGGCAACTCGCTGCGTCGTACCCTGCTCTCCTCGATCCCCGGTGCCTCGGTCACCAGCATCAAGGTGGACACGGCCCTCCACGAGTTCTCCACCATCGCGGGCGTCAAGGAGGACGTCACCGAGATCATCCTCAACCTCAAGGGCCTCGTCGTCTCCTCCGAGCACGACGAGCCCGTCACCATGTACCTGCGCAAGCAGGGCGCGGGTGCCGTCACCGCCGCGGACATCGCGCCGCCGGCCGGTGTCGAGGTGCACAACCCCGACCTGAAGATCGCCACGCTGAACGACAAGGGCAAGCTCGAGATGGAGCTCGTGGTCGAGCGCGGCCGCGGCTATGTCAGCGCGGTCCAGAACAAGGGCGCGGACAACGAGATCGGCCGGATGCCGGTCGACTCGATCTACTCGCCCGTGCTCAAGGTGACCTACAAGGTCGAGGCGACCCGTGTCGAGCAGCGCACCGACTTCGACAAGCTGGTCATCGACGTCGAGACCAAGCCGTCGATCCGTCCTCGCGACGCGATCGCCTCGGCGGGCAAGACCCTGGTCGAGCTGTTCGGCCTGGCGCGCGAGCTCAACGTCGAGGCCGAGGGCATCGACATCGGCCCCTCGCCGGTCGACGAGCAGCTGGCGCAGGACCTCGCCATGCCGGTCGAGGACCTGAGCCTCACCGTCCGGTCCTACAACTGCCTCAAGCGCGAGGGCATCCACACCGTGGGCGAGCTGGTGGCCCGCTCCGAGCAGGACCTGCTCGACATCCGCAACTTCGGCGCGAAGTCGATCGACGAGGTCAAGGCCAAGCTCCACGAGATGGGTCTCGCCCTCAAGGACAGCGCGCCGGGCTTCGACCCGTCGGCTGCCCTGGCGGCGTACGACGACGACGACGACTCGTTCGTGGAGGACGAGCAGTACTGATTCGGTGATCGAGCCTGTCGAGATCCTCGTCTCGACAGGCTCGACGACCGGTAGGACATCTACTCCGGTACCTGACACGGCCGGGGAGAAACGAGAGAAGCAATGCCCACTCCCAAGAAGGGCGCCCGCCTCGGCGGCAGCCCGTCCCACCAGCGTCTGATCGTCTCGAATCTCGCCACGGCGCTGTTCGAGCACGGCCGGATCACCACCACCGAGGCCAAGGCGCGGGTGCTGCGTCCGGTCGCGGAGAAGCTGATCACCAAGGCCAAGAAGGCCGAGCTCGGCAGCGTGCAGAGCCTGCACCACCGTCGCGAGGTGCTCAAGACCATCCGCGACAAGTCGGTCGTGCACGCGTTGTTCACCGAGATCGCGCCGACCTTCGCCGAGCGTCCGGGCGGCTACACCCGGATCACCAAGCTCGGGCCTCGCAAGGGCGACAACGCCCCGATGGCGGTCATCGAGCTGGTGACCGAGGCCTACACCCCGAAGCCCGCGAAGCCGAAGGCCAAGAAGGCCGAGGCCGCGCAGCAGGTCAAGGTCGAGAAGACCGGCGAGGACGCCCCCGCCGAGGTCATCGCCGAGGACGTCGCCGGCGAGGACGAGGTCCTCGAGGTCGAGCCGACCGAGGTCGAGGTCGCCGAGGCCGAGAGCGTGGCCGAGGAGGCTCCTGCGGAGGCTGACGATGCGGCTTCCGAGGAGACGGCCGACGAAGCCGACTCCGAGGAGAAGCCCGAGGCCTGAGCACAGGACCGTTGTCGGGGGCCCGTCACACCTGCAAGGGGTGACGGGCCTTCGTCATGTCTGCGTCCGGGACTCTCAGTGCTCGGCGCGACCCTGGGTGATGTTCACGCGCATGGTCTGGGCGGCGAGGTCGACGGCCGGGCCGAGCAGGAACACCACGGCCAGGGTCCCTGGCCCGATCGCGGCGCCCAGCAGCCAGCCGGCGACCGCCCCGCCGCCCTGAACGCAGCTGTAGCTCCACTTGAACGGCAGCGGTGGGTCCCAGGCGAGCGCGGCCGCCTCGGCCGGGCCGGCGCCGAGGTTGCTGCCCAGGTACGCCGCGATGCCGACGGCGAGGACGGGGAACGCCACCAGCAGGTACGCCGCCCGCCCGGCCAGCGGGCCCGGGATCTCGAGCAGGTCGATCGTCAGCGAGACGGTGAGCCCGACGACGAGGACCTGGACGACCGTGCCCACGTCGGGGAACAGCCGGCGGGTGGCCGCCACGGCGAGGAAGACAGCACTGACCGCCAGGTTGATCACGAAGAAGTCGACGCCGGTCGTGCGCGAGATCCCGTTGACCAGGGTGGAGTAGCCGTCCGAACCGAGGTCGGCGGTGAGCAGCAGCCCCACGCCCAGCCCGAGGACCACGCAACCCCCGACGAGCAGGAGCAGCCGGGCAGGCGTGTAGCGGGTCACTGCGCCAGCGTCGCAGAGAGCCGCGTGGTGGTCTCGCTGATATCTGCTACTCGCCGTCGAGGCCCTGCTCGATGGCGTAGCGGGTGAGCTCGACGCGGTTGTGCATCTGCAGCTTGCGCAGGGTGTTCTGCACGTGGTTCTGCACGGTGCGGTGGGAGAGCACCAGGCGTTCGGCGATCTGCCGGTAGGACATCCCCTTGGCGACCATCTTGAGCACCTCGGTCTCGCGCTCGGTCAGCCCGGCCTCGGACTGCTCGTCCGCCGGCGCGTCGGAGATCCGCTGGAACTCGCCGAGCACCAGCCCGGCCAGACCCGGGGTGAAGACCGGGTCGCCCGCGGCCACCCGGCGTACGGCGGCCAGCAGCTCCTCGCGCGAGGCGGACTTCACCAGGTAGCCGGTCGCTCCGGCCTTGACCGCTGCGAGCACGTCGGTGTGCTCGCCGGAGGCCGACAGGATCAGCACCCGGACCGACGGCGTCCTGCCGCACGATCTCGGCGGTCACCTGCGACGCCGTCGGGAGCAGGGATCTGCAGGTCGAGCACGCACCACGTCCGGGCGGGCCGCCGGGAAGCGGGCCAGCGCCTCGCGCCCGTTGGCCGCGACGGCGACGACGTCGAGCCGGCCTCGGCCAGGTCGCGCTCGACGGCGTCGCGCCACAGCGGGTGGTCGTCGACGACCATCACCCGGATCCGCGGGGCACCCCGGCCTGGCTCATGACGTCGACCCTAGGGGAGGTCGCCGGGCGGTCGGGGGACGACGAGCTCCCACTCGGTGCCGAACGGCCCGGTCACCAGGTCGGCGGTGCCGCCGAGATCGGCGATCCGGCCGCGGATCGACTCGACGACGCCGAGCCGTCCCTGTGCCGCGGCCTCCGTCGAGCCGACCGTCCGGGATGCCCGGGCCCTCGTCGCGCACCGACAGCTCGACGCGGTCGGGGAAGGCCTGCAGGAGCACCCAGGCGGGCGCCTCGTCGCCGACGTGGCGCCTGACGTTGTCCAGGCAGGCTCGCACCGCTGCGACGAGCTCGTCGGCGACGCGCGCCGGGAGCTCGACCGGCGACGCCGGGGTGGAGACCGTGACGCCGTGCCGGCGCTCCAGCTGGGTCAGCTGCCGTCGCCAGGTCGACCGTCGTCCGCGCCCGACGGTGACGGTGTCCTGGGCGCGGATCAGGCGGCGCAGCTCGCGCTCCTGGTCCCCGGCCAGCCGGCCGAGCTCGGCGGCCTCGCCGCCCAGCTCCCGGCCGCGACGCTGGACCAGGGCCAGGACCTGGAGCACGCCGTCGTGCACGACGCGCGCGAGGCGAGCGCGCTCGGCAGCCATGGCCGCGGACCGCTCGGCCAGGTCGCGCTCGGTGGCCATCTGCTGCAGCGAGCCGCACATGAACCCGACGATCGACCCGCTGATGACCAGCAGGAACGCGTTGCCGTAGTCGGACTGGTGCAGCTCCTGGCGCAGGGAGAGGTCGGCCGCGGCGAGGAGCACCCCGGCGACCAGGCCCGCCGAGCCAGCGGTAGTGGATCGACCACGCGAGCAGGGCCGCGGTGATCCAGTAACCCGGGCACGGTCGCGCGGAAGGCCTCTCCCTTGACCAGCGGCGTGACCAGCAGGAGTGCGAGCGCCATCGCCAGGTCCACGGCGAGGAGCAGGCCGGTACGACGTCGCGGCTCGGCGTACGCCCAGGTCGCGAAGCCGGTCCATGCGACCATCACCAGCGACGCAGGCGGCGGCCGCCACGCGGGTGCTCGAAGTTGCCGGCCCGGTAGATGTTCAGGGCGACGGCGTTGACCAGGACCACGACGCGCAGCACTCGCGAGCGCGCCGAAGAGCCGGTTCTCGACGGCGACCGCGGCGGGGGAGGACCACGAGCTCACACGCCGCAGTGTGGCAGTCCGTGCGCCACACGTGGCGAACCCGCCCGCAGGAGTGTTCGACGGACGGGCTCTGGGCGACTGTCGCGACGCGCGTCGCGTCGTCACCTGAAGGGCTGGATACCCAGCAGGTCGGGAAACATCAGCCGCGGTCCACGCGGCGGTCCCGCGACCACCTGAAACACTGCCCCGGTGAGCTCCTTGGTCCGGCTTCGCCTCGATCTCGCCTACGACGGCGCGCGATTCCACGGCTGGGCACGCCAGCAGGGCCTGCGGACCGTGCAGGGCGAGCTGGAGGGTGCGCTCGACACGGTGCTCCGGGTCCAGGGGAGCTCGCTCACCGTCGCGGGGCGGACCGACACCGGCGTGCACGCGCGCGGGCAGGTGGCACACCTCGACGCCGACCCCGAGGCGGTCGCCGCGGCAGCCGGGGCCGACGACCGCGAACCGTGCGCTGCGCTCGCTCGCCGGCTCAACGGTGTCCTCGAGCCCGACGTCCGGATCCGCCGGGTGGCTGCGGCGCCGGTCGGGTTCGACGCCCGGTTCAGCGCGATCTGGCGACGCTACTGCTACCGGATCGCCGACGACGCGAGCGTGCTGGACCCGCTCGTGCGCGGGCACGTGCTCGCGTGGGGCCGTCGGCTCGACGTCGACCGGATGAACCAGGCAGCAGCGCTGCTGCTCGGTGAGCACGACTTCGCCTCGTTCTGCAAGAGGCGCGAGGGCGCGACGACCATCAGGTCACTGCTCGACCTGTCCTGGAGCCGAGTAGGCGGCATCGCCGAGGCGACCGTGCGCGCGGATGCCTTCTGCCACCACATGGTGCGGTCGCTGGTCGGCTGCATGATCGCCGTGGGCGAGGGACGGCGGGAGCCGGCGTGGGCTGCCGAGGTGCTCGCACGTCGTCTGCGGGACTCGGCGGTGACGGTCGTCCAGGCGCACGGCCTGACGCTCGAGGAGGTCGGGTACCCGCCCGACGACGAGCTGGCGGCCCAGGCGGAGCTCTCGCGGGTCGTCCGTACGCTGACGCCATGACCTACACGGCCGCCGAGCCGCCCGTCGACAGGTAGGCGTGCACCAACGGCACCACCGACGCACCCTCGCCGGAGGCCACCGCGACGCGTTTCATCGAGCCGGAGCGGACGTCGCCGGCGGCGAAGATGCCGGGCACCGAGGTCTCGAGGTTCGCCGGGGGCGTGCCCTGGACCCACAGGTGCTTGGGGATGTCTCGTCCGGTGAGCACGAAGCCCCTGTCGTCGCGGCAGAGCTCCTCGGGCAGCCAGTCGCAGCCCGGCTCGGCGCCGAGCAGCAGGAACAGTCCGCCGACGTCGCTGCGGGTCTCCTCGCCGGTGTTCAGGTCGCGGACGGTGACCCAGGCCAGCCGGCCGTCGCCGCCGCCGTCGACCACCTGTGCGCACGGCTGCACGCGGATGACGTTGTTGTACCGGATCTCGCGGACCAGGTAGTCCGACATCGTCTCGCTCAGGTCCGGACGGCGGACCAGGATCGTCACCGAACGGGCGAACCGGGACAGGTGGATCGCCGCCTGGCCGGCGGAGTTGCCGCCGCCGACCACGATCACGTCGTACCCCTCGACCTCGCGGGCGGCGCTGACGGCCGCGCCGTAGTGCACGCCGTTGCCGACCAGGTCCTCCAGCGGCTCGATGCCGAGGCGCCGGTAGTCGACGCCGGTGGAGATCACGATCGCGCGCGCGAGCACGTCACCGCCCTCGGTGCGGATCCAGGTGCGGCCCGCCCTCGGCTGCCGGCTCGATCGTGAGCGCCGGCCAGCCGGTGAAGAACCTGGTGCCGAACCGGATCGCCTGGTTGCGGGCACGCTGGGCCAGTCGCATCCCGGAGATGCCGCGCGGGAAGCCGAGATAGTTGCGGATCATCGAGCGAGGTGCCGGCCTGCCCGCCGATCGCCTCGGACTCGATCACGACGGTGGACAGGCCCTCCGAGGAGCCGTAGACCGCCGCAGCGAGGCCGGCCGGTCCGGCGCCGAGCACGGCGAGGTCGACGACCTTGTCGACCTCGATGTCGGCCGGCGCTGCCGTAGATCAGGGCCGCGACCTCGCGCACCGAGGACACCGGCAGCGGCGGCCGGCCCATCCGGGTGAAGATCGGGTAGTCCCTGGGCCCGTCGTACGCCGCCAGCAGCTCCTGGCCGTGCCCGGACTCCGGGTCGACGATCCGCGCGGGCATGCCCATCCGGTCGAGGAAGTCCCGGATGCCCAGGGTGACGGTGTCGGCCCGCGGCGTGAGGATCTCGGCCGCGACCACCTCCGGCGCCGCGACCGTCGACCCCCAGTCCGAGAGCAGCTCGGTGACCGCGGTGTGGAACTCCTCGTCGCGCACACCGCGGGGCATCAGCAGGTAGGCGTCGTACTTGCCCGTGGCGAGACCGGGCCGGAGCGGCTCGGCGTCGACCATGAACCGCTCCCAGTGCGCGGTGATGATCCGGCGGGCGGTCGGCAGGATCGCGCGCCAGGCGCCCAGGGCCGCGAAGATGTCGCTGTCGGGCAGCACCGACTCGCTGACCACCAGCACGACCGGCGTCCCGTCGGCTCGCGCACGGGAGAGCAGTGCCGAGGTCTCCTCCGCCGAGCCCGTCGTCCAGATGTCGTAGTCGCGCTGGTAGCGGCCGAACTCGTCCTCGAGCACGTCGGCGTGTGCAGGCGCACACAGCACGATCATCGGCAGGCGGGGCGCGGGGTCGCTCACGCGGTCAGCGTAGGACGCTGGCCCGCGGGTGCCCACCGGATTGCCGCCCGCGACGGACGGGCAGGCAGGATGGGCCCATGGCCGACGAGCACTACTTCACCGCCGACCCGCAGGCGGCCTTCAAGCGGATACCGGTCAGCGCCAACGTCTGGGGCCACTGGCTCGAGCTGACGTCGGGCTCGGGGGTGTTCGCCCAGGGGCGGCTGGACATCGGCACCGGCGTGCTGCTGCGCGAGCAGTCGGCGCCCGAAGGGGCCGGCTCGGTGCTCGACCTCGGCTGCGGGTACGGCGTCATCGGGCTGGCGATCGCCGTGGCGGTCCCCGGCTGCACCGTGACCGCGATCGACGTCAACGAGCGTGCGGTCCTGCTCGCCAACGAGAACGCCGAGGCACTCGGCGTGGGCGACCGGTTCACCGCCTGCCTCCCCGACGCGGTCGACCCGGGCGCGACGTACGACGAGATCTGGTCGAACCCGCCGATCCGGATCGGCAAGGATGCCCTTGCACGACCTGCTGCTCGACTGGCTGCCGCGGCTGGCAGCCGACGGCCGGGCCCGGCTCGTGGTCGGCAAGAACCTCGGGGCCGACTCCCTTGCCGGCTGGCTCACCGAGCACGGCTACCCGACGGCGAAGGTGGCCAGCGCCAAGGGCTTCCGGGTCCTGGAGTCGCGACGGGTCTAGCCCTCCCGCAGCCGGAGGGCCTGGAGCGGACAGGCCTTCACCGCCCTGCGCGCGTGCGAGCCGAGGTTCCTCGGGATCACCGGGTCGCTCTCGCCGGTGCGTGACAGTGGGTAGCCCCACTCGTCTTGCACCAGGATCTCGGGCAGCAGCTCCGCGCACGATCCGTGCCCGTCGCAGCGGGTCCAGTCGACGTGCAGCCGGGTCATCGGGGCTGCTCCTTCCCGCAGGCACCGCGCAGGTGGTCCTCGACGTGGGTGCCGAAGACACGCAGGGTGCTCCCGACGAAGCGCACCGTCCCGTCGGGGTGCTTGCACGCGCCGCGGCCGGTGACCAGCGCCTGCAGCCGCGCGAGGCGGGGAAGCAGGGCCGGGTCCGCGCCCGGGCGGGCGAGCTGTCGCATCGTGTCGGCCAGGTGGGGCAGGCCGTTCACGCACGGTCCGCACTGCCGGGCGCTCTGCGAGGCCAGGTAGGTCGTCACCCGGGCAGCGACGTGCAGCGGGCACGCGTCCCGGTCGAGGAGGTGGACGATCCCGGCGCCGGGGCTCGCGCCGTGCGCGCGCAGCCCGGTCACCGACATCGGGGTGTCGAGCGCCGAGCCCGGCAACCAGGCCCCGTGGTACCCACCGACGAGCACCGCCTGCACCCGGTCGGCGTCGGCTCCTCCGCGGCGGAGCAGCTCGGCGAGCGGGATGCCGCGACGGACCTCGATCACGCCCGGGTGGGCGAGCAGGTCGGAGCGGCTTGCCGTCAGTGAGACCAGGAACGTGCCGGGGTCGTCAGGCTCGCCCTGGCTGCGGAACCACCCGGCTCCGTGCCGGGCGAGCAGCGCGATCTGGGCGAAAGTCTCGGCGTTCAGGACCAGGGTCGGGCGGCCGTCGACACCGCGACGGAACACCGGCACGCTCGGATCCGTGGGCACTGGGTCGTGCCCGTTGAGCTGGTTGACCAGCGCGGTCTCCTGACCGGCGACGAACGAGTCGCGCAGCCGGTGCACCTCGATGCCTGGCCGCGCCGGCGGCGAGGGGACTCGGCTGCCGAGCGCGAGCACCGTGCGTCGGGCGCGTACGGCGTGCGCGACCAGCTCCAGGCCGTCGAGCACCAGACCGGGGGAGTGCTGCATCAGGACGGCGTCCTTGTGGCTGAGGGGCTCGCCCTCCATCGCGTTGCCGACCACCACCGGTCCCCGGCCCTCCAGGGCGAACACCTTCTTCGCCGTGGGGAAGCCGGCGCCACCGCGCCCGGTGAGCCCGGCTGCGGCCAGCAGGTCGACGAGTGCTCCGGCGTCCAGCCGCGGAAGCAGCCCGGTCGCCGGCTCCCCGAGGAGCCGGCGCTCGCCCGTCGGGGGTGCGCCGAGGACGGTCGCGGTCATCGGGCGACCTGCCGGGGGTGCCGGTGCCAGCCGCGGCCGTCGTACGACGCGGAGCTGCGCCAGGCCACCGCCCCGCCGACCAGCGCGACGCACACGACGCCGATGGAGTCCAGCCACAGGCTGGCGGCATCGGTGCCGGTCCCGAACGCGTGCAGCAGCGCAACCGGCCAGAGGGCGTAGGTGGCCCAGTGCACGGCCCGGAACACCCGGGGGCCGACCCAGTGCCGCAGCAGGCTGACTCCGGTCACGACGAGCAGCAGGTCGACGGCAAGGGTCCCGAGGCCGAGCCAGAACGAGCGGTAGCTGCCCAGGAACGGCACCGCCAGGTCCACGACCCGGAGCTGCGCATAGGGGTCGAAGAGCAGGCTGACCAGGTGGACGAGGACCAGGCCGACGCCGGTCAGCGCGGCGGTGCGGTGCAGCTCGTTGAGACCGAACCTGCCCAGGCCCAGGCTGTCGCGGCCGGAGCGGCCGATGATCCCGAGGGCGACGGTGAGGCTCAGGACGACCAGGGCGGCGACACCGCTGCCGCGGCCCAGGGCCCAGAGGGCGTCGGACGTGCCCCCGGCGATGAGTGCTGGGTTCATGCGGCTGCCTCGCGGGGCCACTGGTTCATCGTCGCGACCGACCCGTCGTGGCTCACCAGGCGAGCAGGCAGCCCGGAGCGCCGCAACAACGCCAC
Organism: uncultured Actinomycetota bacterium; assembly: GCA_963805425.1. Classification (GTDB taxonomy): domain Bacteria; phylum Actinomycetota; class Actinomycetes; order Propionibacteriales; family Nocardioidaceae; genus Marmoricola. The sequence goes on along the minus strand of CAWDUF010000007.1, from coordinate 109,845 downwards.
AGCGTCGGTGCCGCGGACGAGCGCTGCCGTCGACAGGGTGTTCGCGCGGGCGCACGTGGGCGCCACGACCGTCGCGCTCTGCCACGGTCCGGTGGCCGGGAGCGCGGTGGCCGGGTCGATCAGGTGGTGCATCGGCAGGCCGTCGCGTTGCCAGGTCCGGCGTGCCGTGCTCGAGGTCGCCAGTGCGGCACCGTCGGACAGCGTGATCTGTTGTGCGGGGTCGTCGGTGAGGTCCTGGACGGTGACCTGCCAGCCGCCGTCGGGTCCGGTGCCGGCGGTCGCGATGTCACCGCCGAGGCTCACCAGGACGCCGACGCCGAGCGCGTCGGCGACGGCATCGGCGCAGAGGTCCGCCGCCACCGCCTTGGCGGTCGCGCCGAGGTCGAGCTGGGTGCCCGCCGGCATCCAGAGCCGGCTCTGTCCGTCGGATCGGGCCTCGAGCCGGAGGGTGCGCCAGCCGACCGGACGACGGATCACCTGGACCGTCTGCGCCGAACGCGTGCCGAGAGAGCCGATGTCCCGGTCGTAGCCGAGATCGATCAGGGTGCCGCCGACCGTCGGGTCGACCGCGCCGTCGGAATACTCCGCGGCCTCGAGGGCCGCGGCCAGGAGCTCCGCGAGCAGGGGGCTGAGCGCTGCCCAGCCGTCCTCGTCACGGACGAGGGTGAGCAGCTCGCTGTCGGGCCGGAACCTGCTGCAGGCGCGGTCGACGTCGGCGAGGATGTCGTCGACGATCTCCGCGGCCTCGCGCAGCCGGTCCGCCGAGGTGACGACCAGGCGGCAGGTCGTGCTCCACAGCTCCCACTCCCGGGCGGCGGTCATCACGAACCGGAGCTCTGCGCGTGGCTGGATCCGCCGCTGCTCGTGCCGGCGAGCGAGGACGAGCTCGACTTGCTGTGTGTGGTCGAGCTGCCGGTGGAGCTGCCCTGGGAGCTGCCGGTCGAGCTGTTCTGGGACGTCGTGCCGGATCCCCCGGTCGTGACCGTCGAGCTGGCGGTCGTCGCGATGGAGCCGACCCCGAGGACGACGGCCGTGCCGACCGCGCCGGCTGCGCCGAGTGCGACAACGCCCTGGCGCGCCCTCCGGGTCCGTCTGATCTGCTGTTCACGGGTGGTCATGGAACGAGGATGACTGGAGAATCTGTGCGATTCCTTGGAGTCGGCCGTGCAAGGACCTAGGACCCGTGCCGCCGGTCGATGTGTGCGGCATGATCGCGGTATGGCCAAGCTCGTGTACGACTTCGCCGAGGGCGACAAGGATCAGAAGGACCTGCTGGGTGGGAAGGGCGCGAACCTCGCCGAGATGACCCGGCTCGGTCTCCCGGTGCCGCCGGGGTTCATCATCAGCACCGACGCTTGCCGGGAGTACCTCACCCAGGGTCGGGTGCCGGTACGGCTGGCGGCGGAGATCACCGGCCACCTCGCGACACTCGAGTACGCGATGGGCAAGACGCTGGGCCAGAGCGACGACCCGCTGCTGGTCGCCGTGCGCTCCGGGGCGAAGTTCTCGATGCCCGGGATGATGGAGACCGTCCTCAACGTGGGTCTCAACGACGACTCCGTCCTCGGGCTGGCTGCCACCTCGGGCCACGACAGGTTCGCCTGGGACTCCTACCGCCGGCTGCTGCAGATGTTCGGCGCCACCGTGCTGGGCATCGAAGCGGAGGTGTTTCACGAGGCCCTCGACGCCCTGAAGACGGAGCGAGGCGTCACGGCCGACACCGACCTGACAGCCGAGGACCTCCAGGGCCTGGTCGAGACCTACCAGGAGCTGACCGAGAAGCACGCCGGCCGGCCGTTCCCGCAGGACCCCCGCGAGCAGCTCGACATGGCAGTCACCGCGGTCTTCGATTCGTGGAACACCGACCGCGCCCGGCTGTACCGCCGGCAGGAGCGGATCCCCGACGACCTCGGCACCGCCGTCACGGTGATCGCGATGGTCTTCGGCAACCGCGGCGAGCACTCCGGCACCGGTGTCGCCTTCACCCGCAACCCGTCGACCGGCGCCCAGGGTGTCTACGGCGACTACCTCGAGAACGCCCAGGGCGAGGACGTCGTCGCCGGCATCCGCAACACGCTGCCGCTGGCCGACCTCGAGCGCATCGACAAGACCTCCTACGTCGAGCTGATGCGGATCATGGACGTCCTCGAGAAGCACTACCGCGACATGTGCGACATCGAGTTCACCATCGAGAGCGGCAAGCTCTGGATGCTGCAGACGCGGGTCGGCAAGCGCACGCCCGAGGCAGCGTTCCGGATCGCGCGGCACATGGTGGACGAGCGGATGATCGACGACGACGAGGCGCTGCTGCGGGTCACCGGCGCACAGCTGGCCCAGCTGATGTTCCCCAGGTTCGACGACAGCGCCGAGACCGAGCTGCTCGCCACCGGCATGGGCGCTTCGCCCGGAGCCGCAGTGGGAAAGGTCGTCTTCGACTCCGCCACCGCGGTCGAGTGGGCCGCACGCGGGGACCACGTGATCCTCGTGCGCAGCGAGACCAACCCCGACGACCTGCACGGCATGGTCGCCGCCCAAGGCATCTTGACCAGTCGCGGCGGCAAGACCTCGCACGCGGCCGTGGTGGCGCGCGGCATGGGCCGCACCTGCGTCTGCGGGGCCGAGGCCGTCGAGGTCGACGCCAGGGGCCGGAAGTTCAGCGTCCGCGACGGCGTCACGGTCAACGAGGGTGACGTCATCTCGATCGACGGCACCTCCGGCGAGGTGCTCCTGGGCGAGGTCCCGGTCAGGGACTCGCTGGTCGTACGCCACTTCGAGGGGGACGCCCCGGCCGAGTCCGACGACCTCGTCGCCGCGGTCGCCCAGGTGATGGCTCGCGCCGATGCGGGTCGCCGGCTCAGGGTGCGGGCCAATGCCGACACCGCCGAGGACGCGGCGCGTGCCCGCAGGTTCGGGGCCGAGGGCATCGGCCTGTGCCGCACCGAGCACATGTTCCTCGGGGAGCGGCGCCAGCTGGTCGAGGACCTCATCGTGGCGGAGGCGGCCGAGGACCAAGGCGCCGCGCTCGACGCGCTGCTCCCGCTCCAGCGCCAGGACTTCGTGGAGATCCTCGAGGCGATGGACGGCCTGCCGGTGACGATCCGGCTGATCGACCCGCCGTTGCACGAGTTCCTGCCCGATTTCACCGAGCTGTCGGTCAAGGTCGCCCGTCAGCAGGACGCCGGTGAGGTCGACGAGCGCGACCGGGTCCTGCTCGAGCACGTCCGGCGACTGCACGAGCAGAACCCCATGCTCGGCCTGCGCGGTGTCCGGCTGGGCATCCTGATCCCCGGGCTGTTCGAGATGCAGGCCCGGGCGATCCTGGAGGCGGCCGCGGACAGGCGGGATGCCGGCGGGGATCCGCAACCGGAGATCATGATCCCGCTCGTCGCCAGCGTGCGTGAGTTCGAGGTCGTGCAGCGCCACATCCTGGCGGTCGCGGCCGACGTGGTCGCAGAGCGGGGCGAGGTCCCGTACAAGCTGGGCACGATGATCGAGCTCCCGCGCGCGGCGATCCTCGCCGACCGGGTGGCCCGGTCCGCGGAGTTCTTCTCCTTCGGCACCAACGACCTCACCCAGATGACCTGGGGGTTCTCGCGGGACGACGTCGAGGCGTCCTTCTTCTCGCCGTACCTGGAGAACGGCATCTTCGACGTCTCCCCGTTCGAGTCGCTGGACACGCTCGGGGTCGGGGAGTTCGTGAAGATCGGCACCCAGAAGGGCCGCTCCACCAAGCCCGACCTGCACGTGGGCGTGTGCGGGGAGCACGGCGGCGACCCGCACTCGATCCATTTCTTCCACAGCGTCGGTCTGGACTACGTGTCCTGCTCCCCGTTCCGGGTGCCGATCGCGCGTCTGGAGGCGGGACGCGCGGCGCTCGGGTGAGGTTCTGGTGGTCGAGCAGCGAGGAACCAGCGATCAGAGGAGACCAGCGATCCCCTGGGCGGCGACGGCCAGGTCGTCGACGCCTCGGGAGAGGTCGGCCGGGCGATCGGTGGTCAGGTCGAGGTGGAACCCGTAGAGGGCCGAGTCCACCAGCGTGACGATCCGGCTCACCCGACGGCGAGGGGCCCCGCAACGCGCGAAGTACTCCCGCAGCGCGGCGGCCCAGATCTCGTTGCTGGCCCGTGCGTCGGTCAGGTAGGGCTCACGCCCGATCAGGCCGGTGGCCGCCGCCTGGCAGTAGACGTCGAGGTGGCGGGACAGCGGTCGGGTGCGGTACGCCGCCCACAGCCGGTTCACCCCCGAGCGCACCGAGCCGGCCCCGGGGAGGGACTCGACCTCGCCGACCGCCCGCCGCGTCGTCTCCGCGACCACGGCTGACACCAGGGCGTCGCGGCTGGAGAAGTGGTAGATCAGCATCCGGTCGCTGGTGCCGACGGCCGCTGCCACCGGACGCAGCGACAGGCCGATCAGGCCGTGCTCGAGGACGTGGTCGGTGACCTTCCCGAGCAGCTCGTCGCGGCGGACCAATGACATGCGTCCAAACGTAGCATCTGCTACATTGGCTCTATGTAGCGAGTGCTACATAGAGACGAAGGAGATGGTGCCCGTGCTTGCCGCGGTGTTGTTGCTGGTGGCGATCGGAGTCGAGGTCGCTGCGACCGCGCTGCTCCCCAGGGCGGCAGGCTTCACCGAGCCGTTGTGGAGCGTGGCGGTCGTCGGTGGCTACGCCCTGTCCATCTGGCTCCTCGCCCTGGTGGTGCGGGCGATCCCGGTGAGCGTGGCGTACGCCGTCTGGGCCGGCCTCGGCACGGCCGCGGTGGCGGTGGTCGGGTTCCTGTTCCTCGATGAGTCGATGGGCTGGCTCAAGGCCACGTCGCTCGGCCTGATCGTCCTCGGCGTCGTCGGCCTCAACCTCGTCAGCACCCACAACTAGGCCGTGGCAGATAACCCGGTGCGCCGCGTCGTACGAGCAGGGACAATCGCCTTTCGTGGGTCACGTCGACGTCGCCGGAGTGCGCTACGAGCTGCCCGATGGCCGGGTGCTGCTCGACGACGTCTCCTTCCGCGTCGGTGACGGCGCCAAGGTCGCTCTCGTCGGCGCCAACGGCGCCGGCAAGACCACGCTGCTGCGGATCATCACCGGTCAGGTGACGCCCCATGCCGGGGCAGTGACACGGTCGGGCGGGCTGGGAGTGATGCGCCAGGCCGTCGGCCAGGGCCTGGGAGCCGATCCGGACGTCGCCGACCTGCTGATGTCGGTGTCACCGCCGCGTGTGCGTGAGGCAGCCGCGGAGGTCGACCGCCTGGAGCGGCTGCTGATGGAGGTCGACGACGAGGCCACCCAGATGCGGTATGCGAGCGCCCTCTCCGAGTTCGGCGACGCGGGCGGCTACGACATCGAGGTGGTCTGGGACACCTGTTGCACGACCGCGCTCGGCGTGGGGTTCGACAAGGCGAAGTACCGCACGCTGAGCACGCTGTCCGGCGGGGAGCAGAAGAGACTGGTGCTGGAGTACCTCCTCACTGGTCCCGACGATGTGCTGCTGCTCGACGAGCCGGACAACTATCTCGACGTGCCAGGGAAGATCTGGCTCGAGCAGCGGATCCGGGAGTCACCCAAGACCCTCTTGTTCATCAGCCACGACCGCGAGCTGCTGGCCAACACGGCGACCCGGGTGATCACGATCGAGCTGGGCGCCGCCGGCAACACGGCATGGACGCACCCCGGCGGGTTCGCGTCGTACCACGACGCCCGGAGGGAGAGGTTCCTCCGCTTCGAGGAGCTCCGACGCCGGTGGGACGAGGAGCACGCGAAGCTGAAGGCGCTGGTGCTGCGCTACAAGATCAAGGCGGAGTACAACGACGGGCTGGCGGCGCAGTACAAGGCCGCGCAGACGCGCGCTGCGCAAGTTCGAGGAGGCTGGTCCGCCGCAGGCGATCCCGCGCGAGCAGCAGGTCACCATGCGACTCAAGGGTGGGCGCACCGGCAAGCGTGCGGTCGTGTGCGAGCAGGTGGAGCTCACGGGTCTCATGGAGCCCTTCGACCTCGAGGTCTGGTACGGCGAACGCGTGGCCGTGCTGGGCTCGAACGGGTCGGGGAAGTCGCACTTCCTGCGGCTGCTCGCGGCCGGTGGGTCGGACCCCGATGTCGAGCACCGGCCAGCCGGGCCACCGGTGGTTGACCCTGTCGAAACCATCGCCCCGGTGGCCCACACCGGCAGGGCCAAGCTCGGTGCGCGGGTGCGTCCGGGCTGGTTCGTCCAGACCCACGAGCACCCGGAGCTGATCGGCCGGACCCTGCTGGAGGTGCTCCACCGGGGCGACGGCTCTGCGCACGGGCGCGACGGCATGGGCCGCGAGCAGGCGTCGAGGGTGCTCGATCGCTACGAGCTGGCGCACGCCGCCGAGCAGACCTTCGAGTCGCTGTCCGGTGGTCAGCAGGCGCGCTTCCAGATCCTGCTGCTCGAGCTCTCCGGCGCGACCCTCCTGCTGCTCGACGAGCCCACCGACAACCTCGACGTCGAGTCGGCCGAGGCGCTGGAGGAGGGCCTGGAGCAGTTCGAGGGCACCGTGCTGGCCGTGACGCACGACCGCTGGTTCGCGCGCGGCTTCGACCGGTTCCTGGTCTTCGGGGAGGACGGCGCGATCTACGAGTCCGACGAGCCGGTCTGGGACGAGGGCCGGGTCCAGCGCGCCCGTTGAGCCCGGGAGACCTGGCGTTCTGGTGACGGTCGGGGGCGTCGGGCGTCTAGGATGGCCCGCCTCGGCGCTGCACCCCACCGAGGAGCGATACATGAGTCACGAGGAGCGAACCGAGTCGGCGCTGCCGGATGCGACTGTCGACTCCGCACAGCTCGTCGCCGAGCTGAGCCGGGTCTCGGCTCTCCTCGAGGAGGAGCGCGCCTACTTCCGGTCCGAGCTCGCGCTGGGCGGCGAGGAGCTCGCCCGCCGCGACCAGCTGGTCGAGAGCCTGCGGGTTCGAGGCGACGACCTGGCGGCGCGGTGTGACCAGCTGCTCGCACGACACGACCAGCTGCGGGAGCAACGTCAGCGGCTCAGGACGCGGCGTGACCGTCTGGTCGACCAGCGGGACCAGGCGCGCTCCGAGCTCAAGAGGTACGAGAGCTCACGGCTCGTGCGCCTCACTGCCCGGGTGGTCTGGCGGGTCCGGCGCCTTCGTGGGCGCACGTGACGGCGGACCCGGCCGGGCCGGCGGATCGCTTGAAGGGTCCGTTGCGCCCGCTCCACTTCTTCCCCGACTACAGCGTCGGGAACCCGTTCCAGACGATGCTGCACGCCGGGCTGGCAGAGCTCGACGCCGAGCCGGTGCCGGTGCGTGACCTGGGAGCACACCTCCGGACCCATGGCGACGGCTCCCGGGACCCGGGGTTGCTCAGCCTGCACTGGACCGGCCCGATCCTGGCGCGCGCCGACGGGCCGTTCCGGGCAAGGCTGATGCTGGACCGGTTCGCAGCCTCGCTCGACCGCTTCCTCGCCGCCGGCGGGCGGCTGTCGTGGACGGTGCACAACGTCCTTCCGCACGAGCACCGGCACCGGTGGGCCGAGATCGAGCTGGCGCAGCTGCTCGCCGACCGCGCGGAGCTGGTCCACGTCCTCTCGGCGGACACTCCCGCGCTGGTCGAGCCGTACTACCACCTCGATCCGGCGAAGGTGGTCGTCATCGAGCACGCGAGCTACCTGGGCTGCTACCCGGACCGGATGACGCGTGAGCAGGCCCGGCGCCGGCTGGGCCTGCGGCCGGACCAGACCGTCCTGGTGACGCTCGGGGGGATCCGTCCCTACAAGGCGCTCGACACCCTCCTGGACGTGGTCGACGATCTCGCCCGAGACGACGGGAGGCTCCACGTCCTGGTCGCGGGTCGGGTGATCTCCAATCCGGCGGCCGAGCAGCTGCGCGAGCGATGTGCCCAGGACGCTCGCGTGACTGCCAGCTTCGAGTACGTCCCCGTGGACGAGGTGCAGGTCTGGATGAAGGCGGCTGACGTCGCGGTGCTCCCGTACCGCGACGTCCTGAACTCCGGAGCCTTCCTGCTCGCGCAGACGTTCGGCCTGCCGGTCGTCGCTCCGCGGGCAGGGTCGTTGCAGAGCTGGGAGGACCAAGCCCACGTGAGCCTGTTCGATCCGCGGGACCCAGGCTCGCTCGCTGCTGCGATCACCGACTCCGTGGCGGAGGTGCGGCGGGATCCCGAGCGGCTCCGTGCGCACTCCCTGGCGGCAGCCCGGTCGCGACTTCCCGAGACGATGGCGTCGGAGTTCTCCCGGGCGATCGCACCGCTGCTCTCTCCGCGACCCTGACCGGACGGAGGCTCGTACGCCGATGGTGAACACGCCTTGTCGGGGAGCGGCCAGACCTCCAGCATCGAGGACATGAGGATCCTGGTGCTCGGAGGCACCCACCACGTCGGACGGGCGGTCGTCGAGGCGGCGCTCGCTCGAGGGGACGACGTCACCACGCTCACCCGCGGGGTCAGCGGTCACGCTGTCGCGGGTGCCGAGGCACGGCATGCGGACCGTCGGGACGTCGCTGCCCTCGAGGACGCGCTCGCGGCGGACACCTGGGACGCAGCCGTCGACACCTGGTCCTACGAGCCTGCCGCGGTGCGGGACTCCGCCAGGCTGCTCGACGGCCGGGTGCCGCACTACACCTACATCTCGAGCCGCTCGGTCTACACGTGGCCGATGACGCCGGGCTCCGACGAGTCGGCCCCGGTGGTCGACGGCGAGGCCGACAGCACCGACGCCGAGGACTACGCGGCCGCCAAGCGAGGCGCCGAGGTGGCGCTCGAGGGCTTCGGCGGTGACGTGCTGCTCGCCCGGGCCGGCCTGGTCCTCGGTCCCTACGAGGTGGTGGGGCGACTGCCGTGGTGGCTCGACCGCGTCGCGGCGGGCGGGCGGGTGCCGGCACCCGGACCGCGCGACCGACCGCTGCAGTACGTCGACGCCCGCGATCTCGCGGAGTGGGTGCTCGACGCCGGCCGGCACGGCGTACGCGGTGCGTTCAACGCGGTCAGCCGACCCGGTCACACCACCATCGGGGCGCTCCTCGACCGCTGCGTCGCCACCACCGGCTCGGACGCATCGCTGGTATGGCTCTCTCCGGAGGCGATCGAGTCCGCCGAGGTCAGCGGCTGGACCGACCTGCCGGTCTGGGTCCCCCCGACCGGTGAGCTGGCAGCGCTGCACGACTGCGACGTGTCCGCCGCTCACCAGGCGGGTCTCCGGTGCCGTCCGATGGAGGAGACCGTCGCCGACACGTGGGCCTGGCTGCAGCGGGAAGGCACGCCGTCACCGCCCACCGACCGGGCAGGCAGCATCGGCCTGACGGCCGAGCAGGAGCAGCGGCTGCTCGGCTCCGGGGGCTGACCGACGCAAACGCGCTCGCGCGGGCCGCCGACGTACTACCGTGCGAGACAGCCATCGCGACGGAGGTCGGCGACATGGAAATCCCGGGCCTGAGGGCAACCAAGAGTGCCATCCAGTCGGCGATGACCGACAGGTCCACGGGCTACGCGCCCGTGGTGCAGACAAGCGGTCCCCGGTACCAGCTGGACTCGCGGGAAATGGTCCGGCGTGGACGGTATCGCGAGCTGCGGCGGTCGATCTGGATCGTGCTGGGCCTGTACGCAGCGCAGTGGCCCCTGCGCGAGGTGATCAAGTCCGGGTGGAAGCCGGCAGGGACCTACCTGGGCTACCACGTCCCGCTCGCGGTGCCGGTCCGGATGTCGCTGGTCCTCGATGCCCTGCTGATCATGGCCTATGTCCTGCTCGCCTACCGCGCGTACTGCGCCGTGCGACTCGAGCGCCCGGGGTCCCCGCTCGTGGGCTGGAGCGTCCTCGGACTGTGGCTGGTCATCGCGGGGGCCGCCGTCGATGTCGTCGAGGATGCGGTCCTCTGGCATCGGGCAAGAGTGGACTCCCCGCACGATCCGCTCGTCGTCACCGTCGTCGGTGTCTCGTCCACCTGGGTGATCGGGATCCTCGTCGGCGTCGGCCTGGTCGTCTGTGTCGGATCGCTGCTTCCGATCATGGTCGACCGATGGCGGAGACATCGCTGGGAGAGCGACCACGACACCGACCTCGAGCACGAGGAGCGACTCCGGGCGGAGCAGCAGGACAGCACCGCTCAGGACGTCGTCATCTGCTGCTCTGGCGGCGGAATCCGGTCCTCGGCGTTCAGCCTCGGTGCCCTTCAGGTGCTCAGCGAGACCACTGTGCCCGGGTCCAGCAACTCGTTCTACGACCGCGCCTCGGCAGTGATCGGCGTCAGTGGCGGCGGCTACGTCGCCGCGGCGTTCCACACGCTTCGCTGGAAGTCGGGCGCGTCGGCCGCCCAGACGCCCGACGCGGCCACCGCCGCCGACGCTGCTGCCGGGATGCAGGCTCAGCTCGACACCCTCCCGCCGTTCAGCGAGTCCAGTCCAGAGCTGCAGTGGCTGCGCCGGCACTCTCGCTACGTGCTCGACTCGGGTCGGGTCGCGGTCGACGCCGCCCTCTCGCTGGCGTTCGGGGTTGCCGTCAACCTGGTGCTGCTCTTCGCCGTGCTCGGCGGCACGTCGTGGCTGCTCAGCTGGTTCTTCCTGGCGTCCGGGCGGATGGCGCCCGAGTACGACGCCGACATGCCCCGGACCCTGTCGGCGTGGTACGCCGGCTACCAGGACGACTGGTCGTGGGCCGGTCGGGTCTGGCTGGTCCTGCTCGCCGGTCTGCTGGTCTTCGTGCTGATGAAGGTCGCGGACTACGTCGTGACCCTGCCCCGATCGTGGCGCAACACTCTGCTCCGGACGTCGACGCGGGTCCTGGCCGTCGGTTTCGCCGCCACGCTGTTGCTCCAGGGAGTGCCGTGGCTGCTCGAGCACCTGCAGCGGTGGGCGACCTCGAGCGGCTCGCCCCTCGCGGAGCTCGCGTACAGGCTGGGCCTGGTGCCGGGGTCGTTGTGCCAGCAGGCCGTCGCCGACCCCGCACACTCAGCCGCGTGTGGCGTGAAGAACGTCCACGACCTCGGCGGCGTCGCGTCCCGAGCCTGGACCACGACAGGAGGCTTCGCGGCGATCGTCACCTCGCTGCTCGCCGTGCTCGGCTCGATCAAGGGTGCCGAGAAGGAGGGCGGCAGCAGCGCGACGAGTGCGTTCGGCAAGCTCGCCGGCCGGGCCTGGGCCCGCGTGAAGGGCACGCTGGTGCCGTGGACGGCGACCGTGGTGATCGTGCTCGTGCTCGTGGTGCTCCTGCTCCGGTGGGTGGTCGGGCTCACGGGCAGCGGCGTGCACCACGACGGCGTCCCGCACCTGGACCTGTGGACGCACGTGACCGTGGTCGCCTTGCTCCTGATCGGGATCCGGCTCCTGACCGAGCCGAACCGCACGTCGCTGCACCACTTCTTCCGCGAGCGGATCTCCTACGCGTTCCTGCTGAGGAGGACTGTCGAAGGTGGCGTGGAGCCGCTCCCGTACGGCGAGCCGCTCCGCTACTCGCATTCCGGAGAGGTCGACGGTCCGGCTCTGGTGACCTGCGCGGTGGCCAACGTCACCGACGAAGAGCTGGTCCCCTCCCGGCGCGGCTGTACACCGTTCGTGTTCGACCAGCACCAGATCGGGCTCACCGACGGGCTCATCCCGGACGTCGCCGGACGGCGGGCGAGCGCGGTGTACGAGTTCGCCGCTGACTACCGGTACCGCGACGCGACCGTGCCGGCTGCCGTGGCGATGAGCGCTGCGGCCTTCTCGCCTCTGGCCGGCCGGGAGAACGTCCACCTCGGGCCGTACCGGGCAGCACTCGCTCTCGCCAACGCGCGGCTCGGGGTGTGGCTGCCCAACCCCTTGTGGGTCGACGAGGTGCACCTCGCCCGCAGGCTGCTCAGACTGCGTCGGATCGACGAGGCCGATCACCTGACCCGCAGGATGAAGCCCGAGGACCGTAACCGGCTCAACGTGGCGACCACCGTCTGGGGCCAGCCGAAGAAGGGCGCCTTCGATGTCGCGGTCGCGGCCACGGTGCTGCTGGCCAGTGATGACGACGAGCTCTCGTCCACACGTGCACGCCTGGTGGCGGCCTGTGCAGCGACCGGGCGGGACGACTGGCGCGACCGGGTGACTGGTGCCGAGCCCGGAGCGGACCTCCATCAGGCTGCTGACTCGGTGCGTGCAGAAGCGCTCGGCATCGGCGCTCCGGCTGGACCGGGCTCGTCGGGACGGGGCTCGTCGGGACGGGGCTCGTCGGGACGGGGCTCGTCGGGACGGGGCTCGTCGGGACGGGGCGACCCGGGGCTGGGGTGGCACGTGGCCGAGTTCCTCGAAGGATTCATCACCAAGCCGGGGATCACCCGGGTCGTGAAGGAGGCGATGGGCAAGGCGTCGGTCTACGACCGTTTCCTCTACATCACCGACGGCGGTCACTACGACAACCTCGGTCTGGTCGAAGCGCTGCGCCGTCGGCCCGCCGAGATCTTCGTGATCGATGCGTCCAACGACAAGGTCGACACGTTCCGCACGATCGGGCGTGCGATCGCGACCGCGCAGATGGACCTGGACTGCGACGTCCGCCTCGACCCGCGGCCGATGGTGACCACCAAGAAGGGCACCCAGGTCGCGTGGTGCACCGGCAAGGCGTACTTCGGCGACGGCGCGCCGGACGAGTTCACCTGGATCCATGTCGTGAAGGCTCTCCTCATCGAGGACCTGCCGTGGGACGTGGAGACCTATGCCGCCGACAATCCCGACTTCCCGCGCACGAGCACCAACAACCAGCTCTACGGGGAGTTCGACCTCGAGGCCTATCGCGTGCTCGGCCGCCGGGCGATGGAAGGACTGCTCGCTGCGCGCACCGCGGTGCCTCCGAGCCAGGGATCGGCGGACTGACGACCGCCGACCGACGACACAGGCCTCAGCCGGCGGAGTGGACCAGGACGTGCTCGCAGTTGTAGGTCGTGACTCCGGCGGGCGGCGTCTGGTTGAAGATCACGGTGTCGTCCCCGGCGCCGCAGGAGATCTTGGCTCCGCTCGCCGGGTAGACGAACTCGATGTGGTCGTCACCCTTGTTGCCGAAGACGATGTCCTTGTAGTTGGCGAAGATCTGGTCCGCTCCACTGCCTCCGGAGAGGAAGTCCACGTCGGCCCCGTGGGTGTCGGTGAGCACGTCCTTGCCGCGCTGGCCGTACAAGCGGTCCGAGCCCGGGCCTCCCTTGAGCTTGTCACGTCCGCGCATGCCCTGGAGCTGGTCGTCGCCGGAGCCACCGTTGATCTGGTCCGGCCCGCGGCGGCCCCAGACGGAGTCGTCACCGGCCTTGGCATGGATGACATCGGCGGACTGGGTGCCGATCAGGGTGTCGTCGCCGGCGGTGCCGGGGACGGTGGCAGCGGTGGCTGGCCCGGCGAGGGCGAGCACGATCGCCGACCCTGCGATGACGAGTGAGGTGCGCATGCGAGCAGGCTCTCACGCGGTGTGGCGCGTGTCACAGGTCTGGGCCTGACCGGCCTGCGGCAGCGCCGACCTGGCTAGACGGGCCGGGCAGGAGCATCCGGCCGTCTGGCCGAGTGGCCCGGTCCGGTGAGGCTCCTGTGCGCCGACTGTAGGGTCGATGGATGACGAACTCGGGACTCGCTCATCAGGTGCGCGACAGGATCGCCGGTCTCGCCGACCTTTTGCCGCACCCTCGGGACAGAGCCGCACGCGCGCTTCTCCGGTCGGCGAAGGATCTCGCCGTCGGACGAGACCCCTCGGCACGTCGCCGACGTCCAGGTGGCCGCCGCGGTGCCGCGGAGAAGGGAAGCGGCCACGACGTCGTCATGCACGTGCCACCGGGCCACTTCTACTCGCCGATCGTCGATGTCGCGGACGTGACGACCCGCGGCAGCGACACGGAGGCGTGGATCGACCTGCCGGGCATCGACATCGACCTCGCCGGTCAGGCCGAGGTCTGGTCCGAGTGGCTGCCGCACGTACGCCGCTGGGAGGCGGGCGCGACCTCGGGGACCCGCCGCTACCACGCCGAGAACTCGATGTTCGGCGCCCAGAGCGCCGCTGTCCTCGCCGGGGCGATCGGAGCCTTCCAGCCGCGGCGCTACGTCGAGGTGGGTTCGGGATTCAGCTCGGCGGTCCTGCTCGACGTCAACGAGGAGTGGCGCTCCGACGATCCCGTCGAGCTGACCTTCATCGAGCCCTATCCGCAGCGCCTCGAGACGATCCTGCGCGACTCGGACAGGGCGGCGTGCACGATCATCCGCGAGAAGGTCCAGCGGGTCGACCTCGCCGTGTTCGACCAGCTCGAGGCGGGCGACGTGCTCTTCATCGACTCCACCCACGTGGCAAAGTCCGGCAGCGACGTCCTGACGGAGGTCTTCGCGATCCTCCCGCGCATCCAGCCCGGCGTGCACATCCACCTGCACGACGTGAACTACCCGTTCGACTACCCGGAGAAGTGGCTCGTCGAGCAGAACAGGTCGTGGAACGAGGCCTACTTCCTGCGCGCGTTCCTGATGTACAACGCGGAGTTCGGGATCCACTTCTGGCCCGACGTGCTCTCCAGGTTCGGCGCGGAGGTGGGTGCGGAGGACCTGCACCTGCTCGGCACCAAGCCGTCGTCGATCTGGCTGTCGCGCTCGAGACCGTGAGGTCCTAGGTCGCCTCGGGCCGGACCGGCATCATCGGGGTCGGCTCGGGTTCGCGCGCCTGCTTGCGGGAGACCGGCCGGGTCGACGCGATGATCGCCTCGGTGACGCGCTCGCAGCAGCGACCGTCGCGCTGCGGAAAGGTGGCGTCGATGCGCTCGGCGTACGGCGACAGCGGGTCGCGTCCGGCGGTGAGGATCCTGCTCGCCTCGGTCACGACGTCACCGGCTTCGGCGACCACCGGGCCGAACCCGTCGCGGGCGTAGTCGAAGTAGCCGGCGCGGCCCATGTGGTCACCGCCGAGGACCCGGTCGGCGTCGAACTGGAAGTAGATCACCGGGCGGTCCATGTAGGCGGAGTTGAACGCGATCGAGGAGTAGTCCGTGACCATCAGCGCGGCGCGCGCGAAGAACCGCTGCACGTCGTTGCCCTCGTAGGACAGCGGCTGCACATGCGCCGGGAGGTCGAGGGACGGCAGTGCGGCCTGAAGGTTCGGGTGCGGGAGGAAGGCGAGCTGCAGCCCCTGCCCGGCACACAGCTCGCGCAGCCGGTCGGACCCCATCAGCGCGGTCCACTGCTGGACGAAGTCCGAGCCGAGGAAGCTCACGCTCGCCTCCCGGCGCTGGGATCCGGCCTCGAGGTCCTGGACGAGCCAGCGCCGCCAGGTCGGCACCAGCAGGATCAGGTCGCGCTCGGCCGGTGCGATCTGGCGGCCCGCCTCACGGAGCCGGTCGAACCGCGGCAGGCCGGTCAGCACGGTCTCCTTGGTCGTCACCAGGTACGGCGTGTGGTCCCCGGCGATCGAGGCGTGCTCCTGGACCGTGCTCGTGACGAACACGTGCGTCTTGCGGTGGTTGAGCCAGGTCGACAGGTCGTCCTTGATCACGCCGTGCTGCAGGAAGGTGAACCGCCACCATGGCGCACCGAAGCCGCGCAGCTCGGGCGGGCCGACGATCACCGCGTCCGCGTGCGAGGAGATCAGGTGCCGGGCGTGGAGCATCAGCATCTTCCATCGGTCCGAGCCGTAGGCCACCACCCGGCGGCCGTGGCCGTCCTTGTGCAGGCGACGCCAGTCGGGGGTGTCCTTCTCGACGACGAACCAAGCGTTGATCTCCGGGCGGTGCTCACGCAGGTGCCGGAAGAGGTGCTCGGCGCTGTCGTCGGCGTTGTGGATGCGGTCGAGCAGGACCCACGCGTCGGCGTACCGTCTCCGGATCGACCGGGACCGCGCCCGGCGCAGGAGCGCCTGGTCGTCGGGCGCGAGATCTTCCTCCGGGTCCGGCACGAGGGGGCTTCGTGGACGCGCTGCCCCGATGTTGTCGAGAGCGCCCCGCCTGACCGTGAGAGGAGGGGGTGCCGGCTCCCGGGCGCTGAGGCCGACCACCCGGTGGTCGAGCCGGACGCGGACCGACGCGGTGCTGGAGAGCCAGACGATGCGCTCACGCATCAGCACCCGGCGCTGGTAGAGCAGGTCCTGGACCTTTGCGTGCAGCGGCTCGACCGGCAGGCCCCCGGTGAAGAACTCCTCGTGCGGCAGCTCACCGGTGAACCGGTAGGTGAGCTTCACCAGCCGGGAGTCCGGATCGACCTCGCGGATCACGACCTCGGGGGAGTGCCAGGGTCCGGCTTCGTAGCCGTGGAGGAGCAGGTCCCGCCAGACCGGCTTGAACCCCCGGACGGTGCACCGGGCGATGACGTCGCGGTCCATCTTCGCCACGATCTCCGCCATCAGTGCGTGGAAGTCCTCCGCGACCGAGGCGGGCACGGTCTGGTCGAGCGAGCCGGCCGACTCCTGGGAGCTGAAGTGCCACGAGAGGTCGTAGAGGATCTGGTTCTGCAGCCACTCCGGGGGCCCGCCGGGACGGTCGGCGCACCGGTCGAGCAGGTCGAGGTAGCCGTGCCGGAGGACGGTCGTGAAGACGTCGGTGTTCCCGGTGGCCTGCTGGAGGGTCGAGCCGGACCGCCGGCGGTAGTGGTACCGCGCCGAGCGCACGAACGCCACGGCCGGGTCGTCGAACGCGAGCAGGTAGCGCGACGAGAAGTGTCCGTCCTCGAAGCGCGGTCGGACCACCGGGTCGAACCGCAGCCCGAGGCGCTCGATCACGTCGCGGCGGTAGAAGGCGACGGGCGCGTTGCCGTAGAAGTAGTCACCGTCGACCGCCAGGTTGCGGACCCGGTCACCCCCTGCGTGGTGGGCGCGCAGCGGGTG
This sequence comes from uncultured Actinomycetota bacterium, assembly GCA_963805425.1. Classification (GTDB taxonomy): domain Bacteria; phylum Actinomycetota; class Actinomycetes; order Propionibacteriales; family Nocardioidaceae; genus Marmoricola. The sequence goes on along the minus strand of CAWDUF010000007.1, from coordinate 93,072 downwards.
CGTGTCGGTCAGCTCGCCGGTGGCCTCGTCGAGGCGGAGCCGGTAGCCGCCGGCGAGGACGACCTCCGGGTGCTCGTCGAGCATCTTTGCCACCTGGCTCAGGTAGTCGGGTTCGAGCACGTCGTCAGGGTCGGGGAACGTGACCCAGTCGCCCCGGACGTGCTCGAGCCCCAGGTTGCGGGCGCTGCCCTGGCCGCCGTTCTCCTTGGTGAGCACCCGCACCCGGTCCGGGTGCTGGGCAGCCCAGCGCTCGAGCCGGGCCAGGGAGCCGTCGGTCGAACCGTCGTCGACCGCGATGACCTCGAATTCGTCGGCCGCCAGGAGCTGGCCGTCCACCGACGCGATGAACTCCTCCAGGTACCGCTCGACGTTGTAGACCGCCGACACGATGCTGAATCTCACCGGGAGATACCCCTCACCCGTTCGCCGTCCAAAGCCTCAGGTTATCGGGTGCCGGGGTCGCCGCTGAACACCGGCTGAGCACACCGGCGCGACGACAACCGGCCCCCGTCAGGTCTCCTCAGCCGCCTGCGGTCGGCTGGGTCGACTCGATGTGGAGCGTCATCTTCCTCAGCAGCCGGTTCAGGGTCGCGAGCTCACGGCGCGTGAGCACCCCTGCGAGCTCGTCCTCGGCCGTCCCGCGCAGCTCCATGGCGCGTCTCCACACCCCTGCTCCGGAGCGCGTGACCTCCACGTCGACCCGGCGCCTGTCGTCGGCCCCGGGCATCCGCTTGATCCAGCCCTGCTTCTCGAGCCCGTCGAGGCGCCCGGTCATGCCGGCGTTCGAGACGCCCAGCTCCTGGGCGAGCCGGCCGGGCGATGCGTGCCCCGGGGTGTCCCGGATCATCAGGGCGTGCAGGGTGTCGTACTCGAAGTCCTGGAGCCCGGTCTGGACGAGGGCCGCCTGCTTGGTCTCGCGCAGGAAGCGGTTCAGGTTGCTCACGCGGACGGTGAAGGCCTCGACCTCGTCGTCGAAGGTGATGTCGATCCAGTGGTCCCGCCAGCGCTCGACGTGCAGGTCCGCGGAGTCCTTGGCCATGACGTCAGTGTACGAGCAACTATTTCGTTGACAAACAGTTCGGTAGCGAAATAACGTCGAGATCATGCCACGCCGCACCGGCCCGCTCGGGCACCGGCCGTTCCGGTGGCTCCTGGCCGGGACGACGGTCAACAGCCTGGGCAACATGATCGCCCCGGTCGCGATCGCGTTCGCGGTGCTCGACCTCGGCGGGTCACCCACCCAGCTCGGGCTCGTGGTGGGTGCCTATGCCCTGGCGGACGTCGTCGCGGTGCTGTGGGGCGGTGTGCTCGGCGACCGGCTGCCGCGCACGGTGATGATGCGCGGCGCCAACACGGCGGCTGCGGTCGTGCAAGGAGTGGTCGCGCTGAGCCTGCTCGGACACTGGGGCTCGTTGTGGCTGCTCGCCGCCGGCGGCGCGCTGAACGGCGCCCTCGGCTCGCTCGCCGGGCCGAGCACGCAGGCCGTCACTCCGCAGACGGTGCCGGACACGATGCTCCGCCAGGCGATCGCGCTGCGGCGATTGAGCCAGAACACCGCCATGATCGTCGGCAGCGGCGTGGCCGGCCTGCTGGTGGCGGGGATCGGCACCGGCGGGGCGCTCCTCGTCGATGCCGTCACGTTCCTGCTGGCCGCCGGCTGCTTCACCCGGATCCGCGTCCCGGCACTGCCCGCCGGCGTCCGGACGCACGCGCTGGCCGAGGCACGTGAGGGGTTCCGCGAGGTGATGCGGCACTCCTGGCTGTGGTCGCTGATCGCGATGGCGCTGGTCTACCACCTCTTCTACGGCGGTTCGCAGGGCGTGCTCGGTCCGATCGTCGTCGGGGACCACATCGGCCGCGCGGCCTGGGGGTACGCATTGTCGGCGATGATGGTCGGCTTCGTCGCCGGCGGACTGCTGAGCCTGGTCTGGAAGCCCCGACGTGCGCTGCTGGTCGGGGAGTTCTTCCTGGTGCTGACCATCTGCTTCCCGCTGGCGATGGCGCTGTCGGACAACCTCGTGATCGTGCTCGCCGGCGCGTTCCTGCACGGGTTCGGGCTGGAGATCTTCAGCGTCGGCTGGGACCTGTCGATCCAGGAGAACGTGCCCGAGCACATGCTCGCCCGGGTCTACTCGTTCGACCAGCTCGGGTCGTTCATCGCGAGGCCACTCGGCCTCGCGCTGACCGGGCCGCTGGCGAGCGCCGTGGGCGAGCGGGCCTGGCTGGTCGTGGTCGCTGCGGCGATGGCGGTGGCCGAGATCGCACCGTTCGCGATCCGCGACGTACGCCGGCTCGAGCGCCGCCCGGTCCTGGTCGAGGCGGTGAGCGCCGACTAGGTACAGCTAGGCGCCCGACGACTCGAGGATTGGGGACACCTGCGCACTCGATCGCGGGCCCTGCGCGATCAGGTCGCGCAGCACCCCAAGGGCACCGTCCACGTCGCCGAGCCGGCTCGCGTGGTCGACGGGCTCGGCGCTGAGCATGCTGCCCGGCTCGTGGATCGCCCAGATCGGGGTGCCACTGCCCCGGTAGTCGGCGAGCTTCGAGGGCAGGTAGGGGTTCACGGCGTGGTGCTGGGCCGTGGCAGCGTCGTTGACCAGCAGGGCGTCGAAACGGGTGCTGAGTGCCAGGTACTCGAGGAACGGGACGTAGCTCCGGGCGTTCACGACGTCTCCGAGACCGCGCTTCAGGGCCTCGAGCTCGAGCTCCTCCGGATTGCTGGTGAACACGTGCAGTCGGATCTTCGTGCGCTCGGCCGGTGTCAGTGCCTGGAGCGCAGCGGTCACCTCGGTGAGGCCGCGGGTCAGGTAGAACTGTCCGAAGTAGCCGACGTGGACCCGGTCCTCGGGCAGGGGATAGTCGATCTGCGCAGCCTCGTAGAAGCGTTGCGGCAGGATCGGGTGCCGGCTGACGCTCGAGACCGCGGCGGCGCGTTCGGAAGCACGGCGGTTGGTGCAGTAGCCCAGCATGAAGTCACGCTGGTGGTCGTTGGTGAAGACGATCTCGTCGGCCAGGACGTAGGCGACCTGCTCGGCCCACGAGAACAGCCGACGGGAGTCCGGCAGGTCGAAGCCCGCGGCGCGGATGCCCTTCGAGAGCGCCTTGGTGACCCGGTCCTTGCCGATGTCGCCGACGCGCTCCTCGCCGTACGGGTTCATCAGAAGCGGGTCGGAGAACTCCGCGGTCCACACGATGTCGGGGTTCTGCAGCTTCACCACGGCGGCGGCGACGTGCGACTGGGGAGCCATCGCGCGGCTGTAGAGCGTCCGGTAGGGCCCCTTCTCCGCCTGCAGCTCCGCGGCGAGCCGGGCCGCCTTCTCGGCGTACCGCCGGGTGGGCTCCCACCCCACCACCGTCGCCCTGCCCGGGAGGAAGCGGACCACGTCGAGGAACTCGTGCGCGATCTGGAGCGACGTCGGGTCCTTGTCCTTGAGGTCGTCCATCTGCTGGGAGATGACGTCGGTGACCACGCCACGGGCCCGGATCCGGCGTGCCGCCACCAGCGCGCTCGTGTCGGAGTACGGCGTGAAGCAGTAGAGGATCGCCAGGTCGCGCGCCATGCCCTGGTTGACCTGTCGCCACGGCACCGCGCCGGACACCTTCCGGGCCTCCGCATCGGCGCGGATCTGGTCCCGGCTGTCCGGGTGCTCGGTCAGGTACTGGTGGACCCACTGCGCCTGCCCCTCCTTGGCCCAGCGAGCCAGCTTCGCTGTGGGGAGGTCCTGCTCGCTGTCGATGCGGTCGAGCGCGGCGATGCAGTCGAGGCGCTGGAGGACGTTGAAGTCGTAGCCGAGCTCTCGTCGCGACACGCTCGTGCTGCGCAGGCTGCGGTAGTAGACCGCACCTCGCTCCCGCGGGACCACGCGTACGTCGAACGCCGACCGCGCGTGCACGCCGATCCAGAAGACGAAGTCCTCCCCGCTGGAGAGGGTCTCGTCATACCGGACCGCGCGTGCCAGCGAGGTGGGCACCAGCTTGCAGGCGTTGGCCGACAGCGCGCGGCTGATCCTCGTCGGCGGGACCGTCCGGCCGCTCATCCTGAGCAGACCACGCGACAGGTAGTTGTCGAAGTCCGGCGCCGCCTCACCGGGCTGCGTGCCGTCGGGCACGTCGGCGAGGTATGCGACCGGGATGACGCCGGGGGCCGCGGACTCCAGGAGCGCGGCGAGGTAGTCGCGGCTGACCCAGTCGTCGTCGTCGACGAAGGTCACGTAGGCCCCGCGCGCGGCATCGATGCCGAGGTTGCGGGCGCGCCCCGCGCCCGGCTCGCGGCTCTCGAAGAGGCGAATCGTGTGGTGCGGCTGCTCCTCGCGGACCCGGCCGACCACGGCCGGCGTCTCGCAGCGGGGCCCGTTCTGCACCACGATGATCTCGAACTGCGAGGAATGCAGGCTCTGGGCCGTCAGCGACGACAGGCAGGTGCCGATCCGCTCGGCGCCCTGGTACGTCGCGACGACGACTGATATGCGTGGGGGCCGGACCGGCGTGGCGCCGGAGACTGGCACACTTGCCGCGTCGAGGTCAGGTCGAGAAGGAGCGGAGCCCATGTCGCAGGACCCTACGGGATACGCAGCGGTCGCTGTGGGCCCCAGCAGGGAGGCTGCCACCGGCGTCTTCGGGGAGCTGTTCGACGACCTGTTCGTGACCACTTTCGAGGATCTCGAGAGGGAGGTCGACCTCGCCGGGACGGGCACGGTCGCGGTCGCTGACGGACCGGGCGCGGCAGAGCTGGTCTCCGCGCTCCTCGGCTCGGCGGAGGCGCCCGAGCTGGTGGTCGAGATGCCCGCCGACGCCGACCGGCGCCGTGCGGTGGCCGAGCTGGTCGCCCAGCACCCGGAGATCGGTGTCGTCGACACGCGTCGTGCGGCGGACCACGGCGCTGCGAGCTGGCCCGCTGCGGTCGCCGAGGTCAGGGCCGAGCCCGGCGTACCGGCGCAGGTGCCTGCCCGCGCGCGTCCCGAGCCCGTCGCCGTCGCGCGCGGCCTGCGTGGCCGTCTGGCTGACCGGCTGGGCCGCACGGGAATCCTCGTGCTGTGCACCGCAGCCGTGGCGGGCGTCCTCGGAGTGCTCGTGCTGGTCCTCATCGGTCGCAGCGACCTGGGAGCCGACGGTGTCCTGGTCACGATCACGCTCGGCATCGCCGTCGTCCAGGTCGTCACAGTGGCCGGCCTCGCCTACCTCGTGCTCGCTCTCCGGCGGGCCCGGGGCGAGACGCAGGAGTTCCAGGGCACCGTGCTGCGGCGCACCGGCCGGCTCCTCGACCAGGGCACCTCGGCTCGCCGGCGTTCGACATCACAGGGCAGGAAGCTCACGCGCGTCCTCAAGGCCGGAGCACGCGAGCAGAAGCACCACGAGTACGTCGTCGAGCTGGGCCGGCAGCTCAACCGGCTCCTCCTGCACACGCGGGACGACGGTCGCCGGCTCCACCTGGCGACCCAACGGCAGACCCAGGCGCTGCTCAACCTCCACGACCTGGTCGCACCGCAGGCTGCCGTGCCACCGGCCGGGGGCTGGGCCGCGTCGCCGGACCTCCTGCTCTTCTGCGTCGACACCCTGCTCGCGGATCGGCCCACGACGGTCGTCGAGTGCGGCAGCGGCGTGTCGACCCTCTACCTGGCCCTGGCCGCGGAGCAGCACGGGCTGGCGACGAAGGTCGTCGCGCTGGAGCACGACGAACGGTTCGCCGAGGCGACGCGTGCCCTGCTGGAGCGGCACGGCGTCTCCGGGCGGGCCGAGGTGCGCTTCGCACCACTCGAGCCGTCGTCGGTGCCCGGCCACGAGACCCCGTGGTACGCCGAGTCCGCGCTCGAGGGGCTCGAGGACATCGGCATGCTGATCGTCGACGGGCCGCCGACCGCGACCGGGCCGCAGGCGCGGTACCCCGCCGTACCTCTGCTCAAGTCGCGCCTCGCCGCCAGGTGCGTCATCGTGATGGACGACCTGATCCGCGAGTCCGACCACGAGACCGCCGACGCGTGGTCGGAGCTCCTGCCCGACTTCGACTACAACGTGGTCCGCGAGCTCGAGAAGCACCTCGGTCTGCTGCGCCGCGGCTGACCCGCGGCGCTCTCGCTGTTCAGCGCCAGAGGCCGCGGGTGTCGATGACGGCGTGACCGTCGAGCTGCGCCGCGCCGACCTCCGCGAAGGCGTCGTGGTCGACGAGCAGGGCCAGCGTCCGGCATTCCTCGAGGGCGCGTTCCAGGCTGACCAGCTCGACGTTGCCGAGCCCGCTCAACGAGGGCGGCAGCGTCTTCACGTGCGGCTCGACGGCGAAGACCCGACGGTCGGGGTGCGCGGCCGCAACCTGGGCGGTCACGGTGATGGCCGGGCTCTCACGCAGGTCGTCGACGTTGGCCTTGAAAGCCAGGCCGAGGCACCCGATCGGTCCCTCGTCGTCGGCCGCGGCAGCGCTGATCTTCGCCACCACCGCTCCCGGGCGCGCGTCGTTGATCTCGCGCGCCTGCCTGATCAGCCCGGCCTCGTCGGGCGCGGCCGCAACGATGAACCAGGGGTCCACCGCGATGCAGTGGCCGCCGACGCCCGGGCCGGGGTTGAGCACGTTGACCCGGGGGTGCTTGTTGGCCAGCCGGATGATCTCCCAGACGTCGAACCCGAGCCGGTCGCAGACGTTGGCGAGCTCGTTGGCGAAGGCGATGTTGACGTCGCGGAAGGAGTTCTCGACCAGCTTGGCCATCTCCGCGCTCTCGGCGTCGGTGAAGAGGATCTCGCCCTGGCAGAACAGCTCGTAGATGGCCGCCGCGCGTCGTGCGCACTCGGGCGTGATGCCACCGACCACGCGGTCGTTGGTGACCAGCTCGACCATGATGCGCCCCGGCAGGACGCGCTCCGGGCAGTGCGCGACGTGGACGTCGGGGGAGTCAGGTGCCTCGTGGGGGAGCTTGAGGTCCGGTCGCGCCGCGGCGATCCACTCGCTCACGGCGCGCGTCGTGCCCGGCGGTGAGGTCGACTCGAGGATCACGATCTCGCCGCCGGAGAGGCGCGGGGCGATCGCCTCGGCGGCGGCCTGCACGTAGCTCAGGTCGGGCTGGTGGTCGCCCTTGAACGGGGTGGGCACCGCGATCAGGTACGCATCGGCCTCGGGTACGTCGACCGAGGCCGTCAGCAGCCCCCGGGCCACCGCGCCAGCGACCGCAACGTCGAGGTCGGGCTCGACGATCGGGACCTGGCCGGCGTTGATCGCCTCGACCGTCGCGGGGTTGACGTCGACGCCGAGGACCCGGACGCCCTGCGCCGCGATCGCCGCGCTCGTCGGCAGGCCGATGTAGCCGAGGCCGATGACGGCGACTCCGCGTTCGAACATGGGGAGACTCCTCAAGGAAGGGGGGCGAAATCCGGCAACCGCTCGCCGAGTCCGAAGAGCTGGGCGATGGCAGCGACGCAGCGCCCCGCCGCGTGGCCGTCACCGTAGGGGTTCACGGCGTTGGCCATCGCGTCGTACTGCTGCTGGTCGCGCAGCAGCCCCAGGAGGGACTTGTGCACGGTGTCGCGGTCGGTGCCGATGAGCCGAACCGTACCCGCATCGACTGCCTCGGGTCGCTCGGTGTTCTCGCGCATCACCAGGACCGGCTTGCCGAAGCTCGGGGCCTCCTCCTGAACGCCTCCGGAGTCGGTGAGCAGGAGCCGCGCTGCGCGCATCGCGTGGCAGAACTCGTGGTAGGACAAGCGGTTCGGTCAGGTGGACGTTCGGCTCGTCGGCGAGGATCTCCTCGATCACCTCGCGGACGCGCGGGTTGCGGTGCATCGGCAGGACCCACCGGACACCGGCCTCGTCCCGGGCCGCGTCGCGCAGACCGCTCATCGCCGCGCGCATCGGCTCACCCCAGGACTCGCGGCGGTGCGCGGTCACCAGGACGAACGGGTCGCCGCCGGCCACGAGCGCGCCGAGCTCCGGGTCGCTGAACTCGGCTTCGGTCTCCACCGCCGCGTAGAGCGCGTCGATGACGGTGTTGCCGGTGACCGCGATCAGGTCGGGGTGGATGCCCTCGTGCTCGAGGTTCGCGCGTGAGGTCGACGTCGGTGCCAGGTGCAGCGCGGTGAGCGGTGCGGTGAGGCGGCGGTTGGCCTCCTCGGGGAATGGCGAGGTGATGTCGCCCGAGCGCAGCCCGGCCTCGAGGTGGATCACCGGGACGTGGTGGTAGAACGACGCGAGCGCTGCGACGAACGCGGTCGACGTGTCGCCCTGGACGACCACGGCGTCGGGCCGGACCTCACCGACGAGCCGGTCGGTCGCGATCAGGGCGCGGCTGGCGATGTCGGCCAGGGTCGCGCCGTGCACCATCAGGTCGAGGTCGTGCTCGGGGACGATGCCGAACAGGTCGTTGACCTGGTCGAGCATCTCGCGGTGCTGGCCGGTGACCGCGACGACCGCGTGCAGCGCCGGATGGCCCTCGATCGCCTGGATGAGGGGTGCCATCTTGATCGCCTCGGGCCGGGTCCCGTAGACGACCATCACCCTGCGCTGCGCATGCGCGTCGTCGGCCACGCTCAGGCCCAGCGCTGCGCCGCGGGGGTGAAGTCCAGCGTGCGCGGCCCGGTGTAGATCTGCTTCGGCCGGGCGATCTTCTGCTCCTTGTCCTGCACCAGCTCGAGCCACTGGGCCAGCCAGCCGGGGGTGCGGCCGATCGCGAAGAGGACGGTGAACATCTCCGGCGGGAACTGGAACGCCTCGTAGATCAGGCCGGAGTAGAAGTCGACGTTGGGGTAGAGCTTGCGGCTGACGAAGTAGTCGTCCTCGAGCGCGATCTTCTCCAGCTCCAGGGCGATCTTCAGCAGCGGGTTGGTGCCGGTCACCTCGAAGACGTCCGTGGCGGCCTGCTTGATGATCTTCGCCCGCGGGTCGTAGTTCTTGTAGACGCGGTGCCCGAAGCCCATCAGCCGCTCGTTGCCGTTCTTCACGCCCTCGATGAAGGACGGGATGTTGTCCTTCGTGCCGATCCGGCGCAGCATCCGAAGCACCGCCTCGTTGGCTCCACCGTGGAGTGGGCCGAACAGTGCGCCCACGCCGGCCGCCACCGCGGAGTACGGGTCCACCTGGGTGGAGCCGACCGACCGGACGGCGTTGGTCGAGGCGTTCTGCTCGTGGTCGGCGTGCAGGATGAAGAGCACGTCGAGGGCCTTGACCAGTCGCTCGTCGGCCTCGAACCGCTGCTCGCTCATCTTGAACAGCATCGAGAGGAAGTTCGCGGTGTAGCCGAGCTCGTTGTCGGGATAGATGTACGGCTTGCCCTGGGCGTGCCGGAATGCCCAGGCGCCGAGAGTCGGCATCTTGGCGATCATCCGGACGATCTGGATGTGCCGGTTGTCGGGATCGGAGATGTTGCCGGACTCCGGGTAGAACGTGGACAGCGCGCCCACCGAGGCCATCAGCATGCCCATCGGGTGTGCGTCGTACCGGAAGCCCTGCATGAAGCCCTTGACGTTCTCGTGCACGAACGTGTGGTAGGTGATCTCGTGCACCCAGCTGTCGTACTGCTGCTTGCTCGGCAGCTCGCCGTGGATCAGCAGGTAGGCGACCTCGAGGAAGTTCGACTTCTCCGCGAGCTGCTCGATCGGGTAGCCCCGGTACTCCAGGATGCCCTTGTCGCCGTCGATGAAGGTGACCGCGCTCTTGCAGGAGGCGGTGTTCACGAATCCGGGGTCGTACGTCGCGAGTCCGGGCTCGTCCTCGCCGGTCCGGATCTGCGCCAGGTCGGCGGCCTTGATGGTGCCGTCGGAGATCGCGATCTCGTACTCCTTGCCGGTCCGGTTGTCGCGGACTGTCAGCGTCTGTTGGTGGCGGCGTCGTCGGACACAGGGGCTCCTTCGCTCTCGGTCAGAGCAGCTAGTGGGTAGCTTCTGGGCAACTTCTCGGCAGCATCTGGGGGCGTCGTCTCCGGGTGCGGCGGGCGACGCGGATCCGCCACCAACCTATGCCTCCCGCCGTGACGGTCGCCAATGCGTCTCTCGTTTTGACCCAGCACCGCGTGCGCCGGTAGCCTTGCCTGTCGCGACTCCTGCCGCGCCATGCCTCCTGCACGGGGCCTGGTGCAGACCCGGACGCCTCACCCGCAAGTCGGGCGAGCCGGGCAGTGTTCGTCAGAAGCCGCAGCAGCACCGCCGCCCGGGGGTTTCCCCAGGTGGTCCACGAACGAGAAGCAAGGCAGACACGTGCGTACGTACAGCCCCAAGCCTGCGGACATCCAGCGTGAGTGGCACGTCATCGACGCCACCGACGTGGTCCTCGGACGGCTCGCCGTCCAGGTCGCGAACCTGATCCGCGGCAAGCACAAGCCCATGTTCGCCCCCCACGTGGACACCGGTGACTTCGTCATCGTCGTCAACGCGTCGAAGGTGGCGCTCTCCGGCAACAAGGCCACCAAGAAGCTGTCCTACCGGCACTCGGGATTCCCGGGCGGCCTCAGCCCCACTCCGATCGGTGAGCTGCTCGAGAAGGACGCCCGCAAGGCGGTCGAGAAGGCCGTCTGGGGCATGCTCCCCAAGAACCGCCTCGGTCGCCAGATGATCAAGAAGCTCAAGGTGTACGCCGGCCCGGAGCACCCCCACGCGGCCCAGAAGGCCAAGCCGTTCGAGATCACGCAGATCTCCCAGTAAGCATCGAGACCGAGGAACCTGACGTGACTGAGAACGTGACTGACAACGTGGCCGAGGCCACCGAGGTGGACTCCGACGTGGAGGAGACCTTCGAGACCAACGAGGAAGGCGTCGCCTACTCCTCCGAGAGCGCCCCCAGCCTGGAGACCCCGGCCCGCCCGGCGACCATCGCCCCCGGCGCGGCCACGGGTCGTCGCAAGGAAGCCGTCGCCCGCGTCCGGATCGTCCCCGGCACCGGCCAGTGGACCGTCAACGGCCGCACCCTGGAGTCCTACTTCCCGAACAAGCTGCACCAGCAGGTCGTCAACGAGCCGTTCGCGACCCTCCAGCTCGAGGGCCGCTTCGACGTGATCGCCCGGATCCACGGCGGCGGCATCACCGGCCAGGCCGGCGCGCTGCGCCTCGGCGTGGCCCGCTGCCTGAACGCGATCGACATCGAGGCCAACCGCCCCTCGCTGAAGAAGGCCGGACTGCTCACCCGTGACGCGCGCGTCATCGAGCGCAAGAAGGCCGGTCTGAAGAAGGCGCGCAAGGCGCCGCAGTTCAGCAAGCGCTGACCGAGCGATCCGCCGATGACGAAGCTGTTCGGCACGGACGGGGTCCGGGGCCTGGCCAACGGTCTTCTCACCGCAGAGCTGGCCCTGGACCTCTCCGTTTCCGCAGCGCACGTGCTCGCCGAGCGAGGCACGTTCTCCGGCCACCGGCCGTTCGCCGTCGTCGGCCGGGACACCCGGATCTCCGGGCAGTTCCTGGAGTCCGCGGTCGTCGCGGGGCTCGCCTCGGCCGGGGTCGACGTGCTGCTGCTCGGCGAGCTGCCGACCCCGGCGGTCGCCTACCTGACCGGCGCGCTCGGCGCCGACCTCGGCGTGATGCTCTCCGCCTCGCACAACGCGATGCCCGACAACGGCATCAAGTTCCTCGCTCGGGGCGGGCGTCAAGCTCGACGACGTGATCGAGGACGCCATCGAGGACGCGTCTCGCGCGAGCCGTGGGACCGGCCCACGGGAGGCGCGTCGGGCAGGGTGCGGGTGCACGAGACCGCGATCGCCGAGTACGCCGCCCACCTCGACAGCACCCTCGCGCACCTCGGCCGCGCTGACCGGACCCTCAAGGTCGTCCTGGACTGCGCCCACGGTGCCGCGTCGGTCGCCGGACCCAAGGCGCTGCGCGAGGCCGGCGCCGAGGTGATCGCGATCTGCGCCGAGCCCGACGGCCTCAACATCAACGACGGCTGCGGCTCCACCCACCTCGACGTGCTGCAGAAGGCCGTCGTCGACGCACGGCGCCGACGTCGGCTTCGCCCTCGACGGCGACGCCGACCGCTGCCTGGCCGTCGACGCGTCGGGCAACGTCGTCGACGGCGACCAGATCCTGGCGATCCTCGCGCTCGCGATGCGCGAGCAGGGCCGGCTGCACGAGGACACCGTCGTGGCCACCGTGATGTCGAACCTCGGCTTCGTCCAGGCGATGACGGCTGCCGGAGTGATCGTCGAGCAGACGGCTGTCGGCGACCGCTACGTGCTGGAGGAGATGAAGGCCGGCGGCTTCACGCTGGGCGGCGAGCAGTCGGGCCACGTGATCATGAGCGAGCACGCCACCACCGGGGACGGCATCCTCACCTGCCTCCAGGTCCTCGACCGGATGGCGCAGACCGGGTCACCGATCGCCGAGCTCGCCGGCGTGATGACCCGGCTGCCGCAGGTGCTGGTCAACGTGCCGGGCGTCGACAAGTCGCGCGTCGACGCCGACGCAGGCGCTTGCTCGCTGCCGTCGCCGAGGCCGAGGCCGAGCTCGGCGACGACCGGCCGGGTCCTGCTGCGCCCGTCGGGCACCGAGCCGCTGGTGCGGGTGATGGTCGAGGCCGAGACCGCCGACCAGGCCAGTGCCGTGGCCGGCCGGCTCGCGGACGTCGTACGAGAGCGGCTGGCGCTCTAGCGGGCCGCTCGCCGGGTACTGCTCGCCGGTGCGCGCGAAGTGCTCCTCGGCGGTCTCGTCACCGTGACCGGGCCACCAGGCGGCGTGCCCGATCAGCGCGGTCAGGGCGGGGGTGAAGAACATCGCCATCATGAACGCCGAGACGAAGATGCCGAACGAGAGCGCGAAGCCGATCGAGACGATGAACGAGTTGCCGCCGAGCATGAACGACGCGAAGGTGCCGGCCAGGATCAGGCCGGCGGCTGCGATCGTCGGCCCGGCGTGCCTGACCGCCTCGGCCGCTGCCTCGCGGGGCGGGCGGCCCTGCGCGTGCCTCCTCGCGCAGGCGCGCCACCATCAAGATGTTGTAGTCGGTGCCGAGCGCGACCACGAACAGGTAGATGTAGATCGGCAGCAGGAAGATCAGGCCGCTGTCGCCCTTGATGTGCTGGATCAGCACCACCGTGGCGCCGAGGGTCGCGGCGAACCCGAGCCCGACCGACACCATCAGGTACCACGGCGCGACCAGGCTGCGCAGCAGCAGCGCGAGGATCAGCATGATCACGATCGCGGCGACCGGGAAGATCACCGAGTAGTCGCGGTTCATCGCCTTCTGCATGTCGACGAAGACCGAGGTGGTGCCCCCGACGTACGCCGTGGTGCCCTCGCCGGCCGTGTCGTGGGCGGTCGTGCGGATGGGTCCCTTCACGGCGGCGATGGCCGCGTCTGAGCCCGGATCGTCGTCGAGCACGGCACTGAACGTGGCCGCGGTCCTGTCCGCCGACAGGACCCCGGGGTCGACCTGCGCGACGCCCTGCGCCTTCGCCAGGCCCTGTCTCGAAGGAGCTGAGCTGGTCGGAGGTGAGCGCGGCGCCGCCGTCGGTCGACTTCAGCACGATCGTGAGCGGGTCCGTCGCGCCCGGAGGCAGGCCCTTCTGCAGCGTCGTGAGGGCCTTGGTCGACTCCACGTCCTTGGGCAGGCTGGAGTTGAAGTCGAAGGTCGGGTTGAAGCCGAGGGCGAAGATCGCGAGCACGGCGAGTGCCAGGCCCGACGCCGCGGCGAACACGGCGGGACGCTTGCCCAGCTGCTGGCCGATCGCCGCGAAGCGGGCCGCCTCCGGCTCCTTGCGCCAGCTCTTCGACGGCCAGAAAAGGGCTTTGCCCGAAGATCGTGACGACCGCCGGCACGAGCGTGAGCGCAGCGATCAGGGTGACGCGCGACGGCGATCGCGAGCGCCGGGCCGATCGACCGGAAGATGCTGAGCGAGCTGAGGATCAGCGCCATGAACGCGACGATCACCGCACCTCCGGCAGAGGCGATCGCCTCGCCCGCGCGCTCGAGCGCGTGCACGGCAGCCGGTCGTGGATCGAGCTCCCTTGCGCAGCTGTTCGCGATAGCGGAACAGGAAGAACAAGATGTAGTCGGTGCCGACGCCGTACATCACCACGATCATGATCACGGTGATCGAGCTGTCGGCCTTGAGGTCGAAGGCGTTGTTGGCCCACGCGACGAGCCCGGTGGCCACCTGGGAGGCGATGCCGACGGTGACCAGCGGCAGCAGGCAGATCAGCACGCTGCGGAAGATCAGGGCGAGCAGGCCGACGATCAGCAGGATCGTCGCGCCGAACACGATCTGCAGGGTCTTCTCGCTCGCGTCCTGGGAGTCGAGCTGCTGGGGCGCGGCGCCGGTCATCTGCAGCCGCAGGTCGGTGTCGGCCACGAGGGGCTTGGCCACCTTGCGCAGCTCGCGGGCGGCATCCATGGCGGCCGTGTCGTAGCCGGTCGCGTCCTCGGCGAGGCCGGCGACGCCGAGCTGGACGAGCTTGTTGTCCGAGGGCGGCTGCGCCGCGGCCGCGCTGAAGACCTTGCCGAGTACCTTCTCGTCCTTGATCCTCGCGTCGAGGGCCTGCACCACCTCGGTCACCTTCGCCGAGTCGGCCGCGGTGAGCTTGCCGCCGTCCTTTCGGTCGAAGACCAGGATCGCTCCCGGCTGGGTCTGGGTGGGGAACTTGTCCTGCTGCACCTGGGCCGCGCGGATCGACTCGTAGTGCTTCGGAAGGAACTCCGACTCGTCCTGGGTCGAGCGTCAGGCTCGGGGCGAAGGACACCACGAGCACGGCAAGGAGGACCCAGGCGGCGACGACGAACCAGCGGAAACGCGTTACGAAACGACCGAGGGCAGCAAACATGCGCCGAACATTATCGGGGCGGCATGACGCGAGACGAATCGTTATCGACGGCGCGGATACGCCTAGGGTTCCTCGGGTGAACTTCATTCTGGTCGACCGTCCGGTTCCGGAGGTCGCGGTGGTCACCCTCAACCGGCCCGAGCGGATGAACGCGATGGCGTTCGACGTGATGGTGCCCTTCCGTGACCAGCTGGTCGAGCTCGGCCACGACAACAGCCTGCGCGCGGTCGTGGTCACCGGCGCCGGACGCGGGTTCTGCTCAGGCGCGGACCAGGAGTCGGCGGGCACGCCGCCGTACGTCGAGGGGCTGACCCGGCCGACGTACGCGCTCCGCTCGATGGAGATGCTCGAGGACATCACGCTCACGTTGCGCCGGCTGCACCAGCCGGTGATCGCCGCGGTCAACGGTGCCGCTATCGGCGGCGGGCTCTGCCTGGCCCTCGCGTGCGACATCAGGCTGGCGGCGCCGGACGCCTACTTCCGCGCCGCCGGGATCAACAACGGCCTCACGGCCAGCGAGCTCGGCCTGTCCTACCTGCTGCCCCGGGCGATCGGCTCGTCACGCGCGGCGGAGATCATGCTGACCGGGCGCGACGTCGACGCCGAGGAGGCGGCGGCCATCGGGCTGGTGAGCCGGGTGACCGACGACGTCGTCTCGGCGGCGGTGGAGGTCGGCCAGCGGATCGCCGGCTTCTCACAGCCCGGCGTCGAGCTGACCAAGCGGACGCTGATCAACGGGCTGGACGCCTCGTCGCTCGACGGGCACATGCAGGCCGAGGGACTCGGCCAGCTCTACGTGCGGATCCTCACCGACAACTTCGAGGAGGCCACCCGCGCCCGCAAGGAGAAGCGGGCGCCGAAGTTCCGGGACGCGCGCTGAGTCAGGAGCGCGCGAGCACGGCCACGCAGTAGCCGTCGCTCGGCGGTGCCAGGTCGTAGCTGCCGAACCGGTGCTGCAGTCGCAGGCCCGCCGACTCGACGTCGGCGAGGAACTCCTCGACCGGGTAGGCCCGGGCCGAGCTCGTCGGAGGGTCCAGCGGATGGAAGCCGACCAGCACCCGGCCGCGGTCGGCGAGCAGGGCGCGGACGGTGGCGAGGGCTCGTCGCTCGGTCTCCGGCGCGAGCAGCACCATCACGTTGCCGACCAGCACGACCAGGTCGTACGCCGTCGGGTGTCCGGCCTCGGCGAGGAGCTCGGGCGACAGCGCGAGGATGTCGGTGTGCAGCATCGGCAGGTCGGGGTAGTGGTCGGCGGCCATCGACACCAGGGTCGCGTCCTTCTCGACGGCGACGACGTGGTGTCCGCGGGACTGCAGCGCGGCGCCGACCCGGCCGATACCCGGCGCCTGCGTCGAGCACGGACGCGCCCCGCGGAAGCATCGCGTCGGCGAGCCGAGCCTCGCCGGCGATGTCGGCGCCGGACTCGATCAGCCGGGTGAAATGGGCCGCGAACCCGGTGTTGTCGGCCCTCTCCCAGCGGGTCGCGGGCTGTTCCTCTGACATCCGCGCCTCACAGCTTCCTCAGTCGGACCCAGCGCACCGAGTGGTCGTGGTCCTTGCGCAGCACCAGGGTCGCGCGGGAGCGGGTCGGGGCGACGTTCTGCGGTGAGGTTCGGCCCGTTGATCTCGTCCCAGATCCGCCCGGCCTCCGCGACGGCCTCGTCGTGGGAGAGGGTCGGCGTACTTCGAGAAGTACGACGCGGGGTCGCGGAACGCGGTCTCGCGCAGCCGCAGGAAGCGGTCGGTGTACCACTGCCGGATGTCGTTGGTGGCCGCGTCGACGTAGATCGTGAAGTCGAAGAAGTCGCTGACCGCCAGGCCGGTGCGGCCGTCGGGACGCACCTGCGGCGGCTGCAGCACGTTGAGGCCCTCGACGATCACGATGTCGGGCCGCTGGACCGTCACCTTCTCGTCGGTGACGTCGTAGACGAGGTGGGAGTACACCGGCGCCTCGACCTCGTCCTTGCCCGACTTGATGTCGATGACGAACTTGAGCAGCGCCTTGCGGTCGTAGGACTCCGGGAAGCCCTTGCGGTGCAGGATGCCCGCGGCGCTCGAGCTCGGCGTTGGGGAGGAGGAAGCCGTCGGTGGTGACCAGGGCGACCTCCGGGTGCGCCGGCCAGTGCGCCAGCATCTGCTGCAGCACGCGCGCGGTGGTCGACTTGCCGACCGCGACCGATCCGGCCAGGCCGATCACGAACGGCGTGCGCGGCGGCTGTCGGCCGGTCCAGGAAGTCCTCCTGGGCGCGGTGCAGGGAGCCGGCGGACTCGACGTACAGGCTGAGCAGGCGGGACAGCGGCAGGTAGACCTGCTGGACCTCGTCGAGGTCGAGCTGCTCGCCGAGACCGCGGACCCGCTCGATCTCCAGCTCGGACGAGCGGCTGGTCGGTGTGCGCGCCGAGCTCGGCCCACGCGGCCCGGTCGAGCTCGACGTACGGCGACGCCTCGCTGAGGTGTGGCTCCGTGGAGCGCCGTTCGCCATGCGTGACGATTGTTCCAGCCGGGCGAGCGGCGGGCCGCGGGGCAGGCGGGTGGCCGCGCACCGTAGACTTCGGCCCCATGTGCGGAATCGTGGGATACGTCGGCGAGCAGCAGGCCCGGGACGTCGTGATCGAGGGCCTGCGCCGCCTGGAGTACCGCGGCTACGACTCCGCCGGCATCGCGCTGGTCGACACCGGGACGGGGTCCTGATCGCCTCCGACAAGCGCGCCGGGCAAGCTCGCCAACCTCGAGAAGGCGATCGCGGAGTCCCCGCTGCCGCCGTCGACGACCGGCATCGGGCACACCCGCTGGGCCACCCACGGCGCCCCGAACGACGTCAACGCCCACCCGCACCTCGGGCACGAGCGCCGGGTCGCGGTGGTGCACAACGGCATCATCGAGAACTTCGCCCGGCTGCGCGACGAGCTCGAGCGCGCCGGGCCACGACCTGCTCTCCGAGACCGACACCGAGGTCGCCGCGCACCTGCTCGAGGACGAGGTCGCTCGCCGGCCCCGACCTGACCACCGCGATGCAGAACGTCTGCCGCCGGCTCGAGGGCGCGTTCACCCTGGTCGCCGTCGACGGCCAGGACCCGTCGCCGCGTCGTCGCCGCCCGCCGCAACTCCCCGCTGGTCGTCGGCATCGGCGAGGGCGAGAACTTCATCGGCTCCGACGTCGCCGCGTTCATCGAGCACACCCGCGAGGCGCTCGAGCTCGGCCAGGACCAGGTCGTCACGATCACCCGCGACGGCGTCGAGGTCACCGACTTCGACGGCAACCCCGCCGAGGGCCGGCGCTACCACGTCGACTGGGACCTCGCCGCCGCCGAGAAGGACGGCTTCGACTGGTTCATGCGCAAGGAGATCTTCGAGCAGCCGCGCGCGGTCGCCGACGCGCTGCTCGGCCGCCACGACGAGGCCGGCCAGCTCCAGCTCGACGAGGTCCGGATCAGCGACGACGAGCTGCGCGACGATCGACAAGATCATCATCATCGGCTGCGGCACCGCCGAACTACGCCGGGCATGGTCGCGAAGTACGCCATCGAGCACTGGACCCGGATCCCGTGCGAGGTCGAGCTCGCCCACGAGTTCCGCTACCGCGACCCGATCCTGACCCGCAACACCCTGGTCGTCGCGATCAGCCAGTCCGGCGAGACCGCCGACACCCTGATGGCGATCCGGCACGCGCGCAAGCAGAAGGCCAAGGTGCTCGCGATCTGCAACACCAACGGCTCGACGATCCCGCGCGAGTCCGACGCGGTGATCTACACCCACGCCGGGCCCGGAGATCGGCGTCGCCTCGACCAAGGGCTTCCTCACCCAGCTGGTCGCCTGCTACCTGCTCGGGCTCTACCTCGCGCAGGTGCGCGGCACGAAGTTCGGCGACGAGATCGCCGCCGTCGTCCACGAGCTCGGCGCAGATGCCCGGCCACGTCCAGCGCGTGCTCGACGACGCCGAGCGCGATCTACGCGCTCGCGCGAGCGGTTCCTCGGACACCCGGTCGGTGCTGTTCCTCGGCCGCCACGCCGGCTTCCCGGTCGCGCTCGAGGGCGCGCTCAAGCTCAAGGAGCTCGCCTACATCCACGCCGAGGGCTTCGCCGCCGGCGAGCTCAAGCACGGCCCGATCGCGCTGATCGAGGAGGGCCTGCCGGTCTTCTGCGTCGTGCCGCCCGCGCGGTCGCGACCAGCTGCACGACAAGATGATCAGCGCGATCCAGGAGATCCGCGCCCGCGGTGCGCTCACGATCGTGCTCGCCGAGGAGGGCGACGACGAGGTCGACGCCGTACGCCGACGTGCTGATCCCGCTGCCCGTCGTGCCGACGCTGCTGCAGCCGCTGGTCGCGACGATCCCGCTGCAGCTGTTCGCCTGCGAGCTGGCGACGCTGATGGGCCACGACGTCGACCAGCCGCGCAACCTCGCCAAGTCCGTCACCGTCGAGTGAGCCGGATCGACGGTGATCGTCGGGGTCGGCATCGACGTCGTCGAGATCGCGCGGTTCGAGGCGTCGCTCAGCCGGACGCCGGCGCTGCGCGGCAAGCTGTTCACCCCGGCCGAGGCCGCGCTGCCGCGTCCAGTCGCTGGCCGCCCGGTTCGCCGCCAAGGAGGCCCTCGCCAAGGCGCTCGGCGCCCCGGGGAACCTGGAGTGGCACGACGCCGAGGTGGTCTCGCTGCCGTCGGGCCAGCCGACGTTCGAGCTGCGCGGCACCGTGCCTGCGCCCGCGCCGAGCGAGCTCGGCGGCGACGACGACCCACCTCTCGCTCAGCCACGACGGCGGCATCGCCACCGCGGTCGTCGTCCTCGAACGTTGAGTTAGGCAAATGCTCCTTGAGTCGGGGGACTGCACCACCGGCGGTGCACTAGCCCAACTCGAAGGGGCTGTCGACCGACTCAACATAATGGGGGGCATGAGGCGAGCGCACACGGTCGAGCAGGTGCGGGCGGCGGAGGCCGCGTTGCTGGCGCAGGCTGCCCGAGGGCGCGCTGATGCAGCGGGCGGCCGCCGGGCTGGCGATCGCGGTCGCCGACCTGCTCGGACGGGGTGTACGGCGCGCCGGGTGCTGCTGCTGGTCGGCTCCGGCGACAACGGCGGCGACGCCCTGTACGCCGGGTGCGCTGCTCGCCCGACGGGGTGCCCAGGTCGAGGCGGTGCTGCTCGGATCGCGGCCCACGCAGCGGGCCTGGCCGCACTGGTCACGCAGGGAGGCCGCGTCGTCGCGCTCGTCCGACGCCGCACCGGCCAGACGTCGTCGTCGACGGCATCGTCGGGATCGGTGGCAAACCGGGCCTGCGTCCGGAGGCCGAGGACGCGGTCGGCCGGTTCCCGGACGCGGTGGTCGTCGCGGTCGACGTCCCCTCCGGTGTCGACGTCGACACCGGAGAGCTCGACGGACCGCACGTGCGTGCCGACGTCACCGTCACCTTCGGCACCCACAAGGGCTGCCACCTGCTCGACCCGGCCGCCGAGGCGTCCGGCGTGGTGGTTCTCGTCGACCTCGGGCTGGACCTGCCCGCCGCCCTGCTCACCGCGCTGCAGGCCCCGACGTGGCTCGGCTGCTCCCGGCTGCCGGAGCCGTTCGACCACAAGTACACCCGCGGCGTCGTGGGTGTCCGCGCGGGCTCGGCGACCTACCCGGGTGCCGCCGTCCTGTGCACGTCGGGTGCGTCGTCGCGGTCTGGCCGGGATGGTCCGCTACGACGGCGACGCGGCCGACGCGGTGCGCGCGCGACACCCCGGCGTCGTCGCAGCCGAGGGCCGGGTCCAGGCCTGGGTGGTCGGCTCCGGCACTGCCGCCCGGGCCGCGGCCGCGCTCGAGCATTCGCTCGCCGACGAGGTGCCGGTGGTCGTCGACGCCGACGCGCTGCGGCACGTCGCGCCCGGTCACGGTCGGCAGCTGGTGCTCACCCCGCATGCCGGCGAGCTCGCCGAGATGCTCGGCGTCGACCGGACCGAGGTCGAGGCGCACCAGCTCGAGCACGCCCGCCGAGCTGCCGGGGAGTACGACGCCGTGGTGCTGCTCAAGGGCAGGCACTCCGTGACGGTCTCGCCCGACGGTCGGGCGGCCGTGACCACGAGCGGCAACCCGTGGCTGGCCGTGGCGGGGTCCGGTGACGTCCTCGCCGGGGTCGTCGGCTCGTTGCTCGCCGCAGGCCTGGCGCCCTTCGAGGCGGCCTCGGTCGGCTCCTGGCTGCACGGGGCCGCGGCGACTCTTGCCGGGCGGGACGGCCCGGTCACCCCCGAGGGTGTGGCCGACGCGGTCCCGGAGGTCGTGCGCGCCCTCTTGTCGCGACCGGCCTGATGGGAGGATGGGCCCGCCATGAGCGCCACGCCCGAGCCCCCAGCCCGCGCCGAGATCGTCGTCGACCTCGGCGCGATCCGGCACAACGTGCGGCGGCTGCGTGAGCTGGTTTCGCCAGGCTCGACCACCGGGTACGGACCACCCGCGCTCATGGTGGTCGTGAAGGCCGACGGCTACGGCCACGGCATGGTCGAGGCTGCCCGCGCCGCGCGGGACGCGGGCGCCGAGTGGCTCGGCGTCGCCACCGCCGACGAGGCGGTCGCGCTCCGGACGGCCGGCGACACGGGGCGGGTCCTCAGCTGGCTGGCGGCGCCCGGCGACGACTACCGGGCAGCGGTCGAGGCCGACGTCGACGTCACGGCGTACTCGGTGGCCCAGCTGGAGGAGATCGTCGCCGCCGGGCACGCGGCGGGGCGGGTCGCGCGGGTCCAGCTCAAGGTCGACACCGGCCTGTCGCGCGGAGGTGCCTCCCGCGACCATTGGAGCGCGCTGTTCGAGTCGGCGCGGGCGGCCGAGGTCGCCGGCACTGTCGTCGTGACCGGGGTCTGGTCGCACTTCGCCTGCGCCGACGAGCCCGACCATCCCGCCAACGAACAGCAGGAGAAGGCCTTCCGCGAGGCGCTCGACCTCGCCGCGGAGGCCGGTCTCAGCCCCGAGGTCCGGCACCTGTCGAACTCCGCGGGAGCCCTGCTGCGCCCGAGCGCGCGCTTCGACCTCGTCCGGATCGGCCTCGCGGCGTACGGTCTGACGCCCGGCGCCGGCGGTCGGTCAGCGCGACGATCTCGGGCTCGTGCCGGTGATGACCGTCCGCGGCCGGGTGGCGCTGGCCAAGGACCTCGAGGCGGGCGCCGGTGTCTCCTACGGCCACACCTTCGTCGCCGACCGGCCGATGCACGTCGCGCTCGTGCCGATGGGGTACGGCGACGGCATCCCGTGGCACGCGTCGTCCTCGGCGGCGGTCCAGATCGCGCGGCCGCCGTTGCGACGTGCTCGGCCGGGTCTGCATGGACCAGTTCGTGGTCGCCGTCGCGCGACGCCGAGCCCGGCGACGAGATCGTCGCTCTTCGGCACCGGACGCGACGGCGGGCCGACCGCCCAGGACTGGGCCGAGTGGTGCGGCACCATCAGCTACGAGATCGTCACGCGCATCGGCGGACCGCCAAGCGCGCCGCTGGATCGACGAGGACGCCGCGGAGCCGGCGGCATGACCGAGCGTCTTCGAGGTCGACGCGTCCCGCGCCGACGACGTCGTCGCGGTGATCCGCGGCGCCTTCGCCGGGCGTCCGGTGCTCGATCCGCCCGCGACCGCCCTCGACGAGACCGCCGAGTCGGTCGGAAAGGCACTGGCGGAGCACGGTGGCCTGCTGGCGACGCACGACGGCGAGCCCGTCGGCAGCGCTGATGTTCGCCGACCACGGCAGCCTGCTCGGCTTGCGGCGCGTGGGGGTGCTCGCCCACGCTCGCGAGCACGGCGTCGCGCACCTGCTCGCCGATGCCGCCGCCGCGACGGCCGGCGCGCGCGGCAAGCGTGGTCTCGATCTCGAGGCGCGTGCCGAGCTGCCGGGGACGATCCGGTTCTGGCAGAAGCACGGGTACGTCGAGGTCGAACGCGACGGCCCTCGACTCCGGATGCTGCGGCTGTTGCCGCTCCGGTCGGACCCTGCCGACGCCGGACGACACCCGGGAGGTCGGCGAGCGCCTGGGTGCGGTGCTGCGGGCCGGTGACCTCGTCATCCTCACCGGCGACCTCGGTGCCGGAAAGACAACGCTGACCCAGGGCCTGGGCGACGGACTCGGCGTGCGCGGGCCGGTGACGTCGCCGACCTTCGTGATCGCCCGGGTGCACCCGTCCCTGGCCGACGGTCCCGAGCTGTGCACGTCGACGCCTACCGTCTCGGTGACTCCGCCGAGCTCGACGACCTCGATCTCGACACCGACCTCGACACCGCCGTGACCGTGGTCGAGTGGGGATCCGGACTCGCCGAGGCGCTGAGCAACGACCGGCTCGAGCTGCGACTCGAGCGTGCAGCGGACGACGTCCGCGGGGCCACGCTCACGCCGGTCGGCGGCCGCTGGCTGGACGTCGACCTGCGGGACCCTCTGGGCGCCGCGTGATCCTCGCGTTGCTCCTCAACGCTCCTCGCTACGCCGCAAACGAGCAAGCTCGATGCGGCTCCGCTCGTTCGCGTAGCCTCGTGGCCGTGCTGCTCGCCTTCGACACCGCCACGCCGCAGGTCACCGTGGCCCTGCACGACGGCGACCAGGTCGTGGCCGAGTACGCCGCGAGCGAGGCCATGCGCCACGGCGAGATGCTCGCGCCCGGCATCGCCGAGGTGCTCGCGCGAGCAGGCGCCCTGAGCCAGGACGTCACCGCAGTCGCCGTGGGCGTCGGCCCGGGTCCGTTCACCGGGCTGCGCGTCGGACTGGTCACGGCCCGCACGATGAGCCTCGCGCTCGGGATCCCGGTCTACGGGGTCTGCTCGCTCGACATCCTGGCCGCGGAGGCGATCGACGGCGGGCTCGACGACTTCGTGGTCGCGACCGACGCACGCCGCAAGGAGGTCTACCTCGCGACGTACGCCGAGGGCCGGCGCATGTCCGGGCCCGAGGTGGTGAAACCGGCCGATGCGGCGACCGGGGCGCTCGTCGTCGGGCGGGGAGCGGTGCTCTACCCCGAGGCGTTCCCGAACGCCCGTCCCCCGGAGCACCCGAGTGCCGCGGTCCTCTGCGACGTGGTCGTGGCCGAGCGGTTCGAGATCCTCGACCCGGACCCGCTCTACCTGCGGCGCCCCGACATCATGGAGCCGCACCAGCCGAAGCGAGTCAGTTGATCCGCCACGCCGGGCCCTCCGACGCCGACGCGATCGTGACCCTGGAGGCGGCATGCCAGGGCCCGGACGCCTGGAGCGCCTGGCTGGTGCGTGACGGGATCGCCGGTGGCCTGCCGACGATCCGGTATCTCGTCGCAGAGCGCGAGGGCGCCGTCGTGGGCTACGCCGTCGCGTCGTTCGCCGGGGACATCGCCGAGCTCCAGCGGATCGGGGTGACCAGAGCTGCGCGTCGCAGCGGCATCGCGACCGCGCTGCTCGACGAGGTGGTGGCCGAAGCGCCGGGCACCGGTGCCGACCGGCTGCTGCTCGAGGTGCGCGAGGACAACGGCGATGCCCTCGCCTTCTACGCCGCGCGCGGCTTCGTCGAGATCGACCGGCGCCCGCGCTACTACCGCGACGGAGCGGCCGCCGTGGTGATGCGGCGGCCGCTCCTCAAGGGGTGTTGACGCTCAGGGCAGGTAGTACGTCGGGTTCGGCAGCTTCACGGCCCGGTCGGCGTACCCGCCGATCAGGTCGGAGAACTGGTCCCCGAAGTTGGCGATGATGTCGTAGCCCTGGCTCTCGACGTAGCGCCGCACCGCCGACTTGTACTGGATCGTCGAGCAACCTCCGTTGTTCTCGCACGGGGTGCCGCCGTAGATCGTCGGGTCCGGGGTCGCTCCACTGGCCCACTTGGTGTAGTAGTTCGCGTCGGTGAAGTAGTCGTACCCGACGTTGTGCAGGTTGGTCAGCGTCGCCGTCCGCTGCGGGACGCGTCGCCCGGTCAGACCGACCACCGTGCAGCCCGCGTCGCCGACGGCGTTCACCAGGTCGACCATCCCGGGTGTGGCCGGGAATCGCGCCGGCTGCACCCACTCGGTGTCCTGGACGAAGGGGTCGAAGTTGAAGTGCATCGCGTTGTCTTCCATGTCGTAGGTCCACAACGTGGTGTCGTCGGCGTCGAAGACGACCGCGGGGTTGCCGCCCTTGCGGACCTCGCGCCGGCACTGGTTGACCAGCCGGTTGGTGTTGGCCGCCTCGATGTCCGCGAGCTCGGAGATGTACGGCGAGCTGTCCTTGTCGGAGATGCCGGCCGAGGTGGCGTGGTAGTAGGTCCGGATCGTCGACTTGACCGAGTCGATGTTCGCGATGCCCTCACCGCCTGCGGTCAGGCCGCTGGAACCGTCCGGCTTCATCGTGAACTCGGTCCGCGGAGCCAGTGCCGGCTCGTCGACGCCGGGCAGGTTCGGGCTCGGCAGGTAGTAGGTCGGGTTCGGCAGCTTCAGGGCCTCGTCGGCGAACCCACCCTGGAGGTCGGACCACTGGTCACCGATGTTCAGCGTGATGTCGTACCCGAGGTCCTGCTCGATGTGCTTGCGGGTGTTGGCCTTGTACTCGACCGTCGTGCACGCCGCGACACAGGTCACGTACGAGGGCTTGTTGGTGTCGGCGCCGTCCCACTTGGTGTACATGTTGTCGCCGTTGAACTGCGTGAAGCCGACCTTCTCGAGGTTGCCGACGGTGGCGGCCTCCTGGACGAAGCGACGGCCCGTGATGCCGAAGATCGCGTAGCCCTTCGCCGCGACCGCGTCGACGAAGTCGACCATCCCGGGTGTCGCCGGGAATCGCTCGGGGAAGACCCATTCGTTCGCCTGGAGCACCGGGTCGAAGTTGAAGTGCATCGCGTTGTCTTCCATGTCATAGGTCCACAACGTGGTGTCGTCGGCATCGAAGACGATCGCCTTCTTCGCGGCGGGGTCGACGGTCGGCAGCGACGCGAGCGTCGAGGCCTCGATCGAGTGCATCTGGGAGATGTACGGCGAGCTCACCTTGTTCGCGATCCCTGCGCTGGTCGCGCCGTAGTAGGCCCGGATGGTCGACTTGTCCGAGTCGATGTTCGGGATGCCCGCTCCCCTGGTGGTGAGGCCACTGGACCCGTCCGGCGCCATCGTGAAGTGCGTCCGCGGCGCGAGCGGCGGACCGGGGTTGCCGTCGCTCTTGGCGTCGGCGGGTGCGGAGACGGCGAGGGTCAGGGCGGTGGCGGTGGCCACCGCTGCGGCGGCGGCGCCGCGCAGGGACAGGACAGAGGGCATGTGAACTCCCGAGGGCGAGAAGCGGCCCGCACCGGTTGGTAGGGCGGACTCCGCGACGCTACGTCAGGCTGCCCGCGAAGTGAAGGCTCGCAGCCCGCAGGAACCGACCGGGCACAATGGACCGGTGAGCGAACCGCTGGTCCTGGGCATCGAGACGTCGTGCGACGAGACCGGCGTCGGCATCGTCCGGGGCCACACCTTGCTGGCCGATGCGGTGGCGTCCTCGGTCGACGAGCACGCCCGGTTCGGCGGCGTCGTACCGGAGGTCGCGTCCCGGGCACACCTCGAGGCGATGGTGCCGACACTCGAACGCGCTTGCGAGACCGCGGGGGTGGCGCTGCACGACGTCGACGCGATCGCGGTGACCGCCGGGCCCGGCCTGGCGGGGGCGCTGCTGGTCGGGGTGGCGTCGGCGAAGGCGCTCGCGCTGTCCCTGGGCAAGCCGCTGTACGGCGTGAACCACCTCGCTGCGCACGTCGCTGTCGACCAGCTCGAGCACGGAGCGCTCCCCGACCCCTGCCTGGCCCTCCTCGTCTCCGGCGGGCACTCCTCGTTGCTGCGCGTCGACGACGTCACCGGTGACGTGTCGCCCCTCGGGTCGACGATCGACGACGCTGCCGGTGAGGCGTTCGACAAGGTGGCACGGCTGCTCGGGCTGCCGTTCCCGGGCGGCCCGCACATCGACCGTGCGGCCCGCGACGGGTCGTCGGTCTCCATCGACTTCCCGCGGGGCCTGACCTCCGGCCGCGATCTCGAGCGGCACCGCTTCGACTTCTCCTTCTCGGGCCTCAAGACCGCGGTGGCGCGGTGGGTCGAGGCCCGGGAGGCCGCGGGCGAGCCGGTGCCCGTCGCGGACGTGGCTGCGTCGTTCCAGGAGGCCGTCTGCGACGTCCTCACCCGGAAGGCGGTCGACGCGGCCGTGACCGCGGGCATCGACGACATCCTGATCGGCGGCGGTGTGGCCGCGAACTCAAGATTGCGGGTGCTGGCCGAGGAGCGCGCTTCGAAGCACGGCATCCGTGTCCGCGTCCCCCGGCCGGGGTTGTGCACCGACAACGGCGCGATGGTGGCCGCGCTCGGCGCCGAGATGGTGGCGCGCGGACGGCAGCCGTCGTCGCTCGACCTGCCGGCCGACTCCTCGATGCGGGTCGACGTGGTGCTGGTCTGACGGGTCGCCTTGGTCAGCGGGAGGCCAGCGCGAACGGCGAGTCGATGTCCTCGCCCGGGGTCGGCGCGACGGCGTACTCGCGCCGGCCGTCCAGGGCGATCCGGAGCACTGCCCATCGGCCCCCCTCGAAGACCGTCGCCAGCACGTGGCTGTCGTCCTCCCAGACCATCTGGCTGATGAACGCCTGCTCGGTGGTCCTCAGGTCGACCTCGACCCTGCCGGACTCCGCATCGAGCACGGCGAGCCGGGTGTCGCCGATGCCGTCACCGACGGCTGCGGTCGCGAGCAGGCGCTGGTCGTCGGGGGAGAACGCGAGCAGGCGGTGGTCGCACGTCGTCCAGGTCGGCGTCAGCTCGGTCGAGCGCTCCACCGCAGAGCAGGTGGTGAGGTCGTCCCGCACGTCGACGACGCCGGCGACCAGGGTGTTCGTCGAGTCGACATCGGTCACGGTGCTGAAGCCGTACGGCACCTTCCGCGCGATGCCGTGCGACGTCGACGTCCACGACTCCGGGGACGCCCCGTGCGTGGTCACGTACACCATGCACGGGAGCTCGATCGGCCGGCAGCCCTCACCGCTCACCTGGACCGCGTCGAAGGCGCTCCCGCGCTGGATCCGCGGCAGCTCGTAGACCTGCTTGTCGTCGCCGGTGGCCCGGGAGGAGACCACCACGGGCGTCCCGTCTGGCTGCACGAACGCCAGCAGCAGGCCGTCACCCGACACGGCGAAGTCGCCCTCCATCGGCCAGGACCCCTTCGGGCCGGTGCCGAGGGTGTGGGCGGTGAGATCACCGTTGGCGTCGCGGACGGCGAGCATGATCCCGCCGTCGTACTTGCCGACGCCGACGTAGTGCTCGCCCTTCGAGGTGTAGGTGTAGCCGTTCAGGTGCAGGGAGCCGGACTCGATGTAGGCGATCTTCGGCGCGTCACCCTGGTCGAGGCCGTCGATCTTCAGCGCGGAGCGGTCGACCTGGCTCGGCGGCGCCGGCTGCGGCTTGTGGTGACCGGGACGGTCGACCGCGACGAGCGCGGTCGGTACGGCGATCGCCAGGACGCAGGCAGCCATCACCATCGTCGCGCGCATCCGCCGACCGCGCCGGATCTCGCCGGCCCGGTCGAGCACCTGGCTGACGTCGAGGTCGGTGCCGCCCAGGCCCTCGAACTGCTCGGCCTGACGCGACAGCCGTTCGCTCAGGTCGTGCTCGGTGTGGTTCGCGGGGTTCATCAGGGTGCCTCCCATCCGGTGAGGTCGTCGTGGTCGCCCCAGGTGCCGGACAGGTGCACGCGCAGCGTGCCGAGCGCCCTGCTCGCCTGCGACTTCACGGTGCCGACCGAGATGCCGAGGGACTCGGCGGTCTCGCGCTCGGAGAGCTGTTCGTAGTAGCGAAGGACCACGACCGCCCGCTGCCGCTCGGGCAGGGCCCGCACGGCGGTCCACAGGGCGTCGGGCACGCCGTCGTACTCCTTGCCCGGGACAGGAAGGTCATGGCCGCTGGTGTCGGTGACCACCTCGCGGTGGCGCCAGAGCCGGCGCCACGTCGAGGTGTGCTCGTTGACCAGGATCTTGCGGGCGTAGGCGTCGACCGAAGGCGCGTCTGCGACCCGGTCCCAGGCGAGGTAGAGCTTCGCGAGCGCGGTCTGGACGAGGTCCTCCGCCGCGTGCACGTCGCCGGTGAGCAGGTACGCCGTGCGCAACAACCGCCCCTGCCGCGCGACCATCCAGGACTCGAAGTCCGCGCGGGCTGCGTCGTCGCGGTCGTCCACGGGCAGCTCCCTCACGGTCGTGAGCATCATGCACCTCCTTCGACCGCTACCTACGCGGTTGCGGCCGAAAAGGTTGCACGCGCCTCAGGGACCGGCGGCGAAGACGACGTTGAGCGGGTCCCGCTGCAGGTCGTTCGGCAGGACAGGGGTTGCCCGGGTCAGCTTGCCGTCCGGGGTCAGCCGGAGGACGGCCCGGTTCTCCTGGCCGTCGGCCACCGAGAGCAGCACGCTCCCGTCCCGGTCGAACACCGCGCCGTAGGCTCCGACGATCTCGTCCGCACCGAAGTCGTGGTGCGAGAGCACCTCACCGGTCTGCGCGTCGAGGATCGCCAGTCCCGATGTGCCGTCGGCTCGGTTGCTCGTCGCGGCGGCGTACCGCCCGTCGGCGCTGAAGGCGGACACGACCCATTCCGAGGCGGACCACAACGTTTTCCCGGTCCGCGCGGACCAGACCATCCCGCGCCGGGCGCCGTCCTCGCCGGCGACCAGGTCGTCGGCCGACACCGCGTCGGCCTGGACCATCGTCGTGGGGACAGAGGCAGAGATCGGCTGGTCGGTCCTCACGTGGCCGGCGTCGGTGTAGACGAGAGCGCCGCCCCGGAGGAACCCGGCGGGGGAGGCGTCGACGGAGTTGCTGACCGGCACGATCTGCTCGCCCTCGCCCATGCCCGAGGCGATTCCGATGTGGATCTTCGACTCGTACTGGAAGGCGATCCGCATGCCGTCGGGGCTCACCGCGATCTGGTACGCGCCGACGCCGGTCAGCTTGAGAGCGCCGGTGTTGTCGTACCAGCGGATGCCGGGCATCACGCCGTCGCCGACCAGCCAGCCGCCGTGGTACGCCGCAATGGCGGCGACCTCGCTGGGTCCCGGCAGTGGCGTGGTGCCGCCGGAGGCCAGGTGGATGGTCGTGCCGAAGAGGTAGGTGATCGAGGGGTCGGCGCTCTCCGGGAGCCGTCGCAGGAAGTGAGCCCCGGCCTGCGGCCTCGGATCGGGCGTCGGGCTGGTGGTGGGGGTCGTGGGACCGCTCGGCGTTGCCGTCGGCGTGCCCAATGGGGGAGTCGGGCTCGTGTCGTCAGCGTGCAGCAGCACGGCGGTCGGGACCGCGGCGACGACCATGGCTGCGGCAGCGGCGACGACCACCACCGTCGCGCGGCGCCGCGTGTGGCGCTGCGAGGCCGCGGCGCTGCGCCGGATGTCCTCGAACGTCAGCCCTGCTGCCGCCTCGGTCGCCTTGGTCTGCAGGGCGTCCCGCAGCCGGTCCTCGGCCCCAGACTGTTCGATCCTCATCGGTCCTCCTCCCGGGCCGGCACGCGCTCGCGCAGCGACGCCAGGGCCCGGCTCGCCTGTGACTTCACGGTGCCGGTGCTGATCCCGAGAAGGTCGGCGGTCTCGGCCTCCGACAGGTCTTCGTAGTAGCGCAGCACGATCACCGCGCGTTGCCGCGGTGGCAGGCCCTGGACGAACCGCCACACCACCTCGCGCTCGCCGTCGTACTGCGCCGGCACGTGGCCGGTGTCCGGCGGCGAGTCCGAGACCACCTCGAGGCGCCGGCTCGACCGCCGCCACGTCGACCGGTGCTCGTTGACCAGTGCCCGCCGGGCGTACGCGTCGACGTGCTGGTGGTCGGAGATCCGGTCCCAGGCGAGGTAGAGCTTGGTGAGTGTGGTCTGCACGAGGTCCTCGGCGCTGTGCTGGCTCCCGGTCAGCAGGTACGCCGTCCGCACCAGCGCCATCTGCCGCGCCGCCATCCAGTCGGCGAACTCGGCGTCGGTCGCAACCGCACCGTGCAACCTCGAGCGCCGTTCGGCGGGTCGCCGAGATCGCATCTGCACCCCCTGGTCCGTCATCGCACTCGCGCCATCCTCTCGTCACTTGCACTCCTTCCACGCCCAGGACCGCCGGAAGGTTGCCTCCGCGGCCCGTCGGGTTGGAGAGTGGCCCGCAGGAGGGCCGGGCATGCAGCAGGTCAAGGGAGTCATCGCGCGCTCGAAGGGCGCGCCGGTCGAGCTGGTCGCGATCGACGTCCCGGATCCCGGCCCGGGTGAGGCCGTGGTCCGGGTGCAGGCGTGCGGCGTCTGCCACACCGACCTGCACTACCGCGAGGGCGGCATCAACGACGACTTCCCGTTCCTGCTCGGTCACGAGGCCTCGGGTGTGGTCGAGGCCGTCGGCCCGGACGTGGCCGACCTCGCCGCCGGTGACTTCGTGATCCTGAACTGGCGGGCGGTCTGCGGCAGCTGCCGGGCCTGCACCAGGGGTGAGCCCTGGTACTGCTTCGCGACCTTCAACGCGACGCAGTCGATGACCCTGGCCGACGGCCCCGACGCCGGTCGCGAGCTCGCGCCGGCGCTGGGCATCGGCGCGTTCGTGGAGAAGACGCTCGTGGCCGCGGGCCAGTGCACGAAGGTCGACCCGGCGGCGCGGCCCGCCGCAGTAGGACTGCTCGGTTGCGGCGTGATGGCCGGTCTGGGTGCCGCACTCAACACCGGTGCCGTCGGGCGCGGCATGTCGGTGGCGGTGATCGGGTGCGGCGGTGTCGGTTGTGCGGCGGTCGCAGGTGCCGCTCTGGCCGGGGCGGCGCGGATCATCGCGGTCGACGTCGACCCGCGCAAGCTGGCCCGTGCGCGTGGTCTCGGCGCCACCCACACCGTCGACTCCAGCTCCACCGACCCGGTTGTCGCCATCCAGGACCTCACCGGCGGGCACGGCGCCGACGTGGTCATCGATGCCGTCGGACGGCCCGAGACGTGGCAACAGGCGTTCTACGCCCGCGACCTCGCCGGGACGGTGGTCCTGGTCGGCGTACCGACTCCGGACATGCGAGTGCCCGACATCCCCCTCCTCGACGTGTTCGGTCGCGGAGGAGCGCTCAAGTCCAGCTGGTACGGCGACTGCCTCCCGTCCCGCGACTTCCCGATCCTTGTCGACCTCTATCGACAGGGTCGGCTGGACCTCGACGCCTTCGTCAGCGAGGAGATCGGCCTCGGCGACATCGAGGCCGCGTTCGACCGGATGCAGCGCGGAGAGGTGCTGAGGTCGGTCGTCCTGCTCTGATCGGCATACCCTATTTTGGGTAAATACTCCCTTTTGTCCGTTTTTACGATACGCTTCCTCCAAGATCGATCGCGGGGGCCGGACCGGCCCCGCATCGTGGGGGAGGATCGAGATGGAGCGTACGCGCGCGCCGAGGATGAGGCCTCGGACAGCACTGCTCACGGCGGCCATGTTCACCGTGTCACTGGGCGTGGTGGCGACGGTCGCCACGCCTGTGTCGGCGGCGCCGAGCGCGCCGACGGTGTCGTCACGCCAGACCGGCGCGAACGAGGTCACCGTGTCCGGGCGGACGGCGACGGCTTCGCCGAAGGTGCGCTTCAAGAGGCGCACCGGCTCGAGATGGATCTTGGTCAAGCGCGTGCGGGCGCACCGGCACCACTACCGCACCACGCTGTCGGTGGCGGCCGGCACGACCGCGAGGTTCAAGGTGATCAGCCACCACAGCCGTCGCACCTTCCGGATCACGATGCCTCCCGCCAAGGCGACGCCGTCATCGGTGAAGCCGGTGAAGACCCAGTACGACGACTGCGGCGCCCGGCCCCGCAAGGCCGACGGCTCGCTGTGGTCGTGCACGTTCGACGAGGAGTTCGCCGGCACGACGCTGGACCGGACCAAGTGGGTCCCGAACACCGCGTTCGCCACCTGGTCGGGCACGACGCACGCCTGCTACCGCGACGACCCGGCGAACGTGAACGTGGCGAACGGCGTCCTCGACCTCACGCTGGTCCAGCTCGACGCACCGGCAGCCTGCGGTCTGGCACTGTCGCCGACGCAGTACATGTCGGGCTCGATCTCGACCTACCACCTCTTCAGCCAGCAGTACGGCAGGTTCGAGGCGCGGATCAGGAGCACGGCGTCCAGCTACACCGGCCTGCACGAGGCGTTCTGGCTGTGGCCCGACGACCGGTACTCCTCGATCGACTGGCCGGCGTCCGGTGAGATCGACGTCGCCGAGAGCTTCTCGGCGTACCCGACGATCACGGGGTCCTACCTGCACTACACCTCCGACCAGTCCAGCCTGCTGCTGCCCTCCAACGCGAGCAACTGCACGGCGAACCGGGGCGTGTGGAACACCTACACGGTGAACTGGGGCCCGTCGCGGATCGAGACGTTCGTCAACGGGAGGTCCTGCCTGGTCAACACCTCGGGCGACCCGGCCTTCCAGAAGCGCTACATCATCAACCTCACCCAGGGCATCGGCGGCGGGACCTGGAACCAGCTCGTCGACGGGACGCCGATCCCCGCGACGATGAGCGTCGACTACGTCCACGTGTGGCACTGAACCCTGTTCAACCGAAGGGTTGACAAGAGCCGGCACCTCGAGGCCGAGGTGCTCGACCTGATGTCCAAATGGATCGAGCGCTACCGGCAGGAGGCCGAGGAGCGCTACCGCCGCCTCGACGGCGTGCTGGCCGGGTCGGACGACCGCGACGAAGGTGCAGCCTGATGACGGCCACCACCAACGAGACCACGATCAACGTGCCCCGGGCCTCCCGGTGGTCGAGATCGTCCGCGAGTTCGATGCCGTGCCCGATTCGCCACAGCAGGCACACAGGCTCCTCGGTCACCAGAAACCGACTCTGGTGCGACTGGGCCCCAAGGCCCTAGGCTCCCTCCGACCGGTGAGTAGGGACCCCTCCTTGAACGTGTGCCCTCACTCGCCCCGCCGCTCGGGGGAGACGGAGTTCTGTGGGGATGAAGTTTCTTGCCGCTGTCCTGCTGGCCGCCCTGATGGCGTTCGCCGTGCCCTCCGGGGCGGTCGAGTCGGCTCCGTCGACCACCTCGGTGTCGCCCGGCACCGATGCCTGCGGCACCCAGTCGCTGAAGCCCGACGGCACGCCCTGGCAGTGCACCTTCCACGACGACTTCACGGGTACGACGCTGGACCGGACGAAGTGGCTGGCGGTCACCTCGTTCGTCACCGGGTCCGACCAGGTCTACACGTGCTACCGCGACGACCCGCAGAACGTGAGCGTGAAGTTCGGCTCGCTGAACCTGCGGCTGACCAGGCTCAGGGCGCCGGCGCCGTGCGGGGTGACCGGTGTTGACCCGTCGCGCTACCAGTCCGGGATGGTCTCGACCTACCACCGCTTCAGCCAGCAGTACGGCCGGGTGGAGGCAAGGATCAAGACCACCGCGACAACCCAGCCAGGCCTGCACGAGGCGTTCTGGATGTGGCCCGACGACCAGTACGCCGCCGTCGCACCCTGGCCGGACTCGGGAGAGATCGACGTGTCCGAGACGTTCTCGATCCACCCGAGGACGTCGGTGTCCACGGTGCACTACGCCGCCACGTCGGCTGCGTTGTGGCCGGGCGACAACACGAGCAACTGCGACGCGCGGCGGGGAGTGTGGAACACCTACACGCTCGAGTGGAGCCCGACGCGGATCGAGACGTTCGTCAACGGGAAGTCGTGCGTGGTCAACACCTCGGGCGACTCGGCCTTCCAGAAGCCCTACATCATCAACCTCACCGAGGGGATCGGCCCCGAGAACATGGGCAACCTCCCGACCTCCCGGACTCCCAATCCGGCGACCTACTCGATCGACTACGTCCGGGTCTGGCAGTAGCCGGCCTCAGAAGGGGTCTACCAGGAAGCACACGCCCCGCCCGGCCTGCCGGGTGAGGACGATCGTGGCTTCGGCGTCCCCGGTGAGGTCGAGGCGCTTGCGCAGCTCCTCGGGTACGACGGTCACACCCCGCTTCTTGATCGTGAGCCGGCCGACGCCGCGGGTGCGCAGTGCCGCGCGGAGCTGCTTCTCGCGGTGAGGCAGCTCCTCGAGGACGCGGTAGGACCGCGCGAACGGGGTCCGGAATGCCGCGTCGCCGACGACGTAGGCAAGGTGCTCGTCGAGCAGGCCACCGCCCACCCCGGCGGCGACGGCCTGGACGAGCCCGGCCCGGATCACGGCGCCGTCCGGCTCGTAGAGGTATGCCGGCTGTCCGGTCACGACCGGGACGGCCTCGTCGGGCAGGTCCTCCTCGGTGAGGGTGGCCAGGCCGCCGTCGCCGATCACCGTGGCCCGGCGCCGGGCGGCGACGAGCCCCCCGGACCAGAGCGCCGCCTCCTTGACCTCACCGTGGTCGCTGACCCACTCCGCCTCGACGCCCTCGGGCACGAGGTCGTGCGGGATGCCCGGGGCGACCTTGACGCAGGCGTCCCTGCGCAGGAGCGACTCGACGAAGGACCACGGTGGGGTCCAGTCCTCGACGGAGAAGGTGCGGCCGCGTGCCGAGCGTCGTCCGGGATCCGCGAACGCGACCGAGAACGGGCCGAGGTCGAGCGTGGTCGCGTCGGCGACCATGACCGCACCGCCGAGGTCGAGCGCGGCGAGGTTCGCCCGCGCGACCTCCACCCGGACCGGGTCGAGGTCGACGCCCGCAGCGGTGATGCCGACCTGCGCGAAGGACACCAGGTCTCCGCCGATCCCGCAGCCGAGGTCGACCACCGACTCCGGCTGCGCGGCGCGCAACCGGGCGGCGCGGTGCGCGGCCACCGGGAGCCGGGTCGCCTGCTCGAGCCCGTCGGGCGTGAAGTACATCCGGGTGGCGAGGTCGCCGAACTTGGGCACCGCTCGGCGGCGGAGCATGGCCTGCGTCAGGGCTGCCGCGACATGCTCGGCGCTGGCGTCGCGGCGCAGCTGCGCGCTGGCCTCGAGAGGGTCCTCGGGTGCGTCGGCTGCGCGCGCGAGCAGCAGCTGCCCAGGCTCGGTCAACAGCCATCGGAAGGCGTCGAGGTCCACGGCGCATTGTCTCCCACGACGGGTCGACCACCGCCGTTGGCACTCGCTTGGGCAGAGTGCTAAGTTCTGCATTGGCACTCTCCCCCGGAGTGTGCCAGCGCGTGTGCTCGAGGTGCGACCCCCGCGACGGCGTACCACCGACAACGCAGGCGCCCCAACGTGACGCATCACCACTCAACGAACAGAAAGTGGAGGTCGATCAGAAGTGGCGGTCAACATCAAGCCCCTCGAGGACCGGATCGTCGTGCAGCCGATCGACGCCGAGCAGACCACGGCCTCAGGCCTGGTCATCCCGGACACCGCCAAGGAGAAGCCCCAGGAGGGCGAGGTCGTGGCGATCGGTCCCGGTCGGATCGACGACAACGGCAACCGGGTCCCGCTCGACGTGAGCGTCGGCGACAAGGTCATCTACAGCAAGTACGGCGGCACCGAGGTCAAGTACGCCGGCGAGGAGTACCTGATCCTCTCCGCGCGCGACGTCCTCGCCGTCATTTCCTGAAACACCTCTTGATCGACAACCGGTCGTGTGCCTGAGCGAGTCGTCCGCGGCCCGCTCAGGCACACAACTGCTTTGAGAGGTAGCAATGCCCAAGATTCTTGAGTTCGACGAGGACGCCCGCCGCGCCCTCGAGCGGGGCGTCGACGCCCTCGCGAACGCCGTCAAGGTGACCCTCGGCCCGAAGGGCCGCTACGTCGTGCTCGACAAGAAGTGGGGCGCCCCGACGATCACCAACGACGGCGTCACCGTCGCGCGTGAGATCGAGCTGGACGACCCCTTCGAGAACCTCGGCGCCCAGCTCACCAAGGAGGTCGCGACCAAGACCAACGACGTCGCCGGTGACGGTACGACGACCGCGACCGTGCTCGCCCAGGCGATGGTGCACGAGGGCCTCCGGGCCGTCGCCGCCGGCGCCAACCCGATGGGTCTCAAGCGCGGCATGGACGCCGCCGCCGAGGCGCTCGGCGAGGCGCTCGGGAAGGCGGCCCGCGACGTCGACTCGGTCGAGGACATGGCCGCGGTCGCGACCGTGTCCAGCCGCGACGCCGAGATCGGCGAGTTGCTGGCGCAGGCCTTCGACAAGGTCGGCAAGGACGGTGTCATCACCGTCGAGGAGTCCAACACGATGGGCACCGAGCTCGACTTCACCGAGGGCATGCAGTTCGACAAGGGCTACCTGTCGCCGTACTTCGTGACCGACCCGGAGTCGATGGAGGCGGTCCTCGACGACCCGTACATCCTGCTGCACCAGGGCAAGATCTCCGCGATCGCCGAGCTGCTGCCGCTGCTCGAGAAGGTCATCGCGGCCGGCAAACCGCTGTTCATCCTCGCCGAGGACGTCGAGGGCGAGGCGCTGTCGACGCTGGTCGTGAACAAGATCCGCGGCACGTTCAACGCGGTCGCGGTGAAGGCGCCCGCGTTCGGTGACCGCCGCAAGGCGATGATGCAGGACATCGCGATCCTGACCGGCGGCCAGGTGATCGCGCCCGAGGTCGGCCTCAAGCTCGACCAGGTCGGCGTCGAGGTGCTCGGCACCGCCCGGCGCGTGGTGGTCACCAAGGACAACACCACGATCGTCGAGGGTGGCGGCGACCACGCTGCGGTGACGGGCCGGGTCAACCAGATCAAGGCCGAGGCCGAGGCCGAGCGACTCCGACTGGGACCGCGAGAAGCTGCAGGAGCGGCTGGCCAAGCTGGCCGGCGGGGTCTGCGTGGTCAAGGTCGGCGCCGCCACCGAGGTGGAGCTGAAGGAGAAGAAGC
The DNA here is from genome assembly GCA_963805425.1 of uncultured Actinomycetota bacterium. Classification (GTDB taxonomy): domain Bacteria; phylum Actinomycetota; class Actinomycetes; order Propionibacteriales; family Nocardioidaceae; genus Marmoricola. The sequence continues at coordinate 55,682 of CAWDUF010000007.1, read as the reverse complement.
ACCGCATCGAGGACGCCGTGTCCGCGACCCGGGCCGCGATCGAGGAGGGCATCGTCGCCGGTGGCGGCTCGGCCCTGATCCATGCGGCCTCGGCCCTCGACGGTGACCTGGGCCTGTCGGGCGACGAGGCGGCCGGCGTACGCATCGTGCGCAAGTCCGTCGACGAGCCGCTGCGCTGGATCGCCGAGAACGGCGGCGACAACGGCTATGTCATCGTCTCCAAGGTCCGCGAGGCGGGTCCCGGCACCGGCTACAACGCCGCGACCGGCGAGTACGGCGACCTGGTCGCCCAGGGTGTCCTCGACCCGGTCAAGGTCACCCGCTCCGCGCTGACCAACGCGACCTCGATCGCGGGCATGCTGCTCACCACCGAGACGCTGATCGTGGAGAAGCCCGTGGACGAGGAGCCCGAGGCCGCCGGGCACGGGCACGGCCACGGGCACTGACGCAGGAGGATTCACAACTTCAGTTGTGAAACTGGCGCTTCCCGAACGCAATTTCGTTCGGGAAGCGCCAGTTCTGTTCGGGGAGATTGTCAGGTCGGTGAGGGCAGGCGCAGGTCGTCGGGTACGTCGATCTCCCCGAACACCGCGCCGAACAGCCGAATGCAGCGCTCGGTCATCGCGTCGGGCGACTCGTCCGGGTGCTCCAGCCACCAGGTGACCAAGGTGCGGAAGACGTTCTCCCACACCGCGCGCATCGCCGAGGTGTCGGTGAGGTCGTCGATCCCGGCGAGGTGGAGCAGCTCAGCGACCCCCTCGGTGCCGAAGTCGAGGATCCGGGCCTCGTACGCCGCCAGCACCCGCTCGGTGTCGGCGTCGCGCGGCGCGGTCGGGTCGAAGACGAGGTGCCACATCCACGGGTGGGGAGCGAGCGCGCGGAACATCCCGTCCAGGGTCAGCACCGCCCGCGCCAGGCCGACCGTCCCGCTCGCCGATGTGCGCTCGATCTCGGCCGTGAGGAGCTCGGCCGCCTGCTGGACACACGCGGCGTACAGCCCTTCCTTGGAGCCGAAGTAGTTGTAGATCAGCGGTTTGGAGATCCCGGCCGCGTCGGCGACGTCGGCGACCGAGGTGGCGGCGAACCCGTGCTCGCCGAAGACGCGACAGCCCACGGCGACGATCTGGTCCTCACGGTCGGCGCGGGCGACGCCCTTGGTGCCGGCGTTGGGTCGCGTTCGGGTGGCCACGGGGGTAGCCTAGCGCCGGATATGAACACGTGGTAACTTACCCGCGAGTCATATCACGGAGGCAGACCTGATGAACGCGGACCTGATGAACGACGTGCTCGACCCGATGAAGAACCCGGTGACCTACGCCGTGCCGTTCTTCCTGCTCACCATCCTGATCGAGCTGGCCGCGCTCAAGTGGCTCGATCACGACTCGGCCTTCGACAACCGCGGCGTGACCGGCTACGCCGGCAAGGACGCCGGCACGAGCATGCTCATGGGCCTGGGCTCGCTGGTCTCCACGCTGGTGTTCAAGGTCGGCGCATTCGTCGTCTACAACGCGGTGTTCGTCTACCTCGCACCCTTCCACCTGGGCATGCACACGTGGTGGTCGTGGGTGCTGGCCCTCGTCGCGGTCGACTTCGTCTACTACTTCTCGCACCGGTTCGTGCACCGGGTCAACGTGGGTTGGGCCGCCCACCAGGCCCATCACTCGAGCGAGTACATGAACTTCGCCACCGCGCTGCGACAGAAGTGGAACCCGTGGTTCGAGTTCTTCTTCTTCCTGCCGCTGCCGTTCCTCGGCATCGCGCCCTGGGCGATCTACATGGCCTTCGGCTTCAACCTCATCTACCAGTTCTACGTGCACACCGAGATGGTCGGGAAGCTGTGGCGGCCCGTCGAGCTGGTGATGAACACGCCGTCGCACCATCGCGTGCACCACGGCTCCGACCCGGAGTACCTGGACAAGAACTACGCCGGCATCTTCATCGTCTGGGACCGGATCTTCGGTTCGTTCGTCGAGGAGAAGCAGCGGCCGACGTACGGGCTGACCAAGCCGGTCGAGACCTACAACCTGCTCGAGCTCCAGTACGGCGACTACGCCCAGATCGTGCGCAACGTGCGGGCCGCCGACCGCTTCCGCGACAAGCTCGGCTACCTGTTCGGGCCTCCGGGCTGGGAGCCTGCCGGCCACCGGCCCGATCCCGACCTGGTGCCGATCAGGCCTCCGGCCGTCCCCGCAGGCAACTGACCCGCATCGGGCGCAGCTCGCATCACTCCTGCGCGACTGGAAGGAGGGGCACGAACCGGTAGAACCCGTGCTCGCTGATCAGGTCCTGTCCGCCGCGGCGGCTCACGACCGTCATGACGCCGGCGACCGGGAGCACCATCCGGCCCGGGTCACCGAGCTGGTCGAGCAGCTCGCCGGGGATCCGGCCGGGCTCGGCGGAGACCAGGACCCGGTCGTACGGCGCCAGCTCCGGCACGCCGAGCACACCCGCCGCCTGCTGGACCGTGGCCCAGCCGCCGCTGGTGCGGCGGACGTTCTGCTCGCCCCATGCCGCCAGCTCGGGCACCAGCTCGACGCCGACGACCAGGCCGTTCGAGCCGACCAGGTGCGCCAGCAGCGCGGTCGTCCAGCCCGATCCCGCGCCGACGTCGAGGACCCGCTGTCCCGGTCGCACGTCGAGGAGCCGCAACATCGCCGCGATGCTGCGCGGCTGGGAGTTGGTCTGGCCGTGGCCGATCGAGAGCGGGCCGTCGTAGGCTGCCCTGCTCCGCATGTCCACGGGCAGGAACTCCTCCCGGGGGACGGCGGCGAACGCCGCTGAGACCGTGTCACGCTCCGGGCCCATGGGCCCAGTCAAGCACGCGGTCCCGGCGGCGAAACGAGGTCAGCGCATCGTCGCCTGGAGGAAACGGAGCGGCTCGAGGTCGCAGGGGTACGTGCCGGCCCGGCCCTTCTGCCGACCGGAGACGGTGAGGACGCGGTCGATCATCGGACCGGACCGAGCCTCCTGCCCGACCCCCTTCGTCACGGCTCAGACGAGTCGAACGTCCCGGGAGGTTGCAACCCAGTGCCGGAGAATCTAGGTCGCGCCCGACTCGTGGGCGATGATCACCGCCTGCACCCGGTCACGGGCTCCGAGCTTGGTGAAGATCCTGGCGACATGGGTCTTGACGGTCGTCTCACCGATGTAGAGCCGTCCGGCGATCTCGTGGTTCGCCAGTCCGGCCGCCATCAGGCGCAGCACGTCGCGCTCGCGGTCGGTGAGCCGCTGCAGGCCCGGATGAGCCTCCGCACGGACGCCGGTGCGGGTGAATCGCTCCACCAGGCGGCGCGTGACCGCGGGCGCGAGCAACGAGTCGACCCCTCGCGCCGCCTGTCGCACGGCGGCGCAGATCTCCTCGCCGGACATGTCCTTGAGCAGGAAGCCGGAAGCGCCGGCGCGCAGGGCCTCGTAGACGTACTCGTCGAGGTCGAACGTGGTGAGCACGACGATCCGGGTGCGGACGCCCTCGGCGACGAGGCGCCGCGTGGCGGTCAGGCCGTCCTCGACCGGCATCTGCACGTCCATGAGGACCACGTCGGGGTCGAGCGCAGCGACGAGCTCGCGGCCCGTGCGGCCGTCGGTCGCCTCGCCGACGACTTCGATGTCGGGCTCCGAGCCGAGGATCAGCCGCAGGCCGTTGCGCACGAGGTCCTGGTCGTCGACGATCACGACCGTGGTCATCGGGCCGGCACCACCCGGCTCGGGAACGTGGCGGTCACCCGGAATCCTCCTTGCTCGACGGCCCAGTCCACGGTGCCACCGATTGCGGCAGCCCGCGCACGCATCCCGGGAAGACCACGACCGGCGCTCGGGTACGACGCGGACCCGGCGGCCAGCGAGTTGATGACCGTGCAGGCGTAGCCGGAGCCGTCCGCCCCGCCACCCAGGCGCACGACGACCCGGGCGCCGGGCGCATGCCGCATCACGTTGGTCAAGGCCTCCTGGAGGATCCGGTGCACGACGGGGGCCACGTCTGGCGGTGGTGGCGGACCGCTCAGGTCCACGTCGAGCCCGGCACCTCGTGCGGTGTCGAGCAGGTCGGCGATGCCACCCGGACCGACCTCGAAGCCGCGGCGCAGGTCGTCGAGTGCCTGGCGCGCGGTCTGCTCGATCGCCTCGCGCGCGCCCGCCGCTGCGACCGGGTCCGTGTCGCGCAGGCGCCGGGCTGCGCCGGCCTGCAGCGCGACCACGGTGAGCGCGTGGCCGATCGAGTCGTGCAGCTCGCGCGCCAGCGATGCGCGCTGTTCGAGGACGGCGATCTCCAGCTCGTCCCGGCGCCGTTCCACCGCGTCGGCCCGAGCCGCTCGCAGGTGGGAGAGCAGCGCGGCGCGGTCGCGCAGGATCGTGCCGGCGAACGTGGCCAGCGCCGTCAGGGTCAGTGTGCCCGCCGGGTCACTCATCTCGATGCCGACCACGGAACCGACCAGCCCGACTGCGACTGCGACGGCAGCCCGGCGGCGCGGAGCGAGCCAGCACACCAGGAACGGCACGGCGACGGTGAGGCCGATGCCGCTGAAGGTGTCGCCGAGGGGGACGACATCGCGGGCGAGAGCTGTCGCGGCGACCCACGACGTGACGGCGCCTTCGAGCGGGCGGCGGGCGATCCAGACGAGGGCCGCGACCAGCACGGCGACCAGGGCGAGCCCGGCGGGCAGGCTTCGCCAGTCCGCGCTGGTCTCGACGAGGAGGCCGGCGCCGAGCGCGGCGGCGACCAGGACCGACCACGTCTGACCGGCGTCGTCGGACTGCGAAGGCCGCGTCGGACTCGTCGGCGCGGACGTACGGCTTGCCTGGTCCTGCGACAGGCCGACGACCGCATCCCGGGTGGCGGCGAGGAGGCCGCGCGCGTGCTCCTCGACGGCTGCAATGTCGTCGGTCGTGAGCAGGCGTTCCAGCCCGGCGTCGAGGGTGCGGTCGAGCATCTCCGACACCGCAACCGACTCCTTGGCTCGGGCCATCCGGACGCGCTGTGCGTGCTCGCGGGCCGCCTCCGCCTCGAGATGTCCGAGCTCGGCCGCGAGCCGGCGGCGCGACCGCACGAGGCGGCCGGCCACGACGGGCAGGAGCACGACGAAGGCGGAGGCGAACACCAGTCCGGAGGCGACGTCCTCCGTGCCGGGATCCATCAGGTTCACCAGGGCGATCAACAGGATCGGCTGGGGTGCGCCGAGAGCGAGCGCCTTCGTCCCGGCATGCGCACCGAGGGCGTAGCACATCACGATCAGCGCGACCACGGGCACGAAGGCGTCGGAGGAGGTGTCACCGAGCCATGCCTGGACCACGGACGCGACCGCCCCCGAGATGCAGAACAGACTGACCATGACGAGCGGGTGCCGGCGCCGTACCAGGAGCACGAGCATCGCGACAGCGCCACCGAGGCCCAGGGCGAGCTGAGCGGGGTCCCAGCCGTCCCGGAGCACCGACTCGACCGTGGCAGCGACGACGAAGGCGACGGCGAGGAGCGCGTCGACCGCGTCGATGGGCCCGATCCTGCGCCTCATCAGCGGAACCTAGCACCGGCACCGGCCGCTCGGGGTCCTCCTGCAGGACGACTCCGCGGGACCGATCGGATCGGACCCGGAGCACGACGACCGGAGCGTTGTCGCTTCCTAGCGTCGAGGGACCACTGCTACCGAAGGAGTCCCGATGGACCACATCCACCCCGACACAGCTCGGCGAGTCTCGCGCGTCGCCGGCGCGGTCGGACTCGTCTTCCTGGTGCTCGCGATCGTGAGCCAGAACCCGCCGTTCTACACCGACGTCAGCAACGCCAGGATGCTGGCGTGGGTCCAGGCACACCCGACTGCCCTCTACGTGGAAGGGGTCCGGACCGCCTACATGATGATCCTGATGGTCGGCTTCCTCGCGGCCCTGATGTGGCGGACGGGCGTGTCCGGCCCGCTGCGCTCGTTCGTCTGGGCGCTGCTCGGCGCCAGCATGGCGATCGACATGGTGTGGTCCGGCGTCTACTACTCCCTGGCCTATGCGGCCCAGCACCGCATCGGTGACGGTGCAGTGCTCGCGATTGCGACCCTGACCGAGCAGCTCACGTTCACCGACGGCGTGCTCTGGGGAATCGCCGTGCTCGCGATCTCCGTCGTCGCGCTGCGCACCCGGAGCCTGCCCGCGCCGCTGGCGTGGCTGGGTGTGGCGACGGCGGTCGTCAAGGTGGTCGGACCTGCCGTGCAGGTCGCGTTGACCCGCACCTCGGAGGGCGTCACCGGGCCGGTCGGCACCGTCCTCCTGGTCTTCTGGGTGCTTGCCACGTCCCTGACGCTGCTGATCCGCCCGGGCCGGGTGAGAGCAGTTCTTGACATGGACGAAACACGGCTGCAGGAATCGGGCAACACGGTTCGCTGATGCTGGGGGCATGTTCTACCGGGTACGCACCAAGCTCGCCGACACCCCGGGTGCCCTCGCACGGCTGGCGCAGCATGTGCGGCGACGCGCAGGTGAACATCCTGGCGCTGCAGATCTATCCGGAGCTGGGAGCGGTGACCGACGACCTGGTCGTCGAGACGCCGGATGCCTGGACCCCTGCAGCGGTCGTGGAGCTCGTGAGTGGCGCGGGAGGAGACGAGGTGAGCGTCGTCCCCTGCGCCACTCACGACCTCGTCGACCAGCCGACGGCGTGGTTGCGCGCCGCCATGACGGTGATGGACGACCCCGGCATCCTTCCCTCCGCGCTGACGGGTCTCCTGGGTCCGCGGGTCTCCTGGTCTGCCACCGAGCAGGTCCGTGCCGAGGTCCTGGCCGAGATAGCCGACCGGGCGCGGTCCGTGCTGCCCAAGACTTCGCACCGTCCCCGGCAACGGCGTCCACCTCGGTGGTCGAGTACGACGTGACCGTCTCCGGTGTGGTCGCGCGCATCGGCCAGCACGTCGTCGGCGCCGGCAGGCTGCACGCGATCGTCGAGGGCTCGGTCGAGGCGGGCCTCGAGGTCGCCCCCGCCTGGCGACGGCTCGGCATCGGTCGGCAGCTGCTCCGCCAGCTCAGTGGTCTGGCGGCAGCACGCGGCGCTGGCGAGATGGTGCTGCAGGCTCCGGCCAGCGAGGAAGGCGTCGTACCCGTGCTCGCCGCGGCGGGGATGCGCGGCCGGATCCGGCTGACCGAGCACGGCCTCAGCGTGCACGTCAGCCTCGCCGGGGTGCGTCCGATCGGGGACCTCGTCGGTCGGTAGACTGGAGCATGACCTCCGGCCCCGAAGATGTCCGCGAAGATGTCACCGCAGCGGCCGGCGACGCCGCCGAAGTCCCGCCGAAGTTCGCCGCGCTCGGCCTCACCTACGACGACGTCCTGCTCCTGCCGGGAGCCACTGACCTCAATCCCGACGAGATCGACACCACCACCCGGCTGACGCGTGAGATCACGCTGCGGGCGCCGCTGGTCAGCGCGGCGATGGACACCGTCACCGAGTCGCGGATGGCGATCGCGATGGCCCGCCAGGGCGGCATCGGAGTGCTGCATCGCAACCTGTCGATCGCCGACCAGGCCTACCAGGTCGACCTGGTCAAGCGCACGCAGACCGGGATGATCTCCAACCCGATCACGATCGGGCCCGATGCGACCCTCGAGGACCTCGACCAGCGCTGCGGTGAGTATCGCGTCTCTGGCCTGCCGGTGGTCGACGTCGACAACCACCTGCTCGGCATCATCACCAACCGCGACCTCCGCTTCACCCCGGTCGCCGAGTGGGCCACCACGAAGGTCGACGAGGTGATGACCCCGATGCCGCTGATCACGGCGCCGGTCGGCATCTCCCGTGACGACGCGACCACGCTGCTCCGCCAGCACAAGCGTGAGCGGCTCCCGATCGTCGACGCCGACGGGCGCCTCGCCGGGCTGATCACCGTCAAGGACTTCGTGAAGTCCGAGCAGTTCCCGCTGGCGTCGAAGGACGCCGACGGCCGGCTCATGGTGGGTGCGGCGATCGGCTACTTCGGCGATGCGTGGGAGCGCGCGACGACGTTGATCGAGGCCGGCGTCGACGTACTCGTTGCCGACACCGCCCACGGCCACGTCAAGCTGCTGCTCGACATGGTCGCGCGGCTGAAGTCCGACCCGGCCACCCGCCACGTGCAGGTGATCGGCGGCAACGTCGCCACCCGGGAGGGTGCGCAGGCGTTCATCGACGTCGGGGCCGATGCGGTGAAGGTCGGGGTCGGCCCGGGCTCGATCTGCACGACCCGCGTCGTGACCGGCGTCGGGGCGCCGCAGGTGACAGCGGTCCACGAGGCCGGCCTCGCGTGCAGGCCGGCGGGGGTCCCGGTGATCGCCGACGGTGGCCTCAAGCACTCCGGCGAGATCGCCAAGGCCATCGTGGCCGGTGCCGACTCGGTGATGGTGGGCTCGCTGCTGGCCGGGTGCGAGGAGAGCCCCGGCGACCTGGTGTTCGTCAACGGCAAGCAGTACAAGTCCTACCGCGGCATGGGCTCGCTCGCCGCGATGTCCAGCCGGGGCAAGAAGTCCTACTCCAAGGACCGTTACTTCCAGGCCGAGGTCACCAGCGACGACGAGATCGTGCCGGAGGGCATCGAGGGCCAGGTCGCGTTCCGGGGCCCGCTGTCCGCGGTCACCCACCAGCTCCTCGGGGGCCTCAGCCAGTCGATGTTCTACGTAGGTGCCCGCACCATCCCCGAGCTGCAGGAGAAGGGCCGCTTCATCCGGATCACGTCGGCCTCCCTCAAGGAGAGCCATCCCCACGACGTCCAGATGACGGTCGAGGCGCCGAACTACACCGGCTTCTGAGCTGGGATATCCATACCTAGCAGTTCTAGGTATGGTCGGGAGCATGCGTCTCCTACTGCGGATCGGACCCCTGCTCGTCGCCGGAGCCGTCGGTGCCCTCCTCGGCCTTGTCTGCGCGCGATGGGTCCTGGTGGGCTCGGGTGTGGCCCTGGTTCCGTGGGCCGCCGCCGGGATCTGCGTCGGCGCGCTCAGCGACACGCGTCGTCACGCTGCAGCCCGGGGTGTCGTCTACGGCTTCGCGCTCGCCTATGTCTTCATGGTCGCCGGGTACGACGGGACTGCCGCCCTGCACACCCGGCTGGCGCCCTTCCTTCTCTTCGGCGCGGTCGGCGCCGGGTGCGGGGCGGTGCTCGCGGTGGCCGGGTTCGCCCTGCGCGGTGTGGCCAGGCGCCGGGCGCACGAGGTCTGAAGCGGGGTCCGGCACCGGATAGCCTTGGCCGGTGACTGACATCGAGATCGGGCGGGCGAAGCGCGGCCGACGCGCGTACTCCTTCGACGACATCGCGATCGTGCCGAGCCGGCGCACCCGCGACCCGGAGGAGGTGTCGACCGCCTGGCAGATCGACGCGTACCGCTTCGAGCTGCCGATCATGGCGGCGCCGATGGACTCGGTGATCTCACCGGACACCGCGATCGCGCTGGGCAGGTTCGGCGGTCTCGGCGTGCTCAATCTCGAGGGCCTCTGGACCCGGTACGACGACCCGACCGACCTGCTCGCCGGCATCGCCGACCTCGAGCCCGACGAGGCGGTCAGGCGGATGCAGGAGGTCTACGCCGAGCCGATCAAGGCCGAGCTCATCACCGAGCGTGTGAAGCAGGTGCGCGACGCCGGCGTGACCGTCGCCGGCGCGCTCTCGCCGCAGCGGACCAAGGAGTTCGCGAAGACGGTCGTCGACGCCGGCGTCGACATGTTCGTGATCCGCGGGACCACGGTCAGTGCCGAGCACGTGTCCGGCCAGGCCGAGCCGCTGAACCTCAAGGAGTTCATCTACGAGCTCGACGTGCCGGTGATCGTCGGCGGCTGCGCGACGTACCAGGCGGCGCTGCACCTGATGCGCACCGGCGCCGCCGGCGTCCTCGTGGGCTTCGGTGGCGGTGCCGCCCACACCAGCCGCACCGTGCTCGGCGTCGCCGTCCCGATGGCGAGCGCGGTCGCCGACGTCGCGGCGGCGCGGCGCGACTACCTCGACGAGTCCGGCGGCCGCTACGTGCACGTGATCGCCGACGGCTCGATCGGCAAGAGCGGCGACATCGCCAAGGCGATCGCGTGCGGCGCCGACGCGGTCATGATCGGCAGCCCGCTCGCGCGCGCGGTCGACGCCCCCGGACAGGGCTACCACTGGGGCGCCGAGGCGCACCACCTCGAGCTACCGCGCGGTGAGCGCGTCCAGATCGGCAGCGTCGGCACGCTCGAGGAGATCCTCTTCGGCCCCTCCCGCGTCGCCGACGGCACCATGAACCTGGTCGGTGCACTGCGGCGCGCGATGGCAACGACGGGCTACACCGAGCTCAAGGAGTTCCAGCGGATCGAGGTCGTCGTCCAGTAGCTTCCGCCTGGGTCTGGAAGACTCACCGCATGGCGATCGCGTCGAACCTGGGTCCGACCGAGCGCGCGACGTCGCTCGCCGCGATGGCCGACACCCAGCTCGACGTGCTCGTCGTCGGAGGCGGCATCGTCGGCGCGGGGATCGCCCTCGACGCGGTGTCGCGGGGACTCGCGACGGGGCTGCTCGAGCAGCGCGACTACGCGAGCGGCACCAGCAGCCGGAGCAGCAAGCTGGTGCACGGCGGGCTGCGGTACCTCGAGATGTTCGACTTCGCGCTGGTCCGCGAGGCGCTGCAGGAGCGCGGCCTCCTGCTCACCCGGCTCGCGCCGCACCTGGTCCGGCCGGTGCCCTTCCTCTACCCGCTGCACCACACCTGGGAGCGCCCCTACGTCGGCGCCGGCGTCGCGCTCTACGACGCCATGGCCCAGTTCGGCAGTCGGGCCGGCAAGTACGACATGGGTGTGCCCAGGCACAAGCACCTCTTCCGTCGCCAGGTCGCCCGGATGGCGCCGGACCTGCGCACCGACGAGCTGTCGGGCGCGATCCGCTACTACGACTGCCAGGTCGACGACGCCCGGCTGGTGACCACGATCGCCCGCACGGCCGCCTCGTACGGGGCGCACCTCGCCTCGCGCGCCAAGGTCACCGGCTTCCTCCGCGAGGGCGACCGCGTGGTCGGCGTACGAGCGCGGGACCTGGAGAACGACGTCGATCTGGAGGTCCGTGCGCGCGTCGTGATCAACGCGGCCGGGGTCTGGACCGACGAGATCCAGGAGCTGGTCGGCGGTCGCGGCGCGATGCACGTCGAGGCCAGCAAGGGCATCCACCTGGTCGTGCCGCGCGACCGGATCCGGTCGGAGACGGGCTTCATCACCAAGACCGAGAAGTCCGTGCTGTTCGTGATCCCGTGGGGGCGGCACTGGATCATCGGCACCACCGACACGCCCTGGCAGCTCGACCTCGCGCACCCGGCGGCGTCGAAGGCCGACATCGACTACGTGCTGGGCCACGTCAACAAGCTGCTGAGGACACCGCTCGACCACGACGACGTCGAGGGCGTGTACGCCGGCCTGCGACCGCTGCTCAAGGGCGAGGTCGAGGCGACGTCGAAGATCTCGCGCGAGCACACCGTGGTGGCGCCGATGCCGGGCCTGGTGCTGATCGCCGGCGGCAAGCTCACCACCTACCGGGTGATGGCGAAGGACGCGGTCGACGTCGCCGCCCGCACGTTGCGCCGCACGGTCGGTGACCCGGGCCCGAGCATCACCGACCGGGTGCCGTTGCTCGGCGCGCAGGGATTCGCGACCCGGACCAACCAGCGGGTCGCGCTTGCGCGCGCGGCCGGGCTCGACATCGCCTGGATCGACCACCTGCTCGGCCGCTACGGCGGCCTGGTCGACGAGGTGCTGCCGATGCTGCAGGACCGGCCCGAGCTCGCCGAGCCGCTGATCCACGCCGAGGACTACCTCTGCGGCGAGGTCGTCTACGCCGTCACCCACGAGGGCGCGCGGCACCTCGACGACGTGCTGACCCGGCGTACCCGGATCTCCATCGAGACCTTCGACCGGGGCGTGCTGTGCGCTCCGCAGGTCGCCGAGCTGATGGGATCGGTGCTCGGCTGGGACCAGGCCCGCATCGACGAGGAGGTCGACCACTACCTGCGCCGCGTCGAGGCCGAGCGGCAGAGCCAGCAGAAGCTGACCGACCAGGAGGCCGACGAGGCCCGGGTCCAGGCGCCCGAAGGTCCCTGGGCGGTCTGAAGGCTGCGGTCGAGGGAGGTCGACACTGTGCCGGTGCGCCGCGTCGAGGCCGAGCGGCAGAGCCAGCAGAAGCTGACCGACCAGGAGGCCGACGAGGCCCGGGTCCAGGCGCCCGAAGGTCCCTGGGCGGTCTGAAGGCTGCGGTCGAGGGAGGTCGACACTGTGCCGGTGCGCCGCGTCGAGGCCGAGCGGCAGAGCCAGCAGAAGCTGACCGACCAGGAGGCCGACGAGGCCCGGGTCCAGGCGCCCGAAGGTCCCTGGGCGGTCTGAAGGCTGCGGTCGAGGGAGGTCGACACTGTGCCGGTGCGCCGCGTCGAGGCCGAGCGGCAGAGCCAGCAGAAGCTGACCGACCAGGAGGCCGACGAGGCCCGGGTCCAGGCCCCCGAAGGTCCCTGGGCGGTCTGACCGGACGGCGACGAACGTCACTTGCGCGATGACGATCGGCACTGCTGCCTGACTGACCGCGCAGTCGACACTTGAATGTGACTGGTTCGAGCACGGTCCCCGGGGCAGGTGAGGTGAAGTGAGCGTTCTCGAGCGCATCCCGGCCTCGACCCGCGGGCGGTCCGTGGTTCTCGGGGGAGCGGCTGCGGCCTGGGTACTGACGTACTGGGTCAACACGCGGTTGTGGGACTGGCTGCTCGGGGACGTCTTCGCAATGGCACCGACGGCCCGGAGCACCGAGACGGTGCACTTCTTCCTCTACGACACCGTCAAGATCGCCCTGCTGCTCACGGGCATCATCTTCGCCATCACCGTCGCCCGCTCGTACATGAGCGTCGAGCGCACCCGGGCACTCCTCGGCGGCCGGCGCGAAGGGGTCGGGAACGTGATGGCCGCCGGGCTCGGGGTCATCACCCCCTTCTGCTCCTGCAGCGCCGTGCCGGCCTTCATCGGCTTCGTGGCCGCAGGCGTCCCCATCGGGGTCACGCTGAGCTTCCTGATCGCGAGCCCGCTGGTCAACGAGGTCGCCATCGGGCTGTTGCTGACGATGTTCGGCTTGGAGATCACGCTCGCCTACATCGGCGCAGGCCTGGTCATCGCCGTCGTCGCGGGGTGGGCGCTGGGGCGCCTCGGCGCCGAGCGGTGGGTCGAACCGTTCGTGTTCGAGACGAAGCTCGGCGGCCAGGTCCTCGACTCCACCGCAGACCTCACCTTCGCCGAGCGGCTGCAGATGGGCGTCGAGGAGGTCGGCGCCATCCTGCGCAGGATCTGGCCCTACCTGCTGGTCGGCATCGGCCTGGGTGCCGTCATCCACGGCTGGGCACCCGAGGACCTGTTCACCCGGTACGCCGGTGCCGACAACCCGCTCGCTGTCCTGGTCGCCGTCGGCATCGGGGTGCCGCTCTACTCCAACGCCGCAGGCATCATGCCGCTGGTCGTCGCGCTCCACGACAAGGGTCTGCCGATGGGCACGCTGCTGGCCTTCATGATGGCCGTCGTCGCGCTCTCCCTGCCCGAGCTGATCCTGCTGCGTCGGGTGCTGAAGCTCCAGCTGCTCGTGATCTACGTCGGCGTCGTCGCCAGCGGGATCATCGCCGTCGGCTACCTGTTCAACGTCCTGCTCGCCTGAAGCGAGCAGGACCCCACGAAGGGAGCACGCCATGCTGGTCAAGATCCTCGGCCCCGGCTGCAGGAACTGCGCCGCGCTGGAGAAGGCGACGCGGGAAGCCATCGAGCGCCTGGGCGTCGACGCCACGGTGGAGAAGGTCACCGACTACCCGACGATCGCCGGGTACGGAGTGCTGGCCACGCCGGCGCTCGTGGTCGACGACGAGGTCGTCTCGACGGGTCGGGTCCTCACCCCGACGCACATCGGCGAGCTCCTGAGAGCACGCATCTCCGACGTCACCGCGTGAGGCCAGGGGTGACGCCAGGGGTGACGCCAGGGTGACGTTAGGAGTGCGGGACGACCTCGACCCGGTCGTCGGAAGCACCACCCACCGAGCCGGGTGCCGCGAACGCACATCCGACCGGTACGCCGAGTCGGGTCAGCAGGAGAGCGGCGGGGCAGAAGCCGGTCACGCTCGACTGCAGCAGGTTCAACCCGACGAAGGCGGTCAGCAACAGCCACCAGGTCGAGACGAGCGCGGCCAGCAGGCCACTGACCAGCACCAGGGTGCCGGCCACGGCGAGCACAGCGCGGTCGAGGTTCATCGCTCGCCCCCGCCTCGACCGAGGAACCGCCGGAGACCCGTGGTGGCGGTTGCATGGTCGCGGTGACCGTCGCACCACTGGTCAGCGGGGACGGTGGCGCGCAGCTGGTCGACGTGAGCTCCGCAGCCTCGCCAGGTCATCTTGGCGCAGGTGCGGCAACGGACAGGTGAGCACATCTGTTCCTCCTCAAGCGCTCTCGGCGTCGGCGCCGATCGCGTCCTCGAACTCGCAGAACGCGTCGTACGCGCGCGGCCCGTAGATGGTCGCGGGACCGCCGTTCATCAGGAACGTCACGCCGATGGCGTCGGCGGCCTCCTGACGGGTGGCGCCGGCACGCGCCGCGCCCTGGGCGTGCGATGCGATGCAGCCGTCGCAGCCGGCGACGACGCCGATCGCCAGCGCGATCAGCTCCTTGGTCTTCGTGTCGAGCGCTCCCGGGGCGAAGGCAGCGTGGTGCAGCTCCCCGAAGCCCTTGTAGACGTCGGGGATGGCGCGCCGGAGGGCGCGGTGCAGCGGTGAGAGCTCGTCGAGGACGTCCTTGCCGTGACTTGCGTCGTGCCTGTCGATCATGGTTGATCTCCTTGTCGGGTCGGTGGTCAGTTGTGGGAGAAGCGAATGTCGGGCAGGAGGCGGGTCAGCCAGCGCGGCGCCCACCACGCGGCCCGCCCGGCGAGCCGGAGCATCACCGGGAGCAGCACCAGCCGGACCAGGAAGGCATCAAGCAGTACGGCGACGCCGAGCACGATGCCCATCTCCTTGGGCGGCAGTGGCCCGGACAGGGCGAAGGTGAAGAACACCGCGACCATCACCGCACCGGCGGCGAAGATCACCCGACCCGAGTGGGCCAGGGACCCGACCATCGCGTCCTTCGGGTCACCGGTGTGCTCGTAATGCTCCTTGGCAGAGGCAAGCAGGAACACCGTGTAGTCCATCGCGATCGCGAAGATCATCGCGAAGAAGAACACCGGCGCCCACGCATCCAGGAAGCCCTGGTGCTCGAAGCCGAGCAGTCCGGACCCCCAGCCCTCCTGGAAGACGAGTCGAGCCACCCCGAAGGCAGCCGCTGTGGACAGCAGGCTCACCAGTGTGCCGAGCACGGCCACCAACGGAGCCTGCAGGGCCAGCAGGAGGAGCAGGAATCCCAGCGCGAGCACCACCCCGATCACGAGAGGAGTGGAGTGGTCGAGCTGACTCTTCAGGTCGAGGTTCTCCACGGCGGCGCCGCCGACCAGGGCCGAGCCCGGCAGGGCACCGCGCAGGCGGTCGACCGTCCGGGCCAGGGCCGGATCGGACGGGTCCACCGTCGGCACCGCCTGGATCAGCGCATAGCCGCTGCCGTCGGTCGCCGCCACCGCGGGCATCGCGCCCGCGATCCCCGGGTCCGCGTCCAGGACCCTGACGGCAGCGGCTGACTCGGACTTCTTGACCACGACCTGCAGCGTTCCGGGCGCACCGGGACCGAAGCTCTCCTGCACGACGTCATAGCCGATGCGCGCCGAGGCGTCCTCGGGCAGCACCTTGATCGACGGCATTGCGGTGTGCAGTCCGATGACGGGCGCCGCCAGCGCCACCAGGACGACGAGCGAGCCCAGCCCCCACGCCACCGGACGCTTCCACAGTCGCTCACCCCACGCGGCGAACGCCGGGGAGCGGTGCTCGCCGGTGTGCACCCACGGCAAGGCGAACTTGTTGATCTTCTCGTCGAGCTTGAACAGGACCAGGGGGAGCAGGGTGAGCGTCGCCGCGAGGACGAAGACCACGGCGAGCATGATGCCGCCGGCCATCGAGCGGAACGCCGGTGAGGGCACCAGCATCACCGCGGACAGCGAGATCAGCACGGTGGCACCGGACAGGAGCACCGCCTTGCCCGCAGTGTCCATCGTCTCCGCGATCGCCTGTCGAGGTGACTCGTGCCAGCCCATGCGGGCACCACGGAAGCGGACCACGATGAACAGCGCGTAGTCGATGCCCAGGGCGAGGGCGAACATCATGGCGAAGTTCATCGCCCAGATCGACACTGGCACGAAGTGGTTCACCAGGACGAGCGAGCCGGCCGAGGCGACGAGGCCGGACAGGGTCAGGATCAGCGGCAGACCCGCGGCGACGAGTGCTCCGAATGCCAGCACCAGGATGGCGAGGGTCACCGGCCAGGAGAACAGCTCGGACTTCAGCATCGCGCTCAGGTTCGCCTCGTTGAAGTCCGACCAGAGCAGCGATGCCCCCGTCGGGTTGACCTCGATCCCCCCGCCTGAGAGCTCCTGAAGAGGCGCCTTCAGGTCGGTCGCGGCCCGGACCATCTCGTTCGGGTCGGCCGCGGCCCCGGCCAGGAGGACAGCTGTCTTGCCGTCGGCGCTCAAGGTCGCGCCGGGCTGCGGCTGCACGATGTCACCGATGCGGTCGTCCTTCTGGAGCAGCGCCGTGGCATCGGCGAGCACCTGCGCGCCCGCGCCGCTGGTCACCGGCCCGTCGGTCGACCGAACCACCACCTGGATCGCCGAGCTGGCGTTGCCCCCGAAGTGCTCGCGTGCGAGCTCTCGTGCTGCCACCGACTGCGATCCGTCGGCCTGCCACCCGGCTCCGGAGAGCTCGGCCTCGACTCGGGGCGCGAACGTGGCCAGCCCGACCACCAGCAGGATCCAGACGGCAGCCGTCTTGGACCGGTGACGGGTGACCCAGACGCCGAGCCGCCCGAGCGGGCCCGGGTGGTAGCCGATCTCAGGGTCGACGCGGTTTGCGCCGTGCTGAAGAGGGGCGGCGGTTGTCATGGGTCTCCTTCGCAAGGTTTCAATATATACCCTAGGGGGTATATGGCGGCTCTGGCAAGAACACCCTAGGGGGTATAGATGTTCCGGTGTAATCGGGATGCGCTCCGCACCCGGAGCCGACAGGGTGTGGGCGTGACCTCCTTCATCTCGCACACGACGATCGACTGCGCCAACGCCTACGAGCTCTCGGAGTGGTGGAAGCAGCTGCTCGGGTACGTCGACCTCCCCGACGACCCGAACGAGCCCGGCCACGAGGAGTGCCTGATCCAGCGACCCGACGGCGGCCACCAGCTGCTGTTCATCGAGGTCCCGGACGTCAAGCAGGTCAAGAACCGGCTGCACTTCGACCTCCGGCCGCAGGAGCGCACCCGCGACGACGAGGTCGAGTGGGCGCTGGGCATCGGAGCGACCCAGGTCGCCGACCACCGCGACGTCCACGGGCCGGGCACCGGCTGGGTCGTGCTGGCCGATCCGGCGGGCAACGAGTTCTGCATCCTGCGCAGCGCTGCGGAGCTCGGCCGGCCGGCCTGAGACGCGACCCGGCGGCGGCCAACGCCCACGCCTCCCGAACTCGATAGCCGGGCTGTCCCACCCGCCCCGTAGGCTGGGTCAGGCACCCCCTCTCCTTCCGAGCTGGGGGCATGTCTGCGTTCCCCGATCTACCCAGGAGCACCCGTTGCGTCTCGCCGGCCTCGTCGACGCCGTCCTTTCCGAGCCCACGCTCGCGGCCGCGATGGCCGACGCGCGCGACGCGCGGGAGTCGACTCTCGACCTCACCGGGCCGGCCGCGCTCAGGCCCTTCGTGGTCGCCGGCCTGGCGCGCGCCGGCCGCAAGGTCCTGGTCGTCACCGCCACTGTGCGCGAGGCCGAGGACCTGGTCGAGGAGCTCGCCGATGTGGTCAGGCCCGCGTCCCTGGCGCTGTACCCCGCCTGGGAGACGCTGCCGCACGAGCGGCTGAGCCCGCGCAGCGACACCGTCGGCCGCCGGCTCGCGGTGCTGCGCCGGCTCTCCCACCCGGGCGCGGGTGACCACATCGGTCCGCTGGAGGTCGTGGTCGCGCCGGTGCGATCGATGCTCCAGCCGCAGGTGAAAGGACTGGGCGACCTGGAGCCGGTGGAGCTGGTTCCCGGCCAGGAAGTCGAGCTCGACGACCTCGTGCGCCGGCTCGCCGAGGCGGCGTACACGCGGGTCGACCTGGTCGAGAAGCGCGGCGAGTTCGCAGTCCGTGGGGGCATCGTCGACGTCTTCCCGCCGACCGAGGAGCACCCGCTGCGCGTGGAGCTCTTCGGCGACGAGGTCGAGGAGATCCGCGCGTTCGCGGTCGCCGACCAGCGCGCGCTCCCGGCCCCGAACGGCACCGGGGTCGACCGGTTGTGGGCGCCGCCCTGCCGCGAGCTGCTCTTGTCCGACGAGGTCCGTCGTCGCGCGGCCGAGCTCGGCGAGGAGCATCCCGAGCTCACCGAGATCACCGACAAGCTCGCCCAGGGCGTCGCGGTAGAGGGGATGGAGTCCCTGACCCCTGCCCTGGTCGACGAGATGGAGCTGCTGGTCGACCTGCTGCCGGCCGACACCCACGTGCTGGTGCTCGATCCCGAGCGGGTGCGCTCGCGGGCCCACGACCTGGTCTCGACGAGCGAGGAGTTCCTCGGCGCCAGCTGGGCCGGGGCCGCCGCGGGTGGTCAGGCGCCCGTCGACCTCGGTGCGGCGTCGCTGCGCAGCCTGGCCGACGTCCGAGCCGCGGTCCTCTCGCAGGGCAAGGCCTGGTGGGGGTTGAGCCCGTTCGGGATCGCCGATCCGGAGGTCGAGGACAAGCCTCTGCGCGACTCCCTCGGCGAGATCGTGGTCTCGACAAGCTCGACCACCGGACTTCCGATCGACGTCGAGGCCGGGGCGGTCGAGTCCCGGACCGTGGGTGCCTCGCCGGTCGAGCCGTACCGCGGCGACATCGAGGCGGCGGTCCGCGACATCGCCGACCATCTCGCCGGCGGTCGTCGCGTCGTCGTGGTCCAGCAGGGACACGGACCGGCCCAGCGGACCGTCGAGGTGCTCTCCGAGCACGACGTGCCCGCGCGGCTGGTCGAAGGGGTCTCGACAGGCTCGACCTCCGGAGGTGGCTCGAACTCCGGAGCCGTGGTCGAGGTGACCCAGGGCTGCCTGGAGCACGGCCTGGTCCTCGCCGAGCCCGGCCTGGTGGTCCTGACCGGGGAGGACCTGTCGGGCCAGAAGACCTCGACCCGCGACATGCGCCGGATGCCGACGCGGCGCAAGAAGCAGATCGACCCGCTCGAGCTCAACCCCGGCGACTTCGTGGTGCACGAGCAGCACGGCGTGGGTCGCTTCCTGGAGATGCGGCAGCGCGAGGTCCAGGGCGCGGTCCGGGAGTACCTGGTGCTGGAGTACGGCTCGAGGCAGCGCAGTTCGGGAGGGGAGGGCCAGCCGGCCGACCGGCTCTACGTGCCGGCTGACGCGCTCGACCAGGTCACCCGCTACGTCGGCGGCGAGCAGCCCAGCCTCGACCGGCTCGGTGGTGCCGACTGGGCCAGGCGCAAGGGGCGGGCCCGCAAGGCGGTCCGCCAGATCGCAGCCGAGCTGATCAAGCTGTACGCCGCCCGCCAGGCCACCCACGGCCATGCCTTCGGACCCGACACGCCTTGGCAGCGCGAGCTCGAGGACGCCTTCCCCTTCCACGAGACGCCCGACCAGCTGACCACCGTCGAGGAGGTCAAGGCCGACATGCGTCGCACGGTGCCGATGGACCGCTTGGTCTGCGGCGACGTCGGCTACGGCAAGACCGAGATCGCCGTGCGCGCGGCATTCAAGGCGGTGCAGGACGGCAAGCAGGTCGCCGTACTCGTGCCCACGACGCTGCTGGTCACCCAGCACTTCTCGACGTTCGCCGAGCGGATGAGTGCCTTCCCGGTCGTGCTGAAGGCGCTCAGCCGGTTCCAGACCGACAAGGAGGCTCGCGAGGTCCTCGAGGGCCTGGCCAGCGGCTCGGTCGACATCGTGATCGGCACCCACCGGTTGCTCAACCCTGACATCAGGTTCAAGGACCTTGGCCTGATCGTGGTCGACGAGGAGCAGCGGTTCGGCGTCGAGCACAAGGAGCTGATGAAGCGGATGCGCACCAGCGTCGACGTGCTCTCGATGTCGGCGACCCCGATCCCGCGCACGCTGGAGATGGCGATCACCGGCATCCGGGAGATGTCCACCATCACGACCCCGCCCGAGGAGCGGCACCCGGTCCTCACCTACGTCGGCGCGCACGAGGACCGTCAGCTGGTCGCGGCGATCCGGCGCGAGCTGCTGCGCGAGGGCCAGGTCTTCTACATCCACAACCGGGTCGGGAGCATCGAGAAGGCCGCCGCCCGGATCAGGGAGCTGGTGCCGGAGGCCCGCGTCGCGACCGCCCACGGCCAGATGGGCGAGCACCAGCTCGAGCAGGTGATGCTGGACTTCTGGGAGAAGAAGTTCGACGTGCTCGTGTGCACCACGATCGTGGAGTCGGGGCTCGACGTCTCCAACGCCAACACGATGATCATCGAGCGCTCCGACGCCCTCGGGCTCTCCCAGCTGCACCAGCTGCGCGGCCGCGTCGGCCGCAGCCGCGAGCGGGCCTATGCCTACTTCCTCTACCCGCCGGACAAGCCGCTGACGGAGACCGCGCACGAGCGGCTGGCCACGCTCGCCCAGCACTCCGACCTCGGTGGCGGCATGGCGATCGCGATGAAGGACCTCGAGATCCGCGGAGCCGGCAACCTGCTCGGTGGCGAGCAGTCCGGGCACATCGCCGACGTGGGGTTCGACCTCTACGTCCGGCTGGTGGGAGAGGCCGTCTCGGAGTTCCGCCAGTCGCAGTCGGGCGAGGCGGCCGCCGACGACGTGCTGTCCCAGGAGATCCGGATCGAGCTCCCGATCGACGCCCACCTGCCCCACGACTACGTCCCCAGCGAGCGGCTGCGGCTGGAGATGTACAAGCGGCTCGCGGAGGTGCGCGAGGACGACGACGTCGACCTGCTCCGCGACGAGATGCGCGACCGGTACGGCGAGCCGCCGGCCCCCGTCGAGCGCCTCCTCGCGGTCGCCAGGTTCCGTGCCCGCTGCCGCCGGGCCCGGATCTCCGAGGTGACGGTGCAGAGCAAGTACATCCGGTTCGCGCCGGTCGACCTGCCCGAGTCGCGCCTGGTTCGGCTCAACCGCGTCTACCCCGGAAGTCTGGTCAAGGCCGGAGTGCGTACGATGCTGGTGCCGCGCCCGCAGCCGGCGACCTTCGGAGCCGCACCGCTCCGTGACGACGACCTGCTGGCGTGGGCGACTCGCGTGATCGACGACGTGATCGCGGCGCCGACCGAGAAGAGCAGCGAGAAACAGGAGAGCACCACGTGAAGGTCAACCGCCTGATCCTCCTCGCTGTGACCGGCGCGTCCGTACTGGCCCTCACCGGCTGTACCTCGACGGGCAACGTCGCCGCCCGGGTCGGTGACGACACCGTCCCGACCTCAGACGTCGACTTCCTCGCGCGGATGCAGTGCGCGACCCTGGACAAGGCGGCCCAGGACCCGACCCAGGCCCAGCAGGGTGCCCAGCAGGTCGCCACCTCGAAGGTGCGCGTCAGCATGGTGAACCTGCTGGTGCAGTCGGCGCTCAACGAGCAGTTGGCGGCGCGCGACCACCTCGCCTACGACAAGTCCACCCTGCGCAACGCGCTGGTGCAGTTCGAGTCGGTGGTCAAGCTGGCTCCTGCGAAGGACCGGACGCGCTTCCGGGACCTGATCGAGGGCATCTACCGCGGCCAGCTCGAGGTCTACACGCTGGCGCAGCAGCAGCTCGCCGACCAAGGCACCGCCAGCCCGACTCAGGACCAGGTCGACCAGGCGATCGCGAAGGTGCAGGACGACTTCCGCAAGACCGTCGACGTCGAGGTCAACCCGCAGTACGGCCCCGATGACGCCGGTGTCGCCGGCTCTGTCGACCCGTCGCTCTCGCGCGCGGTCTCGTCGTTCGCCAAGCAGGCGCAGTCCCAGCAGCCCGACTCGTCCTGGGTGTCCAAGCTGCCCGGCGACCAGAGGTGTGGCTGAGGCCACCGCCGATGATCGCTGACCGGCCGTCGCCGCTGCTCGAGCTGGTCGAGGTGATGGCCCGGCTGCGGCGCGAGTGTGCCTGGAAGGCCGGGCAGACGCACGCGTCGCTGGCGCGCTACCTGCTCGAGGAGACCTACGAGACCCTCGAGGCGATCGAGGTCGGCGAAGACGACCACCTGCGCGAGGAGCTCGGCGACCTGCTCCTGCAGATCCTGTTCCATGCCGTGATCGCCGAGGAGCAGGAGCGCTTCGACATCGACGACGTCGCCGCGGACCTCGTCGAGAAGCTCGTCCGCCGCAACCCGCACGTCTTCGCGCCCGACGAGGCTGCCGCTGCCGACCCGGTGGCGATCAACGAGCAGTGGGAGCGGATCAAGGCGGAGGAGAAGCAGCGCTCGGGGGTGATGGACGGCGTCCCCGAGGAGCTCCCGGCGCTGCTGCGAGCGGTGAAGGCGCTCGACCGTCTCGAGCGCGCCGGTGTCGTGCCCACGGTCGACGGGTCCTCCGACGACCTCGGGGAGCGGCTGCTCGCGCTGGCGGCCGAGGCTCGTGCGGCCGGCGTCGATCCGGAGCAGGCGCTGCGGGCCGCCGTACGCCGGGTGTCGGGCGAGCCGCCGCAGCTCAGCGAACGACCCTGATCCGTTTCACCGCGGACGTCCGCGGCGGGATCTTCTTCGTCGACGGGACCGAGCTGTGGTTCACCGATCTCACCCGGGCGCGCGCCACGGGCTACACCGTCGTGCGGTCGCTGGCCGCCTCGCCGGACGGCACCAGGCTGGCCTTCCAAGCCCCTCGCCGCGTCGTACGACGGGATGGGTGACCGACGGATCCGGGTAGCGTCGAACGCATGGACCGTCACTCTCGGGACAACTTCTGCGCGGGCATCGTGCCGCCGTACCTCCTCCAGCACCTCGTCGACGCGGGCGGCGACCTCGCCGACCACGCCCGCCGCACCCTGCAGCACGACGCAGTGCTGCGGGCACGACCGGCGCGACCTGCTCGGCCCACGGGTCCGGCCGCGGCCGGCGCGACCGGGCTGCGTCGCACCATCCACGATGCGCACCAGGGCACCACGCTTCCCGGCGACGTCGTGCGCGAGGAGGGCGCGGAGGCCACCGCTGACGACTCCGTCAACCAGGCCTACGACGGCCTCGGTGACACCTGGCAGCTGTTCAAGGACGTGTTCGACCGCAATTCGATCGACGGCAACGGTCTGCCGCTGGTCGCGACCGTGCACTACGACCGCCAGTACGACAACGCCTTCTGGAACGGCTCCCAGATGGTGTTCGGTGACGGCGACGGCACGGTGTTCCTCGGCTTCACCCGCAGCATCGACGTGATCGGTCACGAGCTCACCCACGGCGTCACCGAGTCGACCGCCGGGCTCGACTACCAGGGCCAGTCCGGTGCCCTCAACGAGAGCATCTCCGACGTGTTCGGGTCGCTGGTCAAGCAGCGCGCGCTCGGACAGTCGGCCGACGCGGCCGACTGGCTGATCGGCGCCGACCTGCTCGCGCCCGATGTGCACGGCGTCGCCCTGCGCTCGATGAAGGCTCCCGGCACGGCGTACGACGACCCGCGGCTGGGCAAGGACCCGCAGCCCGCCGACATGGCCGGCTACGTCCAGACCACCGACGACAACGGCGGTGTGCACATCAACTCCGGCATCCCCAACCGTGCGTTCTACCTGGTCGCCACGGCGATCGGCGGCAACGCCTGGGAGGCGCCCGGCCAGGTCTGGTACGACGCGCTCACCGGCTCGAAGATCCGGTCCGACTGCGACTTCGCGACCTTCGCCGCGCTGACCCGGGACGCAGCCGTAGCGCGGTTCGGCGAGGACTCCACCCAGGTCGCCGCGGTCGCGGAGGCCTGGAGGGCCGTAGGCGTCGCCCCGGACGTCGAGCCTGTCGAGACGCCTTCCGGCTCGGACACCGGGCCGACCAACCTCTCGGTCCGGCGCACCGGCGGGTTCGGCGGCCTGGTCCGCGAGCGCACGCTGCGCCTCGACGACCTGCCCGACGGCGACGCCTCGCAGTGGCGCGAGCTGCTCAGCGGTGACCGGCTGACCAGGCTCGCCGACGCGCCCACCCATCCCGACGCGTTCTGCTACGGCGTCCGCTGCGACGTGCCCAGGGTCGACCTGACGATCCCCGAGCCGGCGCTCGAGAGCGACCTGCGCGAGCTGTTCGAGCGCACCCTCACACACTGACAAATCTCTCGTCGGTGGGGGGACGGTGCCCGGGAAGGCGACCCGGCCCGGATAGGCTGAGCTCCGCTCGTCCCCCCAACCAGGAGCAGTCAATTGGCCGCCATCGAAGACGTCATTGCCCGCGAGATCCTCGACTCGCGCGGCAATCCCACGGTCGAGGTCGAGGTGATCCTCGAGGACGACAGCTTCGGTCGTGCCGCGGTGCCGTCCGGCGCGTCGACAGGTGCCTTCGAGGCGGTCGAGCTGCGTGACGGCGGAGAGCGCTACGGAGGCAAGGGCACCCAGAAGGCCGTGGCCGCGGTCGAGTCGCAGATCGCCGGGCGGATCGTCGGCCTCGACGCCAGCGACCAGCGACTGGTCGACCAGGAGATGCTCGACCTCGACGGCACGCCCAACAAGGCCAACCTCGGCGCCAACGCGATCCTCGGTGCGTCTCTCGCGGTGGCTCGCGCCGCCGCGATGAGCGCCGACCTCCCGCTCTACCGCTACGTCGGCGGGCCCAACGCGCACCTGCTGCCGGTGCCGATGATGAACATCCTCAACGGCGGGTCCCATGCCGACACCAACGTGGACATCCAGGAGTTCATGATCGCGCCGATCGGTGCGGCCACCTTCCGCGAGGCACTTCAGCACGGCGCCGAGGTCTACCACGCGCTGAAGTCGGTGCTGAAGAAGCAGGGCCTTGCCACCGGCCTCGGCGACGAGGGCGGGTTCGCCCCCAACCTGAGAGCAACCGGGCCGCGCTCGACCTGATCGCCGACCGCGATCGAGAGCGCCGGCCTCAAGGTCGGTCAGGACATCGCGCTCGCGCTCGACGTCGCGGCCAGTGAGTTCTTCTCCGACGGCAACTACTCCTTCGAGGGCGGCACCAAGACCGCGGTGGAGATGACCGCCTACTACGCCGACCTGGTCGCGTCGTACCCGATCGTCAGCGATCGAGGACCCGCTCGACGAGGAGGACTGGGCCGGCTGGAAGACCGTCACCGACGAGCTCGGCGACAAGATCCAGATCGTCGGTGACGACCTCTTCGTCACCAACGTCGAGCGACTGCAGCGCGGCATCGACGGGGGTCAGGCCAACGCGCTGCTGGTCAAGGTCAACCAGATCGGCTCGCTCACCGAGACCCTCGACTCGGTGGACCTGGCCCACCGCAACGGCTACCGCTGCATGATGAGCCACCGCTCCGGCGAGACCGAGGACACCACCATCGCCGACCTCGCCGTGGCCACGAACTGCGGCCAGATCAAGACCGGGGCCCCGGCCCGGTCCGAGCGGGTAGCGAAGTACAACCAGCTGCTGCGCATCGAGGCCGACCTCGGCGACGCCGCCCGGTACGCCGGCGCCGCCGCCTTCCCGAGGTTCACCGCCTGACATGCCCCCGAGCCGCCGTCCGTCGCAGCGAGGGTCACGCCCGCGCAACGACCGCCCGTCGTCACGGAGCGGCGGTGGTCGGCCGCCACGACGGCCACGGACGGCGAACGACGCTCCTGTGCCGGGTCGGCCCCGGTTCACCAACCGGGCCGCGATCCTGCTGGTGGTCTTCGCGGTCCTGGTGATCTCCTACGCCTCCTCGATGCGGGCCTACCTGCACCAGCGCGCGCAGATCAACGGGCTCAAGCAGCAGATCGCGTCGTCCAGGGCGAGCATCGCCGAGGCCGAGCGCGAGAAGCGGCGCTGGCAGGACCCGGCGTACATCGAGCAGCAGGCACGCAAGCGCTTCGGCTGGGTGATGCCCGGGTGAGACGGCTACCAGGTGCTCGACGCTAACGGCAACCCGCTGACCGGCGACGACAAACTCACCGACCCGAGCACGATCGCGCCCGACAAGCCGAAGGCGTGGTGGGGCAAGGTCGTACTCCTCGGTCGAGGCGGCAGACCACCCGGAGAAGAAGATCACCCCGACGCCGGCCACCAAGATCACTCCGCAGCAGTGACGCAGCCGTGACATCGACCCGGCCGACGAGCAGCCGTCGCGGCCCAGCTCGGCCGGCCACCGCGCGGCATCCACGAGGTCGGCCACCGGTGCCCGTGCGGCAACCCCGACGTGGTCACCACCGAGCCGCGGCTGGAGGACGGCACCCCGTTCCCGACGACGTTCTACCTGACCTGCCCGCGGGCGGCGTCCCTGATCGGCACCCTGGAGGCCTCCGGGCTGATGAAGGAGATGTCCGCCCGGCTGGAGGAGGATCCGGAGCTCGCTGCCGGCGTACCGGGCGCGCGCACGAGGCCTACCTGGCCGCGCGCGACGAGATCGGGCGCCAGACCGGGCAGAGCGTGCCCGAGATCGCCGGCATCTCCGCCGGCGGCATGCCCGACCGGGTCAAGTGCCTGCACGTGCTCGCCGGGCAGTCGCTCGCCCAGGGCCGGGGCGTCAACCCGCTCGGCGACGAGGTCCTCGACCTGCTCGGCGACTGGTGGGCGACCGGGCCCGTGCGTGCCCTCCGGAGGTCGACCGATGACCCGACGTCGCCGCGTTCGACTGCGGGACCAACTCGCTGCGCCTGCTGATCGCCGACCTGGACCCCGGGACGGGCGAGATGGCCGAGCACGTCCGGGAGATGCGGATCGTCCGGCTGGGGCAGGGCGTCGACCGGACCGGCCGGATCAGCGACGGAGTCGATGGCAGCGCGCCTTGGCCGCGCTCGACGAGTACGCGGCGCTGGTCGGAGTACGCACGCCCCGAGGTGATCCGCTTCTGCGCGACGTCCGCCGCACGGGACGCCGAGAACGCCGCCGAGTTCACCGCGCCGGTCGAGCAGCGGATCGGCGTCGAGCCCGAGGTGATCGACGGCGACGCAGGAGGCGCGCGCGTCGTACGACGGTGCCACCCGCGTCCTCGGGCAGGTGGTCGCCGCCGTGCCTGGTGCTCGACATCGGCGGCGGCTCGACCGAGCTCGTCCTCGGCACAGCGCCGACGGGGTCGCCACGGCGTCCGTCGCGCAGTCGCTCGACATCGGCTCGGTCCGGCTGACCGAGCGCCACCTGCACAGCGACCCGCCCACCGCCGCGCGAGGTCGCGGCGCTGCGTCCGAGCGACATCGACGCCGCGCTGGACGGCTGCAGGGTCGACCCGGCCGTCGCCCGGACGGTGGTCGGGGTCGCCGGGACGGTCACCACGGTGGCGGCCGGGGTGCTCGGCCTCCCGGCGTACGACCGTGACCTGGTGCACCTGGCGCGTGCTCGGCCGCGACCGCGTGCACGCCACGGTCGACGCGCTGGTCGCGATGTCGGTCGACGAGCGGCGCTCGCTCGGCTACATGCATCCGGGCCGTGCCGACGTGATCGGCGCCGGCGCGCTGATCCTCGAGCGCATCCTGGCTCGTACCGCAGGTGGGTACGGTGATGGTGTCCGAGTCCGACATCCTCGACGGCATCGCCTGGAGCCTGGCATGACTGACCGCACCCACGAGCGCGCGCCGGCCCCGGACGACCCCAGGAAGCCCGACAAGCTGTCCGATCTGCCGCGGCGGTCGTGGTTCGCCGTCCTCCGCCGCACGATCCGTGAGTTCCGCGACGACGAGTGCACCGACCTCGCGGCCGCGCTGACCTACTACTCCGTCCTGGCGATCTTCCCCGGACTCCTCGCCCTGATCTCTACGCTGGGGCTGTTCGACCTCGGTGGCGACTCGGTGAGGACGATCCTGGACATCCTCGACCCGCTCGTCGACAAGTCCACCCTGGATGCCGTACGCGACCCGCTCGAGGAGCTCTCGCGGTCCCAGTCGGCCGGAGTCGCCTTCGCCGTCGGCCTCGCCGGTGCGCTCTAGTCCGCCTCGGGCTACGTCGGCGCCTTCAGCCGGGCGATGAACCGCGTGTACGGCGTCGAGGAGGGGCGACCGTTCTACAAGCTTCGTCCGCTTCAGCTGCTCGTGACCGTGATCACCGTCGCGCTCTGCGTGGTCGGACTGGTCATCTTGCTGATCAGCGGCCCCGTCGCCCAGTCGGTCGGTGACGAGATGGGGGTCGGTGACGGCGCCGTCCAGGTGTGGAACATCGCGAAGTGGCCGGCTCTCGCCCTCGTGGTGATCCTGGTGGTCGCGCTGCTCTACCACGCCACGCCGAACGTCCGGCAGCCCCGATTCCGCTGGATCTCCGCCGGGGCGTTCGTCGCGATCCTGGTCTGGGCCGCGGTCTCGGTCGGCTTCGCTTTCTACGTCGGCAACTTCTCGTCGTACAACAAGACCTACGGGTCGGTGGCGGGCGGCGTCGTCGCGCTGCTGTGGCTGTGGCTGACGAACCTGGCCCTGCTCTTCGGCGCCGAGCTGGACGCCGAGCTGGAGCGCGCACGCGAGCTGCAGGCCGGCCTCGCCGCCGAGGAGACCATCCAGTTGCCCCTGCGCGACGACCGCGGCGTCGTGAAGGCGGAACGCAAGCGCCGCGAGGCGGTCGCGGACGCCCGCGAGCTGCGTGGGGGTGACGACGCCGAGCCGGTCTACGGCCCGATGCGTCAGCCGGTGCCCGACGAGGACTGAATGCTCCCGCACCCGCTGACCGGTCAGCTCTTCCCCAGCCCGGTGCCACCCGGCACCGGATGGCCCGACGACCCCGCCTCCCCGGACACGCCGGTCGCCGGCACGGCCGACGACGTGCGGGCCCTCGCCGACGCCAGCGACCTGGCCGAGCTCGATGCACGGGTCTCGGTCTGCTCTGCGTGCCCGCGGCTGGTCGCGTGGCGCGAGCAGGTCGCCCACACCAAGCGGGCGTCGTTCGCCGACCAGCCCTACTGGGGCCGACCGATCGCCGGATGGGGCTCGCCGCACCCCTCGGTGCTGATCGTCGGGCTCGCGCCCGCCGCGAACGGCGGCAACCGCACCGGACGGGTCTTCACCGGCGACAGCTCCGGAGACTTTCTCTTCGCATCGCTGCGCCGGGTCGGGCTCGCGCGCCAGGCCACCTCGGTGCACGCCGGTGACGGCCAGCAGCTGCTCGACGCCCGGATGGTGGCCGCGGTGCGCTGCGCACCGCCGGAGAACAAGCCCACCC
This sequence comes from uncultured Actinomycetota bacterium, assembly GCA_963805425.1. Classification (GTDB taxonomy): domain Bacteria; phylum Actinomycetota; class Actinomycetes; order Propionibacteriales; family Nocardioidaceae; genus Marmoricola. Next base: position 26,427 of record CAWDUF010000007.1, on the reverse strand, counting down.
CGCAGGAACGCGACACGTGTGCTCCGTGGATCGAGCGCGAGCTCCAGCTGCTGGCGCCGACGGTGAAGGTCGTGGTGTGCCTCGGCTCGTTCGGCTGGTCGGCCGCTCTGAAGGCCCTCCGCGGGGAGGGGTACGCCGTCCCGCGACCGCTGCCGAGGTTCGGCCACGCGGTCGAGGTGGTGCTCCCCGGCGAGGACGGCGCGGTCGTCCTCCTCGGCTGCTACCACCCCTCGCAGCAGAACACGTTCACCGGCCGGCTCACTGCCGACATGCTCGACGGGGTCTTCGCCCGGGCGAAGGAGCTGGCGAACAGCACGAGCTGAAGGCATGCCGATGCCCCGCCCCCTTGAGGGGGCGGGTCGGGTTCAGCGGGTTCGTCGAGGCGGTGGTTCGGGTTCGGGTGGGGTGAGGTCGGTGGTGCCGTGCTGGTCGCGGAGCCAGGTGTAGCCGTGGGGGCTGCGCCACAGGTAGGTGCCGGGTTCGAGGATGGTGTAGGTCCAGCCGCCGTGGGTCTTCATCCGGTGGTGCAACCTGCACAGTGGTGCGAGATTCTGCGTCGAGGTCTGGTCGGGTGGGCCGCCGTCGTCGGGGTCGACGTAGGGGTCGACGTGGTCCAGGTCGCAGCGCCGGGCGGGCCGGTTGCACTAGGGGTGCACACAGGTCTTGTCCCGGAGTCGGACGGATTCGGCGATCCGGTCCGGCACCTGGTAGGCGTCGACCGCCTGGGTCTGGTGCAGGTCGATGACGGGTTTGACGGTGATCTTGGCGGTCTCGGATCGTCCGCACCATTGCGCGATCTGTCCCGCGGTCAGCAGCCGGCCCCCGGCTTGTTCCAGCTCCACCGGGGCGTGGGGGTCGCCGGAGGTGAGGGCGTCTTGGGAGAGGTGCACGTAGAGCACCACCTGTCGACCCTTCCGGCCCCCGGTGGTCGAGCCTGTCGAGACCCCAGAGATCGAGCCCGTCGCGGTGGTCGAGCCTGTCGAGACCTCCCCGGTCTGCAGGTCCACCTCCAGGTCGAGGGCTTGTTCGCCGCGGGCGATCAGTCCGACCGCAGCGGCCCGGCGGACATCGACGGGTCTGCTCGTTGCCCAGGGCGGAGCTGGGCGGCGCCGGCGGTGACGGCGTCTTCGAGGTCCAGTGCGTCGGCGAGGTCGAGCTCGCCGTGGACCCGGCTGGTGCCGGCGAAGGAGACCTGGTCGTGGTCGATGGTGAAGTACCGCTGCTCGGCAGCTCGCTCGCGGCGCTCGGCGGCGAGCTGCGGCATGTGCCGGGTGATCGCGGTCTCCACCAGCCGCTGGGTCTGGGCCAGCCCGGTCTTGTGGGCGAACGGCGCGACCTGGCGTCGACCCAGGCGGCAGCCTCGACCGACAGGGAGGCGTTGAGGTCTCCTCGGCGACCCGTCGGGCCCGCCACGGCGCCAACGATCCCGGCCTGGACCCTGGCCCACAGCTTCGGCAGCCGGTAGGCCAGCTCCAGCGCCTGGGCGATCAGGTTGCGCCCCGACCCGGCCGACAGACCCAGGGCGGTGGCGAGCTCGGCGACCGCGAACTCCGAGACCAGCGGGCAGCCTTCCCCGGCGATCGGGATCCCGGTGTCCTCACCGTGCCCTCCCGGCCACGTGGCAGCATCGTCCAGCGAGTCGACCTGGTGGAGCTTGGCCCACTCGATGGCCTGGGCCAGAACCTCTGCTGCTGCAGCGTTCTCCGCCCGCCGGGCTCGCCGGACCGCAGCCAGGATGCTGGCTGCGCCGATCTCAGTCGCGGTGGTGGTCCCCGGGTTCATGGTCGAATCTAGGGGTGACCACCGACACTCTTGGGTGAGAATTCCCTTACCGGGAAGGGAATTCGGAATATTTCTCGAGAATCTCTCCTGGCCTGTCGACCACTCTCAGGCCGCGGGTTTCGGGGCACGCTGTGCCGCACCTCAACCACAGGACCAGCCGTGGTCTCGGCTGATCGCTCGCAAGCTCGCTGCTCGACCACCCCGCCAAGCAGCACCCGACAACAGGACCCGGCCACGCGCCGTACTCCCGCGTCGCTGCCAAGAACCCGACCACCCGCCGTCTCGAGGCTCGCTGTGCTCGCACCTCAACCATCGCACACCCGCCGAGCCGCACCCGACAGCAGCAGCCAGCCACCCGTCGTCAGGCTGCGTGAAACACTCGGCCCATGCCGCTGCTCGCCATCACCGTCCTGGGCCACGACCGTCCCGGGATCATTGCCGAGACCACCGGAGCGCTGGCCGACCTCGGGCTCAACATCGAAGACTCCACGATGACGCTGCTGCGGGGGCACTTCGCGATGATGCTGGTCACCGACGGCGACGCCGAGACCGTCACCGTCGAGGGGGCGCTCGGCGCGCTGACCGCTGACGGGACGCTGTCGGTGTCGGTGCGCGAGGTGCCGCCGGAGGCGGGGGAGCCCAGTGGCGCGTCGTACCTGCTGAGCGTGCACGGAGGCGACCGGCCCGGGATCGTGTCGAGCCTGGCCGCGGAGGTGGCGAAGGTCGGCGGCAACATCACCGACCTGACCACGCGCCTGGCCGGGGAGCTCTACGTGCTCTCCGCCGAGGTCGACCTGCCGCCGAGCGCTGACGCGAGCACCTTGACGGAGTCCCTCCGGAGCGTGGCCGCTGGGCTCGGCGTCGAGGTCTCGCTGCTGCCCCTGGAGAGCGACGACCTGTGACCGGACCCGTCGAGGGTCGAGTGCTGGAGGTCGTCCGCGCACCCGACCCGGTGCTCGCCCGGCCCGGGGCCGTGGTCGACCCGACGAGTCCCGAGATCGTCCAGCTCGCCGCTGACCTCGTCGCCACGATGCGGGTGTCGCCCGGATGCGTCGGCCTGGCCGCGCCGCAGGTCGGGGTCAGTGCGAAGGTGTTCTCCGTCGACGTGTCGGAGCACCCCGAAGACGCGCATCCAGCACGGCACGTTCGTGCTCTGCAACGCCGAGGTGGTCAGCGCCTCGCGCAACGAGAAGGCGCGTGAGGGCTGTATGAGCGTCCCGGACCTCACCGGCGACGTGAAGCGGGCCACCCGGCTCGTCGTACGCGGTTACGAGCCGGGTACGGGAGCCGAGGTCGTCATCGAGACCGACGCCTTCGAGGCGCGAGCCCTCCAGCACGAGATCGACCACTGCGACGGGCTGCTCTTCCTGGACCGGGCGGCCGGCGCGCACGCGATCCACCCCCGCAAGACCTACCTCTGAGACCTGCCTCTGTGAGCGGGCGGGCCGTTCACTTGCCCATCTGGTCGAACTGGGTCGGCGGCGGCCTGGTGCACACCGAGACACCGCCCCCTGCCTCGCCGGGCTCCCCGGCGCAGTTCGAGCTGTCGTTGCGCAGCTGGCACCCGGACAGCGCGACGGTCAGGGCGAGGACCAGCACCACGAGAGCGGCAGCGGAACGCGAGCTCCTCATCCGTCAACGGTAGAGCCGCGCGGCGTTCCCGTCTGTAGCCCGTGTGTCCGGGTTTCGGGGCGCGCGCATGACCTAGGGTCGTCGCTGCGCCCCGGTATCCCAATTGGCAGAGGAAGCGGCCTTAAAAGCCGCCCAGTGTGGGTTCGACCCCCACCCGGGGCACAGCGCTGGCACTCGTGGCTCCACCAGGATCCGGCGCGACGGATACGCAGTCTGACCCGGCCGGGCGCGGCCGCGCTTGTGCTCCAGCACAGAATCGGGACGTCCCGTTGTGAAACGGTCCTTGCGCCGCGCCCTCTCGGAGAGGTCTGATGACCGAAGCCCGTCCGACTCGCGAACCCCTCCCTCGAGAGGCTCGGAAAGGGAAGCCACATGTGCGAGCGCAGTGAGCGCATCATCCAACACAGCCGACTGGGTCACTCTTGCACGCCCGATGCGGAGCGAGGGCGCGGGCATGAGTGACCTGGCGCGGGAGCCTGCCCACCCGAAGTCCACCCCCTCGAAGCCGGCACTCTCTCGAAGACGCTTCATCGGCTTCGTCGTCGGCGGCGCCACGCTCGCCGTCGCGGCCGACCTGGGGCTCGGCGAGACCGCGTACGGCGCCGTGCCGTCGCTGCCGCAGGTGCCGGAGTACTACGACCTCGGCGACCTCCAGACCCAGGCGGCCCTGCCGACCTCGACGATGATCACGATCGTGCTCCACGAGGACGGCACCGCGTCCTTCGAGCTGCCGCGGATGGAGGTGGGTCAGGGCATCACCACCTCGACCGCGATGATCATCGCCGAGGAGCTCGACCTCCCGGTCGAGGACGTGCACGTCACCCTCGCGCCGGCCCGACCGGAGCTGGTCTGGAACCAGCTCACCGGCGGCTCCAACACCACCGAGTCGACCTACACGCCGGTGCGGGTCGCCGCGGCGGTGGCTCGCAAGGCGCTGCTCGACGCCGCTGCGCTCGAGCTCGGCTACGCCGTCGGTTTCCTGACCACCCGACTGGGCAAGGTGGTCGCTCCGGACGGCTCGTCGGTCTCCGTACGGCGACCTCGCGACCAAGGCCGCCAGCCCGACCACGCAGGCGGTCTCCGTCGAGCTCACGCCGCGGTCGGCGTTCCGGGTGATCGGCACGCCGCACAGCCGGGTCGACGCGCGGGACGCGGTCACCGGGCGCAAGCAGTTCACGATGGACCTCGACGTGCCGGACGCACTGCCGACGATGGTGTGCCGGCCGCCGACGTTGAACGGCTCGCCGCAATCGATCCGCAACAAGGCGGCGGTCCTGGCGATGTCCGGGGTCACCGACGTCGCGATGGTCGACACCGGCGTCGCCGTCCGGGCGGCGACGTTCGGCCAGTGCATCGACGCGGTGCGGGCGCTCGACGTCGACTGGAACCCAGGCCCGATCGAGGGCGAGTCCGACGAGACGATCCTGGCGAAGCTGCGCAAGGCGGAGATCCCGCTGCTGGTGCCGAAGGTGCCGCTGCTGACCAAGACCGTCGATGCGAGCTTCGCCTTCATGTTCCGCAGCAGCGCGGCGCTCGAGCCGAACTGCGCGATCGCCGACGTGCGCTCCGACCGGGCCACGGTCTGGGCCGGGCTGAAGTCGCCGATCGTCGCGCAGGGCGAGATCGCCACGGCCGTCGGCCTCCCGGTCAAGGCAGTCACCGTCAACGTCGTCACCGGGGGCGGGTCGTTCGGGCACAAGCTGTTCGGCGACGCTGCGCTGGAGGCGGCGAAGATCTCCCAGGCGATGGGCAAGCCGGTGAAGCTCTTGTGGCACCGTGCCGACGAGCCGCGCCAGGGGCGAGTGCACCCGATGGCGACCTCGCGCATCCGGGCGACGTACCTGGCCGGCCAGGTGCTCACCTTCGAGCAGCGCCACACCAGCGTCGCCACCGACTTCGGTCACGGCCTCGGCGAGATGATCACCCACAACCTCGACAAGCTGCCGACCGGCCTGGGCAACCTCGGCTTCGCCGAGACCATCTTCACCCTGACCCAGGAGCTGCCCTACAACTTCGGGGTCGTCACCCAGCTGCTCAACGAGACCGACCAGCGGTTCAACACCGGCAGCATGCGCAACATCTACTCCCCCGACGTGGCCTGCGCCAACGAGCTGGTCGTCGACATGCTCGCCGCGAAGATGGGCAAGGACCCGCTGGCGTTCCGGCTCGCGTTCCTGAAGAACAACCGGGTCAAGGCGGTGCTGAGGAAGGTCGCGGAGGCCGGGCGATGGGGCCGCAGCATGGCGCCGGGCACCGCGCAGGGCGTCGCAGTCCACTCCGAGTACAAGGGCGCGTCCGCGGTGCTGGTGGAGATCGACTGCCGCCCCGGCACGGTCGACCGGTCGGTCCCGAAGGCAGTCACCGGGCCGCGGGTGACCAAGGCGGTGGTGGCCATCGACGTCGGCCTGCCGATCAACCCGCGCGGGCTGGAGGCGCAGATGATGGGGTGCGTCTCCGACGGCATCGCGCTGGCGCTGACCAGCAGCCTGCACCTGCGCGACGGGCACTTCCTCGAGGCCAGCTGGGACAACTACTTCTACACCCGGCAGTGGAACGTGCCGCCGGAGTTCGAGTGCATCGTGATGCCGCCGACCACCGGTGAGCCGGGCGGCGCGGGCGAGGCCGGTGTCGCCGCGTCGGTCGCCGCCGTCGCCTGCGCCTATGCCCGCGCCACGGGCAACGTGCCGACGCGGTTCCCGGTCAACCACGACACGTCGTCCTTCGACCCCAAGCCGTTCGTACCGCCGATCCCGTCGTCGCCCACCGACGGCCTGAACTACACCTACTGAGGAGCGTCTCGATGAGCCAGCACACGTTCGTCCTGAACGGCGAGTCGGTCACCGTCGAGGCCGAGGACGACCTGCGCGTCCTCTGGGTGCTCCGCGACCTCCTCGGTGTCCACGGACCGAAGTACGGCTGCGGCATCAACGTCTGCAAGGCCTGCACCTCGCACATCAACGGCAAGGCGTTCAACCCGTGCTCGGTGCGGGTGGCGGACGTGCAGCCCGACGACGAGATCACCACGATCGAGGGTCTGCCCGACACGGTCGGCGCAGACCTGCACCCGATGCAGGAGGCCTGGATCGAGTACGACGTCGCCCAGTGCGGCTACTGCCAGCCCGGTCAGATCATGGCGGCCGTCGCGAAGGTGCGCCAGGCCCGCGCCGAGGGCCACGAGATCACCGACGCCGACCTCGACGAGATCCGCAACGTCTGCCGCTGCGGCACCTACAACCGGATCCGCGAGGCCATCAGGGCCGGCGCGGAACGGATGTGAGCGGGCGTCGTGCGTGAGGTGCACGACGGCCTGCGATCGTGGCGCGCCGACGGTCGTCGGTTCGCCCTGGGGACCGTGATCCGCACCTGGAGCTCATCACCCCGCCCGGCCGGTGCGGTGATGGCCGTCAGCGACAGCGGCGAGGTGCTCGGCAGTGTCTCCGGCGGCTGCGTCGAGGGCGCCGTCCACGACGCCGCGCTGCGAGTCCTCGACACCGGGAGGCCCGAGGTCTGTCGCTTCGGAGTGAGCACGGAGGACGCCTTCGCCGTCGGGTTGACCTGTGGCGGCGAGCTCGAGGTGTACGTCGAGCCGGTCGACGCAGAGGCGCCGGCGCTCGACGCCCTCCTCGACTCTCTGCACCGGGGCGAGGGGGTCGCGTACGCGACCGTGCTCGGTGCCGACCGGGCCACGCACCTGGTGCGTACCGGCTCGCTGGTCGAGCCGATCGGTGACGGCGCGCCGGAGGTCGCCGACCTCATGGAGCGGTCGGCCAACGGCGACCGCACCGACGTGGTCGCGCTCGAACGCGGGGGGCTCGTGCTCGTGCAGTCCTTCGCGCCGCCCCCGCGGATGATCGTGTTCGGCGCGATCGACTTCGCCGACGCCGTCGCCCGGATGGGGAAGTTCCTCGGCTACCGGGTGACCGTGTGCGACGCGCGCGCCGTCTTCGCGACGCCTACGCGATTCCCCGCAGCCGACGACGTGGTCGTCGACTGGCCGCACCGCTACCTGGCCGGACAGCAGGTGGACGCCTCGACCGTGATCTGCGTGCTGACCCACGACCCCAAGTTCGACCTACCACTGCTCGAGGTCGCGCTGCAGACCGGCGCCGGCTTCATCGGGGCGCTCGGCAGCCGACGGACCCACGCGGATCGACTGACGCGGCTCCGCGAGCGAGGCGTCTCCGAGGAGAGCCTGGCGCGGCTTCGGGCGCCGATCGGCCTGGACCTGGGTGCGCGATCACCGGCCGAGACCGCGGTGTCGATCGCCGCGGAGATCATCGCCGTGCGCGAGGGCGGCTCCGGCCTGCCGCTCCGCGACCTGGACGCACCGATCCACGCCGCGGTCGCGGCTGCCCTCGTCTGCGGCTCCTGAGGTGGTCCGGGCGGTCGGCCTGGTCCTGGCGGCCGGTGAAGGCAGCCGGTTCGGCCAGGCCAAGGCGACGGTCGTCGACGCCGACGGGACCAGCTGGCTGCGTCGCGCCGTCGAGACACTCCGCGACGGTGGCTGTGCGCGCGTGCTCGTCGTGCTCGGTGCGAGCGCCGAAGCCGCCGCGGCACACCTCGACGGGGTCGCTGGAGCGGTCGTGGTGGTTGCCGAGGACTGGTCGGAAGGGTTGAGCGCGTCGCTCAGGTCGGGACTCGCCGCGGCAGCGCGACTGGATCCCGCGGTCGAGGTCCTGGTCATCACCCTGGTCGACCTCCCTGACATCGGCCCGGAGGTCGTCGCCCGCCTGCTCGCGAGCGCCCGGTCGGGCGGCGAGACCCTCCTTCGGGCGACGTACGACGACCGGGCGGGCCATCCCGTGGTCATCGGTCGCCGCCACTGGGCCGCCCTCGGCGCCTCCGTCTCCGGCGACCGCGGCGCAGCGGCGTACCTGGATGCCCACCGCGCGACCACGGTCGACTGCGGGGACCTCGCGACGGGACTCGACGTCGACACTCGCTAGCGGGCCCGATGGCCGAAGGGCCGCCTAGCTCGGGACCAACGCACGTGGCGCCGGGACGTCGGACCTGTTGGGATGCAAGGGTGAACCTCACTGATGTCTTGCGCAGCCTGCCCGACGATCCGCGGATCGTCGTCAGTGGCAACAACGCCGTCCCGTTCCACGTCCTCGCGCTCGTCGACCAGGAGGTCGAGCGCTACCGGCTGTGGGTGCTGAACGCGCCGACGGGACTGCCGGACCGCGAGGGCGTCACGTACGAGACCGCGTTCGTCGGGATCGGCATGCGCAAGAGTCCGCGACTCAAGCTACGTGCCCTGCCGGCTCTCCCTGGTGCCGCGCCTGTTCAGCACCACGATGCCGCCCGACCTGGTCATCCTGCACACGACCCGCCCCCACGGCGGCCGGGTGTCGCTCGGCGTCGAGGTCAACGTGCTGCCGGCCGCGGTCGAGGCCGCTCGCGCGCGCGGTGCCAAGGTGATCGCGCAGGTCAACGACCAGATGCCGTGGACCTTCGGGGACGCCGAGATGGAGGTCGAGCTGATCGACCACTTCATCGAGGCCGACATGGCGCTGCCGACCGCACCGGCCCCGAAGATCGACGACGTGTCCGGGGCGATCGGTGCGCTGGTTGCGGCCCGTGTCGGAGACGGCGCCACCCTGCAGGCCGGCATCGGCGCCGTCCCGGACGCCACCCTGTGCGGCCTGTGCGAGCGCCGCCGGCTCAAGGTCTGGACGGAGATGTTCTCCGACAGCGTGCACGTCCTCGAGCTCGCCGGCGCTCTGGACCAGGACACCCCGATCCATGCGTCGTTCCTGTTCGGGTCCGCCGAGCTGCTGGACTGGGTGGACCGCAACCCCCGGATCCAGATGATCCGCACCGAGACCGCCAACGACCCCGCCCTGATCTCCCGCAACCCGGCGATGGTGTCGGTGAACACGGCGCTGCAGGTCGACCTCTTCGGCCAGGCCAACGCGTCGCGCGTGGGCAACCGGATCTACTCCGGCTTCGGGGGGCAGACCGACTTCATCGTCGGAGCCATGCACAGCCCGGGCGGGCAGGCTCTCATCGCGTTGCGCTCCTGGCACCCGCGTGCCGACGTCTCGACGATCGTGCCGCTGATCGAGCACCCGGTGACGTCGTTCCAGATGACTGCCGTCGTGACCGAGCAGGGCGTCGCCGACGTCTTCGGCCTCGACCAGCGGCACCAGGCCGCCAACATCGTCGACCACGCTGCTCACCCGCGGGTCCGGGAGTACCTCCGCGAGGAGGCTGCGAAGCTCGGCCTCGCGGACCCCGTACCGACGTCAGTCTGAGCCCGGCCTCAGCGCTCGGCCTCCTGCTCGAGGGTCGACTTCAGCTCGTCCTTGGTCATGCCGGACGCGCCTGGGACGTCGGCGTTCGCGGCCTGCTGCTCGAGCTCCGCCTTGGTGATGTCGTCAGGGAGATCGCCGAGGTGCTCCGCGCGGCTGCGCAGGAACGCCCTGCCGAGCTCGTCGAGACGTTCGGCCGGAAGGTTCTCCCGCATCCCGGGCAGCACCGACTCCTCCTCCTCTCCGACGTGGTGCTTGACCGCGTCGATGAGCTTCTGCAGCTTCGTCGCGAAGTCCGGGGACGCGAAGTCGGTGTCCGCGACCGCTGCAGCGAGCTGGTCGGCCTCGAGGTGCTCCTTCTGGCTGTGCTCCACGTCCTCGCTCCCACCGGCGTCGGCTGCAGCCTGGTACACCTCGGCCTCCTCGGCCCGGCTGTGCGCCGTCAGGAGCGTGATCATGACCGGGACGAGCGTCGGCCGCGTGTCCGGCTGCGTCATCAGCTGGTCGAAGATCCGCTCCAGCTCACGATGGTCGTTCAGGATCAGGTCGACGACGTTGTGGTCCATGGGTTCCTCCCGGAGCTCGGCTGCGATGGCCCGCCCAGTACCCCAGCGCCCACGATGCACGCCGGAGGACCGGGTCCGCCGGGCGAAACCCGGGGCCGACGAGCGACGCGCCGTGACACCGTGGCGAGGTGTACGTGCCGCAGTTCAACCAGATGCCAGAAGCCGAGGTCGCCGGGTTCCTCGATGCCGTCGGCGCAGCCGAGGTCGTCACCACCGGTCCGGACGGGTATCCGATCGCCACGTTGATGCCGTTCATCCGTGACGGCGAGCGGCTCCTCCTGCACATGGCCCGCGCCAACCCGCACTGGCGGTCGATCGAGAGCACCATGCCGGCTCTTGCGCTCGTCGCCGGTCCGCAGGCCTACGTGTCGCCCGCCTGGTACGCCACCAAGGCGGAGCACGGCCGGGTCGTCCCGACCTGGAACTACTCCGCGGTGCACCTCACCGGCACCGTGACGGTGCGCACCGACGAGGCCTGGCTGCGCGACGTCGTCACCCGCCTCACCGACCGTCACGAGTCGGGCCGAGCGGAGCGGTGGAGGGTGTCGGACGCACCGCAGGCGTACGTCGACAAGCAGCTGCGGGCGATCATCGGGGTCGAGTTCCAGGTCGAGCGCGTCGAGGCGAAGGCCAAGCTGAGCCAGAACCGCAGCGACGAGGACCGGGAAGGCGTGATCGCCGGGCTCGAAGCCGCCGGGGACGTCCGGGACATCGAGGTCGCGAAGGCGATGCGCACCGAGCCCGCGGGCTAGGACGCGATCGCGGCCTCGACGCGCTCGCGGGGCCCCGCGACGAACACGTACTCCACGTTGCGCAGCCGCGCGACCTGGCCGACCTTGTCGCCGGAGGGGTTGAAGATCCCGATCTGCGCACCGACGTACCGCTTGCTGTCGATGGCGAGCATCCGCACCTCGTCGTGGCCGGCGTCGCGGAGCATCGCGGTCATCTGGTCGGCCGAGACCCAGGACTCGTCGTTGTAGGAGACCACCACGACCTCGGCGCGTGCGCGCCCGACCAGGTCGGCCAGCGCCGCGGGCATCGAGCGCTTGGTGTTGAAGACACTCCGCGTCGAGTCGTCGCGGCTGTCGATCCGCTTGCACGCGACGCCGTAGGTCTCCGGCTCGTCCCAGCGGACCAGGGTCTCCCAGATGTGGTAGTTCGTGAAGTACCGGTGCTGGTTGTACGGCGGGTCGAGGTACATCAGGTCCACCGGCGCCAGCTGGTCGACGGTCTGCATCGCGTCGCCGGCGACCGTCGATCCCGGCCCGGCAAGCAGTTCGGGGCGCCTCAGCTCGAGGTCCTGGTAGGACCGCGGCGCCCACTGCTTCAGGTAGGCCATCTGCAGCCCGGTCGTCGAGTCGACCCGGTCGGCGGCGAGCATGAGGCTGGTCAGCAGGATCGGGAACAGCGGCGAGTCGCGGTGGTCGGCCTCGAGCGCATTGCGGATCGCGTCGACACGCGCGCCGTTCTTCGGCTGGAAGAACCGCGACTCCTCGCAGAACGTCCGGGTGAAGTACCCGGGATCGCCGCGCAGCGCGGACAGGCGCTTCAGCTCGTTGTCGAGCTCCTGGGCGTCGACGGTCGCTGCGTCGGTGGCGATGTAGCAGTCGCTGAGCACCTGGCTGTAGGTCGCCAGGTCGGTGGCGGTGACCTCCAGCCCGCGACGCTTGAACTCCTGCGCCACCCGGGTCGTGCCGGTGAACAGGTCCACGGCCGTGCGCGCACCGACCCGCTCGGCGATGTCGCCGAGCAGCGGCACCAGCGTGCGCTTGGAGCCGAGGTACTTGATCACGGGTCGACCGTACGCCGGGCAGGCGGCCTAGCCCCGGTCCTCCGGGCCGTTCGGCATGAACTGGTTGGCGATGTGCTCCCAGGCGTTGTCGATCAGCGTGACCAGGTCGATGCGCATCGCCTTGCGCACGTGCGGCTTGTCCAGCTCGCGCTCGACGAACCGCACGATGAACCGGCGCAGCTCGCCGTCGAGCCCGGTCAGCTTCTGCAGCACGGCGGCGCGGCGGTTGTCGGACTTGACGCTGATCGTCACGTCGTCCGGCATCGGGGGAGTGATGTGCCACAGGATCGTGAGCGGCTCGACGAGCTCCATCGTCAGCCTCAGGGGGAGCAGCACCTCGGCGTCGAAGCGCAGCATGTCGACCCCGAGGTCGAGGTGGAACGCCACGCTCACCGGGAGGTTGACCTGGTAGCCGACGACATCGGGGAGCGCGTCGCCGTAGGCCTTGCCGAACGTGCCGGTCGCGGTCACCTTGGCGACCTTGCGCCCCGGCCCGGCCCCGATCGGGCCGAGCGCGATGTCCTCGCCGAGCACCCGGTTGACCGACTCCATGACGCGGTCGCGGTGCAGCACCAGCTCCATGAACCGCATCCCGAACTCGTCGTACCCGATCGGCTGCGGACCCGGCACCACCGGCGCGGCCGGATCGACGACGGGCTCGTCCTCGGGATCGATGTACGCGGGGTCGGTCACCGCACGATCATCGGTCATCGGGGTCCCGGGTCGGGGCACCGGGGTAACCCGGAGCGACGAGAACTCGTTGCAGAACACATGAGGAAGCCCACCGCTGTCCTGCTCGCCGGCCTGCTCGCGCTCGCGCTCACCGGCACCACCGCCGGTCCGGCCGGGGCCGCCGGCACCGATCCGGTGCCCCGTCTGCACCGTGAGGGCAGCCACCTGGTCGACCAGTACGGCCGGATCGTGGTCGTGCACGGCCTCAACCTGGTCTGGAAGCGGGCGCCGTACGCGCCGCCGGACACCCCGGCCGGCTTCACCGCGGCCGACGCGGACTGGTTCGCGAAGTACGGCTTCAACGGTGCTCGCCTCGGCGTGCTCTGGGCCGGCGTCACGCCCGACCAGCCGTCGGTCGCCGACCCGTCGTACTTCCAGAAGTGGGACCGCGTGGTCGGGCTGCTCGCCGGCCGCGGCATCTGGATGCAGTTCGACCAGCACCAGGACATGTGGAACGAGACGTACGGCGGGGAGGGCGTGCCGCTCTGGGCGGCGAAGCGGCCGTTCCCGTTCTCGTTGCTGCCGTGGCTCCCGGTGCCGTTCCCGGAGGGCTACTGGACACCGGAGGTGTCGACGGTCTTCGACAACTTCTGGGCCAACAAGGGCGGCATCCAGGACAGCTGGGCGACCTACTGGAAGCTGGTCGCCGCGCACTACAAGGACCAGCCCTACTCGATGGGGTACGACCTGATGAACGAGCCGTGGGCCGGCATCGAGTGGCTGACCTGCATGCTCGGCGGTTGTGCTGCGACGTACAGCCAGGAGCTCCAGCCGGCGATGACGAAGGGTCTGCAGGCCGTCCGGCAGGTCGACGCGGACAACATCGTCTGGTGGGAGCCGCAACAGCTCAGCGCGGGGATCCAGGGGCCGACGTTCTACAAGGCGGTCTCCGGTGAGGCGAACCTCGGCCTCTCGTGGCACAACTACTGCACGGCGGTCTTCCTCGCGAGCACCGGCCTCCCCCTGGTCAACACCGACAGCTGCCGCAGCTTCACCAACAACCGTGAGGACAACGCGATCAAGCAGGCGGCGACGATGGGAGCGGTGCCGCTGATGAGCGAGTGGGGCGCCACCGACGACGTCAACGCGATCGGGATCGACGCCGACGTCGCCGACGAGCGCCAGATGGGCTGGATGTACTGGGCCTACAAGCACTGGGACGACCCGACCACGGCGGACTCCGCGCAGGGCCTGTTCACCGATGACGCCGACCTCTCCAGCGTGAAGGCCGACAAGCTGCGTCAGCTCGTCCGTACCTACCCGCAGGCGACCGCGGGCACCGACCTGGCCTACGACTACGACCCGGCCACGGGCCACTTCACGATGAGCTACCGCGCCGACCCCTCGATCCACGCGCCGACCAGGATCTTCGTCAGCCCGCTCACGGCTCCGCACGGCTTCGACGTCCAGGCCTCTGCGGGTGACGTCAGCGCCCACGGGTCCTACGTCGACATCCGCACCGACACGGCCGGGGAGATCCAGGTCACGGTCACGCCGCGCCCCTGACGGCCTGTTTCGGGAACACGGGCGCCTGCCTCGCTCGTTTTGTTCCTGACGGCTGGATACGATCGAGCCGACGACAGGAGCGAACATGCAGAGCAACAACCCCGTTTTCGCCCGCTCTGAGGGCTTCAACGGCAAGGGTGGCACGGCGTACGCCGACTTCGGCGCGGGCCTTCCGAGCACGCACGTAGGCGCCGGCACCGGCACCGGCCGGATGACGATCGACACGGTCGTGCAGAAGACGGCCGTCACGCTCGGCGTCGTGGTGCTGGTCGCTGCCGGGACCTGGATCCTCACCGGCGACATCGTCGACAAGAACACCAGCCTGATCGACGACTCCGTCGTGCGCCAGCTCTACACGATCTCCCTGATCGGTGCGTTCGGTGGCTTCGCGCTGAGCATGGTCAACTCGTTCAAGCGGGTGATCAGCCCGGCGCTGGTGATCGCCTTCGCGGCCTTCGAGGGCCTCGCGGTGGGCTCGTTCAGCAAGGTCGTCGGCCAGTGGGTCGGCGAGGGAGTCGTCGTGGGTGCGGTACTCGGCACCGTCGCCGCGGTTGCGGGCGTCCTCGCGGCGTACAAGTTCTTCGACATCCAGGTGGGCAACCGGTTCCGCAAGTGGACCGTGGGCATGATGTTCGGCTTTGTCGGTGTCTCCCTGCTCGACTTCGTGCTCGGGATGTTCCACGCGGACTTCGGGTTCAACGGCTTCGGTGCGATGGGCTTCATCTCCAGCGTGATCGGGCTCGGCATCGGCGTCCTGATGCTGATCATGGACTTCGACTTCGTGGAGCGCGGCATCGCGGCCGGGCTGCCCGAGCAGGAGTCGTGGCGGGCAGCCTTCGGCCTGACCGTGACGATCGTGTGGATCTACATCGAGCTGCTGCGGCTGCTCGCGATCCTCAACCGCAACTGACGCCGGTCAGTCGACCGCGAGTGCCTCCGAAGCGCCCGACTCCTCGGAGTCGGGCGCTTCGGCGTCCACCGGGATCGGGCGGCGCCGGCGCATGAGCGTGACCCAGCGGCCGCCGAAGCCGCGCGCAGCTCCGTCGACCTCGGTGGCGTCGAGCTCGGTGCCCGGGTGCTTCGTCGCCTGGACGGCCGCCCGGCTGATCGGCAGCACGCCCTCGCCGCGCCGGGCCTCGGGGAGCTCCTCGTCGGCCGGCCCCAGCCCGAGCGCAGCCAGGGTCGAGGACACCATCACGCCGGCCAGCGCGGCGTAGCCGGCGGCCGAAGGGTGGAAGCGGTCCGGGCCGAAGAGCAGCGCCGGCGAGGCGTCGAACTCCGGGCCGAGGATCGACCCGAGAGAGACGGCTCGCCCGCCGGCCTCGACCACCGCGATCGCCTGGGCTGCCGCGAGCCGACGGGACCAAGTACGGGCCACCTGGCGCAGCGGCTGGGGGATCGGACGCACGGTGCCCAGGTCCGGACAGGTGCCGACCACGACCGCGATGTCCGCGTCGTGGAGCCGGCGGACCGCCTCGCTCAGGTAGCGGACCGACTCGGAGGGCAGTGTCTGGTTGGTGACGTCGTTGGCGCCGATCAGGATGGCGGCGACGTCGGGCTCGGTCAGCAGGGCGGCGTCGACCTGGGTCGCGAGCTGGATGGATTTCGCGCCGGAGACGCAGAACTCACGCAGGTGCACCCGGCGATCGGCACCTGCGGCGACGCCGGAGCCGAGGAGCGCGCCGGGAGTCTGCTCGACCTTGTCGACGCCGTAGCCGGCTGCGCTGGAGTCACCGAGCAGGGCGATCTTGATCGCGGGACCTGGCCGGCCGCGGCCGTACCAGCCCGTCGCATCGGGCACCGCGGCGTCGATCCGGCCGATGGCCTTGCGCGCGACCTTGGCCTCGATCCGCAGCAGTCCGTAGGACAGGGCTCCGAGAACCGACAGCCCGCCGCCGCCGAATGCGGCAGCAGACGCCAGCTTCCGAGCGGCTGCGGCTTTTCCCACGCGGCAATCCTACGGACCCGCGGATCAGGAGCCGAAGGATCAGGCGATCACTCGGACAGGTGCGCCCGGGTCCAGACGATCGGGTGGTCGGTGAGCCGCAGGTCCTTGGGCTTCCAGTCCCGCGCGTAGCGGGTGAAGCGCGCGCCGCCGGCGGCGAAAACCCAGTCGATGCCGACCGAGGGCGGCGGCGCGCACGTGTACGACGGGATGCTGTCCGGCGTGATCGTCAGCTTGTCCGCAGTCAGCGGGCAGAACGCAGCCGTGCGATCGTTGAAGTCACCGGTGAGGAACACCGGACGGCCGGTGGCACGCAACGCGATGATCTTGGCCCGCTCGGTCGCGATGGCGGCGCGTCGGTGCGCCGTCTGGTTGCCGTAGCCCGACACCCGACGCCGGGTTGTGCACGTTCATGAAGTACGCCGTGCGGCCTGTCGACCGCTGACGGAGCAGGACGACCGGCATCTTGCGGGTGCCGGTGAAGTACTGGACGTCGACGAGCTCGCCGCTGACGAACTCCATCGTCGCGTTGTTCCAGATGATCGAGTTCTCGGTGAGCCCGTAGCCGGTGGTGGTCTCGAGCGTCGCGTCGTCGGGGTAGATCCCGTAGCGACCCGCGGCTGCGGTGAGGAAGCTTGTGCGCTGCGGGCTCTGGAACTCCTGCAGCCCGGTGACGTCGACGTGGTAGGTGTCGGTCAGCAGGCTCACCTGCTTCGGAGTGCGGACCGCGTAGGTCGCGTACCGCGAGCTGTTCTTGGTGTGGCTCGCTCCCAGGGTGTTGAAGCTGGCGACGACCAGGCCCCAGTTGCCGTACAGCGACGTCGTCGGCACGGGCTTGCCGACGCGCTTGTACAGCCAGCGCGAGGGGTTCACGCCGCGGCCCCGGTTGTTGTTCACTGCGAAGTAGAGCGAGCAGAAGCGGGCGACCCCGAGGTCGCCGACCCGGCCGATCTCCTGGCCTGCCTGGACGATCTGCCCGCTGGTGACCGACGCCGACCGCATGAAGCCGTAGAACGTGGTGAGCCGACCGACGGTGGTGACGACCTTGACCAGGTACGGCCCGCTCTTCTGCGACGCGACCACCACGGCGGTGCCGGGCGTCGCGGCCACGACCTTCGAGCCGCAGTGGGCCTTGATCTCGGTGCCCGGGCGCTTCCCGGAGGTCTTCAGGTCGTGCGCCTTGCGGGCCACAGCGGGGAAGAAGACCTGCGGCGCGACGGAGTCGCGGTCCTGGGGAGCCTTCTTCGCGTGCGCGGGTGCGACGACCAGCAGCGGAGTGGCCAGGAGGGCGGTCGCGACGACTCCGGTCACGGCTGCGGCGAGGCGCTTCGTAGTCAGGGGCACGGCAGGAGTATGCCCGAATTCCGAAGAAATTTGGGGCTCGTGGGAAAAAAAGTGACTGAAGAGGCGTGTCGGTGCTTGCAAATGACAACGATGTAATACTCACATTCCTCGCGATAGATTCGACGCCATGGACTACGCGAACTCCCTCCTCGACCTGATCGGCAACACCCCGCTGGTCAAGCTCGACCGGACCCTCGACCGCCCCCCGAACGACGACCCGAACAGCGGCCCGCTCGTCCTCGCCAAGGTCGAGTACCTCAACCCGGGCGGTTCGGTGAAGGACCGGATCGCCCGCCGGATGATCGACGCGGCCGAGGCATCCGGTGCTCTGCAGCCCGGCGGCACCATCGTCGAGCCGACCTCGGGCAACACCGGCGTCGGTCTGGCCCTGGTCGCCCAGCAGCGCGGGTACCGGTGCGTCTTCGTCTGCCCCGACAAGGTCAGCGAGGACAAGCGCAACGTCCTCAAGGCCTACGGCGCCGAGGTGGTCGTCTGCCCGACCGCGGTCGCTCCGGAGCACCCCGACAGCTACTACAGCGTCTCCGACCGGCTCGTCGTCGCAGCCGGGCGCCTGGAAGCCCGACCAGTACTCCAACCCGAACAACCCGCGCTCGCACTACGAGGACACCGGTCCGGAGATCTGGCGCCAGACCGAGGGCCGGATCACCCACTTCGTCACGGGCATGGGCACCGGCGGGACGATCACCGGCGTCGGTCGCTACCTCAAGGAGCAGAACGCCGCCATCAAGGTGATCGGCGCCGACCCGGCCGGCTCGGTCTACTCCGGCGGCACCGGCCGTCCGTACCTGGTCGAGGGCGTCGGCGAGGACTTCTGGCCCGACACCTATGACCGGGGCATCGCCGACCGCGTGATCGAGGTCTCCGACGCCGACTCGTTCGCCATGACGCGGCGGCTCGCCCGCGAGGAGGGCCTGCTCGTCGGCGGGTCGTCGGGCATGGCGGCGTTCGCAGCCGCCCAGCTCGGCCGCGAGCTCGCGAGCGAGCCGGGAGGAGCTGACGCGGTCGATCGTGGTGCTGCTGCCGGACTCCGGTCGTGGCTACCTGACCAAGGTCTTCAACGACGAGTGGCTGGCGCGCTACGGGTTCCTGCAGGCGAAGGACGACCAGACGGTGGGCGAGGTACTGCGCGCGAAGACCGGCGTGATGCCCGACCTGGTGCACACGCACCCGACAGAGACGGTCGCCGAGGCGATCGGCATCCTCAAGGAGTACGGCGTCTCGCAGATGCCCGTCGTCCGGGCAGAGCCGCCGGTGATGGCGGCCGAGGTCGCCGGGCTCGGTCTCCGAGCGCGCGCTGCTCGACGCGCTCTTCGCGGGGAAGGCCAAGCTCGCCGACCAGGTCGAGACGCACATGAGCCCGCCACTGCCCACGATCGGGGCGACCGAGGGGGTCCGGAGGCCATCGCGGCGCTCGAGTCGGCCGACGCGCTGCTGGTCCAGGAAGACGGTCGGCCAGTCGGCGTACTGACCCGTGCAGACCTGCTGACCTTCCTTGCAGCCGTTCCGTTAGTACGCCTTGTGCACGATGTTCTAAAGTGTCTCCACCGGTCGCGTAGTCCGTACCCCACATGGATGCGGCCGGGATCCGTTCGGGTGCAGCGCGGGTCTCGGGCCAGGCGCACGACGGATCAGGTGGCGGGGTGATCCTGGGAGGGGTACCCCGCCACCGCCCGACTTTTCCGGTGAGCCCCAGATGAGCAGAGCAGGAACCAATGGCCTACCTCACGATCGCGGGGCACGGGACCGCAGAGATCGAGGTCAGCGACTCCCGGTTCCGCTGCACCCTGGAGCGGGTCGACGACGAGATCTCCGCGCGCAGCGTGATCGAGCAGGCCCGCAAGGAGCACTGGGCCGCCCGGCACCACTGCTCGGCGTTCGTGCTCGGGCCCGATCGGGCGATCGAGCGCTCGAACGACGACGGCGAACCGCCCGGCACCGGCGGCGCACCGATGCTCGAGGTGCTCCGCGGCCGCGAGCTGTCAGCGACGTCGTCGCCGTGGTCACCCGCTGGTTCGGCGGCACGCTGCTCGGCACCGGCGGGCTGACCCGGGCGTACGCCGACGCCGTCCGCGCCGCCCTGGAGGTCACCCAGCTCGTGCAGCGCGTCGAGCAGGAGCTCTGCGAGGTGACCGTCGATCTGGCGGCCGCGGGCCGGCTCGAGCACGAGCTGCGTTCGCGCGGCACCAAGGTCTTGAGCATCGACTACACCGACGTCGCCACGCTGTAGCTCGCCGTCCCCACGATCGCGGTCCCGATCGCCGAGGAGATCGTCGCCGAGCTCACCGAGGGATGTCGGCGCGCCAGGCGAGCTTGAGATCGTCGTTGGCCGCCAGATGATGCATCGCGTGGCTGGGCACGCCGCCCGCCTGCGGCCAGTCCGGATTGACCACCGGCGGCGGCAGCCGGATCGGCAGATCGGCAAGATGCGGGTCAGCGGCCAGCTGACGTTCGAGCAGCATCACCGGCACCCGCTTGCCCGGCAGGGGTGGCTTGGCCGGGCGCCGAACCAGGAATCGCCCCCCGAGCAGCCCGCGAGCAGCAGGGTCGCCAGGATGAAGGAACCGCCGCGCGGACATCATTGGCCGTCCTGCGCCGGGGCGTTCTCCTTGGCCGGAGCGTCCGCCTGGTCCGGGGCGCTCTCCTGGGTCGCATCTTTGGCCGCGGCTTTCGGCGCCGCCTCGACCGGCCCCCCGAGCGAGGCCAGCAGCTCGCCGGCGCGCCGGCTGAGATCGGGTGGCGTCCCCGGATCCTGGAGCAGGTCCCCGAGCGTGCGCCGCGCCGCATCGGTCTGCCCCGCGCGCAGCTGCGCCAGGGCCTCGAGCTCGAGGCCGCTGTAGCGCCAGGGTCCGCCGGCCTCGGTCAGGCCCGCCAGCCGGCCGGTCAGGGTCGCCGGGTCGGCGCCATCGAAATCCCGCTGGACCGCCAAAAGATCGCCCAGCTGCCGGTATTCGGGCGCCGCCTGTTGGTCTTGGGACAGGCTGCTGAGGGTCTGCTCCGCGCCCTTTGGCCTCGCCCGCCTTGGCCTGGGCCTCGGCAGCCCGCAGCCGGGCGATGATGCCGTAGCCGCTGTCCGCGTCCTTGGCCAGCGCCAGGAACGCCTTGCCCGCCTCGCCCGGATGGTCCTGGCGCAGCAGCTGCTCGGCGGCGGCGAACCGGCCGGCCTCCTCGAGGCGCTGATTTTGCTGCCAGGTCCGCCAGCCGACGCCGGCCGCGGTGCCGACCACGATCGCGAGCGCGCCGGCGATCAGATAGACGCCATATTGCTTGGTCAGCTGCAGCCAGCGGTCCTGACGGACCGCCTCGTCGACCTCGCGGATGAACTCGTCGCTGTTGACCGACCCACGCCCACGCATACTCGAACGCGCCCCTTGTTGGGCGGGCCGCCGCGGCCAGGGTCCAGTCGGGCTGGAGCGTCGGCCGGTCGGCACCCGCGCCCCGTAGGTATGGGAGGGCTCGCGGTTTGGCAAGGCCGCCAAGCGGCTCTATAGAGAGGCGGGTTCGCTCGAGGCTCCTCCATGCCGCGTCTGTTCGTCGCCCTGTCGCTGCCCGAATTCGGTCAAACGCTCGCTCGAGCCGCTCGCCCGCGGCGCCGGCGACGTGCGCTGGTTGAGCCCGGAGCAGCAGCACCTGACGCTTCGTTTCATCGGCGAGCTCGACAACGGTCGCCTGGAAGAGGTGGCCGAGGCGCTGGCGCTGGTCGAGGGCTGGCCGTTCGAGCTCGTTCTCGAGGGCCTCGGTCACTTCCCGCCCCGGGGCGAGCCGCAGGTGCTCTGGGTCGGGGTCGCGAAGAGTCCCGATCTCGCCCGCCTCAAACGGCAAATCGACCGGGACGCTGGCGACCATCGGTCTGCCCCCGGAGAGCCGCAAGTTCACGCCCCACGTGACCCTGGCCCGGATCCGCGCGCCGCTCTCGCGCGAGCGCCTCGGGACCTGGCTGATGCGCCACAGCCTGTATCGGAGCGGGCCTTTCCCGGTCAGCGGCTTCGATCTCTATTCGAGCCGCCTCAAGCCGGACGGTGCCCAGCATCTGCTCGAGGCGAGCTACGAGCTGGTCCCGGGCCTCGATGACCAGCCGGCCTGAGCTCGCACGGCTGCTGGCCGAGGTCGCCGCCTGCACGGTCTGTGCGCCGCATCTGCCGCTCGGGCCGCGCCCGATCCTCCAGATCGGCTCGGGCGCCCGCCTGCTGATCGCCGGGCAGGCGCCGAGCCGGAGGGTCCATCAGCGCGGCATCCCGTTCGACGACCGGACCGGCGATGCGCTCCGCGCCTGGCTCGGCCTCGATCGCCCGACCTTCTACGACCCCGAGCGGGTCGCGATCCTGCCGATCGGCTTCTGCTATCCGGGGCGAGGGCAGGGCGGCGACCTGCCGCCGCGACCGGAATGTGCGCCGCTCTGGCAGGCGCGCCTGCTCGCCCGGATGCCGGCGGTCCGCCTGACCCTCCTGCTCGGCCTCCACGCCCAGCGCCACCACCTGGGCGCCCGCTGCCGCCCGACCCTGACGGACACGGTGCGCGCGTTCCGCGACTATCTGCCGACCCACTTCCCGCTGCCGCACCCATCGCCGCGCAACCGCCCCTGGTTCCAGCGTCACCCCTGGTTCGAACAGCAAGTGCTGCCGGCGCTCCGCGTGGAGGTGCGTAGCGTGCTTGCCTGACTTGGCGTTTCGCCGCGCGGCGGCCTAGGCTAGGATCGGCTCATGACCACACGACTCGCCAATGTTCCGACCGAGCCCCAGGCCTTCATCGCCTGGGAGAACCGGCGCAAGGCGCGCTACGAGCTGATCGGCGGCGAGGTCCGCATGATGGCCGGCGGCAGTCGCGCGCACGACTTGGTGGCGGGCAACCTGCTGGCGGCGCTGCACGTCGCGCTGCGCGGGAGCAACTGCGATGTCCACGGCTCGAGCTCAAGGTCGTCTCGCCCGCGGGCATGGTCACCTATCCCGACGTGTTCGTCCGCAGTGGCCCGCTCGCCGACGAGGCGATCGAGTGTCACGATCCGGTGGTCGTGGTTGAGGTGCTGTCGCCGAGCACGCGAAGCGAGGACTTGGTCCGCAAGCGCTGGGCTTACCAGGCGATCCCGAGCCTGGCGCATCTCGTCTACGTCGATGCCGCGCGCGTCGGCATCGAGATCGCGACACGGATGCCCGACGGCCGGTGGTTGAGCGTCTTCCTCGATCAACTCGATCAGACGTTGGGCCTTGAGAGGCTTGGCATCGCCCTTGCGGTCCGCGAGATCTACGCATCGACCCGGTGCGCCGCCGGTTGAGCCGCCCAGCTCAGAGCATGACGTCGCCGCCGTTCGGCGACAGGGTCTGGCCGAGGTAGAAGGCGCCGTCGTCGGAGGCCAGCAGGAGTGCCGTCGGAGCGATCTCCTCCGGGGTCGCGAACCGGCCGATCGGCAGCTCGGCCATCTTCTGGGCCCGCCACTCCGGCGGCATGCCGAGCAGGATGTCGGTATCGGTCGGCCCGGGCGCGATCGCGTTGACGGTCACGCCCTGCCTGGCTCCCTCGAGCGCCAGCGCCCGGGTCAGGCCGATGATCCCGGCCTTGGCGGCGCAGTAATGGGTGAGGCCGACCATGCCCTTGTAGGCGACCTGGGAGGCGAAGTTGATGATCCGGCCGAAGCCGCGCCGGGTCATGCCCGGCCAGACCGCCTGCGCCATCAGGAAGGTGCCGCGCAGATGGACCGCGATCATCCGGTCCCAATGCTCGACCGTGATCTGCGCGAACGGGGTCTGATCGACCACGCCGGCGCAGTTGACCAGGATGTCGACCCGGCCAAGCCCGGCCTCGACCTTGCCAACCGCTGCCGCGACCGCATCGGGGTCGGCGACGTCGCACTCCAGAGCGAGGGCGGTCCGGCCCTGCTCCTCGAGCACCCCCACCAGCCGTTCGGCATTCTCGGGGTCGCCGAGATGCAGCAGGGCGACCTCTGCGCCCTCGGCCGCGAACACCCGCACGATCGCCGCCCCGATCCCGCGGCTGCCGCCGGTCACCAGCGCCTTGCGGCCGCTGAGCTTGCCGTCCCGTGCCATGCCCGACCTCCCTCCTTGTCCGTCGTCGTTGTCAGCGAATCGGACGCGGCGCTCAAGAGCCACACGGCCCCTGGCCGCGGAAATTCGACCGACGGGCTCTATCTCTCGCTTAGGCAGCAAAAGAGGAGCAGCGATCATGACCCATCCGGCTCTCACGCCCGGTTCCGTCGCGGTCGTCACCGGCGGCGCGGCCGGCATCGGCCTCGCCGCGGCGAAGCGGTTCGCGGGGCTTGGCCTGCGGATCGCGATCGCCGATCTCGGCGCCGACCGGCTCGGCCGCGCGGCCGAGGAGATCGCGCCGTTGACCGCGGCCGGCGCCAGGGACGTTTTGACCGTCGAGACCGACGTCAGCCGCGTGGACGAGGTGCGCCGGCTCGAAGCGGCGGTCCGCGACCGGTTCGGCGGCACCGATGTGCTCATGAACAATGCCGGCGTCCAGCCCGGCAGCGACATGTTCGGCCCGGCCGAGAACTGGCAGCGCGTGCTCGGCGTCAACCTCTGGGGCGTGATCCACGGCACCCAGGCCTTCCTGCCCGGCATGCTCGAGCGCGGCCGGCCGGGCCTGATCATCAACACGGGCTCCAAGCAGGGCATCACGACGCCGCCGGGCGACCCCGCCTACAATGTCGCCAAGGCCGGCGTGAAGGCGTTCACCGAAGCGCTGCAGCACGAGCTCCGCAACCATCCGGACGGCCGGCTCAGCGCCCATCTCCTGATCCCGGGCTTCGTCTTCACCGCCTGACCGCCAAGGGCCGCGCCGAGAAGCCGGCCGCCGCCTGGACCCCGGAGCAGACCGTCGACTTCATGCTCGAGCGCCTGGAGGCCGGCGACTTCTACATCCTCTGCCCCGACAACGACGTGCCGCGCTCGCTCGACGAGCGCCGCATCCTCTGGGCCGCCGGCGACATCGTCGAGAACCGCCCGCCGTTGTCCCGCTGGCACCCGGACTACGCCAAGGCCTTCGAGGCCTTCAGCCAGAACCGTTAGGGCCATTTGCGGGCGGTGTGGATCACGCCCTCGATTTCAACACCCTGGTCCTTGACGGCGTAGACTACGATGAATGGCGTACGCGGGATGATCAACTCACGTGAGCCCTGCAGTCGGCCAGCACGCCCAAGTTCCGGAAAGATCGCGAGGTTTTCGACCGCGCGCAGGATTCGCTGCACCGTTCGGACGGCTGCTGCCGGATTGCTCCGGGCAATGTAGCGCCTGATGTCGCCGAGGTCGCGGCGTGCGGTCGGCGACCAGACGACCTTCACTCCGGCGGGCCCGGCTCCTCGTCATCGCCCGCTCCCCAGCTCTCGACCCAGCGCACCACCTCCTCATGCGGGATGCCCTTGCCCTCGCGGAGCTCGCGGCGGCCCTGCTCGATATGGGCGATGTGCCAGGCCTGGACTTCCAGATAGGCGTCCAGTGCCTGTTGCAGCAACCACGACTTCGGCCGTTCCATGGCGCCGGCCAGCTCGTCCAGCTGGTCGGCTTTCTCTTTAGGAACCCGAAAGGAAAGGGAGGTCGTTTCGGACATGGGAGCCTTCCGTCTACGCTGCACACATTGTAGGCGACCGACTGAAGAAGCTCAAGACGCTCGGTTCACTCCCACTCGATCGTGCCGGGGGCTTTGCTGGTGCTGTCGTAGACCACGCGGTTGATGCCGCGGATCTGGTTGACGATGCGGCTCGCGGCCCGCCCCAGGACTCCATGGCGAAGCGCATCCAGTCCGCGGTCATGCCGTCGAGCGAGCTGACCGCGCGCAGCGCGCAGCCGCTCGTAGGAGCGCTCATCGCCCTTGACGCCCACCGTCTGCACCGGCAGCAGCACGGCGAACGCCTGCCAGATCGCGTGGTACACGCCCGCGTGCGCATCTCCTCGAGGAAGATCACGTCGGCCTGGCGCAACAGCTCGAGGCGCTCTCGGTGATCTCGCCGAGGATCGCACCGCCAGGCCGGGACCCGGAAACGGATGGCGACCGACGAACGTTTCGGGCAGGCCGAGCTCGCGCCCGAGGTCGCGGACCTCGTCCTTGAACAGCTTGCGCACGCGGCTCGACCAGCTCCAGGTTCATCCGCTCGGGCAGGCCGCCGACGTTGTGGTGCGACTTGATCGGACCTCGCGCCCTGAACGAGGCGCTTCGATCACGTCCGGATAGAGGGTGCCCTGCGCCAGGAATTCGGTTTTTCCCAGTCGCTTCGCCTCCTTCTCGAACACATCGATGAACTCCCGCCGATGATCTTCCGCTTCTGCTCCGGATCGCCGACCCCCGCGAGCCGCTCGAGGAACAGGTCCGCCGCGTCCCCGCGAGATCGAGCGGGATGTTGAAGCGCTCACGGAAGAGTTCGAGCACCTCCAGGGCCTCGCCTGCGCGCAACAGGCCGGTGTCGACCAGGATGCAGGTCAGCTGGTCGCCGATCGCCTCGTGCACGAGCAGGGCCGTGACCGCGGAATCGACCCCGCCCGAGAGGCCGCAGATCACCCGGCCGGAACCGACCTGCTCGCGCACCCGCCCGAATTGCCGCCTCGCGAAAGCGCGCCATGGTCCAGTCGCCCCGGCAGCCGGCGACCCGGTGGGTGAAATTCCTGAGCAGGGCGCCGCCTTCGGGCGTGTGCATGACCTCGGGATGGAACTGGACGCCGTAGATTTTTCGGACGTCATCGGCGATCGCCGCGAACGGCGAGGCCTCGGAGGTCGCGACGACGCGAAAGCCCGGCGGCATTTCCACGACTTTGTCGCCGTGGCTCATCCAGACCTCGGCGCGGGCGCCGGGCTCGAACAGGCCCTCGAACAAGGCGCAACGGTCGACCACCTCGATGAAGGCGCGGC
>CAWDUF010000006.1:0-152881 GCA_963805425.1 uncultured Actinomycetota bacterium | reverse complement strand
GGCCGAGCCGCCTCGACCAGGTAGCGGTAGACGAAAGGTGTGGGCCCGCTCAGGGAGGTGAAGGTGACTTCCCGGCCGCTGTCGTAGCCGGTGATCTCCACCTCGTTCGTCGCGGGTCCGCCGGGCAGGTCGCGGTGCACGGTGTACCGGGTCCCGAGGCCGCTGGTGCCGTCGGTTCGGTCGACGCGCTGCACCGCGGAGTACCACTGCGGCATGGTCGCGAAGTCGGCGATGAAGTCGAACACGGCCGCGGGCGAGGCGGCGACGGCGAGGCTCAGCTCGAAGGTCATGCCTGCTCGGCCACGTCGGACATCCCTACTCCGTCTCCCGCGGCGCCAGCAGCTGCTCGAGCTCTTCCTCCACGTCGGCCTGGCAGACGAACAGGAGCTCGTCGCCGGCCTCGACCGGCTGCTCGGGGTCGGGTACGTAGACCTGGCCGTCGCGCAGGATCGTCACGAGTGCGACGTTCTCGGGGAAGGGGATCAGGCCCGAGGGCTTGCCGACGTACGGCGACCCGACCGGGAGCGTCATCTCGACCAGGTTCGAGTTGCTCTGATGGAAGGTGAACAGCCGGACCAGGTCGCCGACCGTCACGGCCTCCTCGACGAGCGCGGACATGATCCGCGGGGTGGAGACGTTGACGTCGACGCCCCATGCCTCGGTGAACAGCCACTCGTTGTTGGGGTGGTTGACCCGGGCGACGGTGCGGGGGACGCCGAACTCGGTCTTGGCCAGCAGCGACGTCACCAGGTTGACCTTGTCGTCACCGGTCGCGGCGATCACGACGTCGCAGTGCTCGAGCCGTGCCTCCTCCAGCGACGACAGCTCGCACGAGTCGGCGAGCAGCCACTCGGCGGCCGGTACGCGATCGGGCTTGATGGAGTCCGGCTCCTTGTCGATGAGCAGCACCTGGTGACCGTTGGTGATCAGCTCGCGGGCGATGGAGCGGCCGACGGCCCCGGCTCCGGCGATGGCTACGCGCATGGGCTCACTCCTCCTCCGGGCCGCGGTCGATGACCTGGTAGGCGTGCACCGCGTTCTCCTCGCGGAGCACGACGTGCAGCAGGTCGCCCTCCTGGATCACGGAGTCGCGCTGGGGGAGCATGCCTTCGCCGACCCTGTCGATCCAGGCGATCCGGCACCGGGACTGCTCCTGGAACTGCACCGTGCGGTGACCGACCCAGGACTCGGGGGCGGGGATCTGGTCGAGGCGGATCGTTCCCGACGGGTCGCGGAAGTCCGGCTCGGCGCCGACGGGAAGCAGCCGGCGCAGCACCTGGTCGGCGGTCCACTTCACGGTGGCGACGGTCGTGATGCCCAGCCGCTGGTAGACCTCGGCGCGGCCGGGGTCGTAGATCCGGGCGACGACCTGCTCGATGCCGAACGTCTCGCGGGCGACCCGGGCGGCGATGATGTTGGAGTTGTCGCCGCTGCTGACCGCCGCGAAGGCGTCCGCACGCTCGATGCCGGCATCGGTGAGGACCTTCTGGTCGAAGCCGTAGCCGGTCACCTTGATGCCGTTGAACGACGGTCCGAGGCGCCGAAAGGCGTCGGGGTTGCTGTCGATGATGCTGACAGTGTGGTTGCGGTCCTCCAGCGAGCGAGCCAGTGTCGACCCGACGCGGCCACAGCCCATGATCACGACGTGCACGTGAGGAACGCTACTGCACGTCCGCGTCGTGCCTTGAGTGCCCGCGCATGCCCTAACGTTGTCGCTCGTGGGCGTAGGTGGTCTTTCCAAGCGGATCCTGCTCGGTCGCAAGCTCCGCAGCTCGCAGCTGGGGGAGACCTTGCTGCCGAAGCGGATCGCCCTGCCCGTCTTCGCCAGTGACGCGCTCTCCTCGGTGGCGTACGCACCTGACGAGATCTTCAT
Organism: uncultured Actinomycetota bacterium; assembly: GCA_963805425.1. Taxonomy (GTDB): domain Bacteria; phylum Actinomycetota; class Actinomycetes; order Propionibacteriales; family Nocardioidaceae; genus Marmoricola. Next base: position 151,008 of record CAWDUF010000006.1, on the reverse strand, counting down.
CATGCTGTCGGTCGCGGGAGCCTCGACCTACGCCTGGTCCTGGAAGATCGGCCTCGGCGTCGCGCTGGTGATGCTGGCGGTGATCGCGTCCTACCGGCAGACCGTGCACGCCTATCCCTCCGGCGGCGGCGACTACGAGGTCGCGACCGTCAACCTGGGTCGCACCGCAGGAACCACGGTCGCGAGTGCCTTGCTCGTCGACTACGTCCTGACCGTCGCGGTGTCCATCTCCTCAGGAGCCCAGTACGCCGCGTCGGCGCTGCCGGTCTTCAACGGGCACGAGGCGACCCTGGCCGCTGCGCTGGTGATCCTCCTCGCGGCGATGAACCTGCGCGGCATCCGGGAGTCCGGCACGGCGTTCGCGATCCCGACGTACCTCTTCATGGTGGCGATTCTCGGCATGTGTGGCCTCGGGATCCTCCGGTTGATCGGCGGCAACCTGCCCGACGTCGAGAGCGCCGAGCTCGACCTGCACACGGCTCCGGGCTACGGGGGCTCGCTGAGCACAGTTGCGTTGATCTTCCTGCTGGCCCGCGCATTCTCCTCCGGGTCTGCCGCACTGACCGGTGTCGAGGCGATCTCGAACGGCGTGCCCGCGTTCCGCAAGCCGAAGTCGCGCAACGCCGCAACCACGCTGCTGCTGCTGGCGATGATCGCGATCACGATGATGCTCAGCGTGATCACCTTGGCCCATCACATGGGCTTGAGATATGTCGACCCGAACGACGTGGACCGCCTCACCCTGCACGGCCAGGCGCTTGCGCACGACTACCAGCAGCACGCGGTCATCGCCCAGCTCGCTCGTGCCATCTTCAGCGGCTTCTCGCCGGGCTTCTACTTCGTGGTGGCCATGACCGGCTTCATCCTGGTGCTCGCCGCCAACACGGCCTTCAACGGATTCCCGGTCCTGGGCTCGATCCTCGCGCAGGACGGCTTGGCGCCGCGGCAGCTGGGCTCGCGTGGCGACCGGCTCGCCTACAGCAACGGCATCGTCTTCCTCGCCGTGATGGCGATCGTGCTGATCGTGGCCTTCGATGCGCAGACGACCCGGTTGATCCAGCTCTACATCGTCGGCGTCTTCGTCTCCTTCAACCTGAGCCAGCTGGGGATGATCAGGCACTGGACGCGGCACCTCAAGACCGAGACCGACCCGGCGGTGCGCCGGCGGATGTTCCGCTCGCGTGCGATCAACTCCTTCGGGCTGGTGATGACCTCGATCGTGTTCGTGATCGTGCTGCTCACCAAGTTCCTCGCCGGCGCCTGGATCGCGATCACCGCCATGGTGGTCTTCTTCACGATCATGAAGGGGATCCGACGGCACTACGACCGGGTTGCCGAGGAGCTCGTGGTCGGTGACGAGGACCCGATCATGCCGACCCGGGTGCACGCGATGGTGCTGGTGTCGAAGCTGCACAAGCCGACGATGCGGGCACTCGCGTTCGCGAAGGCGACCCGGCCGAACGTCCTCGAGGCCGTGTTCGTCGCCTCCGAGCAGGACGAGTCCGACAAGCTCATCGCGGAGTGGGAGCAGCGGCACGTCGACGTGCCTCTCAAGGTGCTGTACTCGCCGTACCGCGAGATCATCCGGCCGATCGTGCAGTACGCCGTGGAGATCCGCGAGAAGAACCCGCGCGGTGTCGTCGCGGTCTACATCCCGGAGTACGTCGTCGGGCGCTGGTGGGAGCAGCTGCTCCACAACCAGACCGCGCTGCGGCTGAAGGGCCGGCTTCTCTTCACCCCGGGCGTGATGGTGACCTCGGTGCCCTACCAGCTGCGCGGCTCCGAGGTCGGCAAGGAGCGCGAGGACTGGGAGCTGGAGCGGATCCGGCCCGGCGACGTCCGGCGCGGCCGTACCGGCCGGTGAGCGCCCCCTTCGAGGTCGGCGACCGGATCGAGGCCCGCGCCGGAGCGGTCGCCCACGGCGGCCACGTCGTCGCGCGCGTCCGCCCCCCTCCGGTGGTCGAGCCTGTCGAGACCCGCGACGTCGTCGTCTTCGTCCGGCACGCGCTGCCGGGCGAGCGGGTGGTCGTGGAGATCACCGAGGTCGACAAGACCTTCCTGCGTGGCGATGCGGTCGAGGTGCTCGAGGCGTCGCCGGACCGCGTCGCTGCGCCGTGCCCGCTCGCGCACCCCGGTGGCTGCGGCGGCTGCGACTTCCAGCACGTCGCCCTTCCCGCGCAGCGGCGACTCAAGGCTGCACGTGGTCGAGGAGCAGCTGCGCCGGCTCGCCGGCATCGAGCTCGACGCCGGAGGTCGAGCAGGTCGAGACCCCGGAGACCCGTGACGGCCTGCGCTGGCGCACCCGGATGCAGTACGTCACGCTTCCCGGGCGGCCGTCGCGGGCTGCGCAAGCACCGCTCCCACGACGTGGTCGAGGTCGACGACTGCCTGATCGCGGCCCCGGCTCGAGAGAGCGACCGCGTCGAGGTGACCGAGCACGTGCTCGGTCACGACTTCGTCGTCGCGGGCGACGGGTTCTGGCAGGTGCACCCGGAGGCGCCGCGGGTGCTGGTGGAGACGGTGCTCGCGATGCTCGCCCCGCGGCCCGGGGAGCGCGCGCTCGACCTGTACGCCGGCGTCGGGCTGTTCTCGGCCTTCCTCGCCGAGGCGGTCGGTCCCGACGGCCAGTGGTCGGCGTCGAGGGGGACCGGCGGGCCGCCGAGCTTGCCGCGGAGAACCTCGCGGCGTACTCCTGGGCGGAGATGCGCCGCGCACCGGTGGAGCGTCTCGACTGGGCAGAGCCGGCCGGCGCCGACGTCGTCGTCCTCGACCCGCCGCGGGCGGGCGCGAAGCGGAAGGTCGTCGGTGCGATCGCCGCCTGCAGCCCTCGCGCGATCGCCTACGTCGCGTGCGATCCGGCGGCGCTGGCGCGGGACCTCGCCTACTTCCGGGACTCCGGCTACGAGCTGGCGGAGCTGCGGGCGTTCGACCTCTTCCCGATGACTTCCCATGTGGAGTGCGTTGCGCATCTCGTGAAGTGGTGAGCACCTACGCCACCCTCTTCGGCTGGCTGCCGCGTCCTATGCGGTGTCGCAGGGACTCACGCTGGATCAGACGGCAGTGCGCCCGTGAACTGCCGGCCGAGTTGCCGTAACGACGCGGCGACCAGCGCGCTGGAGCACGAGCAGCTGAAGGAGCTCGGCGGAGTGGTACGTCCACAACAAGTCCCTGGCCTCGCGTCGCCCACGGCGTTGGTGCGGTGGGTGCATGGACCACGGGGCTTGTCGCCCGCCGGCCTCATAGCCGTAGGCGTGGTGACGTTGCATCCCGTACCGGGGTCCGGGCTTACCGTCGAAGTGTGACCGAAGAGATGGCCAACCTGATGGCCGACGACAATTGGGTCCCGACGGCGTGCACGCTTCCAACAGTCGCGCAGCCAGTGCGTCGCAGGGAGTTCGATGAGCTCTTCGCAGGCGACGTCGTGGCCGTGCTGCCGGAGTCAGCGACGAGGACTCGGCTCGACCTGCGGCCCGACCGCGATGCTGTCGCTGGCTGACAGTGGCGCCTTGCCGCCGTTGGGGTTGGATGTGTTGATCGGCCCGTCAGCTATCACCAAGGCCCGGAACTCGGTGCGCAACATCGAGGAAGGCGCCACTCGGCCGATTCGGGTGGTCTGCCACAAGCCGGGTTGACGCGTTCGCACAGTGCGTCGTGAGTCGACGACGAGTCGGCGCTCGCGCGTACCCTCAGGAGATGGCGGCAGCCGATCTTGACGACCTGCTGGCAGCGGGGAGCGCGGCCGCGGCGGCCGGACAGTGGGCCGGCGCCAGGGCCGCCTTCGAGGACGCACTCGCGCGGGAGCCGACCGCCGAGGCGCACGCGGGCCTCGCCGACGTGCTCTGGTGGCTGGGTGAGACCGAGGCCTCGGTGCAGCACCACGAGCGCGCGTACGCCGCGTTTCGCCACCGCGACGACCTGCCGAACGCGGCGATGGCCGCCGTCGGGCTCTACCTCACCTACCGGGCGAGCCTGGGCCGGACCGCGGTCGCACGGGGCTGGCTGGCCCGGGCCGCGCGCATGGTCGAGGAGGCTGGGCTGGCGCCGCTGGCCGGCTGGGTGGCGCTGTTGCGCGCCCATGACAGCGGCGACCCGGTCGCCGCCGAGCGGTGGGCGACCGAGGCGCGCGAGGCCGCCGGCCGGTACGGCGACGCCGACCTGGAGCTGTGCGCCCTCAGCCAGCTGGGGGCCGCCCTGGTCCAGCAGGGGCGCCGGGAGGAGGGCACGACCCTGCTCGACGAGGCGATGGCTGCTGCCCTGGCCGGCGAGGCGCGGCGACCCCACACCGTCGTGTACGCCAGCTGCAACCTCGTCACCAGCTGCGCCCAGACCGCCGAGCTCGCGCACGCCCTGCAGTGGATCCACGCCGCCGACGCCTTCGAGCAGCGCTTCGGCAACCCGCACCTTTATGCGACCTGTCGCACCTACCGCGGCGCGATCCTGTTCAACGCCGGAGAGTGGGAGGCCGCCGAGCGGGACCTGCTCGCTGCGCTCGAGTTGGGCGTTGACGCCGAGCCCGACCTCGCCGGCGAGGCGGCCGCGCGGCTGGCCGAGCTGCGGCTCGCCCAAGGGCGGGTCGAGGAGGCCGAGCGGCTGCTCGAGGGCCGGGAGGAGCACCCTTCGTGCCTCGGCGTACTCGCCACACTCGCCGCTGCCCGGGGCGATCTCGTCAGTGCCCGTCGCCTCGCCTTGCGCCGGGCGCACGAGCTGACAGACGAGGCGGGAGGTCGTGCCGACCCCTACCGCCCCGGGCTGAGCGGCCCGCTGGAGCAGGCGGTGGTCTGGGAGGTGCTTGTCGCGGCCGGGACGGGCCCCGAGGCCGAGGCCGCGGTGGCACGCCTGCGCGAGCTCGCCACGTCGACGGACTGCGAGCAGTTGCAGGCCCGCGCCCTGGCCGCCGCCGGTCGCCTGCGCGGCGAGGTCGAGTCGCTGGAGCGCGCGCTCAGCCTGTTCACCCGGCTGCGACTGCCGCTGTGGGCGGGCCGCGCCCGGCTCGCCCTGGCCAGCTTGCTGACCGACGACGACGCGATCGCCGAGGCCCGCTCCGCGCTGGGGACCTTCGAGGACCTCGGCGCGGCCCGCGACGCAGACGCGGCGGCGGCCCGCCTCCGCGACCTGGGCGTGACCGCGCCACGCGGCGGGCCGGTGGGCCTCGGCGAGCTCACCCAGCGCGAGCGCGAGGTGCTCGACCTGCTCGGCGAGGGGCTGACCAACCGCGAGCTCGCCGACCGGCTGTTCCTGTCGGTCAAGACCGTCGAGCGGCATGTGCGCAACGTGCTGTTCAAGCTCGGCCTGCGCAACCGCGCCGAGGCAGCGGCGTACGTCGTCCGGCACGGCCGCGAGATGCGCTCCACCAGGTGAGGGTTCCTCCCGATGCGGGAGAGGGACTCGCCACGGCAGGTTGGCCGCATGACCATCTCCACCGACACCCTCACCACAGCACTGGGCCCCCACTTCCACGGCGAGGTGGTCGGCCCCGACAACCGGGGATACGACGCCGTACGGGCGCTGGACAACCACTGCTTCGAGAGCCGCCCACGGGCCGTGGTTCGCTGCACCGACGCGGCCGACGTCGCCGCGGGCATCCGCCTCGCGTCCTCGGAAGGGCTGCCGCTGGCCGTGCGGGCCGGCGGCCACGGCCCTGGGTTCGGCTCGGTGGAGGACGGGCTGGTGATCGACCTGCGCCCGATCGACCACATCCGGGTCGACCCGGAGCGGCGCGTCGTCGCCATCGGCGGCGGATCCCTGGCGAACGCGGTCGACCGGGCGACGCACGAGTTCGGCCTGGCCACCACCACGCCGACCGTCTCCACCGTCGGCATGAGCGGGTTCACCCTCTCCGGCGGCATCAGCCACCTCACCCGCAAGCACGGACTCGCCGTCGACAACCTGGTCGGCGCCGACGTCGTCCTGGCCGACGGCAGCCTCGTGCACGCTGGCGCGGACGCAGACGAGGACCTGCTCTGGGCGCTGGCCGGGGGCGGCGGCAACCTCGGTGTGGTCACCGAGCTGCGTATGCGGCTGCACCCGGTCTCGGTCGTCACCGGTGGACCGATGCTGTTCCCGCTGGAGCGCACCGAGCGACTGGTGCGGCTCTTCCGCGACTGGATGCCGCACCAGGCCGACGACATCTTCGCCTACCTCGCGCTGCTGACGGTGCCGCCGGCCGGGGGGCCGTTCCCCGACGAGCTCCGCGGCCGCCCCGTGTGCGGGCTGTTCTGGTGCAACACCGCAGCCGACGACCGGACCGCAGAGGCGCTGGCCACCTTCCGCGCCGAGGGGCCTGTGCTCGACCTCGTCGGGCAGCTGCCGTACCCGGTGCTGCAGTCGATGGGCGATGCGGCCGCCGGGGCCGGCAAGTACGGCCAGCTGGCCGGGCTGCTGTTCCAAGACCTGCCCGATGCCGCGGCCGCGCGGTTCGAGCACTGGGGCGCCACGATGCCCACGCCGCTGTGCCTGACGCACCTCTATCCCCTCGACGGCGCGGCCGCACGGGCCGACCGCCGAGACACCGCCTGGCCCTGGCGGGAGGCTGCCTTCGCGCAGATGTACGCCGCACAGGCGCCCGTGCCCGGCGTGGACCGCGAGTTGCGGGCCTGGGCCACGGGGTTCCGCGCCGCGCTGGCGCCGTACGCTCTGTCCGGTTGCTACGCCAACTTCCTGATGGACGAGGGACCGGAGGCAGCCCGGGCCTGCTACGGCGCCAACGCCGACCGGCTGGCTGACCTGAAGGGCCGCTACGACCCAGAGAACCTGTTCCGCCGCAACCAGAACATCGCGCCCAGGATCCCCACCGACTGATCCGGGGCGCGGGGCGCCGGTCCCCGGACGTGACGCGCCGACCCTCGGTGCTGCCCGCGCGCGGCACGTAGACATCGCGTCAAAGGGCATGAACGCGAAAAGAGGTTCGAACGCTTCACGCATTCAGCCAGCGGTGTCGCCTCCGACACTGCGAGTCCCAACAGCGCCGCTGCCATCTGACCCGTCGCTGGTTACTTCGAACCCTGTCCACTTTGGGTCCACGTCGAGTGTGTCGCTCTGTTGGCGCCCTCGGCAGACTGATGTCCATGAGATTGGGTGTCGTGATGCCGCAGACCCGGCCGTGGCGCGACCTCGCGCGCGACTTCGCATGGGCGGAGGAGGTCGGCTACGACGTCGGCTACGTCTATGACCACCTGACCCATCCGACGGCAGCGGGAGGCTGGCTGGCCGACGGCTTCAGCATCCTGACCGCTGCTGCGTCGGTGACCACCCGGCTCGAGCTCGGCACGCTGGTCGCGTCCGCGACCCTGCACTCGCCGGTGGCGCTCGCCCGGCTCGCCGCGACCGTCGACGACATCTCCGGTGGCCGCCTCGTACTCGGTCTCGGCGCGGGCTCGCCGCGGTGCGCGCAGGCGGACCGCGACGAGGAGCCGACGCCGGGCGAGATGCACCGGCGCCTGGTCGACGTGGTGGAGGGCCTCGGTGCGGTCTTCGACGGCGCCACCGAGTGGTCCGGCCCGACCCGGTCCTTCTCCGGCCTCGAGACGACCGCACTGCCCGCGGGAGCGACGAGGCCGTACCTGATGCTCGCCGCCCACGGCCCGCGGACCATCGAGCTGGCGGTGCGCCACGCCGATGCGTGGAACACCTACGGCGGCCCGAGCTCCAGCCTGTTCGAGCCCGCCGACTACTGGGCCGCGGTTGCCGAGCAGGCCGCGGCGATGACCAGCGCGTGCGAGCGCCAGGGCCGTGACCCGCGCGACCTGCGGCGGTCATTGCTGGTCGGGTACGGCGAGGTCCGGCCGACCGATGACGTCGCGACGTACACCGAGGTCGCCGAGCGCGCCGAGGCGCTCGGGTTCGACGAGCTCGTCGTCTACGGTCCCTCGGGGCCGGGGGAGCGGTTCACCTCCGACCCGACGGTCCACGCGGACGCGATCGCGAGGATCCGGGTCTGAAGTCGTCCGGGGCGCTGTTTGATATCGTGTATCTTGATATCAAGATAAAATCGGATCGGTGAGACCGCCTTCCGCCCCGTCGCGCGGGGTGGGCAAGATGGGCCCAAGGTGGGCACCGGGACTGCACATTTCAACGAGGAGACGTCGATGGCCAGCGCGGGCACGAGCAAGGACAGCTTCGGGGCGAAGAGCACGCTCGAGGTCGGTGACAGCTCCTATGAGATCTACCGCCTCGACGCCGTGACCGGTGAGGGCCTCGACGTCGCGTCGCTGCCGTTCTCCCTGAAGGTCCTGCTCGAGAACCTGCTCCGCACCGAGGACGGCGCCGACATCACCGCCGCCGACATCCGCGCGCTCGCCGGATGGGATGCCGACGCGCAGCCCGACAAGGAGATCCAGTTCACCCCCGCGCGGGTGATCATGCAGGACTTCACCGGCGTCCCGTGCGTCGTCGACCTGGCCACGATGCGCGAGGCGATGGCCGAGCTCGGCGGCGACGCGACGAAGATCAACCCGCTCGCTCCGGCCGAGATGGTCATCGACCACTCCGTGATCGCCGACGTCTTCGGCACGCCCGAGTCCTTCGAGCGCAACGTCGAGATCGAGTACCAGCGCAACCGGGAGCGCTACCAGTTCCTCCGCTGGGGCCAGGGTGCCTTCGACGACTTCAAGGTCGTCCCGCCCGGCACCGGCATCGTCCACCAGGTCAACATCGAGCACCTCGCCCGCGTCGTGATGGTCCGGGACGGAGTCGCCTACCCCGACACCTGCGTCGGCACCGACTCACACACCACGATGGTCAACGGCATCGGCGTGGTCGGCTGGGGCGTCGGCGGCATCGAGGCCGAGGCCGCGATGCTCGGCCAGCCGGTCTCGATGCTGATTCCCCGGGTGGTCGGTTTCAAGCTCTCCGGTGAGCTCCCCGCCGGCTCGACCGCGACCGACCTGGTGCTCACGATCACCGAGATGCTGCGCAAGCACGGCGTGGTCGGCAAGTTCGTGGAGTTCTACGGCGCGGGCGTCTCCGCGCTCCCGCTGGCCAACCGCGCCACGATCGGCAACATGAGCCCGGAGTTCGGCTCGACGATCGCGGTCTTCCCGGTGGACGAGGAGACGGTGAAGTACCTGCGCCTGACCGGTCGCACCGAGGAGCAGCTCGCCCTCGTCGAGGCCTACGCCAAGGAGCAGGGCCTCTGGCACGACCCAGCCGCCGAGCCGCGGTTCTCCGAGAAGCTCGAGCTCGACCTCGCCACGGTGGTCCCGTCGATCGCCGGACCGAAGCGACCCCAGGACCGGATCCAGGTCACCGACGCCAAGGAGTCCTTCCGGCGCTCGCTGGCCGACTACGTCGCCGGGGACTCGGTGAACGGGTACGACGAGTCGGTGGCCGAGTCCTTCCCCGCCTCGGACTCGCCCGCGGGCGGTTCGCGCAACGGGGACGAGGCCGCGCCGAGCGACCACCTGTCCGCGGCTCCGACCGATGGCGGTCGGCCCAGCGACCCGGTCGAGGTCACCCTGGCCGACGGCACGAAGTTCACCCTGGACCACGGCGCGGTCACGATCGCGGCGATCACGTCGTGCACCAACACCTCGAACCCGTCGGTGATGATCGGCGCCGCCCTGCTCGCGAAGAAGGCCGTCGAGAAGGGCCTGCAGCGCAAGCCGTGGGTCAAGACCACGCTCGCCCCGGGCTCGAAGGTGGTCTCGGACTACTACGAGCGCGCCGGCCTCACGCCGTACCTCGACAAGCTCGGCTTCAACCTGGTCGGCTACGGCTGCACCACGTGCATCGGCAACTCCGGCCCGCTGATCCCGGAGGTCTCGGCAGCGGTCAACGAGAAGGACCTCTCGGTCGTCTCGGTGCTGTCGGGCAACCGCAACTTCGAGGGCCGGATCAACCCCGACATCAAGATGAACTACCTGGCCTCGCCGCCGCTCGTGGTCGCCTACGCGCTCGCCGGCTCGATGGACGTCGACCTCTACACCGACCCGCTCGGGAAGGACCAGGACGGCAACGACGTCTTCCTCGAGGACATCTGGCCGTCGCCGGCCGAGGTCGAGGAGACGATCGCCGGTGCCATCACCGCCGAGATGTTCACGAACGACTACGCCGACGTGTTCGCTGGAGACGAGCGCTGGCAGTCGCTGCCGACGCCGGAGGGCAACACCTTCGCCTGGGACCCGGACTCGACGTACGTGCGCCGGGCGCCGTACTTCGACGGCATGCCCGACGAGCCGACGCCGGTCACCGACATCGAGGGCGCCCGGGTGCTGCTCAAGCTGGGCGACTCGGTCACCACCGACCACATCTCGCCCGCAGGCGCGATCAAGAAGGACTCGCCCGCCGGGAAGTACCTCTCCGAGCACGGCGTCGAGCAACGCGACTTCAACTCCTACGGCTCGCGGCGCGGCAACCACGAGGTGATGATCCGCGGCACGTTCGCCAACATCCGGCTGCGCAACCAGCTGGCGCCGGGCACCGAGGGCGGGTTCACCCGGGACTTCACCCGGGCCGACGGCCCGGTGTCGACCGTGTACGACGCCTCGGAGAACTACGTCGCCGCCGGCACCCCGCTGGTCGTGCTCGCCGGCAAGGAGTACGGCTCCGGCTCGTCGCGTGACTGGGCGGCCAAGGGCACCTCGCTGCTCGGCGTGAAGGCCGTGATCGCGGAGTCCTACGAGCGGATCCACCGCTCCAACCTGATCGGCATGGGCGTCATCCCGCTGCAGTTCCCCGAGGGCCAGAACGCCGAGTCCCTGGGCCTGACCGGCGAGGAGACGTTCGCGATCTCGGGCATCACCGAGCTCAACGAGGGCCGCACCCCGAGGACCGTGAAGGTCACCGCTGGCGATGTCACCTTCGACGCCGTCGTCCGGATCGACACCCCCGGTGAAGCCAACTACTACCGCAACGGCGGGATCATGCAGTACGTCCTGCGGAACCTCCGCCGCAGCTGAGCCGTCGGCCGCTCGCTAGCGTGACCCCATGATCGTGGCCATCAGCATCAGCCCCTCCGGCGCCGACGAGACCGGGGGTGTCAGCGACGCGGTCGCCGATGCCGTCCGGGTGATCCGGGAGTCAGGACTGCCCAACGAGACGAACGCCATGTTCACCAACATCGAGGGCGAGTGGGACGAGGTGATGGCGGTGGTGAAGGAGGCGGTCTTCAAGGTCGCGGAGACCTCACCGCGCGTGGGTCTGGTGCTGAAGGCCGACCTCCGACGCGGTCACGACACCGGTCAGCTCACGGCGAAGGTCGAGCGGGTGGAGGAGCGACTCCGGGTCGTGTGAGCGGTCAGTCGACGGCGAGGAGCTGCTCGAGCCAGGTGTCGACGTCGAGGTCCTCGGCGCCCATCGGCACGGCGGCGACGGAGGAGATGATGAACTCCTGGACCGCGCGGGTCGGGAACTGCAGCAGTGTCTCGCCGACGGGGGAGCAGAGCTCGACGATCACGACCGCCTCACCGGACGAGCTGAGGCAGGGCCAGACGTGCACGTCACCGTCGCCGGTCGGCTCGTACTGTCCGTCGGCGAGCAGCTCGCGACCGAACGTCCAGTGCACCGGGCCGGACTGGGTCTGCAGCACGAGGGTCACGGCGCAGGCGTCGGCAGGGTCGTAGACGAACTCCGCGACCAGCGTGTGGTCCTGCTCGGCGTTGACCGTCGCGATCTGCACGGCCAGCGTCGAGGTCGTCGTGAGCTTGCTTTCCATCGTCCGTCCTGCCTCCGGGAGCCCTGTGGGGCTGTTCGGCAGAGGAACGGCGCAGTTGCGGGTTCATGACACGAAAACTCGCGACTGGTCTACAAATTCCGGCCCACTGGTCCATTGCCGGGCCGAATTTCAGCCAATTGTCGGATCCTCAGGCGCTGATCGACCCGAGGATCGGCTCCGACTCGACGATCCCCTCGTCGCTGGGGCGGGCGCCCTCGCCGAAGACCTTGGCCGCCTGGCGGGCCCGGAGCCCCAGATGTGCGTCGGCCGGACGGTCGTAGCCGTAGAGGGCGCGGGCCTCGGCGGGCGTGCGGACGGTGGGCTGCGCCGGGGGTACGGCGTACAGGATCGGCGCGACGACGTCGCGCGTCATCGGCGAGAGGAACGTCAGGGCCTCCAGCTTGAGGCGCCTGTTCGCATTGAGCAGGGCGAAGGCGACCCGCATCACCGGTCGGATCGCGACGTCGAGCAGCCGGGACTGCTCGAGACCGGCCAGGGTGCGCATCCAGCGGGGCATCGTCGCGATCGTGGCGGCCCGGAGGGCTCGGGTGGTGAGCCAGGTGAACGGCGCCAGGACGCGGGGCATCGGGGGCAGCATCACGTCGGCGCGCAAGAGGTGCTGCATCGCGTTGCGGGCCAGGTCGGAACCGAGCAGCTGGGGCCGGATCTCCTCGTAGTAGGCGTGCAGGCCGGCGCGCGTGCGGGGGATGTCGTCGGGGGAGCAGGTCTGCAGCTCGGCGGCGATCCGGCACTCGGCCCAGTACTGCGCCTCCTCCTCCGCAGACAGCCTGCCCGGGCCGTACATCTCGTAGGCCTTGAGGATCGAGTGCCAGGCGGTGAGCTGGATCCACAGCTGGGACTTCGGGTCGTTGGCGTCGTACCGGGTGCCGGTCACCGGGTCGGTGCCGATGCCCTTGCTGTGCACCTTGACCAGCACATCGGCGGCCTTCGACGTGCTCCGGCTGTCGCCGAAGGCCACCAGGGCGAAGTACCGCAGGGTGCGGTCGTACCGGGTGCGCGGCCGGTCGAAGATCGCGTGCGTCTCGTCGACCGAGGCGACCAGTGCCGGGTCGAGCTCCTCGACCACGACGGCGCGCTGGAAGCCGACGGTGAGCGAGGTGGGATAGCTCCACACCTTCCAGGTGACCGAGCCTGGGCCGAAGAAGCCGAAGTCCTCGTGCGGGGTGATCGCGGGGTGTGTTCTCGGGAGGGGCATGGCACTATTACTACACATGTGTAGCAATCGTGTCCAGAGTAGGTTTGCGCCGTGACCACGGCAGCTGCCCCCCGCAAGCGCCGGCCGTACGCGGCCCGGGTGCCGGCCGACGTACGTCGCGAGCAGCTGCTCGACGCCGCGCTCACCGTGATCGTGCGCGACGGGTACGACGCGGTCTCGATCGACGCGATCGCCCGCGAGACCGGCGTGACCCGTCCGGTCGTCTACGGCACGTTCGACGGTCTGGGCCCGCTGCTCGCCGCGTTGCTGGACCGGCAGCAGCAGCGTGCGCTGGGCCAGCTCGCCGCCGCGCTGCCCGCCCAGCCTGATCTCGACGACCTCGACGCCATGATCACCGGGGCTGCCCGTCGGCTGATCGAGCAGGTGCGCAGCGACCCGATGACCTGGCAGCCGATCCTGCTGGCTCCGCACAACGTGCCCGAACAGGTCCGGGACCGGATCGCCGCCGACCGCGAGGAGGTCACCGCGCGTCTCGCCGGCATGATCGAGCTCGGTCTTGCACTGCGAGGAGGCCAGCCGCTCGATGCCGAGGTCCTCGCCCACGCCCTGCTGGCGGTCCTCGAGCACTTCGGCCGGGTGCTGCTCACCGAGCCGGAGCGATTCGACACCGACAGGCTCGTCGCCGCTGTCTCCGCCGTGATCGGCGTCCTGGGCTGACCGTCCTCGTGATGGGCTCGACAGCTGCTCCATCGGCTCGACAGGATTCGAACGTGTGTGCGAACATCGCGGTGTGTTCACCTCCTGGCGCGAGCCCGACCCGACACCGCGTTCGGCTCCGGGGGGCGCCGCGCCGGTGGCGCCGCCGGGCTGGCCTCGCGAGGTGCGCGCACCCGGTGCTCCCGAGTGGGAGCGCACCGCGGTGAGCTGGCTGCTGGACATCTGCCCGCCGGAGTACCGCGGCTACGGCGTCCTGCGCCGGCACCCGGTCCTGCTGGCGCGGTTCGCGGTGCTGCACGTCGAGGCCGGCCAGGCCGCGGTCAACCGCGGCCTGAGCGAGGGCCGGGGGGCGCTGCGCGACGTCGTCGGCGACTCCGAGGTCGCGGCGGCCCTGGAGATCTGGGAGCGCGAGGGCGCGCGGCTGCTGGGGGTCCGGCGTGCGGCCGGGCTCGTCGAGGAGGCGCTGCGCGGCCGACGGTACGTCGCCCGGATGTGACACCTCTAGGGTTTGCCGCATGCCTCCCGTCCCTCTCGCCGTGGTGCTGCTGGTCGACCGTCGCGGCTGGCTCCTCCTGCAGGAACGAGACGCACAGGCACCGCGGGCGGCGAACCAGTGGGGCATGGTCGGGGGTCACGTCGAGGACGGCGAGGACTTCGAGCCGGCGGCCTACCGCGAGCTCGCCGAGGAGACCGGACTGACCCTGCCAGCGGGCACGCTCGAGCTCTGGCGCGACGCCGAGTACACCTACCCGGACGGCCACCACGGCCACTACCACGTCTACGCCGGGCCGGTGGATGCCACCGACGCCGACATCATCGTGGGCGAGGGGCGACAGATCGTCTTCGTCGACCCCCGTGTCGTACCGACACTCGACCTGGCGGCGTCGTCGCGACACTTCGTCCCGGACTTCCTGGACTCCGACCTCTACCGGAGCCTGACGGCGCCCTCGGCGTGATCGCCCGGTCCGGACTATAGACTTCTCCGATCATGGGGCAGCTGGAGTCGATCACCGGTCCGCAGGACCTGCGCAGGCTCGACGACCGCCAGCTCGACGAGCTGGCCGCGGAGATCCGTGACGAGCTGGTGCGCACGTGCGCGCCCCGCGGCGGCCACCTCGGCCCCAACCTCGGGGTCGTCGAGCTCACCCTCGCACTGCACCGAGTCTTCGAGTCCCCGCGCGACAAGATCGTCTTCGACACCGGCCACCAGGCCTACGTGCACAAGATGGTCACCGGCCGCGCCGGCGAGTTCGACTCGCTGCGCACCGAGGGCGGGCTGTCCGGCTACCCGAACCGCGCCGAGTCCGAGCACGACCTGGTCGAGAACTCCCACGCCTCCACCGCGCTGTCCTACGCCGACGGCCTCGCCAAGGCATACGCGATCCGCGGCGAGGACCGCCACGTGGTCGCGTTGATCGGTGACGGCGCGCTGACCGGCGGAATGGCCTGGGAAGCACTGAACAACATCGCGGTCGGCGCAGACCGTCGGCTGGTGATCGTCGTCAACGACAACGGACGCTCCTACATGCCGACGGTCGGTGGACTCGCGAGCCACCTCACCAACCTGCGCACCAACCCGCGCTACGAGCAGATCCTCGACCAGGTCAAGCGGAGGCTGCAGGGCGTGCGCGGCGTCGGCCCGGCGGCGTACGACGCCCTGCACGCGATGAAGAAGGGCATGAAGGACGCCCTCGCGCCGCAGGGCCTCTTCGAGGACCTCGGCCTGAAGTACGTCGGCCCGATCGACGGGCACGACCGGCCCGCCGTCGAGCAGGCGCTCGCGCAGGCCAAGCGCTTCGGCGGTCCGGTGATCGTGCACGTGATGACGCAGAAGGGCTTCGGCTACGACCCGGCCGAGCGCCACGAGGCGGACCAGATGCACCAGGTCGGCCCGATGGACCCCGAGACCGGGGTGGCCCGTCCGAAGGGTCGGATCTGGACCGACTTCTTCTCCGAGGAGATCGTCGCCCTCGGCGAGGAGCGCAGCGACATCGTCGCGATCACCGCCGCGATGCTCTACCCGGTCGGTCTCGACCGGTTCGCGGCCCGCTTCCCCGAGCGGACCTTCGACGTCGGCATCGCCGAGCAGCACGCGGTCACCAGTGCCGCGGGCCTGGCCATGGGTGGGCTGCACCCGGTGGTCGCGATCTACGCGACGTTCATGAACCGCGCCTTCGACCAGGTGCTCATGGACGTCGCCCTGCACCGCTGCGGCGTCACGTTCGTCACCGACCGCGCCGGGGTCACCGGCGACGACGGTCCCAGCCACAACGGCATGTGGGACATGTCGATCTTCCAGGTCGTCCCCGGCCTGCGGCTCGCAGCGCCGCGCGACGGCGCCCGGGTCCGCGAGCTGCTGCGCGAGGCGGTCGCGATCGAGGACGCCCCGACGATGGTCCGGCTGCCCAAGGGCGCCCCGCCCGCCGAGGACATCCCGGCCACGTCGAAAGCGGGTGGCTGCGACGTACTCGTGCGCAAGGGTGACCGCGACGTGCTCATCGTGGCACCCGGTGCGATGGCGGCCACCGCGGTCGAGGTGGCCGACCGGCTGACCGACCAGGGCATCGGGGTGACCGTCGTCGACCCGCGCTGGGTCAAGCCGATCGACCCTGCGCTGGTGCCGCTCGCCGCCGGTCACCGGCTGGTCGTGAGCGTCGAGGACAACGGCCGCATCGGCGGCTTCGGCGCCAACCTGCTGCAGGTGCTGAACGACGACGGTGTGCGCACGCCGTTCCGGCTCTTCGGGATCCCGCAGGAGTTCCTCGAGCACGCCAAGCGTGAAGCGATCCTCGAACGCATCGGCCTGACCGCCCAGTCGCTCGCGCGCCGGATCGTGGAGGACGTGACCGCGCTCGACTCCGGTCGTTCTCTGGTCGACATCGACTGAAGGGAGTCGGGTGCGGTCGACGCGGCCCAGGATCGTGCTCGTCGTGCTCGCCGTGGTGGGCGCGACCCTGTCCGCGTGCTCGTCCGACGGCGGATCGAGCCTGCTGGGTGACCGGAGTGCGGTCACTCGGCTCGAGGCCCAGGCGGTGCTCGACCAGCGGGCGGCCGCGATCCACGACGGCGACCTGGGCCTGTTCCTGAAGAGCCTCGACAGCTCCGACAAGGCGCTGGTCGCCCGCCAGCGGCGCTACTTCGCCAACCTGCGGGAACTGCCGCTCGCCGAGCTGGACTACACCGTGCTCAAGTCGGACTGGCCGGCCGGGCTGAAGTCGGCGACCTGGGGTGCGCAGGCCTCGGTCCCGCAGGTGAGGGTGTCCACGCAGCTGCGCGGCTTCGACTCGGTGCCGGTGCAGCGGATCTCCGGGTTCGCGTTCGCCCACGAGGGCGGCCGGGCGGTGATCGTCTCGGAGCTGACCGGCGCAGGCAAGCAGTTCCCGGGGTCGAACCCGGCTCCGTGGGACCTGGTCCGCATCCACGTGCGCCGTGACCTCGACACGCTGCAGCTCTACGACAACCGGACCTGGGCCGACGCCGGTCGGGTGAGCGCCGCCGTACGCTCCGGTATCGAGGACGTGCGCAGCGCGATCCCGTACAGCTGGGACGGCCACGCCGTCGTGTACGTCTTCGCCCGGCGGGTGGTGCTGAACAGCTTCGAGGGCGTCCCGGGCGGCAACATCAAGCACCTCGGTGCGATGACCTTCCCGATCTACGCCGTCCTGGGGCGGCCGGCGGTGGCCGGCACCCGGTTCACGTTGTTGCCGACCTCGCTGAACGCCGGTCAGGCGTTCCTCGGCCGGATCGTCCGGCACGAGCTGACCCACGTCGCGCTGGGCGAGCACGACGACGGAGCGCCCGTGTGGTTCGCAGAGGGCATCGCGGAGTACCTCGGTGCGCGCGAGATCCCCCAGGACGAGCGCCGGATCGCGACCGTCGCGCTGGTGAAGGCGCGCGAGGGCGTGCACGCGCTGCCGTCGTCGACGGGCTTCAACGGCGACGACCAGGCCTGGCACTACGCGCTGGCCTGGATGGCGTGCGACTACATCGCGGCGACTCGCGGCGAGACCGCGCTCTGGCAGCTGATGGACGGGTTCCACGCCGACGGCACGGGCACGCTGGACCACGAGCAGGACGCGGTGCTGGAGCAGGTGCTCGGCATCGACGGCGAACAGCTCGCGCGCCGGGCGGCAGCGCGGATCATCCGCATCTACGGATGAAGGACGCGCCAGCGGACTTCATCATCGGTGGTTGAGCAGCGAGCGCGGCTGAGGCACGAAGCCGCGACCGAGCGTGTCGAAACCCTCATCGGTGTCCTCGCAGGTTCAGTGGTCCCGCCCACTAGGCTTGATCGAGCAACCACCCGCGAGGAGCTTCTGTGACCCAGGCACGTTTCGTGCACATCGTCGACGACGTCCCCGAGCTCGAGGGACTCGGCGACGGGCCGGTCATGCTGACGGCACTCGACGGCTTCCTCGACGCCGGCAACGCCTCCGCGCTCGCGGTGGCGCACCTGCTGGAGTCTTCGGCCGGCCGGGTGGTGGCCAGCTTCGAGGTCGACGAGTTCTTCGACTACCGCGCTCGGCGGCCGCCGATGTCCTTCGTCCGCGACCACTACAGCGACTACGAGGCTCCCCGGCTCGTGGTGCGCCTGGTGCAGGACGACCAGCGTTCGCCGTACCTGTTGCTGACCGGCCCGGAGCCGGACATGCGCTGGGAGGCGTTCGCGGAGGCCGTTCGCGCGGTCGTCGAGGCCTTTGACGTCCGACTGACCGTGTCGATGGGCTCGGTGCCGATGGCGGTCCCGCACACCCGTCCGGTGCAGGTCACCAACCACGCCACGGCGAAGAGGCTGCTGATCTCCGAGAACGTCTGGCAGGGCGAGATCCGGATCCCCTCGAGCGCGCAGTCACTTCTCGAGCTGCGACTCGGTGAGTGGGGCCACGACGCCACCGGCTTCGTCGCCCACATCCCGCACTACGTCGCCCAGATCGGCTACCCGGAGGCGGCGGCCGCGATGCTCCGCCAGGTCGGCGCGGTCACCGGTTTGCAGTGGGACACCGTGGCGCTCGAGGCCGCCGCCGCCGAGCGCCAGGCCGAGATCGCCGAGCAGGTCTCCGACTCCGAGGAGGTCCGCGCCGTGGTCAGCGGCCTCGAGCAGCAGTACGACGCCTTCCACGACGGCGGGCCGAACCTTCTGGAGCAGGAGGACGGGGCCATGCCCGATGCCGCCGACCTCCCGACGGGGGAGGAGCTGGGTGCACAGTTCGAGCAGTTCCTGGCCGGCCTCGACCAGACCGAGGACGAGTAGTGCCCGCCTCGGTCGACGAGCTCGTCGACCTGCTCGACCTCGAGGTCATCGAGGACAACCTCTTCCGGGGCAAGCAGCCGACCACGCGGATGCAGCGGGTCTTCGGCGGTCAGGTCGCCGCGCACGCGCTCGTAGCGGCGTCACGCACGGTGCCGCAGCAGTACGCCGTGCACTCGCTGCACTCCTACTTCCTGCGGCCCGGCGACACTGCCGTACCGATCGTCTACGACGTCGAGGACGTCCGTGAGGGCCGCTCGTTCGCGACCCGCCGGGTGCTCGCCCGGCAGCACGGTCGCCCGATCTTCGCGATGACCCTGAACTTCCAGGTCCCCGAGGAGGGTCTGGAGCACCAGGACACGATGCCCGAGGTCCCGGCTCCCGAGGACTGCCCCACGCTCACCGAGATCTACGCCGGTCGCGCCGACCCGGGAGCGTCGGAGGAGTGGGTGCGCGAGTGGGCCGCCCTCGACGTCCGGTACGCCGGCAACTCGCGTCCGGGCGGGGAGATCGACGTGCCCGGTGAGCCGGCCCGGGCCCGGCTGTGGATCCGGGCCGACGGGCAGCTCCCGTCCGAGCCGCTCCAGCACACGGCAGCCTTCGCCTACGCCAGCGACATGACCTTGCTGGGCGCGTCGCTGGTGCCGCATGGCGTGCACATCTCCTCCTCGCGGATGCAGGCCGCGTCGCTCGACCACTCGATCTGGTTCCACCGGCCGTTCCGCGCCGATCAGTGGTGGCTCTACGACCAGCACAGCCCCTCGGCGTCCGGCGGCCGCGGGCTGATCTTCGCCAGCGTCTTCACCCAGGACGGCCGGCTGGTCGCCAGCGTCGCCCAGGAGGGCCTGATCCGCCTCAGGGGCGGTCGAGCCTAGCCGAGACCCCGGCTGCGGCCGACCAGGTGCGGCGCCCCGGTCTTCGGGTTGGTCAGGGAGAAGTCGAAGCCCCGATGGTCGCCGTCGTCGACCACGCGCGAGCCGAACGCGACCGTGCCGGGAAGCAGGATCGGCGTCTTGAACTCCACCTCGACGGTGACCTCGTCGGGCAGCCGGTTCGCGACCGCGGCCACGCAGCGCGCCTTGCTCCACATGCCGTGCGCGATCTGACGCGGGAAGCCGAAGGCCTTGGCGGTCAGGGGGTAGAGGTGGATCGGGTTGTGGTCGCCGGAGACCGCGGCGTACCGCCGTCCGAGGTTGCCGGCCAGCCGCCACTCCACCCCGTTGCTCGGGACGACGTCGAAGGGGACTCCCTCCGACGGCACGTCCTTGTCGCCCTTGCCGACGCGCAGGTAGGTCGAGGTCGACTCCCAGACCGTGTCGCCGCCGCTGGTGACGGTGGTGACCAGGTCGAAGACCTTGCCCTTGGCGTGCGCGCGCAGGTCGCGCGCGGTCGCCGTCACGTCGAGCACCTCGGACGGCGCGATCGAGCGGTGCTGGGTGATCGCGTTGCGCAGGTGGACCGTGCCGATGGCCGGGTAGGGGAACGAGCCGTCGGTCATGATCCCCATGTGCAGGCCGAAGGCGAGCATGTGCGGATAGGTCAGCGGCACGGACTGGCCGCGGATGTCGGGCTGCGCGAAGCCACACACCGTGGCGTAGGCAGCGACATGGTCTGCGTCGATCGCGACGCCTTGGCGCGACAGCCGCAGGTCGGGCAGCTTGCCGCCGGACTTGCGGATGCCGGGGATCAGGTTCACGCCGGGCACGGCCGGCAGCGCCGCCTTGAGCATGGTCGGCAGCGACGAGGGGGTTCCTCCAGGACGCGCTCGTCCACACTGTGCTCCTTCACCTCACGCACCCAGCATCATCTGGCCGCAGACGCGCACCACGTTGCCGTTGACCGCGGTCGAGCCGGGGCTGGCGTACCACGCGATCGTCTCGGCCACGTCGACCGGCAGACCGCCCTGGCTCATCGCGTTCATCCGCTGGCCGACCTCACGGGTCGCGAACGGGACGGCGGCCGTCATCGCGGTGATGATGAAGCCCGGTGCGACGGCGTTGATGGTGATGTCGTTCTTCAGCGTCGGGCGCGAGCGCGTCGACGAAGCCGATCACGCCGGCCTTCGAGGCGGCGTAGTTGGTCTGGCCGACGTTGCCGGCGATGCCGGCGATCGAGGAGACGCCGATGACCCGGCCGTTCTTGTTGATCAGCCCCTGGTCGAGCAGCTCGCGCGGTGATCCGCTCGGGCGCCGACAGGTTGACCGCGATCACCGAGCTCCACCGGTCCTCGGCCATGTTGGCCAGCTTCGGTCGCGGGTGATGCCGGCGTTGTGCACGACGATGTCGACCCCGCCGAACTTCTCCTTGACGTGGTGGGCGATCCGCTGCGGGGCGTCCTTGCCGGTGATGTCGAGGGTCAGCTGGTCGCCGTCGAGCTCCTTCATCAAGGTCACCAGCTCGCTCGCCGCCTGCGGGTACGTCGATGCCCAGGACGGTCGCGCCGTCGCGGTGCAGCACCCGGGCGATCTGCTCGCCGATGCCGCGGGACGCGCCGGTGACGATCGCGACCTTGCCGGCGAGCGGACTTGGTCTGGTCGGTGACCTTCGCGGCCTTCTTGGTGCCGGTGAGGCCGAGACGCGCGACCTGTCCGGAGACGTAGGCCGACTTGGGGGAGAGGAAGAACCCGAGCGTCGAGTCGATCGTCGGCTCCGGCACCCGGGGCGACGTACACGAGGTTGACGGTGCTGCCGTTGCCGATCTCCTTGCCCAGCGAGCGGGTGAAGCCCTCGAGCGCCCGCTGGGCGATCCGCTCGTCGAGGCTCTCGGTCTGGGTCGGGTTGGTGCCGATCACGACGACCCGGGCGCACGCGCTCGAGGCTGCGCAGCAGCGGCGTGAAGAACTCCTGGATCGCGATCAGGCCCTCGGCGTCGGTGATCCCGGTCGCGTCGAAGACGAGGCCCTTGTACTTCTCGCCCTTCGCGGTCGCCGTCGGTGCTGGCGATGCCGAGGTTGTCCAGGGCGGTGGTGACCACGTCGACGAGGCGACCGGAGCCACCGACGACGACGGTGCCGTCGACCAGCGGCGCGCCCTCGGTGTAGCGCTCGAGCTTGACCGGGTTCGGGCAGGCCGAGGTTCTTGACGAACAGCTGCCCGATCGGGCTCGAGCTGAAGGACTGGTAGCGGTCGCTCATCGGGTTCCTCGTGTCTGGGATCGGTGCGGTTTCGTGCCGCAGCGGGTGCGGCAGAGACGGAGCTCCACGAAAATGTAACTTCGTGTGTAACTCAGTGTCCAAGAAATCGTGATCGTGCCCCTCACATCGTTCGCTTTCCCGATGTTACGCGCGATGTTACCTGTCAACGCTGTGCCCTCTGCGCCCTCTGCGCTAGCTACCCGGCTGATCAGGAGACACCACGCATGCAGGCCAAGCACCCGCCGCGTCGCCGTCCTCGGCGGCAACCGCATCCCGTTCGCCCGCTCGAACTCCGTCTACGCCACCGCCTCCAACCAGGAGATGCTGACCGCCGCGCTCGACGGCCTGGTCGCCCGGTTCGACCTCGAGGGCGAGCGCATCGGCGAGGTCGCCGCCGGTGCCGTGCTCAAGCACTCCCGCGACTTCAACCTGACCCGCGAGGCCGTGCTCGACACGCGGCTCGCCCCCGAGACCGCCGCCTGTCGACCTCCAGCAGGCGTGCGGCACCGGGCTGCAGGCGATCGATCTACGTCGCCAACAAGATCGCGCTCGGCCAGATCGAGGTCGGCATCGCCGGTGGCGCCGACACCACCTCCGACGCTCCGGTCGCGATCTCCGACAAGCTCCGCAAGAAGCTGATGAAGGTCAACGACGCCGAGTCCAACGGCGGCAGCTCAAGGTCACTGGGCAACATCCGTCCCGGCGACATCGGCCTGGAGATCCCGTCAGAACGGCGAGCCGCGCACCGGGCTCTCGATGGGCGAGCACGCCGCGCTGACCGCGCTGGAGTGGCAGATCACCCGCGAGGCCCAGGACGAGCTCGCCGTCGACCTCGCACCGCAACCTCGCCGCGTCGTACGACGAGCCGGCTGGCAGGACGACCTGATCACGCCCTTCAACGGCATCGAGCGCGACAACAACCTGCGCGGCGGACTCCTCGGCTGGAGAAGCTCGCCACCCTCAAGCCGGTCTTCGGCAAGGGCGAGGCCGCGACCATGACCGCAGCCAACTCGACGCCGCTGACCGACGGTGCGTCGGTGGTGCTGATGGCGTCGGAGGAGTGGGCCGCCGAGCACGGCCTCGAGCCGCTGGCCTTCTTCACCGACTACGAGACCGCGGCGGTCGACTACGTCCACGGCGGCGAGGGCCTGCTGATGGCACCGGCGTACGCCGTGCCGCGGATGCTCGCGCGCGCCGGGCTGTCGCTCCAGGACTTCGACTTCTACGAGATCCACGAGGCGTTCGCCTCCCAGGTGCTCTCGACGCTGGCCGCGTGGGAGGACCCGGTGTTCTGCAAGGAGCGCCTCGGTCTCGACGCGCCGCTGGGCTCGATCGACCGCGCCAAGCTGAACGTCAAGGGCTCCTCGCTCGCCGCGGGTCACCCGTTCGCCGCCACCGGTGGCCGGATCGTCGCCAACGCTGCCAAGCTGCTCGCCGACAAGGGCGAGGGCCGCGCGCTGATCTCGATCTGCGCGGCGGGCGGCCAGGGCGTCGTGGCGATCCTGGAGCGCTGAGTCAGGCCGGGCTGTCAGCTGCGGGTCGCCAGCGACACCGCGGTGCTGACCAGGAACTCACGGACCTGGTCGCCGGAGATCCGGGAGATCGCCGGAATGCCCGGTGAGCTCTCCTTGACGACCATGCCGATCCGGGCGAGCTGCATGGCGCCGAGACCGGTGGCGTACATGTAGTTCGCGATCAGGACCGTGTCGCCCTTCTTGAAGTCGCCGGACGCGACGCCGTCGTCGAGAGTCTGGGTCAGGGTGCGCAGGCACGAGGTGATCGCGCGGCCGAGCCGGAGGAGCGCGCCCTCGGAGACCTGCTCGAGGAGCTCGGGTCCGGGCCGGCGCATCAGGGTCTGCGCGCAGTCGATGAACGCGGGGTACTCGTAGCCGTAGTCCACGAACGCGCCGACCACCGCCTCGAGCCGCGCGACGGGCTTGCTGGGGTGATGCGCGGCGGCGGCTTCCAGGCGTCCGCGCAGCTCCTCGAGGTAGCTCTCCACCGCGAGCGCGAAGAGCTCCTCCTTGCCGCTGAAGTGCCGGTAGATGATCGCGCGGTTGATGCCCACCGCCTTGGCGATGTCGTCGATCTGCGCGTCGCGGACCCCGGACTCGTCGAACAGTCGTCGCGTGGCCGCGAGGATCTGCTGCTCCCGTGCCCGGCGTCGCGCCGCGGCGGCGGACTGCCGGCTCGGCGCACGGGTCGTCGCAGGCGGCTCCTCAGCACTCGCGCTCATGCCCCGATGTTAGTGCAACTCCGGTTTACAACCGGGGTCTCACGCCAGTGAGCGCACCGTCTCGAGGGTGTCGGCCTCTTCTGCCGTCTTGTCCTCGCGGTAGCGCAGCACCCGCGCGAAGCGCAGCGCGAGTCCGCCGGGGTAGCGGGTCGAGCGCTGGAGCCCGTCGAACGCGATCTCCACGACCTGCTCGGGCCGGACGTGGACGACGTGGCCCTCGCGGCGGGTCTCGAGCGAGAGGAACCGCTCGGTCTGCCACGCGAGCATCTCGTCGGTCATCCCCTTGAAGGTCTTGCCCAACATCACGAAGCCCTCTTCGGAGTCCGCCCGGCCGTCGCGGGCGCCCAGCCAGATGTTCGACAGCCAGCCCTGGCGGCGGCCGCTGCCCCACTCCACCGCGAGCACGACCAGGTCGAGGGTGTGGCGCGGCTTGACCTTGACCCAGGCCGAGCCGCGACGCCCGGCTTCGTACGGCGCGTCGAGGCGCTTGAGGATCACACCCTCCTGACCGGCAGAGACCGTGCTGGTGAAGAACCCGGCGAGCGTGTCGGGATCCGCGGACTCGACGCGCGCGGTGCGGAGGTCGGCCGGCACGACGGCGTCGAGGCGCTCGAGCCGGACCGACTGCGGCTCGTGGACCAGGGACGCGCCGTCGTGCGCGAGCAGGTCGAAGAAGAACGGGTGCACCCGGTCGGCGCGGCCGGTCGCCGAGGTGCGAGAGGCGGTCTCCTGGAACGGACGCGGCGTGCCGTCGTCGGCCAGCGTGAGCGCCTCGCCGTCGAGAACCAGGGCGCCACCGGGCAGCGCACGGACGGCCTCGACCACGTCGGGGAGCCGCTCGCCGATCTCCTCGAGGCTGCGGGTGTAGACGAGCACCTCGTCGCCACGGCGGTGGACCTGGATCCGGATGCCGTCGAGCTTGGTGTCGGCCGCCACCGGTCCGTCGGCCGCGATCTTGTCACTGAGCACCTTGTCGAGGGCGGCCGCGACGTCCGGCGCCGACGAGGCGAGCATCGGCCGGATCGGTCGACCGACCTCGAGGTCGAATGCGGCGAGGGCCTGCTCGCCGCCGGTGAGCGCCGCCACCGCGACCGGGCCGGTGAGCGCGCTGAACATCGCCGCCCGCCGGACCGCGGTGGCCGGCACGCCCGCGGCCTCGGCGATCGCGTCGAGCATCACCGAGTCGAGGGCACCTTGACGGACCTCGCCGGTGACCAGGCCGCGCAGGTAGCGCTGCTCGTCACCTGTCAGCCGGCCGAAGAGGTCGGCCACCGCGGCGCGCCTCGCCGTGCCTGAGCCCTCTCCCGACAGGCCGGCGATCTGCTCGAGTGCGTCGTGGACCTCCGCGACCGAGACCGTCGCGACCTCCGCCGGCTCGGGGAGGTCGGTCAGCCCGCGCCAGCCGACCCCGGTGCGACGCTGCCGCAGCGTGCCGGAGAGGTACGCCGTGACCGTCTCGACCTCCTCGGCCGGGGTCTGCGCCAGCAGCGCGGCGATCAGCTCGCGCTTGGTGGTGCGGGCCCGGGTCGCGGCGACCTGCTGCGAGACCTGGACCAGCCGCGCGAGCTCCATGGGTGCCATCTTGCCGGAGCGCACCGACGGTGCGCCTAGGGTGGCACTGTGACTCCGCCGGTTCCGCGCACCCGCACGTGGTGGCCGTCGTGGCCGTGCCCGGCGGGCCGGATCCTCTCGGTGCACCGGCGCGGCGCCGGCGACCCGACGTACCGGATCCTCGGCGACGGGCGGCACGCCCGCGGCATCCGCACCCCCGAGGGTGTCGCGTCGCTGGTGGTCGCCACCGACGTGGGTGCGGGCGCGGTCTCTGCCGATGCGTGGGGCCCCGGTGCCGACTGGGTCCTCGACCGACTGCCGCGGATGCTCGGGGACGACGACGACCCGACCGGCTTCGTGCCGCCGCCGCAGCTCGCCGAGGCCTGGCGCCACCACAAGAACTGGCGGCTGGGGGCCACCGACCTGGTGATGGAGTCGCTGGTCCCGACGATCATCGAGCAGAAGGTGACCGGGCAGGAGGCCTTCGCGGCCTTCCGCCGGCTGGTACGCCGCTACGGCGAGCGGGCGCCCGGACCCGCCGAGCTCGACCTCTGGGTCCAGCCTGCTGCCGAGACCCTTCGGATGATCCCGTCCTGGGAATGGCTCAAGCTGCCGGTCGACGGGGGCCGGTCGGGGCCGGTGGTCGCCGCGGCCTGTGTCGCCACCTCGCTCGAGCGCGCCGCAAGCACGTCGTACGCCGAGTTCGACCGCCGCGTGCGCAGCGTCCCGGGCGTGGGGGTCTGGACGAGCGCCGAGGTCAGGTCGACGGCGCTCGGTGATGCCGACGCGGTCAGCTTCGGGGACTACCACGTCGGCAAGGACGTCGGCTGGGCGCTGGTGGGGGAGCCGGTCGACGACGCGGCGCTCGCCGATCTGCTCGAGCCCTACCGGCCGCACCGCCACCGGGTTCAGCACCTGGTCGCGGTCTCGCGGCGCGAGCCGCCCTCGCCGCGGGCCCCGGATGGCGCCGCGGACGCACCTGCCGGGCTAGGTCCTGGACAGGGTCTGGACGAGGTGTAAACGCGTGTGACAGTCTGCGTTACGCGAACTGTCACGGTGATGTCGATCGCCTGGTTCACAAGCGCCGAAGGCGCCGATCCACGCAGGGATCTTGTGAAAGTGACAGCAGAACTGGCACAGTCGCGCTGACAAACTTACCGGTGTGACCTCCGTAACTCCCACGTCGCCAAGACGTTGCGAAGGACACACATCCCGCGAACCCGACCGGGGAGGCAGCGTGAGCGCGATCAGCGCCGTCGGCAGGGCCGGCACCAGCCTGCTCGTGGACCACGTGCGCCGCGGCGTCGAGACCGGCGGCAAGCTGGTGGTGCTGGGGGTCGAGTCCGTCGTCGCGGCCGCGACCGACATCGTCGGCCGACGATTCTCGTGGAGCGAGTTCATGCTCCAGGCCTGGTTCATGACCCGGGTGTCGCTGCTGCCGACGATCCTGGTGGCGATCCCGTTCGGGGTGATCATCTCGGTGCAGATCGGCGCCGTCGCGAGCCAGATCGGCGCCACCTCCTTCATGGGAGCCGTCAACGGCATCGGCATCCTCCGGCAGGCGGCGCCCCTGGTGACCTCGCTGATGATCGCCGGTGCCGTCGGCTCGGCGATCTGCTCGGACCTGGGCGCTCGCACGGTGCGCGAGGAGATCGACGCGCTCAAGGTCATGGGCATCTCGCCGGTGCAGCGGCTGGTCGCCCCCCGGGTGCTTGCAGCGCTCGTGGTCGCCCTCCTGCTCACCGTGATCGTGTCGATGACGGCGATGATCACGGCGTACGTCATCAACGTCGGCGGCGGGAAGGTCAGCGCGGGCGCCTACCAGGACTCGTTCGTGGCGTTCAGCCAGCCGACCGACTTCGTGCTCGCCGAGTTCAAGGCGCTGGTGTTCGGGTTCATCGCCACGGTCGTCGCCGCGCACAAGGGGCTCAACGCCTCCGGCGGTCCGAAGGGCGTCGCCGATGCTGTCAACCAGGCCGTGGTGCTCAGCGTGATCCTGCTCGCGATGGCCAACGTGGTGATCACCCAGGCCTACGTGATGCTCGTGCCGCAGGGAGTGGCATGACGATTCTCGACACCAGCGTCCGCGGCCGGGCCTCCGACGCCCTCGTCCGCGGCCTCGACGGCGTCCTGGGAGTGCTCGCCCAGATCGGCGACTTCGTGACGTTCACCGGCAAGACGATCGCTGCGATCCCGGCGACGATCGTGAACTACCACCGCGAGGCGCTGCGCCAGCTCAAGGACATCGCGTGGGGAAGCGGCGCGATCATCGTCGGCGGCGGCACCATCGGCGTGATGATCCTGCTGGCGCTCTCGGCCGGTACGTCGCTGGGCATCGAGGGCTTCAACGGCCTCGAGATCGTCGGCCTGGCGCCGCTCACGGGCTTCGTCTCCGCGAGCGCCAACACCCGTGAGCTCGCTCCCTTGATCGCGGCGCTCGCCCTCGCCTCCCAGGTGGGCTGCCGCTTCACCGCGCAGCTCGGCTCGATGAAGATCCACGAGGAGGTCGACGCCCTCGAGGTGATGGCCGTCGAGCCGACGCGCTACCTGGTCGCGACCCGGGTGATCGCCAACTCCATCGCGATCATCCCGCTGTACCTGATCGGGCTGATCGGCTCCTACATCGCCTCGATGCTGTCGGTGGTGGTGATCTTCGGCCAGTCGCCCGGCCAGTACGACCACTACTTCTCCACGTTCATCCTCGGCCGCGACGTGTTCCTCTCCGTGGTGAAGATCGTCGTGTTCGCGATCGCGATCACGCTGATCCACTGCTGGTACGGCATGCGCGTCGGCGGAGGGCCGCAGGCCGTCGGCGAGGCGACCGGCCGCGCGATCCGGGCGAGCATCGTGGTGGTCGTCGTGCTGGACATGATGATGACGCTGCTGTTCTGGGGCGGCGACTCCGGCTTCCGGATCTCGGGGTAGCGCGATGACCGGAGCACGTCCACGTGGCCGCCCCCGGCGGGAGCTGAGGCGACAGGACCTCGCCAGGCGCGGTCTGGTCGCCGTCGTCGCCGCGGTCCTGCTGCTGACGGTGGTGTGGCTGCGCACCACGGGCGCGTTCGGCGGTCCCGACCACGTCGAGGCCCAGCTGTCCGATGCGGGCGGGTCACTGGTCTCGGGTGCCGACGTGAAGATCCGCGGCGTGATCATCGGGAAGGTCGACGGTGTCCGGCCCGGGCCCGCCGGTGGAGTCCGGGTGCGCGTCGCGGTCCGCGGCCACCGCCTCGACCAGGTGCCGGACAACGTGGTCGGGCGGATCCTCCCCGCGACGGTCTTCGGTACGTCGTACCTGGACCTCGTCACGCACGGGCAGCCCTCCCACGACGCGTTGCGGGCAGGCGCCGTCATCCCGGCCGACCGGACCCAGGGCACCCTCGAGCTGCAGCAGGCGCTCGACGACATCGACTCGCTGGTCAAGGCGCTCGGACCGGCCGACCTGGCCTCCGCGATCGGCTCGGTCGCACAGGCGCTGGACGGCCGCGGCGCCCAGCTCGGTACGACGATCGACCGGGCCTCGGACTACCTGGCCCGGCTGAACCCGAAGATGCCCGCGGTCCGGGAGGACGTGCGCAAGCTGGCCGCGAACCTCGAGCTCGTCGCCGATGTCGCGCCCGACCTGCTCAAGGCCACCAGTGACGCGCTGGTCACCGCGCGCACCGTGGTCAGCGAGCAGGCAGCGATCGCGACCGTCCTGGTGGGGGCCACGGCACTGACGACGCAGGCGAACGCGTTCCTGCGCGCCAACGCCTCGGGGCTGGTCAGGTTCCTGCAGAACTCCGCGGTCCTGCTCGACCAGCTCTACACCAACCGGCAGGCGGGCATCTCCGGCGCGATCGCGACCAACACGATGCTCGCGGCGAAGGTCGCCAGTGTCGTCCAGCACGGTTTCATCGACTCGGTCACCACGTTCCTGCTCGACGTACCCCCGTACTACACCGCCGCCGACTGCCCGCGGATCGGCTCGGCCCGCGGTGACAACTGCGGGGGTGGCCAGTGAGGGGTGCACAGTGATCACGGGCTTCCGCTCCATCGTGGTGAAGTTCGCCATCTTCGCGCTGGTCAGCGTGCTGCTCGCGGTCGTGCTGATGAACACCATGCTGAACGGCGTCAGCGGTCCGACCGACCACTACCGGGCAGCGTTCACCGACGTGGCCGGGCTGCGGACCGGCGACGACGTCCGGGTCGCCGGAGTGCGCGTCGGCCGGGTGCAGGCGATCAGCGTCGGCAAGGGGGTCGCGGAGGTGTCCTTCCAGGTCACCGCCGACCAGCCGCTGCTCGACACCACCAAGGTCGTGATGCGCTACCAGAACCTCCTCGGCCAGCGCTATCTCGCGTTGGTGCAGGGCGACCAGCGCGGGCCGAGGATCGCGCCCGGCTCGACGATCCCGCTCGCACGCACGAGCCCCGGCTTCGACCTCACCGAGCTGCTGAACGGCTTCCGGCCACTCTTCGAGGCGCTACGGCCCGACGACGTCAACGCCCTCGCGACGTCGCTGGTGAAGGTGCTGCAGGGTGAGGGCGGCACCGTCGAGTCATTGCTCGCCCAGACCGCGAAGCTCACCGACTTCCTCGCCGACCGCGACCAGGTCGTCGGGCAGGTGCTCGACAACCTGACCCCGGTGCTCGTCTCCCTCGCCGGTCGTGGCACCGAGCTGCAGGGCACGGTGCAGGAGCTCCGGGCGCTGATGACCGGGCTGGCGCGCGACCGGAAGTCGATCGGCGCGTCGATCGACGGGATGAGCCAGCTGATCGGCTCCACCTCGCAGCTGCTCCAGGAGGCGAAGACGCCCACCGTGAGCGCCGTGGCCCGGTTCCGCGCGGTGATGGACCTGTTCCTGGCCAACAAGCCCGACTTCGTCAAGGCGATCGGCTCCTTCGGCTCGACCCTTGCGGCGCTGGGACGCGCGACCTCGTACGAGAACGCCGTGAACATCTACCTGTGCTCGGTGATCGTCAACGTCGGCGGCGCCAAGCTGAACCTCAACGGCACCGCGAACGGACCATGGTCGGAGGTGTGCTCGTGAGCGAGCGGAGCGAGCGAACAAGGAAGCACAGTGGCTTTTGTGCCTCGTGCCCGCGCGCAGCGAAGCGAGGACGGGCATGAGGCTTCTCGAGGGCCGTGATCCCTTCCGCATCGGGCTCGCCGCGATCGCCGTCGGCGTGGTGGTCGCCGTCCTCGTCGTCCTCAGCACCGTCGTGACGTTCGGGTCCCGGACCTACACGGCAGTGCTCGCCCAGACCGCGGGTCTCCGCTCCGGTGAGGACGTCGAGGTCTACGGCATCCCCAAGGGCGAGGTGAGGTCGGTGAAGCTCGCCGGCGACACGGTCGTGGTGAGGTTCACCCTCGACAACGGCATCGACCTCGGCGACCGGACCACGGCTGCGGTCAAGGTCGCGACGCTGCTCGGCACCCACTACCTCGCGGTGACGCCGGCGGGCAGCGGGCAGGTCCACACGATCCCGCTCGCGCGCACGTCGGTGCCGTTCAACCTCCAGGACGTGCTGGAGAAGGGCACCGCGAACCTCGAGAAGCTCGACCCCGAGCTGCTCGCGCGCGCACTGACCGAGGCGAGCAAGACGCTGACCGCCACCAACCAGCAGGTCGGCCCGGCCCTGACCGGCATCGCCCGGCTCTCCGAGGCTGGTGCAGAGCCGCAGCGACCAGACCGGCGCGCTGCTCGCCGCCGCCCGCAGCGTGACCGGCCAGCTCTCGGCCAGCAGCACCGACATCGTCGCGCTGATGCGCGAGGCCGACCTCGTCGTCGAGGAGATCACCAAGCGCCGGGCGGCGATCCACACGCTGCTGGTCGAGACCACGACGCTGGCAGGCAACCTGGCGGCGGTGATCGACCAGACGCAGGCGGACATGGGCCCAGCGTTCCGCCAGCTCAACCAGGTGCTCACGACGCTCCGCGACGAGGACGCGACGCTGAAGGACGTGCTCGGCAGGATCGCACCCACCGTGCGGTACTTCGCCAACGCCACCGGCAACGGCGCCTGGGGCGACCTCTGGCTGAAGGACCCGGCGCTGCCCCCGGACGACGCCGGCTGCCGGCTGGGAGGTTGCCAGTGATGCGCCGCCTCCTCCACCTGACCGCTCGTCCTGGCCACGCTCGTCGGTCTGTCGGGCTGCACGCCCGTCTTCGGCAACAAGATCACCGTCACCGCGCTGATGTCGGACTCCGCAGGTCTCTTCGTCGGCAACGACGTCGGTGTGCTCGGCGTGACCGTCGGCAAGGTCACCTCGATCAAGCCCGAAGGCACCCATGTGCGGGTGACGATGTCGATCGACCGCGACCAGCCGGTGCCCGCCGACGCCGGCGCCGTCGTGGTGGCCCGCTCGGTGGCGACCGACCGGTACGTCGAGCTCACCCCCGTCTACCACTCCGGACCCCGAGATGTCGGACGGCGCCGTCATCGCCCGAGCCGCAGACCCGGACGCCCGGTCGACTTCGACGAGGTGCTCGAGGCGCTCAACACCTTCACCAGCGGCATCGCCGGGTCGAAGGGCACCAAGGACGCGATCGCGAACATCCTCCGCGAGGGCTCGCGTGCCGTCGACGGCAAGGGCGAGCTGTTCAACCGGACGATCACCTCGCTCGGGGGAGCGGTGAACTCGATCTCCGGTCAGCGCGAGAACATCGCGGGCACCGTGAAGGGACTCGACGGGCTGACCGCGACCATCGCCGCGAACCAGCAGCTGACCCGTGACTTCGTGACCCAGGTCAGCCGGGCGAGCCGGCTGCTGGCCGACGAGCGCACCAACTTCCGCAGCGCACTGCGGTCGCTGAGCACCGCGGTCGAGCTGGTCGCGGAGTTCGCCCACCAGAACCGGCAGCAGCTGGTCCGGTCCCTCGACCAGAGCAGTGCCCTGATGAAGTCGCTGCTCACCAAGCGCGCCGATCTCACCGAGATCCTGCGGGTGATGCCGGTGACCCTGCAGAACCTGCGCGCGACCCTCCACCACGGGCGGATCCGCGTGCGGGTCGACCCGCTCGTGCTCACGCCGCTGCCGAGCCTGATCAACCCGTTGTGCAAGGCCACGCCGACGGACTTCTGCGCGCTGTTCGGCCCGTCGCTGCTCAACCTGCAGAACCTCATCGACCTGCTCACCGGCAAGGCACTGCTCCCCGAGGGAGGCCGGGGATGAGGCGGGTAGCGCTCCTGACCGCCCTCGTGGGCGTCCTCGTGACGGGCTGTGGTCCGGCGATGACGGACCTGCCGCTTGCCCGGGTCCGGGGTCGGCGGCGACACCATCGAGATCAAGGTGCAGTTCGACGAGGCGCTCAACCTCGCTCGCGGCGCGCAGGTCCGGGTGAACGGGGTCGGCTCCGGCAAGGTGCGGGCGGTCACGACGAAGGACTTCAAGGCGATCGCCGTGCTCGACGTACGGAAGTCGGCGCACATGCGCACCGACGCGACCGCGCGGCTGCGCTACACGACGCCGCTCGGTGAGCTCTTCGTCGAGGTCACCAACCCCGACCAGGGCCCACTGCTCCACGACGGGTCGACGCTCTCCACGGCACGGTCGAGCACCGCGCCGACTGTGGAGGACGCCCTCGCCTCTGCCTCACTGCTCGTCAACGGCGGCGGCCTGAACCAGCTGCAGACGGTGACCCAGGAGCTCAACGCGGCGCTCGGCGGTCGCGAGGACACGGTCCGGGAGCTGATGGAGCGCGCGGACACGTTCCTGACCCAGGCGAACGCCACCACGGCCGACATCGGACGCGCGCTCGACGCGCTGGCAACGGTGTCGACGGTGCTGAAGGCTAACCAGTCGACCATCGAGGCCGCGATGACCGACATCCGGCCGGCCGCGCGGGTGCTGCGCAAGAACACCCCGGGTCTGACCAAGCTGCTCGCCAAGCTCACCGAGTTCTCCGACGCGGCCAACGGCGTCGTCGGCAAGACCCGCGCCGACGTCCTGCAGATGCTCCGCCAGATCTCGCCGGTGCTGCAGGAGTTCCTCGCCAACCGCGACGAGCTCGGCCCGTCGCTGCGCGCCCTGGTGAAGCTCAACGACGACCTCAACGCCGCGATCCCGGGCGACTACGCCAACATGAAGCTCGAGATGCAGATGGACAAGGTCACCTTGCCCAGCCTGCTCGGCGCCCCGGGCAGCAATGCCGACCCCGGGACGGGCTCCAGCGCTGCCGGCGGCTCTGCCGGCTCGAGCGGCTCGGGTACGGCGAACGCCCTGACCGGCCTGCTCTCCGGCCTCCTCGGGCCCCTGGGGGGTGGCTGATGAGGAACCTGGGAGAGATGCTGCGCGACCGGCTCTGGCTGAGCCTCATCGGGGTGCTCGTGATCCTGGCGCTGACCCTGGTGTACCTGTTCGGATCGGTGCTCGACCAGCCACTGCTGCACCGCAGCAAGAGCGTGCGGTCGAGATGGCCGCGACCGGTGGGCTCTTCGAGGGATCGGCGGTCACCTACCGGGGCGTGAAGGTCGGCAAGGTGCGCTCGATCAACCTCAGCGCCGACGGAGTCGTCGCCACGATCTCGCTCACGTCCAACGACCGGATCCCGGTGAAGTCGGTCGCCAAGGTGCGCAGCCTCTCGCCGGTCGGCGAGCAGTACCTCGACTTCCAGCCCCAGACCAGCGAGGGCCCGTACCTCCACGACGGGTCGGTGGTGCCGGCCACGGCGACCGACCTGCCCAAGACGCTGGCCTCGACGGTGATCAGCGTCAACAAGCTGCTCGGCCAGATCGACGACAAGCAGCTGCACACGCTGCTCTCCGAGCTCGCCACCGGTCTCGCCGGGACGGGGCAGGACGTCGGCAAGCTGGTCGACCAGGGGGCAGTGCTCCTCGCCGAGCTCGACCGGCTCTGGCCCGAGACCAGCCGGCTCATCGACAACAGCGGACCGGTCCTCGACATCGGCATCGCGAAGGCCGACGACATCCGCCAGCTGGCGTCCTCGTCGCGGAAGTTCGCCGCGTTCCTCAAGGACTACGACCCCGAGCTGCGCACCACCCTCGAGCACGCCCCGGCGCAGATCCGGCAGCTGCAGGAGCTCGTCGCCGACGCCGACGGCGTGCTCCCGGGCTTCCTGGACACCGCGGTGAGCTTCTCCGACCTGTTCCGGCCCTACGCCCCGCACTTCGGCAGCATCCTGGCGAACTACTCCTCGGGCCTCGGTGTCCTCGGCCAGGCGATCCGCAACGGCCAGCTCCTGATCGAGGGGATCCCGCAGCGCAGCACGCGGTGCGACTACGGCACCGCGCGGCGCGACCCGAAGGACCCCGATCGCCGGCCGCTGGTCAGCACCGGCCACTGCCCGGGGACGCAGGAGCACCTGCAGCGCGGTGCTGCGCACGCGCCGGGGCCGGTTGCCGGGTAGTCCGTGCGACTAGCGCGGCGGGTCAGGCTCCAGGCGCAGCGTCATCAGCGTCGTCGCGAGCATGTCGTAGTGCCCGACGAGCAAGAGCAGCTCGATCACCCGGCGCTCGTCGTAGGTCGCCCGCAGGTCCGCCCACGTGGCATCGGTGAGGTCCCGGGTGGCGAGCAGCTCCTCGGCGACCCTCATCAGCAGCTGCTCGTGGTCGCGCCAGCCGTCGGCCGCCGATCCGGCCCGGACGCGCTCGACGTCGGCGGTCGTGACCCCGGCGCGCCTGCCGAGGCGGACGTGGTGCTCGAACTCGTAGTCGCACCCGCGCACGCCGGCCACCCGCAGGATCACCAGCTCGGTCTCGCGCCGGGGGAGCTTGCCCCCGGGCATCAGCCTGCCGGCGAAGTGCAGCCAGCCCCAGAACAGGCCGCGACCGCGTCCCAGCGTCGTGAAGATCGCCGGGGGTGCGGTGCGCGTGGCCCGGCCGGCGAGCCGGCGAGAACACCCAGATCGGCAGGCCGAGCTCGCGACGCGTGCCGGGGGCGATCCGGGGGGCTGTCACGTGTCCTCCCGGACAGCTCGAGCCGACCTGGGGGAGCGCCCTGTTGGCCACCCTGTTCATCACCGTCATCGCGATCCAGTAGCCCGGCGGGAAGCAGCGCTGCGCGAGGTGGGCGACGCGGATGTCGGGGGAGGTGTAGACCCAGTACCTGTTGCTGCCTGACCCCGCGCAGGATCGCGGCGGCGGCGTGCTCGGGGCTGACCGCGCGCTTCGGAACTGCGCCTGCAGCCGCGGAACTGCGGCGCTGGCCTTGTCGATGCCGGCGATGCTGCACGGTCTCGGTGAGGCCGGTGTCGACGCCGCCCGGGCAGACCAGGGTGACGCCGATCCGGTGCCGGGCCAGGTCGAAGCGCAGCACCTCGGAGACGCCGCGCAGACCGAACTTGCTGGCGGAGTACGCCGCGTGCCACGGCATCCCGATGATGCCGGCGGCCGACGAGACGTTGACCACCTGACCGCCGCGACGCGGCCTCGATCATCGGCGGCACGAGGTACTCCAGCACCGCGATCGGTCCCATCAGGTTGACGTCGACCACGCGCTGCCAGGTGCGGTGAGGCATCGCGGTGATCGTGCCCCAGGACGCGATCCCGGCGATGTTCATCACCACGTCCATGGCGCCGTGCGCTGCGGTGATCTCGGCCGCCATCGCCCGGACGGCGTCGTGGTCGGCGACGTCGACCGGTGAGGCGTACGCGACCTCGCCGCCGGCGGCGGGATCTCCTCGACCACCGTCGAGCAGGCGCTGCTGGTCGACGTCGGTCAGGAACAGGACGGCGCCCTCGCGGGCCGCGCGCGAGCGCCGTGGCCCGCCCGATGCCGCTGGCGGCGCCGGTCAGGAAGACGTTCTTCGCGCGCAGGTTGCGCACGGGCGGTCGCAGCATGCCCGGCACCCTAGTGCCCCGGACGTCGAGCCTGTCGAGACGTCGCAAGATGGACGGGCGTCTCGACAGGCTCGACGACCGATCCCTACAGCAGGTGGCGCAGCGGCTTCGAGCACGGCCTCGGTGAACCGCCGGTGGATGCCGCGGGAGTTCCAGTCGCGGGGTGACAGGAGCGACGCACTGGGCGAGGTCGGAGGCGAAGATCGCCTCCATCACCTCGGCCATCCCTGGGTCGATGAACTCGACGTTGATCTCGTAGTTGCCGGTCATGCTCAGCCGGTCGATGTTCGCCGTGCCGACCGTCGACCAGTTGCCGTCGATGGTCGCTGTCTTCGCGTGCACCATCGCGCCCTCGAAGCGGTGGATCTCCACGCCGGCGTCCAGCAGCTGGCCGAAGTAGCCGCGCGAGATCCAGTCCGCGACGACGTGGTTGGAGGTGCGGGGGACCAGCACCTTGACGTCGACCCCGCGCTGGGCAGCCGCGGAGAGAGCGTCGACGAAGTCCGGGTCGGGGATGAAGTAGGCGTGGGTCATCCAGATGTTGCGGCGGGCCCGGTTGATCGCCTCGAGGTACATCGCCCGGATCGGGAACATCCACTGCCGCGGGAGGTTGCGGTGCAGCCGGATCCGCGGCTCCCAGGCCGCGTCGCCCGTCTCGAGGAGGAGGGGACGGCGGCCGCGGCGGTGGTCGTTCCAGAAGTCGGCGAAGCTCCGCCGCAGGTCCCAGACCGCAGGGCCGGTGATCCGGACGTGCGTGTCGCGCCACTCCGTCGCGTATGCCGCTCCGATGTTGAAGCCACCGACGAACGCGACCTCGTCGTCGACCACCAGCATCTTGCGGTGCTCGCGGCCGTAGCGCCGCAGGTCGAAGAACCGCCAGCCCGCGTTGTAGACGGGGAAGCGCAGCACCCGCAGCACCGGCGGGAACTTCTTGAAGCGCGGGTCGACCACGATGTTGCCGAACGCGTCGTAGATGGCGTAGACCTCGACGCCGCGCTCCGCGGCCGTGACCAGCGCCTGCTTGAACCGCTCGCCGACCTCGTCGCCCTTCCAGATGTAGGTCTCGAAGAGAACCATCCGCTGGGCCGAGGCGATCGCGGCCAGCATGTCGTCGAAGAGGTCCACGCCGTTGGTGTAGGTGGTGACCGTGCCGTCACCGATCTGCACCTCGCGTGGCGGCAGGGTCGTGAACGGCTGCGGCTTCTTGCCCCGTCGGCGCCAGGAGTCCACCAGCGTCAGGCTGATCGCCAGCACCAGCTGGACGCCGAAGATCGCGAGGAGGGTGCGGCGCACGACCGGCCAGATCTCCCGGCCGGCGAACCGGATCGCGCCTGAGCCCCTGCTCACACCGGAAATCTAGCGTCAGGAGGGTCGGTCACTTCTTCGCCACGGCGGCGCTGAGGTCGTCGAGCTTCGCCACGATGTCGGGCACGCGCTTCAGGAGCGCGAGCTCGCTCTCCAGCTCGCCCAGCAGGTCACGGACCTGGCCGAGCGTCCCGGCGACCTCGACCAGCGTGCCGCGGACCTCCTCGAGGGTCTCCTCGACGCTGCCGAGCTTGCCGTCGACCTGCACCATGGTGTGGTCCACCGCGCTGAGCTTGGTGTCGACGTGACCCAGGGTGCCGTCGACCGACTTCAGCGCGCGATCGGCCCGCTTGAGGATGTCGCTGACCGGGTTGAGTCCCATGGCCGGGAGACTAGCGGTGGGGACTTGTCGGCGCTCCCCCGTAGGCTCGTCGCATGCGCCCTGTCACCGATCTCGAGCGCCGGGTGGCGCCGTTCGAGGTCATCTCCGACTACGTCCCCTCGGGCGACCAGCCGACCGCGATCGAGGAGATCCAGAAGCGCATCCAGGGTGGCGAGAAGGACGTCGTGCTGCTCGGCGCCACCGGCACCGGCAAGACCGCGACGGTGGCGTGGGCAGCCGAGCGCCTCCAGCGCCCGATCCTGGTGATGCAGCCCAACAAGACCCTCGCTGCGCAGTTCGCCAACGAGCTTCGGCAGCTGCTGCCGCACAACGCGGTGGAGTACTTCGTCTCCTACTACGACTACTACCAGCCGGAGGCGTACGTCCCGCAGACCGACACCTACATCGAGAAGGACTCCTCGATCAACGAGGAGGTCGAGCGGCTCCGGCACTCGGCGACCAACTCCCTGCTCACCCGTCGCGACGTCATCGTGGTCTCGACGGTGTCGTGCATCTACGGTCTCGGCACGCCCCAGGAGTACGTCGACCGGATGGTCCGGCTCCGGGTCGGCGAGGAGATGGACCGCGACGAGGTGCTGCGTCGTCTGGTCCAGATCCAGTACACCCGCAACGACCTGTCCTTCACCCGCGGCACCTTCCGGGTCCGCGGCGACACCCTGGAGATCTTCCCGGTCTACGAGGAGATGGCCGTGCGCGTGGAGTTCTTCGGCGACGAGATCGAGCGACTGATGACCCTGCACCCGGTCACCGGAGAGGTGCTCACCGAGGACACCGAGCTCTACGTCTTCCCCGCCAGCCACTACATCGCGGGGCCGGAGCGGATGGAGCGTGCCATCGCCGGCATCGAGGCCGAGCTCGAGGAGCAGGTGTCCTTCTTCGAGCGCCAGGGCAAGCTGCTCGAGGCGCAGCGGCTGCGGATGCGCACGACCTACGACGTGGAGATGATGCGCCAGGTCGGCTCGTGCTCGGGCATCGAGAACTACTCGATGCACATCGACGGCCGCGGCCGGGGGACTGCGCCGAACTGCCTGATCGACTACTTCCCCGAGGACTTCTTGCTGGTGGTCGACGAGTCCCACGTCGCGGTCCCGCAGATCGGCGGCATGTACGAAGGAGACATGTCCCGCAAACGCAACCTGGTCGACCACGGCTTCCGGCTGCCGAGCGCGATGGACAACCGCCCGCTCAAGTGGGAGGAGTTCCTCGACCGGATCGGCCAGACCGTCTACCTCTCGGCGACCCCGGGCGACTACGAGCTCTCCAAGGTGCGCGGCGACGTCGTCGAGCAGATCATCCGACCGACGGGCCTGGTCGATCCCGAGGTGGTCGTCAAGCCGACCAAGGGCCAGATCGACGACCTGATCGGCGAGATCAGCTCCCGCGTCGAGCGCAACGAGCGGGTGCTGGTGACGACGCTGACCAAGAAGATGTCCGAGGACCTCACCGACTACCTGCTCGAGAACGGCATCCGCACCCGCTACCTGCACTCCGAGGTCGACACCCTCAAGCGGATCGAGCTGCTCCGCGACCTGCGCCTGGGCGAGTACGACGTGCTCGTCGGCATCAACCTCCTCCGCGAGGGGCTCGACCTTCCCGAGGTGTCCCTGGTGGCGATCCTCGACGCCGACAAGGAGGGCTTCCTGCGCTCGGACAAGTCCCTGATCCAGACGATCGGCCGGGCGGCGCGCAACGTCTCCGGCCAGGTGCACATGTACGCCGACAAGATCACGCCCTCGATGGAGAAGGCGATCGACGAGACCAACCGGCGCCGTGCCAAGCAGGTCGCCTACAACGTGGCCAACGGCGTCGACCCGCAGCCGCTGCGCAAGAAGATCGCCGACATCACCGAGATGCTCGCCCGCGAGGACGAGAGCACCCAGGAGCTGCTCGCCACCTGGGGCGACCCGCGCCGCAAGAAGGCCCCGGTGCCCGGGCTGTCGCGGCTCGACGCTGATCGCAAGCAGATGCCCGACCTGGCCGGACTGCCGTCGTCGGACCTGGCCGAGCTCGTCCAGCAGCTCACCGAGCAGATGCACGCCGCGGCGGCTGAGCTGCACTTCGAGCTCGCCGCGCGGCTGCGCGACGAGATCTCCGAGCTGAAGAAGGAACTGCGCCAGATGATCGAGGCCACCAGGTGAGGACGGGTCGATGACGCAGCCCTACGGCGACCTCGTCGAGGCGATCACCCGTGTCCAGTTCACCCCGGTGCGGCTGCACGAGGGCTACGACATGGCCGACGTCGACGACCTCCTCGACCGGATCATCTCCGCGCTCGGTCGTGGCGAGCCGGTGGCCGGCGTGATCGACCGCACCCGGCTCGGGCACGTCCGGCTCCGCGAGGGCTACGACATCGGCGAGGTCGACGAGTTCCTCGCCGCACTGAGGAGCCAGGTCAGCTGATGGACGTCGTGACCGGCATCCGTGAGGTCCAGATCACCTTCGACTGTGCCGACCCGGGAGCGCTGGCGGGTTTCTGGGCCGTCGCGCTGGGTTACCAGGTGCAGCCGCCGCCACCCGGCTTCGAGACCTGGGACGCCGCGCTCGACGCGTGGGGGGTGCCCCCGGAGCGGCGCAACGACCGCTCGGCCGTCGTACCTCCCGAGGGCGACCACGGACCGAGGCTGTTCTTCCAGAAGGTGCCCGAGGGCAAGACCGCGAAGAACCGCGTCCATCTCGACGTGCGTGCGGCTCCGGGACTCGACGGTTTGGAGCGGATGGCACGCCTCGACGAGGTCTGCGCGGAGCTGACCGCTCTCGGCGCTCGTCAGCTCGACCGCTTCGAGCCCGGCGGGATCGACGCGGGCCATCTTGTGATGGCCGATCCCGAAGACAATGAATTCTGTCTGGACTGAGGTTCCGGTCTCACCTCAGCGCCGCGTCTCGCCTGCCGATGAGAACCCCGAATCCCGTGACCGAACTCGGACATAGTCGTTGATTTGGTACAGGTCGGGGTGCCGGTTGCGACAAACGAGAACGTGTTCTAGGTTTGGCGTTCGCATCATCGCGCCCCTGTGTCGGTGTTTGGGCGAGTCCGAGGGAGGTGTGGCGTGGCGGTTTCCGTTGCCTCCGTCGTGCGCGGGCCCGGTGAGATCGCCGCGATGGTCGTCGACGTCACCAAGGGCGTCTTCACCAGCCGCTTCCAGACCCGCGAGTTCATCGAGCAGGCCTGGTTCATCACCAGCGTGACGCTGATGCCGACGATCCTGGTGTCGATCCCCTTCGGCGCGGTCATTGCGCTGCAGGTCGGCAACCTCACCGGCCAGCTCGGCGCGCAGTCGTTCGCCGGTGCCAGCGCGGTGCTCGCCGTCGTCCGCGAGGCGGCACCGATCGCTGCCGCGCTGATCATCGCCGGCGCCGCCGGGTCGGCAATCTGCTCGGACATGGGTGCCCGCAAGATCCGCGAGGAGATCGATGCCATGGAGGTCCTCGGCATCGACCCGGTCCAGCGGCTCGTGGTGCCACGTGTGCTGGCCACGGTGTTCGTCGCGGCGATGATCAACGGCATCGTGATCGCCGCCGGCATCGGCGGCGGCTACTTCTTCACGGTGATCGTCCAGGGTGGGTCGGCCGGGGCGTTCCTGTCGTCGTTCACCGCGCTCGCCTCGCTGCCGGACCTCTACATCAGCATGATCAAGGCGATCCTGTTCGGCTATCTCGCCGCGATCGTGGGCGCATACAAGGGCCTCAACGCCGGAGGCGGCCCGAGCGGGGTCGGCCGGGCCGTCAACGAAGCCGTGATCATCGCGTTCATGCTGCTGTTCGCCCTGAACTCCATCATCACCGCGATCTACTTCCAGGTCGTCCCGCAGAACGGGCTGTGACCGTGACCGAGTCCGTGAACCCACCCGCGCCGCGCCCTTCCCTGGGCGCTCAGGTCGCCGACGTCGCCGGCGAGATGGTGCGCCAGAGCCGCGCCCGCCTCGAGGAGCGCGGCGACCAGCTGCTGTTCTACGTCAAGGCCCTCTCCTGGACACCGCGGGCGATCCGGCGCTACAAGCGCGAGATCCTGAACACCCTGGCCGAGGTCGCATTCGGCGTCGGCGGGCTCTCGGTCATCGCCGGCACCGTCGGCGTGATCGCGTTCATGGCGTTCTTCGCCGGCACCGAGGTCGGCATCCAGGGGTACGCATCGTTGAGCCAGATCGGCGTCGCGAAGTTCACCGCGTTCATCTCGGCGTACTTCAACACCCGCGAGGTGGCTCCGCTGGTCTCCTCGATCGCGCTCGCAGCGACCGTGGGCTGCGGCTACACCGCACGGCTGGGCGCGATGCGGATCTCGGAGGAGATCGACGCCCTCGAGGTGATGGGGGTGCCGTCGCTGCCGTTCCTGGTGACCACCCGGATGATCGCCGGGTTCCTGGCGGTGATCCCGCTCTACATCGTGGCCCTGTGCGCGTCGTACCTGTCGCCGCGGCTGATCACCACGCTGATCTACCACCAGTCGCCGGGCACCTACGACCACTACTTCATCCAGTTCCTGCCGCCGATCGACATGCTGTGGTCGTTCGCGAAGCTGATCGTCCTTGCGGTCGCGATCATCCTGATCCACTGCTACTACGGCTACACCGCCTCGGGTGGTCCTGCGGGTGTCGGCGTCGCGGTCGGCAGGGCGATCCGCAGCTCGATCGTCACGGTCGTGGTCGCCGACTTCTTCCTCAGCTTCGCGATCTGGGGCTCCACCACCACCGTCCGGATCACGGGGTGACCGGATGCTGGTGAACATCGCGCACGACACGAAGGCCGAGCACCGGCGGCTGCTGTACGCCGGTGTCGCCTTCATGCTCGTGATGGCCGTGCTGGTCGCCTTCTCGATCGCGATCTACCAGAAGGTGTTCACGCCGGTCACGACCGTGACGATCAAGGCCGACCGCGCCGGGCTGCAGCTGCCGAAGTTCGGTGACGTGCGCGTCCACGGCGTCCTGGTCGGGCAGGTGCGATCGGTGACCGAGGAAGGGTCGCAGGCGGTGATCAAGGTCGGCCTGCGGCCGAGTGCCGCGAAGAACATCCCCGACAACGTGTCGGTGGAGATCAGGCCGACGACGTTGTTCGGCCAGAAGTACGTGTCCTTCGTCGACCCGGCCCGCCCGTCGGCGACGCCGCTGCACGACGGCAGCGTGATCCCGGCCTCCCGGGTGAACACGAACGTCGAGCTCCAGCACGTGCTGGCGACGCTGTTCCCGCTGCTGCGCTCGATCCGGCCCGGTGACCTGAACTCCACGCTGTACGCCATCGCGACCGCGCTCCAGGGTCGCGGCGAGCAGCTCGGCAGGACCGTCGAGCAGCTGGACTCCTACCTGGCAGCGATGAACCAGCACCTGCCGACGTTGCGCAAGGACCTCCAGCTCCTCGCCGACGTCAGCAACACCTACGCGCTCGCCGCGCCCGACCTGGTCACGCTGCTGCGCAACGCGACCACGACCGCGAACACCGTGGCCCAGAAGCAGGCACAGCTGAGCGGCTTCCTCACCTCGATGACCAAGCTGTCGCAGGTGTCGACCCGGGTGCTCACGACCAACGAGCAGGGCATCATCCGCGAGACCCAGCTCGCCGAGCCGCTGACCGCGCTCCTGGACACCTACTCCCCGGAGTACACCTGCCTGCTCCAGGGTCTCGACCGGTACACCGGCCGGCTCGCCCAGATCTTCGCAGGCGGCCGGGTGCGCCAGTCGATGTCGTTCGACGCCGTCCAGCGGCCCGCCTACACCGAGGCCGACCGGCCGGAGTACGGCGAGGTCGGGCACGGTCCGTGGTGCATCGGGCTGCCGAACCCGAAGGTGCCCACCGGCTTCCTCCCGCTGCGCAACGGCACGAAGCTCGACGAGCCGGGGAGGCACTGATGACATCCTCCCGGAACACCGTCACCACCCTGGCCGCGATCAAGCTCGGGATCTTCACCGCGACCTCGATCGTGGTCACCACCGTGCTCGCGATGATCATGGGCAACTTCGGCTTCGGCTCGACCACCGAGTACAAGGCGGTCTTCAGCAGCGCGAGCCTGCTCACCAAGGGCGACGACGTGCGCATCGCCGGCCTCACGGTCGGATCGGTCAAGAACGTGCAGATCTATCAGCGCAACCACGCGCTGGTGACGTTCTCGGTCAAGAGCGACGTCCCGGTGACCATCGCCAGCCACGCCGACATCCGGTTCCTCAACCTGGTCGGCGACCGCTACCTGTCGATCTCCCAGGGTGAGCCCGGCGCCGACCGGCTGCGCTCCCACGGCGTGATCCCGATGGCGCAGACCACCCCCGCGCTCGACCTGACGGCCCTGTTCAACGGCTTCCAGCCGCTGTTCACCGCGCTCGACCCCAAGCAGATCAACGACCTGTCGCTGAACCTGGTCAAGGTCCTCCAGGGCGAGGGCGGCACGATCCAG
This sequence comes from uncultured Actinomycetota bacterium, assembly GCA_963805425.1. Classification (GTDB taxonomy): domain Bacteria; phylum Actinomycetota; class Actinomycetes; order Propionibacteriales; family Nocardioidaceae; genus Marmoricola. The sequence continues at coordinate 106,432 of CAWDUF010000006.1, read as the reverse complement.
AGCCTGCTCGCACGCACCGCGTCGCTGACCAACACGCTGGCCGACCGCGACGAGCTGATCGGCCAGGTGGTCTCCAACCTCTCCGGCATGCTCGGCACCGTCGACGCGCACCACCAGCAGCTGGACGCGCTCGTGGTCCAGCTCAAGGACTGGCTCGGCAACGTCGCCCGCGACCACAACGTGATCGGCCGGTCGGTGCAGGACGTCTCGACGCTGACCCAGGAGCTGGCCGACCTGCTCGTCCAGGGCAGGCCGGCGATCAAGGGCGACGTCCGCCAGATCCACCGGCTCGCGAAGATCCTGGTCAAGCCGGGGAACGAGGCGGTGATCAACGAGGTGCTCGATCGGCTCCCGACGATGTTCCGCCGCCAGGTCAGGATCGGCAGCTACGGCTCCTGGTACAACTACTACCTCTGCGACTTCGACGGCCAGATCGTGCTGCCGAAGCTCGGCACTCTCACCGGGATCCTCGGCGTCGGCTCGGTCGGGGAGGCCCTCGACGCGCTCGGCATCACCAAGGCGGCCTACGACCAGATCCAGAGCAAGCTGGACAGCCTGAGCTTCCACAGCACGGCCGAGAGGTGTGACCCCTGATGGCCCGCCACTCCGACCGGTCGGTCCTCCGCCTCGGCGCGATCTCGCTCGCGGTGCTGGTGCTGGTGATGGCTGCGTCGTTCAACCTGCAGAAGTTCCCCGGCTTCCGCGGCACTGGCTACCACGCCGACTTCACCGACGCCAACGGCCTCTCCCGCGGCGACATGGTCCAGATCGGCGGCGTCCGCGTCGGTCGCGTCGACAGCATCAAGATCCACAGCGACCACGTCACGGTGAACTTCGAGGTGCACGGGGCCGACTTCGGGACGGAGACCAAGGCCTCCGTCGAGGTGCTGAACCTGCTGGGCACCAAGTACCTCAACCTGGTCCCGGCCGGCGACGGCCAGATGCACGGCGGGTCGACCATCCCGGTCAGCCGGACCCGGACGACCTACGACGTGGTCAGCACGCTCGACGAGCTGACCACCACCACCGAGCAGCTCGACACCGACCAGCTGGCCACCGCGTTGCGCACCCTGGCGGGCACCGTCGACGCGTCCGCGCCGGAGGTCCACGACAGCTTCACCGGCATCTCGCGCCTGAGCAACTCCATCGCCTCGCGCAACCACGAGGTCACCCAGCTGATCCAGCACGCCGATGGTGTCACCCGGCTCCTCGCGCAGCGCAAGGACGACCTGGTCACCTTGATGAAGCAGGGCGACGTGGTCTTCGACGAGCTCAAGTTGCGCAAGGAGGCGATCCACCGGCTGCTGGTCGGCGCCCGGCAGCTCGCGATCTCGCTGCAGGGCATCGCCGACGACAACCGGGCCGAGATCGGGCCGGCGCTCGACGACCTGCACGCGGTCACGGTCAACCTGCGCAAGCAGAAGGACAACATCCAGGCGACCATCCACAACCTCGAGCCGTACGCCTCGATCCTGATCAACGTGATCGGCACCGGCCCCTGGTTCGACGCCTACGTCCCGAACCTGGTCGGCATGGTCACCGGCGAGTTCGTCCCGGGGAGGAGGTGACCGCGATGACGACCCTGCTCGAGAAGCTCAGCGGCCGCCTCCTGGCGGTCATCGTGGCTGCACTGCTGCTGGCCGCGACCTTCTTCGTCTTCACCGGCGGAGGTAGCACGCACACGCTCACCGCGCACTTCTCCCGGGCGGTCGCGATCTACAAGGGCTCTGACGTACGCCTGATGGGCGTGCGGATCGGGTCCGTCGACGCGGTGGTCCCGGAGGGCGACAGCGTGCGGATCGAGATGAGCTACGACGCTCAGTACAAGCTGCCCGCCGGCGCCAAGGCGATGATCGTGACGCCGACCTTGGTTGCCGACCGGTTCGTGCAGATCAGCCCGGCGTACACCCACGGCGCCGTGATGCAGGACGACGCCGACATCCCGCTGGACCGGACTGCGTCCCCGGTCGAGCTCGACCGGATCTACAAGAGCCTCGCCGAGCTGAGCACCGCGCTCGGGCCCAACGGCGCGAACAAGACCGGCGCGCTCGACGACCTGATCTCGGCCGGCGCGAACGCGCTGCGCGGCCAGGGAGCGCTCGCCAACCAGACGATCAACCACCTCGCCGACGCAGCCCAGGTCTTCGGTGACAACAGCGGGGCGCTGTTCAGCTCGGTCCGGCAGCTCGCCCAGCTCACCGAGGTGCTGGCGGCCAACGACCGCTTCGTCAACAGGTTCATGGGTGACCTGGCCGGCGTCTCCTCCCAGCTCGCCGGCGAGCGCGACGAGCTGCAGGGCGCCCTCGCGGCGCTGGCGCGCGCGGTGGGCACGGTCCGCACCTTCGTGCACGACAACAAGGGCAAGGTCGAGTCGGAGATCGAGGAGCTCACCACCGTGCTGTCCGCGGTCGCCAAGGAGCAGCACGCGCTCGGCACGGCCGTCCAGCTCGCACCGCTCGGGCTCGGCAACCTCACCACGGCGTTCGACGTCAAGACCGGCACGATCGGCTCCCGGGTCCAGTTCGGCGACACCTGTGAGCCGTTCATCCCGTGCGTGCCGACCGCCGTGACGCTGGGCAACGTGCTGTGCGACGTCGTCGTGAACTCCGGCACCTCGAACGCCCAGCAGATCTGTCAGCTGCTGTCCGCGATCACCTCGAAGCTCGACGTCAACCTCGGCGGCGCGAAGACCCCCGCCACGGGCGCCGGCAGCGGGCGCCAGACCTCGACGGCCAGGCCGGAGTCCTCGCTCAGCGGGCTGCTCGGGGGTGGCGCCGGATGAGGACGCTCAGTCGCACCCGTGCCGGCCTCGTGCTTCTGCTGGCGGTGGCCTTCCTGGCCTCGTCGTGCCGCTTCGACGGGGCCTACGACCTGCCGCTCCCGGGCGGCAAGGCGGTGAAGTCGGGTGACGCGATCACCATCACCGCGGAGTTCACCGACGCGCTCAACGTCGTGCCCCGCACCGCGGTGATGGTCGACGACGTCCCGGTCGGCCAGGTCTCCCAGATCGACCGGGTCGGCTGGCACGCGAAGATCACCATGCAGGTGCGCAAGGACCTCGACCTTCCGGCCAACACCGTCGCGGAGATCCGCCAGACCAGCCTGCTGGGGGAGAAGTACGTCGCGCTGCTCGACCCGGCCGGCACACCTGCGTCCGGGCGGCTCTCCGACGGCGACAACATCCCGCTGTCCTCGACCTCGCGCAACCCCGAGGTCGAGGAGGTGCTGGGCGCGCTGTCCTTCGTGCTCAGCGGCGGCGGCATCGGCCAGCTGCACACGATCAGCGTCGAGCTGAACAAGATGATGAACGGCCGCACCGAGGACATGCGCGACGTGCTCGCCCGGATCAACACCCTCGTCGGCACCCTCGACGACCAGAAGGGCGACATCATCCGGGCGATGGAGGGCATCGACCACCTCGCGGCGACGCTGAACAAGGAGCGCAGGACCATCGGCGCCGCCATCGATGCGATCGGCCCGGCGGTCAAGGTGCTCAACGAGCAGCATCAGGCGCTGGTGACCATGCTGCGCGAGCTCGACAAGCTCGGGCAGGTCGGCACCCGGGTCATCCGCGGGAGCAGGGAGAACCTCGTGGCGACGCTCCGGCACCTCGAGCCGAGCCTGCGCGAGCTCGCCGACGCCGGTGACTCGCTGCCGCGCGGCCTCGGCCTGATGGCGAGCTTCCCCTTCCCGAAGGAGGCCGCCGACCTCGCGAAGGGCGACTACGCCAACGCGCTGTTCTACATGAAGTTCGACCTGAACAAGCTGTTCGGCTCCGGTGGCTTCAACGACAGCCCGAACATCCCGAGCCCGGTGGAGATCTGCATGGTGACCCCGGCGAAGCCGCTGTGCAAGAAGCTCAGCGACTCCTTGCTCGGCCAGCTGTGCTCGCTGATGCCCACCAACCCGCTCTGCCCCGGAGTCGGACCGGCGCCGAACGGTGGCGGGCCGACGCTCCAGATCCCCGGTCTCAGCGGTCTGCTCGGGGGCCTGCAGAACCCTGCTCCCGGCACCGGCACGACCTCGACGCAGGGGACCAGTCCGAACAACCTGCTCGGCCTGCTCACCGGTCTTCTCGGAGGTGGCGGATGAGGAGGACGACGTGACCCGGGCGATCAAGGTCAGGCTGGCCGCGTTCCTGGTGCTCAGCGCTGTCGGCATCGTGTACGTCGCCGGCAGCTACCTGGGCATCGTGGACCGCGTGCTCGGTCGCGGCCTCACGGTGCACGCCACCCTGCCCGCGTCCGGTGGCCTCTTCGTCGGGAGCGAGGTGACCTACCGCGGCGTGAAGGTCGGCAAGGTGTCCCGAATGGACGTGATCCCGAGCGGCGTCCGGCTCGACCTCGCCCTGCAGGAGGGCACCCGGATCCCGAAGGCCTCCTCGGTCTACGTGCACAACCTGTCGGCGGTGGGGGAGCAGTACCTCGACTTCGAGCCGGTCTCGAAGGCCGGCCCGTTCGCGAGCGCCGGAGACACCTTCGCCGGCAACGACGCGAGCCTGCCCGAATCGACCGACGACCTGATCACGAAGATGAACGGCCTGGTCAGCTCGCTGGACCGCAACGAGCTGTCGACCGCGGTCTCCGAGCTCGGCACGATGTTCCGCGGGACCGCCGACCCGCTCTCCCGGATGGTCGACTCCACCACGCGGCTCGTCGCAGCGGCCCAGGCGAGCCAGCAGCCGACCATCGACCTCCTCGACACCGGCCAGACCGTGCTCACCACCCAGCAGGCGAACGCCGACAACATCCGGGGGTTCGCGCGTGACCTCGCGGCGTTCACCGGCAGCCTGAAGGGCAGCGACCGCGACCTCCGGGTGCTGCTGCAGGGCGGCAAGCCGGCGCTCGACGAGGTCCGCTCCCTGCTCACCGGCCTCGAGCCGACCCTGCCGGTCTTCATCAGCAACCTGGTCACGATCAACCAGGTGCTGACCGCACGGCTCCCGGCGCTCGAGCAGACCCTGGTGACCTTCCCGCGGGTGATCGAGTCCGGGTTCACCGGGACGCCCGGGGACGGCTACGGGCACATCAACCTGCAGATGGACTACACCGTGCCGCCGTGCACGGCCGGCTACAAGCCGAAGAAGGACCAGAAGCCGGCCACCGACACCGGGGACTTCCCGTTCTACCCGGCGAAGTGCCTCTCGGGGCCGCCGATCAACCAGCGCGGCTCGAAGTACGCGCCCGCGGTCGGTGCGGCGTCCGGGACGGCGTACCGGGTGGGCACGTACGATGCACGCACCGGTCAGGTGGACGACAGCCTGACCCTGGGGAGGCACACGGTGTTCGGAGACAACAGCTGGCTGTCGATGCTCGGACCGACTGAGTGACGATGCGGGTGGCGAAGCTCTCGCTCGCGGCCCTGGCAGTCCTGCTCGCCGCCGCCTGCGTCGTGGTGCTGGTCCGGCCGACTGCCGTGCCCGGCGAGTCCGCGGCCGAGAAGGCCGACGACCGCAATCTCGCGGTCACCGTGTCGGCCACGCAGGTGACCAAGGCGTTCCTCGACGTCGACTACCGCGCCATGGATCCGCGCATCGACAAGGTGCTCGGCCTCTCGACCGGGACGTTCAAGAACCAGTACGAGACCGCGAAGGTCGACCTGAAGACCAGCGTCGAGCAGGCGAAGGCCGTGGCCACCAGCTCGGTGCGCGACATCGCGATCGCCGACATCGACAGCGACACCGCGGTGGTCTACGTCGCCGCCGACACCCAGGTGAGCAACACCGCGATCGAGAAGGACAAGGCCGCCGGCAAGGAAGTCCAGGACCGGCGCTACTACCGGTTCCAGCTCAGCGCTCAGCAAGGTCGGCCACCGCTGGCTGCTCAACGATCTGCAGTTCATCTCATGACCACCCCACCGAACACCGAGGGCCTCGCTCCCGACGAGAAGCTCTGCCCCTTCTGCGCAGAGACGATCAAGGCGGCCGCGGTCCGGTGCCGCTACTGCCAGTCCGACCTGACCGACGCGACGCAGGCCGAGCCGATCTCCCTGACCAAACCGGCCCCGGAGATCGAGCAGCCGGCCCCGGAGATCGAGCCGCCGCCCCCGGAGATCGAGCCCTCACCGGACGCCGAGCCCGACCTCGCCCTGTCGCGCGACGGTGGCCGCATCGTGGTCGCGGCGCTCCTCGTGCTCTGCCTGGCTCTCGGCGGTGCCCTGTGGTTCCTGGTGCACCGTGCGAATCACCCGCACCTGGACACCGCCCCCAACGGCCAGGTCACCCAGAGCTCCTTCCGCAACGCGGTGATGAGCGCGGCCTCCGACGCGGCGACACAGGCGTTCTCCTACGGCTACAAGACCTTCGACACCGACCGGAGGACGACCGAGGCCCTGCTGGCCCCGGGCTCGAAGGCGGCCAAGCAGTACGCCGACGCGATGGACGAGGTCGCCCCGCAGACCGCGAGCGCGAAGATCACCCAGAAGGCGACCGTGCTGTCGGCCGGCGTGATCTCGGCCAGGGAGCACTCCGCCAAGGTGCTGCTCTTCGTGAACACGATCACCACTCGTGAGGGCGCGAAGAACCAGCAGCTCAAGCAGAGCCGGGTGGTCATGGAGCTGACCCGCAAGGATGGCGACTGGACCGTGACCGACATGACCCCGGTCTGACACACGGTCTGATAAACTAGAACAGGTTTCAGTTCTTGGAAGGACGACGCGGTGCCCCAGCCCCCTGAGACGGCCCCTCAGAAGCACACCCAGACCGACGTGCTCATCGTCGGCGCCGGTCCCGCCGGACTCTTCGGCGCCTACTACGCCGGGTTCCGTGGGATGTCGGTGACGCTGGTCGACTCGCTGCCGGAGATCGGCGGCCAGGTGTCGGCGCTGTACCCGGAGAAGGCGATCCTCGACGTGGCCGGCTTCCCGGTGATCAAGGGACGCGAGCTGGTCAACGCGCTGGTCGAACAGGCCTCGAGTGCCCACCCGACCTACCTCCTGGACCGCACGGCCAACGCGCTCACGGCGACCGAGGACGGCGTCGTGATGGGCCTCGACGACGGCACCGAGGTGCACGCCAAGGTCGTGGTCATCACCGCGGGCATCGGCAAGTTCACCCCGCGCCCGCTCCCGGCGGGCGACGGCTGGGAGGACCGCGGCCTGGTGTTCTTCGTGCCCAGCTTCGACGGGTACGTCGGCAAGGACGTCGTCATCGTCGGGGGTGGCGACAGTGCCTTCGACTGGGCCCACCACCTCGAGCCGATCGCGACGTCCGTCACGCTGGTGCACCGCCGAGACGCGTTCCGCGCCCACCAGGCGACCGTCGACGCGGTGCTCGCCGGGAGCACCGAGGTGATCACGAAGGCCCAGGTCACCGCCCTGATCGGTGCCGACCGCGTCGAGAAGGTCGAGATCACCACCAACGACGGCGACGTCCTGGTCCGCCCGGCGCAGGCCGTGGTCGCGGCCCTCGGGTTCATCGCCGACCTGACCGCGATGAAGGACTGGGGCCTGGAGTTCGACAAGCGCCAGATCAAGGTCGACACCGCGATGCGCACGAACCTGCCGAGGGTCTTCGCAGCCGGCGACATCACCGAGTACGACGGCAAGGTGCGCCTGATCGCGGTCGGCTTCGGCGAGGTCGCGACCGCGATCAACAACGCCGCTCCGCTGGTCTTCCCCGACCAGGGCGTGTTCCCCGGTCACTCGAGCGAGGGCAGCTGATGGCCACCGGGCGCGACTCGGTGAAGATGACCGAGGACGAGCTCGACGAGTTCCTCGACACGAACATGAAGGTCCAGGTCGCCACGATCGGCCCGGACGGGCAGCCGCACCTGACCACGCTCTTCTACGTGATGGTCGACGGCCAGCTGTTCTTCTGGACCTACGGCCGCTCCCAGAAGATCCAGAACCTGCGCCGCGATCCGCGGGTCACCTGCCTCGTCGAGGACGGCGTGGAGTACTTCGAGCTGCGCGGCGCGACGATCTTCGGCAAGGCTCGCCTGCTCGAGGACTACGACGAGCTCGTCGAGCTCGGTGGCAGGGTCGCGAAGCGGATGGCTGGAGGCATGGATCTGGGGGAGTTCGGCGACCAGATCGTCGCCCAGCAGGCCCGCAAGCGCGTCGGCGTGATCGTCGAGCCCGACAAGATCGCGACCTGGGACCACCGGAAGATGACCGCTCCACCAGGAGGAAACTGATGAAGATCAAGGTCGACTTCGACCTGTGCGAGTCCAACGCCCTCTGCGAGGCGCTGGCGCCCACCCACTTCGAGATCGATGACGACGACTTCTTGCAGATCATCGACGAGAACGTGCCTTCGGAGAATCTCGACGCGGTGCGGCAGGCCGTGGCCGCCTGCCCGAAGTCGGCGATCAGCCTGCTCGAGGACTGAGCCGTGGACCCACTCTCACTGGACGGACGGGTCGCGGTCGTCACCGGGGCCGGCGCCGGCCTCGGACGCGCCGAGGCGCTGGCGCTGGCGCGCGCCGGCGCGGCCGTGGTCGTCAACGACCTGCCCGGCGCCGGCGAGGAGGCCGCCGAGGAGATCCGGGCCCTCGGTGGCACCGCGACGGTCGTCGCCGGTGACGTGGGCGAGCGGGCGACCGCGGACGCCATGGTCGAGGCCGCACTCGCGCTCGGCGGGCTGGACATCGTGGTCAACAACGCCGGTGTGACCCGCGACAAGATGCTGTTCAACATGACCGACGAGGAGTTCGACCTCGTCGTGAGGATCCACCTCCGCGGCCATTTCCTGCTCTCCCGCAACGCCGCGGCGCACTGGCGGGGCAGGCACAAGGAGACCGGCGGGCAGGTCTACGGCCGGATCGTCAACACGGCCTCGGAGGCGTCGCTCAGCGGTTCCCCCGGCCAGCCGAACTACGCGGCCGCCAAGGCAGGCATCACCGCTCTGACGCTCTCGAGCGCGCGCAGCCTGGGCCGGATGGGGGTACGCGTCAACGCGATCGCACCTCGGGCCCGCACGGCGATGACAGCCGAGGTCTTCGGCGAGGACACCTCCGGCAAGGCCGTCGACCCCTACTCCGCGGAACACGTCGCGCCGCTGGTCGCGTACCTCGCGTCCCCGGCGGCGGACCGGATCAGCGGCCAGCTCTTCGTCGTGTACGGCGGCATGGTGGCACTGATCGCGGCGCCGGTGGTCGAGGAGCGCTTCGACACCGCCGGCGACGCATTCGACCTCGCCGAGCTCGACAAGACCGTCGGCGCCTTCTTCGACGACCGCGACCCGTCCGTCGGCTTCGCCGCCGACTCCGTCATGCAGCTCCAGGTCTGAACCCACCGGACGTCGAGCCTGTCGAGACGCCTGAACCAGAAGGAACGACCATGAACCGACTCACCGGAAAGGTCGCCATCGTCACCGGTGGCGCCCAGGGCCAGGGCGCGGCGATCGTGCGGCACTTCGTCGACGAGGGCGCCCAGGTGGTCATCGCCGACATCGCCGACGACCTCGGCAAGACGCTGGCCGACGAGCTCGGGGAGGCTGCCTACTTCCGTCACCACGACGTCAGCGACGAGGCAGTCCTGGACCGACCTGGTCGCGGACAGCAACGAGCGCTTCGGACCGGTCAACGTGCTGGCGAACAACGCGGGCATCCTCCGGTTCGCCGAGATCGAGCAGATGACGGTCGAGGAGTTCCTGCTGCTCGTGAACGTCAACCAGCTCGGCACCTTCCTCGGCATGAAGTCGGTCGCCCGCACGATGCGGAAGAACGGCGGCGGCTCGATCATCAACGCCTCCTCGATCGAGGGCCTGGCCGGGATGGCGTCGCTGACGGCGTACACGGCGACGAAGTTCGCGATCCGCGGCATGACCAAGGCCGCGGCGATGGAGCTGGGCCCGAAGGGCATCCGGGTCAACTCGGTCCACCCGGGCATGATCGACACGCCGATGACGCGGCCGCACGGTGGCGACGCGGCGATGGAGTTCGGCGCCTCCCGGGTGCCGCTGCGACGGGTCGGCCATCCCGAGGACATCGCACCGCTGTACGTCTTCCTGGCCAGCGACGAGGCGGGTTACATCAACGGAGCCGAGATCGCGATCGACGGTGGCGTGACCGCCACCCACGCCTTCGGTGGGTGAGCGCCACGTCCGGTGGTTGAGCTTGTCGAAACCGCGGTGGACCGGTTCAGGAAGTACCGCGGCGCAGATCCGGCTGGCCAGGGGAGTGCGACAAGCCGGGCAGGCGGTCGAATCGTCCTTCGATCAGCGCCTTACGCTTCACCCTGCTCCAACCCTGGACGCGCTTCTCGAAGGAGAACGCTTCGGTCATGAGGTCGAACCAAGCACACCAGACGAGCGTCACAGGTCGTCGGCGCCGAGTGTAGAGCGCGCCGAGGTCATCGGTGTTGTGCTGCCGGACGCGCTCGTCAATGGCACTCAGCCAGGTGCTTCCGACGTAGTAGGAGCCGTCGGAGCACTCGAGGATGTAGGTGTACGGCATGGTCGATGCTCTGCCGACTCGAGTATCCGTCGCGAGCGGCAGATCGATACTTGTGGACAACTACCGTCTTCTCGGCGCTCCACCGGTTTCGACAGGCTCAACCACCGGGGAGCCGGTTTCGACAGGCTCAACCACCGGGGAGCCGGTTTCGACAGGCTCAACCACCGGGGAGCCGGTTTCGACAGGCTCAACCACCGGGGAGCCGGTTTCGACAGGCTCAACCACCGGGGAGCCGGTTTCGACAGGCTCAACCACCGGAGGTCGGACTCAGCGCAGGACGAGCCGAACCGCGGTCTCGATGTGCTCGCTGACCTCCTCGGCCGAGGACCGGCCGGTGACCCAGGAGACCAGGGCCGAGAGCCAGACGTCGCTGATCACGCGTGCGATCAGCATGTCCTCGTCGGAGGGCTGGCCGCCCTCGACGTAGTCGTCGCCGTGGATGGCACGGGTGAGCATCGTGGTGAGCTGCATGCCGACCACGTGGATCTCGGTGGCGACGCTCGCGTCGGCGAACATGAAGGCCCTCGTGAGCGCCTCGGTGAGGTGGGCGTCACCCTGCATGCCCCGGGTCGCGCGCTTGAGCACGTAGATCACCCGGTCCGCCGCGGTGTCGCCCGGCACCGGGCGACGTCCCACGACCGCCTGGGTGTCCTCGAACTGGCGCGCCAGCGCCGAGACGAGGAGGTGGATCTTGGAGGGGAAGTAGCGGTACAGCGTCCCGAGCGCCACGTCGGCCTTCTCCGCGACCGCGCGCATCTGCACGGCGTCGAAGCCACCACGCGAGGCAAGCTCGATGGTGGCGTCGAGAATCCGCCGGCGGCGGTCGCGCTGAGCTGCCGAGCCGAGCTCGTCGCCTGCCAGCGAGTTCGTGGTGGTCAAGATCTCAGTCCTCGTTCGGGAGCCTTGGTTAGGCTCAGTGTCCCGCACGCGGGAACGCGTCCGGGCTAGCGACGCGCTTGGGCATAATAGAAACACGTTTCAGTTGCCGAGCGAGACTTCGGTGACCACAGCGTGACCATCAAACGAGAAGGGGACGGCCCTTGCGGATCGCACTGGTGTCCTACCGCAGCAAGCCGCACTGCGGGGGGCAGGGCGTCTACGTCCGCCATCTCAGCCGCGAGCTCGCTGCGCTCGGACACACCGTCGAGGTGTTCTCCGGGCAGCCCTACCCCGAGCTCGACGAGGGCGTCACCCTGACCGAGGTGCCGAGCCTGGACCTGTATCGCGAGCCCGACCCCTTTCGGATGGTCTGGCCCTGGGAGTTCCGTGACCTGATCGACGTCCAGGAGTTCGCGATCATGTGCACGGCCGGCTTCCCGGAGCCACGCACGTTCGGCAAGCGGCTGCTCAAGGTCCTGCGCGACCGGCGCGACGACTTCGACGTCGTCCACGACAACCAGGTGCTCGCCCACGGGATCATGGAGATCGAGAAGCGCCTCGGCATCCCGGTGCTGACCACGTTGCACCACCCGATCACCTTCGACCGGCGGGTCGACATCGCGGCGGCCCCGACCTGGCGCAAGAAGCTCAGCCTGCGGCGCTGGTACGGCTTCCTGCGGATGCAGGGCGCCGTGGTGCGGAAGGCGCGCTGGATCCTGCTCCCGTCGGAGTCGTCGAAGCGCGACGCGGTCGCCGACTTCGGCGCAGACCCCGCGAAGATGCAGGTGATCCCCCTCGGCGTCGACGACTGCTTCGTGCCGCCGACCGCTCCGCGGGTGCCGGGCCGGCTGGTCGCGATGGCCAGCGCGGACGCGCCGATGAAGGGCATTGCCACGCTGCTGGAGGCGTTCGCCAAGCTGCGCACCGAGCGTGACGTCGAGCTGTTGCTGGTGACCCGCCCGACACCCGGGGGACGCACCGAGAAGCTGATCGAGGAGCTCGGGATCGGAGACCGCGTGCGGTTCGTCAACGGCATCAGCGACGCCGAGCTGGTCGAGGTGATGGGCTCTGCGGAGATCGCCTGCGTGCCGTCGCTCTACGAGGGCTTCTCGCTCCCGACCGCGGAGCTGATGGCCTGCGAGACGCCGCTGGTGGTGAGCCGCACGGGTGCGATCCCCGAGGTGGTCGGTCCCGACGGCCTCTGCGCCGACCTGTTCACCCCCGGTGACGTCGGCGAGCTGACCCGCAAGATCGGCGACCTGCTCGACGACCCGGAGCGCCGGTCCCGGATGGGGCGCGCCGGTCGTGCCCGGGCCCAGGAGCTGTTCAGCTGGCAGGCCGTCGCGAGGGCGACGGCTGCGGCGTACGAGCGCGTGATCGAGGCCCACCGATCCGAGCTGGCTGGCAGGGTTTCGACAGGCTCAACCACCGTGGGAGACAAGCATGCTGACCGTTGACTTCGACCGGCTCGGGCTGCGACCGGGCGACCGGGTGATCGACATGGGCTGTGGTGCCGGCCGGCACGCGTTCGAGATGTACCGCCGGGGCGCGGACGTGATCGCCTTCGACCAGGACGGCGACGAGCTCGCCGGCGTGCTGGAGCTGTTCGGTGCGATGAAGGAGGCCGGCGAGGTGCCTCTCGGCGCCTCGGCCGACATCAAGGAGGGCGACGCGCTCTCCCTGCCCTTCGCGGACGGCGAGTTCGACCGGGTGGTGGCCTCCGAGGTGCTCGAGCACATCCACGAGGACCACCGGGCGATCTCCGAGCTGGTCCGGGTGCTGCGCCCGGGCGGGACGATGGCGATCACGGTGCCGCGGTGGTTCCCCGAGCTGGTCAGCTGGCGACTGTCGGCGGACTACCACAACACGCCGGGGGGCCATATCCGGATCTACACCGACCAGGAGCTGCGCTGGAAGGTCGTCAACGCCGGCATGGAGTACGCCGGCAAGGCGCACGCGCACGGCCTGCACGCGCCGTACTGGTGGCTCAAGTGCGCCGTCGGGGTCGACAACGCCGAGCACCCGCTGGTGAAGGCCTACCACCAGGTCCTGGTCTGGGACATCATGCAGCAGCCCCGCCTCCTCGGCAGGGCCACCCGGCTCGCCGAGAAGGCGCTCAACCCGGTCATCGGCAAGAGCATGGTGCTCTACTTCCGCAAGCCGTCAGCGGTGCTCGGGGACGAGTGAGCCGCCGGATGACCGATCTCGCAGGTGTTCCCGCCGTCGACGGCGTGCTGAGCGCTGCGCAGGTCGCGGCGACGGCGCGCTCGATCGCCGCGATGCAGGAGCCGACCGGTGCGATCCCGTGGACGCCGGGGGAGAAGACGGACGTCTGGAACCACGTCGAGGGCGCAATGGCCCTGCTCGTCGGTGGCGAGGTCGAGGCCGCCGAACGTGCCTACCGGTGGTGTGTGCGGACCCAGCGCGCGGACGGGTCCTGGCCGATGGAGGTCGTCGTCGGCGAGGTACGCGACGCTTCCGGCGAGACCAACATGTCGGCGTACCTCGCGGTCGGCGTCTGGCACCACTGGCTCCTGCGGCGCGACCGTGGGTTCATCGACGAGATGTGGCCGGTCGTACGCCGGGGGCTGGACTTCGTGGTCGGGATGCAGCTGTCGTTCGGCGGGATCGCGTGGTCGCAGGAGTGGGACGCCCACGGTCCCGCGAAGGTCAACGACCAGGCACTGCTCGCCGGTTCCTCGAGCATCTACCAGTCCCTGCGCGCCGGGGTGGCACTGGCGGACCTCGTCGACGACCCTCAGCCCGAGTGGGAGCTCACCGGCGGCCGGCTCGGGCACGCCCTGCGGCACCACCGCGACCAGTTCCTCGACAAGTCGGAGTTCTCCATGGACTGGTACTACCCGGTGCTCGGCGGAGCGGTCCGCGGCACGGCGGCGGTGGCCCTGCTCGAGGGCGGATGGGACTCGTTCGTGGTTCCCGGGCTGGGCATCAAGTGCGTCAGCGACAACACCTGGGTGACCGGCGCGGAGACCTGCGAGCTGGCGATGTCCCTCGACGCCATCGGCGACCACGCTCGGGCGCTGGAGCAGTTCGCGGCGATGCAGCACCTGCGCGAGGACGACGGTCGCTACTGGACGGGCTGGGTCTACCCCCAGGACGTGAACTGGCCGCACGAGCACACCACCTACACGGCCGCTGCCGTGGTGCTGGCCGCCGACGAGCTGTCGCGGACCACCCCCGCCTCGGGGATCATGCGCGGTGACACCCTGGCCTCGCACTTCGACGAGATCGCTCTCGAGTGCGGCTGCACGTCCCGCCGGCTCGCTGTCTAGCCGGAAGTAGACCAGTCCCGGGAAGTTCCGGAAAACACGTTCGCCCGGCGAATGTCCGAAATATCCTGAAAACTGGTGACTCGCAGGGAGGGGCGAGGTGACAGCTGAGACGGCCCTGTACCGACAGATCGTCGAATCCTCACTCGACGGGCTGTGGGTCGTGGACGCGCGCGGCCGGACGGTCTACGCCAACCCGCGCGTGGGCGAGCTGCTCGGCCGCCCGGACGACGAGATCGGCACGCTCGGTCTGGCTGACGTGCTCGCCGAGCAGGATCGGCTCGACTTCGAGAAGCACGGCAACGAGCTCGGTGGTCGCCTCCTGGACCGCCGGGGCGTCGAGCGCACCTTCCTCCGCCCGGACGGGACGCCGCTCCCGCTGCTGGTCAACGAGCAGGTGCTCCGTGACGGTGAGAAGGTCGTCGGCTACCTGCACCGGCTCAGCGACGACTCCCGCCGGCGCGCGCTCGTCGACGAGCTCAGCCGCAGCGAGTCCCAGCTCGCCGAAGCGCAGGCGATCGCCAGGATCGGCAGCTGGGAGATCAACACCGAACCGCCCGAGGTGACCTGGTCAGAAGAGATGTACGCACTGCTCGACCTCGACCCCGCCGAAACCGTGCCCGGACCCGACACGTTCTTCGCGAGGCTCGTCGAGGAGGACCGTCCGCTCGTCATCGAGCAGTGGGAGCGGCTTGCGCTCGAGCCCGGCGAACGTGTCGTCGACGCACGTGCGCAGCGCGGCGACGGCTCTGTCCGCTGGGTGCGCACGGTCGGGCGGGTCCTCGAGCGCAACGCGGACGGTGCTCCGATCCGATTCGGGGGAACGGTCCAGGACATCGAGGAGCTCAAGGCAACCGAGCTCCAGCTGCTCGACGCCCTCGACCTCAACACGATCATGCAGTTCATCGCCAGCGCGGCCAACGAGACGAACACGCTCGACGAGGCCCTGCTCCGCATCCGCGAGCTGCTCCTGGCGCACCCGGAGTGGGAGCGCGGCGTCGCGTTCGACGTCACCGCGGGCGGTCTGTCGTTCCGCTCGGTCGGTCCGGTCGACGACGTCCGGCCCACCGCGCTCGAGCGGCAGGTTGCCGAGCGGGTGCTCGCCACCGAGGACATCGTCTTCGAGGAGGAGGCGGTGCCCGAGCGCCCCCTGGTCGGGTTCGCGGTCAAGCTCGGAGGGCTGCCGATCCTGGTGATCGTCATCGAGAACGTCTCACCACTGGTGCGGCACGCGATGCTGCGCTCGATGGTCGGCCAGGTGGCCGGCCAGCTCGGCCAGGTCGCGGACCGCGAGCTCGCCGCGAACGAGCTGGCGGCGGCGCGGGACCTGGCGATGGCGGCGTCGCGGGCGAAGTCGGACTTCCTGGCGACCATGAGCCACGAGATCCGGACGCCGCTCAACGGCGTGATCGGCCTCAACGACCTGCTGCTGCGGACCGATCTCGACCCGCAGCAGCGCCAGCTCGCCGAGGCGATGCAGGGAGCCGGGCGCTCGTTGCTCGTGCTGATCAGCGACATCCTCGACTTCTCCAAGATCGAGGCCGGCGGTCTCGAGCTGGAGGCGGTGGCCTTCCAGCCCGCGGTCGTCGTGCACGGGACGCGCGAGCTGTTCGCCCCGATGGCGCACGCCAAGGGCATCGACCTGGAGGTCGAGATCGCCGACGACGTCCCCGACCGTCTCGAGGGCGACCCGAGCCGCTTCGGGCAGGTGCTGTCGAACCTGATGGCCAACGCCGTGAAGTTCACCCACCAGGGCGGCGTCCTGGTGCGGTTGACGGCGAGTTCGGAGGGGTCCGGTTGCATGCTCAAGGTCACCGTGCGCGACACCGGCATCGGGATGGACTCCGAGCAGCAGGGCCGGATCTTCCAGCCGTTCCGGCAGGCAGATGCCTCGACCACCCGAAACTTCGGCGGCACCGGGCTCGGCCTCGCGATCGCGTACCGCCTGGCCGCGGCGCTGGGCGGTGAGATCGGCGTGGAGAGCGCGCTCGGGGAAGGCAGCACGTTCTGGTTCACCGGACAGTTCCGGATCGCCAGTGCGTCGGTTCGCCCGGCAACCCGTCCCGTGGCCGCGGGCCCCGGGTCCCGGCCCGGTGGCCACGTGCTCGTGGTCGAGGACAACGAGGTCAACCAGCTCGTCGCGGTCGGCATGCTCGAGGTCCTGGGCTACACCAGTGAGGTGGCCGCCGACGGTGCGGCTGCCGCAGCCCGCGCCGCCGGCGGTCGGTTCGACGCGGTGCTGATGGACCTCCAGATGCCGCGGCTGGACGGGTACGCCGCCACGCGCCTGATCCGGCAGGCCGAAGCGCCCGGCACCCACGTCCCGATCATCGCTCTCACCGCGTCTGCGACGCCCGGCGAGGAGGAGCGCTGCGTCGGTGCCGGCATGACCGGCTTCCTCTCCAAGCCGGTCGGCGTGGAGGCTCTCGGACAGGTGCTCGCCGAGCAGCTCGGTCATGCCCGGCCCGAGGAACCCCGGCCGGCACTGGCGCGGCCGGCGCTCGTCAAGGACCTGCCGGACACCGCCCCGGACCAGGCCGGATCCCCGATCCTCGACACCGGCCGGCTCGACGAGCTCGCGGAGATGGGGACAGCTGCGCTCCCGCTGATCCAGCGGGCCATCGACCACTTCGTCGACGGCGCCGATGACCACCTCGACGCGCTCCGGGAGGCGCTCGCGGCCGGCGATCCGGCGATCGTGCGCAGCGCCGCACATCGGTTGAAGGGCAGTGCGGCCAACCTCGGCGCGGTCCGGGTGGCCGAGCTCGCCCTCGAACTCGAGCAGCGCGCCGACGGGGCGAGCCACTCGCGACGGGGCCACTCTCGACGGGGCCGGGGCCCTTGTGGACTCGATCGCTGCCGCTCTCGAGGCGGTCGTGGTCGAGCTCGTCGGCTACCGGCTCGACGCGGGCGGGGCCGACGGGGAGGAACAGCCCGTCTCCGCCTGAGCGGGGACGCCGACCCGCTCGAGCACGCGCATCGACCCGACCGTCTCCGCGGGCTGGAAGTCGCCGCTTTCGACGGCCCTGAGCCAGACGTGGTACGGCGCCTGGCCGCCGTCGTCGGGTCGCTCGAACACGTCGTGGATCACCAGCGCTCCTCCGGGCTGGACCCAGTGCGCGAAGCCGGTGTAGTCGTTCTGGGCGTGGATCTCGGCGTGGCCGCCGTCGATGAACAGCAGCGCCAACGGCGTACGCCAGTGCCTGGCGACCGTCGTGGACCTGCCGACGACAGCGACCACCCAGTCCTCGAGGCCGGCGCGTGCGATCGTCCGCCTGAACGTCGGAAGGGTGTCCATCAGCCCGACCTCGGGATCGACCAGGGTGGCGTCGTGGTGCTCCCAGCCGGCCTGGTTCTCCTCCGAACCGCGGTGGTGGTCGAGGGTGAACAACGTGCTCCCGGCCTCACGCGCTGCGGCACCGAGGTAGATCGCCGACTTGCCGCAGTAGCTCCCGATCTCGAGCGCGGGCCCGGACGCGAGGTGCGTGAGGGCGATGCGGTGCAGGAAGTCACCCTCGTCCTCCGGCATGAACCCCTTCGCGGCGAGCGCGTGCGGCAGCAGGTCGGCCGGCATGGCGGGTGCGGGCTGCGGGTCGGTCTCACTCACGCGGCGGAGCCTATCCATGGCATCATTGGAACACGTTCTAGTTTTGACGGGAGACAGCATGCCCCTCGGCATCAGTGACGAGCACGCCGAGCTGGCCGCCACGGTTCGCAAGTGGGCCGAGAGCCAGGGTGCGATCGAGGCGGTGCGCGCGGCCGAGAACGACCCGGCGTCGCTGGCGACGTGGGGGGCTCGAGTCGCGGAGATGGGCCTGACCGCGATCGCGTTGCCCGGCTCGGTCGGAGGCGGCGACGGCAGCATGCTCGACCAGGCGGTGGCGATCGAGGCTGCCGCCTACGCGCTGGTGCCGGGCCCGCTGCTCGGGACCGCTGTTGCCGGCCTCCTGCACGACGACCCGGAGCTGCGCGCCGGGATCGCCGAAGGCACCGTCACGGTCGGCCTCGGGCCCCGGGCCGCCGGCCTGCACGCAGTGCTCGACGCACCGAGCGCGTCCCACGTCTCGATCCCGGTCGCCGGCGACGGCGGTGAGCGCAGCGTGGTCGTGCCGGTCGACCGTGCCGAGGTCGTTGCGGGTCCCTCGATCGACCTCTCTCGAACCGTGGGCGCCGTGCGCGTCGGCGACCTCGCCGGACTGCCGCTGTCGGACCCGGGCCGCGCGTGGCACCTGTGGGTGTGCCTCGCCGCGGCGGAGGCCTCGGGCATTGCCCGCTGGTGCCTGGACGCCGCGGTCGACCACGCCAAGGTGCGCGAGCAGTTCGGCCGGCCGATCGGCGCCTTCCAGGCGGTCAAGCACCTGTGTGCGGAGATGCTCGAGACCTGCGAGTCGGTGACCGCGGCCGCCTGGGACGCCGCGGTGGCGTTCGACGACGACGCCGAGCAGGCGATGTTCGCCGCCGAGGTCGCCGCGACCGTCTGCTTCGACGGCGCCGTCGAGGTCGCCAAGACCTGCATCCAGGTCCTCGGCGGCATCGGCTTCACCTTCGAGCACGACGCCCACCTCTACCTCCGCCGCGCGACCGCGTTGCGCGCGCTCGTCGGCGACCCGGCGGAGTACGCCGCCGCGCTCAGCCGGCGCGCGGACGCCGGGACCCGGCGTACCGGACAGGTCGACCTCGGTGGCCAGGACGCGGACTTCCGCGACGAGGCGCGTCGCGAGGCGCAGCGGATCGCCGGGCTCCCCGAAGGTGAGCGTCGAGTCGCGCTGGCGGAGTCCGGCCTGCTCGCACCGCACTGGCCGGCGCCGCACGGGCTCGGAGCCGGAGCCGTGCAGCAGCTCGTGATCGACGAGGAGCTCGCGGCCGCCGGCGTCGACCGGCCCGACCTGGTGATCGGCGGCTGGGCTGCCCCGACGATCCTCGAGCACGGATCGGACGAGCAGCGCGAGCGCTTCCTCGGCCCGACGCTGCGCGGCGAGCTGACCTGGTGCCAGCTGTTCTCCGAGCCCGGCGCCGGCTCGGACCTCGCGTCGCTGCGCACCCGCGCCGAGCGGGCCGATGGCGGCTGGCTCCTCACCGGCCAGAAGGTCTGGACGTCGATGGCCGAGCGCGCCGACTGGGGCATCTGCCTGGCGCGCACCGATGCCGGGTCCGGCTCGGGGGCGAAGCCGCACGCCGGCATCACCTACTTCCTGGTGGACATGAAGGCGGTCGGCATCGACATCCGCCCGCTCCGGGAGCTCACCGGCGACGCACTGTTCAACGAGGTCTTCCTCGACGGCGTGTTCGTGCCCGACGAGATGGTGGTCGGGGAGGTCAACGGTGGCTGGCGGCTCGCTCGCACCACCCTGGCCAACGAGCGCGTCGCGATGGCCGGCGCACGCCTGGGCGACAGTGTGGAGCTGGCGATCTCGCTCCTGCACGAGCCGACCCTCGCGGCGAGTGCTCCCGAGAAGATCGGGCGGGCGATCGCGCTCGCGCAGGTCGTCAAGCTGCTCGGCACCCGGTCGACGCTGCGCTCGATCGCCGGGCAGGGACCGGGGCCGGAGTCGAGCGTGGCCAAGCTGGTCGGCGTACGCAGCCGGCAGGACTCCGCGGAGCTCGCGATGGAGCTGCTCGGGGACGAGATCTTCACCGGCAGCGAGCGTGCGGCGCAGGCTGCCGACCTGTTCCTGCGCAACCGGTGTCTGTCGATCGCCGGCGGAACGACGCAAGTGCTCCGCAACGTCGCGGGGGAGCGGATCCTCGGTCTACCCCGCGGCTGAGGACGACTCGGCCGCGGTGCCGGCCGCGTGGTCGGAGGTGGCGGCACGGCGGGTGACCCGGTGCCACTCGAGCCAGCGCTCGACCGCGCGGATCACGTGCTGGCCCCGGATGGAGGAGAACACCTCGAAGGCGTGCTGGGTCTCAGGGAGCTCGAGGTAGGACGTCACCCCGGTCGAGACCTGGCGCATCTTCGCGACGAACGCACGGGCCTGGCGGACGCTGACCAGCCCGTCGTTGGTGCCGTGGATGACGAAGAAGTCCGGAGCGTCGGGAACCACGTGCGTGATCGGCGAGGCCAGCTCGAACTCCGCCCGGTGGGTCGTGGCATCCTTCCGGAACACCCGCGGAGCGAGGAACCGGTCGCGCATCGCGATCGCTGCCTTGTCGCCGGTGACGCCACCCATGTCGTAGATGCCGTAGAACGGCACGCACGCGGACACCGACGTGTCCGCGTCCTCGAAGCCCGGCTGGTACTCCCGGACCGCGGGGGTCAGCGCGGCGAGCGCCGCGAGGTGACCGCCGGCGGACCCCCCGGTGATCACCAGGTACGACGGGTCGCCGCCGTACTCCGCGATGTGTTCCCGCGTCCAGGCGATGGCCTTCTTGACGTCGACGACCTGCGCCGGCCACGGGTGCTTCGGCGCCAGCCGGTAGTTCATCGCCACACAGACCCAGCCGCGAGCGGCCATCCGGTTCATCAGGATCAGGCCCTGCTGGCTCTTGTCGCCGATCGTCCAGCCGCCGCCGTGGACCTGGACCAGCACGGGGGCGTTGCGGAGGTCGGCGTCCTTGCGGCGGTAGACGTCGAGGCGGGCCCGGCTCCCGCCCTCGCGGTACTGGATGTCGGAGATGCGCTCGACGTCGGGTCGCATCAGCGCGAACGGACGGATCAGCTCGCGTAACGGGGTCTTCACGACCTCCTCGAGGTCGGCGGCCAGCGAGTCCTCGGTGAGCTGGGCGCGGTAGTCCTCCCCGAGCGACTCGACCAGCTCGGCCTCCGCGAGCCGCCCCGCCCTCGTTGCGTGCGCGATCGCCCAGGCGAGGCCGGCGGCGCTCGCGCCGGCCAGCAGGAGCCCGGTCCGGGTGGCCTTTCCGCGCACGACGGCCTGGGCCGTGTCGAGTGCCGTCAGCGCGAGGATCTGGGGAGCCAGCTCGCCGGTCGGCCACCCGACGGCGAATCCCAGCGGCGAGAGCCACTCGTTGCGCGGCGGCCGGACGGCGGTCGCGGTGAGGAGAGCGGTGACCAGCTGGCGGCGGGTGTATCCCATGTTTCGAGCCTACTCATCAGCGCACCGGTACCTGAGCCTGACGAAGGTAGAACAGGTTCTATTTCCGGCGTATGATGCGCGCATGGAACGGCTCAGCGGACTCGACGCCAGCTTTCTCTACCTGGAGAGCTCGGCGCAGCTGATGCACGTCTGCGGCCTGTTGCTGCTGGACCCGATGACGATCCCGGACGGGTACTCCTTCGACAAGTTCCGTGCCGACCTCGACGCTCGGGTGCAGTCGCTCCCGGCGTTCCACCGCAAGCTCCGGCCGGTGCCGCTCGGGGTCGACCACCCGGTGTGGATCGAGGACGCCGACTTCGACATCGACCGGCACCTGCACCGCCTCGCCGTACCGGCGCCCGGCGGCGCCGAGGAGCTCGCCGACCTGTGTGCGCACATGGCCGGGATCCCGCTCGACCGGTCGCGCCCGCTGTGGGAGATGTACGTGATCGAGGGCCTCGAGAGCGGCCAGGTCGCGGTGTTCACCAAGATGCACCACGCGAGCGTGGACGGCGTCTCCGGGGCGAACATGATCTCGGTGCTGTGCAGCCTCGAGCCGGACGCGCCGCCGCTCGAGCTCGGCATCGACAACGCCTCGGTCACCGAGCGGGTGCCCGGCGACCTCGAGCTGTTCGCCCGGGGCGTGGCGTCGACCGTGGCCCGGCCCTGGCGCGCGTTCGGGCTGATCGGCCCGACGACCTCGTTGGTCACCCGCACGATCGAGCGCGCCCGCGCCGGCACCGCGATGGCGGCACCCCTCACCGCGCCGCGGACGCCGTTCAACGGCAACATCTCCGGCCACCGGTCGGTCGCCTTCCGCGACCTGTCGCTCGACCGGATCAAGGAGATCAAGCGAGCCGTCGACGGCGCGACCGTGAACGACGTCGTGCTCGCGGTCAGCGGGGGCGCGCTGCGGCGCTACCTGCAAGATCACGATGCGCTGCCGGACAGCTCGCTGCTCGCCAGCGTGCCGGTGTCGGTGCACGGTCGCTCCGAGGTGTCCCGCGGCACCAACCGGGTCTCCACGATCTTCGCCCACCTCGGCACCGACATCGCCGACCCGGTCGCCCGGCTGCAGAAGCTCGCGACCTCCAACGCCCACGCCAAGGCGCACTTCGGGGCGATCCCGGCCGAGGCCCTCCAGGAGTGGGCGCAGTTCGCAGCGCCCCGGACCTTCGGCCTGGCGGTCCGGATGGTCGCCGGTCTCAAGCTGGCCGAGAAGGGCCCGGTGATCCACAACCTGGTGATCTCCAACGTCCCCGGCCCGCCGGTCCCGCTCTACTTCCTCGGCGCCCGCATCGACGGGCTCTACCCCCTCGGCCCGATCTTCCACGGCGCCGGACTCAACGTGACCGTGATGAGCAGCGCCGGCAAGATGCACGTCGGCCTGATCGCCTGCCGCGACGCGATCCCCGATATCGAGGGCCTGGCCGCGGACTTCCAGGACGAGCTGGACGCGCTGTACGCCGCGACAGTGGGCTGAGTCGGGGCTGGAAAGGGCGTCGCGCTGTCGGTTCGTGCGACAGCTTGGTGCGCTGGGACGATGACGAAACAACGCAGCCGCCGCCAGCCACCGCAATCCATCCGCGTGCAAGCGGCTTCGAGGTCACGAATCTTTGTGCCACGTGCCAACGAAGAGAGCGTCGCGGTCAGCGCACTCTCCACCGCCGGCGATGACCAAGCTCCTCGCCGACAACCTCCACGTATAGGTCCCGGGCTGTTCGTGCTCGCAAAACTCACCATGCCGGTCCGTAGGCAGCAGCCACTGTGGCCAGCCCCACAACTTCAGGTGACCCGGAGTGGCGCTGAAAGCCTCACCGCCACCGGAACCCAGCGGGTCGTCGAATGTCAGCATCCCCTTGTTCAACTGCATTGCCCAGTGGCCGGCGGGGAGCACGGCGCTCGCCTCTCGACCCGGTTCCTTCGCTGTTCGCTTTATGTCAGCACGTGTGACGGTGCGGCTAAATGAGCCGGTGAGCCCCTCGGGCACGGACGGCCCGGGTCCCACCCTGATGTGGGTGGTGGTCTCGCCCATCTCGCCCATTGTCCCTGTGGCGCGTGCTACCAGGACATGTCTGCCCGGACCAAGAAGCCACGGTTCCAGGTACTGGTCGTCATCGTTGAAGAAGTAGGGCGCGTTTGACTCCGTCCACAACTTCTTCCCGTCTATGAAGAAGTCAACGTGACTTATCGGCGCACCATCAGCCACGGCTTGCCACCTCGTGGGTTCGGTCAGCGTCTCGTCGTCTTTAACTGAAGAAGAGACGGAGAGCCGAGCGGAAGATGGCGTGGTAGACGGCGACGATTGCGTTGTCGAGGGAGACGACGTCGGGGCAGCCTCGCCACCACTGGAACCGCCCCCGCAGGCGCTGGCCGCGCATGCCAGGAAACCGACCAATGCAATCTGGACCTTAAGGTTCCGCACAACGGTCGCTCCATCCTCTGGGGGTCACAGCATCCTCCCTCTCGGGGGACGTGTCTAATGCCTTGTGAAGCCAGTTGCTGCGGGAGCGAAATCGCAGAACCGTCCGCTCATGGCCGCGATCCGCGCGCTGCTTTGGCCGCTCCGTCACGTGCGTCGGGTGAAGGTGACTTTGCCGTGCTTGTCGATCTTCATCTGGTACCTGCGGCGATGGCGTTGAGGTGCTTGACCAGGATCGCGCCGTGCAGCACCGGGATCTTGAAGGAGCCCAGGATCGAGCCGTGCCCGTCGGGACGCATCCGCAGATACGCCGAGGCCGCGGCTTCACGCTCTTCGGCCTCGAGCACCGCCTGTTCGTGGGCTTCGGCGATGTCGGGTGCGATCACCTCGAGGATCTCGCGGCCGGCGACCCGCAGCGCTTTCGGGTCCAGCCGGGTCTCGCCGTCCCGGTCGGCCTGGGCCAGCACCCGGAGCTCGACCTCGGCCAGCCGGGCAGCGGCACGGGTCAGCCGGGGAAGCACCTGCTGCAGCTCGGCCGGGGTCATCGTCCACGCTGCCACGTCCGCGGTCTGGTCACCCCGGGCGCACCGAAGTCGGCTGCCTGGTCGTCGAGGATTCCCGAGCTCATGACACCGACGGTAGGAGCCCGACGGCAGATTCGCAGGTGTGTTCTGGGCCTGTGTGGACAACCGCGGGTTCAGGAGGGCTGTGGATGCGGGGTGGTCTCGACTGACCGCTCTGCTCGCTGCTCGACCAGCAGTGGTTCAGATCTGCTCGACCAGCAGTTGGTGCGGACCTGCTCGACCGACGGCTGCGTCGGCGCCGCGGGCTAGCGTGGCGTCCATGGCTGACGCCTGGCTCTCCGACACCCGCTCGTCGTACGACACCGACGCCGCCGGGTACGCCGAGAAGGTCGATGGACTGCTCGAGCGGATGCCCTACCTCCGGGCGAGCCTGACGCTGTTCGCGGAGCTGGTGAACGACGCCGGAGGCGGGCCGGTCGCCGACGTGGGCTGCGGGCCGGGGTACGTCACCGGCCACCTGCACGACGCCGGGGTGGACGCGTTCGGCATCGATCTCTCGCCGGAGATGGTCGCGATCGCGCGGCGTGACCACCCGGACCTGCGCTTCGAGGTCGGGACGATGACCGACCTCGACCTCGCGGACGAGTCGGTTGCCGGCATCGTCGCGTTCTGGTCGGTGATCCACGTGCCCGACCACGCCGTCCCCGGTGTGTTCGAGGAGTTCCGTCGCGTGTTGCGACCACCAGGTCTGCTGCTGGTGGGCTTTCACGTCGGCGACGGCACCCGGCACACGTCCGAGGGCTACACGGGTCGTCCCATCAGCGTGGACAGTCACCGTCGCCGGCCGAGCAAGGTCAGCGGATGGCTGCGTGACGCGGGGTTCACGGTCGAGGCCGAGCTGGTCATCGGGCCGGACGACGAGGTCCCGGGGGCCGTGATCTTCGGGCGCGCCGACCACTGACCCGCGTCGCAGCCGCGTTCCGCGTGCCTCAGGCCTCGACGTCGCGCGGCACGGCCAGCGGGCTGACGCCCCCGAGCCGGCGGTGGAAGCGGACGTGGGCGGCGTAGGCGTCCAGGGCCTGCCAGAGGGCGGCGTGGGCGGACCAGGGGAGCGGCTCGTCGCCGTGCCGCCAGGTCGGTCCGAAGCTGACCCACACCGGAGTCCAGTCCGCGGCGAGGTCCCACTCGCCGCGGTGCGCAGTGAGCATCCGAAGCCGGGTCTGGAACGCCGTACGCGGTCCGTCCGGGCAGATCGGGGCCGTCGTGATCGGCCAGACCCGCAGGTCGAGCATCATCAGGTCCAGCTCGAGGTCGGCGAGCGCGCACGGGTCGACCAGCACGGTGGCGACGTTCTCGTGGGGCGCGCGCTTCACGCCCCGCACGCTAACCCGCAGGGACTGTCGTCGTCAGCCCTGTGCGAGAACGCTCGCGCGCCGGCCCATCGTCGTGTCGACCGCCTCGACGAAGGCCGGGACGAACGCGTCGGCCTGGAGCACGCAGCCTGCGTGCCCGCAGGGTGCCTCGTGGACCGTCGCGCCGGGGATCCGTGCGGCGATCGCCCGTTGACGCGCAGGAGGCAGCACCCGGTCACGCGTGGTCACGACCACCGCGGTCGGGACGTCGATCCGGGAGAGCCAGGGCGTGGAGTGGTGCCTGCCCAGCGCGGCGACGGCCTGCGCCACCGCCCACGGACTGGTGCTGCGCCACTGTGCGAGCGCCCACTCGTGCATGTCCGTCGGGTCGAGGAGGTCGGTGGCCATCCGGCCGGCAGCGCTGATGGTCTTCGACCTCGACAGCGTCCGCAGCGCACCCATGCCCACTTCCATGCCCTGGTGGAAGACCCGCTCGCTGCCCTTGGTGCGGAAGTGGTCGGTGGTGGCCGCGAGCACGAGCCCACCGATGCGGTCCGGGTGCTGGCGCCAGACCCGCTGGGTGATGATCGAGCCCATCGAGTACCCGGCGACGACGGGTGCCTCCAGGTCGAGCGCGTCGGCGACGGCCGCGACGTCGTCGGCGCAGTCGCGCAGTGAGAAGTGCTCGGAGACGATCCCGCGCCCGTGCCAGCGCTGGTCGAACACCACCACGCGGTACTTCTCCGCGAGCCGCTCGAGCGCGGGGAACCAGGTCAGCAGCCCGGTGCAGCCGACAGCGTGCAACAGGATCAGGGCGGGCGCGTCGGGTGTCGGCCCGGGCACGTCGGTGACCCAGGTGCGGCCGCGGCCGTGCAGGTCGAGCCAGCGGCCCTCGGGCGCCGTGAACTCCGGCACCTCGACGATCTCGCGCAGCAGCGTGCGGGGAAGCGACACGGGTTCCTCCGATCTGCGGCTCTCGTACCCCGGGAAGGTCTCGAACACCACGCCCCGTTCACGCTAGACTAGAACAGGTTTCATTTCTGTGGCGACGTGCCCGTCGGGAAGGAGTGCCGTGGACGCCGGAGTTCGCGACGAGATCAGGTCGGTCGTCACCGATGTCCTGGACAAGGGCGGCGCGACCTGGCAGGCCCTCGCCGACGCCGGTCTGCTCGGCCTGGCGGCACCCGAGGAGTACGCCGGCGAGGGGCTCGGCCTCGGCGAGATCGGTGTGATCCTGCACGAGATCGGGACTCGTGCGATCGACCTCCCGGTGTGGGACACCCTGGCGTGCGGCCTGATGACCCTCGTCCGGGCGGGCACTGCCGACCAGCAGGCCCGGTTCGTCCCCGACCTGGTCGCCGGCAAGCTGCTCCTCGCGCCCGCGCTCTCCGAGCCTGGGCGCGGGCCGCTCGACCCGCCGCGCACGACGCTGGTCGACGGCCGGGTCACCGGTCGCAAGACAGGCGTCAGCGCGCTCGACGGTTGCCTGCTGCTGGTCAGCACCGATGCCGGTGTCGCCGTCGTCGATCCTTCCGGTCCGGGCGTGACGCGCACACAGAGCCACGCCTCCCGCGGGCCCGCAGAGACCGGCTACGTGCTCGACGGTGCCGCGGCGGTCGAGGTGCTCCCCGACGGCGCCGACCGGGTGCTGCGCGAGCACGCCGCTGCGGGCCTGCTCCTGCTCGGCTCGGGGCTGCTCGCCGGAGCGCGCGACCTGACCGCCGGCTACATCAAGCAGCGCACCCAGTTCGGGCGCACGCTCGCGGAGTTCCAGGCCGTGGCCGTGCAGATCGCCGACGTGTACGTCGCCTCGCGGATGACCTCGCTGGCCGCCGACTCCGCCGCCTGGCGGGTGCAGGAGCATCTCCCTGCCGACGAGGACCTCGCCGTGGCAGCGGCGTGGTTCTGCGACCGGGTGCCGGCGGCGCTGCAGACCTGCCACCACCTGCACGGCGGGATGGGCGTCGACGAGACCTACCCGCTGCACCACTACTTCGCGCAGGTCAAGGACGTCGCCCGCCGACTCGGTGGTCGTGCCGCGACGCTGGCCCACGTCGAGACCGACGACGGCGCCGGCAAGGGCCTGGAGCTGACCGAGGCCCAGCGCGCCTTCAAGGCCGAGGTCCGGGAGTACTTCGCGGGCCTGACCCGCCCCGAGGACAAGCTCGAGATGATGACCGACCGGCACGGACCGGCGTACCACCGGATCATCAAGCAGATGGGCTCCGACGGCTGGATGGGCGTCGGCTGGCCGGTGGAGTACGACGGCCTGGGGCTCGGCGGCATCGAGCAGCAGATCTTCGCCAACGAGGCCGCCCGTGCCGACGTGCACCTGCCGTCGGTCACGCTGCAGACCGTCGGGCCGACGCTGCAGGCGTTCGGCACCGAGAAGCAGAAGGACATGTTCCTCAAGGACATCCTGGCCGGCGACGTGCACTTCGCGATCGGCTACTCCGAGCCGGACGCGGGCACCGACCTTGCTGCGTTGCGCACGACCGCCCGTCGCGACGGAGACCACTACGTGGTCAACGGGCAGAAGCTCTGGACCACCGGCGGGCACGCCGCGGACTACGTCTGGCTGGCGGTGCGCACCGACCCCGAAGCACCCAAGCACAAGGGCATCTCGGTGCTGATCGTGGACACGAAGGACCCCGGGTACTCCTGGACGCCGATCGTCACCTCCGACGGCTCGCACCACGTGAACGCGACCTACTACAACGACGTCCGGGTGCCGGTCGACATGCTCGTCGGCGAGGAGAACGAAGGCTGGCGGCTGATCACCACCCAGCTCAACCACGAGCGGGTGATGCTGGGGCCGGCCGGGCGGCTCGAGGGACTGCGCGACATGGTGATCGGCTGGGCGCAGGGCCGGACGACACCGGACGGCACTGCGCTGCTCGACGTGCCCTGGGTGCACGACACTCTCGCGCGCACGACGGTGGCGTTCCGGGTCAACGAGCTGCTCAACTGGGAGGTCGCGGGCGGTGGCGCCATCGGCACCGCCGCCGTCGCGGACGCGTCGTCGTCGAAGGTGTTCGCCTCCGACGAGGTCCAGCACCTCGGCCTCGCGCTCGAGGAGATCGTCACGGCGTACGGCGACCCGGGCGAGGAAGAGACCGCCACGCTCCTGCACTTCCTCGACGCCACCACCAAGCGCAACCTGGTGCTGACCTTCGGCGGTGGCGTCAACGAGGTGCAGCGCGAGCTGATCGCGATGTTCGGCCTGGGCCTGCCGAAGGTGCCGAGATGACCACCCCGGAGGTTGAGCCCACCCCGGAGGTCGAGCCTGTCGAGACCCGCCACGCGCTGATCATGGCCGAGGCCGACCAGATCATGGCCCTCGGCGACGCGGCCGAGTCGATCGCGCCGTACCCGGTCAACCAGCCCACGATCGGCGCCTGGCTCGACGCGATGGGCTACCACAACGAACGCTTCCTCTCCGGCGAGGCGCCGCCGTCGATGGCGCAGGTGTGGACGATGCCCGGCCTGGGCCGGCGCCGGCCACCCGAGGACCCGCTCAGCCGGATGACCGAGTTCCTCACCGAGCAGGGCTACGCCGCCGTCCTCGGCACCAACTGCGAGCAGACCTACGAGCGCTACCTGCGGGTCGGCGAGCAGCTCCGGGTCACCAGCGCGCTGGACTCGGTGGCCGGGCCGAAGAGCACCGCGATGGGCGAGGGCTACTTCGTCACCTCGCGGAACACCTGGTACGTCGACCACCCCGACGGGACCAGCGAGAAGGTGGCGACGATGCTGTTCCGGGTGCTGAAGTTCATCCCGCGCGAGCAGAGCGGAGAGCAGCAGTGACCACCCACGTCGTCCGCCCGATGACGAACCGCGACTCGCAGTTCTTCTGGGACGGCACCGCGGTCGGCGAGCTGCGGATCCCGAGGTGCAACGCGTGCGGAGCACTGCGCTTCCCGCCCGGGCCGTCGTGCCAGTCGTGCGACGCCTACGACCGCGGGTACCAGGTCGCTGCCGGCACCGGCACGGTGTTCTCCTACGTCGTGCACCGGCACCCGCCCGTGCCCGGCAAGGAGCTGCCGATCGTGATCGCGCTCATCGATCTCGACGAAGGGGTCCGGATGGTCGGGGAGGTCGTGGATGCCGGAGACGGTGACATCGCGATCGGGACGCGGCTGCGCGTCGACTTCCGCCGCGTCGACGACGAGCTGACGCTGCCGGTCTGGCGCAGTGTCGTGGAGAGGGGGCGGTGATGAGACCTCTCGAGGCCGGGCAGCAGATCCCGGCGTGGAGCCTGCCGTTGACGCCGACGACGATCGTGAGCACCGCGATCGCCACCCGCGACTGGCAAGACGTGCACCACGACCGCGACGTGGCCCAGGCCGCCGGGTCGAAGGACATCTTCATGAACATCCTGACCACCAACGGCCTGGTCGAGAAGTTCGTCGTCGACTGGGCCGGGCCTGATGCCGAGCTCAGGGGGATCGCGATCCGGCTCGGCGCACCCGCCCACCCCTACGACACCCTGACCTTCAGCGGCACCGTCACCGACGTGTCCGACGGGATCGCGACGATCGCGGTCGTCGGCCGGGTGTCGCTGGGCGACCACGTGACCGGCACCGTGAGGGTGGTCGCACCGTGACGCCCTCATCTGGTGGACTGAGCGGAAAGGCGGCGATCGCCGGCATCGGCGCCACCGAGTTCTCCAAGGAGTCCGGTCGCTCGGAGCTCCAGCTGTCGGTCGAGGCCGTGCGCGCCGCACTCGCGGACTGCGGCCTGAGCCCCTCCGACGTCGACGGGCTGACCACGTTCACGATGGACACCTCCTCGGAGATCGCGGTCGCGCGCGAGCTCGGAGTCCCGAGCCTGCGGTTCTTCAGCCGGATCAACTACGGCGGTGGCGCCGCGTGCGCGACCGTCCAGCAGGCTGCGATGGCGGTGGCGACCGGGGTCGCCGACGTCGTGGTCTGCTACCGCGGCTTCAACGAGCGCTCGGAGAGCCGCTTCGGCCAGTTCAGCCTCGCCGCCGCGACCCAGGTGAACACCAACGGCCTCGACAACGCCTGGACCTACCCGATGGGCCTGGGTACGCCGGCGGCGACGGTCGCGATGCAGGCCCGCCGCTACATGCACGAGTACGGCGCGACGTCGGCGGACTTCGGCCGGGTAGCCGTGGCCGACCGCCGGCACGCGGCGAACAACCCGCACGCGTTCTTCCACGGCAAGCCGATCACGCTCGAGGACCACCAGGCCTCCCGGATGATCGTCGACCCACTGCACCTGCTCGACTGCTGCCAGGAGAGTGACGGCGCCGTGGCGCTGGTGGTGGTCTCGGCCGAGCGCGCGAAGGACCTCCCGCAGCGACCGGCAGTGGTGACGGCGGCGGCGCAGGGGAGCGGGCGCGACCAGTTCGTGATGACGTCGTACTACCGCGACGACATCGGGATCCCCGAGATGGGCGTGGTCGGCAACGAGCTGTGGCGGCAGAGCGGGCTCGGACCGGACGACATCGGGACCGCGGTGCTCTACGACCACTTCACGCCGTACGTGCTGATGCAGCTGGAGGAGCTCGGCTTCTGCAAGCCCGGGGAGGCCAGGGACTTCATCGCCGACGGTGCCATCGAGATCGGCGGGCGGCTGCCGCTGAACACCCATGGCGGCCAGCTCGGCGAGGCCTACATCCACGGAATGAACGGCATCGCGGAGGCGGTCCGGCAGCTCCGCGGCACCTCGGTGAACCAGGTCGACGACGTCGAGCACGTGCTCGTCACGGCCGGCACCGGGGTGCCGACCAGCGGCCTCATCCTCAGTCGTTAGCTCGCCACGGCCGCAGCCGCGGCATCCAGCGACGCACGACACGCGCGTAGTCGTCGTACGCAGCACCGTGGGTACGCCTGAGCGTCGGCTCTTCGTAGAGCCGCACGAAGGTCGTGACCGCCGCGACGAAGGCGACCAGCCACACCAGGACGCCGAGGCTCGTGAAGATCAGCGCCTGCCCGGCGATTGCCGCTGCGACGCCGAGGTACATCGGGTTGCGCACCCAGCGGTACAACCCGCCGACGACGAGGTCCTGGGTCGGCGCAATCGGCGCCGGGGTGCCGCGGCCCTCGACCACGAACTGCACGAAGGCGGCGACGACGAGTGCCGTGCCTGCGACGGTGACGACCGCGCCGAGCCACACGACCCAGGGGGACGGGTCGACACACCACCCGCTGATCAGCCACGGCACGAGCCCTGCGGTCGTCCCCGGCGCGAGGACGAAGAACAGCAACGAGCCGAGTGCCGGCGCCACCCCGGCTCGTCGTTCGACCATGCCCGAGGCTAACCGCTGAACGTTGTCCGCGATCGCGACGTAGTCTTCAGCATGACGCGGTCGTGGCGGTGGTGGCTGGCGGCCGTCGCCGTCGTGCTGGTCATCGGGGTTCCCGCGGTCGTCCGCGCGCTGCCGGTCGGCGCCGCCGCCTCGAGCGCCGCGCAGGTGCTCGCCGGGATCCGGGCCGCGGAGCAGCACCCGTACTCCGGACGCGTCGAGATGACCGGCAACCTGGACCTGCCGGTGACCTCGCACTTCACCGACATCGGTGAGCTCCTCGGTGAGCGCACCAGTCTGCGCGTGTGGTGGCGGG
The DNA here is from genome assembly GCA_963805425.1 of uncultured Actinomycetota bacterium. Classification (GTDB taxonomy): domain Bacteria; phylum Actinomycetota; class Actinomycetes; order Propionibacteriales; family Nocardioidaceae; genus Marmoricola. Next base: position 73,944 of record CAWDUF010000006.1, on the reverse strand, counting down.
GCCCTGACGAGTGGCGCGTGGACAAGCTGCTCGTGGCCGGGGAGGACGATCTGGTCCGGGACGGCGGGCTCACCACCCGGTGGCGCTACGAAGGCAGCCGGGTGGTGCGCAGTGTCGATCCCGAGGTCCGGCTGCCGCGGAGCGCGGACCTGTTGCCGACGACGCTGGCGGCGCGCGTCGTCGAGGACGCCGACCGCGCGTCGGTGAGCCGGATCGGTGCGCTCCGCATCGCCGGCGTCGCGGCACCTGGAGTCCGGATCGTCCCCGGGGACGCTCGGTCCAGTGTCGGCCACGTCGACCTGTGGGCCGACCCTCGTTCTGGCGTGGTGCTCCGAGTCGAGGTGTACGCCGCAGGCGACTCCGCCCCGTCGTTCACCACCGCCTTCACATCGTTCTCGGCCGACGCGCCGGCGTCTGCACGCACTCGGTTCGTGCCGCCCGCGGGCGCCGACGTGTCGTTCGACAACGTGCTGGACATCGCCGACGCGGCGAACCAGTACGCGCCGTTCGAGCCTCCCTCGCGGGTGGCGGGCCTGGCGCGCGCCGCGACCCCGCACGGCGCCGTCGGGGTCTACGGCTCGGGCCTCACCCGGCTGCTCGCGATCCCGCTCCGGCACCATGACGCCGAGACCCTCCGTGACCAGGTCCGAAGGAGCGCGGGAGCGACCCGGACCGACGCCGGGGTGTCGCTCGAGGTCGGCCCGTTGGGAGTCCTGGTCGCCGAGCACCAGGAGGGCTCCTGGCTGGTCACGGGGCTGGTCACGCAGGAAACGCTGGTCGAGGCGGCCGCGGACCTCACTGCGGGGACGCGTGCCCGATGATCCGCACCCACGCGCTCACGAAGCGGTTCGGCCCGATCGTCGCGGTCGACGACCTGGACCTGGACGTCCACGAGGGCGACATCTACGGCTTCCTCGGCGCCAACGGCTCAGGCAAGACCACGACGGTGCGGATGTTGCTCGGGCTGGTGCTTCCGACCGCTGGCGAGGTCAGCGTGCTCGGACGTCCGATGCCCGGTGCTGCCCGAGCGGTGCTCCCTGAGGTCGGCGCGCTCGTCGAGGGTCCGGCGGCCTACGCGCAGCTGAGCGGACGCGCGAACCTGTCGGTCCTCGACGCGGCCGGTGCGGACGGGCGGTCCCTGCGGCGCACGCGTCGCCGGCGGATCGAGGACGCCCTGGACCGGGTCGGGCTCGGAGGGGTCGACGACCGGCCGGTGCGTGCCTACTCGCTCGGGATGCGCCAGCGGCTCGGGCTCGCAGCCGCGATCCTGAGGTCGCCACGGCTGCTCGTGCTCGACGAGCCGACCAACGGACTCGACCCGCAGGGGATCGGCGAGATCAGGACCTTGATCCGCGACCTGCACGCGTCCGGCACCACGGTGCTCCTCCTGAGCCACCAGCTGGTGGAGGTCGAGCAGCTGTGCAGTCGCATCGGTGTGCTCGACCGCGGCCGGCTGGTCCTGCAGGACGACCTCGACGCGCTGTGCGGTCCGACCGGGAGGATCCGGCTCCGCACGCCCGACGTCGCCCGGGCGCGCGCGCTCCTCGACGGACAGGTCGAGGGTGTCACCGCCGACAGCCTGCTCGTACGCGAGGCCGACGCGAGCGCGCTGAACGCGCTCCTGGTCCGCGAGGGCGTGCGGGTGGAGGAGCTGACCCCGGAACGCAGCACCCTCGAGGACGCCGTACTCGCGGCCACCGGCTCGGGCGCGGATCGGATCGATCGCGCGTGATCGCCGTCGAGCTGGTCAAGCTGCTCCGCAGCAGGCGCACCTGGGTGACGATCCTGCTGGTCGACGCCCTGCCCGTCCTGGTCGCCGTCCTGCTCTCGGTCACCGACCTCGGCCCACGCCCCGGGACGGGTCCGGCATTCCTGTCGGCCGTGCTCGACGACGGCACCTTGTACCCGCTGGCCGCACTGGCGATGGTGCTGCCGCTCTTCCTCCCGGTGGCCGTGGCCCTGAACGCCGGCGAGGCGATTGCGGGAGAGGCACAGGCCGGCACCCTGCGCTACCTGCTGGTGCGGCCCGTGAGCCGCAGCCGTCTCCTGGTGGCCAAGCTCGTCGCAGCCATGGCCTTCGTGCTGCTGACCGTCGTGGTCGTGGCCGCGACCGCCCTGGTCGTCGGGTTGCTGCTCCTCGGGCACGAGAACACCGGCCGCTCGATCAGTGTCTCGGGCACCACGCTGAGCACCAGCGAGCTGGCGTGGCGCACCGGGATCGCGCTCCTCTTCGCCATGCTGGCGATGCTGGGGGTGGCGTCGATCGCACTGTTCCTTTCGACGGCGGTCCGGTCGCCGCTCGCCGCCGCCATGGGCACGCTCGCGATCCTCGTCGCCTCGACGCTGCTGCTGACGCTGGACGCCGCCGATGCGCTGCGTCCCTACCTCCTGACGCGCTACTGGCTGTCGTTCGTGGACCTGTTCCGCGACCCCATCTTGTGGACGAACGTCGTGCACGGGGTCCTTCAGCAGGCCGCGTACGTCGTCGTCTTCCTCGGGGCCGCATGGGCCAACTTCGCGACCAGGGACGTCACCGACTGAGTCACGCCGCACAGGCCGACGGCCCCGGCCGTCGAGGCAGGTCGCGACCGAGCTCGAGCCGCACGATGGTCGCCACGGTCGGATCGCTGGGCAGGTCCTGGTGGGAGACGAGGTCTCGAGGACACACCGACTGCACGGAGAAGGCGAGTGAGCCGTCCAGCGCACCGGACGACGGCGGCACGACGGTCTTGTCCTCCTCGGTCCAGATCGACACCCAGAGCGGGCCGTCGGGTGTCTCGTCGCCGGAGTTCAGGTCCCGAAGCAGTGAGCTGTCCGGGGCGAGCTGCCGGCACGCGAGCGGGCACTCGTCCGGAGCGAGGTCTGCGGCGAGGCCGGCGATCTGGGTGCCGTGGTGTGGCGAGCCGAGGGTCACCACCCGCCGAGCGATGCTGCCGCCCGCATGATCCTCGATCCAGACGCGCACCGTCACTCCGCCGGCGGAGTAGCCCACGAGATCCACCGAGCGTGCGCCCGTGTCGGCGAGCACGGCCCGGACCGCGTCGTCGAGTCGGGTGGCCTGCACGTGCAGGTCAGCGCGGCTGTCGTTGCCGAGGTCGACGACCCGGACCGTGTGGCCGGCGGCGGTCAGCGCACGGGCGAGCACCGTGAGGCCGGTCGTGGAACCGCCGTACCCGGGCACGAGGAGCACCGGCGGTTGCGCATCCTGGGCGACGGGGGACACCGAGTCGGTGCCGCGTACGAGTGCGAGGACTGCCAGGGTGCCGGCGAGCACGACCACGAGCGCGACGACGCCGAGCACGAACCGGCGACGAGCCGGGGCGAGAGCGTCGAGCATGCACCGATCATCGCGCGGCTCACCTGAGCGGCTCACCTGAGCGGCTCACGGAGCTCAGGGAGTGGGGATCGCCGTCGCCTTCGCCCGGCACACCGAAGAGCCGGGCTCGCTCGGAGCCGCGCGACCCAGCTCGTGGCGCACCATCGCGATCACGGTCGGGTTGCTGGTCATGCCCTGGTGGCGGACGGAGACGTCCGGGCAGATCGACTGCACCGAGAAGTCCAGGGCACCCTGGAGCCTCGCCGACGTCGGTGGCACCACGATCTCGTCGTCCTCGCTCCAGATGGACACCCAGTCGGGTCCGGGCGGAGTCTCGTCCCCGTCGTTGAGTGACTGCAGCAGCGTGCTCCCGGCGACGAGCTGGTGGCACGCGACCGGGCACGGGTCCGGTCCGAACCCGGACGGGATGGCCGATTGCTCGGTGCCGTGGTGCGGCGTGGACAGGGTCACGATGCGGCGCGCGACCTTCGCGCCGTCGTCGTCTGCCGCCCAGATCCGGGTGGCGATCCCGCCGGCGGAGAATGCCACGACGTCGACCGACGTCGAACCGGTGCTCGACAAGACGTCGTCCACGGCGCCCTTGACGATCTGCGCCTGATCGTTGAGGTCGCCCAGGCTGGCGCTCCCGAGGTTCACGATCGCGACGAAGCGACCGTCGTCGCGCAAGGCAGTGGACAGCAGGTCGAGGCCGGCCGTCATACCGCCGTACCCCGGCACCAGCACCACCGGGGGCAGGGGGTCCTTCAGCTCGGTCGTGCCCGCCGACCCGCGGTTCGTCACCGCGACGGTCAGGACCACGATCGCGACCACCGCGGCCGCGAGGCCGCCGAAGATCAGGCCACGCCGGGCGGGGGAGAGCCGATCGAGCATGACGCGATCCTCTCCTGTCGCCCCAACCTCAGCGGAGGCGGGCGTCGAAGAAGGCCAGGACCTGGTCGACCGCGTCCTGCTGCCGGTGCTCGGTCAGGGTCGCGTGCTGCCGGCCGGGAAACTCGACCCTGACGAAGGCGTCGCCGAGCTCCCGGCTCAAGGTGGTGAACCGCTTGCCGACCATCGGGTCGGAGCGGTAGCGCAGCCCGAGCACCTCGCACCCTGCCGCTGCCCGTGCCTTGACCGCGGCGAGGTCGTCGGGCGACAGGTTGAGGTCGGCCGACCGTCCCGGCGTCAGGGCGACCGGTGCTGACGGCTGCGCGAGCACGGGGGCGGCCACCGCAGGGTCCACCATCATCGCCAGTGCGAAGCCGCCGGTGAAGCACATCCCGAGCGCGCCGACGCCGGGCCCGCCCAGCTCGGCGTGCAGGTCGCGCGCGAGGCTGCGCAACCAGTCGGCGACCGGCTGGGTGCGACCGAGCGCGAGCAGGCTGAGCTCACGGCTGACGCAGATGGCTCCGAGCGTGCGGAGCACCGGTAGGGCGCCGTTCGCACCGCCGGCCCGGCCGAACAGGTGCGGCATCACGACCGTGAAGCCGGCAGCGACGACCTCGTCGGCGAACGCGATCACCTTCGGGGTGATGCCGGGGATCTCGGAGATCACGATGACGCCGGGTCCGGAGCCGCGGCGGTACGTCGCGTGCGTGACCTCAGCGTGCGTGTGCTCGCCCCTGGTCCAGGCGTCGAGGTCGGTCATCGGTGGTCGAGCCCAGGCGAGACCGGAGTGACCAGGCAGTCGGCCAGCACCGGCGCGCCGTCGCGCTCCTCGCGGGGACTGTCGATCGTCGCGTTCACCGCGATGCCGTCGTCGCCCGTCCCACGCCCGCACCCGGATCGTCTCGCCGGGGAAGACCACGCCCGCGAACCGCGCGGTGAAGGCTCCGACCCGGGCCGCGTCGCCGCCGAGCAGCTCGTCGGTCACGGTGCGCAGCACGATGCCGTAGGAGCACAGACCGTGCAGGATCGGAGCCGGGAAGCCGGCAGCCTGCGCGAACGTGGGATCGGCGTGCAGTGGGTTGCGGTCGCCGCAGAGCCGGTAGAGCAGCGCCTGCTGCGGGGTGACGTCGTACGACGTGTCGGCGTCGGGCTTGCGGTCGGGGATCTCCACCGTGGTCGAGGTGCCGCGGTCACCGCCCCAGCCGCCCTCGCCCTTGACGAAGATCGAGGACCGCACCGTCCAGAGCTCCTCGCCGCCGGACGTCGAGCCTTCTCCGGTGGTCGAGCCTGTCGAGACCCGGGCGACGCCCTCCTGCCAGATCACCGCGGCCTTGCCCTTGTCCCAGACGTCGCTGATCCGTGTGGTCAGCGTGGCCGAGCCCGACGTCGGCAGCGGCGCCGCCACCTGGATCGCCTGGCTCCCGTGCACCACCTGGGACAGCGTGATGTCGCAACCGGGCAGGTCGAGCGGCGGCGGGTCGGTCTCGTGGAACGTGGGCGCGACGATGCCGAACGACGGCAGCACCTGCAACCGGTCCCTGAGCCTGTCGGGGGCTCGAGGGTGTACCGCAGCGCGCGGGCGTCGAGGTTGTCGCCGGCGCGGGAGCCCGCGCCGATGCCGAGGTGGTAGAGCAGCACGTCGCTGCTGGTCCAGGAGAAGGTGCGGTCGGGCGAGCTCGGCTCCGATGGCGATGTCGGGGTCGATCGGCATCAGGAGGCCTCCGTTCCCCGGTGGTCGAGCTTGTCGAGACCCGCCCGACCGGTTTCGACAGGCTCAACCACCGACGGCTTCGACTCGGCGATGTCCTCCGCAGCCAGGTACCCGAAGACCATCGCCGGGCCGATCGTCGCGCCCGGGCCGGCGTACGTGTGGCCCATGACCGCCGAGGAGCAGTTGCCCGCGGCATAGAGACCGTCGATCACCGAGCCGTCCGGACGCAGCACGCGGGCGCCGCTCGTCGGTGACCAGGCCGCCCTTGGTGCCGAGGTCGCCGGGCACGATCTTCACCGCGTAGAACGGCCCGTGGTCGATCTGGTGCAGCGACGGGTTCGGCTTGACGGTCGGGTCGGAGTAGTACTTGTCGTAGGCGCTCTCGCCGCGGTGGAAGTCCGCGTCGACGCCGGTCGTCGGCGAAGCCGTTGAACCGCTCGACGGTCTCGCGGAGGGCCTCGGCCGGCACGTCGATCTCGGCCGCGAGCCCCTCGATCGTGGCGGCCTTCGCGATCACGCCGCTCCTTGTACCAGCGGCCCGGGAACGGCTGGCGCGGGCCGAGCCCGGCGAACAGGTACCGGTTGCGGTAGCGCTGGTCGATGATCATCCAGCTACGGCACGTGGGTGACCCCGGTCGCCTCGCCCTTGTAGATCTCGTGGACGGCCTCGACGTAGGGCAGCGCCTCGTTCATGTACCGCTTGCCGGCGGCGTTGACGATGATCGACCCCGGCAGGTTGCGCTCGGCCAGGCAGAACCACGGTCCGTTGGGCAGCGGGATCGTCGGGCCCCACCAGGCGTCGTCCATCAGGTCGATCTGCGCACCTGCGGCGATGCCGGCGGCGATGCCGCCGCCCGGTGTTCGACGGAGCACCGGTCGTCCAGTCGACCGAGGTCGGGTGCGGCTGGTACTTCTCGCGCATCTCCAGGTTCTTCTCGAAGCCGCCGCTGCCCAGGATCACGCCGCGGCGTCGCGCGGATCTCCGAGGCGACGCCGTCCTCGACACCTTCACGCCGACGACCCGGCCGTCCTCGATGACCAGGTCGGTCAGCTCGGTCTCGTACGTCGACCGGGACGCCCGCGTCGAGGAGGCCCTTGCGCAGCCCGATCGCGATCGCGTTGCCCATCGCGTACATCTTCCGGCCGAGCAGCAGCTCACGCGCGCATGAGCATCACTCGCAGCATCGTCAGCGGGCCCCTGATGGTGCGCATGCCGAGGCTGATCTTGCGGTAGTCGGCCTGGGTGATGATCAGGTTCGCCGGTGCCTTGCCGTACGGCGGGTGCAGGTGCTCGAGCTCGTCGCCGAGGAACCGGGCGTCGATCGGCACCGGCTCGACGGTGCGGCCACGGGCGCGGCCGCCGGGGGCCTCGGGGAGGTAGTCGGCGTACTCGGGGACCCAGGTGAATCGCACCGGGGTGTTCTCCTTGAGGAACTCCATCACCTCAGGCCCGCGGTCGAGGTAGGTGTCGCGGCGGACCTTCGGGACGACGTCGCCGACGATCGAGTCGAGGTACTTCTTGGACTCCGCGAATTCCTGGGCCAGGTCGTCGACCTCACCGGCCGCCTGGAGCGCGTAGTTGCCGGGGATCCAGACGCCCCCGCCCGACCGCGCGGTCGACCCGCCGAACCAGCTGCTCTTCTCGATCAGCAGGGTGTCGAGGCCCTGGCGGGCAGCGGCGAGCGCGGCGGTCATTCCGGCGCCTCCGGCACCGACGACGACGACGTCGACAGCCCGCTCCAGGCGGACTTCGGCTGGGGCCTCCATGGCAAGAAACTGTAACAGGTTCTAGTATCGGGTTTCGTGAACACTCACCGATGCCATTTCCGACCGCCGTCGAACGGCTGGCGCAGCGCCCACGCGACCCGGGTGCCGTGCGCACCCGTGCGCGACCTGATCGGCACCGACGACCTCGCCGCGGCCTACGCCGTGCAGCAGGGTCTGGTGCAGGCCCGGCTCGCCGGCGGCGTGTCGGTCGTGGGCCGCAAGATCGGCGCGACCTCGAAGGCAGTCCAGGACCAGCTCGGTGTCGACCAGCCCGACTTCGGCTACCTGCTCAGCGACATGGACGTGTCGGCCGACGACCCGATCTCGATGCGCGACGCTCCTGCAGCCGCGCGTCGAGGCCGAGGTCGCGTTCCGGCTCGGCAAGGACATCGACGTCCCCGAGGACGAGATCACGCTCGCGCTGGTCCGCGACGCCGTCGATGTGGCCCTGCCCGCGCTGGAGATCGTGGACTCGCGGATCCTGGACTGGAACATCAAGTTCACCGACACCGTCGCCGACAACGCGTCCAGTGGCCTGTTCGTCGTAGGCACCGACGCGAAGCCGCTCTCGGCCCCAGGAAGAGCGGGCTGTGAACCGGTCGACGTGGTGATGTCGCTGACGATCAACGGCGAGGTCCGGTCCTCCGGCAACGGCGCGGCCTGCCTCGGCGACCCGCTCGAGGCGCTGCGCTGGCTGGCCGTCCAGGCCGCCCGTTTCGGCGACCCGCTCCGGGCCGGACACCTGGTCCTGTCCGGGGCACTGGGTCCGTTCGTGCCCTTCGCCGCGGGAGATGATGTCGTGGCGTCCATCAGCGGGTTCGCACCGCTCAGCGTGAAGTTCGGGGAGTAGAGATGGTTTCGACAGGCTCGGTTTCGACAAGCTCAACCACCGGAAGGGGAAGTTGACCGCCGCGATCGTCGGGCCGGGCAACATCGGCACCGACCTGATGTACAAGCTGCTGCGCAGCGAGGTCATCGAGCCGCGCTGGATGATCGGCGTCGACCCGAGAGTCCCGGGCTCGGCCGGGCCCGCGACAAGGGCCTGGAGGCGAGCGCCGAGGGCGTCGACTGGCTGCTCAAGCAGGACGAGCTGCCGGACCTCATCTTCGAGGCGACCAGCGCCTACATCCACCGCGAGTACGCACCCCGGTACGCCGAGGCCGGCATCCGTGCGGTCGACCTGACGCCGGCCGCCGTCGGACCCGCCTGCATCCCGGCGGTCAACGGCGACGAGCACGCCGCCGCGGAGAACGTCAACATGATCACCTGCGGGGGACAGGCGACCATCCCGATGGTCGCTGCCGTCTCGCGGGTCACGCCGGTGTCCTACGCGGAGATCGTCGCGTCGGTGGCCTCGCTGAGCGCCGGCCCGGGCACCCGGCAGAACATCGACGAGTTCACCCGCACGACCGCCCGCGGGCGTCGAGACCATCGGCGGCGCCGAGCAGGGCAAGGCGATCATCATCCTCAACCCGGCCGAGCCGCCGATGATCATGCGCGACACCATCTTCTGCGCCGTCGGGGCCGACGCCGACCGTGACGCGATCGCGGAGTCGGTGCACGGATGGTCGCCGCCGTGCAGGACTACGTGCCCGGCTACCGGCTGCTGCAGGAGCCGCAGTTCGACGACCCGTCGCCGGCCACCCGCGGCACGACGAAGGTCAGCGTCTTCATCGAGGTCGAGGGTGCCGGCGACTTCCTGCCGCCGTACTCGGGAAACCTGGACATCATGACCGCCGCGGCGACCCGCGCGGGAGAAGGGATGGCACGAGCATGAGCATTTCCGGAGCCCCCGAGCTCAACGCACTCTCCCGCACCTGGCGGGACACCGACCCCACCGCCGACCTCGACATCCGGCTCACCGACACCTGCCTGCGCGACGGGTCGCACCACAAGCGACACCAGTTCACCGGCGAGGAGGTGCGCTCGATCATCGGCGCCCTCGACGAGGCCGGCGTGCCGGTGCTCGAGGTCACCCACGGCGACGGCCTCGGCGGGTCGAGCTTCAACTACGGGTTCAGCAAGACGCCCGAGCAGGAGCTGATCAAGATCGCGGCCGACACCGCCAAGCGCGCGAAGATCGCGTTCCTGATGCTGCCCGGCGTCGGCACCAAGGACGACATCCGCGAGGCTCAGGGCAACGGCGGCTCGATCTGCCGGATCGCGACGCACTGCACCGAGGCCGACACCTCCGAGCAGCACTTCGGCCTTGCCCGCGAGCTCGGCCTGGAGACCGTCGGCTTCCTGATGATGAGCCACACCCAGCCGCCCGAGGTCCTCGCGAAGCAGGCGCGGATCATGGTCGACTCCGGCTGCCAGTGCGTCTACGTCGTGGACTCCGCCGGCGCGCTCATCCTCGAGGGCGTCTCCGACCGGGTCTCCGCGCTCGTCGGCGAGATCGGCCACGAGGCCACCGTGGGCTTCCACGGCCACGAGAACCTCGACCTCGGAGCGGGCAACACCGTGATGGCGGTGCGTGCCGGAGCGACCCAGATCGACGGGTCGGTCCGCCGCTTCGGCGCGGGCGCGGGCAACACCCCGCTGGACGCGTTCGTCGGCATCTGCGACAAGCTCGGCTGGAAGACCGGCGTCGACTTCCTCAAGATCATCGACGCGTCCGAGGACGTCATCCGCCCGGCGATGCCCGAGGAGTGCCGGCTGGACCGGATGACGATGATGATGGGGTACGCCGGGGTCTACAGCTCGTTCCTCAAGCACGCCGGCAACGCCGCCGACCGCTACGGCGTCTCCGGTGCCCGCATCCTCGCCGAGGCCGGACGACGCAAGCTGATCGGCGGCCAGGAGGACCAGCTGATCGACATCGCTCTGATGCTCAAGGCCCAGGAGGAGGGCTGACCCCTAGGATCTGCGGATGGGCCGCCTCGACGAACTGGACCTCACGCGAAAGCTGACCGGCCGCCAGGAGAAGGCCCGGCTCTCGGCGGCGTCCAACCGGCTGGCCCAGATCCGGCTGGCGATCGGCGGCAAGTTCCCGGGCAACCCCGACATCGGGCCGGGGATGCTGAACCTCTTCGAGGGCTGGGACGCCTCCGGCAAGGGCGGTGCGATCAAGCGGCTCGTGGCGCCCCTGGATCCGCGCCACGTCCGGGTGAAGGGCTATGCCGCGCCGACGCACGACGAGAAGCGGCACCACTTCCTGCACCGCTTCGCGCCCGCCATGCCGGGACTCGGTGGCTTCGCCGTCCTCGACCGGACCTGGTACGGCCGGGTCCTCGTGGAGCGCGTGGAGGGCTATGCGACCGAGGAGCAGTGGCGTCGTGCGTACTCCGAGATCCGCGCCTACGAGTCCATGCTGCGCGGAGAAGGCGTCCTCGTCCTGAAGTTCTGGATGCACGTCTCCGACGAGGAGCAGGAGCGCCGCTTCCGAAGTCGATCCATGGACCCGCTGAAGAACTGGAAGCTGACCGACGAGGACTGGCGCAACCGCGCCCGCCGTGCGGAGTACGTCGCGGCCGTCGAGGACATGCTCCGCGAAACCGACTTCCCCGAGGCGCCCTGGGTGCTCGTCGAGGCCGACGACAAGAGGTTCGCGCGCGTCAAGGTGATCGAGTCGGTGATCGCCCACCTCGAGGCCGGCTGCGCCGAGCTGGGTTTCGCGCTGCCGGAGCCGCTGTAGCCATGTCGGTGTCAGAGGGTGTGACGTGACGGCCAGCCGATCCGCGCGCGAGAGGAAAGCTGCCGGTGAGGCCGGGCCGCTGGGTCTTCCACCTGGCCGAGAAGCACCCGGGCGCCGATCCGCCGTGCATGGCGTTCCTGCCCGATGCCCAGCGACGCCTGCAGGAGCGCCGGGAGAAGCGGGAATCCGGCCGACCGCACGATTGAGCGGCTACGCGGCCGACCCAATCTGGTCCAGCACCTCGCTCAGTGCCTCGTCGCTGTCCGCCTCCCAGAGCATGACCGGGTCGAGCGGGCGCAGGTCGGCGTCGACCTCGCGGAGGTAGCTGAGCGCGTCGAGGAGTTCAGTCGCGGAGAACTGAATTCCACCGGCGGCGGTCGATTCGACGTCCGCGAATGTCTCGGAGGCGGGATGTTCGGTGCGCGGGATCCGGTGCCGGAAGCCGGTCGGGGTGCGGAGGACATAGCTGCCGTCGACCGTTTGCTCGATGGCGAAGCCGGGGGCGTGCTTGGCCTTGTGGTCGGCCTTGCAGCCGGGCCACAGGTTGTCGGTGCCGGTCGGTCCTTCGGGCCAGGCGACGCGATGGTCGAGCTCGTTCTCGGTGGCCGGGCTGTCGCAGCCCGGCCGGAAGCAGCTGCTGTGCTCGGCCACCACCCAGGACCAGATCGACTTCGTCGGCTGGTAGCTCGTTGTCGAGAGCTCGACCATCTGTCCAGCGGCATCGGTGAGCATCCGGTGCCAGGTCGACCCGGGCCTCCGGGCGATCATCCGGGCGAGTCCCGCCGGGATCACAGTGCCACCGGACAGCACCCCCGGATCGTCCGAGACTCCCATCAGGGTCTGGATCGGGACCGTGACGTTGACGATCGGTCGCGCGTACGCCGGCACGGAAACGTCCTCTGCGCGCCCGACCAGCAGGTCCATGGCGAGGTCGGCGCGGAGCTGGTCGAGCGTGCGCTCGTCGCCGTCGGCCCGCCGCTGCCTGGCCGCGAGGGTGAGCCGGTGGTGGGCGAGGCGGACCTGATCGGTGGTGTTCGTGATCGACAGCCAGGACATCCCATCCTCGTCGTCGCGACCGGTGACGTGACGCTCGGCGTACCGCTTGCGAAACCGTTCCTCGGCGTCTCCCGCGCGCAACAGGCGCAGCTCGTAGGCGATCTTGTTGCGCAGCTGCCGGTGGCTGCAGGTCACCAGCGGCTCGCTGTCCTCGGCCCCGTCGACCGTGCGCAGGTGCCGACGCAGGAACCGGGTGATCCGCTGGGCGAAGCGCCAGAGCTCCTCGGGCAGGTTCAGGTTCGTCCGTGCTGCGTCGGCGACGAGCGTGGCCCGGTAACCGTCGAGCCGGCCGACGAGGCAGAGCTGCCAGACCTCAGGGAAGTGCTCGGAGAGGCAGAGGGCGACATTGAGCTGCTTGCGCACCCAGGACTCCGACATGCCCCAGAGCTCACCGACCTCGACCACGGTCTCCTGCCGGGCGGTCAAGGCGAAGTGCGGACTCTCACGGAGCTTGCGCGGGTGCTCCTGCTCCAGTCGGCGGTAGAACTCGACCAGCCGCGCCCAGCGCTGAGCGGCAGCGCGGTTCTCCGCGACCACCTCGTCGCGACCGCCGAGCAGCAGGTCGCGGTCGGACAGGGAGCCCAAGTCGGGTTGTGCAGGCATCGACACCTCCGAGAAAGAGAAATCTGTCGACCCATGAGCAGAACGCTAGCTGCGACCACCGACAAGATCGGCTGCCCGAACTTCAGCTCGTCCCGACTGAATTCGCGGCCCGCAAGTCGGCGGCGGGACGCGTCACGGTCACTGCGCACGCGGGCTTGTTTTCTACACAGTTTTCTGTACAGTTTCTGTCATGACCACCTTCGCTGACCTACACCCCGAGCGGACTCTGTCCGTCACCGCGGCCACCGGTCGCGGCGTCGCGGGCTTGGTCAAGGACGCTGAACGTGGTGAGGACATCATCGTCGAGCGCCACGGTCGCGCGGTCGCTGCCGTCATCTCCGTGGAGCACTTCGACGAGCTCCACCGTGTCCGGGCCGACCTGATCGCAGCTTCCCTCGTCTTGGCGCGCGAGCTCTCCGATACCGGCAACCGCACCGATCTGGACGATGCCATCGCGGCGTTCGGGTTCGACCGGGCCGAACTTGAGGCTGAGCTCGACGCTGACATCGCCGCCGGCCGCGAGTGACCCGTTGCCGCGGACCGGCCTCCGGCCGGCGGTGACGCATGGCTGAGAAGAAGAAGCACCCGAGTGTCCCAGGGTGCGTGGTGCGCCTGACCGATGATGCGGTCGAGGACCTGCAGACCCTGTTCAAGGCCGACCCGCAGATCGTGCGCTGGGCCCTGAAAAAGATGATCCAGCTCGAGCGCGACCCCAATGCAGGCGACCCACTGCTAGGCGGTCTCATCGGCTACCGCAAGATCACCGTCGGCGATCGTGACTGGCGCGTCGTATGGCGGGTTGTGCCGGACGAGGCAGGAGATTTCCGGGTCGAGGTCGCGGAGGTCTGGGCGGTCGGGTACCGCAAGGACAGCGAGGTCTACTCAGAGATCAAGCAGCGCGTCGCTGACGCCGGCTCCTCGCCGAGGACAAAGGCGCTCACGGACGTCCTCGAGCTCTTCGCCAGGCAAGCACGCGATCTGACCGCGACCCCCGAACCTGAGAAGCCTGAGCCAATCCCGAAGTGGTTGACCGACGCCCTGATTTACGTGGTGCACCTCCGTGCCTCGCAAGTGGAGGAGATGAGCCTCGAAGAAGCCGAGAAGGCCTGGGCAGACCACATCTCCGGTGCGGGTTCGGGAACCTAGCGGTGCGCTTGACGAGGATGTCCTCAATGCCGACTGCGCTCACCGCCGCATGAGCGGTCATAGAATCCGCCACGTGCTGGACGACGACCTAGGCCCATCCACGACGTTCGTTCTACTCCTCGGAGTCGCCTTTACATTGCTTGTCGTCTGGCCCCTGGTAGAGGCCCTTCGGAGCGGTCGCCCCTGGTGGGCTGTGCTGATAGTGCTGACTACATACGTGGGCGGGATTCTGTGGTTCGCCTTCGGGCGGCGACAGCGTTGACCTGATCGCGACATGAGAGCGCGGTTCAGAGCCCGCACTCGGCGCTACTCGGCTTCGCGACGAGCTACCAAGTACATCGGAAAGACGATGACGAAGAGCACGACGCACCCAATCACCCAAGCCTCCGGAGAGTTGACCTGCAGCGAGCCGATCCGAACGCCGGGCTCGCGCCCGGTGCCCTGACGCGACCGGGCATCGGCATGAGCGATCGTGTCGGGCCACCCAACGCACTCCCGGCGCACCCAGAGTCCGCCGGAATTGACCCGATTCCCCTCCTTCATTGCCGCACAGGTAGAACGTGTTCTAGTATTACAGGTGCGCACCCGAACAACCGAGGAGAAGTCATGAGTCACGCAGTTCTCGACGGCATCCGTGACCTGCTGCCGACCATCCGTGAGCGGGCGGACGAGGCCGAGCGGTTGCGGGTCGTGCCGGAGGCCTCGATCAAGGAGATCGAGGAGACCGGCTTCTTCCGCATGCTCCAGCCGAAGCGGTTCGACGGCCTCGAGTCCGACCCGGTGGACTTCTACACCGCGGTGCGCGACATCGCCGGCGCCTGCGGCTCGACCGGCTGGGTGTCCAGCGTGCTCGGTGTGCACCCGTGGCAGGTCGCGCTGTTCGCCGACGACGCCCAGCAGGCGGTCTGGGGCTCCGACACCAACGTGCGCCTGAGCTCGTCGTACGCCCCCACGGGCAAGGCGACGATCACCGACGGCGGCTACACGCTGTCGGGCAAGTGGAGCTTCTCCTCGGGCTGCGACCACGCGACCTGGGTGCTGCTCGGCGGGCTGGTGTTCAACGCCGAGGGCAACGTCGTGGACTTCAAGACCTTCATGGTCCCGCGTGACGACTACCGCATCGAGGACGTCTGGAACGTCGTCGGCCTGCGCGGCACCGGCTCCAACGACATCATCGTCGAGGACGTGTTCATCCCCGAGGCGTTCACGCTCTCGATGAGCGAGACCGGCCAGTGCAAGGGCCCGGGCCAGGAGCAGAACACCTCGAACCTCTACAAGCTGCCGTTCCACTCGATCTTCACCGACCACGATCTGCACGCCGATCATCGGGATGGCCTACGGCGCGTACGCCGAGCACGTCGACATGCAGCAGAAGCGGGTGCGGGCGGCGTACCTCGGTGAGAAGGCGTCGCTCGACCCGTTCGCCGCGGTGCGCATCGCCCGCGCCTCGAGCGACATCGACGCGGCCTGGGCGCTGGCGATGAACAACATCCGTGAGGAGGTCGCGCTGGTCGAGAAGGACGAGCCGATCCCGCTCGGCCTGCGGCTCAAGGTGCGCCGTGACCAGGTGCTCGGCACCCAGCGCTCGATCGACGCGATCGACGCGCTCTTCGAGGCCTCGGGCGGCCGGGCGCTCGCCGAGGGCACCTATCTGCAGCGGGCCTGGCGCGACGCGCACGCCGGCCGGGTGCACGCCGCCAACGACCCCGAGCGGGCCCTGCAGATGTACGGCGCCCACGAGTTCGGCCACAAGATCGACCCGGGGATGTACTGAGCCGATGGCCTTCGACAAGGAGTCGGTGCAGCGGTCGGCGAAGGCCGGCGACATCACCCTGAACTACTACGAGGCCGGCCCTTCGAAAGGCTCGGTTTCGACAGGCTCAACCACCGGAATGGGTGGCGGCCTTCCGCTGGTGATGCTGCACGGCGGGGGTCCGGGTGCCTCGGCCTGGAGCAACTTCGGGTCCGCGCTGCCGCGGTTCGCCGCGGACTTCCGGACGATCCTGGTCGACCAGCCGGGATTCGGGGGCTCCGACAAGCCCCCGGTCGTGGGCAACTACTACCGGCACTCTGCCGAGTACGTCGTGCAGCTGCTCGACGAGCTCCAGATCGACCGGGTCCACCTGCTCGGCAACTCGCTCGGCGGGGGCACCGCGATGCGGCTGGCCCTCGAGCACCCCGACCGGGTCGGCCGTCTCGTCCTGATGGGTCCGGGCGGGCTCTCGCTGAACCTCTTCCACGCCGACCCGACGGAGGGCGTCCAGCGGCTGATGGACTTCAGTGCGAACCCGTCCGCCGAGGCGCTGCGGGCATTCATCTCGACCATGGTGGTCAACCAGGATCTCGTCACCGACGAGCTCGTCGCCGAGCGGCTCGCCGACGCGACCGCGCCGGGCGCGCAGGAGGCGATGCGCTCGATGGGGATGTCCTTCTGGAATCCCGACACCGCCGAGGACGGCATGCTCTGGCGCGAGGCGCACCGCTTGCGCAAGCACACGTTGCTGACCTGGGGCCGGGAGGACCGCGTCAACCCGCTCGACGGAGCCATGGTCGCCCTCAAGCTGATCCCGAAGGCACAGCTGCATGTGTTCCCCCACTGCGGGCACTGGGCGCAGATCGAGGCCGCCGAGCAGTTCCACGCCGTGACGAAGACGTTCTTGTCGGCTCACCGCGAGAGGAGTGCGCAGTGATCGACGTCAAGTCGATGGGCTACATCCGCGTGGCGAGCACCGACCTCGACCAGTGGCGCACCTTTGCCGAGAAGGTCCTCGGCCTGGCCGTCGGCCGGGGTCCGAACCCCGGCCACCTCTACTACCGGATCGACGAGGTCTCCGCCCGCGTGGTGGTCTTCCCCTCCGACGTCGACCAGCTGTCGGCGACCGGCTGGGAGGTCGCGGACCACCAGGCGCTCCAGGCTGCGCGGCTGCACCTCAAGGAGGCCGGCGTGGTCTTCGAGGAGGGCACGCCCGAGGAGCTGGCCGAGCGCCGGGTCCAGGAGCTGGTCCGCTTCTCCGACCCCTGGGACAACGTCTTCGAGCTGTTCCACGGCATCACCTATGAGTCCCGGCCCGTCGTCACGCCGTACGCCGCGAAGTTCGTCACCGGCGACCAGGGGATGGGCCACATCGTCATCCCGGTGACCGACGACGTCGAGGCGCTGCGCTTCTACACCGAGGTGCTCGGTTTCCGGCTCCGCGACTCGATGAGCATGCCCGGCGAGTTCGTCGGGAAGGAGCCGGGGTCGAAGGTCTGGCTGCGCTTCCTCGGCGTGAACCCCCGGCACCACAGCCTTGCGTTCCTGCCGATGCCGAACCCCGCCAAGTGCGTGCACGTGATGCTCGAGGTCGACGAGCTCGACCACGTCGGCCGCGCCCTCGAGCGGGTGCGCAAGCACAAGGCGCCGCTGTCGGCCACCCTGGGTCGCCACATGAACGACGAGATGGTGTCGTTCTACGTGAAGTCACCGGGCGGGTTCGACGTGGAGTTCGGCTGCGAGGGCCTGCGCGTGGACGACGACCGCTGGGTCGCCCGCGAGAGCACGGCGGTCTCGTACTGGGGCCACAGCTTCGGGGGCCAGTAGTCCGGTGAAGAATGGGCCGGTGACCAGAGACGTCTCGGGAGACGAGATCCCCGAGGGCATGAACGACGATGCCCGCGAGACCTGGCCCAGCCAGGAGCTGATCCGGTCCTGGCTCGGCAACGAGCTCGACTTCGAGATGCGGCTCGGCGAGCACACGCCGATCCCGGGCGACCCCGAGTCGGCCGCCCGCGCCCGGAAGTTCCGTGACGTGCTCGGCCTCTTCGCCAGCGGGGTCACCGTGGTCACCTCGATGGCCGACGGAGCTCCGGTCGGGATGACCTGCCAGTCCTTCTCGTCGGTCTCGCTCGAGCCACCGCTGGTGATGTTCTGTCCCGCGAAGACCTCCCGGGCGTGGCCGCGGATGCAGCGCGCCGGCTACTTCTGCGTGAACTTCCTGGCTGCCGACCAGGCCGACATCTCCACCGCGATGGCCACCAAGGGCACCGACAAGTACGACGGCATCGGCTGGAGCCCGTCGGCCACCGGCGCCCCGCTGCTCGACGGCGTCCTCGGCTACGTGGACTGCACGGTGCACTCGGTGCACGAGGCGGGCGACCACTACGTGGTGCTCGGACGCGTCAAGGACCTCGGCTTCGCCCCCGACGTCGACGAGCACAGCGACGGCCGGGAGCCGCTGCTGTACTACCGCGGCGGCTACGACACGATCGCGCGGCCGGCCGACTGACCACCGGTTCGCGCCGGCGACGCGCGATGATGCTCGCGACCCGCTACCGGAGGTGGCCGATGAGCACCAGCACCCAGAACTCGATGCGCGACCCCGCGACGGCACCCACGCACCCGGCGTACCAGCGCGTTGCCGAGCGACGCGCCGCCCGCCTGCAGCTGCGGGTGGCCGATGCGATCACGAGGTTCGCCGGGTCGATGGCCTTCGTGTACATCCACGTCGCCCTCTTCGCGGTGTGGATGCTGCTCGCGGAGTCCTCCCCGTGGCCGACGCTCACCCTGGTGGTCTCGCTCGAGGCGATCTTCCTCTCGACGTTCGTGATGATCGGACAGAACCGGCAGGCGGCCTACCAGCAGGAGAAGGCCGACCACGACTTCGTGGAGCAGGAGCTGGAGCTCAAGACCAATACCGAGATCACCCGCGCCATCCACGCGTTGACGGCCGAGCTGCACCGCCGGCTGATCCCGGACCGGGGCGTCCCGGACCTCCCGGGGGAGCCGCGCGGCTGAGCACGGCTAGCGTGGTCCCCGTGAGCCCGCCGGTCTTCCCCGACGCACCGACGATCATCGCCGCCCAGGAGGCGGCGCTGAAGGAGGCCCGGAGGCTGGCGACGCCCGGGGGCCTCGGCGACAGCGTGTCGGACTTCAGCGACCGGCTGCTGCGCAGCTTCCTCGGCCTCTGCGAGAACCCCCGCACCCGCCAGGGCATGTTGCGGATGGTGCGGTCCTCGGTCGGGAGCGCTCGTGCGGGACGCGCGTTCTACCGGGTGCTGAGCCGCACCGTGGTGAACCCGGCAGCGCGGGCGACCGGGGTGCACGCGTCGGCGCTGCGCTACGAGCTGGTGTGTGGACAGCTGGTCGGGCTGGCGATGATGCGCTACGTCCTCCAGGTGGAGCCGGTGGCGTCGGCGTCCGTCGAGGAGATCGTCCGGCAGTTCGCGCCGGCGATCAGGGCGACGCTGAAGGGCTCCTGACCCGAGCGGGCCTGTGGATTGCGTCGGCGGGCGCTGGGCCGTCTGGGACATCGTGGCCCGATGAACCCGCTCTCGGACCGTTCCCTGGTCGCTCTCCCGCTCGACCCGATCTCACCCCGGCTCCCGATCGAGGAGCCGTTCACCCCGGCGGTCGCGGCCCGGGCGGGCATCGGCCGCGCCGTGCTCACGCGCCTGGTCCGGGAGGGCCGCGTACGACGACTCCTCCGTGGTGTCTACCTCGACGCCACCGTGCCGGTCACCCGGGCGGTGCGCGCCCGTGCGCTCGCGCTCGTCGTGGGCGATCAGCAGGTCGTCGTCGGCCTCACCGCCGTCTGGCTGCACGGCGCGGAGCTGCCGCGCCGGGATCCGGACGCCCCGGTCCCGATCGAGGTGCACGGGCGCAACCCGCGCGACGGCAGCCGGCCGGTCCGGTACGCCGGCCACGACCTGGAGTCCGTCGACGGGGTGCGCTGCACGACGCCGCTGCGCACCGCGCTCGACCTCGGCAGGCAGCTCGCGCCCGAGCGCGCGATCGGGGTGCTCGACGGCCTGCTCGGGCTCGGGGCGTTCCCGCACACCGCGCTGATGGCCGAGCTGCCCCGGTTCACCGGCCAGCACGGGATCGTCCAGCTCCGCGAGCTGGCAGCGCTCGCCGACGGTCGGGCGGACGGTGCCGCGGAGTCGGTGCTGCGGCTGCACTGGCTCCACAGTCGGCTGCCGACGCCCACGCCCGGCCTGCATGTCCAGGGCGTCCGGCTCGCGCTCGGCCTCGACACCCACCGGTTCGGCGCGGTCATCGCCGGACGCAGGTCCGACGCCGAGCACGCGGCCCTGACGGCCCTGGGGTGGCGGGTCGTCGTACTCGGAGCGGAGCGGGTGCTGCGCGGTGACCCGACCTACCTGGTCGAGCACCTCGAGCGCGAGTTCCACCTGCATCTCCTCGAGCAGGTCGGGTAGGTTCCCCCGCATGCTTCCCCTCGGCTGGCACACCGATCTCGCCGTGCGCCGGCTCGACGGCTCCACGATCGAGGAGCGCGCGGACCACGTGGTCGTTCGGACCCCGGCGAACCCGCTGTTCTACTGGGGGAACTTCGTCCTGGTCACCGACGCCGACAGCGTGGACGACGCGGAGCGCTGGCTGACGGTCTTCGAAGCCGAGTTCCCTGATGCTGCCCACCGCGCGATCGGGATGGTGGCCGAGCCGGCCGACCTCGCGGGCTGGCGCGCCCTTGACCTCGAGATCGAGCACGACGACGTCCTGGCCACCGACAGTTGTCCGCAGCCCACTGCGCTGCCCCAGGGCTACCTCGTCCGCCAGATCGACGTGTCGGTCGAGTGGGAGCAGTCCACCGCGATGCGCATCGGGGAGTTCGCGCTGGACAACCCGCGCGAGGCGCAGTTCGAGCGCAACGTGACCGAGGCGAGGATCGCGATGTCCGGCGGCGGCTCGGCGGCGTGGTTCGGCGCGTTCCACGGCGATCGCCTCGCCGCGGAGCTCGGCATGGTCGACTGCGGCGGGGGCGTCGCCCGCTACCAGGCGGTCGTCACCCACGCGGACCATCGCCGGCGCGGACTGGCAGGTCACCTGCTCGGCGTCGCGGCGGCATGGGCGGCCGACCGTGGCGCCCGGACCTGGGTGATCGTCGCCGACGACGGCAGCGAGGCCGCCCGGCTCTACCGCGCGCGCGGGTTCACGGCGGCGTCGCGTGGCACCCGCGCGGAGCGCAAGCCGGCGTCGACCGAGGTCGACTGACCGCTCAGAGCGACTCGATCGCCTCGGCGATGGCCAGGGTCCGCTGCGCCGACTCGACGTGCAGGTTCTCGATCATCCGGCCGTTGTAGGTGACCACGCCGGAGTCCCGGGCCTCCCAGGCGGCCAGGATGCCGCGGGCATCCTCGACGGCCTTCTCGGAGGGGGCGAAGGCCTCGTTGGCGCCCTCGACCTGACCGGGATGGATCAGGGTCTTGCCGTCGAAGCCCAGCTCGCGTCCCTGTCGGCACTCGGCGAGGAAGCCGTCGAGGTCCTTCACGTCGTTGTAGACGCCGTCGAGGATCGCCAGCCCCGACGCGCGGGCGGCGAGCAGTGCGAGCGACAGCGACGTCAGCAGCGGCGCCCGGCCGGGGACGTGCTCGGCGTACAGCTCCTTGACGAGGTCGTTGGTGCCCATCACGAGGACGGCGAGCCGCGGGGACGCGGCGGCGATCTCGCGGACGTCGAAGATCGCCTGGGGCGTCTCCACCATCGCCCAGAGCTTCGTGTGCTCGGGTGCTCCGGCGGCCTCGATCCCGGCGACGAGGGAGCGCACCTCGTCGGCGGTGTTCACCTTGGGCACCACGATGCCGTCGGGTCCGGCCTTCGCGGCCGCGGCCAGGTCGTCCTCGTGCCACTCGGTGCCGAGTCCGTTGACCCGGATCGTCAGCTCGCGGTTGCCGTACTCACCCGAGCGAGCGGCCGCACACGCGGCGTCGCGCGCTGTCGGCTTGTCGTCCGGAGCGACGGCGTCCTCGAGATCCAGGATCAGGCCGTCGCACGGGATCGCCTTGGCCTTCTCGAGCGCGCGCTCGTTGGACGACGGCATGTAGAGGACCGAGCGGCGCGGCCGGAATACGGTGGTTGAGCCTGTCGAAACCCTCATGCCTCGACCTCGATCGCGTCGTACGCCGCCTTGAGCTCGGGGTCGATCGCGGCGAGCTGCTCGGCGAGCGCGACCATGACCTTGCACTGCTTGACCGAGGCGTCGTCCTCCATCTTGCCGTCGAGCATGACCGCACCCGTGCCGTCGCCCATCGCCGCGATGACCCGGCGCGCGTGCCGGACGTCCTCGACGCTGGGGGAGAAGACCCTGTTCGCGATCGCGATCTGGACCGGGTGCAGCGACCACGCCCCGACGCAGCCGAGCAGGAACGCGTTGCGGAACTGGTCCTCGCAGGCGACGGTGTCCTTGATGTCACCGAACGGGCCGTAGTAGGGGAAGATCCCGTGCATGGCGCACGCGTCGACCATCCGCGCGATCGTGTAGTGCCAGAGGTCCTGCTGGTAGATGGTGCGGTCCGCGTCGTAGGCCGGCGCACCGTCGTCGCCCTTCGGCGGGTCCTGCCGGACCAGGTAGCCGGGGTGGCCGCCTCCGACCCGGGTGGTCTTCATCCGGCGGTCGGCTGCGAGGTCGGCCGGGCCGAGGGAGAGGCCCTGCATCCGCGGCGACGCGGCGCAGATCTCCTCGATGTTGGCCACGCCGCGTGCGGTCTCCAGGATCGCGTGCACCTGCAGCGGCTTGGTGAGACCGGCCTTCGCCTCGAGCTGGGCGAGGATCCGGTCGACGTAGTGGATGTCCTCGGCGCCCTGCACCTTCGGCACCATCACCACGTCGAGCTTGTCGCCGATCGCCGGGACCAGAGTGGTCAGGTCGTCGAGCACCCAGGGGGAGTCGAGCGAGTTGATCCGGGTCCAGAACTGGGTCGGCCCGCTGGTGCTTCCGAGGTTGGCTGTGGACCGGCCGATCTTCACCAGCCCCTCGCGGGCGATCTCCTTGTTCTCGGCCCTGACCGCGTCCTCGAGGTTGCCCAGCAGCACGTCGACGGTGCCGACCATGCCGGGCACCTTCGCGGCCATCTTCTCGTTGCCGGGGTCGAAGAAGTGGATCGCCCGGCTCGGCCGGGCCGGGATCTCCCGGAGAGGGGCGGGCGCGCCGACGGCGAGCGGCGCGAAGAAGTCCTTGGCGGTTCGCATGAGGCGGAACCTAGCAGCGCGCCTGCATGTCCGGTATGACGCATCCCATACCCTGCAGCCCATGGTCGAGGGTCGGTTCCGCGTCGGTTTCGTGCCCGGTGTGACGCCGGACAAGTGGGGACGGATCTGGCGCGAGCGGGTGCGGCGCTCGCTCGAGCTGGTCGTGGTCGAGGTGGCCGACCAGGAGGCTGCGCTGCGCGAGGGCCGGGTCGACATGTGCCTGGTCCGCGGCGAGGTCGACCGCGACGTCCTCCACCTGATCCCGCTCTACCGCGAGGTCCCGGTCGTCGTGGTCCCGGTCGAGCACCCGGTGACGGCGTACGACGAGATCGACGTGGCCGAGCTGGCCGACGAGTACGACGTCCTCGGCGAGCACCCCGAGATCACCATCAGGCAGGCAGTCGAGACCGTCGCCGCCGGCACCGGGATCGTGATCGTGCCGATGTCCCTGGCCCGCCTGCACCAGCGCAAGGACGTCGCCTTCCGCCCGGTGACCGGCGTCGAGGAGTCGCCGGTCGGGCTGGCCTGGCTACGTGAGAACGACGACCCCGACACCGAGACGTTCATCGGCATCGTGCGCGGCCGAAGCGCCCGCAGCTCGCGCGGCTGACCGGGCCCGAGCAGGGTGCCGCCTGAAAGATCAGGGCTACCTTAGGGAATTCTCCCGATGCCTCGGCCTACCTCAGAGGGACACGCTCGTTCTCGATGATGCAGCAAGAGCCGGAGTGGGAGCAGCCGATGTCAGACCTGCCGTGCCGCGAGGAGCCCGACCTGTTCTTCGCCGAGTCGCCGCGGCAGCTCGGTCAAGCACAGGCACTGTGCGCCGAGTGCCCGATCCAGGACCTCTGCCTGGCCGGGGCGCTCGAGCGCCGCGAGCCGCACGGCGTCTGGGGCGGGAAGATCTTCGTCGGCGGACAGATCGTCGAGCACAAGCGTGGCCGCGGCCGGCCGCGCAAGGACGAAGTCGCCTGATCCGTCTTCACCCGGCCAGCCTCTAGGCTCCCGGCCATGGGCACCGGGCGACTCGAAGCGTTCAGCGATGGCGTGCTGGCCATCATCATCACGATCATGGTGCTCGAGCTGCACCATCCCGACCAGCCGACGTGGCACGCGCTGGGGGAGTCGACCACGAGCCTGGTGACCTACCTGCTCAGCTTCGTCTACATCGGCATCTACTGGAACAACCACCACCACATGCTCCAGCTGACCGACCGGGTCAACGGGGCCATGCTGTGGGCGAACCTGCACCTGTTGTTCTGGCTCTCGCTGTACCCGTTCACCACCGCCTGGATGGACGAGACCGACGTGGCCCGGATCCCGGTGCTCGTCTACGGGATCAACCTCCTCGCGGCAGGCGTCGCGTACTACATCTTGCAGGAGCTGATCATCCGTGCGGAGGGCCCGGACTCGCGACTGCGGAAGGCGATCGGCACCGACTGGAAGGGCCGGTCGTCCCCGGGGATCTACGTGGCCGGCATCCTTGCCACGTTCGTCACACCGTGGCTCGGGGTGGCGTGCTACGCAGTGGTGGCCGGGATATGGCTGGTGCCGGACAAGCGGGTCGAGGCGTTCGTGGCCCAGATCCAGGAGAGGGACGGCGGCTAGCGTCCGTCGAGGACGGCCGCGCGGTGCCGGTGCGCCGGGCCGGTCAGCTGCGACAGGGCGTGGGCTCGTTTGAACACGAGCTGGGCGTCGTGCTCCCAGGTGATCGCGATGCCGCCGTGCAGCTGCACGGTCTCCGACGCGAGGTGGTCCAGGGAGTCCGAGCAGTACGACCCGGCAACGGCCGCGAGCCGGGTCAGGGTCGCCGCGGTGTCGGGGGCCGGGTCGGCCACGTACGCCGCCGCGGCCGCTGTCGCGCCCCAGCTCGCCGATCGCGACGCCTCGAGGCGGACCAGCATGTCGGCCATCCGGTGCTTGAGCGCCTGGAACGACCCGATCGGACGCCCGAACTGCACCCGCTCCTTGGAGTAGGACACGGTCATGTCGAGCGCACGCTGCATCGCGCCGACCTGGAGTGCGGAGACCAGGGCGGTGCTGATGTCCAGGAGATCCTGCGGATGCTCTGCCGGGACCTCGGCCGGGGCCAGCCGGAGGGTCTGGTCCATCGAGCCGCCGCGGGTCTGGGGCTCGAGCACGATCGCGCCGAGCGTGAACGGCACCACCTCGCCGGCAGCGAGGCGAGGCAGGAGGTCAGCCTTCTCGTCCTCGGTGCCGCGCAGGAGCGCCTGGACCGCGGCGAGCGTGCTCGCCAGCAACGGGTTGGGTGCGAGGTTCGCGCCGAGCTCCTCGAGCACGACCGCCGTCTCGACCAGGGAGGCGCCGAAGCCGTCGTACTCCTCGGGGATGGCGAGCGCTGCCACGCCGATCTGCTCGCACAGGGCCTGCCAGAGCGCGGTGTCGTAGCCGTCGGCGGACTCGGACGCCGCGCGCACGGCGGCGCTGTCGCTGCGCTTGGTGAGGAGCGCGCGGACGGTGGTCGCGAGCTGCACCTGCTCCTCGGCGCGGGCGAGATCCATCAGACCAGGCCCTCCAGCACCCGCGCCCGGTGGTATGCCGGGGTGCCCCAGGCGGTGACCAGCGCGCGGATCCGGGTCAGCCAGAGACTGAGGTCGAACTCGGCGGTGTAGCCGATCGCGCCGTGGACCTGGAGGCCGGTGCGGGCCGCCAGGTAGGCGGCGTCCGCGGCCGCGACCTTGGCCGCCGAGACCGGCACCTCGCCGAGAGCGGCGCCGAGGACCAGCGGGCGGGCGAAGTCCAGGGCGATCCGGACATCGGCCAGCTGGTGCTTGATCGCCTGGTACGACCCGATCTCGCGGCCGAACTGGCGCGCTGCTTCGCGTAGGTGACCGAGTCGGCAAGGACGCGCTCGCCGGCACCGAGCAGCTCGGCAGAGCAGGCAAGGACGGCCCGGTCGACGGCGTCGGGGTCGAACGGGTCGGCGCCGGTCACCTCGACCAGCGTCCGGGTCGGGTCGACGGAGGCGTGTGCAGCGCCCGCGGTGCCGCTGAGCAGGCGGGCGACGTGGGCGTCGGCGGCGTACGGCGCGACCGGGGGTGCGGCCGCGGTCACCATGGCGCCGTCGACCTGGGGCGCGAGGGCGGCCGACTCGATCCAGGGGCCGACCGCCAGCTCGTGGCCGAGCACCTCGAAGGCGACGACGAGGTCGACCAGCGTGCCACCGAGTCCGCCGTCGTCCTCGGGTGCGACGAGGGCGGTCACCCCCTGGTCGGCCAGCCGTTTCCACAGGTCCTGCCCGGGAGTGGGGTCACCTCCGGCCCAGGCGCGGGCGACCGCGACCGAGTCGGCGGCGCGCATCAGGTCGGTGAGCGCCTGGGCGAACCCGCGCTGCTCGTCGGTGAGCTCGAACTTCATCGGCCCGCCCCGTTCCGCTCGCCCCGTGGTTCTCGGGGGAGTCCGAGGATGCGCTCGGCGACGATGTTGCGCTGGATCTCGTTGGTGCCGGCGTAGATCGGGCCGGACAGCGAGAAGAGGTAGCCGTCCATCCACGACGAGTCGGCCAGCTCGGCGTCGGCGCCGAGCAGGTCGAGTCCGGTCTCGTGCAGCGCGATGTCCAGCTCGCTCCAGAACACCTTGTTGACCGAGCCGGCAGCGCCGATCTCGCCGCCGTCGGCCAGCCGGGTCACCGTGCCCCAGGTGAAGAGCCGGTAGGCCTGCGCGCCGATCCAGGCGTCGACGACGCGGTCCGCCGAGCTTCCGGTGGTTGAGCCTGTCGCAACCCGTTGCCGGTACAGCTCGACGAGCCGGTCCGCCGCGGCGCAGAACCGTCCAGGCGACCGGAGCGACAGTCCGCGCTCGTTGCCGGCGGTGCTCATCGCGACCCGCCAGCCGTCCCCCGGTTCGCCGAGGACGTCGGAGTCCGGCACGAACACGTCGTCGAGGAAGAGCTCGGCGAACCCGGGCTCGCCGTCGAGCTGGGCGATGGGTCGCACCGTGACACCGTCGGAGTCGAGCGGGAAGACGAAGTACGTCAGTCCGTGGTGCCGCTCGGCCTCGGGGTCGCTCCGGAAGAGCCCGAATCCCCAGTGCGCGTACGCCGCGCGCGACGACCAGGTCTTCTGGCCGTTGAGCACCCAGCCGCTCTGCCCGGTGGTCGAGCTTGTCGAGACCCGGGTCGCCGTCGACCGCAGCGACGCCAGGTCGGAGCCGGCCTCCGGCTCGGACCACGCCTGCGCCCAGATCTTCTCGCCGGTCGCCATCGTCGGCAGGAACCGCGCCTGCTGCTCCGGCGTCCCGTGGTCGAAGATGATCGGCGCCAGCAGGAAGATGCCGTTCTGGCTCACCCGGCCGGGCGCTCCGGCTCGGTAGTACTCCTCCTCGAAGATCACCCACTCCACGAGCGACGCCTCGCGGCCGCCGTACTCCCGCGGCCAGGAGACCACCGACAGCCGCGCCTCGGCGAGCTTGGCCTCCCACTCCTGGTGCGGCGACGAAGCCCTCGGCGGAGTCCATCGACGGCAGCCGGGTCGTCGGCACGTTCGCGGCCAGCCAGGCGCGGACCTCCGCCTGGAAGGCGAGCTCGGACTCGGACAGGGTCAGGTCCATCAGCTCTCCTCCGGTTGCTGGGTCTCGACAGGCT
This sequence comes from uncultured Actinomycetota bacterium, assembly GCA_963805425.1. Classification (GTDB taxonomy): domain Bacteria; phylum Actinomycetota; class Actinomycetes; order Propionibacteriales; family Nocardioidaceae; genus Marmoricola. The sequence goes on along the minus strand of CAWDUF010000006.1, from coordinate 46,255 downwards.
CGACCACCGGACTTCTCAACTCGTTCTTGAGCACCTTGCCACCGAGGTTGCGGGGGAGCGCGTCGACGAGCTCCACCGCCCGGGGCACCTTGTAGTTGGCGAGCCGCCCGCGTGCGAACGCCAGCACGGCGTCGGGAGTCACGTCCCGGCGACACGACGAAGGCCTTGCCGATCTCGCCCATCCGGTCGTCCGGTACGCCGACCACGGCGACGTCCTGCGACCCCGTCGAGCCTCATCAGGGCCTGCTCGACCTCGGCGGGATACACGTTGAACCCTCCGCTGATGTACATGTCCTTGAGCCGGTCGGTGATCGACAGGTTGCCGTGCGCGTCGAGGGTCCCGACGTCACCGGTGTGCAGCCAGCCGTCGGCGTCGATGGCTTCGGCGGTCGCCTCCGGGTCGTCGAGGTAGCCGAGCATCACGAACTCCCCGCGCAGCAGCAGCTCGCCCGCCCCGGAGTCGGACGCGGCTGCGATGCGGGCCTCCATGCCCGGGATCGCACGCCCGCAGGTGGTCGCGACCGTCTCGGCGGAGTCGCCCTCACGGCACATCGTCGCGACCACGGCCTCGGTCATCCCGAAGGCCGTCACCACCTGGTCGATCGCCAGACCAACAGGCGCAGCCGCGCGCATGCGCTCGATGAGGACGACGGGGACGACGGCCGCACCGGTGACGGCCAGCCGCAGTGAGGACAGGTCGAAGCCGGTGCGGTTCGGAGCTGCCAGCAGCGACTGGTAGATCGTGGGTGCCCCCGGCAGGACGGTGATCTGCTCGTCCTGGATCAGTCGCATCGTCTGGTCGAGGTCGAAGGTGGCGACCGGGTAGAGCGTGGCCCCGGTGGTGAGTCCGGTGACGATCCCGACCTTGTAGCCGAAGGAGTGGAAGAACGGGTTCACCACGAGGTAGCGGTCCTCGGCGGTCACGCCGCCGAGCTCCCCCCAGGCGCGCGCGACGCCCACGGTCTGCCGGTGGGCCGACATCGCGCCCTTGGGACGCCCGGTCGTGCCCGAGGTGAACAGGATGTCCGCGATGTCGTCGGGCGCGACGGCGTCGGCCCGGGCCTCCACGTCACCGAGCGGCGTCCGTGCACCGGCGGCGACGAGGCTCGTGAGGTCGGCGATGTCGACGATCGCGCGCACCGACTCGAGCTCGCTCGCGGCCCGGAGGTCGGCGATCTGGCTGCGACCGAGGAACCCGTCGGCCACGATCACGAGTGCCGCCGCCGTGCGGTCGACGAGGTCGGCCACCTCGTGGCCGGTGTAGCGCGAGTTCGCGGGGACGAGCGTGCCCCCGGCGTACGTCACGGCGAGGGCGGCGATGACCCAGTCGATGCTGTTCGGCGCCCACAGCACGACGCGGAACCCGGGCTCGACTCCGGACGCGACATAGCCACGTGCGATGTCGCGGACCTGGTCGAGGAGCTCGGTGAACGACACGGTCCGATCGCCGTCGACGTACGCCGGGCGGTCGCCGAACGTCTCGGCGGCCGCGCGCAACACGGCGGGCAGCGTCTGTGGACCTGACAAACCCGTGGCCTCCTTCGCCGTCGGTGCTCCGGTTGTCGAGCTTGTCGAGACACCCAAGCAAGTGCTTGGTAGGCTACCAGACATGACACCCGACGAGACCTTCCGCGCGGAGGTGCGCGACTGGCTCGAGGACAACCTCGTCGGCGACTTCGCGGCGCTGCGCGGACTGGGCGGCCCGGGGCGCGAGCACGAGGCGCACCCCGAGCGCCTTGCCTGGGACCGTCATCTCGCGAAGCACGGCTGGACCTGCATCGGCTGGCCGGTCGAGCACGGCGGACGCGGTCTGTCGCTGGCGCAGCAGGTGATCTTCCACGAGGAGTACGCCCGGGCCGACGCACCTGGGCGGGTCAACCACCTCGGCGAGGAGCTCCTCGGCCCGACGCTGATCGCGTTCGGTACGCCGGAGCAGCAGGCGAGGTTCCTGCCGAAGATCGTGGCCGTCGAGGAGCTGTGGTGCCAGGGCTACTCCGAGCCGGACGCCGGCTCCGACCTGGCCAACGTGCAGACCAGGGCCCGCCTGGTCTCGGCTGAGCTCGACCAGCAGGCGGAATGGGTGATCGACGGGCAGAAGGTCTGGACCTCGCTCGCACACCTGTCCGACTGGTGCTTCGTGGTCGCGCGCACCGAGCCGGGCTCACGGCGGCACGCCGGCCTCTCCTACCTGCTGGTGCCGATGGACCAGCCCGGCGTCGAGGTGCGGCCGATCATCCAGCTGACCGGCACCTCGGAGTTCAACGAGGTCTTCTTCACCGGTGCCCGGACGGCAGCCGACCTGGTCGTCGGCGGCGTCGGCAACGGCTGGGCGGTCGCGATGGGCACGCTCGGCTTCGAGCGCGGCGTCTCCACCCTCGGTCAGCAGGTCGGGTTCCGGCGCGAGCTCGACGCCGTGATCGAGGAGGCCCGCACCAACGGCGCGTACGACGACCCGGTGGTCCGTGACCGGCTGGCACGGGCCGACGTCGAGCTCGAGGTGATCCGGCTCAACGCGTTGCGCACCCTCGGAGAAGAACACACCGCGGAGCAGGCCCTGAAGTCGGCGAGCATCGCCAAGCTGCTCTGGGCCGGCTGGCACCGCACACTCGGTGAGCTCGCGATGCTCGTGCGCGGCACGGCCGCACTGACCACCGGCCCGGACTACGACCTCGACGAGTGGCAGCGGCTGTTCCTGTTCACCCGCGCCGACACGATCTACGGCGGGTCCGACGAGATCCAGCGCAACATCCTGGCCGAGCGGGTGCTCGGCCTCCCGCGCGAACCACGACCCGAGGTGACCACATGACCACGACCCGACCCGAGCAGCCGACGCCGGACTACGTGCCGGGCCACGGCCTGCTGCGCGACAAGGTGGTCGTGGTGACCGCGGCCGCCGGAGCGGGCATCGGCGCGTCCGTCGTACGCCGGGCCCTGGAGGAGGACGCGCGGGCCGTGGTGCTCAGCGACACCCACGAGCGCAGGGTCGCCGAGGCGCACGAGACGCTGGCGGGTGAGTTCGGGGCAGACCGGGTGCTGTCCACGGTGACCGACGTCACCGACGAGGACCAGGTGACCGCGCTGCTGGATCTTGCCGACAGCGTCGGCGGCGTCGACGTGATGATCAACAACGCCGGGCTCGGCGGCACCGCGAGCGTGCTCGAGATGACCGACGACCAGTGGAGCAGGGTCCTCGACATCACCCTGACGGGCACGTTCCGATGCGTGCGAGCGGCAGCCAACCGGATGATCGCGCACGACACGCGCGGCGTGATCGTCAACAACGCCTCGGTGATCGGGTGGCGTGCCCAGGAGGGGCAGGCGCACTACGCGGCAGCCAAGGCCGGCGTGATGGCCCTGACACGGTGCGCCGCGCTCGACGTGGCGCCGCACGGCATCCGGGTCAATGCGGTGTCCCCGTCGCTCGCGATGCACCCGTTCCTCGCGAAGGTGACCTCCGACGAGCTGCTCCACGAGCTCAAGCAGCGCGAGGCGTTCGGCCGTGCGGCGGAGCCGTGGGAGGTGGCCAACGTGATGGTCTTCCTGGCCAGCGACTACTCGTCGTACCTGACCGGTGAGGTGATCAGTGTCAGCAGCCAGCACGCCTGAGCCGACCCGACGCGAGGAGCTGCTCGGGATCGCAGCCCGTCTCTTCGCCGAGCGGGGCTTCAAGAACACGACTGTCCGCGACATCGCAGATGCCGCCGGCATCCTGTCCGGCAGCCTGTACCACCACTTCGACTCCAAGGAGTCGATCGTCGACGAGCTGCTGGACACCTTCCAGACCGACCTGTGGAAGCAGTACGACGCGATCGAGGCCTCCGACCTGACGCCGCGGGGCAAGCTCGAGGCGGTCGTCCGCGCGTCCTTCGACGCCATCGACCACCACCACAGCGAGGTGGCGATCTTCCAGAACGACGCGGCGTACCTGATCACGTTCGAGCGGTTCGCCTACCTCGGCGAGCGCAACGACAAGTTCCGCCGGCTCTGGACCGGTCTCCTCGAGGCCGGTGTCGAGGCCGGCGAGCTCCGCGCCGACCTCGACGTCGAGCTGGTGTATCGCTTCATCCGCGACACCGTGTGGGTCGCGGTCCGCTGGTACCGCCCGGGCGGCGACCTGTCGCCCTCCGACATCGCCGACCAGTACCTGACCATCCTCCTGGAAGGGATCCACCAGCCATGACCGAGGCCTACATCGTCGACGCCGTCCGGACGCCGGTCGGCAAGCGCCGGGGCTCGCTGGCGTCGATGCACTCCGCGGACCTCGGCGCGCACGTGCTCTCCGCGCTGATGCGGCGCACCGGCGTCGACCCGGGCGCGGTCGACGACGTGATCATGGGGTGCTGCGACACGATCGGCTCGCAGGCAGGCGACGTCGCCCGCACCGCCTGGCTGGTCGCCGGTCTCCCTGACCACGTGCCGGGCGTGACGATCGACCGACAGTGCGGGTCCTCGCAGCAGGCGGTGCACTTCGCGGCCCAGGGCGTGCTGTCGGGCACCCAGGACCTCGTCGTCGCCGGCGGCCTGCAGAACATGTCGGCGATCCCGATCTCGGCCGCGATGCTGGTGGCTGACCAGTACGGCTTCACCACCCCGTTCGCCGAGTCGCCGGGCTGGGTCGCGCGGTACGGCGACGTCGAGGTCTCGCAGTTCAACTCTGCGGAGATGATCGCGGAGAAGTGGGGGATCAGCCGCGAGGCGATGGAGGAGTTCGCGCTCGCGTCGCACACGCGCGCGAAGACCGCCATCGCCGAGGGCCGCTTCGACCGCGAGATCGAGCCGGTCGCGCTCTCCGACGGCACCGTCTTCAGCACCGACGAGTGCCCGCGGGACACCTCGCTGGAGAAGATGGCGGCGCTCGAGCCGCTCGCCCCCGGCGGCCGGATCACCGCCGGCGTGGCCTCGCAGATCTGCGACGCGTCCTCGGCGCTGCTGATCGCCTCCGAGCAGGCCGTGAAGGACCACGGACTGACGCCGCGCGCGCGCATCCACCACCTGTCGGTGCGCGGCGACGACCCGATCTGGATGCTGACCGGGCCGATCCGGGCCACCCAGCACGCCCTGGAGAGGACCGGCATGTCCGTCGACGACGTCGACCTGTTCGAGTGCAACGAGGCCTTCGCCTCGGTCGTGCTCGCCTGGTCCCAGGAGCTCGGAGTACCGCTGGACAAGGTGAACGTGAACGGCGGCGGCATCGCGCTGGGACACCCGATCGGCGCCACCGGCACCCGGATCATGGCCACGCTGCTCAACGAGCTCGAGCGCACCGGCGGACGCTACGGGCTGCAGACCATGTGCGAGGGCGGCGGCCAGGCCAACGTGACGATCATCGAGCGCCTGTAGCTCCCGAGCCTGCCGAAACCCCGTCGCCCGGACGCAGGTCGATGGGAAACACTCTGCGCATGGAGCTGGTGGAGTTCGGCGCGGACGACGTGTCGCACTTCGACGCGTTCCTCGCGCTGACCCTGGAGACGGACGCGGTCGACTGTCCCTGGGAGATGCCGCGCACTCCGCACCGCCAGCGGATGTACATGCAGCACAGCTGGGAGGGTGAGCCCGGCCGCTGGTTCGTCGCGTACGACGGCACTGAGCCGGTCGGCACGGCGGTCATCGACGCCAGCGACTACGACAACCTCGAGATGGCCTGGTTCACGATGCGGGTGGCGCCGCGGCACCGCCGGCGCGGGCACGGCGCCGACGTGCTGGCGGCGCTCGAAGGTCTCGCCGACAAGATGGGCCGACCTCTGCTCGGCATGGACGGCTGGGACAGCGACGCCACCCGGGGCTTCGCCGCGGCGGCGGGCTACGACCTGAAGAGTGCCGAGATCCGCCGGATCCAGGTGGTCCGGGACGGGCCCGACGTCGTACCGATCCGCGACGAGGCGCGGCGGCTGGCCGGCGACTACGAGCTCGTGCGGATCGAGGGCTACTCCCCGGACGCCCTGCTGCCCGGGATCGTCGAGCTCACCGCCGCGATCAACGACGCCCCCTACGACAACCTCGAGTGGGAGGACGAGATCTACAGCCCGGAGCGGGTGCGCGCCTACGAACGCGCGCAGATCGAGTCCGGGTTCCGGTTCCGCCGGATCCTCGCGCGACACCGCCCGACCGGCGAGCTCGCCGGACACACGGTCGTGGTCGTCGACACCGAGCACCCCGAGATCGCCGACCAGCACGACACCAGCGTCATCGGCGCCCACCGCGGCCACCGCCTCGGGCTCCTGCTGAAGGCCGAGATGCTGCTCTGGCTGGCCGAGGCCGAGCCCCAGATCACCCACCTCCACACGAACAACGCCGAGTCCAACCAGCACATGATCGCCGTCAACGACCGCCTCGGCTACCGGCCCGTCGGCCGGATCGTGGAGTTCCAGCGCCGCCTCCGTTGAGTTGGGGGACGCGCACCCTCGAGTTGGGGCAGATGCGCCGCGGCGATGGACGTCCTCCCCAACTCGACGGTGCATCTCTCCCAACTCAACGTGTTCCGGCGCGGGCTACCGTCGGGACATGACTCTCGACCTCTTCGCGGGATTCCCGGTCAGCGACCTCGAGCGCGCTGTCGCCTGGTACGAGCGGCTGATCGGATCAGGCCCGAGCATGCGACCCAACGACTCCGAGGCGGTCTGGCAGCTCGGTGAGCACGCCCACGTGTACGTCGAGGTCCGGCCCGAGCACGCCGGCCACGCGCGGAACACGATCTTCGTCGACGACTTCGAGACCCGGATCTCCGACAGCTCCGGGCGCGGCATCGAGCCGGCCGAGCAGGAGACCTACGCGAACGGCGTCCGGCACGCGACGTACCGGGACCCCGACGGCAACGAGTTCTGCCTCGGTGGCCCGCCGGTCGACTGAGCCGCGGGCCTCGGACCAGGTCGCCCTCAGGCCAGATAGCTCTGCACACGCCGCAGCTCGGCGGCCGCCCGGGTGACGACCCGGTCGATCAGCTCCTCGCAGGTCGGCAGGTCGTCGATCACGCCGACGACCTGGCCCGACGCGAGCATGCCGGCGTCCGGGTCGCCCTCGACCAGCCCGGCGCTTGCAGCATCATCGGTGTGTTCGCGGCGAGCACCATCTGCGCCCAGGAGCGGTCCGACCGTGCTTCATCGCCTGGCCGTCCTTGATCAGCTGGCGCCAGGACATCCCGCTCATCTTCTTGAACGCCAGCGTGCGCCGGGCGGTCGGGCCGAGGCGCTTGATCGCGCTGGACTCCTCGACGGAGTCGACCAGGTCGGTGCGCAGCATCCGGTGCGGCATGCCGTCGACCTTGGCGGTGACCACGGTGCCGTTGAGGTCGGCGTCCAGGTAGCGCTGCTTCACGGCGTCCGGGACGGTCGAGTCCTGGGTGAGCAGGAACCGGGTGCCCATCCCGATGCCGGCGGCGCCGTACGACAGTGCGGCGGCGAGGCCGCGACCGTCGAAGAACCCGCCGGCGGCGATCACCGGGATGTCGACGGCGTCGAGCACGGTCGGCAGCAGCAGGGTCGTCGGCACGCTGCCGGTGTGGCCGCCGCCCTCGCCGCCCTGGATCATCACGGCGTCGGCGCCCCAGGAGGCGACCTTCTTCGCGTGCTTCGCGGCACCGATGCTCGGGATCACGACGATGTCGTGCTCCTTGAGCTTGGCGATCAGCTCGGGCTTGGGCGCCAGCGCGAACGATGGCCACCTTGACGCCGTACTCGATCAGCAGGTCGCAGCGGGCGGGTGCGTCGGCGGCGTCGGCGCGCAGGTTCACGCCGAACGGCTTGTCGGTGCGGCCCTTGACCTCGACGATCGCCTTCTCGAGCTCCTCGTGCGTCATCGTCGCCGAGGCCAGGATGCCGAGGCCGCCGGCGTTGGCGGTGCCGGAGACCAGGCGCGGTCCGGCGACCCAGCCCATCCCGGTCTGGACGACCGGGTGCTTGACGCCGGCGAGCTCGGTCAGCGGGGTCTTGAGCAGCTGCTCGATCACTCGGCGCCGTCGTCACGGGCGGGACCTCGCGGTCGCGCAGGTTCTTCGGGTCGAGCACGTTGCGGATGATCATCAGCTCGGACTCGGTCGGCTCGCGGGTCACCGGGACGTCGTCGGCGGCGACCGCGAGGGCGAAGCCGGTGTTCTCGACGACCTCCTCGAGCGTCACGCCCGGGTGCAGCGACAGCAGCCGCACGGTGTCGCCGGCGACCCTTGACGTCGAAGACGCCGAGGTTGGAGACGATCCGGTGGATGTCGTTGTACTTCGACGCGCCGGGCCGGCCGCCTTCGCGCGCTCCGGCCCGACCCCGGAGACGATGTCGACGCTCTCGACGAAGACCCGGGTGTTGTGCTTCGGCACCCAGTACGACGTCCGGTTGTTCACCGTGTTGCCGGGGGCGCCGCGCGAGCCGAGCAGCTGGCGCTTGGGCTGCGCGAAGTCGCCGATCGCGGAGATGTTCTGGTTGCCCTGCCGGTCGACCTGGGTGGCGCCCATCATCACGTGCCGCTTGCCGTAGGCGACCACGTCGAAGACCCGGCGGAACGGGATCCAGCCCTCGACCACGTCGCGCCTTGGCGAACAGCGGCGGCACCCCGGCCAGGAAGAGTGACTCGCCGTCGGAGATCACCAGGTCGGGATTGGAGGTCAGCTTGGCCAGCCGCACGCCCGAGCATCGGAAGCGTCCCCATCGGGCTGGCGAAGATCTCCCCGTCGTCCTTGAACGCGTCCGCGATCGCGGCGGCGCAGACCTCGGCACGGGTCACCTCGGTCACTTGCCTGCCTCCTCTGCCGCAAACGCGTTCACCGCGGTCTGGTACGCCGCCTCGTCGCCGGCCAGGAACCGCTCCTGGAACGCCGCCCACAGCTCGTCGTCGGCGGCCGCCGCGGCGTAGTGCCTTCTGGAACCCCTCGTCGCGCTCGTAGTCCGGTGTGCAGGTGGTGAAGTGCGCGCCGTTCGGCGTCTCGACGACGCCGTCGACCATCATCCGGCTGATCAGCAGCCGCTGGACCGGGGTGTCGACGGTGAGCCCGGCGGTGTCGATGATCTGCTCGCAGCTCAGGAACGCCTTGTCGGCGGCCTGCAGAACAGGTCGTCGAAGTACGGGTCCGGCCCGAGGTAGGTCGCGTTCCCGTGCGCGTCGGCGCGGTTCAGGTGCACCAGCGCGACGTCGAGACTGCAGCGCTGGGACGGCGACCAGCTCCTCGAAGTCGCCGTTCGTGTGGGTACGGGGCGGTCACCGTCGCGATCCACGGGTTGTTGACCAGCACGTCGGAGCCGAGCCCGGCCCGCATCGGCAGGAACGGGAGCCGTTGCGCGGCGGCGTACAGGCCGGTCTGGAACATGCCCTCGTCGAGCTCGACGATCTCCGGGATCGTGCCGTCCTGGCGCGCGCGCTGGAAGTTCGGCTCCAGCGGGATCGTGTCCAGCGAGACGAAGGCGTAGACGAGCTTGCTGATCTTGCCGGCCCGGGCGAGCAGCCCGACGTCGGCGCCGCCCCAGCTGACGATCGTGAGGTCCTGCAGGTCCGAGCGCAGGATCGCCCGCACCAGCGCCATCGGCTTGCGACGGGGTCCCCACCCGCCGATCCCGATCGTCATGCCGTCGGAGAGCTGGGCGACGACCTCGTCGATCGTCAGCTGCTTGTCGCGGGGCTTGGTCACTTGGCCCTCCGTGCCTTGTCGGTGCCGGCGAAGTAATCCCGCAGCTCGTCGGAGACCCCGCCGAGGTTGAGCTCGAAGGTGAACCCCTGCTCGAACCGGTAGCTCTTGTTGACGTCGACCGGGTCGATGCCGTTGAGCGCCTCCTTGGCCGCCCGGATCACCCGGGTGTCCTTCTCGGCGATCTCGCCGGCCAGCTCGAGTGCCGCCGCGTCGAGCTCCTCGCGGGGGACGAGCTGGTACACCGAGCCGTGCTGCACAGCTCGGCTGCCGTGATCGTGCGCGGCGGTGAAGTAGAGCGCGCGCATCATCTGCTGGGGCACGAGCCGCGCCATGTGGGTGGCCGCACCGAGCGCACCCTGCTTGACCTCGGGCACGCCGAAGTACGCGTCGTCGCTGGCCACCACGATGTCGGCGTTGCCGACCAGCCCGACGCCGCCGCCGACGCAGAACCCGCTGAACCGCCGCGATCACCGGGACCGCACACTCGTAGACCGCCTTGAAGGCGGCGAAGCAACCCTTGTTCGCGCCGATGAGGGCGTCGAAGCCGCTGGTGTGCTGCATCTCCTTGATGTCCACGCCGGCGTTCTAGCCCTTGCCCTCGGCGCGCAGGACGACGACCTTGACCTGGCGGGTCGCGCGCCGGCGGCGTCGAGTGCCGCCGCGACGTCGAACCACTCGCTGCACGGTGAGCGCGTTCACGGGCGGATGGTCCATCGTGACGACGCGAATCCCGTCGTCGCGCAGCTCGCTGGTGATGCGGCATCTGCTGTCCTGTCGGGCGGAGGAACCAAACCAAGCACTTGCTTGGTACCGTACCAGCATGGCTCTCTCGATCGACCTCTCCGGCCAGGTCGTGCTGGTCACCGGAGGCTCCGCGCGGGATCGGCCGGGGGATCTCCGATGCGTTCATCGCCTCCGGCGCTACGCGTGATCACCTGCGGACGTTCCGCCGTCGACCAGGTGCTGCCCGGCACGACGCACGTGCAGTGCGACGTCCGCGACCCCGAGTCGGTCCAGGCGCTCGTCGACGACGTCGTGACCGAGCACGGCAGGCTCGACGTCCTGGTCAACAACGCCGGGGGAGCGCCGAGCACCCTCGCGGCCGACGCGTCGCCGCGGTTCCACGACAAGATCATCGCCCTGAACCTGAGTGCGCCCCTCCTGGTCGCCCAGGCCGCCAACCGGGTGATGCAGGCCCAGGGATCCGGCGCGATCGTGAACATCTCCTCGATCAGCGCCGGCCGCCCTGCTCCGACCATCGCCGCCTACGCCGCCGCCAAGGCCGGCCTCGACTCGCTCACCAGGAGCCTGGCGATGGAGTGGGGCCCGAAGGTCCGGGTCAACGCCATCGAGGTCGGTCTCTGTCGCACCGAGCAGACCGACGACCACTACGGCGGTGACGAACGCGTCGCCCGGATCGAGCAGACGATCCCGCTCGGCCGGATGGCCCGACCCGAGGAGGTCGGCAACCTGGCGGCGTTCCTCGCCAGCGACCTCGCCTCCTACGTGAGCGGCGCGATCGTCGGCTGCCACGGCGGCGGCGAGCCCCCTGTCTTCCTGCACATCGACTAAGGAGCAACCCTCGTGTCCCGTCTTCTGGAAGGTCGCGTCGCGATCGTCACCGGCGCCGGTCGCGGCATCGGCCGCGCGCACGCCCTCGAGCTCGCCCGCCAGGGCGCGAAGGTCGTCGTGAACGACTTCGGCGTCTCGCTGTCCGGCGAGAAGGCCGACTCGCCGGCCCACGACGTGGTCGCCGAGATCGAGGCCCTCGGAGGAGAGGCCGTGGTCAACGGCGCCGACGTCGCCGACTTCGACCAGGCCGCGGCGATGGTGCAGCAGGCGATCGACACCTACGGAGCCCTCGACGTCGTGGTGAACAACGCCGGATTCGTGCGCGACCGGATGCTCGTCAACACCGCCGAGGACGAGTGGGACGCGGTGATCCGGGTGCACCTCAAGGGCCACTTCGCGCCGCTGCGGCACGCCGGCGCCTATTGGCGCAACGAGGCCAAGGAGGGCCGCACCCGGGCGGCCCGGGTGATCAACACGTCGTCGGGCGCCGGCCTCCAGGGCAGCATCGGCCAGACGACGTACTCCGCGGCCAAGGCAGGCATCGCCGCGATGACGCTGGTCGCGGCCGCCGAGCTCGGCCGGTACGGCGTCACGGTCAACGCGATCGCGCCGGTCGCGAAGACGCGGATGACCGAGGGTGCGTTCGACACCTCTGCGATGGCGCTGCCCGAGGACAACGCACCGATCGTCGCCTGGCTGGCGTCCGAGGGCGCCGGCGACGTCACCGGCAGGGTGATCGAGATCGACGGAGGACAGATCTGCCTGGAGCAGGGCTGGACGCACGGACCGAAGCGCGACGCCGGCCGTCGCTGGGAGACAGGCGAGGTCGGTGACGCCGTCCGCGCCCTGATCGCCGAGGGCGCGACGCCCGAGCCGGTGTACGGCGCCTGAGCAAAGTCGAGCCGATCGGGCCGTAACGTAGGCGGCATGGCAGCGGAGAGCACTCCCCGGACCGCTGCCGCCCGCGGGGTGCTGGTCGACCTCCGACGGGCCGTCTGGCGCGTGGTCGTGCACACCGTCGGCACCTGCATGCGCTACCGGGTCACCGGCCTCGCCGCCGAGGCCGCCTTCTTCGCGGTCTTGTCTCTGCCGCCGCTGATCTTCGCGCTCGCCGGGTCGATCGGCTACGTGTTCGCCCAGCTCGACAACAGCCAGATCGACGACGTCCGGCACACCGTGCTCGACCTCGCGGCGCGCGGCCTGACACCCGAGACGGTCGACAAGATCATCCGGCCGACTCTGAACGACGTCCTGCACGGCGGCCGGTACGACGTGATCTCGATCGGCTTCATCCTCGCCCTCTGGTCGGGCTCTCGTGCGCTCAACGTCTTCGTCGACACGATCACGATCATGTACGGGCTCGGTGGGCACCGCGGGATCGTGCGGACCCGGGCGCTGTCCTTCCTGCTCTACGTGCTGGGCATGTTCACCGGAGTCGTGACGATCCCGCTGGTCGTGGCCGGACCGCGGCTGGTGGCACGGGTGCTCCCCGAGCGGCTCGACTTCCTCAACCAGCTGTACTGGCCGACCGTCGTGCTGCTCTGCATCTGCTTCCTGACCACGCTGTACCACGTGTCGGTGCCGGTGCGGACCGCCTGGCGCTACAACCTGCCGGGAGCCGTCTTCTCGATGTTCTGCTGGATCGTCGGATCGGCCGTCCTGAGGTGGGTGCTGGTCTCGACCGCGGGTGGCTCGACCTCGATCTACGGCCCGCTTGCGGCGCCGATCGCGGTCCTGCTGTGGCTGTACATCCTCTCGATCGCGGTACTCATCGGTGCCGCGTTGAACGCCGCCTTCGACCAGATCTGGCCGCAGACCGAGATCACCACCGCGCGCTCGGAGCTCGGGCGGCGCCTGAGCCTGGACGCGGTGCTGCCGTGGCGGGGTCCGCATGACGAGAGCGCGGGTTAATGACATGCAACTGCGGTCGAACCCGAAGTACATTCAAGGTGTGATTCCCGCAGGAGCGGCGTGCCCGTGAGCGCCGAGAGAGTCTTCCGACTCGACCCCTGGGTGGGGTGCGTGGTCGGAGGAGAGCCCGGGGTGGCCCGGGTTCTCACCGATCAGGGTGAGGTGCGCGCCAGCTACGGCGGCGCGATGCTGGCCCGGATCGCCTGCGACCGCGCGTGCGTGCCGGAGCCGGGCCACTGGGTCGTGCTCCGCCGGTGGACCGACGACCGGATCACGATCGAGGACACCTGGTCCAAGCCGGCCGGGGCCAAGGTGATCCCGCTTCACCGCACCCCCGCCGGCCGGCGCTGACCGAGACCCGGGTCGCTGCGCGGAGGCGCACCTCCTGCGTGCCATGCTCTGGGTGTGGGAAACGTGACCCTGCCGACGCCGGTGTTCCTCGCCGGCGGCGCCTTCTGTCTCCTGGCGGGCTACCTGGTCGGGGCGGTGGTCGGGCCCGAGACGCAGCACGGTCCCACGGCCAAGGTGGTCAGCTTCGACTCCGGCACGTCGCGGCTCTGCCTCGAGGGTGACTCGGTGAAGAAGGAGAAGGGCGTCGACGACGAGGGCGTTCTCTGCGGCACCTGGAGCCACGGCACCGGGACGATCACGCCGCGCAAGGGCGACACGTTCCGGTTCGTCGTGATGGACACGACCGGGGTCAAGGGCTCGAAGCCGCGGGACAAGACCGTGATCTACGGGACGGTCGTCGAGGACTAGATGGCCGCCGACTCAGACGCGAAGGTCATCCCCGGCCAGCTCAAGCTCCCGGCCTCGAACCGCTCCCCGTGGTGGGAGCTCACCCGTCGGCTCCTGATGGCCTTCGGCGTCCTCGCCTTCACGGTCCTGATCGTCTACCTCGACCGCGGCAGTTACGCCGACGTCAACGACCCGAGGGGCCGGGTCGGGCTGGTCGACGCCGTGTACTACACGACGGTCACGCTCAGCACGACCGGCTACGGCGACATCGCCCCGGTCGACGCACATGCCCGCCTGATCAACGCGTTCGTGATCACCCCGTTGCGCATCGCCTTCCTGGTGCTGCTGATCGGCACCACGCTCGAGGTGCTCGCAGCCCAGGGTCGCGAGTCGTTCCGCGCCGCCCGTTGGAGGAAGAACATGGAAGACCACGTCGTCGTCATCGGGTACGGCACCAAGGGTCGCAGCGCCGTCGACACGTTGGTGAACAACGGCGTGAACAAGGAGCGGATCGTCATCGTCGACCCGAGCAGCACCGCGCTCGGTGACGCACACTCCCGCGGGTTCGCGGTCGTGACCGGCGATGCGAGCCGACGGGAGGTGCTCCGCCGGGCCGGTGTCGAGCGGGCCAGACAGGTCATCATCACCACCGCACGCGACGACACGACCGTCCTCGCGACCCTGACCGTGCGCCAGCTGAACCCCGGTGCCCACATCGTCGCGGCGGTGCGGGAGCAGGACAACGTGCCCCTGGTCCGACAGAGCGGCGCGGACGCGGTGGTGACGTCCTCCGACGCGGTGGGCCGCCTCGTCGGGATGTCCTCGGTCTCCCCGCCGCTCGCGGCGGTGCTCGAGGATCTGCTCACCTACGGCGAGGGACTCGAGGTCGCCGAGCGCGAGCTCCTGGTCACCGAGGTCGGCAGGGCGCCACAGGCACTCCCGGACCAGGTGATCGCTGTCCTGCGCGACGAGAAGGTCTACCGCTACTTCGACCCGACGGTCACCCAGCTGGCACGCGGCGACCGGCTCATCGTGGTGCGCCCCGCCCGGGAGCTGCCGTGGGCGCCACGGCCGGGCACGCACGGTGAGGCACTGGCCGATGACGACGACGCAGGTCGAGACCCTGAGCCGAGACCCTGAGCCGAGACCCTGACGCTCAGCGATACACCACGTCGTCGCAGGCCTCGCACTCGTAGCGGCGCACCTCGAACGAGTCGTCGTACTCGACACTGCGGAGCCGCCAGGTGTGCTCGTGCGAGGGCACGAGGCGCAGTTGGGGCGTCGTGCCCTCGACCGAAGCCGGCGACCGGAGGGCCTGGACCGGGATGACGGTCACGGTCCACCTCCTGACGCCCGGACCGGGGTGGTCGCGGCGCTGCACCTCAGTTCCCCGATTGTGCGCGCGCGAAACCTGACCGGTGGAAAGGACACACCGGCGGTGCCGACGAAGTCAGGACTCGGTGCGGCGCCGCCCCGCGGTGCTGGGGGTAACACGGGGGCGGCGCCACGGCGTCCACCGCAGGTTGGGGGCGCGGCTGACGCAGCCCGATTTTCGCGAATCAATTGGCTAGGAGTCTGTAGTCCGTTCACGCCACGGGCTGGACGCCGATCGGCCGAGACAAACCAGACATCGGTTCAGCCGGTGGCCCCGAACTGCTCGACCCGGACCAGGTCCGTAGCCACCCCGAGCTCAATCAGCGTGCGGACGGCGTACGACGCGAAGCCGACCGACCCGCAGACGTAGGCCCGCTCGACGCCGTCGACCAGTCCCTCGAGCTCCGAGGGGTACGGCGGCGCGGCGACTCGGTCGCCGAGGTTCTCGCGGGTCAGCGCGACCAGGGCCCCAGCGGCGAGGAGGTCGTCGACGTAGGGGAGCTCGAGACGGGTGCGGCCGACCGCGCAGATGCGCAACCGATCGGACAGCCCGCGGCGCTGGGCGTAGCGCAGCATCGAGACCACCGGGACCACTCCGGTGCCTCCGGTCAGGCACACCGAGGGCGGCTCGCCGGTCCAGGTGAACCAGCCGCCGATCGGACCGCGCACCTCGAGCTCGTCGCCGACCCGCGCCTCGTCGTGCAGGTGTCCCGACACCTCGCCACCGGGCAGGCACTCCACCATCAGCTCGATCTGCGCATCGGCCGGGTCCGAGGCGATCGAGTAGGACCGCTGGGCGGTGTAGCCGTCCTCGGCCCGCAGCCGGAGCACGCAGTGCTGGCCGGGGGAGTACTCGAACGGGCTCTCCAGCTCGAGGCGCAGCCGGACGAGTCGGTCACCGATCCGCTCGAGCTCGGCGAGGCGTGCGGTCGTCCACGGGTTCGGGGACAGGGTGTCCGTCGGGTCGGCGGCGGTCACGGGTCGCCCTGGTAGCGCTGCTCCATCCACGGGTCGCCACGGTCGTGGTAGCCGTTCTGCTCCCAGAACCCCGGTCTGTCCACCGCCATCAGCTCGAGCCGGGTGACCCACTTCGCGGACTTCCAGAAGTACAGGTGCGGCACCAGCAACCGGACCGGTCCGCCGTGCTCGACGGGCAGCGGCCGGCCGTCGTAGTCCCACGCCAGCCACGCCCGGCCGCCCACCACGTCGGAGAGGGGAAGGTTCGTGGTGTACCCGGTGCTCGAGTGCGCCATCACGTACGCCGCCTCGGGTCGCGGTCTCGTGATCGCAAGCAGCTCGTCGACGCTGACGCCCCCGAAGGTGGTGTCCAGCTTCGACCACGAGGTCACGCAGTGGATGTCGCCGAAGTACGTCGAGCCCGGCAGCGCGTGCGCCTCGCGCCAGGTCCAGGTGTGCGGGTGCTCGACGAGGCCGTCGACCGTGATCGTCCACTCCTCGGGTGCGATGTCGGGTGTCGCCTCGGCAGTCAGCGTCGGCCAGTCGGACCCGGTGTCGTACTGGCCCGGCGGGAGCCGGTCGGGCCGCTCGGGCCGGCGCTTGCCGGCGAACCCGCGGGTGATGGGCATGAGGTCAACGGTGCCACATGAGCCGGGCGTCGTTGGGTAACCGGATTCCCATGACCAGCAGCAGCGTCGAGACCGGACGGATCACCACGGACATCCCTGCGCGGCTCGACCGGCTGCGATGGAGCCGGTGGCACTGGATGGTCCTCATCGGGCTCGGCACGGTCTGGATCCTCGATGGCCTCGAGGTGACGATCGTCGGGTCGATGTCCGACGCCCTCAAGCCGGACAGCACCGGGCTGGGGATGAGCGCGTACGACATCGGCCTCGCCGGCGCGATGTACGTCGCGGGCGCCTGTCTCGGTGCGCTCTTCTGGGGACAGATGACCGACCGCTTCGGACGGAAGCGGCTGTTCATGATCACCCTGGGCGTCTACCTGGTCGGCACGGTGCTCACGGCGTTCTCGATGAACCCGATGTGGTACTTCGCGTGCCGGTTCATCACCGGGACCGGCATCGGCGGTGAGTACGCCGCGATCAACTCCGCGATCGACGAGCTCATCCCCGCCCGCTACCGGGGTCGGGTCGACATCGCGATCAACGGCTCGTTCTGGGTCGGCGCCGCGGGCGGCTCGCTGCTGACCGTGCTGCTGCTGGACAAGTCGGTGTTCCCCGCGGAGCTCGGCTGGCGCACGGCGTTCGCGCTCGGCGCCGTCCTCGCCGTCGGCGTGCTCTTCGTGCGGCGCAGCGTCCCGGAGAGCCCGCGATGGCTGTTCATCCACGGTCGTGAGGACGAGGCAAAGCGCATCGTCACCGAGATCGAGGACAGGGTCAGGCGCGAGACGGGGAGCGAGCCTGCCGAGGTGTCGGACACGATCACGGTCCGCCAGCGCAAGTCGATCAGCATCGCGCTGATCGCGCGCACGGTCTTCACGCGCTATCCGCGACGTACCGTGCTCTGCTTCTCGCTGTTCGTGGGCCAGGCCTTCCTCTACAACGCCTTCTTCTTCACCTACGGAGACACACTGACGACGTTCCTCGGCGTGGGACAGACCGGTTGGTACCTCGCGGTCTTCGCCGTCAGCAACTTCGTCGGCGCGCTCGCGCTGAGCCCGCTCTTCGACCGGGTCGGCCGCGTGCGGATGATCTCAGGGACCTACATCGTCTCGGGCGTGCTGCTGGCGATCACCGGCCTCATGCTCGGCAACGTCTCGGCGACGTCGTTGACCGTGATGGGCTCGATCGTGTTCTTCTTCGCCTCCGCCGGCGCGAGCGCGGCGTACCTGACCGCGAGCGAGGTCTTCCCGATGGAGACTCGCGCGTTGTGCATCGCGTTCTTCTACGCGATCGGCACCGCGGTCGGCGGTATCACCGGACCGCTGCTGTTCGGCGCGCTGATCGACCACGCCTCCGCCTCCAAGGACATCACCGCGATCGCCTTCGGCTACTTCCTCGGAGCCGCCCTGATGGTCGGCGGCGGCATCGTCGAAGCCGTGCTGGGCGTGCACGCAGAGGGCAAGGCGCTGGAGAGCATCGCACAGCCGTTGACCGCCGAGAGCGAGCACGAAGAGCCCCTGGACGTACGCCGCCGCGGCGCCCGCACTGGGCACCACCTGACGAGAGGAGCACACCGTGCCGATGCCACCGCCGAAGCCGACGACCGAGGGACCGCGCGACCGTCAGGTCGGCCACGAGATGGGCCAGATCGTGCGGGCGTTGCGCGACCGGGGCCCGAGCGCGCCGGACGACCTCGCCGTCCTCGTCGGCGCGCCGTACTGGGAGTCCGGCCGTTTCGACAGCGCGCTCGCGCTCTGCGTCGCAGACGGCCTCGCGGTGCGCGACCCCGACGGCCGCCTGGTCGCTCCCTGAGCTGAAGGAGGAATCATGCGGATCGGGTCAGTGATCGTCGTGCTGTGGCTGGTCATCGGCGTCCTCGCGGCGTACCAGCGGGACTACTTCTCAGGCAAGGACACCAACTGCGCGAAGACCGGCACCGTGGTCGTCACGGTGATCGCCGGGCCGCTGAACTACGTGGGCGCCAACCCGAAGGTGAAGCACTGCAACGTGCCGCAGCCGTCGAAGTGACGACGGCTCGCGATCCATCTGGTGGGCGATACTGGGTTTGAACTTGTTGAGAGACGGGTCTATCGCGAGCTCTCGCTCCTGACGCCCGATTTGGCGGTAAACTCGCAGGTCAGAGGGCGTATTCGGGGTCCGACAGACGTGGTCAGACGAGGTCGTGGACAACGTCCAGATTCCGACGATATTCCCCGTATGTTCCCCGAAAGGCGATACTGGGAGGACACAAGATGTCTCGGGCGAAGTGCGGCCCGGCGCAGGTTCGGCCGCATCGAGAGGCGTGCCATCGGGCCGCTACCGCGCGGCTACACGGGTCCCGACGGGCGGCTCTATCGAGCGCCGATGACCTTCGACGCCAAGGACGACGCCGTCGCCTGGCTCTCCGCTCGGCGTGCCGAGATCGAGATGGAGGTCTGGGCTCCTGAGGTCGCGCGCGCGGGTTGCGTCGCGCACGCGAGGTGCCGACGCTTCCAGGCCTACGCCGACCTGTGGCTCGAGACCGCAAGACCAAGGGCCGCGAGCTGCGCCCGACGACCCGCCGGCAGTACCGGATGCTCCTCGACAAGTTCATCTACCCGACCTTCGGCGACGAGCCGCATCGACCAGATCTCGACCGAAGCGTCAACGCCTGGTACGACGCCCTCGCGCCCGGGCCGGGAGACGATCCGGGCCCAGTCCTACAGCCTGCTGCGCACGATCTTCGCGAGCGCGGCCTCCGAGCGACCGCACCCGCTGATCCCGTACAACCCGGCGCACATCCGCGGCGCCGGCAACACCAAGCGCGCCCACCACGTGCAGCCGGCGAGTCTGGACGAGCTGCGGATCATCGTCGAGGAGCTGCCCGACCGCTACAAGCTGATGGCGCTGCTCGCGGCCTGGTGCGCGATGCGGTTCGGCGAGCTGGCCGAGCTGCGCCGCGGCGACATCGACCTGCGGACCAACCGGGTGAAGATCCGCAGGGGAGTGGTGCGCGTCGACGGCGAGTTCATCGTCGGCCCGCCGAAGTCGCGACGCGGGCGAGCCGCGACGTGGCGATCCCGCCGCACCTGGTGCCGCTGGTCAAGGACCACCTGAAGAACCACACGGCGCCCGGCAGGGACGCCCTGCTCTTCCCTGCGGCCGCCGACGAGCAACCTGCACATGGCTCCGTCGACGCTCTACAAGGTCTACTACCCGGCTCGGAAGGCCGCCGGCCGCGAGGACCTGCGCTGGCACGACCTCCGCCACACCGGCGCCGTGCTCGCCGCCGCAGACCGGCGCGACCCTGGCCGAGCTGATGGGTCGGCTCGGCCACTCCACGCCGGGCGCGGCGATGCGCTACCAGCACGCGGCCGCGGACCGGGACGCCGAGATCGCGCGACGGCTGTCCGCGCTGGTGTCGAGGGTGATCGGACCGGCTGGGAGACGTGACTCGATGAGCCGAAGTGGAGTACCGAGTTCTACGAGGACGACGCGGGACGTCGTCCGGTCGAGCTCTGGATGGGCTCGCTCGACGCATCGCGGAGTTTGCTGCCCTGCGCGCGGCGATCGTTCGGTTCCTCGAGGTTCATGGGCATCGACTCGGGGTCGACGCCGTGGTTGAAGGCGCTCGGCGACGGCCTGCTTCGAGTTCCGGGTTCGTCATGACGCCTCCACGATCGAAGGCCCTGTCGCCGGCTAGTCGATGCCCAGCAGCCGACGGCGCAGCCGACCCAGAAGAAGATCCTGCTCCGGCTCTTCGTCCACTTCCACGGCAACAAGGTGATGCTCCTGCTCCACGGCTACGACAAGGGCGGCAACGACAGCCCACGGCAGCAGGGCAAGGAGATTCAGGAGGCTCGCAAGCGTCTGACGCACTGGAAGGCGGCGGAAGCCCGGCGTGCCAAGCAGCAGCGCAAGAAGAAGTAGCCGTTGCCGGTATGTGGTTTTCGACATACACTGGTGGTGTTCGACCATGAGAGGAGATGTTGATGGCCAAGACCTTTGCCGAGTACGCGCGTGAGCGCGAGGCGACGATGACCGCCGCCGAGCTGGACGTCCGTGCACGCCTTCGACCAGGCCGCTGCGTTCGGCTCAGGTCGATCTTCGGCGCACGCAAGGCTCGCGGCCTCCGCCAGTCAGACCTGGCAGAGCTCTCCGGCGTGACCCAGGCCGACATCAGTCGGATCGAGCGCGGCCAGGTCGCGCCGACGACGCAGACCCTCTTGAAGCTCACGACTGCACTTGGAGTCGAGATCCAGTTCGTGCTCGCCGAGGCAGGCACCGCTCCGGCGGACTCGATCAGCCTCCGTGTTCCGGTGGCGGGTTGATCGGTCGCGTGTCGGCTGCGTTCATCGCTTCGTCGAAGTCGGCAATCTGTCTCGACTCGGCGACGTACTCGCGCTCGAACTCGGGGTCGGCCAAGTCGTTGGCGAGGTCACCCCAGAAGGCGCTGTGTCGGGTCATCTGGCCAGACTCCTTTGCGGCGAGGACAGCGTCGGTCACCTGCAGGTTAAGACGCGGGCGCTGATTCGTCTGAACCGTTTTCGCCGCCGTGCACCCGTAACCTGTCGGAGCCTCCGAGCACCATGACCGTGAGGTGGCCACTCGGGAGGCGACGATCGTGACGAATGCAGCATGACCTACCGGAACCGACGCGTTGCTACGTCGACGGTTGTGGCCGTGAGAACGAGCTACTGCTGCACGTTGCGGATGACCCGTGGCTAGGTGGCGACTTCTGCTTGGACCACGCTCGGGCGATCATCGCGTCCACTCCGCTGATCCTGACCTGCGGGTGCGCGCTCTGCGAGCGCGCCCGGCGAGCCGTCTCCGGCGCCTATGACGTGTCGCGGTTGGTGGGTCCGGGCCGGTGGCTGGTGTCGACCGAGTCCTCGAGCTACCTCCTGGAGCTTGACGAATCCGGCTCGGGGACGGTGGTGCGGCACGTCGGCGAGGGCCAGGGGCCGGCCCCCGAGGCGGAGGGACTTCCGCCGGCCGTCGGCGTGGGGCTTCGTCGGGATGGTGACCCGATCCGGGTCCTCTGTGCCGACGTCCCGGTGATCGGCCGGCCCTGGACTCTCCTGCTGGCGATTCGCGACGACGGTGTGCCGACTGTTCGGAACACGACGTTCGTCCGGCAGATCGTCGCCGACCCGTTGATCTGAGGCAGTCGCAAAGGCGGGGGCACGCTTCCGCCCGTAGGGTCTGAGGCGTGCCGAAGAAGAAGCATGGCCGCGGCCGGGGACGCCAGCCGCAGCGACGCCACACCACCTCCCAGCCCGCCCGCGAGCCGCATGGTGCGCAGGAGCAGCAGCTGTTCCAGAGCCTGCGGGCGGCGTTGCGGTCGGGCGAGCCGCTGGACCTGCTGGCCATCGTCAGCGGGTTCCTCGAGGTCACCGATCCGCGGAGCCGGGATCCGTTCGCACCCGACGAGCAGCGAACCAGTCTGGCGGAGCTGGTCGAGTCGTTCGTCGGGACGCCGTACGCCGAGACGACCGCGGCGCTGACCGCGATCAGGGCGCTGGTCACCGACGAGGTGCTGGCGGCCCGGATCGGCCGGGAGCTGGAGGGGCGCCGGCACCCGATGCCGGACTGGCTGACCGGGCTCGAGCCAGGCGCAGCTGGACGCCGGACGTGTGGTTCATGACCCATGTGCTGGGCGACGGCGACGACTACCTGCTCGGCGTGACGCTGCCGTCGGGGGAGTCGCTGTCGGCGTTGGTGTACGTCGACCACAACCTGGGCACGGTGGTGAAGGACGCGTTCGTGGTGCCCGAGCCGCTGGAGGATCTGGCAATCAAGATGGGCACGCTGATCGACGACGCCGACCAGTCGCTGACCCGGACCGACCCGGCGACGGCGCGGGCGGTGATCGAGGCGGCGATCGACCACGGGTCGCCGACCTGTACCCGCCGCTCACCTCGGACAGCTGGCCGATGTGCCGGCCGCTGGTGGAGTGGATGCTGCGGATGCTGCCGGTCGGCGGCGATGGCACCCGACTGGAGGAGTGGTCGCGAGGAGGAGACGGCCGCGGTCGCGGCCGAGTTCTTCGCCTCGCCGTTCGGTGCGCCGCTCATCGACGAGGACGAGCATCGCAGCCTGCTGGAGAGCGTGCTGTGGTTCTGCACGGCTACGCGACCGGGGACCCGTGGCGGTGGAGCCCGGTGACGGTGGAGATGCTCCTGGCCGACTGGTTCCCCCGCAAGGTGATCGCCGAGCCGGCGTACCTGGCGAAGCTGCCGGACCTGGTCCGCAGCCTACATCCGCTACTGCCACGACCGCAACGCCATCCGCGCCGACCTGACCGCGGAGACTCTCGCGGCGGTCGACCAGTGGGAGCCGGAGTACCTGCAGCTGATCCGCTCGACCGGCAGCAGGCGATGGCCGGTCTCGCCGAGGCGGTCCTCGAGTCCGAGCGGCTCGAGGGCCTGAGCGACAGCGAGTGGACGCTCGAATACATCGCCGGGACGTCGGCGGCGTGGACGCCCTGATGGCGCTCGACGCCGCAGCCGCTGCCGGACGAGGAGTTCGACTGGAGCGGCATCGACGAGGACGTCCGGCCGGCCGTGCCGGCGATCCTGGACGAGTGCGACGCCTGTGCCGACGCGTTCTTCGATGTCGAGCACCGGACGGCGATGCGTCGGTTCCTCGCTCGAGGCCGCGCGCAACGACCCGAGGCTCTTCGGCCGCAAGGGCTCACCGGTGCGCGGCGCGGCGGCCGTGGCCTGGGTCGATCGCCACTGGCAACCGCACCATCTGGTTCCTAGTCCGATCGCCGATGACCGCCAAGGACCTGCTCGCCCACTTCGGCATCACCGGGTCGGTCTCGGACCGCGCCCTGATCGCTGATCCGTGCCGCCGGGTGTCGACCTACGTGACCTACGGACGCTCCGAGTCGGTGACCCCGCGCTGCTGGTCTCCGGCTCGGCGCCGCGAGCTTGATCGACGACCCGCGACCGGGCCCTCGCTGAGGACTGAGCGACCGTGGACGATCGCGAAGTCCTGACGCACCTGCGGTCGCTCGTCTACCAGGGCGACGGCCCTGCGCTTGTTGGCCTCCTCAGCGAGGCGCCGTGGCCGGCCGACTCGCTGCAGCTGATCGGCGACGGCCTTCTCGCCGCGGTGTCGCGCCGACATCGACGGTGCGTCCGACCTTGGCACGCGCGTGCGTCGATGCGCTCGGAGAGCGGAGCTGGGAAGGGTGACCGCGAGCTGGCGGAGGCCCTGGATGCGACCCTCGGCGACGGCCCGACCACGATGCTTCGTCCGCTGCCGGTCGACCTGGAGGAGCTCGCCAGATCTTGGAGGGCGACCCCGTCCACGGCGGCGGCCGGATCGACCTGCGCACCGGCGAGGTCTGGCCGCAGTCCGCGATCGAGTACGCCGAGGAGGTCGGCGAGATCGACGAGGACGATGGCGATCCCGATCGATGGCTGTGGGTGCACTGCGAGGGATCGCACGATGGCTACCGCGACATGGAGTGGTTCATCGAGGACCTCGACGACGACGCCTTCGCCGACCGGCTGGCGTCCGCGATCTCCGGGCGCGGTGCCTTTCGGCGGTTCAAGGACCGGCTGTCGGAGGGCCCGAGCTGATGACGCGGTGGCACGCGTTCTCCAACGACCGACAGCGGGGGAGAGCCCGCATCTGGCTTGCGACCGAGGGCTTCACGCCGGTGCGGCGGTCGCAAGTTGGCCCGGCAGCGTGAGGCAGACTCGTGTACATGAATGCGCCTGCTGATGAGCCATCATTGGCGGTCCTGCGGACGTGGCAGACAGAGAACGGTGCTTGGCGAACGTCCGTCAGGGTCGTTGGCGACGTCGAGGTCGCGCATACCGCCGCCGTCGCCGGTCGCCTGATCGAGCCCGAGATCAATGCCCGGCAGAAGCGTCGAGTCGTAAACATCCCAGTCGTCCAGGTTGCCGATGAGGTGGATGCCACCGGCGGCCGCACGTTGACTTTCGAGGAGGCCTGGCCAGGAGGCATCGACGACGACAACGTACGCCGCCACAAGGGACATTCTGGGGATCGGACGATCCATGTGTACTGCGACGCTGAGTCGCACTCCGGCAAAGTTGTGCGGGTACACGCGCTGGCCGCGTGGCGCGACGCGGGCGGAAAGTGGTCGATGGTCCACAACGGTGCCGGGGAGCCACGTAATGCCGAGCAGACCTTGGTAGGGGATTCACGGCTTCTGCGCGAAGACGGCGTCGGTGGTCAGGGCTCGGTGAACGTAACGAAGTAGTGACGTAGTGGTTCGGCCGAGAAGGCGCGCCCATCTCGCGGGCTCGCGTCGTGACCGTGGTGCCAAGTCGGATTGGAGGCATGGGTGGTCAAGGAATCGGACGAGGTGATGCCGGAGGCTCTAGACAAAGCCACCCGCGAATCGACGGCCGCGACTGTCGGGGCTCTGGTTGGTGGGGCCGTACACGGACCCGAAGGCGCGATAGCGGGAGCGATGCTTCCGCCGTACTTGCTGGTTGCCCTCGACGGTTTCGGCGCGCGGTGGACCGACCGCCGTCGTCAGAGCGCGGCACGAGTGCTCGCACGTGCTGCCGACGAAATCGGGATCTCGGTCGAAGAACTCTTGAACGTCGCAGAGAGTCATCCGCACAAAGAACTTCTGACAGGTCAAGCCATTGCGGCCGGGGCGGCAACGACGCTCGAGGCGAAGATTGAAGCTCTCGGCCAACTGCTGGCACGCGTATTGGAGACCGAAGACGACGCGGTGCTGGATGAGGCTTCGAGCATTCTTGCGGCGCTCACGGACATGGAAGGCCCCCATGCCCGTGTCCTCGCGCTGTTTGCACACGACAGCGCGCCCGGCCTGGCCGACAGCGATGAACCTGATCGGTTCCTTGAGTCGCGATTCGAGGCTGTGACTCTCGGGGACCTTCGGGCCTCGTTCCCAAAATATGGCGTTGCGCTGCATGGCGTTCTATCGGTTCTGCAACGGTCTGGATGCATCGCGGACGTCCCGGTCGACCTTCCCAAAGCGTTCAACGCCATCGGGAACGATCAACGACTTCAAGCCCTAAGCGGCATGCGGGGGAGCGGAATGAGCAGGTTTACCTCGACCCCGCCCGGCGTGCAGGCCGCATCGGTGCGACGCTGGCGGATTACACCGCTAGGCCTTGCTGTCTTTGCATGCATTTCCCGAACGCGCACAGACGGAGACTCTGGTGAAGAGCTCGATGCCTAGGGAATCGACGTGCCGTCGTCCTCGACAACACGTCGTGATCGGAGCGGCGTCGCGTGCGTTGGACACGTGGTGGACACGGTGTGGAAACGAAAGTTCCCCAACCTCAGCGTTTCCGCAGGTCAGGGGACGTTTTCGACTTGTGGGCGATACTGGGTTTGAACCAGTGACCTCTTCCGTGTCAAGGAAGCGCGCTACCGCTGCGCCAATCGCCCGGGGTGAAGCTGGGTGCTGCTTGAGTTGTGTCGCTCGAGGTGGGTACGGGATTTGAACCCGTGTAGACGGATTTGCAGTCCGTTGCCTCGCCTCTCGGCCAACCCACCGTGGAGGTTCGGCTTCTCTCCGAGCGGACGACGAGGCTCGAACTCGCGACCTCAACCTTGGCAAGGTTGCGCTCTACCAACTGAGCTATGTCCGCTTGCGACCGCCGGGGTCCGGCGGTGCGAAAAGAACCATAGCCGATGCCCACCCCACGACCAATTCGGGCCTCCGCGAGGGCGCGTCGCGCTGGTAGCGCCCTAGGCTCGCCGCATGCGCGTGTGGTTCAACGGCTCGATCCTCGACGATCCGGGACGCCCGGTGATCGGGTCGACGACCACGGGCTGACCGTCGGCGACGGCGTCTTCGAGACTGTCAAGATCGTCGGCGGAGAGCCGTTCGCCCTCACCCGGCACCTGGCCCGGCTCTCGTCCTCGGCCGCGGGACTCGGCCTGCCGGACCCCGACCTCGACGAGGTACGCCGCGGTGTGGCCGAGGTGCTGGCAGGCAAGTCGCTGTCGCTCGGCCGGCTGCGGATCACCTGCACGGCCGGTCCGGCGCCGATGGGCTCGGGTCGGGGAGCCGGACCGGCGACGCTGATCGTCGCGGCCGATCGGCTCGAGCCCGCACAGGAGACCGTCGCGATCGCGCGGGTGCCGTGGGTGCGCAACGAGCGAGGGGCGGTCGCCGGGCTCAAGACCACGTCGTACGCCGAGAACGTGGTCGCGCTGGCCGAGGCGAAGCGACGTGGTGCGACCGAGGCGATCTTCGCCAACACGATCGGCAACTTGTGCGAGGGCACCGGGTCCAACATCGGCTACGTGGTCGGCGGAGAGGCGCGGACACCGTCGCTGGGGTCGGGGTGCCTAGCGGGTGTGACCCGGGCACTGCTCCTGGAGTGGTGCGAGGTGGTCGAGGTCGACGAGCCGATCGGCGTACTGGACCAGGCAGGGGAGGTGTTCCTGGTGTCCACGACGCGCGACGTGCAACCGGTGCACCGGATCGACGACCGCGTGCTCCCGGCTCCCGGGCCCGTGACTCTCGCACTGCAGGAGTCGTGGGCCGCTCGGGCGGCCGAGGGCAACGACCCGTAGTCGGGTCGCCGGCCCCTCAGGCCAGGAGCTGGCCGATCTCGGCGTCGAGGTCGATCATCGAGTCCTCGGAGCCCGGGGGCACCATCGCCACCATCTGGTGGATGAAGTTGGAGAGCTCGCGCGAGCTGATCTGCACCAGAACTTCGCCGCTCGGTGAGGACAGCTCCAGGATCACGACCGCGGAACCCTCGGAGTTCAGGCAGGGCCAGACGTGGACGTCACCGTCGCCGGTCGGCTCGTAGAAGCCCTCGATCAGCAGCTCCCGAGCGAACGTCCAGCGGACCGGCGCCGGCTCGTCGGTGAACAGGATGCTCACGGCGAACGGGTCTGCCGGGTTGTACTCGAACTCTGCGACCAGCGGCGTCGACAACCCCTCCGTGTCGACGAACTCCAGCTGCAGCTGCTCGGTGATTGCCTGTGCAGTGATTTGCTTCTGCATCGGTCTTGTCCTCCCCAGTGGTCGCGGCCGGTATGAAGATTGCCCTCCCGCAAACTTCCCGTGCGACAAGACTGAGTGTGTCCAGATCTGGGGGAAGCGCAACTGGTAACGACCCAAAATGTCCGTTTTGGGGGGTCGTGGTCTAGCAAATTTGAGCCAGTGGTCTAGTTAGAGGCCTCACTGGGCTAGACCGGATTCCACTCCGTTGTGCAGGTCGGAGCGACCGCGGACGGGTTCGGTTTGACAGGGTGGGGGTGTGCCGGAGGATCCCGTCGAAGACCCTGTCGTCGGCGACGGCGAGCCCTCGTGGTGGGAGACCGTGCACCATCGGCTGCACCGCAATCGGGCCATGTCGGCCACGACCAAGCTCGTGGTGACCGTGGTGGGCAGCGCGGTCCTGACCGCCGGACTGATCATGATGGTCACCCCCGGGCCGGGCCTGCTCGGCATCGTCGCCGGCCTGGCGATCCTGGCGACCGAGTGGGACTGGGCGGACCGCTGGCTGACGACCGCGCGCCGCAAGCTGCACGAGGCCAGGCTCGCGGCCGAGGCGATGGATCCGCGCGTACGTCGGCGCCGGATCGCGGTGACCACGACGATCGTGGTGGTGGTGGTTGCCGGCGTCGCCATCTATGTCGCTCTGGCCGACTGGCCGGACTGGTCGGTGTCGGTGTGGGACCGCGCGCAGTCGTTCCTCGGCTTCCTGCCGGACCTGCCGGGCATGTGATCCGGATGTGAACCCACCCGAGCAGATGGGCTAACCTGTCCCGCGCACGACAGCGGGCGATTGGCGCAGTGGTAGCGCGCTTCGTTCACACCGAAGAGGTCACTGGTTCGAACCCAGTATCGCCCACCGCAGTTCTCCGAGCCGTCCGCCTTGGCGGGCGGCTCGCGTGTTGCGTAGGCAGGGGCAGCGCGGCTGTGTCGATTGCACCGAAGAGGTCACTGGTTCGAACCCAGTATCGCCCACCGCAGTTCTCCGAGCCGTCCGCCTTGGCGGGCGGCTCGCGTGTTGCGTGGGCAGTACTCAGCCGGACGAGAACGTGGCGAGCGCCCAGACCACCCACGTCACCACCGGGATCGCGATCACGGCAGCGGCCGCCAGCAGTCCGATCCCCGTCGCGCGGGTCTGGCGCTGCACGCACAAGACGAGCCCGTTGACCAGGATCAGGAACCACACCCAACCGATCAGGGGTGTGGCGAGGTCGCTGTCGAGGAAGGTGTTGTTGTCCCTGGCCGCGTCGTGGTGGGCATGCTGGAACCGCGACACCAGGTGCTGCACCATCAGCGTGACCGCGCCGAAGTCGGCGAGGGCCAGCACCGAGGCCCGTGCTGCTCCGGGCAGCACACGTCGTTCGGGGTCAGGACCGAAGGCACCAGTACTCATGTGTCCACGGTGCTCCTGTGGACGCCGCGTTCGCATGAGCACCCGTGCTCAGACCCGTGCGGCCTGAGCGCGCGCCGTCGATACCATCGGCGGGTCACCCCACCGATCGAGGAGCTTCCGTGTCCGACCTACTCGTCACCGTCGTCAGCCCGTCCGGCAAGGCCGAGCAACGGGTGACTGCCGGGACGCGGGCATGGGAGCTGTTCCAGGGCGAGGCCGACGTGGTCGCGGCCCGGGTTTCGACAGGCTCAACCACCGGTTCGACGCTGAAGGACCTGGCATACGAGGTCGCCGACGGCGATGAGGTCGAGGGCGTCGCGATCGACAGCGAGGACGGCCGCGCGATCCTGCGGCACTCCACGGCGCACGTGCTGGCGCAGGCGGTCCAGGACCTGTTCCCGGACGCGAAGCTCGGCATCGGACCGCCCGTGGAGAACGGCTTCTACTACGACTTCGACGTCGAGACCCCGTTCGTTCCCGAGGACCTCGAGAAGCTCGAGACCCGGATGCGCAAGATCATCAAGGACAACCAGAGGTTCTCGCGCCGTCCGGTCAGCGACGACGAGGCACGCGCCGAGCTGGCGAACGAGCCCTACAAGCTCGAGCTGATCGGACTGAAGGGCTCGGTTTCGACAGGCTCAACCACCGAAGTTGCCGAGGGCGCCGACGCCGAGGTCGGTGCCGGTGAGCTGACCATCTACGACAACCTCGACCGCAACGGTGCGCTTGCGTGGAAGGACCTCTGTCGCGGCCCGCACCTGCCGACCACCAAGCGGATCCCGGCGTTCAAGCTGATGCGCACGGCGGCGGCCTACTGGCGCGGTGACGAGAAGAACAAGCAGCTCCAGCGCATCTACGGCACCGCTTGGGAGACCAAGGAGGCGCTCGCCGAGCACCTGCACCGCATCGAGGAGGCCGAGCGCCGCGACCACCGCAAGCTCGGGCGCGACCTCGACCTGTTCAGCTTCCCCGACGAGATCGGCTCCGGGCTGGTCGTCTTCCACCCGAAGGGCGGAGTGATCAAGAGGGAGATGGAGGACTACGTCCGGCAGCGGCACATCGAGGAGGGCTTCTTGTACGTCGGGACGCCGCACATCACCAAGGAGGGGCTGTTCCACACCTCCGGGCACCTGCCGTACTTCGCCGACACGATGTTCCCGCCGATGGAGATGGAGGGCGCGAGCTACTACCTCAAGGCGATGAACTGCCCGATGCACAACCTGATCTTCAGGTCACGTGGGCGTTCCTACCGCGAGCTGCCGCTGCGCCTGTTCGAGTTCGGCACGGTCTACCGCTACGAGAAGTCCGGCGTGGTGCACGGGCTCACCCGGGTGCGCGGGCTGACCCAGGACGACTCGCACTCCTACTGCACGCCGGAGCAGGCTCCGGCCGAGATCGAGCACCTGCTCAACTTCGTGCTCTCTCTGCTCAAGGACTTCGGCCTCGACGACTTCTACCTCGAGCTGTCCACGCGCGACGACGCCAAGGACAAGTTCATGGGCTCCGAGGAGCAGTGGGAGACCGCGACCAGGATCCTCGAGGACGCCGCGACGGCGACCGGGCTCGAGCTCGTCCCCGACCCGGGCGGCGCCGCGTTCTACGGGCCGAAGATCTCGGTGCAGGCACGTGACGCGATCGGCCGCACCTGGCAGATGTCGACGATCCAGTACGACTTCAACCAGCCGGCGGGCTTCGAGCTCGAGTACCAGGCCGCCGACGGCACCCGCCAGCAGCCGGTGATGATCCACTCGGCGAAGTTCGGCTCGATCGAGCGGTTCTTCGGTGTGCTCGTCGAGCACTACGCCGGTGCGTTCCCACCGTGGCTGGCGCCGGTCCAGGTGCAGGGCATCCCGATCGCCGAGCGGCACCACGACTACCTGTACGACGTGGCCGCCAAGCTGCGCGCGCAGGGTCTGCGGGTGGAGGTCGACGACTCCGACGAGCGGATGCAGAAGAAGATCCGCAACGCCCAGCTGCAGAAGGTCCCGTTCATGATGATCGCCGGCGACGAGGACATCGAGGCCGGAGCCGTGTCGTTCCGCTACCGCGACGGTCGGCAGGACAACGGGGTGCCGGTCGACGAGGCGATCGCCCGCGTCGCGCAGGCGGTGGCAGATCGCGTGCAGGTGTAGGGACGGTGGGCGAGGAGGTCCTCCACCAGGACGGCATCGGGGTCGCCGACGAGCTCGACCGGCTGTGGACGCCGTACCGGATGGCCTACATCCGCGGCGAGAGCAAGCCGGCCGACGACACCTCGGCCCAGTGCCCGTTCTGCCGGATCGGCGCCAGTCCGGACGACGAGACGGTGCTGGTGGTGCATCGCGGCGAGACGGCATTCGTGGTGCTGAACCTGTACCCCTACGCCGCGGGCCACCTGATGGTCTGCCCGTACCGCCACGTCGCGGACTACACCGACCTCGAGGAGCCCGAGACGTCCGAGGTCGCCCACCTCACGCAGGCGGCGATGCGGACGCTGCGGGCCGTGAGCCAGGTCCAGGGCTTCAATGTCGGGATGAACCAGGGTGCTGCCGCCGGTGCCGGCATCGCCGCGCACCTGCACCAGCACGTGGTGCCGCGCTGGGTGGGCGACCAGAACTTCATGCCGATCATCGGCCGCACCAAGACCCTGGCGCAGCTGCTCACCGAGACGCGTGCGCTCGTGGCAGAGGCATGGGGCTCCGCCTGACCTCGGCGCCGGACACGACCAAGGGTCCCGCACCACCCCCAGGGGTGCGGGACCCTTCGGCTTCCGGGCCTTCGAGCTCAGCCGCGGGCGCGTGCCCGGGCTGCGAAGGCGGCGCCGGACGCGGTGACCAGGGCGCCGCCGGCGAGCAGGAAGGCCAGGTCGAGGCGGTTGCCCTGCTCGTGTGCGGGAGCGGCGACCCCGGCGTCGATGCGGGTCGGCACGGCGATCGACCCGACCTCACCGGCCGGGTGCAGGCCGCCACCGTTGTCGGCGTCGGGCTGGTCCGCCGGCTGGTCCGCCGGCTCGTCCCCGCCGTCGGTGCCGCCGCAGTCGCCGTGGGTCGGGCAGGGCTGGGGTGCCGTGAGGTCACCGGGACCCGTCGGGTGGACCGGGTCGTCGCCATCGGGCGTCGGGTTCGCGATCACGGGCCCCTGCGGGTCGCCGCTGGGCGGCGGAAGGACGATGACCGGACCGTCGTCGGCCTGGGCCGTACCCGGGATCATCGTGACGGCTGCGGTGGCGAGCGGAAGGGCCACGATCAGGTTGCGGATGGTGGTGTTCATGAGTCTGTCTCCTCGGTTTCGGTGCTGCTGGTTGTCGGTGTGCTGTTGCTGTCTGGTTGGTGCTCGTGGGTAGGAGTCCTGACGGCCGGGGACCTTGCAACTTTCCGTGCGCTACTTCTCGATCACGCCAGGTGGGCGTAGACGATCGTGTTGTCGGGGTACATCCGGGTGACGGGGTCCGGCTCTCCGCCGCAGGTGATCAGGCGCAGGAGGGCCTGGTCGCTGCGCTTCCAGATCCGGTGGTACGGGAGCGCCTCCTTGCGGACCAGGTCCACGTCGTCGACGACGAACGTCGCGACGCCATCGGTGCGTCGTACGGTGACCGTGTCGCCCGGACGCAGCTCGTGCAGTCGGGCAAAGACGTCGTCGCCGGCGGGTCCGTGGACGTGCGCGACGATCACCGCAGGCCCCCGTGCGCCGGGACGCGGACCGAGCTCGTACCAGCCGGCCTCGCCGAACTGGGGGGTCTCCATCGCGCCGTCGGCCTTCAGCCCGACGCCGAAGAGCCGCTCGTCGACGTGGATCGCCGGGACCAGGAGCCGTGTCGGTGCGCCGACGTGCCGCGGGGCCCGGACCACCCGGTCTGGCGTGGACCTCGGCACCTCGACGGCGGCCGGGGGAGCTGCCGGGTCGGCGGGGGTCGCGTCGCTCGAACGGTCGACGCCGCCCAGGATGAGTACGACGGCTGCGACCAGGGCGGCGACCGAGGTGGCGCACAGGGTGGCGATGACGATGCTGGTGCGCAGGATCCGGTTCATGGCGGGCTTCTCCTGACTCGTGGGTGACACGAGTGGGAGAGCCGGCCGGGCCGGGCCTTACAACTTCTGCGTTACTGCGGGCAGGGGTTGACCACCGCGATCGTGCTCGGGCCGGTCGCGGTGTTGCCGCGCGCGTCGGTCGCGCTCGCGGTGAAGGTGTAGGTGCCGCCGACCGTGACGTGCACGACGCCGGACCAGACCGAGCCACTGTGCGAGAGGCGCACCCGACCCGCCTGCGGGCCGGTCCAGTCGAGGACGACCTGGCCGAGACGGCTCTCGTCGGTGATCCGCACCGTGACGGTCACGTCGCAGGAGGAGTTAGGCGGCACCGTCGGCGCGCCGACGACAGGAGCGTGCTCCTCGACCAGGGTCACCTCGACCGTCGCCCGGCCGCCGTCCCAAGAGACCACCACGGTGCCGGTCGAGCGGCCCTCCGGTAGCCCGCTGCGGTCGGCCCGAACGCTCACCTCGCGGCCGGCACCGCCCGAGACGGTGCCGCCGATCATCGAGACACTGAGCCAGCGCGTCCGCGACGACACCTGGAACACGACCGGCTGCTCACCGGTGTTGGAGAGCCCGAACAGGCCCCCGACGCTGGTGCGTCCGAGGTCGATGGACCGCACGGGGACCGTCAGCGCGCCAGGCAGCAGCGTCGGTGTCACGGACGCCGACGGTGTCGGCGTGGGTGTCTGGTCGGGGGTCGGGGACGCTGTCGGCGCGGGCGCCACGGACTGGGGTGACGCGCTGGGCGCGAGGGAGAGGGACGCCGTCGGGCCGGCGTCGGTCGGCGCGACACCCTCGGAGTCGGGCCAGAGCAGCACGGTCCCGAGGACGGCCAGGACCAGCAGGACTGCCGCGGCCATCGTGATGCCGGCTCCTCCCCAGCGATGTCCGCCCGTCGAGGCGGCGGCGCCGCCGTCCAGCCACTCGTAGGTGCCGTCCTCGCCCGCAGCCTGGTACGCCACCAACTCGGTGTCGCCGAGCACCCGGTCGCGGAGAGCAAGGGGCGCGGCGAACAGGGGTACACCGGCAAGCAGCGCCCAGGGAGCGACCATCTGCTTGCGGCGCTGCGAGCACACGTCGCACTGGTCGACGTGCCGTGCGACCCGCTTGCGGATGAGCGGTGAGAACCCGCCGTCCCAGTCGGCGAGCAGCGCGTCGAGCTCGTCGCAGTCGTCTCGTCCCAGGCGCGCGATGAGCAGCGAGCCGAGGGACCGGTCGACCTGCGCGCGGAGCCGGTTGAGCATCACGTAGGCGTTGTTCGCGGTCACCCCGATCGCCTCGCCGAGCTCCGCGCCCTCGAGCCCCTGGCGCAGGTGCAGGTCGAGGAGCGCGCGGTCGCGGTCGGCCAGGCCGGCGGAGGCGTCCCACACCAGCTGGCGCAGGTAGGCCTGCTGGGCGGCCTGCTCGGCCGCGGCATCCGGCCCCGTCGCGTCGTCAGCCATCTCGATCAGCTGTTCCTCGGCGTCGTACGCGACCCGCTTGCGGGCCTTCAGCCGGCGCAGGCACTCGCTGCGCACGATCGCGTAGAGCCACGGGCGCAGCCGGTCGGGGTCGCGCAGCTGCCGAAGCCGCTCGGCGAAGAGCACGAAGGAGTCGGCCACGGCGTCCGCGGCGTCCTCGCGGTGACGCAGCATCGAGTACGCGAAGTCGTAGAGCCGCGGGCCGTAGCGGTCGTAGACGGTCGCGAAGGCCTCGCGGTCCGCTGCCAGCACCCGCGCGACCAGCTCCGCGTCGGTGGGTCCGGGCGGCCCGGGAGGGGCAGTCACCCTCGGATCCTAGACGCGCGGAGGTGCACGTCGGCCGGCTTTCGGCCTGCCACAGCATCGGTCATCCCTCGTCTCCAAGCTGGTTCGGTACAGGTGGGAGGAGCGAGCGCCGGCGGTCTTACAACTAGTCGGCTCGTGCCCGTAGGGTCGTGGACCGTGACCGACCTGGCCCAGGACGCCGCGTTCGCCGCCGATCTCGTCCGCGAGGCCGGTCTGCTGGCGCAGGAGCTCCGCTCGGGCGGGCTACGGGTCGACACCAAGACGTCGGTCTCCGACGTCGTGACCGCGGCCGACCATGCCGCGGAGCGGCTGATCGTCGACCACATCGAGGCGTGGCGTCCCGACGACGGGGTGATCGCCGAGGAGGGCAACCGGCGACCGTCGGCCTCAGGTCGCACCTGGGTGATCGATCCCGTCGACGGCACCTACAACTTCGTCCACGGGCTCAGCTGGTGGTGCTCGGCCGTCGCGCTGGTCGTCGACGACGAGCCGCTGCTGGGAGCCGTGTACCACCCGCACGACGACGCGCTGTACGTCGGCGGGCCAGGCCTGCCGACCACGCGCAACGGCGAGCCGGTCGCTCCTGCGGTCGACGTCGACCTGGCACATACATGCGCGACCACCTACCTGCACCCGCCGTTCTTCGGCGGAGAGGTGGGTGAGGCGTTCGCCCGGGCGGTCGGTGGCGCGGCGACGTTGCGGATGCTCGGGTCCGGCAGTCTCGACCTGGTCGCCGTGGCGCAGGGCCAGCTCGGCGTGTTCGTCCAGCACTCGGTGGCGCCCTGGGACTGGTTCCCGAGCGCGGCGATCCTGCGCGGTGCCGGGGGAGTGACGCGGCAGATCGAGGCAGCCGGGGTGGAGTGGTTCGTGGCCGGCGCGCCGACCGCGGTGGCCGAGGTCTGCGCGGCGCTCGGCGCCTGACTTCGGGTCAACCCCGGAGGCGCTGTCGGCCCTCGTCGAAGAACGCGACCACGTCTTCGGCGGTGGCCGCCAGGTCGCGCGCGGCACCGAACGGCTGGTTCCAGTAGTCGTCAGCCGGCGGAGGGCTCCACGGCCCGACGTACATGTAGGGGACGTCGAGCGTGCCGTCGCCGGGGGAGACGCCGTAGTTGACCTGATCGTCCCCGAGCGTGATGCCGATGTCGAAGTGCTCCGGCCACAGGATCGGGGTCTCTCCCGGGGCGAACGTGCGCAGGGCCGCGTCACCGATCGCGTAGGCGCCGGCGAGCCGGGCGGCAGCGGCGGCTTCGACGTGGAGGACGTCGTCAAGGCCGATGCCCGAGCCGTCGTGGTAGACGGCGCTCAAGTCCTGGGGCGCGACGCCGAGCTTCTCGCCGAGCTCGCGCGCGGTGAGCCCGTCGATCTCGGCGCGCTGGTCGCCCGCGACCACGGCCGTGCCCTCGACCCTCAGGTCGGGGGTGTGGGTCGTCCCGAACCCACCCGGGAGCGGACGCAGCGTGATCTTGCCGCACGCCGCGTGCTGGGGTCCGGCGATCAGCAGCTCGGCGACACCGTGCAGCGCGCGACGAGTGGTGGGGTAGAGGTGCTCGGGGTCCATGGCCGTGACGCTAGCCGCGGCGGGGCGCCTCTGCGCGTGTTGGGGCCTTACGGAGTCCTGACGAGGCATCGCGAGCCGTCGACGGATCGGGGCTCGCGCTGCGACTGTGTCGGCATGACGGAGAACACTGCTGCCGCCGCCGGTCGCGACCAGACCGGCAGCTGGCACCGCGTCGACGAGACCGACCTTCCCGACGAGGGCCGGGTGGGGAGCCTGGTCGTCGACGGGCGGCCGGTCGCGCTGACCCGGTGCGGAGGTCGGCTCGGCGCCCTCGAGAACCGGTGCCCGCACCAGGGCGGGCCCGTGGGCGAGGGCTCGATCGAGAACGGCTGGCTGCGCTGCCCGTGGCACGGCTACGACTACGACCCGCTCTCGGGCCGGCCACCGGAGGGGTTCACCGACGCGGTCACGGCGTACGACGTGGATGAGCGTGACGACGGCGTCTTCGTCCACCTCCCCGCCCGTGCCGAGGCAGTCCGCACCGTCGGCGACGTGGTGATCGAGACGCTCGTCGCCCACGGCGTCGACACGGTCTTCGGCATGGTCGGCCACTCCAACCTCGGGCTCGCCGAGGCGATGCGGAAGGCCGAGGAGCGCGGTGCCCTGCGCTACATCGGCATCCGGCACGAGGGTGCTGCGGCCTTCGCGGCGAGCGCCTACGGCAAGCTCACCGGACGGCCGGCCGCCTGCTTCGCGATCGCCGGGCCCGGCTCGACGAACCTGCTCACCGGCCTGTACGACGCGAAGCTCGACGGCGCGCCGGTGATCGCCCTGTCCGGCCAGGTCCCGTCGAACGTGCTCGGTCGTGGCGCGTTCCAGGACGTCGACCTGCAGGCGGTCTTCCGGGACGTCTCGGTGTGGAACGCGACCGTCGCCGCCGGCAGCGACCACGGCGAGCTGGCCGCCCTGGCCGTCAAGCACGCGGTCGACGGCCGCGGGGTCGCCCACCTGGTCTTCCCCGACGAGGTGCAGGTGCTGCCCAGCCAGGCCGCGGCTGCCCTGCCGACCGGCCGGTCCGCCGCCCGGTGCATCCGGCCCGACGAGCAGGTGCTCGCCGACACCGCGCAGAGCGATCCGGGCTGCACGACGTCCGGTGGTCATCGCCGGTGCCGGCGCCCGGGACGCCCACGCCGAGCTGCTCGCGTTCGCCGAGATGCTCCATGCTCCGGTGCTGACGACGTTCAGGGCGAAGGGCCTGGTGCCCGACACCCATCCGCTCGGCGCGGGTGTGCTCGGGCGCAGCGGCACCCCGGTCGCGAGCTGGCTGATGAACGAGTCCGACCTCCTCGTGGTGGTCGGCGCGAGCTTCTCCAACCACACCGGCATCGCGTCGTACAAGGAGATCGTGCAGATCGACGACGAGCCGTCGGCGATCGGCCGGTTCCATGCCGTGGCCCACCCCGTGCTGGCCGACACTGCGCTGGCCCTCGCCGCGCTGACCGAGGCCGTGGCCGGAGCCGACCCGGTCGACCAGCGCCCGGACGTCGCGGCGCGCTGGGAGCTGTGGCGTGCCGAGAAGCGACGCCGGGTGGGCGACGACCGGGGGCACGGCGTCTCGGCCGCGGCGGTGTTCGAGGCGCTGTCCGACGCGTTGCCGCGTGAAGCGGTCGTGGCGGTCGACGTCGGCAACCATGCCTACTCCCTGGGCCGTTACCTGGAGTCGAACGGCCAGCCGGTGCTGATGTCGGGCTACCTCGGCTCGATCGGGTTCGGCTACCCCGCGGCGCTGGGCGCCTGGGCGGCCGACCCGTACCGTCCGGTGGTCGCGGTCACCGGCGACGGTGGCTTCGGCCAGTACGCGATGGAGATCACCACGGCCGTCAAGCACGGCATCCCGGTCAAGCACGTGCTGCTGGACAACCACGGCCTCGGCAAGATCGCCAAGGAACAGGTGGCCGGCGACTTCCCGGTCTGGCACACCTCGCTGCACAACCCCGACTGGGCGGCGTACGCCGACCTGTGCGGCGCCACCGGCATCAAGGTGACGGCGCGCGAGCAGCTGCCCGAGGCGATGGCCCGGATGTTCGCCATCGACGGACCGGTGCTGCTGCACGTCGAGCAGGACGCCGCCCTCCTCTGATGCCGGGGGTCGAGCCCGACCCGGTAGCCTGACCCGGCCATGCTCGAGAGATTCCGTCAGTTCTGGACCAACGTCTGGGCGCCGCTGGGCAACCTGTTCCTCCGCTGGGGCATCAGCCCGAACACCGTCACCTTCGTCGGCACCCTCGGCGTCGTCGCCGGCGCCGTGATCTTCTTCCCCCAGGGACAGCTGCTGGTCGGCGTCGTGGTGATCACCGCGTTCGTCTTCAGCGACATGATCGACGGCTACATGGCCCGGGCCTCGGGCCAGGTGACCAAGTTCGGGGCGTTCTGGGACTCCACCCTCGACCGGGTCGGCGACGCCGCGATCTTCGGCGGTCTGGCGATGTACTACGTCGGTCCCGGCGACAACGACTGGTTCGCCGCGCTCGCGATCTACTGCCTCAGCATGGGCTCGGTGACCTCCTACGCCCGCGCGCGAGCCGAGTCGCTGGGCATGCAGGCCAAGGTCGGCGTCGCCGAGCGGGCCGACCGACTGGTGGCGATCCTGGTGACCACCGGTGCGGCTGACCTGGTCAACCGGCTCGGGGTCGGAGAGGACGGCTGTCGCGATCCCGGTGACCCTCGGGGTGCTCGCACTGGCGAGCACGGTCACCGTCGTCCAGAGGGTGCTGGTCGTCCGGGACCAGGCGCGCGCGCTCGCAGCGGCAGGCCGACGGCGCCGCCTGAGCGGCCCTGCCCCACGCGTAATCGGGTGGCTCTGGCGTCGTAGGCTTGGCGCCATGGCACCTGAGCTGAACCAGACCCCCGACGACGCC
Organism: uncultured Actinomycetota bacterium; assembly: GCA_963805425.1. GTDB lineage: Bacteria > Actinomycetota > Actinomycetes > Propionibacteriales > Nocardioidaceae > Marmoricola. The sequence goes on along the minus strand of CAWDUF010000006.1, from coordinate 6,927 downwards.
CGCGACACCGGGCCACGGGCACCTCGCGCGTGAAGCGCGGCATGGCCGAGATGCTCAAGGGTGGCGTGATCATGGACGTGGTCACTGCCGAGCAGGCGAAGATCGCCGAGGACGCCGGCGCGGTCGCGGTGATGGCCCTGGAGAGGGTGCCGGCCGACATCCGCGCCCAGGGCGGCGTGAGCCGGATGAGCGACCCCGACATGATCGACGGCATCATCGAGGCGGTCTCGATCCCGGTGATGGCCAAGGCCCGGATCGGCCACTTCGCCGAGGCGCAGGTGCTGCAGAGCCTCGGCGTCGACTACGTCGACGAGTCCGAGGTGCTGACGCCGGCCGACTACGCCAACCACATCGACAAGTGGGCGTTCACGGTGCCGTTCGTCTGCGGCGCGACCAACCTCGGCGAGGCGCTGCGCCGGATCACCGAGGGCGCGGCGATGATCCGCTCCAAGGGAGAGGCCGGCACCGGCGACGTCTCCAACGCCGTCACCCACATGCGCACGATCCGCAGCGAGATCCGCCGGCTCGGCGTGCTCAGCGACGACGAGCTGTACGTCGCCGCGAAGGAGCTGCAGGCGCCGTACGACCTGGTCGTGGAGGTCGCGCGCGCCGGCAAGCTCCCGGTCGTGCTCTTCACCGCAGGCGGCATCGCCACCCCGGCCGACGCCGCGATGATGATGCAGCTCGGGGCCGAGGGTGTTTTCGTCGGGTCGGGCATCTTCAAGTCCGGCAACCCCGCGCTAGCGGGCCGAGGCGATCGTCAAGGCCACCACCTTCCACGACGACCCCGACGTGGTCGCGAAGGTCTCGCGAGGGCTCGGCGAGGCGATGGTCGGCATCAACGTCGAGGACATCCCGCAGCCGCACCGGCTCGCCGAGCGCGGCTGGTGACCTCCGCCGGCACTCGAGCCTGATGCCGCGACCGGAGGCCACGCGCGCCTGGGTGGCCGACCTGGTCCGCTCGGGCCTTGCTCGGCGACGGCGACCTCCTCGCCGAGGCCGGTCGGCGATCGCCGCCGACCATCCCGACCTCCCGGCCCGCGACGACCGCGGCCGCCTGGATCTCCGAGCCGCACGCCGCCTGGGCGGCGGACGCCGCCACCTGGCCGGAGGTCACCGACCACGACCGGCTCAGGCAGGCCTTCGCGGAGCTCGAGCGGCGCGGGATCGTGGTGCTCGCAGGAGTGCGCGGACCACTGGGCCGCACGCGACGAGCTGGAGCGTCGTACGCCGCGGCCGGCGCGGGGTCGCGTGGTTCACCGCCCCCGACGTCTGGCACGCCATCGACGCCGGCATGCTCGAGGTCAACCTCTGGCACGGTGACCACGGCGAACGCGGCCCCCGGCGACGGGCTCCTCGACGAGGCGGTCGAGGCGTTCGCCGCGGCCGGCCTCGAGGCGCACTTCGACGAGGGCCGGATCGAGGTCTCCGCGCGCTGGCAGCGCCGGCCGGCCTGAGGCTCTGCGTCCGGTCCCTCGTACCGATGGACGCGATGTCATGACCCGAACGGGTCATATTCCACATCGAACCTAGTCAAACCGGACATTTCGCGTTCACACTGGCGGAGCCGGCTCGAGGGAGAGTCGGCAGGGGGAACCAGAGGGAGCACTTCGCCATGCACAGATCGACCAAGGGCGCGCTGGCGGCGGCCGCGGCAGCTGCGCTGCTGCTGGGGAGCGCGGGGACACTGGCCTACTGGACCGGGAACGCGGACGTCCCCGGCGCAACGTTCACCAGCGGCTACCTGCGGCTGACCGACGACACCTGCGCGACCGCCGCCTGGCAGCTCGACGGTGGCGCGGACTACACGACGCAGCGGATCGTGCCGGGTGACAGCCTGACCAAGACCTGCACGTTCTCGATCGACGGCGTCGGCGACCACATGACCGTCAGCCTCGACACGGCGACGCCGGGCTGGACGGCGACCAACGCTCTCACCGACGACCTGGCCGTGAGCTCCACGTTCACCGGATCGGTGTCCGGCGGACCGCTGGCCGATCCCGCGACCGTGACGGAGAGCGAGACGATCACCGCGGTGGTGACCGTCACCTTCGACAGCGCGAGCGGCAACGAGACCAACGTGCCGACGGCAGGACTCGATGCGGCCCTCGACGACGTCACGATCACCGCGACCCAGGGGCACTCCGCCTCCTGACCGCGGGCGGCCTCGCTGCCGCCGACGGGATGCCTGTCATGAGACGTCTGGGACGCGTGTTCGCCTGGTGTGGCCACCTGCTGGCGTGGGTGGTGATCCTGGGCGTCACCGCAGTGGTCTCGGCAGCGGTCGTCGTGCCGCGGATCGGTGGCGCGACGCCGTAGCGGTCTGACCGGATCGATGCGTCCGGCCATGCCTCCGGGAACGATGGTCGTGGTCCGGCCGAAGCCCGCCGACCAGGTCCGGGTCGGTGACGTGGTCACCTACCAGCTGCGCTCGGGTGAGCCCGAGGTGGTCACCCACCGGGTGGTGGCAGTCGGCATGGACGGCGCCGGACGCCGGGTCTTCCGCACCCAGGGCGACGCCGACGACACTCCGGATCCAGCCTGGGTGCGGTCGGTCCAGCTCAAGGGCGTGCGCTGGTACGCCGTGCCGCAGCTGGGCCGGGTGACCAACGTGCTCGACGGGACCGAGCGGCAGGCGGCCTTGACGCTCGTCGTCGGCGCGCTGCTGGCCTACGCGGCCTTCATGTTCGGCGCCGACCTGCGCGACCGTCGCCGTCGGCGTCCCCGGCCCGGTGGCGCCGGCCACCGGTGTCCGGGGCGCGGGAGCACCCGACGCGCGGTCCCGTCGGGGAAAGTCATGGCTGAGCACCGGAAGCCCCCTCCCGCGCGGTGGCGCTCGGTCCGGTTGCGCGCGCTGCTCTGCCTCGGGGTCGCCGGCGGGCGCTGGGGCGGGAGCTTCGCGTTCTGGACCGACGACGTCACCATCACCGGCACGACGTTCACCGCCGGCGTGCTCGACCTGCAGGTGAACACCTCGGACTCGTACACGACGACGACGCTGGGCATGTCCGGGCACGCCGATGCTGCCCGGCAACACCTCCGCGGAGGTCCTCACGGTGAAGAACAACGGCACCGTGCCGTTGAAGTACACCCTCGACCGGCGGGCTCGCCGGCACCGACGCCGCGACGTACAGCGCCGCGTGCGCGCTGAAGCTGACGATCGTCTCCGGCGGCACCCGGTCGGGCAGCGGCAACGCGCCACCTGCACCGGCGGCTCGACGATCTACGGCCCGACCGCGCTGACCAACGTCACCTCGACCGCGATCATCGGCACCCGGCGCGGCCCGATCGCGGTAGCCGGCACCGAGGCGCTGTGCTTCCAGATCACCTTCGACGCCGCTGCCGCGAGCACGCTGCAGGGCAAGACCGCGTCCGCGACGTTCACCGCGACCGGCACGTCGGACGTGCAGCTGATGACAGGCCCCTCCGGCGTCCCCGCCGCGCACCGACCGGCCCTCACGCTCGGCGCACTCCTCGGCGGCCGCGCTCCTGGGTGCTGCTCTGGGCGGTCCTCGACGTGCGGCCCCTCTTCTTCCGGTCCGGCTCGATGTCGCCGGCGATCGGCACCGGCTCCCTCGCCCTCGCGCGGCACGTCCCGGCGACCGACCTCCACGAGGGCGACGTCGTCTCGGTGAGGACCGCGTCGGGAACCCGAGTCACCCACCGGGTCGTCGGAGTCGCACCCGCGTCCCGACCGGGACAGGCCTGCTGACCCTTCGCGGGGACGCCAATCGGGTTCCCGACCCGCGAGCGCTACACCGTCGGGTCGGCTACCGGGTGTTCTGGCACGTGCCCGGGCTCGGGTACGCCGTCGGCAGGGCACTGTCGCCCGGTGGGCTGTTCGCCCTGGCCCTGTTCATCTCGGCGCTGCTCCTGCTCGTACCCCGCGGCCGGGCCGGAGCTCCCCCAAGGGAGCCGGTGGTCGACATGCCGAGCGCATGCCTGCCCGGCGCCGACTCCGTCGGGTCGGCGTCACCGCAGTGGCCGGCGCGGCGGCGCTCGCAGGTCCTGCAGGTCCCGCGTCCGCCGCGACGTGGACCGATGCCGTCGCGGTCTCGGGGACGACGTTCACCGCGGGCACGGTGCCGGCGCCGACGCTGAGTTGCGGCACCCTCGGGGTGCTCTCGGTGACGTTCAGCTGGACCGCAGTCACCGGCGCCACCAGCTACACCCTGCACTACGGCAGCGGCGGGGCTGCCACGGTCACGACGACGAGCACCAGCCAGACGATCGTGACGGCGATCTCCGGCGGCACCGCGTGGGTCGTCGCGAACCACGACTACGGGTCGGCGGTGTGGTCGTCGCCCGCCTCCAACACCCGCACGTACACGGTCGCCGTGGTCAGCCTCTGTTCGTGACCGATTTGTCTCGGCCGTTCGGAGGACCCTGCGGCCGCCGAACGGTCGGCATTCCTCGTCCGAACGGCCTGTTCGGGTCCGTTCGGCCCTGCGTCCGTCTCGTGTCACGTTGTCTCGACGGTGATTCCTATCTCGGATGCGCCATCGGGGCGCATGCCACTGACCCACTGGAGATCCTTCGTGCTACTGAAGCAACCGTTCCGCACCTCCCTTCTCGTACTCGGTGCCGCACTCGCGGCGTCCTGTCTCGTAAGCGCTGCGCAGGCAGCTGAGCCCACCAGCACCGTGACGATCCGGCAGGGAGTCTGCTGATCCCCGCCCTGGGCGACACCCGCTCGGCCGGGCACATCATGCTCTTCCTGGCCGACGGCCTCGAGCGTCGTCACCGACGACAACTCGGGCCCAGGCCAAGGCCGCCGAGTACTTCGCGATCTCCGGCGCCCTGCCCGACCAGCGCCGCGATCGACTGGTACGGCACCCAGCCGCAGCCGGGCTATCCAGATCGTGTTCGACGTCGACGGCACCACCGGCAACGGCAACGACTACAACATCCTGGTCGGCGAGCCGACCTACTACGGCGAGAACTGGTGGCTGACGAACGGCTCCTCGGCCGAGGCGAAGGCGGCCGACCCGTCGGGTGGCAACGACGGCGGCAACGGGTCCTCAGTGGTTCGGCACGCTGGCCGAGTGGAAGGCCGCGCTGCCCGAACGCACGCATCCTGGCCGGCGGCTTCAGCCTCGGCTCGGGCGTCAAGGGCAGCGGCGTGATCTCCTCGCTCACCTACGACGCCACCCGCTACCGCTTCACCGACGCGGCCGCCCCGGCGCCGGTGATCGAGTCGCCGGCCGACGTGACCGGGTCGTTCAGCGACGTCGCGAAGCAGAAGAAGCACGGCTTCAAGGTGAAGGTGCACCTCGACAGCGACAAGCTGCCGGCCGGCAAGGTGCTCGGCAACCGGCTCGCGTGGAAGCGCCCGTCGACGGCAAGAAGGCGTTCTCCACGGCGCAGCAGTTCGACGACCACGACGTGTGGGTGACCCGCTTCGCGCCACACCGGCAAGCACAAGGTGCGGGTCTACGAGGCCGGCCAGATGGTCAACGTTCCCAAGCAAGAGACTGGTGCAGCGCTCGCTCGTGGACACGTCGACGTATCACTCGCAGCAGCAGTTCAGCCCTCGAGCGCCCGGATCGCCACCGCCAAGGCGTTGACCACCGTCGTCGGCGCATCGGCCTTGGTCACGGTCTCGAGCATCGCGACGAGCACCGCGCGGGCCTGCACCATCGCGCCGCACAGCTTCGTGGAGTTGCGATGTTACGTGGCGAGCTCTGGGCGGAGAGCGTCGCCGAGCGGGTCGACAGACGAGTTCCGTGGCCACCGCACGACGATGGGCAAGCCGCGACAATCGCACGCGAGAAGGTGGCCGACCTTGGCGACGATCAGCGGCTTCGTGAAGCGCTCGCAGAGATCTGCAGCTTGGCGGCGAGTCGACGCTGGGGGAGGCCGATGCTGCAACGAGGAACGTCGCGTCCGATGAGGTTCAGCGATCGGAGGCGAGAGCAACGCTGATCGCTGACACAGCCGCGAGCGCGACCGTGCTCACCACTCGTCGACGCGCTACTTCAGTTCGATCGCCTCGGTGCTGTTCTCGCATGCAAGCGACGTCAGCTTGCATCGCCTCATCAGGTTCACAACTTCGGTCGCTTCTTACTACCTCACGGAGTAACGCGCGGTCGCACAGCGTACGTGTATCGACGTCCGTGTCGACGCGAAACATCGTCGGGTCCTTCATATCGAGACTCACGAGGGCCGCCACCTTCGTCGTCTCGTTGACGGCGTATTGCAAGGCGGTTTCGATGCTGGTGCCGTCACCTGTCCGGCGGCAGTTCAGATCGGGCGGATTGAGCCGGAGTTCGTCGTTGTACACCTGAGCCTCGCGGTCGTGCTCAGCGTCTCTGTGTACAAAATAGATCGCCAAGGCCACCGCCCCACCGAGGCTCACCCCAGACGCGATCAGCAAAGTCCTCCACCTCATGACTACCTCGAAACCCGGGCGGCACTCTATCTTCGCCTCGTCTTCGCCGTGCCAGAACCGACGTGGCACGTCTTCGAAAGGAGATGCACACATTGCTCGCAAGGACATCCCTTGGTGCATGTCGGTCCCCGAGCGGGTGGAGTACTGGGCGCGACGGCCGCAGCATCACGCTCGCCGAGCCCAGCGTCCGTTCTGCGCTGTGACGTGTCCGCGGAAACAGGCCGGCACGCCACCAACACCACCAACGCAAGAACTCGCCACATTCGACCACCGTACCTGAGGACTGGTGCAGGATCAAGAGATCAGGCAGGCTCCGAGTTCGCGTACCTGAAGGGTACACGCACCAATGCTCACCGATAACCGCACAACGTTCTCCAGCGCGACTTGGGACTGCGCTCCGAGCGAGGAGGAGGAAATCCAGGGCCATGTGTGGACATCTCCACGTACGGCGGGCGTGACGTGTGTACGACAGTTCAGCACGGCACCGTATCCGGGTGAGGCGGAGCTAGCGCGCACGCTCTGACGCAACGGTGCGT
>CAWDUF010000005.1:0-497179 GCA_963805425.1 uncultured Actinomycetota bacterium | reverse complement strand
CGCATCGCTGGCCTGATAACTGTTCGACGGTGACGATGCCCGGAGCGGAAGCGATCGGGACGAGCGCGTCGACGCTCATCCCGACCAGCGTCGATGGTGGATAGTCGAAGAGCTCTTCGGCACGCCGGTTGGCGAGCTGGATCACACCGCCTTCATCGACCACCAGGATGCCGTCCGGGGCAGCCTCGAGCAACGCGGCGGAGAGGCTCCATTCGCCCATTTCGTCTTCCCGGCTCAACGCGCGACCGCGAATTCTGGGTCGAGGATGACCGGCCGAGGCCGGCCGAGGTGATAGCCCTGCGCGAAGTCGACGCCGAACTCGTGCTCAGCAGCCGCCAGCGTCGCCTCGTTCTCCACGAACTCGGCGATCGTCGGCTTGCCCAGGCCGCCGAGCGATCTGCACGATCGCCTGGACGGTGAGGCAGATCGGCCTCACTGCTCTCGAGCTCCTTGATGAACTCGCCGTCGATCTTGACCACGTTGAACGGCAGGTGCTTGAGGTAGTAGAAGGACCCGAAGCCCTTACCGAAGTCATCGAGCGCGAAAGCGGCAGCCCAGATCGGACAGGTTCTGGGCCAGCGAAGCGAGCACGATCGATGTTCACGATCGCCGCCGTCTCGGTCACCTCGAACGTCAGACGGGTCGGGTCGATCGGCGCGTTGCGGACCTCGGAGAGGATGAAGTCGACGACCGTCGTCTCCGTGAGCGAGCCGCCGGCGGTGGACTTCGAGAGCCTGCGTCCCGGGGAGTTCATCTCGTTCCACCCGCCGGGCTCCACCACCGTCTACAGCCACCGCGTGCTCGAGCGCGACCCCGACGGCCGGATCACCACGAAGGGCGTGCTGAGCTCGGCCGACCCGTGGCACCTGACCGCTGACGACGTCGTGGGTTCGGTGCGCATGCGCTGGCAGGGGGTTGGCTGGTTGGTCGCGGCGGCGCCGATCCTGCTCGCGGGCGGTTTCCTCGCGTTGCTGCTCAGCCGCGTCGTCCGGCCCCGCTGGAGGGTGCCGGTGGTGCTCGTGGTCGGCGCGGTTGCAGTCAGCGCCGCGATCACCTGGTACCGACCGCTGGTGAACGCCCAGCAGCTCGCCTTCGCGCCGGTCGCCGGTGGGGGTGCCGACGCGACGTACGTCGACACCGGCGTGCTGCCGATCCGGCTCACCGCCCACGACGGACCCAGCGTCGTGATGCGCGCCGGCCAGGTCGGGACCGTGCACGTGCGCACCGTGGACAGCGGCGGCAGGCTCCGCGTGAGCCTCACCCCGGTGGTGCCGTGGTGGTGGTGGATCGTGCTGGTGGGTGGCTGCTTCGTCCCCGCCGCCGCCGCGACGACGAGGCCGGCGCGCCGCCGACTGGCGGCCTCCGGGGTCGTCGCGGAGAGCGAAGAAATGGCGCCGCACGCGCAGCGTGAGCACGCCGCATAACTCCTGATTGCGTAATCCGCAGCCGTTTCGAGGCGATGTCCACTTCGGGACTCTTTCGGCCTAGACCGTCTGGAACTGAACGGTCAGGATCCATAGCCCAGGGGGGCCATAAATCGGGCCGTGTGGTCGTCGGAGCTCGCCACGCGTCGTTCAGTGGACGACGCAAGCTCATCGATTCCACATCACGGAGGAAACACCATGAAGAAGACCACCAAGGGCGTCCTCGCGGCTTCGGCTGCCGGCACCCTGCTGCTCGGCGGCGCCGGATCGCTCGCGTACTGGAACGCCACATCGACCGTCTCCGGCAGCGACATCAACTCCGGCAGCATCACGCTTGGAGCACCGGACTGCTCGACCGCCGTCGGAGCCCACGGCTGGCAGCTCGACAACGGCGACGCATTCAGCCCAGCAACCAACGTGGTGCCTGGCGACTCGATCAGCAAGGTCTGCGACCTGTCACTCACCCTCGTCGGCACGCACATCGGAGCCGACCTTGGCATCGATGCGACGAGCATCACGGGAGACGCCGCACTGGCGAATGAGCTGACCTCCGACGCCACCTTCACGATCGATGGCAACGCGGTCACCTCGGTGACTGACCCGGGTACCTACACCGTCCGCGCCACGCTCTCGGTTGACTTCGACGGACCCGGGGGTACGAACGCCTCCGAGAACGGCGCTGTCAACTTCGACGACATCGTCGTCACCGCCGACCAGACTCACACCCCGTAGTCGATCGCAAGTTGAGAGAGCCTCCGATGAGCCTGCGCAGCGTGCGCACCGTGGCCGGCAGGGCGATCGCCCTGTCGGCTGCGGGGCTCGTCGTCGCGGTCTTATCCATCAGCGTCGTGGTGCCGCGACTCGGTGGCGCCACGATGTACACCATCCTCACCGGGTCGATGAAGCCCGGCATGCCCCCAGGCACCATCGTGGCCGTCCGGCCGACTCCGTCCGACCGGATCAAAGCGGGAGACGTCATCACGTTCCAGCTGAAATCCGGTGATCCGACCGTCGTCACTCATCGGGTGGTCTCGGTCGGCGTCGCACTGGACGGCAGGCGCCAGTTCACGACCAAGGGGGACGCGAACAATGCCCCCGACGTGCATCGCGTCATCCCCGAGCAGATCCGCGGGGTGCGCTGGTACTCCGTTCCCTATGTCGCCTACCCGTCCCTTCTCGTCGGCGGCAACATCCGCCAGGTCGTCGTGATGGGGTCGGTCGCCCTGCTGCTCGGCTACGCGGCAATGTCGTTCCTGGGTGCCGCCCGGGACCGCCGCCGCGCGCGTCGTGACGGCAACACCGCGACGCCGGTTCCCGACGACCGCGAACCGACCTTGACGGAGGTCGGCGCATGATCGGGCGCAGGTTGCTGATTGCGCTGGCGATGGCAGTCCTCGCGCTGTGCGGGTGGAGCGCTCCCGCGCTGGCCGCCGGCGAGCTCGGTCTCGGCACGGACGGCGTCCACTTCGCATCGACCTTGCCGGCGCCGCTCTTCGACCCCGCCTTCCGCTGGGTGCCGGGCGACTCGGAGACGGCGACCTTCTACGTCCGCAACCAGGCGAAGAACGCAGGCGCCCTCGACATCACCATGCTGGCGCCTGCGGTTCACGACCTGATCGACAGCGGCGACCTGACCGTCTCGGCGAAGTTCGAGAACAAGCCCTTCGTCTCGGTGACCACCGCCGGCGCACACACGCTGGTCGACTCGGTCACGGTCCCGCCGAAGGGCATTCGCAAGATCACCATCCGAGTCGACTTCAAGCCGACCTCGCCCAACGCGACCCAGGACAAGGTCCTCGACCTCCGCTTCAAGGTCACGCTCAGCCAGCGTGGCGCGGACGTCTCCGGACCGCAGACCGGCGGCGGCAACGGCCACGGCAATGGCGGTGTCTCCGCCCCCGGGTCGCTGCCCAGCACCGGCAACGACGTCTCACCACTCACGATCATCCTCGGCGCACTCCTGTGCGCTGCGGGGGCCGGCCTGGCGCTGTTCGGTCAGCGCCGCGAGGCCAGGAAAGAAGGGGAACCGTCCCATGCGTAAGCCGCAGATCGTTCGTCACTTGAAGAGCACTCGCGTCCGGGCCGGCCTGAGCCTGGGCGTCGTCGGGATCCTTGCCGCCTCCGGCACCTTCGCGTACTGGACCGACTCGGTGACGGTGTCGGGGACGTCCTTCACGACGGGCACACTCGACCTTCGAGTGGACAACGCGGACAGCGTGACCAACGCTTCGGGAACGCTGACGATGACCGGCATGGTGCCGGGCAACACCTCCGCCCAGATCCTGACGGTCAAGAACAACGGGACCGTCCCACTGAAGTGGACCCTGGCGGCGAACCTCACCGGCACCAACGCCACTGACTTCGGCACTGCGGGCGCGCTCAGCGTTACCGTCAAGACCGGCGCGAGCATCGGGGGCTCAGGCAACAGTGCGACGTGCTCGGGTGGGACGGTCGTCGGCTCGACCACCACGCTCACGACATCATCGGCGAACGTCGTGGCTACCCCGCAGCCGAACACGCCGGGCTCTGGCCTCGGCGCCAGCGGCACGGTCCCGCTGTGCTTCCAAGTCACCTTCGACTCCAATGCCTCGAGGCTCGCTTCAGAACAAGACCACCCAGGCCACCTTCACCTTCGTTGCCACGTCCGACCTCTCATGACTCGAGCGCGGATCATCCGAACCGCCCGCGAGGTCGTCCTGACCTCGACGGCGGTGGTTGGTGCGCTCTGCCTTCTCGTGGTGGTGGCGGGGGTGGGGTTCGGCGTCCGGCCGCTGTTGTTCCGGTCCGGGTCGATGGCGCCGACGATCCACACCGGCGACCTGTCCTTGTCCCGGACGGTCGACGCGGGCGATCTCAAGCCCGGTGACATCGTGTCGGTGGTCACGCCCAGCGGGACCAGGGTGACGCACCGCGTCGTCACGAACACCTCCGTCGGCGGGACGCATCAGCTCCAGCTGAAGGGTGATGCCAACAAGGTCGTCGACAACCAGGTCTACGACGTCGAGAAGGCCCAGAAGGTCTTCTTCACGATCCCGAAGATGGGGTACGTCGTCGCGTGGTTCTCCCACGCGCCGGGTAGCTATGTCCTCGCGATGTACGTCGCGCTGATGCTGATGTTGGTTGCCCGGCGACGCGGCGATGACGAGTCGCGCTCGGGTGCGGACGCCGGCGCGGACCGACGATCCCGCAGGTCGAAGGCGGGCGCGCGACGAGCCGAGAGCACTCGAGCGGGTGTTGCGGCTGGAAAGCGCCGCCGCCTCCGTGTCCTTGCTCGGGCGGCATCGGCCGGCACGGTCCTGGTCGCCGCGTCGATCGCTGCTGCAGGTTGGGGCAGTGTGACATCGGCGTCCTGGAACGACGCCGTCGCGGTCTCCGGGACGACCTTCTCGACCGGTAGCTTCGACACGACGCCACCTGTGTTGTCCGATCCGATTCCGGCGGACGGCTCATCGGCCGCGAACTGGGCCGCACTCGACTGCGCGGCTCCGGCTCGGGCCAGAACCAGATCTGCGTCTCCGCTACAGATCAGACTCCTGGATCCGGAATCGCGAGTGTCAACGTCACGCTGGTGCGAACAAGCGGCACGACCCAGTGCTGGACCGGTCCGACCTTTGTCAACGGGATCGGATGCTCGGCGCAGGCGATGACCGCGCTATCAGGCAGCCAATACCGGACGACTGGACTTACCGCATCGGCGATGGTTGCGGAGATACGTCGCAACATCGACGCGATGGATGTGGCCGGAAACGCGGCGACGACGATCTCGTCCGATTTCACTATCGCGTCTGTGCCAGCGAACCCGACGAGCGTGAACTGCATCCATCACACGGGAACAGCACCTACGAGGTCTCCTGGACCGCGTCGACCGGAGCAACGTCCTACGACGTCGCGCACTACACAGGCGGTAGTTCGACAGTCACGCAGTCGGTGGGTTCCTCACCGGCCGTATTCAGCCACCGATCCAGCTGAATCACGGACATCCGATCACCGTAAAGGCTGTCAACGTTGCAGGGTCGTCGTCCGGCGTGACCATCGACTCGTGCACCAACGCCCCCTGACGTTCCGTTCCGTCAGAAAGCCCACGCGTTCCGGTGCGGCGCGTGCGACTGCTTGGAGCTAGTTACGCGTCGGTGTACAGGTCGTTCCCCTCCCCGACGCCGTCCGATTTGTCTCGGGCGAACGGCCGAGTCCTGAGTCACCGTTCGGTTGCCCCTCGCTGACCGATCGGTGGATTCCCCGGGGTTTGCCGTGAATGTGTCGGGGGTGTGGCGTTGGGTCGAGGGGTTCCAGTCGGCGAGCCATCGGGGCTCGCCGCATATCTCGAGGAGAGCCTTGTGACTCGATTCCGTCGCACCCGGACCACCGCAGCCCTCGCGGCCGCAGCGGTCGTCGCGACCGGGCTGCTCACCGCTGCCCAGGCAGCTGAGCCCACCAACACCGTGACGATCCGGCAGGGAGACCTGATCCCCGCCCTGGGCGACACCCGGTCGGCCGGTCACGTGACCTTCCTGGCCGACGGCCTCGGCGTCGTCACCGACGACAACTCGGGCCAGGCCAAGGCCGCCGAGTACTTCGCGATCTCCGGCGCCCTGCCCGACAGCGCCGCGATCGACTGGTACGGCACCCAGCCGCAGCCGGGCATCCAGATCGTGTTCGACGTCGACGGCACCACCGGCAACGGCAACGACTACAACATCCTGGTCGGCGAGCCGACCTACTACGGCGAGAACTGGTGGCTGACGAACGGCTCCTCGGCCGAGGCGAAGGCGGCCGACCCGTCGGGTGGCAACGACGGCGGCAACGGGTCGCAGTGGTTCGGCACGCTGGCCGAGTGGAAGGCCGCCCTGCCCGACGCCCGCATCCTGGCCGGCGGCTTCAGCCTCGGCTCGGGGGTCAAGGGCAGCGGCGTGATCTCCTCGCTCACCTACGACGCCACCCGCTACCGCTTCACCAACGCGGCCGTCCCAGCGCCGGTGATCGAGTCGCCGGCCGACGTGACCGGGTCGTTCACCGACGTCGCGAAGGAGAAGAAGCACGGCTTCAAGGTGAAGGTCCACCTCGACAGCGACAAGCTGCCGGCCGGCAAGGTGCTCGGCAACCGGCTCGACTGGAAGATCACCGTCGACGGCAAGGCGGCGTTCTCCACCTCGCAGCAGTTCGACGACCACGACGTGTGGTCGACCCGCTTCGCCCACCACTCCGGCAAGCACAAGGTGCGGGTCTACCAGGCCGGCCAGATGGTCAAGAAGATCGTGGTGCGCACCGGCAGGTGATCCCTGATCGGCCGGCCCGGGTCAACCTGCCGACACCGGGCCGGCCGCTCTCGGGCGGCTCCTAGAATCGACCGGGTGAGCGCAACCCCCACCATCGGCGTCTTCGCCCTTCAGGGCGACGTGCGCGAGCACCTGCGGGTGCTCTCCGACCTCGGCGTCGACGCGATCGGTGTACGCCGCCCCGCCGAGCTCGAGGCGCTGCGACGGACTGATCATCCCCGGCGGGGAGAGCACCACGATGGCCAAGCTCGCGCGCACGTTCGACCTGTTCGAGCCGCTGCAGAAGCGCATCCGCGACGGGATGCCGACCTTCGGCACCTGCGCGGGGATGATCATGCTCGCCGACCGGGTCGAGGACGGCACCGCCGACCAGGAGACCCTGGGCGGGCTGGACATCACCGTGCGCCGCAACGCGTTCGGGCGGCAGGTCGACTCCTTCGAGAGCGACCTCGACTTCGCCGGGCTGGACGACCCGGTGCACGCGATGTTCATCCGGGCGCCGTGGGTCGAGCAGGTGGGCGCGACGGTCGAGGTGCTCGCGCGTGTCGGCGGGGGAGCGGCCGCGGGTAGGATCGTCGCGGTCCGCCAGGGGCACCTGTTGGCGACGTCGTTCCACCCCGAGGTTGGCCGGGACGGCCGCATCCACCGGCTCTTCGTGGACCTGGTCACGCAGTCGTAGGGAAGACCGCGCAAATTAGAAAGGCGGGCAATGTCCGGCCACTCCAAGTGGGCGACCACCAAGCACAAGAAGGCGGTCATCGACGCCCGGCGCGGCAAGATGTTCGCCAAGCTGATCAAGAACATCGAGGTCGCCGCCCGGATGGGCGGCGGTGACCCGGCCGGCAACCCGACGCTCTACGACGCGATCCAGAAGGCCAAGAAGTCCTCGGTCCCCAACGACAACATCGACCGCGCGGTCAAGCGCGGCTCCGGTGCGGAGGCGGGCGGCGCGGAGTACAGCACGATCATGTACGAGGGCTACGGCCCGAACGGCGTCGCGATGCTGATCGAGTGCCTCACCGACAACCGCAACCGGGCCGCGATGGAGGTCCGCACCGCGATGACCCGCAACGGCGGCTCGCTGGCGGACCCCGGCTCGGTCGCCTACCTCTTCAACCGCAAGGGCGTGGTGATCGTCCCGCAGGAGCAGGAGGGCCGGAGCGTGTCCGAGGACGACGTCCTCGAGGCGGCGCTCGACGCCGGAGCCGAGGAGGTCAACGATCTCGGCGAGGCGTTCGAGGTGATCAGCGAGGCCACCGACCTGGTCGACGTCCGCTCGGCGCTGCAGCAGGCCGGACTCGACTACGACTCCGCCGAGGCGTCGTTCCTGCCGTCGATGCAGATCGAGCTCGACGAGGCCGGTGCCACCAAGGTGCTCCGCCTCGTCGACGCCCTCGAGGACCTCGACGACGTGCAGAACGTCTTCGCGAACTTCGACGTGTCCGACGAGATCATGGAGGCCCTCGAGGCCTGACGGGCTATGGCAGCGGCTCGTCCGGTGCCAGGAGACCAAGTCGGGTGATCGCAGGACCGAGCATGTCCAGGGCATTGCCACCGGGCGTGCCCTCCGGGATCCCCGTGCGACGGTGCTCATTGGTCCGTTCGCGCATTGCCGGTACCTCGTCGAAGCTGCGGCGCATCATCTCGAGGGCGACGTCCGGCTCGCCACGCGGGACCGCCCACTCGACCAGATGCCCTCGAGCGGTCCGTACAGCTGGATGCCCGGACCGAGCCTCCCGAAGGTGGTGAGGAAGTCGCCCTTGCGTCCGGTCAGCTCCGGATGCTCGGCGCGCCACGCACCGAAGGCCTTGTCGTGGACGGAGCCGTTCATGGTGAGCCACACCCCGATGCCACGGCGGCTCCAGTTGGACGACTGGAACCACAGGTGGAGCCGCGTCGTGCCGCGGGTGCGGCGGAGCAGGTTGCGGGACCGGACGAGCTGCACGTCGGGAACGACCTCGGCGAGGTACTCCAGCGCGTGGCGGAGCGCGTCGCGCGGCGCTTCGGTCGGCGGGAAGTCCGGAATGGTCGCCATGGCGTGAGCCTCCCGAGTCATCGGTCGTCCGGACGCAATTCTCTCAGAGCCAGTGGTTGTCGTGGCGCAGGTAGAACGCGGCCAGCTCCTCCGCCGTCATCTCCTTCGTCCCTCCGGCGAACAGCGTCTCGAAGTACTCCTCCCGGGGCGCGCCCGGCGTGAAGAGCAGCAGCATCGACGCCGGCTCGCCCGAGTCGTTGCGAAAGCCGTGCACGCCACCGGGCGGCACGTTGACGAAGTCACCCGACGACGTCTCCACCCAGCGGGTGCCGTCGTGGATGTGGACATGCCCGGAGAGGACGTAGAAGGACTCCCAGATCGTCTTGTGGAAGTGCGGGTCCGGACCGCTCACGTGCGGACCGAAGTTCCACCGGTACAGGCCGAACGCGCCGTTCGTCGCCGTGCTCGTGGCCAGGTAGTCGACCGTGTTGCCGGGCGGTGTGCCGAGGTCGGTGGGCGCGCCGTCGGGACGGTAGGTCGCGCTGATCTCGCCGCCGCCCCCGTAGACCGGGTCGGGGTAGGACATGCCGCTCATCGTGGCATCCTCGGCGCGTCGGGCTCCGGACCGGGGCGCGGCCGGTTAGCGTCGTACGAACATACGTTCGTGTCTCGACGGCCTGACCGGAAGGAAGTCCCATGCGCGTGCTCGGCGTCGACCCCGGGCTCACCCGATGCGGGGTGGGTGTGGTCGAGGGCACCATCGGCCGGCCGCTGGCACTCGTCGACGTCGGCGTCGTCCGCACGAGCGCCGACCTGCCGATCGAGGTGCGGCTGCTCCAGATCGCGCGCGGGCTCGACGAGTGGATCGATGCGACCTCGCCCGATGCGATCGCCGTCGAGCGGGTCTTCTCGCAGACCAACGTCCGCACGGTGATGGGCACCGCACAGGTCAGCGGGCTCGCGTTGCTGGCCGCAGCGACCCGCGGCATCCCGGTCGCCATGCACACCCCGAGCGAGGTGAAGGCCGCGGTGACCGGCAGCGGTCGCGCCGACAAGGCGCAGGTCGGCGCGATGGTCACTCGCCTCCTGCGGCTCACCGAGACACCGAAGCCGGCGGATGCCGCCGACGCGCTGGCGCTGGCGATCTGCCACGTCTGGCGCGGACCGGCGACCAACCGGATCCAGGCGGCAGTCGCCGCCCGCGCGGCAGGGGGTCACCGGTGATCGCGTTCGTGCGTGGCACCGTCGCGGCGCTCGGCCTGACCTCGGCGGTGATCGAGGTCGGCGGCGTCGGGCTCGAGCTGCAGTGCACGCCGAACACCCTCGCCGACCTGCGCCGCGGCACCGAAGCGACGCTGCCGACCAGCATGGTGGTGCGCGAGGACTCCCTGACGCTGTTCGGCTTCGCCGACGACGACGAGAAGCAGATGTTCGAGCTCGTGCAGACCGCCAGTGGCGTCGGGCCCAAGCTCGCGCAGGCGATGTTGGCGGTGCACTCGCCGGAGACGATCCGCCGCGCGGTCGCCGCCGACGACGTCAAGACCCTGACCGCCGTGCCCGGCATCGGCCAGAAGGGAGCACAGCGGATCATCCTCGAGCTGCGCGACCGGATCGGCGCACCGGGCTCGACCGCGCAACCGGCCGTCGGCGCTGCGTCGCCCGAGCTCTGGCAGACCCAGGTGCACGGCGGCCTGGTCGGGCTCGGCTGGTCCGGCAAGGAAGCGGACAAGGCGGTCTCCGCGGTGGCACTCGAGGCCGAGACGATGGACGCCCCCGACGTCGCCAGACTGCTGCGACTTGCCCTCCAGACGTTGAGCAAGGCCTAGACGATGGCCCACGACGACACCCACTCCGGATCCGACAGTGCGCTGGACGCTGCGGAGATCGCCTACCTCGAGCGACGCACCGAGTCCCTGACCGAGCTCGGCGCCGACGCCGACGAGCGCGCCGTCGAGTCGGCCCTGCGGCCGCGCTCGCTCGAGGAGGTGATCGGTCAGCAGCGCGTGTGCGAGCAGCTGTCGCTTCTCCTCGAGGCCGCACGGTCGCGCGGCCGCACGCCTGACCACGTGCTGCTGTCGGGGCCGCCGGGTCTGGGCAAGACCACTTTGGCGATGATCATCGCCGCGGAGATGTCCCGGCCGTTGCGGCTGACGAGCGGGCCGGCGATCACCCATGCCGGCGACCTCGCGGCGATCCTCTCCGGGCTCAACGAGGGCGACGTCCTGTTCGTCGACGAGATCCACCGGATGTCGCGCCCGGCCGAGGAGATGCTCTACCTCGCGATGGAGGACTTCCGGGTCGACGTCGTCATCGGCAAGGGCCCGGGCGCGACCGCCATCCCGCTGGAGATCCCCCAGTTCACCCTGGTCGGGGCGACCACGCGTGCCGGCCTGCTCCCCGGCCCGCTGCGCGACCGCTTCGGCTTCACCGCGCACCTGGAGTTCTACGAGCCCGAAGAGCTCGACCAGATCGTCCGGCGCTCGGCCGGCCTGCTCGACGTACCCGCCGACCCCGAGGGCACCGCCGAGATCGCGTCCCGCTCGCGCGGCACACCGCGGATCGCCAACCGGCTCCTGCGCCGGGTGCGCGACTTCGCCCAGGTGCGCGCCGACGGCGTGGTCACGCGCGAGATCGCCCATCGCGCGCTCGACCTGTTCGAGGTCGACCAGTCCGGGCTCGACCGGCTCGACCGGGCGGTCCTCGACGCACTGTGCCGGCGATTCGGCGGCGGGCCGGTCGGCATCAGCACGCTCGCGGTCGCGGTGGGGGAGGAGCGCGAGACCGTCGAGGAGGTCGCCGAGCCGTTCCTGGTGCGCACCGGCATGCTCGCCCGCACCCCGCGCGGCCGGGTCGCGACCCCGGCGGCGTGGGCGCACCTGGGCATGACGGCTCCCGCGAGCGCGCCGTTCGCGGCGGAGGACACGCTCTTCGACGCGGACTGAGCGGGGTTTCACCGCCCCCTCCGCCTCACCGGCCGTCGGCCGTTACACTTCACCGGCGGTGGTGCGCCTCCCTGTCTGTGGCCTGCACCACTTGCGAAATCCCGACCTGTACCCGAACCGAGAGTCCGCCACGTGCCGCCCGAGATCCAGCTGCTGGTGATCGTCATTGCCCTTCTCGGGTTCTGGGCGGTCGTGATGCGACCGGCCCGGGTCCAGCAGCGTCGGGTCGCACAGCTGCAGTCCGACGTGGCGGTCGGTGACGAGGTGATCATCTCGGCCGGCATCTTCGGCACCGTGGTGGCGCTCGAGGACGACCGGGTGCGGCTCGAGATCGCCCCCGGCACCGTGATCACCGTCGCCCGCCAGGTCGTCGTACGACGCGCGCCCGAGCCGAGCGACGCGGCACCCGCCGAGGCGCCGACCGACGCGTCGACCACCAAGAACAGCACCGAAGAGGACTGAGGAGACGCAGGACCGTGGCCAAGAAGACGCTCCGCCCGGGGCGCACCTTGTTGATCTTCTTCATCAGCATCGGGGTGCTCTACGGCCTTGCTGCACTGGGCGGCACCGCCAAGCCTCGCCTCGGGCTCGACCTGGAGGGCGGCACCCGGATCACCCTGCAGGCGATCAGCGGCGTCAACCCGACCAAGCTCGCGCAGGCTCGCGGCATCATCGACCAGCGCGTCAACGGCAGCGGCGTGTCCGAGGCGGAGGTGACCACCCAGGGCAGCAGGAACATCGTCGTCGAGATCCCCGGCAAGAACCGCAAGGACCTCGTCGACGCGGTCAAACGCACCGCGCAGATGCGGTTCCGGATCGTCGCGAGCGGCTCGCCACTGCCCGGCGTGCCGGTCACCTCGACGCCGTCGCCGACACCCACGAGCTCGCCGTCGGCGACCCCGTCGGCCAAGGCGAAGCCGTCGAAGAAGAGCACCGCGAGCCCGAAGCCCCGGGTGGCGCCGCACTACGCCAACGACACGCCGACCCCGACACCGTCGGCCACTCCGGCCGGGCCGGTGGCGACGCCGACCGCGACCCCGAGCACGCCGGCATCGACAAGCTCCGACGGTGGGACCACGGTCGACTCCCTCATCGCGTGGTCGCAGAGCCCGCCCGCCGAGTGGACGGCCAAGCTCGCGGCCTACACCTGTCCGGCGAAGGGGTCGACGGCGCCGATCGCCGACGACCCGGACAAGCCGCTGATCACCTGTGACGACCAGGGCGCGAAGTTCCTGCTCTCCAAGTCGATCATCGAGGGCACCGAGCTCAGCAGCGCCGGGTACGGCATCCCGCAGAGCGGCACGTCCTACGCGGTGCAGCTGAAGTTCAAGGGAAGCGCCCGTAAGCCGTTCGCCGACGTGACCCGTGCGCTCTACGGCAACGGCGGACAGTTCGCGATCGTGCTCGACGGCGAGGTGATCTCCTACGCCGGCGTCAACGAGCCGATCCTCGACGGCAGCGCCGAGATCACCGGTTCCTTCAGCGAGGCCGAGGCCCGTTCGCTCGCCAACTCGCTGAAGTACGGCGCCCTGCCGGTCCGCTTCGACCCCGACGCCGTCGTCGAGATCGTCGGCCCGTCGCTCGCGGGCAACCAGCTCTCGGCGGGCATCTATGCCGGGATCATCGGCCTCGCGATCGTGATGCTCTACTGCCTGCTCTACTACCGCGGACTCGGCCTGGTCGTGATCTCCTCGCTGGTCATCGCAGGCGTGATCACCTACGGGACCGTGCTCGTGCTCGCCAAGGCAGCAGGCTTCACGCTCACTCTGCCGGGCATCGCCGGCCTGATCGTCGCGGTCGGTATCACCGCGGACTCCTTCATCGTCTACTTCGAGCGCATCCGCGACGAGATGCGCGCGGGCAAGTCGATGCGCGTGGCGGTCGAGTCGGGCTGGGTGCGAGCCCGGAACACCTGCCTGGCGGCCGACGCGGTGTCGTTCCTCGCTGCGGTGGTGCTCTACATCTTCGCGATCGGCGTGGTGCGTGGCTTCGCGTTCGCGCTCGGCATCAGCACGGTGATCGACGTGATCGTGTTCTTCTGGTTCACCAAGCCGATGGTCACACTGCTGGCCCGGCGTACGTTCTTCAACACCGGCACCCGGTTCTCCGGGCTCTCGGCCGAGACCCTCGGCATCGACGAGCCCGGACGGCCGACGCCGAGACTCGCGGGAGGGGCAGCCTGATGGGCAGGTTCAGCAGGCTCGGCAACGACCTCTACGAGGGCAAGGTCTCGGTCGACTTCTACGGCCGTCGCTGGCTCTGGTACCTCATCTCCGGCGTGATCGTGCTCGCCGCTGCCAGCGGGCTGTTCTTCAAGGGCCTCAACCTCGGCATCGAGTTCGAGGGCGGCGTCGAGTACGCCGTCACGCTCCCGCACTCCCAGGTCAACCAGGACAGCGTCGACACGATCCGCGAGGCGGTCGCCAACACCGGGATCCCCGAGGCGGCCTCCCCGATCGTGACGACCTCCGGCGAGAAGGCGATCCGGGTGCAGACCGAGGCGATGTCCAACGACGACGCCGACAAGGTCACGACGGCGATCGCCGATGCGATGCACGTCAGCGCCTCCGACGACATCTCGCCGACCGAGGTCGGCGCCAGCTGGGGGTCGCAGGTCCGCGACCGCGCGATCAAGGGCCTGATCATCTTCCTGATCCTCGTCGTGCTCTTCATCTGGGCGTACTTCCGCGAGTGGAAGATGTCCGTCGGTGCGATGGTGGCCCTCATCCACGACCTGGTGATCACGGTCGGCGTCTACGCCCTCTCGGGATTCGAGGTGACTCCCGCGACGGTGACCGGCGTGCTGACGATCCTCGGGCTTCTCGCTCTACGACACGGTCGTCGTCTTCGACAAGGTCCGGGAGAACACCAAGGACGTGCGGCAGAGCCGGAAGACCTATGCCGAGCTGGCCAACCTGGCGATCAACCAGACCCTGGTCCGGTCGGTCAACACCTCGTTCGTGGCGCTGCTCCCGGTTGCCGCGCTGCTCTACGTCGGCATCTTCCAGCTCGGCTCGGGCGCGTTGAAGGACCTTGCGCTCGCGCTGTTCGTCGGCATGGCGGCAGGGACCTACTCCTCGATCTTCATCGCGACACCGCTCGTGGCGCAGCTGAAGTCGCAGGAGAAGGTGATCACCGAGCAGGACGCCCGCGCCCGCGCCCGGGCCAAGCGCGACGTCGACCGCTACGCGAACGTGCCGGTCTTCACCGACGACATGCCGATCGCGCCGGGCCCGGACGCCCCCTCGGGACAGTCCGGTCGCCGTGACCCGGACGACCCGGATGCCCCGCAGGCTCCGCGGGCGCCGTTCCGGGCGCCCACCACCGGTGCACCCCAGGCCTCGGGCTCGGGCCGGGTGGTTCCGTCGCAGAAGGCGCCGGTCGAGCAGTCCGGCGCGTCCAAGCGCAACCAGCCCAGTCGCCAGCCGCGCTCGAAGCGCGGGAAGTGACGCCGGGACCGATGCGCACCGGCCCGGGGCGCGCGGACGTCGCCGAGCTCCTCGGCCGGCTCGTCGAGGACGTCCCGGACTTCCCCCAGGCGGGCGTGGTCTTCAAGGACCTCGGACCGCTGCTGGCAGATGCCGGTGCCCTGGCGACGGTCGTCGACTCGCTGGCGGCTGCCGGCCGCGACGCCGCCGGTCGCACGGTGGTCGACAAGGTCGTCGGCATGGAGTCGCGCGGTTTCATCTTCGGCGCGCCCGGTCGCGCTCGCTCTCGGCGTCGGGCTTCGTGCCGGTCCGCAAGCCCGGCAAGCTGCCCTCGGCGACGCCACGCGGTCAGCTACGCGCTCGAGTACGGCGAGGCGACTCTCGAGATGCACGGCGACGCAGCTCGCGCCCGGCGACCGGGTGCTGCTCGTCGACGACGTGCTCGCCACCGGCGGCACCGCGGCCGCGACCGTCGACCTGGTCGGCCAGTGCGGCGCGCAGGTGCACGCGGTTGCGGTGCTGATGGAGCTGTCGTTCCTGCACGGGCGTGACGCGCTCGGCGAGATGCCACTGCACCGCCTCTGTCGACGCTCTGACGGCCACAGACCACCGCCCTAGACTGGATCAATGGCGGAGGACCCGGTGATCGACGCAGCCGCCGCCGACCGCGCCCGAACGCCGGCCCGAGGGCGGGCCTGCGGACGACATC
This sequence comes from uncultured Actinomycetota bacterium, assembly GCA_963805425.1. Lineage (GTDB taxonomy): Bacteria > Actinomycetota > Actinomycetes > Propionibacteriales > Nocardioidaceae > Marmoricola. The sequence goes on along the minus strand of CAWDUF010000005.1, from coordinate 481,428 downwards.
GCCGACCTGGCCGGCACCGGTCGGACTCGAGCGGTGGCCGCGGCGTGCGCGCCCGGCTGGCCCGGATCGGCACCAGCAAGCAGGTCGGCAACCCCGAGCTGGAGCCGCTGTTCCGCGCCGTCCGCGCCAACCACCCGAAGGCCGACCTGGCACTGCTCGAGCGCGCGTACGCCACCGCTGAGCTGCACCACCGCGGCCAGATGCGCAAGAGCGGCGACCCCTACATCACCCACCCGCTCGCGGTGACCACGATCCTGGCCGACATCGGCATGACCGAGCCGACGCTGGTCGCGTCGCTGCTGCACGACACCGTCGAGGACACGCCGTACACGCTGGACCAGCTGCGCAAGGACTTCGGCGACGAGGTCGCGATCCTGGTCGACGGGGTCACCAAGCTCGACAAGGTCAAGTACGGCGACTCCGCGCAGTCCGAGACCATCCGCAAGATGATCGTCGCGATGAGCCGCGACATCCGGGTGCTCGTCATCAAGCTCGCCGACCGGCTGCACAACATGCGCACGCTGCGCTACGTGAAGGCCGAGACCCAGGAGCGCAAGTCCCGCGAGACCCTGGAGATCTTCGCCCCGCTGGCCCACCGGCTGGGCATGAACACGATCAAGTGGGAGCTCGAGGACCTCGCGTTCGCGACCCTGCACCCGAAGATCTACGACGAGATCGTCCGGATGGTCGCCGAGCGGTCGCCGTCGCGCGACCAGTTCATGCGCCAGGTGATCGTCGGTCGGTCGAGGCCGACCTGAAGGCGGCCAAGATCAAGGCGCGGGTCACCGGGCGGCCGAAGCACTACTACTCGATCTACCAGAAGATGATCCACGGCGGCCGCGAGTTCACCGACATCTACGACCTGGTCGGCATCCGGATCCTGGTCGACAGCGACCCCGACTGCTACGGCGTCCTCGGCGTGCTGCACAACCGGTGGAACCCGATCCCGGGGCGGTTCAAGGACTTCGTGGCGATGCCGAAGTTCAACATGTACCAGTCGCTGCACACGACGGTCATCGGGCCGGCGGGCAAGGCCGTCGAGATGCAGGTCCGCACCTTCGCGATGCACCGACGTGCCGAGTACGGCGTCGCCGCGCACTGGAAGTACAAGGAGGACGTCCGCGACCGGCGTCGACACCGACAAGTCGCTCGCCGAGACCGGTCAGAGCGACATGCCGTGGGTGCGGCAGCTGCTCGACTGGCAGAACGAGGTCGAGGACCCGGGCGAGTTCCTGGAGTCGCTGCGGTTCGAGATCAACGCCGCCGAGGTGTACGTGTTCACCCCGCGCGGCGACGTGATCGGCCTGCCGACCGGCTCGACGCCCGATCGACTTCGCCTACGCCGTCCACACCGAGGTCGGCCACCACACCATCGGTGCCCGGGTCAACGGCCGGCTGGTGCCGCTGGAGTCCAAGCTCGAGCACGGCGACGTGGTCGAGGTGTTCACCTCCAAGTCCCCGAACGCCGGCCCGAGCCGCGACTGGCTCGGCGTTCGTGAAGTCGCCGCGGGCCCGCAGCAAGATCCGGCACTGGTTCACCAAGGAGCGCCGCGAGGAGGCGATCGAGCACGGCAAGGACCAGATCGCCCGGCTGATGCGCAAGGAGGGCGTCTCCCTCAAGCGGGTGATGACGCACGAGTCGCTGACCCAGGTGGCCGACGAGTTCCGGCTCGCCGACGTCTCCGCGCTCTACGCCGCGGTCGGCGAGGGAAACCTCGGCGCCCAGTCCGTCGTACGCAAGGTGATCGAGATCTTCGGCGGCGCCGACGGCGCGGCCGAGGACCTCGCCGAGACCGTCACGATCACCCGCCCGCGACGGCCGCAGAAGGCCGCCGGGCGACTCGGGCGTCATCGTGATGGGCGACGCACCGACGTCCTGGTCAAGCTCGCCAAGTGCTGCACGCCGGTGCCCGGCGACGAGATCCTCGGGTTCGTCACCCGCGGATCAGGAGTCTCGGTGCACCGCAAGGACTGCACCAACGCCGCGCGACCTGCTCGGCCAGCCCGAGCGCCTGGTCGAGGTCGAGTGGGCTCCGACGTCGACAGTCGACGTTCCTGGTGCAGATCATGGTCGAGGCGCTCGACCGGGCCCGGCTGCTCTCGGACATCACCCTGGTCCTCTCCGACCAGCACGTGAACATCCTGTCCGCGTCGCTGAACACCACCCGCGACCGGGTCGCGAAGAGCAAGTTCACCTTCGAGATGGGCGACCCCAAGCACCTCGGCGCCATCCTCAAGGCCGTGCGGTCGATCGACGGCGTCTTCGACGCCTACCGCGTCACCCACTGAGCAGCGAAGGCGCGCAGTGGGACGCGATCGAGCGAGAGGGCTGACGCACCGGCGGAGCGAGCGGGCGAGGACGCTTCGGCCCGCTCGGCGATCCCGGCACAGACTGGACAGCGCGCAGAAGTGCCCGCTCGGTGCACTCTCGATGCACATGAGTGCCCGCTCGGCGACCTAGCAGAACTCGGACGCCGTCTGCTCCGCCATCTCCAGGAACGCCCGCCGGGACTCGAGGTCGTCCTCGAGGTCCTTGACCTTCTTGCTCGTCGCCGCCGCGCGTGCCTTCTCCAGGTCGCCTCGATCTTGTCGATCGCGTCCTGCAGCTTGCCGACCATGCCGTCGGCGCGCGCCGACTTCTCCGGGTCGACTTCTTCCACTGGTCGTCCTCGAGGCCGCGGATCTCCTGCTCGACCTTGCGGATCCGGGCCTCGAGCGGCTTGATCTGGTCGCGGGGGACCTTGCCGGCAGCGTCCCAGCGCTCGGCGATGTCGCGGAACGCCTTCTTGGCTGCGGCGAGGTCGGTGATCGGGAGCAGTGCCTCGGCCTCGACGAGGATCGCCTTCTTGACCACGGCGTTGGCGGCGAACTCCTCGGTCGATCTTGGCGTTCGCCGGCGTCGCGGGCGCCGAAGAAGGTGTCCTGGGCGCCGCGGAAGCGCTTCCAGAGGGCGTCGTCGACGTCCTTGGGCGCCGGGCCGGCGGCCTTCCACTCCGACATCAGGTTGCGGTACTTGGTCGCGGTGCCGCCCCAGTCGGTGGAGTCGGCGAGCGCCTCGGCCTCCTTGGCCAGCCGCTCCTTGACGACGCGGGCGCCGTCGCGCTGCTCCGGTCATCACCGCGAAGTGCGCCTTGCGGGCCCGGGTGTACGTCGTCCGGGCGCCGGAGAACCGGTGCCAGAGCTCGTCGTCGGCGGCCTTCTCGAGCCGGGGGAGCTCCTTCCACTCCGCGAGCAGGTCGCGCAGCCGGTTGGCGCCGTTGCGCCAGTCGCGTGCCGGCCGCGATCTTCTCGGCCTCGGCGACGATCTCGTTCTTGCGGGTCCGCGACTCCTCGACCGCCTTGCCCGCTCCTCGCGGCGCTTCTCGCGCTGCAGGCCGACGACGGGCTTGCAGCGCGTCGAGCCGGGCGACGAGGGCCGGTGATGTCGCCGACGGCGTGCGGTTCGACGAGCTGCTCGGACGACCCGCTTGATCGACGTCGGTCGCCTCGTCGGGGGTCATCGCCTCGGAGCGGACCCGCTGCTCGAGCAGCTGGACCTCGAACGCGAGGCCCTCGTAGCGCTTGGTGTAGAACGCGAGCGCCTCCTCAGGGCTGCCCTCGGGGTACTGCCCGACGACGCGTTCCTCGGTCGCCGACCCGGACGTAGACGGTCCCGTCTGCGTCGACGCGGCCGAAGCTGTCGCCTTCGTTGCCCTGCGCGGTCACTGCTGCCCCTTCGTCGGTGATCGCCTGCTGGAGATGCTGCGGCTTCATCGTAGCCATGCGACCGGGCGCGCCTGTCGGGACAGTAGGCTGGGGCCGCTCGCCGCCCACCCCGCACGCAGGAGACTACTTCGTGCTGATCGCAGGCTTCCCCGCCGGGCCGTGGGGCACCAACTGCTACGTCGTCGCGACGGGCCCGGGCACCGAGTGCGTCGTGATCGACCCCGGCAAGGACGCCGCCGCACGGAGTCGACGCGGTGGTGCGTGAGCACAACCTCAAGCCGGTCTCGGTCCTGGTCACCCACGGCCACGTCGACCACATGTGGTGCGTCGCGCCGGTCGCGGGGACCTACGACGCGACGGCGTACATCCACCCGGCCGACCGGCACCTGCTCGCGGACCCGATGGCCGGCATGTCGCGCGAGACCACCGCGATGATGCTGGGCGGCAAGTACGAGTTCGCCGAGCCCGACCGGGTCGAGGAGCTCGACCGACGCTGCAGACCGCTCGAGCTCGGCCGGGCTGGAGTTCGTGGTCGACCACACGCCGGGACACACCGCCGGCTCGATCACCTTCCGGACGCCGTACCCGTCGACAGGCCAGGACCGGGAGCTCAGGGGTGTCCGAGGTGATGTTCTCCGGCGACCTGCTGTTCGCGGGCTCGATCGGCCGCACCGACCTGCCCGGCGGAGACCACCAGACGATGCTGCGCAGCCTGCGCGACAAGGTGCTGACGCTGCGCCGACAACATCGTGGTGCTGCCCGGGCACGGCGAGCAGACCTCGATCGGCCAGGAGCGCGCGACCAACCCGTTCCTGCTCGACCTGATCTCGGCTGGGCTCGATCACCCGGGAGACGGGCTCGATCACCCGGGAGCTGGGCTCGATCACTCGGGGGACGGGCACGATCTCCGTGGTTCCGTCGGCCCGGTCACGCGGGGTCTCTGAGATGGCCAGGCCCAGCCCGCTGAGCGGGTTCCCCGAGCTGCTGCCCGCTGCCCGCGCGGTCGAGCGCAGCGTGATCGACTCGCTGACCAACACCTTCGAGCTGCACGGGTTCGCCAACATCGAGACCCGCGCCGTCGAGCCGCTCGACCAGCTGGCGAAGGGCGGTGAGGTCGACAAGGAGATCTACGCGTTGCGCCGGGTCCAGGCAGGTAGGGCGACAGCGACTCGGGCATCGCGCTGCACTTCGACCTCACGGTGCCGTTCGCGCGCTACGTGCTGGAGAACGCCGGCAAGCTCGAGTTCCCGTTCCGCCGCTTCCAGATCCAGCCTGCGTGGCGCGGCGAGCGGCCGCAGGAGGGCCGCTACCGCCAGTTCACCCAGGCCGACGTCGACATCGTCGGCCAGGACGTCCTCGCGTTCCACCACGACGTCGAGGTGATGCGGGTGATGGTCGAGGCGCTCGACGCGCTCCCGGTGCCGCCGCTGAGCTTCCAGTTCAACAACCGCAAGCTGATCCAGGGCTTCTACCGCGGCCTCGGCGTGCCCGACGTCACCGCCGCCATCCGCGCCATCGACAAGCTCGACAAGGTGCCCGCCGAGCAGGTGGCCGAGCTGCTGGTCTCCGATGCGGGCGCGACCGCCGACCAGGCGGCGCGATGCCTGGAGCTGGCCACCATCCGGGTCGCGGACACCTCGTTCGTCGAGGCGGTCAAGGCGCTCGGCGTCCAGGACGACCTCCTCGACGAAGGCCTCACCGAGCTCGCCGCGGTCGTCGACGGCTGCGCGGCCGGCGACCGGAAGCAGGTGACGGTCGAGGCGAACCTGCGCATCGCGCGGGGCCTGGACTACTACACCGGCACCGTCGTGGAGATCTTCATGGCCGGCTACGAGCGGCTGAAGTCGGTCGGCGGTGGCGGCCGGTACGACGCCCTCGCCTCCGACGGCCGCACGACGTTCCCCGGGGTCGGGGTGTCCTTCGGCGTCTCCAGGTGCCTGGTGCCGCTGCTCGCCGAGGGAGTGCTCGCGGGCAGTCGCTCGGTGCCCAGTGCGGTCCTGGTCGCCGTCGTCGACGAGGCGAGCCGCTCCCGCAGCGAGGCGCTCGCCGACCTGCTCCGTGCCAGCGGGGTGCCGTGCGAGGTGGCCGCGTCCGCACAGAAGTTCGGCAAGCAAATCCGGTACGCCGAACGCCGCGGCATCCCGTACGTTCTGTTCCCGGGCACGACGGACGGCACGGAGATCAAGGACATCCGCTCCGGCGAGCAGTTCGGGGTCGATCCGGCGACCTGGACGCCGCCGTCGTCGGACTTGAAGCCACAGGTGGTCTCGACCGCCTCGACCTCCGAAGGAGACAACCAGTGATCCGCACCCACGACGCCGGCACCCTGCGTGCCGAGCACGTCGGCCAGACCGTCACCCTCGCCGGGTGGGTGGCACGGCGGCGCGATCACGGGGGAGTGGCCTTCCTCGACCTGCGCGAGGCCAGTGGCGTGGTCCAGGTGGTGATCCGCGACGAGGCGGTCGCGGGCAACCTGCGCAACGAGTACTGCCTGAAGGTCGTCGGCGAGGTCTCGCGGCGGCCCGAGGGCAACGCGAACCCCAGCCTGCCGTCGGGCGAGATCGAGGTGATCGCCTCGGCGGTCGAGGTGCTCAGCGAGGCCGCCGCGCTGCCGTTCCCGATCGACGACCACGTGGACGTCGGCGAGGAGGTCCGGCTCAAGCACCGCTACCTCGACCTGCGCCGCACCGCGCCGAACGCCGCGATCCGGCTGCGCAGCGAGGTCAACCGGGCCGCACGCGAGGTGCTCGCAGGTCACGACTTCGTCGAGGTCGAGACCCCGACCCTGACGCGGTCGACGCCCGAGGGCGCCCGCGACTTCCTGGTGCCGGCGCGCCTGCAGGCCGGGCAGCTGGTACGCCCTGCCGCAGAGCCCGCAGCTGTTCAAGCAGCTGCTCATGGTCGCCGGCCTCGAACGCTACTACCAGATCGCCCGCTGCTACCGCGACGAGGACTTCCGTGCCGACCGGCAGCCGGAGTTCACCCAGCTCGACGTCGAGATGAGCTTCGTCGAGCAGGACGACATCATCGCGCTGACCGAGGAGATCCTGGTCGCGCTCTGGCGGCTGATCGGGTACGACGTCGAGACCCCGCTGCCGCGAATGACCTACGCCGAGTCGATGGCCCGCTACGGCACCGACAAGCCCGACCTGCGGATGGGCCAGGAGCTCACCGACTGCACGGCGTACTTCGCGAACACACCGTTCCGGGTGTTCCAGGCGCCGTACGTCGGTGCGGTCGTGATGCCGGGCGGCGCCGGCCAGCCGCGCAAGCAGCTCGACGCCTGGCAGGAGTGGGCCAAGCAACGGGGCGCACGCGGCCTCGCCTACGTCCTGGTCGGCGAGGACGGCGAGCTCGGCGGCCCGGTGGCCAAGAACCTCACCGACGAGGAGCGGGCCGGACTCGCCGCCCATGTGGGCGCCGCAGCCGGCGACTGCGTGTTCTTCGGGGCGGGCGATGCCCGCTCGAGCCGGGCGCTCCTCGGCGCTGCGCGGGTCGAGATCGGGCGACGCTGCGGGCTCATCGACGAGGATGCCTGGAGCTTCCTCTGGGTGGTCGACGCGCCCCTGTTCGAGCCGGCCGCCGAGGCCACGGCGTCCGGCGACGTCGCCCTGGGCTACAGCGCCTGGACCGCCGTGCACCACGCGTTCACCAGCCCGAAGGACCTCGAGTCCTTCGACGCCGACCCCGGCAACGCCCTCGCCTGGGCCTACGACATCGTCTGCAACGGCAACGAGATCGGTGGCGGCTCGATCCGGATCCACCGCGAGGACGTCCAGAAGCGGGTCTTCGCGGTGATGGGCATCGGCGAGGCGGAGGCCGAGGAGAAGTTCGGTTTCCTGCTCGAGGCGTTCAAGTACGGCGCGCCCCCGCACGGCGGCATCGCGCTCGGCTGGGACCGGATCTGCGCCCTGCTCGCCGACGCCGAGTCGATCCGGGACGTGATCGCCTTCCCCAAGAGCGGTGGCGGCTTCGACCCGCTCACCGCTGCACCGGCTCCGATCAGTGCCGAACAGCGCAAGGAAGCCGGGGTCGATGCGGTTCCGGCGGAGGATCTGCAGCCGAAGGGCTGAGTCACCGGCGTTCCGCCGCCCCCGGTCGTGACGGGATCGTTACGCCACAGTGATCCTCCGTGCGGTCCAGATCACATAGAGTCGCGCTCGGCAACGGCTCCCGACGACCTCGGACACACCGCGTGCCGGGCGCCAGACGGAACCGCTGACGAGAGGTGACAATGTCCTTGCCTGAGTCCCAGCTCGAGCGACTCGAGACCAGTGTCCCCGTCGACGTGGAGGACCCGGAGCGCGTTCTCGGCAAGTCGCCGACCCAGCTGGCGATCGGGCGGTTCCGCCGCGACAAGCTCTCCATGACGGCGTTCGTCGTCGTCGCGACCTACGTCACCCTTGCTCTGATCGCACCGGTGATGGTCAAGGTCGGCGTGATCAACCCGTTGAAGTTCCACCAGGACCTCCTCGACGTCAACCTGGGCAGCATCCCCAAAGGCAAGTGGGGCGGCATCACCTGGGCCCATCCGTTGGGCGTCGAGCCCGGCACGGGTCGCGACGTGATGTCGCGGCTCTGGTACGGCATCACCTTCTCGCTGAGCATCGCCCTCGCCGCGAGCCTGCTCGCGATCGTCATCGGCACCGTGCTCGGGATCATCTCTGGCTTCAGCGGTGGCTGGGTCGACGCGACGATCGGCCGGTTCGTCGACCTGACGCTTTCGTTCCCGCAGACGCTGATGCTGCTCGCGCTGTCCGCAACCGGTGTCGCGTTGGCTGCGAAGTACCTCCCCGGCACCCAGTCGTCGCCGTTCCCGAACGGCTTCTACGAAGTGCTCGTCCTGGGTCTCTTCGGCTGGCCGGCGATCTGTCGCCTGATCCGCGGTCAGGTGCTCTCGATCAGAGAACGCGAGTTCGTCGACGCCGCCCGACTGCTCGGGTCCTCGCGGATGCGGTTGTACTTCAAGGAGATCCTGCCGAACCTGTGGGCCCCCGTCCTGGTGTCCTTCACGCTGACGATGCCGGCCTACATCTCGGCCGAGGCGGCGCTGAGCTACCTGAGCGTGGGCATCCACCCGCCGACCCCGACGCTCGGCAACGTGCTGGTCGACTCGATCAACTACTCGGTCGCCGACTTCACGTTCTTCTTCTTCCCGGCCCTGCTGATCGCGATCATCGTGGTCAGCTTCAACCTGCTCGGCGACGGTCTGCGCGACGCGCTCGACCCGAAGGCCGATCGATGACCCACGAAGACTTCGGCAGCACGGCGCTGCCGGATGTGCCGCCTTACTCGGCGCGACACACAATGGAGGAGAGGTAATGGCTAGCTATCGAAAGAAGGCGCTCGCAGTTGCGGCTGCGGCGTCGATGTCGATTGCTCTCGCCGCGTGCGGTGGTAGCAACGACAACAACAACAACTCGAGCAGCAATGGCGAGGTGAAGAAGGGCGGCACGCTGACCTACTACATCCGCTCTGCCCTCGAGCACACCGATCCTCAGCGCACCTACATCGGTCGCGATCTTTCGAACTGGAGCCGGACTGTCTACCGCCAGCTGGTGACGTTCCCGATCTCCGACGACCCCGAGGTCGCCACCACCCCGGTTCCCGACCTGGCCACCGACACCGGCCAGTCGTCCGAGGGCGGCAAGGTCTGGAAGTTCACGCTGAAGAACGACGTCACCTGGGAGGACGGCAAGCCGGTCACCTGTGACGACGTCAAGTACGGCGCCTCGCGGGTGTTCGCGACCGACGTGATCACCGGTGGCCCGAACTACCTGCTCACCTACCTGGACATCCCGATCAACGACAAGACCGGGCTGCCGGCGTACGAGGGTCCCTACACCAAGGTGGGCCAGGACCTCTACGACAAGGCCGTGACCTGCGAAGGCAGCACGATCACCTACCACTTCAAGAAGCCGTGGGCAGACTTCCCGCTGGCGATCGCCTCGCTGCACATGATGGACCCGTACCGGGCCGACAAGGACCAGGGCGACAAGTCCAACCTGCAGATGTTCTCGAACGGCCCCTACAAGCTCGAAGGGTCCTGGGACAAGAACAAGGGCGGCACGCTGGTCCGCAACCCGGAGTACAAGGCGTCGTCGGACTCGACGGACATCCGCGAGGCCAACCCGGACAAGATCATCGTCGACATCGGCAAGTCCAGCGAGCAGATCGCCGAGCAGCTGATCGCCGACAGCGGTGCCGACAAGACCGCGGTGACCAGCCAGTCGATCCCGGCTGCGTACTACAGCCAGATCACCGGTGCGGTGGCCGACCGTGCGGTGACGGTGACCTCGCCGTTCACCGACTACCTGTCGCCGAACTTCAAGAAGCTGACCAACCTGGCCGTGCGCCAGGCGTTGGCGACGGCGCTCGACGACACCGCGTGGGTCACGGCTGGTGGTGGCGACAAGGCCTACACCGAGGCCACCGACATCGTGAACCCGGCAGTGAAGGGCTACCAGGAGGGTCTGTTCGCCGGCGGTGCCGGTGACCCGGAGAAGGCAAAGCAGATCCTGGACAGCGCCGGTGTGAAGACGCCGTACGCGATCAAGTACACCTACCCGAGCACGCCGACCGCCGACAAGCAGGCTGCGGCGATCAAGGAAGGCTGGGAGAAGGCCGGCTTCAAGGTGACGCTCGACGGTGTGGCCGACTCCGACACCTACTACACCAACATCCAGAACCCCGGCCAGGACGCCGACATCATCTGGGGCGGTTGGGGTGCCGACTGGCCGTCGGCGATCACGGTGACGGCTCCGCTGTTCGACAGCCGCCCGAACCTGACCAAGAACTCCAACGGTCAGGACTACGGCGCCTACAAGAGCGACGAGTTCAACGCTCTGGTGGACCAGGCGCAGGAGGCGTCTGACCTCGACCAGCAGACACAGATCCTGCAGCAGGCGGACAAGGTGCTCGCGAAGGATGTCGCCTACATCCCGATCGACACCGCGATCTTCTACATGCTGCGCGGGTCGAACGTGACCGGCTACACCAACACGGCCGCGTCGAACGGTTACCCGGACCTCGGTCCGATCGGGGTGAAGTAGCCCTCACGGGTAATCCGGTCAATGATTGCTGGGTGGGCGGCTTCCGCCGCCCACCCAGCAACGCCTGCCCCAGCCAGTGGCTCCCCGAGAGCCTCCGAGGTGGTTTGAATGTTTGCCTACACCATCCGACGCTTGTTCATCGGCATCATCATGCTGATCGCGATGAGCATGGTGACCTTCGTCCTGTTCTTCGCCTCGCCGGTCGACCATGCCAAGCTCGCGTGCGGTAAGAACTGCTCTGCGGCCCAGAAGGTCCAGGTGAACAAGGCACTTGGCTTCGACAAGCCGGTGCACCAGCAGTGGATCAACTTCGCGGTCGGCGTCTTCAAGGGCCGCGACTACCCCGAGGACAAGGCGCTGCGCGAGTCCGCTCCGCAGCTGGTGGCGCACTGCGCACGGCCGTGTCTGGGCTACTCCAAGGTCAACCTGGCCACGGTCAACCAGGAGTTCAAGGAACGGATCCCGGTGTCGGCCTCGCTGGCGTTGGCCGCGTTCGTGATGTGGATCGTCGGCGGTGTCTCGCTCGGGGCGATCGCGGCACTCACCAAGGGATCGATCATCGACCGTGGGCTGGTGGGCATCAGCCTGGTCTTCTATGCGTTCCCGACATTCTTCATCGGCCTGTTCCTGCTCAAGTTCCTCGCGATCAAGTGGGGGTTCTTCCCGGTGCCGAACTACACCCGGATCGCGGACGGCGGCGTGTGGGACTGGTTCATCAACCTGATCCTGCCCGGACTCACGCTCGCGCTGTTCTACATGGCCGGTTACGTCCGGATGACGCGCGCGTTCGTGCTCGAGTCGATGGGTGAGGACTACCTGCGCACGGCGACGGCGAAGGGCCTCGCGCCACGCCGGATCCTGTTCAAGCACACGATGAGGGCAGCGCTGACGCCCCTGGTCACGATGGCGGGCCTCGACCTGGCCGGACTCCTCGGCGGCGCCGTGATCACCGAGTCGGTCTTCAATTACAACGGTCTCGGCAAGCTGGCCGTGGACTCCATCCATACCTTCGACCTGCCGACGGTGGTCGGACTGGTCCTGCTGGTCGGGTCGTTCGTGATCGTCGCCAACATCGTCGTCGATGTCCTGTACGCCTTCATCGACCCGCGCGTGCGGGTCGGCTAGGAAGGACTTCAATGAGTTTCCTGTCCGTGCGCGACCTGGTCGTGCACTTCCAGACGGTCGACGGCGTGGTCAAGGCCACCGAGGGCCTGTCCTACGAGCTGGAGCGTGGCATGACGCTCGGCATCGTGGGCGAGTCCGGCTCCGGCAAGTCGGTGTCCAGCTCGGCGATCCTCGGCCTGCACCGTGGCACCAACGCTCAGGTCAGCGGGGAGATCTTCCTCGACGGCGTCGACCTGCTCAAGATCAACGACCAGTCGATCCGGCGCAAGCGTGGCCGCGAGATGTCGATGATCTTCCAGGACCCGCTCTCCGCGATGCACCCGTACTACACGGTGGGCAACCAGATCGCGGAGGCCTACCGGATCCACAACGACGTCACCAAGAAGCAGGCGCGCACGCGCACGATCGAGATGCTCGACCGCGTCGGCATCCCGCAACCGGACCGTCGGGTCGACGACTACCCGCACCAGTTCTCGGGAGGGATGCGCCAGCGCGCGATGATCGCGATGGCGCTGATCAACGACCCGGGCCTGGTGATCGCGGACGAGCCGACCACGGCCCTCGACGTGACCGTTCAGGCGCAGATCCTCGACCTGCTCCAGGACCTGCAGCGCGAGTTCAACTCCGCGATCATCATCATCACCCACGACCTCGGCGTGGTCGCGGAGATGGCTGACGACGTCCTGGTGATGTACGCCGGTCGTGCGGTGGAGTACGGCCCGTGCAAGGAGATCCTGGTCCACCCTGAGATGCCGTACACGTGGGGCCTGCTCTCGAGCGTGCCGGACGTGGTCGGCGACACCGACGCCAAGCTGATCCCGATCCGGGGCAACCCGCCCAGTTTGCTGAGCCCGCCGCCGGGCTGCCCGTTCAACCCCCGTTGCGACCACCGCGACAAGGTTCCCGGTGACCTGTGTCGCACGACGCTGCCGGATCTGACGCCGGCACAGGCCGGGGGCAACCACGTCAAGCGGTGTCACCTCGCGAACCCCGACGAGGTGTACACCACGGAGGTCCTGGCCGAGATCTCGCCGGACAGGATCGAGGAGCAGGCATGAGTGAGACCGATCCCGCGACCATGTCCGCCCCGGAACCCAGCGCCATCCGTGCACACGCCGCATCCACGCTCGACCCGAGCGCCAAGCAGGTGCTGAGCGTCGAGAACCTGCGGATGTACTTCCCGGTCAAGGCCAACGGCATCATCCGGCGCACGGTCGGGCACGTCCAGGCCGTCGACGGAGTGTCGTTCCAGGTGCCCGAGGGCGGCTCGCTCGGCCTCGTCGGCGAGTCCGGCTGCGGCAAGTCGACCACAGGGCGACTGATCGCCCGGCTGCTCGAGCCGACCGCCGGCAAGATCGACTTCCAGGGCCGAGACATCGCCCACCTGAGCGCGCGCGAGCTGATGCCGCTGCGGCGCGAGATCCAGATGATCTTCCAGGATCCGGCGACGTCGCTGAACCCGCGGCACACCGTCGGTGCGATCGTCGGGGCGGCACTGGAGATCCACAATGTGGTGCCGAAGGACAAGGTCATCCCGCGCGTCCAGGAGCTGCTCGAGATCGTCGGTCTCAATCCAGAGCACTACAACCGGTACCCGCACGAGTTCTCCGGCGGGCAGCGCCAGCGCATCGGCATCGCGCGCGCCCTGACCCTGCAGCCCAAGCTGCTGGTCGCCGACGAACCCGTCTCCGCACTCGACGTCTCGATCCAGGCGCAGGTGATCAACCTGCTCCAGGACGTCCAGCGCGAGTTCGGCATCGGCTTCCTGTTCATCGCCCACGACCTGGCCGTCGTCCGGCACTTCTGCCCCGAGGTCGCGGTGATGTACCTCGGCAAGATCGTCGAGATCGCCGATCGCGACACGCTCTACAACCGTCCGCACCATCCCTACACGCAGGCCCTGCTGTCGGCGGTGCCCGACGTGAAGCAGGCCGCGATCGGTGGCCGTCGGGAGCGGATCCGTCTCGAGGGCGACGTACCGAGCCCGATCCTGCCGCCGTCGGGGTGCCGCTTCCGCACCCGCTGCCAGTTCGCGCAGGAGATCTGCGCGAAGGTCGAGCCGCCACTCCTGCAGATCGGACGGCGCCACAAGGTGGCCTGCCACTTCGCCGGTGAGCTGGGCCACCACCCGACCACGCCGGTGACGATGGGGGTGTGCGGGGTCGACCAGCACGGCTCGCCGGTCGACGGGCAGACCCCCGACGTGCAGCTCAACGAGCCTGGATTCTCCGAGACCTGGCTGGACCTGCAGACCGGTCAGCGTGCCGGCGCCTAGCGGCCGGTCGTCGAGAGCGGGCACCGGTGGCTGACGTCGAGGAGCGCGTGGTCACGCTGCGCGACGGTCGTGGCCTGGCCGTGGCGGTCTCCGGTCCCGACGACGGCGTACCGCTGCTGTACCACCACGGCACGCCCGGATGCCTGTTCCAGCCTGAGGCGAACCGGGCCGAGTGCGCCCGTCGCGGGTTGCGGTACCTGACCTACTCCCGGGCCGGCGTCGAGGGATCGACCCGCAACCCCGGACGTTCGGTTGCCGACGTGGCCGAGGACATGGAGGACGTGCTCGACGCTCTCGGTGTCGAGCGCTGCCTGGTCGCCGGCAAGTCCGGCGGCGGTCCGCACGCCCTCGCGACCGGCGCCCTGCTGCCCGACCGGGTCGCCGCAGTGATCAGCATCGCCGGTTGCCGTCCCAACGGCGAAGGCTTCCTCGACGGCATGGGTGCGGACAACATCGAGGAGTTCCGCCTCGCCGAGCAGGGTGAGGACTCGCTGCGCCCGTTCGTGATGAAGCACCGCGAGGCGCTCAAGGACGCCGACGGAGTGGCTCTGGTGCGCGACCTGGCGAACCTGCTCCCCGAGGTCGACCGGCAGGTGCTCACCAGCGACGTGGGCGCCGACGCCGTGGCCGGCATGGTCGGCGGCGTGCAGGTGCCCGACGGGTGGATCGACGACGACCTGGCCTTCGTGCGCTCGTGGGGCTTCGACCTGGGCGACCTGGCCGTACCGACCTACGTCTGGCAGGGGAGCGAGGACAAGATGGTGCCGTTCCACCACGGGGAGTGGCTGGCGGCGAACATCCCGGGTGCCGTCGCGCACCTCGAGCAGGGTGAAGGGCACTTCTCGGTGGCGGTCGGCGCGCTCGGACGGATGCTCGACGAGGTCCTCGTGCACTTGTGAGCTTCGGGGCTCGCTGCGCTCGCACCTCGACCACCGCACGGCGACCGTAGGGTGGCCGGGTGGACGACGACGCGCTCTTCGAGGCTGATCCGGTGACCCCGGCTGCCGGCGCGGGCGCGGTGGCCCGCGGTGGATCGTTGTCAGGCTCGGGGCACGCCTCGGCACCGCTCGCGGTCCGGATGCGGCCGCGCACGCTCGACGAGCTCGTCGGCCAGCAGCACCTGCTCGCGCCCGGATCGCCGTTGCGCCTGCTCGTCGAGGGCGACCAGCCGATGTCGCTGCTGCTCTGGGGGCCGCCCGGCACCGGCAAGACCACGATCGCCTCGATCGTCTCGACGCAGACCAACCGTGCCTTCGTCGAGGTCTCGGCCGTCGCCGCGGGAGTCAAGGAGCTGCGTGCGGCGATCGACGGGGCCCGGGCCCGGCTGGCCGGCAGCGGGCAGGAGACGGTGCTGTTCGTCGACGAGGTGCATCGGTTCTCGAAGGCTCAGCAGGACGCGCTGCTGCCCGGAGTCGAGAACCGCTGGGTGACCCTGGTCGCCGCCACCACGGAGAACCCGTTCTTCTCGGTGATCTCGCCGCTGCTGTCCCGCTCGCTGCTGCTCACCCTCGAGCCCCTCACCGACGACGACATCCGGGACGTCGTCGAGCGTGCCGTCGCCGACGAGCGAGGTCTCGGCGGGCGCGTGAGCGTCGAAGCCGACGCGCTGGACCACCTGGTCCGGCTGGCCGGCGGAGACGCGCGGCGCTCGCTGACCTACCTCGAGGCAGCCGCTGGAGCGCTGGCCTCGAGGCAGGCCGGCGCTCCCGGCTCGGCGGCCGAGACCCTCATCGACCTCGAGACCGTCGAGAAGGCGGCCGACCGCGCGGCGGTGCGCTACGACCGGCAGGGAGACCAGCACTACGACGTGATCAGCGCCTTCATCAAGTCGGTACGCGGCTCCGACGTCGACGCGTCGCTGCACTACCTGGCCCGGATGATCGAGGCAGGGGAGGACCCCAGGTTCATCGCACGCCGACTGGTGATCCTCGCCAGCGAGGACGTCGGCCTGGCCCATCCGGCCGGCCTGGCGACGGCGGTGGCCGCGGCCCAGGCCGTGCAGCTGATCGGCATGCCCGAGGCGCGGCTGAACCTTGCCCAGGCCACGATCGAGCTGGCGCTCGCGCCGAAGTCCAACGCCGTCATCAAGGGCATCGACGCGGCGATCGCGGACGTGCGCGCGGGCAAGATCGGCCAGGTCCCGCCGCACCTGCGCGACGCGCACTACCCGGGCTCGAAGAAGCTCGACCACGGTGTCGGGTACACCTACTCCCACGACGAGCCGTTCGGGATCGCCGAGCAGCAGTACGCGCCGGACGTCGTGCTGGACGCGGAGTACTACCAGCCCACCTCGCTCGGCGCCGAGGCCGGGATGCGCGAGCGCTGGGAGCGGGTCCGCCGGATGATCCGCGGCAGGTAGGGTCAGCAGCCATGGAGAGCGCGATCGTGGCCGCGGCCGCCGGTGCCGCAGCGATGTTGCTGCTGGTGGCGGCGGTGCTGCTCGCGACCCGGAGGCGACGTTCGCGGGCCGATCTCGAGTCGATGCTCCTGGCCGCGCAACGGGAGTCCGACGACCTCCGCCACCGGCTCGATGATGCCACCGGCGCGAGCGGACGCAGCCCGCTCGCAGAGCGCGGCCCGGCGTACCTCGAGGAGCTGTTCGGCGAGCAGTCGGTCCCGGCGCAACGCGAGCCGGACCAGCCTGCCTGGGTGATCACCCACGTCGGCGAGCCCGATGCGTCGCCGGTCGAGCCGCTGGCAGTCCCCGACCGGCTGGTGCTCAGCGCGACGCTGGGCGAGCCGCTGGTCAAGGTGGCGGCGTTCTCCCACGGCGTACGCCGGGCGCTCTCGGCCCAGGCGCGCAACCGGATCTGGTTCGAGATGCGCAGGGAGGTGCGCAGTGCCCGTCGACAGCGACTGCGCTTGCGCAAGCAGCTGCTGCGCGAGTTCCGCGCCCGGGAGCGGTCGAGGGTGGACCTGAAGATCGACGACCTGGTTGTGGAGGATGGGGCGTGAGGCGCGGTTTCTGGTTCGTCGCCGGCGCCGGCGCCGGGGTGTACGTGATGATCCGCGCGCGTCGGGCGGCAGAGGCGTTCACGCCCGACGGCATGCGTGACCGGCTCGCCGGGCTGACCGTGGGCGCGCAGCTGTTCGCCGACGAGGTCCGCGCGGGCATGACCGAGCGCGAAACCGAGTTGCGCGAACGCCTCGGTCTGGCGCTGGATGGACTCCCCGAGCTCGAGCTCGCCGCGCACGAGGGCACGCACGAGGGCACGCACGAGGACCCGTACAAGGACCTGGACCTGGACCTGGAGGGCACGCACTGATGGAGACCGGCACCGACACCGGGATCAGCACCGCCGAGATCCGCCGCCGATTCCTTGCGCACTTCGAGGCTGCCGGCCACCAGGCCGTGCCCTCGGCCTCGCTGCTGGTCGACGACCCGAACCTGCTGTTCGTCAACGCGGGCATGGTGCAGTTCAAGCCCTACTTCCTGGGTCAGGAGACGGCGCCGTACACCCGCGCCGTGAGCATCCAGAAGTGCGTGCGCACGCCGGACATCGAGGACGTCGGCAAGACCACCCGGCACGGCACCTTCTTCGAGATGTGCGGGAACTTCTCCTTCGGCGACTACTTCAAGGACGGCGCGATCGAGCTGGCCTGGGACCTGGTCACCCGGCCCGTCGCCGAGGGCGGTTTCGGCCTCGAGGAGAGCCGGCTCTACCCCAGCGTCTACGACGCCGACCCGGAGGCGGCCGACATCTGGCGCCGGGTCTCCGGCTTTCCCGACGAGCGCATCGTGCGACTGGGCAAGAAGGAGAACTACTGGTCGATGGGGATCCCCGGGCCGGGCGGCCCCTGCTCGGAGATCCTCTACGACCGCGGCCCGGAGTACGGCGCCGACGGTGACTTCGGTGCCGAGGACAGGTACCTGGAGATCTGGAACCTGGTCTTCATGCAGGACGAGCTCAGCGCGGTCCGGAGCAAGGAGGACTTCGACATCGCGGGCCCGCTGCCGAAGCAGAACATCGACACCGGCATGGGGCTGGAGCGGGTGGCGTTCCTGCTTCAGGGCAAGCCCAACATGTACGAGATCGACGTGATGTACCCGGTCATCGAGCGCGCCGAGGAGCTGACCGGCCGGCGCTACGGCGCAGAACACCCAGACGACGTCCGGTTCCGGGTGATCGCGGACCACATCCGCAGCTCGATGATGCTGATCGGCGACGGGGTGACCCCGGGCAACGAGGGGCGCGGCTACGTGCTGCGCCGGTTGCTGCGCCGCGCGATCCGGTCGATCCGGCTGCTCGGCTACGAGGACCGGGCGCTGCCGGAGCTGTTCCCGATCAGCCGGGACAAGATGGCGGCGACCTACACCGAGCTGCACCGGGAGTGGGACCGCATCTCGAGCGTCGCGTACGCCGAGGAGGACGCGTTCCGCCAGACCCTCCGGAGCGGCACCCAGATCTTCGACATGATGCGGTCCAACATCGAGTCGCAGGGGACCACGGTGCTGTCCGGCAAGGACGCCTTCGACCTGCACGACACCTACGGGTTCCCGATCGACCTGACCCTGGAGATGGCCGCGGAGAAGGGCCTCACGGTCGACGAGGTGGGCTTCCGCCGGCTGATGACCGAGCAGCGGGAGCGGGCCAAGGCAGACGCGCGGGCGAAGAAGGGCGCGCACGTCAGCTCCGCGGCGTACCGGGAGATCGCGGACGCCCTCGGCCGCCCGGTCGACTTCACCGGGTACGACGACACCGTCGCCGAGAGCTCGGTGCGTGGACTGATCTCTGCGGACGGCTCGGTCGTCGACGCGGGCGGCGTCGGCGAGGAGCTCGAGCTCGTGCTCGACCGGACGCCGTTCTACGCCGAAGGCGGCGGCCAGCTCGCCGACGAAGGGGTCATCGAGCTCGACAACGGGGCCCGGGTGCAGGTGCTCGACGTGCAGAGCCCGATCAGCGGGCTGATCGTGCACCGGGTCAAGGTGCTCGACGGGGAGGTGGTCGCCGGTGCGGCCGCGCACGCTCTGGTCGACATCGAGCGCCGCCGGTCGATCAGCAGGTCGCACACCGCGACCCACATGGTGCACAAGGCGTTCCGGGAGGCCCTCGGCGAGACGGCGACCCAGGCGGGTTCGGAGAACGCGCCGGGACGGTTCCGGTTCGACTTCTCGGCCACCGGCGCGGTGCCCGAGAGCGCGATGGTCGACGTCGAGGCGCGCGTCAACGACCTCATCCTGGCCGACCTGGCCGTGCACGCGGAGCTGATGTCGCAGGCCGACGCGGTGAAGTCCGGCGCGATGGCGCTGTTCGGGGAGAAGTACGGCGACGTGGTACGCGTGGTCACCGTCGGCGACTGGGCCCGGGAGCTGTGCGGCGGCACGCACGCGCTGCGGTCGGGCCAGCTCGGTGTGGTGAAGCTGCTCGGCGAGTCGTCGATCGGGTCCGGCGTACGCCGGGTCGAGGCGCTCGTGGGCGGCGACGCCTACCGGTTCCTCGCCCGCGAGCACGTGCTCGTGGCGCAGCTGAGCGAGGCACTGAAGGTGCGTCCCGAGCAGCTCCCCGAGAGGGTCAGCGACCTGGTCGAACGGCTGCGCACCGCGGAGAAGGAGATCGAGAAGGTCCGGCTCCAGCAGCTGCTCGCCGGAGCCGGCGAGCTGGCGACGACCGCGCAGGACGTCGCGGGCGTCGACTTCGTGGGTCAGGTCGTCGAGGGTGCCGGCGGTGGCGACGCGCGCACCCTGGCGCTCGACGTCCGCGGCCGGATCGCGCCGGATCGTCCCGTCGCGGTCGTGATCATCGGGGTCCAGGACGGCAAGCCGTCGGTGGTGGCGGCGGTCAACGACCGCGGCCGGGACGCAGGCGTCTCCGCCAACGCCCTGGTGCGGGCGGCGGCAGGAGTGCTCGGCGGCAAGGGCGGCGGCAAGGACGACGTGGCCCAGGGCGGCGGCTCCGACGCGACCCGCGCCGACGAGGCCCTGGACGCGGTCCGCCGCGAGCTGGCCGCCCGCTGAGCATGATCGGCGTACGCCTCGGGATCGATCCCGGCGACGCCCGGATCGGCGTGGCGAGCTGCGATCCCGGCGGGATCCTGGCGACGCCGGTGGAGACGGTCGCGCGCGGAGAGGGCGACCTAGACCGGATCGCGGCGTTGGCCGAGGAGCTCGGCGCCGATCTGGTCTATGTCGGGCTGCCGCGGTCGTTGAGCGGAGGTGAGGGCCCGGCGGCCGGTAGGGTGCGGGAGTTCGCCCGTCAGCTGGCTTCCCGGGTCGCACCGCGGGAGCTGCGGTTGGTGGACGAGCGGCTGAGCACAGTCACGGCCGAGGCCGTGCTGCGCGATCGGGGGCGAAAGGGCAGGAAACGCCGGGCGGTGGTCGACCAGGCCGCGGCCGTGGTGATCCTGCAAGGAGCGATCGACACCGAACGGACGACCGGCACGCGTGCGGGTGAACCGGTGGACCCGGTCTGAGCCGGAGAGTAGGCGGGACGACGTGGAGCCTGGGCTGCCAGAGGGCGGGCTGCCGGAGCACGACGGGCGGGACACTGTGCGCGTGAGTCGCGCAGGCAGTCGCCGCGCCGACCGGCCGAGGAGCAGCCGGTCCCGCGGCTGTCTTCCGATGGTCCTGGTCCTGGTGCTGGTCGTGGCCGGCCTCTTCTTCGGCGGTGGCTGGGCGGTCGACAAGGTCAAGTCCCTGGTCGGCGAGAACCCCGACTACTCCGGACCGGGCACCGGCTCGGTCACGATCGAGGTGCACGCCGGCGACTCGGCGGCGGCGATCGGCCGCACCCTGAAGACGGCGGGCGTGGTCAAGAGTGTCGGCGCATTCACCGACGCGGCCGTGTCCGACGAGCGCTCGCGGAGCATCCAGGTCGGCTTCTACCAGCTGAAGAAGCAGATGAAGGCCTCCGATGCGCTCGCGGTCCTGGTCAACCCGAAGAACCTCATCCAGGCGCGGGTGACGATCCCGGAGGGCTTCCGGGTCAAGGACGTCGCCAAGGCCATCGTGGCGAAGACCGACATCAAGGCCGGCCAGGTCAACGCCGCGCTCAAGGACCCCGCGGCGCTCGGACTCCCGGCCGTGGCCGGCGGCAAGATCGAGGGCTACCTGTTCCCGGCGACCTACACCGTCGTACCGGGGGAGACCGCGAAGACGCTGCTGACCCAGATGGTGGCGAAGACGATCGCGGTGCAGAAGCAGCTCGACCTCGATGCCCGGGCGAAGGCGCTCGGTCACACGCCCGAGGAGATCATGACCCTCGCGAGCATCCTCGAGTACGAAGGCAGCAGGCCCGAGGACTCTCGACAAGATCGCCCGGGTCTTCTACAACCGGCTCGACCGGGGCATGGCGCTGCAGTCCGACGCCACCGTCGCGTACGCCAACCACCTCGAGGGCACGGTCTGGACGACGCAGGCGCAGCGGGACAACCCCTCGCCGTACAACACCTACGTGCACACCGGGCTGCCGCCGGGACCGATCGGGTCTCCCGGCGAGAAGACCATCGAGGCCGCGCTCGGGCCGGCGCAGGGCGACTGGCTCTACTTCGTCCCGATCAACCTGGACACCGGCGAGACCGCCTTCGCCGCGACCTTCGCCGAGCACCAGGCCAACGTCGCGAAGCTCAAGGACTGGTGCCGCCGCAACGACTCACCCAACTGCGGCTGATCCGGTGACGACTCGTTGTGCCGTGCTCGGCTCGCCGATCGCGCACTCGCTGTCGCCGGTGCTGCACCGGGCGGCGTACGCCGAGCTCGGGCTGGACTGGGCCTATGACGCGATCGAGGTCGAGGAGGCCGGCCTGGCCGGCTTCGTCGCCGGCCTCGGGGCCGAGTGGCGGGGTCTGTCGCTGACGATGCCGCTGAAGCGCGCCGCGATGGCGTTGCTCGACGACGCGGACGAGTGGGCGCGCGTCTCGGGCGCCGCGAACACGGTCGTCCTGACAGACGGGCGGCGACACGGGGCGAACACCGACGTCCCCGGAGCAGTCGGAGCACTGTCCGAGACCGGCGCGGGGGCGTTCGCGAGAGCCGTCGTGCTCGGCGGTGGCGCGACGGCCGCGTCGGTCCTGCTCGCCCTGTCCGAGGTCGGCTGCACCGAGGCGCTCCTGCTCGTGCGCGACCCGTCCCGGGCCGGCGACACGCTCGCCGCCCTGGACCGGTACGGCCGTGGACCGGCGATCCGCCTGGGAGACCTGGGCGACCCCTTCGAGGTTCCGGACGTGGTGGTGTCGACGATCCCGGCGGACGCGCAGACCCCCGCGCTCGTCGAAGCGGTCGCGGCGGCACCCGTGGTGTTCGACGTGCTCTACCAGCCGTGGCCGACTCCGCTCGCCGCGGCCGCGACCGCAGCTGGGCAGACCCTGGTGGGCGGGCTCGACCTGCTGGTGCACCAGGCCGCGCTGCAGGTGCTCCTGATGACGGGTGACGCCGCCCCGATCGCGGTCATGCGCGCCGCGGGACAGCAGGCGCTCGCGGACCGGAGCAGGTCGTGACCTGGCTCGACGCCGGTCATCTGGCCGCGGCGCTGCTCGGGCTCGCCCTCGGAGCGCTCGCCGGCTGGTGGTGCCCGGCACTCATCGCCCGGATCCCCGAGCCGGAGCCGGAACCCGAGGACGAGGCTGCCGCCGTGCGGCCGGGTCTCCCGGCGCCACCGCCGAAGGAGCCGTACGCCGCCATCGCGGCCCTCCCGGGGCTGGCCTGGAAGACCGCGATGGCGTCGGCACTGACGGCGGCGGTGCTGGCCGCGAGCGTCGGCTGGTCCTGGTCGCTGCTCGTCCTGCTGCCGCTGGCGCCGATCGGCGTGACGCTGGCGCTGGTCGACTGGCGGACGACCCTGCTGCCGACCCGGATCATCGCGCCGTCGTACGCCGTGACGATCCTCGCCGTGCTCGTCGCCGCACTCGGCGACGGTGACCGGGACAAGGTGGTGCACGCCGCGATCGGCTGGGCGGTGATGGGTGGCATCTTCTTCGTACTCTGGTTCGTCTACCCGCGCGGACTCGGGTACGGCGACGTGCGGCTGTCCGGAGTCCTCGGGATCGCCCTGGGCTACGTGGGCTGGTCGGAGCTCGCCACCGGCATCTACGGTGCGTTCCTGGTGGGAGGCCTGGGCGGCGCGCTGCTGAGCCTGCTGCGCATCGTCAACCGCAAGCGCTTCCCCTTCGGGCCGTTCATGCTCGTCGCCGCGCTGGGCGCGGTGGCGCTCGGGCCGTGGGTCACCGACCGGCTCGGTTACTGAGCCGACGGCCTCGCCGGTCCGGCCGCGCGTGAAACACTGACGCCATGCTCCGTTGGCTCACCGCGGGGGAGTCGCACGGGCCCTCCCTCGTCGCAATCCTCGAAGGCCTGCCCGCCCACGTGCAGGTGACGTCGGCGGACATCGCCGACGCGCTCGCGCGGCGGCGGCTGGGCTACGGCCGCGGGGCAAGGATGAAGTTCGAGCAGGACGAGGTCACCATCACCGGCGGCGTCCGGCACGGCGAGACCCTCGGTGGCCCGGTCGCGATCCAGATCGGCAACACCGAGTGGCCCAAGTGGGAGCAGGTGATGTCGGCCGACCCGGTCGACGCGGCCGAGCTCGAGGCGCTCGCGCGCAACGCGGCGCTCACCCGTCCGCGCCCCGGGCACGCCGATCTCGTCGGCATGCAGAAGTACGACTTCGCCGAGGCCCGCCCGATCCTCGAGCGCGCGTCCGCGCGGGAGACCGCGGCCCGGGTGGCGCTCGGCAGGGTCGCGTCGGCCTTCCTCGAGCAGGCCGTCGGCGCCCGGGTCCTCTCCCACGTGGTCGAGCTCGGCGGAGTGGCGGCCCCGGCCGGCTCCGTGCCGACGCCCGACGAGCTGGCGCGGGTGGACGCCGACCCGGTGCGGTGCCTGGACGCCGACACGTCGAAGGCGATGGTCGCGGCAGTCGACCAGGCGCACAAGGACGGCGACACCCTGGGCGGTGTGGTCGAGGTCGCCGTGTACGGCCTGCCCCCCGGTCTCGGGTCGCACGTGCACTGGGACCGCCGCCTCGACGCCCGGCTGGCCGGCGCGCTCATGGGGATCCAGGCGATCAAGGGCGTCGAGGTGGGCGACGGGTTCGACCTCGCCGCGACGCCCGGCTCACTCGCGCACGACGAGATCGAGCAGGGCGACGACGGCATCAGGCGTACGTCGGGCCGCTCGGGTGGCACCGAGGGCGGGATGACGACCGGAGAGCTGCTTCGGGTCCGGGCCGCGATGAAGCCGATCGCGACGATCCCGCGGGCGCTGCGCACCGTCGACGTCGCCACCGGTGAGCCCGCCGTGGCACACCACCAGCGCTCGGACGTGTGCGCTGTCCCGGCCGCGGCGATCGTCGCGGAGGCGATGGTCGCGCTGGTGCTGGCCGACGCCGTGCTGGAGAAGTTCGGCGGCGACTCGGTGAAGGAGACACGGCGCAACGTCGAGAGCTACCTCGACACGCTGAGGTACCGATGAATCTCGACAGGCTCGATCACCGCGGCGGCGAAGGTGATCGTCGAGAGGATGACGAGCGTCGTCGACCTGGGCCCCGAGTTGTCCTGGTCGGCGCGATGGGCTCGGGCAAGACCACGGTCGGCACGCTGGTGGCCGAGGCGCTCGGCCTGGACTTCCTCGACACCGACCAGGTCGTCGAGCGGGAAACCGGTCGGACGGTGTCGGAGATCTTCGTCGACGACGGCGAGGAGCACTTCCGCGCGCTCGAGCGCGCCGCGGTCGCCGAGGCGGTCGGGCAGCATGACGGCGTGCTGGCTCTCGGGGGTGGCGCCGTGCTCGACGTCTCGACGCGGGAGCTGCTCGACGGCCACCGGGTGGTCTTCTTGCGGGTCGGGCTCAGCGATGCTGCCAGCCGGGTCGGCCTCGGGGTGTCGCGGCCGCTGCTGCTGGGCAACGTGCGCGGCCGGATCAAGCAGCTGCTCGACGAGCGCGCGCCGGTCTACGAGGCCGTCGCCGACCACACGGTCGACACCGACGGGCTGACCGCGCGCGAGGTCGCCGACCGGGTGATCGCGGTGGTGGAGGATGGCGACCATGACTGACGTGACCCGGCTCCCGGTGCGCGGCGCCTCGCCGTACGACGTCCTCGTCGGCGGACCGGAGGTCTTCGACGAGCTGCCCGCGACTCGTCGGCGAAGAGGCACAGCGGGTCGCCGTGATCTATGACGGCGACCTGACCGGGCTGTCCCTGCACGCTCGCCGGCCGCTGCTGGATCTCGGTTACGAGGTCGTCGGCATCCCGCTGGTCCCGCCCGGCGAGCAGTCGAAGAGCTACCCGAGCGTCGAGGCGTGCTGGGAGATGCTCGGTGGCTGCGGGTTCACCCGGTCCGACGTCGTGGTCACGATGGGTGGTGGTGCCACGACAGACGTCGGCGGCTTCGTCGCCGCGACCTGGTTGCGGGGCGTGCGGGTGTCCACATCCCGACGACCCTCCTCGCGATGGTCGACGCCGCGGTCGGTGGCAAGACCGGGATCAACACCGGCGCGGGGAAGAACCTCGTCGGAGCCTTCCACGAGCCGGCCGGGGTGCTCTGCGACCTCGACCTGCTCTCGTCGCTGCCGTTCCCGGAGCTGGTCGCGGGCCTCGGCGAGGTGGTCAAGTGCGGCTTCATCGCCGACCCGGCGATCCTGGATCTCATCGAGCGCTGTCCGGCCGACGCGCTGGAGCCGCGGTCAGGCGAGCTTCGTGAGCTGGTCGAGCGCGCGATCGCGGTGAAGATCGGCGTCGTGGTCGACGACCTCAAGGAGCAGGGCGGGGCGGACGGGCATCCGGGCCGCGAGGTCCTCAACTACGGCCACACCCTGGCGCACGCCGTCGAGCGGGCCACCGACTACCGCGTCCGGCACGGCGAGGCGGTCGCGCTCGGGATGGTCTACGTCGCCGAGCTGGCCCGGCTGGCAGGACGACTCGGCGACGACGACGCTGCGCGCCACGAGGCGACGCTGACGTCGGTCGGGCTTCCGACCCGGTTCACCGACGTGGGCGTCCGGGCGTCCTTCGACGACCTGCTCGCCACCATGCGCGTGGACAAGAAGGCGCGCGGATCGCACCTGCGCTTCGTCGTCCTCGACGGGATCGGCAAGCCGGCAGTCCTCGCCGACCCACCCGAGGAGCTGCTCCGGTCGGCGTACGAGCACCTGGCCGGCCCGCGATGAGGGTGCTGGTGCTCAACGGTCCGAACCTGCGCCGGCTCGGCCGCAGGCAGCCCGAGATCTACGGCTACACCAGCTACGACGAGCTGGCCGACCTGTGCGTCGGATGGGGGCGCGACCTCGGTCTGGACGTCGAGGTGCGCCAGACCAACCACGAGGGCGAGCTGCTCGACTGGCTCAACGCTGCGGCCGACGAGGAGACGCCGGTCGTGCTGAACGCCGCGGCGTGGACCCATTACTCCTACGCGCTGTTCGACGCGTGCGCCCAGCTGACCGCCCCGCTCGTCGAGGTGCACATCTCCGACCCGGAGCGACGGCCCGAGGTGTTCCGGCACGCCTCGGTGGTCACCCCGCACGCCGCGGCGGTGATCGCCGGGTACGGCATCGACGGCTACCGGATGGCGCTGGAGCACCTGGCCCGGGGCTAGACTCTCCCGTCGGCGCGGACGACCGAGCCGCCGCCCCTCACTCCCGAGCTCCCCCGACACGACAAGGTTCCCGCACGCATGGCAACGACGAACGACCTCAAGAACGGCATGGTTCTCAACATCGACGGGCAGCTCTGGGCCGTCACCGAGTTCCAGCACGTCAAGCCCGGCAAGGGGCCGGCGTTCGTGCGCACCAAGCTCCGCAACGTCGAGTCCGGCAAGAACGTCGACCGGACGTTCAACGCCGGCACCAAGGTCGAGACCGCGAACGTCGACCGCCGGACGATGCAGTACCTCTACAACGACGGCACGTCGTACGTCTTCATGGACACCGGCACCTACGACCAGCTCGAGGTCTCCCCGGAGATCGTGGGCGACGCGAAGAACTTCCTGCTCGAGAACCAGGAGGCGATCGTCGCGACGAACGACGGCCGGGTGCTGTTCATCGAGCTCCCCGCCTCGGTCGAGCTCGTGATCACCTTCACCGAGCCCGGGCTGGCCGGCGACTCGGCGACCGGACGCACCAAGCCCGCGACGCTCGAGACCGGTCACCAGATCCAGGTTCCGCTGTTCGTCAACCAGGGCGAGAAGGTCAAGGTCGACACCCGCGACTCCTCCTACCTCGGTCGGATCAAGGGCTGACTGCGCTGAAGACGATCCAGCCATGAGCGCTCGCTCCAAGGCCCGCAAGCGTGCCCTCGACCTGATCTTCGCCGCGGAGGCGCGTGGTCGCCCACCGGGTGGGTTCCTCGACGACCAGGTGGACGCAGGTGACGCGCCGACGAACGAGTACACCGTGGCACTGGTTCGGGGCGTCGCCGACCGGCAGGCGCGCATCGACGAGCTGATCTCGCGGTACGCCGAGGGCTGGAGCCTCCAGCGGATGCCGGCCGTCGACCGCAACGTCCTGCGGCTGGCCGTCTTCGAGCTGTTGTGGAGTGACGACGTGCCCGACGCGGTGGCGATCAGTGAGGCCGTCAACCTCGTCGGTGAGCTCTCGACCGACGAGTCGCCGGCCTTCGTGAACGGCATCCTCGGCCAGATCGCCCGCGACAAGGAGCGACTCACCACCGAGCCGTGACCCGAGCCCGGGTCGGTGCGCTCGCCGCGCCCGATCGGGCACAGTGGGCTCATGGAGACCTGTGACGTGGTGGTGGTCGGGCTCGGTCCCGGCGGGGAGCACGCGGCAGCGGAGCTGGCGAAGGCCGGTCTCGACGTCGTCGGTGTCGACGAGCGCCTGGTCGGCGGCGAGTGTCCCTACTTCGGGTGCGTCCCGACGAAGATGATGATCGCGGCAGCCACGTCGCTGCGCGAGGGCAGACGGGTCGACCAGCTCGCCGGGTCGGCACGGATCGAGCCGTCCTGGGAGCCGGTCGCGCGGCGCATCCGCGACGAGGCGACCGACGACTGGGACGACGCCGTCGCCGTGAAGCGACTCGAGGACGCGGGCGCGAGGTTCGTGCGCGGTCGCGGCGCCATCACGGCTGCCGGGCAGGTCACGGTCGGCGGGACGACGTACGCCGCCGCGAGGGGCATCGTGCTCAACACCGGCACCACGCCGTCGGCGCCCCCGATCGAGGGGCTCGACACGGTGGACTACTGGACCAACCGCGACGTCGTCCGCCTGACCGAGCTGCCGGCCTCGGTCATCGTGATCGGCGGCGGCCCGATCGGGTGCGAGCTCGCCCAGGTGCTCGCCGAGTTCGGGGTGGCTGTCACCGTGCTGGAGGCGGCCGAGCGGCTGGTGGCGGGGGAGGAGCCCGAGGCGTCCGAGGTCCTGGAGAAGGCGTTCACCGATCTCGGCATCGAGGTGGTGACCGGCACGACGATCGAGCGTGTCAGCCACGACGGCGACGGTTTCGTCGCGCAGCTGCCCGACCGCGCGATCCGGGCGGAGCGGCTGCTCGTCGCAGCGGGAAGGCGCAACAACATCGGTGACATCGGCCTCGAGCACGTCGGGCTCGACCCCTCGGCACGGGTGCTGGACCCCGACGAGAGGATGCGTGTCGGCGACGGCGTGTGGGCGATCGGCGACATCACCGGCAAGGGTGCGTTCACGCACGTGTCGATGTACCAGGCCGACGTCGTGGTCCGCGACATCCTCGGCAAGGACGGGCCCTGGGCCGACTACCGCGCGGTCGCCCGGGTGACGTTCACCGGCCCGGAGATCGGCTCGGTCGGCATGACCGAGCACCAGGCGCGAGACTCGGGCCTCGAGGTCAGCACTGGCGTGTACGACCTCGCCACCTCCACCCGGGGCTGGATCGCGAAGGAGACCGGCGTGATCAAGCTGGTCGCGGACGCCGGTCGCGGGATCCTCGTCGGCGGGACGGCCGTGGGCCCCTCGGGCGGGGAGGTGCTCTCGATGATCGCCACCGCGGTGCATGCCGAGGTGCCGATCGCGACCCTCGCGGGGATGCACTTCGCCTACCCGACGTACCACCGGGCGCTCGAGCCGGCCCTGCAGCAGCTGCTCTGAGAGCCTGCGGAGTCAGCGCTGAATCGCGTTCAACGACGGCGTGTGGCCCGAGTTACGCACGCGTCTGCCGGGGTCTAGTCGGTTCCGGAGAATCGACGGCCTAACGGAGACAGCGTGGATCGAGTTGCGCCATTTTGGTCCCCGCCAGTTCCATTCAGTGGGGCTCGGGGCTGCTGACGTCCTTGTTGAGGAGACATCGATGTCACACCAAGCTAAGCACGCGTTGAGGCTGTCTCGGCCTCGTCCTCGACTGCCGCGAATGATCGCGGTGCTCGCGTCGGCCGCGGTGGTCGCCGCGGGGACCATGCTCGTCCCGGCCGACGCCGGGACCACGATCAGCCCGACCGAGGCCGGCAGCCCGCCCGTCGTCCGCGACGGCTCGGTGCACGTCGGCATCGACGTGGGGGCGAAGACCTTCTACCGCTCGAACGCCTCCGGCTCGTTCGCGGCCCAGAGCGCTGCAGCCGTTCTCGCCGGGCTCACCGTCTGCCGCGGTGACCTGGTGAGCGGGACCAACAACTCACCGCGAGACCACCTCGTCGTGACCGACCCCAACGGCGCGACCGTCCTCGACGAGACCAGCCCGGTCCGCGACGTGACGATCGCGAGCTTCACCACGAACCCGAAGAACCAGCCCAAGACCCCGCAGCCGTCCGCTTCCAACACGAACTACCGCGGCGACTTCCCGGGCACCCCGGGTGACGGCACCTACCACGGCATGGGCTTCGACATCGCCCTGCTCGGCAAGCCCGCCGGCGTCTACACGGTCACCACGACGACCACGAACATGGTGAAGACCGCGCTCACCGGAGCGTGTGCGGTCGGCTCCCCGAACGCCGCCGGCACCGGCGTCGTCGGCGGGCCCGTCGTCGACGTCCAGCAATTCGAGTACCGGCCGTGGCAGGTCAACTTCACCGACGTGTTCGGCAAGGGTGGCGTGAACGTCAACCTCACTCCGAAGGAGTTCCGGTTCAACGTCGGAGCGAAGGTCTCAGCGATCTTCGCCGGTACGGCGAACTCCCAGCAGTTCTATGCGCTGCCGGGCTCGGGCTACCCGCTGCCGAGCGACCCGCAGGCCTGCGTGGACGACCCGAGCTCGTGCCTGCCGTCGAACGCGACGCAGTGCGACCCGGGCGCCGGGTGCACTCCGCGGGTGATGTTCCTCAACCACCCGTTCAGCGGGAGCGACCCGGTCGGCATCGCGGGCGTCTTCGACCTGGACACCAAGGCGTTCATCGCCCAGGTCAAGATCGACGGGACCACGCGCACAATGATGTCGCTGGGCACGGCAAACGATGCGTACTACCACGGCCTTCTCGACCAGCTGTCGGCCGGCGCGGCGGCGAAGGGCGTCGACCTGGCCAGCATCCTGGCGACCGAGGTGCGGGTCAGCAACAGCAACCAGGTGCTCAGGGTGAGCCTGCTCAACGGGCTGCAGATCGACCCGACGACGAGCCACGGCGGCATCCAGATCGCCTCGGACGGAACCGCGCAGGCTGGTGTGCTCCTGGACATCTACAGCTCGCTGCGGCTCGACGGTGGCGCCTGCGTGACCAACACGGCATCGTCCTCGACCGAGCCGGGTCGCTACACCCGCAACGAGGACAACGGCTACAACGTGACCAAGTCCGACCTGCTGCCGGCCGTTCCGGGCGTCGGCCCGCTCGGGGCGCTCGTGGGTGGTCCGCTCTACCACATCACCGGGAAGTTCAGCTCGAGTGCGCTCGTGAACACCGCCAGCGCGGTGATCGGCGTCGACACGGCGGCCGACGAGCCGCACGGGTACCCGATCTGGATCTCGCCGTTCCTCAGCCCGATCCACACCTCCGCGCCGAAGACGCTGGACTTCCTCGGCACGGCGACCTGGTCGGCGAGCGAGACGCCGATCCTCCAGGGCTGCCTGGTGGTGGACGTCATGCTGGGTGCCGGTGTGGCGGTCTACAACAACCCGCTGCCGATCGGGCTGGGAACGATCTTCGACCCGCTCGCCCAGCCCTCACCTGCCGCCGAGCAGCTCACCGATGCGGTGAACGACGCGGTGAACCAGGTCGTCGGTCAGGTTTCCTCGAACCCGACCGTCAACTCCCTCCTCACTCAGGTCACCGCGCTTCTGCCGCTGTGACGTGAACGAGCTGGCGCCCGGCCGGGAATCCCAGAACCCGGCCGGGCGTCGCCCGTGCTCAGCACGGAGCTGACGCGCGACGGATCGTCCCGCGGATCCCGGGTACCTGGCGGGCATGCAGGGTTCCGTGGTCGGTGACGAGTCCCGTCCCCGGTCCGACCGGAGTGACTGGGTCGACCGCGCGGTCAGGTTCGGCCTGGTGGCGTACGGGTTCGTGTACCTGATGATCGGCTGGACCGCCGCACAGCTCGCTCTGGGCCACCGCAGCGGGAGGGCCTCGGCGAAGGGCGCCCTGGCGTCGCTCGCCGACGGGTCGGTCGGACGGGCGCTGGTGTGGGCGATCGCGGGCGGGCTCTTCGTGCTGGTCACGTGGAGGTTGCTGGAGGCACTGTCCGGACACCGCGAGCGTGACGGGGGCGATCGGCTCCGGGCACGGCTGACCTCGCTCGGCAAGGCCGTCCTGTACGGCGT
The DNA here is from genome assembly GCA_963805425.1 of uncultured Actinomycetota bacterium. Taxonomy (GTDB): domain Bacteria; phylum Actinomycetota; class Actinomycetes; order Propionibacteriales; family Nocardioidaceae; genus Marmoricola. Next base: position 449,677 of record CAWDUF010000005.1, on the reverse strand, counting down.
CATCGGGGTCAGCGCCGTCCGGGTCGCGACGGGCAGCAGGCACTCCCAGGGCGCGAAGACGCTGACTGCCCGGCTGATGGACGCGCCCGCCGGCCCGTGGATCGTCGGCGCAGTGGGGCTGGCTATCGTCGGCTACGGCGCGGCGATGGTCTGGCAGGGATGGACCGACGCCTTCCTGGACCACCTCGACGGCCGAGGGCGGGTCGGCGAGACGGGCCGGGTGTACATCTGGTTCGGGAGGGCGGGCTACGTCGCGAAGGGGATCGCCTTCGGCGTCGTCGGCATCCTGGTCGGCTATGCCGCCGTCACCCACGAGCCCCGGAAGTCCGGCGGCCTGGACCAGGCGCTGCGCAAGGTCCTCGGCCAGTCCTACGGCCCGGTGCTGCTGCTGGCGATCGCGGTCGGCATCGGGTGCTACGGACTCTTCTGCTTCGCGTGGGCACGGCACCGGTCCCGATGAGGGACTCCCGCGGACGTGTGGCGGCCCGGTGCCCCCAGCCGGGCCGGGCCGCCATCTCGTCTCACTCGGCGGGAGTGAAGTCCTCCGGGGGCAGCTCCGACTCGAGGTCGGCACCGTAGTGCTCGACCGCTGGGTCGCGGTGCTTGCCGCCGCTCATCGCATACTCCTCCTCCGGCGACAAGATCAGCCGGTGCCGCCCGAACACCGCGAAGAGGACGAGCGCGACGGCGTACACGATCGCGATCGCGATGATCGCCGGGTGGTACGTGCCGTTGAACAGGATGCCGATGAACGTCACCGCGGCGATGATGCCGGCCACGATCGCACCTGCGTTGCCAACCGGACTCACATAGGGCCGCAACGCATTCGGGAACCTCTGCTTGAGCAGCACGTAGGACACCATCTGCAGGATGTAGGCGATCACGGCCCCCCAGACCGCGATGTTGAGCACGATGTCCCCGGCACTGCTGTACGAGTCCACGAAGATCAGCGCGACGAACCCGATGACGGCGCCGACGACGAGCGAGACCCACGGCGTCTGCCGCTCGCCCGTCAGCGACAGGAACTTCGGGTAGTAGCCCGCCCGTGACAGCGAGTACATGTTGCGTCCGTAGGCGAACATGATGCCCTGCAGGCTGGCCAGCAGGCCGATCAGCGCGAACGCGGACAAGGTCGTGGCCCAGCCGCTGGGCAGGAACGCCCGGAATCCGTCGAGCAGCGGCTCGCCGGATCTCCTGGAGTGCATCGGACCCCGTGACGGCGGGGTTGAGGAACAGCACGAGAGCACCACAGGCGACCAGGGTGATCATGCCGATGATCCCGGCCCGCGGGATGTCCTTGGCCGGGTCGTGCGACTCCTCGGCGGCGAGCGGGAGCTCCTCGATGCCGAGGAAGAACCAGATCGCGAACGGCAGCGCGTAGAGCACGCCGGACCACCCGAACGGAAGGAACGAGCTGTTCCCCGGATCGGGCTTGACGTTGTCGAGGGTGCTGAAGTCGACCGCGCCCTTGGCGATCGCGAGCAGGGCGAAGAGCACCAGGATCGCGATCGAGATCACGGCGACAGTGATCGCGAACTTGAACGACGCCTCGGCGCCGGCGGTGTTCAGCGCGACGAACACGATGTAGAGCACGAGCCACCAGACCCACCAGTGGTGGCTGAGATCGAGGCCGATCGCCTTGTCGGTGACCGCGTTGGCGTAGCCCGCCGAGAAGTACACGATCACGCCGGTGGTGAAGACGTACTCGATCGTCTCGGCCAAGCCGGTGACGAAACCTCCCCACGGACCCATCGCAGAGCGTGCGAAGGAGTAGGCCCCGCCGGTGTGCGGGAGCGCGGCAGACATCTCGCCGATGGAGAACAGCATCCCGAAGTACATGATGATCACCACGACCGTGGCGATCAGGAGACCACCCCACCCGGCCTCGTGGATGCCGAAGTTCCACCCTGAGAAGTCGCCCGAGATGACAGCGGCGACGCCGATGCCCCAGAGCCCCCAGAAGCCGGCGGTGCGGCGCAGCTGTCGCTTCTCGAAATAGCCCTCTCCGGCGTGGGTATAGGTGACCCCACCCGTCTTGGGAGCAGGACTCCCGGTTACCTCGGCCACGTGTGCTCTCCTCTCGAAGACCTAACCCCGTTCCGGCGAAGGTAGACCCGCTCGTCGCGGGGTGTAAACAGGTGAACGTAAAATTGGTATGAACTCCGACCTTTACGATCTCGTGGTCGTTGACAGCAATCCCGCCTGAATCGAGACTGACCGCATGCCTCCCGCCTCCGACGCGCTGCTCCTGCGGCGTGCGGTGCTGCGCCCGGTGCGCGGCCACCACGCGTTCGAGGCGTGCGTGGAGCAGCTCGCGACGGCGATCCACCTGGGCGTCTACCCGCACGGCACGCTGCTGCCGTCGGAGCGGGAGCTCGCCGAGCAGCTGGGCGTGTCGCGGGCGACGTTGCGCGAGGCGATCGCGGCGCTGCGAGCGGCAGGGCTGGTCGAGACCACCCGCGGCCGCGGTGGTGGCACGACGGTCCGCAAGGCTCCCGCCCGGCGCAAGGCGTCGGCGCGGGCAGCGATCCGTGGCCGGCACGAGGACCTGCTCGACTCCCTCCAGTTCCGCAGCGTGGTCGAGCCCGGCGCGGCCGCTCTTGCCGCCGGTCGCGACCTCGACCAGGCCACCCGGGGGCTGCTCGAGGAGAGCCTGGCCGCGGTCTCCGCGGCGCGAGCGGGAGCCGAGCACCGGCAGTGCGACTCCCGTCTCCATCTCGCGATCGCCGCGGCGAGCGGCTCGCGGCGCACGATGGCAGCCGTCACCCAGGTTCAGGCGGACCTCGACGAGATGCTGCACGCGATCCCGGTGCTGCCGGTCAACATCGCGCACTCGACGATCCAGCACAAGGCGATCGTCACCGCGATCCTCGCGGGGAACGCACGCAAGGCCAGCAGGGTGATGACCGAGCACTGCGAGGACACGGCCGCGCTCCTGCGCGGACTGCTGGGTTGATCGCGGCCGGGTGGACGAAGGGACCAGGATGGGCAAGCGCAACAGCAGGATGATCTCGGAGAAGGACCTCCGCGACCAGATCGGGATGGGCAAGGTCGACACCGTCGTGGTCGCCTTCACCGACATGCAGGGCCGGCTGCAGGGCAAGCGGCTGCACGCGCAGTACTTCGTCGACGTCGTGCTCGGCCACGGCACCGAGGGATGCAACTACCTGCTCGCGGTCGACGTCGACATGAACACCGTCGACGGCTATGCCATCTCGTCGTGGGAACAGGGCTATGGCGACATGGAGTTCGTGCTCGACCTCGACACGATCCGGCTCCTTCCGCACCTGCCCGGCACCGCGATGGTGCAGTGCGACCTGGCCTGGCCCGACGGCCGGCCCGTGGTCCAGTCGCCCCGGGCGATCCTGGCCCGCCAGGTCGAGCGCGCCGCCGAAGCCGGCTTCGTCGCGCTCGCTGGCACCGAGCTCGAGTTCATCGTCTTCGACACCACCTACGAAGAGGCGTGGGACAGCGGCTACCACGACCTGCCGCCGTCGAACCGCTACAACGTCGACTACTCGATCCTCGGCACCAGTCGGGTCGAGCCGTTCCTGCGCGACCTCCGCAACGCGACGTACTCGGCGGGCATGAACGTGGAGGGCGCCAAGGGCGAGTGCAACTTCGGCCAGCACGAGGTCGGCTTCCTGTACGACGAGGTGCTGGTCACCGCCGACAACCACGCCGTGTACAAGACGATGGCCAAGGAGATCGCGGCCCGGCACGGCAAGGCACTCACGTTCATGGCCAAGTACAACGAGCGTGAGGGGAACTCCTGCCACATCCACCTGTCCCTCCGCGGCGCGGACGGGACGCTGGCATTCGGTGCGGGCGCCGAGCGGTCGGCGACGTACGACCACTTCATCGCCGGCATCCTCGCGACGATGCGGGACTTCACCTTGCTCTACGCGCCGAACGTGAACTCCTACAAGCGCTTCGCGGCGGGCTCATTCGCTCCGACCGCGATCGCCTGGGGCCTGGACAACCGCACCTGCTCGGTCCGGCTGGTCGGCAGCGGTGCCTCGGCCCGCCTGGAGAACCGCGTGCCCGGCGGCGACGTGAACCCGTACCTCGCGCTGGCCGCGATGCTCGCCGGTGGCCTGCACGGCGTCCGCGAGGAGCTGCCTCTCGAGCCGCAGCTGGTCGGCAACGCCTATGAGTCCGACAAGCCGCACGTGCCCTCCACGCTGCTCGAGGCACGCGACGCGTTCCACGGGTCCACGGTCGCCCGGAGCCTCTTCGGCGACGAGGTCGTCGACCACTACACGAACATGGCCGACGTCGAGCTCGCGGCGTTCGGGGCGGCCGTCACCGACTGGGAGCTGCGTAGAAGCTTCGAGCGAATGTGAGAAGCCATGTGGTACAGCGAGAGGATGTGACGTGAGCGGCACCGTGCACGAGGTTGTCAACCCGGCGACCGAGGAGCTCGTCACCGAGGTCACTCCGGCCTCCGAGGCCGACACGGATGCGGCCATCGCCCGCGCCGATGAGGCGTTCCCGGCCTGGCGTGCGCTGGCCCCGGGGGAGCGGGCCCGGCTGCTGCGCCGGTTCGCCGCGCTCGTCGACGACGCGGTCGAGGAGCTGGCCGAGCTCGAGGTGCGCAACGCCGGGCACACCTGGGGCAACGCGGTCTGGGAGGCGGGCAACGTCCGCGACGTCCTGAACTACTACAGCGCCGCGCCCGAGCGTCTCGCGGGACGGCAGATCCCGGTGGCCGGTGGGATCGACGTCACCTTCCACGAGCCCCTGGGCGTCGTCGCGGTGATCGTGCCGTGGAACTTCCCGATGCCGATCGCCGGCTGGGGCTTCGCTCCCGCGCTGGCCGCGGGCAACACCGTCGTGCTCAAGCCGGCCGAGCTGACCCCGCTGACCGCGATCCGGCTGGCGGAGCTCGGCCGCGAGGCCGGACTGGCCGACGGCGTGTTCACGGTGCTACCCGGCAAGGGCTCGATCGTCGGTGAGCGCTTCGTGACCCATCCGCTGGTGCGCAAGGTCTGCTTCACCGGCTCGACCGAGGTCGGGAAGCAGATCATGCGCGGGTGCGCCGACCAGGTGAAGAGGGTGACCCTCGAGCTCGGCGGCAAGAGCGCCAACATCGTGTTCGCCGACGCCGACCTGGCGAGGGCAGCCGCGACCGCGCCGTACGCCGTCTTCGACAATGCCGGCCAGGACTGCTGCGCGCGGTCGAGGATCCTCGTCGAGCGGTCGGCGTACGACGAGTTCGTGAGTCTGCTCGAGCCCGCCGTGCGTGGTCTCCGGGTGACCGACCCGAGCGACCGGGACAGCGAGATGGGGCCGCTGATCTCCGCGGACCAGCGGGCCGTGGTGCAGGGCTTCGTCGACGAGGCCGAGGTGGCGTTCACCGGCAGCGCGCCTGAGGGAGCCGGATTCTGGTTCCCTCCGACCGTGGTGCTGGCCGACTCGACCGAGGCGCGGATCTGGCGTGAGGAGGTCTTCGGACCGGTCGTCGCGGTGATGCCCTTCGACGACGAGGCCGACGCGGTCCGGCTGGCCAACGACACCGAGTTCGGCCTGTCCGGGTCGATCTTCACCCGCGACCTCGGTCGCGCCCTGCGGGTCTCCCGCGCCGTCGACGCCGGCAACCTGAGCGTGAACTCGCACTCGTCTGTCCGCTACTGGACGCCGTTCGGCGGCTTCAAGCAGTCCGGTCTCGGCCGGGAGCTCGGGCCGGACGCCCCGAACAGCTTCACCGACGTGAAGAACGTCTTCTACGCCCACGACTGATCCCGCACACGACTGATCCCGCACACGACCGATCCCGCACACGACCGAGAAGGACTCACCATGACAGGACGCCTGGACTCCCGCACCGCTGTGATCACGGGCGGCAGCTCCGGCATCGGCCTGGCGACCGCGCGCCGGTTCGCCCAGGAGGGCGCCCACGTGGTGATCGCCGACATCGACGACACCCGGGGGGAGGAGGTCGCCGCCGAGATCGGCGGGCGCTACGTGCACACCGAGGTGACCGACAAGGGGCAGGTCGACGCGCTCTTCGCCACGGCCAAGGAGGCCTACGGCTCGGTCGACATCGCCTTCAACAACGCCGGCATCTCCCCGCCCGACGACGACTCCATCCTGGACACCGACCTCGACGCGTGGCGGCGCGTGCAGGAGGTCAACCTCACCAGCGTGTACCTGTGCTGCAAGGCGGTGCTGCCCTACATGCTCGAGCAGAAGCGCGGGTCGATCATCAACACCGCGTCGTTCGTCGCGGTGATGGGCGCCGCGACCTCGCAGATCTCCTACAGCGCGTCGAAGGGCGGGGTGCTGTCGATGTCGCGCGAGCTGGGCGTGCAGTTCGCGCGCGACGGCGTCCGGGTGAACGCCCTCTGCCCGGGGCCGGTGAACACCCCACTGCTCCAGGAGCTGTTCGCCAAGGACCCGGAGCGTGCCGCCCGTCGGCTGGTACACGTGCCGATGGGCCGCTTCGCCGAGCCCGACGAGATGGCGAACGCGGTGCTCTTCCTCGCCTCCGACGAGTCGAGCTTCATCACCGCGAGCACCTTCCTCGTCGACGGCGGCATCTCCGGTGCCTACGTGACGCCGCTGTGAGCCGAAGCCGGCCGCGATGTCGCTGAGCAGCCCGCCCATCGTCGGGATCACCACCTACCGCGAGCAGGCGCGCTGGGGTGTCTGGGATGCGGTCGCGGACGTGCTGCACGCCGGCTACGCCCAGTCGGTGGAGGCCGCCGGCGGCGCGGTGGTGCTGCTCCCGCCCGCGGACCCGGAGCACGCCGCTGCGGTCGTCGCGCGGATCGATGCGCTCGTGGTGGCGGGCGGCGCCGACGTGGACCCCGACCGGTACGGCGCGGACCCGCATCCACGCACCGGCGGCACCCGACCGGACCGGGACGCGTGGGAGCTCGCCCTGCTCACCGCGGCGGCGCGGCGTGACCTGCCGACCCTCATGGTCTGCCGTGGCATGCAGCTGGAGGCCGCCAGGGTCGGGGGGACGCTGGACCAGCACACCCCCGACGTCGTCGGGCACGACGGACACGCCCCCGCTGCCGGGCAGTACGGCGACATCACGGTCACCACGGTGGCCGGCAGCACCGTCGGGGAGATCCTGGGGCCGCGGCGCGAGGTCCGCTGCCACCACCACCAGTCCGTCCGGACCTTCCCCGGGCTGGTCGCGTCGGCGTACGCCGAGGACGGCACCGTGGAGGCTTTCGAGCACCCTGACCGGCCGTTCTGGGTCGGAGTGCAGTGGCACCCGGAGACCCAGGCCGACGTCGGTCTGCTCCGTGCGCTGGTGGCAGCGGCGAGGCTCTCGCACTGAGGCACAGGTCACGTTTGCCCCACCTGCGCACGGGTACGTCGCAGGTGGCCGCGCACCACGGCGGCCCGACCGGGTCCGGCAGAGCCGGATCGACCCGAGCAACCGGATGGGAGATCAGTCATGGGTACTGACGACAAGCTCCAGAACATGGCCGACGAGAAGATCGGCGAGGCCAAGGAGACATTCGGCAAGGCCACCGACAACGACGACCTGGAGGCCGAGGGCAAGACCGACCAGGTCAAGTCCGATCTCAAGCAGGCCGGCGAGAAGGTCAAGGACGTCTTCAAGTCCTGACCGCCTGCAACCCGTTCTTCGGGTGATGGAGAAGGAGCCGGTGGCACTGCGCGCGACGCGGTGCCACCGGCTCTGTCCGTCCGCAGACACCGCTGGAAGCCGGTCCCGTGGGCCCGTTCGGGGGCCTGTTAGGATCTGGCCGTTCGACATCCTTTAACGATCCGTCCCGTGAGGCGGAGAAGGAGGTCAGGCGTGATGACGCCTACCCAACCCGAGGTCGAGTCCTCGCCGTCCCCCTCTGCCGGTGACGCCGAAGGCCGCACCGTCCTGGACGCCCGTGACGTCTCCCGGGCCCTCACGCGCATCTCGCACGAGATCCTCGAGCGCAACAAGCGGCTCGCGCGACCTGGTCCTGCTCGGGATCCCGACCAGGGGCGTCCACCTCGCCCACCGGATCGCGGCCAAGATCTCCGAGGTCGAGGGCATCGAGGTGCCGGTCGGCTCCCTCGACGTCACGATGTACCGCGACGACCTGCGGATGCGCCCGGCCCGGGCCCTGCTGCCCACCGAGATCCCGACCGGCGGGATCGACGACAAGATCGTGGTGCTGGTCGACGACGTGCTCTACTCCGGCCGCACGATCCGGGCCGCGCTCGACGCCATGAACGACATCGGCAGGCCGCAGCGCCGTCCGGCTCGCGGTCCTGGTCGACCGCGGCCACCGCGACCTTCCGATCCGGGCCGACTTCGTCGGCAAGAACCTGCCCACCTCGCACAGCCGAGAAGGTCGCGGTGCGGCTCGAGCGAGCACGACGGCGGGGAGGACGCGGTGACGATCCGATGAAGAAGCACCTGCTCAGCGCCGGTGACCTGACCCGCGACGACGCCGAGCTGATCCTCGCCACCGCCGAGGAGATGCGGTCGCTGGCCGACCGGCCGATCAAGAAGCTGCCGGCGCTGCGCGGCCGCACCATCGTGAACCTCTTCTTCGAGGACTCCACCCGCACCCGGATCTCGTTCGAGGCGGCCGCCAAGCGGCTCTCGGCCGACGTCATCAACTTCTCCGCGCAAGGGCTCCTCGCTGAGCAAGGGGGAGTCGCTCAAGGACACCGCGCTGACCCTGGAGGCGATGGGCGCCGACGCGGTCGTCGTCCGGCACTGGGCCTCGGGTGCGCCGTACAACCTTGCGCACGCCGGGCTGGTCGCGCTCGAGCGTGATCAACGCCGGCGACGGCACCCACGAGCACCCGACCCAGGCGCTGCTCGACGCGTTCACGATGACCCGCCACCTCGGCGCGGAGCCTGGACGGCCGCCGGGTCGCGATCGTCGGAGACGTGCTGCACAGCCGGGTGGCCCGCTCCAACGCGCTGCTGCTGCAGACCCTCGGCGCCGAGGTCACCCTGGTCGCGCCCCCCGACGCTGCTGCCGTACGGCGTGGACACCTGGGGCGTGCCAGACCTCCTACGACCTCGACGCGGTGCTGCCCGAAGACCGACGCGGTGATGATGCTGCGGGTCCAGCGGGAGCGGATGAACGCGTCGTACTTCCCCAGCGTGCGGGAGTACTCCCGCCGCTACGGCCTGGACGCCCGCCGGATGGCCACCCTGCAGGACCACACGATCGTGATGCACCCGGGTCCGATGATCCGCGGCATGGAGATCACCGCCGACGTCGCCGACTCCGACCGCTCGGTGATCGTCGAGCAGGTCACCAACGGCGTCGCCGTCCGGATGGCGGTGCTCTACCTGCTGCTCGGCGGTTCCGAGCCTGCGATCGACCACCAACGACGAGGACGAGCCCCACGTGACCAGCTACCTGATCAAGAAGGCGCGGATCCTCGGCGGCGAGCCGACCGACCTGTTGCTCGCCGACGGCGTCATCGCGGGATCGGCGACCGGCCTGGACGCCGCCGGCGGCCGAGGTCGAGACGATCGACGCGACCGGCCTGGTCGCGCTGCCGGGGCTGGTCGACCTGCACACCCACCTGCGCGAGCCGGGCCGCGAGGACGCCGAGACCGTCGAGACCGGCACCCGGGCCGCCGCGCTGGGCGGCTTCACCGCGGTGCACGCGATGGCCAACACCGATCCGGTCGCCGACACCGCCGGCGTCGTCGAGCAGGTCTGGCGCCTCGGTCGCGAGGCCGGCTACTGCGACGTGTTCCCGGTCGGCGCGGTCACGGTCGGACTGGGCGGCGAGCAGCTCGCCGAGCTCGGCGCGATGGCCGACTCCGCCGCCCGGGTCCGGGTCTTCTCCGACGACGGCAAGTGCGTCGTCCGACCCGGTGCTGATGCGGCGCGCCCTGGAGTACGTCAAGGCCTTCGACGGCGTCATCGCCCAGCACGCCCAGGAGCCGCGCCTCACCGAGGACGCCCAGATGAACGAGGGCGAGCTGTCGCGGTCGGCTCGGCCTGCGCGGCTGGCCCGCGGTCGCCGAGGAGGCGATCATCGCCCGCGACTGCCTGCTCGCCGCGCACGTCGGCTCCCGGCTGCACGTCTGCCACGTCTCGACCGCGGGCTCGGTGGAGATCGTCCGCTGGGCCAAGGCGCAGCTGCGAAGGACGGCGGCTGGGACGTCACCGCCGAGGTCTGCCCGCACCACCTGCTGCTCACCGACGAGCTCGCGGCGACCTACGACCCGATCTACAAGGTCAACCCGCCGCTGCGCACCGCCGCCGACGTCGAGGCGGTCCGGGCCGGTCTGGCCGACGGCACCATCGACATCGTCGCCACCGACCACGCGCCGCACCCGCACGAGGACAAGGACTGCGAGTGGCAGGCCGCCGCCTTCGGGATGCTCGGCCTGGAGACGGCGCTGTCGATCGTGCAGCAGACGATGGTCGACACCGGCCTGATCGACTGGGCCGGCGTCGCCGAGCGGATGTCCTACGCGCCGGCCCGGATCGGCCGGCTCGACCGACCACGGTCGACCCGATCGCCGAGGGCGAGCCCGCCAACATCGTGCTCTACGACGCCGCCGCGACCCGGATGGTCGACGCCGGCGAGATGGCCTCGCTCTCGCGCAACACCCCGTACGCCGGCATGGAGCTGCCCGGCCGGGTGGTGGCGACGTTCCTCCGCGGCAAGGCCGACCGTCCTCGACGGGAAGCTCGCCTGATGGGGCCCCTCTTCAAGCGCAGAGCCAACAGGCTGCGCCGGGGTGCCGCCGCTCGTCGCGATCCCGCCGATCGCCGACCTGCCGCCGGCGCGGATGCAGGCCGTCGGCACGCTACCTCGGGACGCTGGACCAGCGGGTGAGCGCGTGGTGGGCCAGAGCCTCGCCGCGCGCAGCGCCGCCCGGCTGTCGCTGTCGGCCGAGGCACTCGACGTGGTCCGGATCGCCGGTTCCTTCCGGATCCCGCATCACGGCGCTGCGCGGGGCGCGGACGCGGCACGCACTTCAACGGCAAGCCCGTCGACCGACCTGCTCGGTGTCGCTGGGTGCACGAGGGCAACGACTGGCAGACCGGCTTCCGGCTCGACCCGGCGCGCACCGTCCGCGATGCCGCCAAGGCGCCGATCGCCGGCAGCAGGTCGAGCGCCGCGTCGGTCACGCAGCCCGACGCGGCGCGTGGGTCCGCACGATCTCCAAGCTGGCTCGCACCAACGATGGGAGTAACCTGTAGTGGTTTCGACAAGCTCAACCAACGGACCGGTCCCTGAGCCTGTCGAAGGGTCGACTGGCCCGATCTCGACCGGCCCGAACTCGACCGGTCCGACTCCCGGTGAGGCCATCCTCGTCCTCGAGGACGGCCGCACCTTCCGCGGAGAGTCCTACGGCGCCGCGGGGGAGACCTTCGGCGAGGCGGTGTTCTCCACCGGCATGACCGGCTACCAGGAGACGCTGACCGACCCGTCGTACCACCGGCAGGTCGTGGTGATGACGGCGCCGCACATCGGCAACACCGGGATGAACGACGAGGACCGGGAGTCCTCGCGGATCTGGGTCAGCGGATACGTCGTCCGCGACCCCGCCCGGGTCCCGAGCAACTGGCGCAGCCTCAGCGGACGCCTCGACGACGACCTGCGCGACCAGGGTGTCGTCGGGATCAGCGGCATCGACACCCGGGCGCTGACCCGGCACCTGCGCGAGCGCGGCGCGATGCGGGTCGGCATCTCCAGCGTCGAGACCGACCCGGAGGCGCTGCTCGCAGCGGGTGCTCGGCAGTCCGGCCGAGATGGCGGGCGCCGAGCTCTCCGACGAGGTCACCACCAGCGACGGCATACGTGGTGCCTCGCGCGTCGGCGCGAAGGTCGCCACCGTGGCTGCGGTCGACCTGGGCATCAAGGCGAACACGCCGCGGATGATGAGCGAGCGCGGGATCGAGGTGCACGTGCTGCCTGCAACGCCACGATCGACGACGTGATGGCCGTGGCGGCCCGACGGACTGTTCTTCTCCAACGGCCCGGGTGACCCGGCCGCGACCATCGGCCAGGTCGAGCTCCTGCAGGAGGCGCTGCGCCGGGACCTGCCCTACTTCGGGATCTGCTTCGGCAACCAGCTCTTCGGCCGCGCCCTCGGGTTCGGCACCTACAAGCTCAAGTACGGCCACCGCGGCATCAACCAGCCGGTGATGGACCGCACCACCGGCAAGGTCGAGGTCACCGCCCACAACCACGGGTTCGCCGTCGACGCGCCGCCGGTCGGGCAGCACCTCCACGCCGTACGGCGAGGCGACCGTCAGCCACGTCTGCCTCAACGACGACGTGGTCGAGGGCCTCGAGCTCCGGGTTTCGACGGCTCAACCACCGAGGTCGGGCGCCTGAAGGCCTTCTCGGTGCAGTACCACCCCGAGGCAGCGGCAGGGCCGCACGACGCCGCCTACCTGTTCGACCGGTTCCTGCGCTCATGGTTTCGACAAGCTCAACCACCGGGGAAGGCAACTGATGCCGAAGCGCGACGACATCAAGTCCATCCTGGTGATCGGGTCCGGGCCGATCATCATCGGCCAGGCCTGCGAGTTCGACTACTCCGGCACCCAGGCCTGCCGGGTGCTGCAAGGAGGAGGGCATGCGGGTCGTCCTGGTCAACTCCAACCCGGCCACGATCATGACCGACCCGGAGTTCGCCGACGCGACCTACGTCGAGCCGATCACCCCGGAGTTCGTCGAGAAGGTGATCGCCAAGGAGCGCCCGGACGCGCTGCTGGCGACCCTCGGCGGCCAGACCGCGCTGAACACGCGCGATCGCGCTGGCCGAGAACGGCGTCCTGGAGAAGTACGGCGTCGAGCTGATCGGGGCGAGCATCGAGGCGATCCACCGCGGCGAGAACCGCGAGATGCTTCAACGAGATCGTCGCCAAGGTCGGCGGCGAGACGTCGCCCGCAGCACGATCTGCCACTCGATGGACGACTGCCTCGGCGGCCGTGGCGACCTCGGCTACCCGGTCGTGGTCCGGCCGTCCTTCACGATGGGCGGCACCGGCTCGGGCATCGCCTACGACGAGAACGACCTGCACCGGATCGCCGGCGCCGGCCTGGCCGCCAGCCCGACCACCGAGGTGCTCCTGGAGGAGTCGATCATCGGCTGGAAGGAGTACGAGCTGGAGGTGATGCGCGACACAGGCGGACAACGTCGTGATCATCTGCTCGATCGAGAACCTCGACCCGATGGGCGTGCACACCGGCGACTCGATCACCGTCGCCCCGGCGATGACGCTGACCGACCGCGAGTACCAGCACCTCCGCGACCTGGCGATCGGGATCATCCGCGAGGTCGGCGTCGACACCGGCGGCTGCAACATCCAGTACGCCGTGAACCCCGCCGACGGCCGGGTGATCGTGATCGAGATGAACCCGCGGGTCTCCCGGTCCAGCGCGCTGGCCTCGAAGGCGACCGGCTTCCCGATCGCCAAGATCGCGGCGAAGGTGGCGATCGGCTACACGCTCGACGAGATCCCGAACGACATCACTGCCGAGACCCCGGCGAGCTTCGAGCCGACGCTGGACTACGTGGTGGTGAAGGTCCCGCGGTTCGCGTTCGAGAAGTTCCCGACCGCCGACCCGACGCTCACCACGCACATGAAGTCGGTCGGCGAGGCGATGGCGATCGGCCGCAACTTCACCGAGGCGCTGCAGAAGGCGCTGCGCAGCCTGGAGAAGAAGGACACCGCGTTCGACTGGTCCCACCGCTGGGTCGACCTCGACAAGGACGCCCTGCTCGAGGCAGATCAGCTCGCCCACCGACGGCCGGCTCAAGGGCGTGATGGACGCGATCCGGGCCGGCGCGACCCCGGAGGAGATCCACGAGGCCACCGGCATCGACCCGTGGTTCGTCGACCAGCTCGCGCCTGATCAACGAGATCGCGCAGCGAGATCATCGACGCGCCCGAGCTCACACCGGTCTCGCTGCGCCGGGCCAAACGGCACGGCTTCTCCGACGCCCAGATCGCCAAGATGCGCGGCCTGCACGAGGACGTCGTCCGTGGCGTCCGGCACGCGCTCGGGATCCGGCCGGTCTACAAGACCGTGGACACCTGCGCGGCGGAGTTCGCGGCGCGGACGCCGTACCACTACTGCTCCTACGACGAGGAAACCGAGGTGCGACCGAGGACCAAGGAAGCCGTGATCATCCTGGGCTCGCGGCCCGAACCGGATCGGCCAGGGCATCGAGTTCGACTACTCCTGCGTGCACGCCTGCATGGCCCTGACCGAGGCCGGCTACGAGACCGTGATGGTCAACTGCAACCCCGAGACGGTCTCGACCGACTACGACACCTGCGACCGGCTGTACTTCGAGCCGCTGACGCTGGAGGACGTGCTCGAGGTGGTCCACGCCGAGACCCAGGCCGGTCCGATCGCCGGGGTGATCTGCCAGCTCGGCGGCCAGACGCCGCTCGGCCTGGCGCAGGGGCTCGAGGACGCCGGCGTGCCGATCGTCGGCACCACGCCCGAGGCGATCGAGCTCGCCGAGGAGCGCGGAGCATTCGGCCGAGTGCTCCACAACGCGGGCCTGGTCGCGCCCAAGCACGGCACCGCGAGCTCCTTCGCCGAAGCGCGGGAGATCGCGGCCGAGATCGGCTACCCGGTGCTGGTGCGGCCGTCGTACGTGCTCGGTGGCCGCGGCATGCAGATCGTGTACGGCGACGACGCGCTCCGCTCCTACATCGAAGCCGCGACGGAGATCAGCCCGGACCGCCCGGTGCTGGTCGACCGGTTCATCGACGACGCCGTCGAGATCGACGTCGACGCTCTCTTCGACGGCGACGACCTCTACCTCGGCGGCGTGATGGAGCACATCGAGGAGGCCGGCATCCACTCCGGCGACTCCTCCTGCGCGCTGCCGCCGATCACCCTCGGAGCGCGGGAGATCAACCGGATCCGGGAGGCCACCGAGGCGATCGCCCGAGGCATCGGAGTGGTCGGCCTGCTCAACATCCAGTTCGCACTCGGTGCCGACGTCCTCTACGTGCTGGAGGCCAACCCTCGCGCCAGCCGGACGGTGCCCTTCGTGTCCAAGGCGACGGCCACGCCGCTGGCCAAGGCGGCCGCCCGGATCATGCTGGGGGAGTCGATGGCGTCGCTGCGCGCGGCCGGTGTGCTGCGGGAGAAGGACGGCGGCGAGCTGCCCGGTGACGCGCCGATCGCGGTCAAGGAGGCGGTGATGCCGTTCAACCGGTTCCGCACCCCTGACGGGGCGTTCGTCGACACCGTCCTCGGCCCGGAGATGAAGTCCACCGGAGAGGTGATGGGATTCGACGCCGACTTCGGCACCGCGTTCGCCAAGTCCCAGATCGCGGCGTACGGGCCGCTGCCCACCGAGGGACGCGTCTTCGTCAGCATGGCGAACCGCGACAAGCGCACGATGATCTTCCCGGTGAAGGTGCTCGCCGACTCCGGCTTCGAGATCTTCGCGTCGCAGGGCACCGCCGAGGTGCTCCGGCGCAACGGGATCAAGGCCACGGTGGTCCGGAAGAACTTCGAGGGCACCGGCCCGCACGGGGAGCCCACCTCGGTGCAGCTGATCCTCGACGGTCAGATCGACCTGATCGTGAACACCCCGGCCGGCAACAGCGCCGGAGGTGACACCCGGATGGACGGCTACGAGATCCGCACGGCGGCGGTGCTCGCGGGAGTCCCGTGCATCACCACCGTCCAGGGCCTGGCCGCGGCGGTGCAGGGCATCCACGCCCAGCGCGTCGGATCGGTCGGCGTCCGCTCGCTCCAGGAGTGGGCGGCGACCACGATCGCCCCGGCGCTGGACGGCTGAGCGCGTGCCGTGACCGCTCCCTACCGCGCGCTCTTCGACCGGCTGCTCGTCCGGGTGGACCCCGAGCGCGCACACGAGGCCGCCTTCCGCGGCATTCGCGCCGCACGGCCCGTGCTCCGCGGTGTCGACAGGCTCGACCGCCGGGCGCGGCACCGGGCCGGCGTGCGGGCGATGGGGATCGACTTCCCCGGCGTGCTCGGCCTGGCGGCGGGGTTCGACAAGAACGGCGTCGGCATCGACGCCCTGGCAGCCCTGGGCTTCGGGTTCGTGGAGATCGGCACCGTCACCGGTGAGCCGCAGCCGGGGAACCCGAAGCCGCGTTTGATCCGACTCCCGGCCGACCGGGCCGTGGTGAACCGGATGGGCTTCAACAACGACGGCGCCGAGGCGGTGGCGCAGAGGTTGGCCCGGCGTAGGTCTCGGCTGGGCTCGACCACCGGTGGCCGAGCCCAGCCGAGACCGGTCCTGGGGATCAACATCGGCAAGACCAAGGTGGTGCCCGAGGACGAGGCGATCGGTGACTACGAGAAGAGCACCGGCCTGCTCGCGCCGTACGCCGACTACCTGGTCGTCAACGTCTCCTCGCCGAACACTCCGGGTCTCCGCGACCTCCAGGCGGTTGCCAGGCTCGAGCCACTCCTGCAGGCGGTCCGGCGCCGCGCCGACGAGGTCACGGACCGACGGGTGCCGCTGCTGGTCAAGATCGCCCCCGACCTCGGCGACGACGACGTGCTCGCCGTCGCCGACCTGGCTATCGCGGTGGGGCTGGACGGCATCGTCGCCACGAACACGACGGTCAGCCGCGCGGGCTGCTCTCGGGCGCCGCCGATGTCCAGCGAGCGGGAGCCGGTGGCCTGTCCGGCGAGCCGCTCCGGCGCCGTGCGCTCGAGGTGATGCGACTGCTCCGGGGTCGGGTCGGGGACGGCCCGACGCTCATCGGCGTCGGCGGCATCGCCGGCACCGAGGACGCGGTGGAGCGCCTGCTCGCCGGGGCCGACCTGCTGCAGGCCTACACCGCGTTCATCTACGAAGGACCCCTCTGGCCGCGACGGGTCAACGCCGCTCTCGCCAAAGCGATGCCGCGGGGGAGCCGAGCGACCGACCACAAGGAGCAACGCCGATGATGCAGGCGCCTGACCACACTTTCGGGACCCGGCTACGTGCCGCCATGGACGCGCGCGGTCCGCTGTGCGCCGGCATCGACCCGCACCCGGGACTCCTGCGGGCCTGGGGGCTCTCCGACACGGTGGAGGGCCTCGAGGCCTTCGCCCTCGGCGCCGCCGACGCCCTCGCGCCCGTGGTGGCCGCGGTCAAGCCGCAGTCGGCGTTCTTCGAGCGGTTCGGGTCACGAGGTGTTGCGGTGCTCGAGCGGACTATCGAGGCCTGCCGGGCAGGCGGTGCTCTGGTCGTCCTCGACGTCAAGCGCGGAGACATCGGGTCGACAGCCCAGGCGTACGCCGACGCCTACCTCGACCCGTCGTCGCCGATCGCGGCCGACGCGATCACCGCCAGCCCGTTCCTCGGCTTCGGCAGCCTGACACCGATGCTCGACACCGCGGCCAAGCACCACGCCGGCGTGTTCGTGCTTGCGCTCACCTCGAACCCCGAGGGAGCCGAGGTCCAGCGCGCGACGTCGACCGACGGCAGACCGGTTGCGGCGGTCGTGCTCGACGCGCTCCGCCGGGCGAACGACGGCGCGACACCGCTGGGCTCGTACGGCGCCGTGGTCGGCGCGACGCTCGCGGAGCGTGGCCCGGGCGTCGACCTCGACGTCAACGGCCCGCTGCTGGTGCCGGGGATCGGCGCCCAGGGCGGCACGGCCGAGGACGTCCGCAGGATCTTCGACGGCGTGCTCGACAAGGTCCTGCCCAGCAGCAGCCGCGAGATCCTCGGAGCGGGCCCGGACCCGGTGTCGCTGCGCACCGCGGCCGAGGCGGCCGTCGCGAGCTTCACGGCCGTGGCCGGATGAGGCCACGTGGCCTGCTGACGGTCCTGGTGGCGGCTGTCCTGGTGCTGTCGTCGGGCTGCGGCCACACCGAGAAGGAGTACTGCAACGCGCTGAAGGCCGATCAGGAGACCTTCTCGGAGATGCAGGACGACAGCAGCGGACTGGCGCTGATCGGTCACCGCACGCTCTTGCACCGGCTGTCCGCCAAGGCGCCCGACGACCTCGCCGACGAGTGGCAGGTGTTCCTGGGCGCGCTCGACTCGTTCTCCGCGACGCTCGACGACGTCGGGGTCTCCCCCGACGACTTCGTCGACGGCAAGGCCCCCGCGGGACTCAGCGAGGCGGATCGCAGCCGGATCGCGAACGCTGCCAATGTGCTGTCGTCGGCAGACGTGGTCGACGCCGCCAACGGCATCGAGCAGCAGGCGAAGGACGTCTGCAAGCTGCAGCTCGGGCTGTGAGCCGATCACGGCCGATCGCACCCGTCCGCCGAACGGCCCGCGTTGCAGCCAACGAGGCCTGCTGACTAGATTGCTCCCCACCACAGGTGCCGCACCCTCACCTGTTGCCGTCCGAGAAGAGGTCTTGACTGTGGCGTTGCCACCACTCACCCCCGAGCAGCGGAAGGCAGCCCTGGACAAGGCCGCAGCATCACGTCGGGAGCGGGCGGCAGTGAAGAACCGCCTCAAGCACTCGGGAGCGTCGATCGCCGACGTCCTCGCCGAGGGCGAGCACAACGAGGTGATCGGGAAGATGCGGGTCAACGAGCTGCTCGCGTCGATGCCCGGACTGGGCAAGGTGCGTGCCGCTCAGCTGATGGAGCGACTCGAAGATCTCCGAGAGCCGACGTGTCCGTGGCCTCGGAGCGAAGCAGGTCGCGGCACTGGTGGCCGAGTTCGGCTCCGGTGACTGATCGGGGCGAGACGCCCGCACGGCTCACGGTCCTGGCCGGTCCGACCGCCGTCGGCAAGGGCACGGTCACGGCATGGCTCCGGGAGCACCATCCGGAGATCTGGATCTCGGTCTCGGTGACGACCCGCCCGCGTCGTCCCGGAGAGGTCGACGGGGTGCACTACCACTTCGTCTCCGACGAGGAGTTCGACCGGCTGGTGGCCGAAGACGAGCTCCTGGAGTGGGCCGTGGTCCACCAGCACGCCCGTTACGGCACGCCTCGCGGCCCCGTGCTCGAGGCCCTCGACGAGGGCCGACAGGCGCTGCTCGAGATCGACCTCCAGGGCGCGCGCCAGGTGCGGCAGCGGATGCCCGAGGCCCAGTTCGTGTTCCTCGCGCCGCCCTCCTGGGAGGAGCTGGTCCGCCGGCTGGTCGGGCGCGGCACCGAGGAACGGGCCGAACGAGAGCGTCGGCTCGCAACCGCACGCGCCGAGCTCGCCGCGGAGCAGGAGTTCGACGCCACCGTGGTCAACCGCACGATTCCCGCTGCGGCCGAAGAGTTGGTAGAGTTGATGCGGTCCTGAGGCCGTCTGCCCCGGATTCTGAGTTTCCACCCACTCCGCCGAACCTCTGAGAGGCCCGATGAGCGTGTCCGGCACCCAGCCCGTTGCCGAGGGCATCACCAACCCCCCGATCGACGACCTGCTGACCAAGACCGATTCCAAGTACAAGCTGGTGCTCTACAGCGCCAAGCGTGCCCGCCAGATCAATGCCTACTACTCGCAGCTGGGCGAGGGTCTGCTGGAGTACGTCGGGCCGCTCGTCGACACCCACGTCCAGGAGAAGCCGCTCTCGATCGCGCTCCGCGAGATCAACGACGACCTCCTCGTCTGTGAGGACATCGACCCCGAGGACGCCGCAGCGGAGGCTGCGGCCCAGTGACACGGGGCTGATTCCCCGAGGTCACGGTCGGGCTCACGATGAACGACAGCCCTGCAGCCTCCCGTCCTCGCGTCGTCCTCGGCGTGAGCGGCGGGATCGCGGCGTACAAGGCCTGTGAGCTGCTCCGGCTCTTCACCGAGTCCGGGCACGACGTGACCGTCGTGCCCACAGCGTCGGCGCTCGAGTTCGTCGGCGCACCGACCTGGGCGGCGCTCTCCGGCAAGCCGGTCCGTACCGATGTCTGGACCGACGTCCACGAGGTGCCGCACGTGCGCCTGGGCCAGACCGCGGACCTCGTGGTGGTCGCGCCCGCGACGGCCAACACGCTGGCCAAGGCCGCGCACGGCTTGGCCGACGACCTGCTGAGCAACACGCTTCTCACCGCTCGTTGCCCGGTCATCTTCGCTCCGGCGATGCACACCGAGATGTGGGAGCACCCGGCGACCGTTGCCAACGTCGCGACCCTGCGGGAGCGCGGTGCGCTGGTCATCGAGCCTGCGGAAGGGCGGCTGACGGGCGCCGACACCGGCAAGGGCAGGCTGCCCGAGCCGGCCGAGATCTTCGCAACCGCCACCGACGTGCTCGCCCGAGCCTCGACCGGCACGACCAGCGCCCCGCAGGACCTCAGCGGCCGGCACGTCGTCGTGTCCGCGGGAGGCACGCGTGAGTACCTCGACCCGGTCCGCTTCCTCGGCAACCGGTCGTCGGGCCTGCAGGGCTACGCGCTCGCCCGCACCGCGGCCGCCCGGGGCGCAGAGGTGACGCTTGTCGCCGCCAACGTCACGTTGCCCGACCCCGCCGGGGTGAAGGTGGTGCGGGTCGAGACCACCGAGCAGATGCAAGCCGAGGTGGTCTCCGCGTGCGCGTCAGCAGACGCCGTGGTGATGGCCGCGGCGCCGGCCGACTTCAGGCCCGACGCATTCGTCGACGCGAAGATCAAGAAGACCGACGACGGCGGAGCGCCGGACATCCGGCTCGTCCAGACCCCCGACATCCTGGCCGGGCTCGCCCGTGAGCGACCCAACCCCGGCCTGGTGGTCGTGGGCTTCGCGGCCGAGACCGGTGACGAGTCCGGCACCGTGATGGACCACGCCCGCGCCAAGCTCGTGCGCAAGGGCTGCGACCTGCTCGTGGTCAACGACGTCGGCGGAGGGAAGGTGTTCGGCGCCGAGGACAACGAGGCCGTCGTGCTCGGCGCGGACGGTGACGCGACCCCGGTGCCCCGCGGCTCGAAGGCTGCGCTGGCGCACGTGATCTGGGACCGCGTGACCCTCCTGCTCCACGCGCGTTAACCGGGGGAGCCCGACGCCCTTCCCGGGGCGGCTGGGTTCGGTGAGACGTCGTCTCACGATGAGGACGGTCCGTTACGCTGGATGCCCTCACCCACCAAGTAGCCCGCCCACGTTCTGGCCGAGATCCGGTCAGGGAAGATGCAGGAGAACCACGTGACTGGACGTCTGTTCACCTCCGAGTCGGTGACCGAGGGTCACCCGGACAAGATCGCCGACGCGATCAGCGACACGGTGCTGGACGCGCTGCTCGCCGACGACCCCGACAGCCGGGTCGCCTGCGAGACGCTGCTCACCACCGGCCTCGTCGTCGTCGCCGGTGAGGTGACCACGAAGACCTACGCGCCGATCGCCCAGCTCGTGCGCGAGAAGATCCTGGAGATCGGCTACGACTCCTCGGTCAAGGGTTTCGACGGCAACTCCTGCGGTGTCCAGATCGCGCTCGGCCAGCAGTCGTCGGACATCGCCCAGGGTGTCGACAAGGGTCACGAGGCCCGGGTCGGCGGCTCCAGCGACGAGCTCGACAGCCAGGGCGCGGGTGACCAGGGCCTGATGTTCGGCTACGCCTGCGACGACACCAAGGAGCTCATGCCGCTGCCGATCAGCGTTGGCGCAGCGGCTGGCCGAGAAGCTCACCGAGGTCCGCAAGAACGGCACGCTGGACTACCTGCGTCCCGACGGCAAGACCCAGGTCACCATCGAGTACGACGAGGACGACCGCCCGGTCCGGATCGACACCGTGGTCCTGTCCACCCAGCACGCCGAGGGCGTCGACCTGGACGCCACCCTCGCGCCGGACATCAAGAAGCACGTCATCGACCCGGTGCTGGAGACCTTCGACATCGCGTCGGAGGGCTACCGGCTGCTGGTCAACCCGACCGGCAACTTCGTCGTCGGTGGCCCGATGGGCGACGCCGGCCTCACCGGCCGGAAGATCATCGTCGACACCTACGGCGGCATGGCCCGCCACGGCGGCGGCGCCTTCTCGGGCAAGGACCCGTCGAAGGTCGACCGCTCCGCGGCGTACGCCATGCGCTGGGTCGCCAAGAACGTCGTGGCCGCCGGCCTGGCTCGCCGTTGCGAGGCGCAGGTCGCCTACGCGATCGGCAAGGCCGCGCCCGTGGGCGTGTTCATCGAGACCTTCGGCACCGGGGTCGTCTCCGACGAGACCATCCAGAAGGCCGTCCTCGAGGTGTTCGACCTGCGCCCGGCCGCGATCATCCGCGACCTCGAGCTCAAGCGCCCGATCTACGCCAAGACCTCGGCCTACGGCCACTTCGGCCGGGAGCTGCCCGAGTTCTCCTGGGAGCGCACGGACCGCGCCGAGGCGCTGAAGAAGATCGCCGGCATCTGAGCCGGCACGAAGAAGCACCCGACGAGCGCCCCACCGATCCAGGTCGGTGGGGCGTTGGGACACCCGAGGTCGGCAGGAGTGACCGGATGAGGACACGGCGATGAACCTGCCGCGACGTGTGCTCGCCACGGTCACCGCGGGTGCGGTCGCGGCCCTGGTCGTCAGCGTCCTGACAGCCGTTCGTGCTCCGGCAGGTGATCGCGACGACGACCCGGTCCAGCGGGGCGTCCAACGGCTGCGCGACGACGCGTCCGGCTCTCTCACGATCGACCGCGGTGCATCCGGCAGGGTGCGGTTCGTCGGCACCGGCACACGCACGCGGATCGACGACCCCGACCTGCCTGTGGGCTCGGGCGTCGAAGCGGCTGCGCGGACCCACCTCGATCGGTACGGAGCCGCGCTGGGCGCGGCACCACGGACCACATACGTCCGGCGGACCGCCACCCGAACGGTGGCCGGCGTCGACGCCGTGATCTTCGCCCAGGAGGTCGGTGGCGTCCCCGTGATCGGTGGCGACGTCGTGGTCAGCATGGCACCGAACCGGTCCTTGCGATCGATCCAGTCGACGGTCTCCTCCGCCGCGCGTCCCGGGCCCGTGCTCGTGCACAGGGGGAGTGCGATCCGGACGGCGCGCGCCGTCGTCGCCCGGGCCACGGGCACGCGCGACCTTGCCGTCACAGCCAGCCGTGCCTTGCTGGATCCCGCGGTCCTCGGCGTTCCGCTGCCGACCGGACCACGGTCGGTCTGGAAGGTCGAGGTCGACGGCGCCGCAGGTACGGTCCGGCAGCTCGTGCTCGTCGACGACCAGGACGCCGAGGTACTGCTGCGCGTCGACCTGCTCGACCATGCCGACCGCGTCGTCTGCGACCGTGCGAACGTGCGAGGGAGCGACACGGTCTGCAACAGCGGGTTCGCCCGCGTGGAGGGCGGCCCCTCGAGCGCGGTCGCCGACGTCAACGATGCCTACGACCTCTCCGGGGCGGTCTCTGACTTCTACGCCGCGATCGGGGGCGTGAGCCTGACCCAGTTGCTCGGGATCAACGTCGGCGGGGTGCGCAAGCTCGCCTCGACGGTGCGGTTCTGCCCACCGACACTCAACGACGGGGGGTGTCCGTACAGCAACGCCTTCTGGAACGGCCAGCAGATGTTCTACGGCGACGGCTGGGCCGGCGCCGACGACGTCGTGGGCCATGAGCTGACGCACGGCGTCATCGACCAGTACTCGAAGCTCTTCTACTGGGGCCAGTCCGGCGCGATCAACGAGTCGCTGGCCGACGTCATCGGCGAGATCGTCGACCACCGGCACCCCTCGACCGGTGACACGCCCGGCAACTGGGACCTCGGCGAGGACTCGCCCGTGGGAACCATCCGGAGCCTGTCCTCGCCCGACGAGCTTCGGACAGCCCGACCGCACGACCAGCAACCTGTACGACGCCGACGGGTCGTATGCCGACAACGGCGGGGTGCACACCAACAGCGGGGTGGGGAACAAGACCGCGTACCTGATCTCGCAGGGGGGCACGTTCAACGGCCAGACGATCACGGGCATCGACGGTTCCGACGCCGACCTGAGCAAGACTGCGCGGCTCTACCTCGACCTCATCGCCAGGTTGAGCTCGGGAGCGGACTGGGCGGCGCTTGCCGACCAGCTGGACCAGAGCTGTGCCGACCTGCACGTGAAGGCGCCGGCGGTGTACACCGTGGCGGACTGTGCGTCGGTCCACCAGGCGGCACTGGCAACGGAGCTCACCACCACCCCCGCGAACGCCGGCCAGCCGGCCGACGCGCCGACCACGTGCCCCGACGGCACCACGAAGCGAGTGCTCTTCGACAGCGAGGCGGGCGACCCCACGACCGCCTTCCTCAGCGAGCCGGGGTGGAGCCGCACCAGTGCGGTCGGCACCAGCAACGCGACGTCCGGCACAGCCTCCTGGTTCGCGGTGGACCCGCCGACGAACCAGGTCCACTCCCTCCGCGCCGCAGCCGACATCGCGCTGCCACCGGGCCAGGCCAGCTACCTGGGCTTCCAGGGCTGGTACCTGCTCGACTACCAGGGCACGACCTACTACGACGGCGGCACCGTGCAGGTCGTCGACGGTGGCTCGGTGTCCAGCGCCGCTTCGCTGCCGTGGGTCAACGGCCCGACCCGCACGCTCACCGGGGGAACGAAGGCATTCGCCGGCGACAGCCTGGGTTGGGTGGGCAGCCGGCTCGACCTGAGCTCGTACGCCGGCTCGGCGATCCGGCCGCAGTTCTCGATGGTCTCCGACGGCAGCGTGGGCTACATCGGCTGGTACCTCGACGACGTGAGCGTCTACACCTGCGACCCCGGTGCGACGCCGACCCCGACGGCAACCCCGACGGCTACCGCGACGGCCACGGCGACTGCGACGGCGACTGCGACGGCGACGGCGACCGCGACGGCGACGGCGACGGCCACCGCGACGGCGACCGCGACGGCCACCCGACGGCCACCGCGACGGCCACCGCGACGGCGACGGCGACGGCCACCGCGACGGCCACCGCGACGTCGCGTCCGTCCGCGCCGCGTGCGCTCGCGGCCACTGGATCGATCGACGCGATGACTGTGTCGTGGTCGCCGCCGGCGTCGGTGTCCGGGCTCGACCACTACGTCGTCGAGGTGCCGGGTGTTGTCCACCTCGAGCTCGCGACGTCGAGGTCGAGCGTCACCGTCCGCGGGTTGGGCAGCTGCGCGCGTTACTGCGACGTCCGCGTGGCCGCGGCCGACAGCCTGGACGCCGCGACCTGGACGCCCGTCCTACGGGTCTGGCGCGCAACGCCGTCCCTCTCGGTGACCAGGCACGGCGCGCGGCTGCGGTTCGCCGGAACGCTGTGGGGCGCAGGACCCGTTCCGGGGCGCGTGGTGCTGGTCCAGCGCAAGAAGGCCGGCGCCTGGGTCACGGTCCGCACCGCGACGACCCGCGACGACGGCACCTTCGTCACCCGTCTGCGCCACCGAAAGCGGGCCTACTACCGGGCGGTGTTCGCCGGTGGCCCCCGACTGCTCGGGGCCGTCTCCGCGCGTCACCGCCGGTAGCCACGAGGGTGGCGGCTGGTACAAACGGCCCATGACCGATCCGGGGGACCAGCTCTCGCTGCCCGGGATCGCGCGTGCCGAGGCGCGCAAGGCGAAGGCTCCGCCGGTGCGCAAGCCGGTCGACCACGCTGAGGTGGACCCGGTCGCCCAGGTCCTCGTCGACCTGCCGCTCGCGCACCTCGACCGGCCGTTCGACTACGCCGTCCCCGCGACGATGGCGGAGACGGCGGTGCCCGGCGTGCGGGTCAAGGTGCGTTTCGCCGGCCAGGACGTCGACGGCTTCGTTCTCGCCCGCGTCGGTCACTCCGACCACCCCGGCCGGCTGCAGCCGCTGCGCCGGGTGGTCAGCGCCGAGCCGGTGCTGAGTCCCGAGATCGCCGACCTGGTCGGTGAGGTCGCCGCTCGGTACGCCGGCACCCGGTCCGACGTGCTCCGCCTCGCCGTACCCGCCCGGCACGCGACCACCGAGAAGACACCCAGCCCGGACCTCGCGAAGCCGACCGCGCGTGCCGATCCCGCGCTCTGGTCGGCGTACACCGGCGGTCAGGGGCTCCTGGAGGCTCTGGCGCGCGCACAGCCCGCGCGGGCGGTCTGGACGGCGGCGCCGGGCGAGGACTGGCCGGCACTGCTCGCCGAAGCCGTCCTCGCCACCCACGACGGCGGCCGCGGTGCACTCGTGTGCCTGCCCGACCGCCGTGACGTCGATCGCCTCGACGTCGCGCTGACCAACCGCCTCGGTGCCGGGGCGCACGTGGTGCTCACCGCGGACGCCGGCCCCGCCAAGCGGTACGCCGCGTTCCTCGCTGTGTCGCGCGGAGCTGCCCGCATCGTGATCGGCACCCGCGCCGCCGCGTTCGCGCCGGTGCGGGACCTCGGTCTGGTCGCGATCTGGGACGACGGCGACGATCTGTACGCCGAACCACGGGCGCCCTACCCGCACGCCCGCGAGGTCCTGCTGATGCGTGCACAGCAGGGTGAGGTCGCCGCGATCGTCGGCAGCCATGCCCGCAGCATCGAAGCGGAGTTCCTGCTGCGCAGCGGGTGGGCGCGCGAGGTCGTGCTGCCGAGGGACGACCTTCGCCGGCGGGTGACGGTCTCGGTCACCGGCGCGTCGGCCTTCGACCTCGCCCGTGATCGGGCCGCCCGCACCGCGCGCCTTCCGCGCGAGGCGTTCGACGTGATCCGCGCCGGCCTCGAGACCGGCCCGGTGCTGGTGCAGACCCCGCGAGCGGGCTATGCGACCAGGCTCGCCTGTGAGCGGTGCCGCACTCCGGCGGCCTGCGGCGTCTGCCACGGGCCGCTGCGGATCGGTGATGCCCGCCGGCCACCCGACTGCGCGTGGTGCGGCACGGTCGCCGCGGAGTGGGCCTGCCCTGAGTGCGGCGGACGCGGGCTGCGGGCGCCGGTGGTCGGTGAGCAGCGGACCGCCGAGGAGCTCGGCCGGGCGTTCCCCTCGACCACGGTGCGCACGTCGTCGGGGGAGCGGGTGCTCGCGGAGGTCCCGTCGAAGCCCGCCATCGTCGTCGCCACACCCGGCGCGGAGCCGGTCGCTCCCGGGGGCTACGCCGCCGTGGTGCTCCTCGACACCTGGCTCCTGCTCGCGCGCGACGACTTGCGCGCGGCCGAGGAGGCGCTGCGCAGGTGGAGCAACGCCGCGGCGCTGGTCGGCGCCTCCGACAGGCCCGGACGAGTGCTCGCCGTCGGCGACCCGGCTCACCCGGCGCTCCAGGCACTGGTCCGGTGGGACCACGCCGGGTTCGCCCGCCGCGAGATCGAGGAACGCCGGACCGCGCACCTCCCCCCGGCGTCCCGGGTGGCGACCCTCTCCGGCGACCCCGAACAGCTCGACGCAGCGCTGGCGGCGCTGGCACTCCCGGACGGCGCCGAGGTGCTGGGCCCGGTGCCGGCCGAGCAGGCCGCCGACCCGTCGGCCCAGCGGTACGTCGTCCGGGTGCCGCGCGCTGCCGGTCCGGACCTGTCTGCCGCGCTGCTGCGCCTGCAGGCGCAGCGATCGGCGCGCAAGGAGCCGCACCTGCGGGTCGAGGTCGATCCGGTCAGCCTCGGGTGAGTCTCGACTAGGCTCGACCACCGATGTCCAGGCTCGAACACCGATGTTCAGGCTCGAACACCGATGTTCAGGTACGACCACCGACGATTCGACAGACTCGACCCCCGGAGGAAGCGCACGTGTCCATCAGGCCGATCCGAGTGTTCGGAGACCCGGTGCTGCGCACCCCGGCAGCAGCGGTGACCGAGTTCGACAAGGAGCTGCGGACCCTGGTCGCCGACCTGACCGAGACCATGATCGACGCTCCGGGCGCCGGACTCGCCGCGCCGCAGATCGGCGTCGGGCTGCGCGTCTTCACCTGGTTCGTCGAGGGCCACGTCGGCCACCTGGTCAATCCAGAGCTGCACCTGTCCGAGGACACCCAGGACGGCCCGGAGGGCTGCCTCTCCCTGCCCGGGCTGTCGCTGGACTGCATCCGGGCCCGGTCGGTGGTCGCCCGCGGCTTCGACATGCACGGCGAGCCGGTCGTCGTCGAAGGGTCCGACCTGCTCGCGCGGGCGATCCAGCACGAGACCGACCACCTCGACGGCATCTTGTTCATCGACCGGCTCGACCGCGAGGCCCGGCGGGCGGCGATGAAGGCGATCCGCGAGTCCGACTGGTTCGGCGCGGACACCCAGGTCCGGTTCTCACCCCACGCCACCGGCGGACTGGGCCTGTGAGGATCCGGCAGTGAGGGTCGTCTTCGCCGGCACGCCGGACGTCGCCGTGCCCGCGCTCGAGGCGATCGCAGCGAGCCGGCACGAGCTGGCCGGGGTGGTGACCCGGCCGGATGCGCCCGCGGGCCGCGGCCGGCGACTTGTCGCCTCGCCGGTCGCCCAGTGGGTGGAGCAGCGTGCCGGCGAGCTCGACATCCCCGTCCTGAAGCCCGATCACCCGCGCGATCCCGACTTCCAGCAGGCTCTCGCCGCGCTCGAGCCGGACTGCTGCCCGGTGGTGGCGTACGGCGCCCTGCTGCCCCAGTCGGCCCTGGACATCCCGAAGCACGGCTGGGTGAACCTGCACTTCTCCGTGCTCCCGCACTGGCGCGGTGCCGCGCCGGTGCAGCACGCGATCCTGGCCGGCGACGAGGTGACCGGCGCGACCACGTTCCGGATCGTCAAGGAGCTCGACGCCGGCCCCACCTTCGGACTGATGACCCAGACGATCCGGCCCGACGACACCGCCGGGACGCTCCTCGCGAAGCTCGCCGAGGGCGGCGCTGGACTGCTGGTCGCCACCCTGGACGGCATCGAGGACGGCAGTCTCGAAGCGCGTGAGCAGCCCGAGGAGGGGATCAGCTACGCCCCGAAGGTGCTGGTCGAGGACGCCCGGGTCGACTGGACCGATCCCGCGCTCGCGGTCGACCGGGTGATCCGCGCGTGCACCCCGGCGCCCGGCGCCTGGACGACGTACGCGGGGGAGCGGATGAAGGTCGGGCCGGTCACGCTCGTCGACCGGGAGCAGCTCCCGCCCGGCGCGCTCGAGGTGACCAAGAGCGCGGTGTACGTCGGCACGGCGACCCAGCCGGTGCAGCTCGGCGAGGTGAAGGCGTTCGGGAAGAAGCAGATGCCCGCCGCCGACTGGGCCCGCGGCGTGCAGTTCCCCGAGCACGCGATCCTGGGGGACTGAGGTGACCCGGCCTGCCACCCCTGAGGACGTGGACGCGATCTGTGCGGCGCTGCCGGAGACCTGGTTCGGCACCAGCTGGGGTGACGTGCCGACCTGGCTGGTCCCGCACCGGGTCCGCGACGGCGAGAAGAAGGGTCGCGGCTTCGTGCTCTACCGCAAGCCGCACCGGACCGCGGTCGACCTCGCAACCGGGGAGATGTACGACGACCTCCTGGTGATCCGGACGGCGAACGACGACGACAAGCGGGCGCTGGTCGAGGCCGACGGGCCGTTCTTCACCATCCCGCACTTCAACGGGTACAACGCGGTCCTGGTGCAGGTGTCGCGCCTGGGCGAGATCTCCCGCGACGAGCTCGCCGAGGTGATCACCGACGCCTGGTGTGCCTGCGCATCCAGGGGTCTGGTCAAGACCTACCTGGCCGACCGTGGCTGACCGCGCGCGGCTGCTCGCCTTCGACGTCGTGCGCGCGGTGGCCGAACGCGACGCCTACGCCAACCTCGAGCTCTCCCGGCTCCTGCGCGAGCGCCGTGTCACCGGGCGTGACGCCGCACTGGCCACCGAGCTGGTCGGCGGCACCCTCCGGATGCGCGGCGCCTACGACGCCGTGATCGACCAGCTCGTCGACCGGGCACTCGATGACCCGGTGCGGGACGCCCTGCGGCTCGGCACGCACCAGCTGCTGTCGATGCGGGTCCCGACCCACGCGGCGGTCGGCACCACGGTCGACCTGGTCAAGCAACGCGTCGGACACCGGCCCGCCGGCCTGGTCAACGCGGTGCTCCGCAAGATCGCCGGCCGGAGCCTCGAGGCGTGGCTGGCGGACCGGCCCCTCGCCGAACGCACCTCCCACCCCGCCTGGATCGTCGACGCTCTCGCGCAGGCCCTCGGTCGTCCCGACGAGCTGGAATCGCTGCTCGCCGCGGACAACGAGCGCCCCGCCGTCACCCTCGTCGCGAGACCGGGCCGCGCCACCCTCGAGGAGCTCGAGGGCACGCCGGTCCCGATCTCGCCGTACGCCGTCGCCCTGACGGGAGGCGACCCCGGTCGTCTTGCCGCCGTGCGCGAAGGACGTGCCGGAGTGCAGGACGCCGGTTCGCAGCTCGTCGCCGTTGCGCTGGCGCGCGCGTCCGTCGAGGGACGCGACGAACGTTGGCTCGACCTTTGTGCCGGCCCCGGCGGCAAGGCCGCGTTGCTGGCCGCCCTTGCCGCAGGGACAGGCGCCCGGATGCTCGCGAACGAGCGCCAGCCGCACCGGGCTGCGCTGGTGTCGCAGGCCGTCCGCGCCTGTCGTGACGGTGTGCTCGGCGTGGTCGCGGGCGACGGCACCGAGCCGCCGTGGCTGCCGGCGACCTTCGACCGCGTGCTCGTGGATGCCCCGTGCACCGGACTGGGGGCGCTCCGGCGGCGACCGGAGAGCCGCTGGCGCCGTACGCCGAGCGATCTCGCCGACCTGGTGCCGCTGCAGCGGACACTGCTCCACACGGCACTGGACTCGGTGCGACCGGGTGGCGTCGTCGTCTACGCGACCTGCTCACCGGTCCTGGAGGAGACGGCCGGCGTCGTCGCCGACACGTTGGCCGGGCGCGAGGACGTCGCGCTGGAGCCGGTCGCCCCGCTGCTGCCCGAGGCGCCCGACGCCGAGTCCGCCCACCTCGCCGGGGCGGTGCAGCTCTGGCCGCACCGGCACGGCACCGATGCGATGTTCATCGCGCTGCTGCGCCGGATCCGTTGAGTTGACCGTCGTGCACCCTCGAGTTGGCCGTCGTGCACCCTTGAGTTGGCCGAAACGTCCCCCACTAGGATCGGGCGCGTCATGGGTATCCAGATCACTCCGAGCGTCCTGAACGCCGACCTCGCCCGGCTCGCGGACGAGGTCGCTCGCATCCCGAGCTCGGACTGGGTCCACGTCGACGTCATGGACAACCACTTCGTGCCGAACCTGACGCTCGGCCTGCCCGTCATCGAGTCGCTCGCCCGGGCGACCGACCTGCCCCTCGACGCGCACCTGATGATCGAGGATCCCGATCGGTGGGCTCCGGCCTACGCCGAGGCGGGCGCCGGATCGGTGACTTTCCACGTCGAGGCCGCGAGAGCGCCGGTCCGGCTCGCCCGCGAGCTGCGGGCCAAGGGCGCCCGGGCCTCGATGGCGCTCAAGCCGGCCACCCCCGTCGACCCGTACGCCGACCTGCTCGGCGAGCTCGACATGTTGCTGATCATGACGGTCGAACCCGGCTTCGGCGGCCAGAAGTTCCTCGACGTCTGCCTGCCCAAGATCCGGCGCGCCCGTGAGCTGATCTCGGCCGCCGGACTCGAGGTCTGGCTCCAGGTCGACGGTGGGGTGTCCCTGGAGACGATCGAGCGCTGCGCCGAAGCCGGCGCCGACGTCTTCGTCGCCGGGTCGGCGGTGTTCTCCGCGGACGACCCGGACGCGATGGTCCAGCAGCTGCGGGCGCGGGCCGCGGCGGTCTGACCCTCAGGAAGGTGAGTGCGGCGCCCGGTGCCTGGGTGAAGAACAGGTTCGGGTCCTCGACGACCCGCACCTCCACCTCGCCGACCGCGGCACCGTCGCGGTCGCCGGCTTCTCGAGGACCCAGGCCATCTCGCCTGCGTGAGTCGTCTCACACGGCTCCGTTCCCGGCGATGTGGCAGGCTTGTCCCCACGAGTGAACAACTCGCGTGCTCTGGGATCGGTGAAACTCCGAGCCGGCGGTGACAGTCCGCGACCCGGTCGCAGCCAGCGATCGGTTGACCAGGTGGAAATCCTGGACCGACGGTGAAAGTCCGGATGGGAAGAAGCACGCCGGGTCGTCGCGAGCCACAGTGTCGTCAGGACAGTGTTTGTCAGGACGGTGTTTGTCAGGACTGGGCACGCGACACCCTGCGCCCTCCCCGAGCCTGCGGGCCGAGGAGAAGAGAGGCGCATGATCGCGACCACCGTCGTCGAGAAGGCGATGCGCCGCGCCCTGGAGCTCGCGGCGACGCCCGGCGTACCGCTGGGACCGAACCCGCGAGTGGGCTGCGTCCTGCTCGCGCCCGACGGGTCCGAGATCGCCGAGGGGTTCCACCGCGGGGCGGGCACGCCGCACGCGGAGGCCGCCGCCCTCGCCGCGCTGTTCGCCGACGGGACAAGCGATGCCGGGCGCGGCGCGACCGCCGTGGTCACGCTCGAGCCGTGCAACCACACGGGCCGCACCGGTCCGTGCGCGCAGGCGCTCATCGACGCCGGGGTCGCGCGCGTCGTGTTCGCCCAACCAGACCCGAACCCCGTGGCCGCTGGAGGCGCGGAGGCGCTCCGCGACGCCGGGCGTCGTCGTCGAGATGGGCCTCCTCGAGCGCGAGGCGCGCGCACTGAACCGTGCCTGGACCTTCGCCCTCGAGCACGGACGCCCGTTCGTGACCTGGAAGTTCGCCACCACGCTGGACGGCCGCAGCGCCGCTGCCGACGGCACCAGCCGCTGGGTGAGCTCGCGGCCGGCCCGCGTCGACACGCACCGGCTGCGCGGGCAGTGCGACGTGATGATGGTCGGGGCCGGCACCGTGGCCATCGACGACCCCGAGCTGACCGTGCGCGACGAGTACGACGTACCGCTCCCGGACCAGCCGCTCCGGGTGGTCGTGGGAGAGCGCGACCTGGCGGCGGACAAGAAGATCTTCAACGACCGCGCCGAGACCGTTCAGCTGCGCACGCGTGATCCGCACAAGGCACTTGCCGAGCTGCACGCGCTCGGCCGACGACACGTGTTCCTCGAGGGCGGCCCGACGCTCGCCGCTGCCTTCCTCGACGCCGGGCTGGTCGACGAGGTGGTCGTGTACGTGGCGCCGATGCTCCTCGGTGCGGGCACGAGCGCGGTGGGAGACCTGGGAATCACCACGATCGCCGATGCCTTGCACCTGCAGATCACCGACGTGACGACGCTCGGCACCGGGGCCGACGCGAACGTCCGCATCACCCTGTCTCCCAGGAGGGACTGACATGTTCACCGGCATCATCGAGGAGCTCGGGTCGGATCAAGCACATCGAGCGTCTCCACGAGGCGGTCCGCCTGTGGGTGGAGGGTCCGGTCGTCACGGACGGTTCGCGGGCGGGCGACTCCATCTCGGTCAACGGCGTCTGCCTGACCGTGGTCGACAACAAACGCGGCGTGTTCACCGCGGACGTGATGCTGCAGACCCTGGCGAAGACCTCGCTGGGAGCCCTGCGGGTCGGAGACCCGGTGAACCTCGAGCGCGCCGTGACACCGGCCACCCGCCTGGGCGGTCACATCGTCCAGGGCCACGTCGACGGCACCGGCACGATCCGCAGCCGGACGCCGTCCGAGCACTGGGAGCTGGTCGAGATCTCGCTGCCGGCCGAGCTGAGCAGGTACCTGGTCGACAAGGGCTCGATCACCGTCGACGGGATCAGCCTCACGGTGGCATCGCTGGCCGAGCCCGGCGGGACCGACCCGGGCTCGTTCACGGTGAGCCTCATCCCCGAGACCCTCGCCCGCACCACCCTGGGCACCAAGCAGCCCGGCGATGTCGTCAACCTCGAGGTGGACGTGATCGCCAAGTACGTCGAGAAGATGGTGAGCCGATGATGACCACGGACGAGACGACCCGCAGCGACACGATCCGGTTGGACCGCGTCGAGGACGCGATCGCCGACATCGCCGCCGGCAAGGCGGTGGTCGTCGTCGACGACGAGGACCGCGAGAACGAGGGCGACATCATCTTCGCCGCCTCCAAGGCGACCCCGGAGCTGATGGCGTTCACGATCCGGCACTCGAGCGGCGTGATCTGCGTGCCGATGCCGGCGGACATGCTCGACCGGCTCGAGATCCCGCTGATGACGCCGCACAACAAGGACAAGCTCCGCACGGCGTACACGATCTCCGTCGACGCCCGCGACGGGGTGAGCACCGGCATCTCGGCCGCCGACCGCGCCCACACGGCGCGGGTGCTCGCGGACTCGGCCACCGAGCCGTGGGAGATCACCCGGCCCGGCCACGTCTTCCCGCTGCGCTACCGCGAAGGTGGCGTCCTGGTCCGCCGGGGCCACACCGAGGCCGCGGTCGACCTCGCCCGGATGGCCGGTCTGACGCCGGCAGGCGTGCTGGTCGAGGTGGTCAACGACGACGGCACCATGAAGCGCGGCAACGAGCTGCGTGCGTTCGCAGACGAGCACGGCCTGAAGCTGATCTCGATCGAGCAGATGGTCCACTACCGACGGCGCACCGAGAGCCACGTGGAGCGGATCGCCGAGACCCGGCTCCCCACGAAGTACGGCGACTTCACCGCCTTCGGCTACCGGATCACCGTGGACGCCTCCGAGCACATCGCCCTGGTGTACGGCGATCCGGCCGCGCTGCGCAACGGTGACCCGGTGCTCACCCGGGTGCACAGCGAGTGCCTCACCGGCGACGTCTTCGGCTCGGCGCGCTGCGACTGCGGACCCCAGCTGGAGGAGGCGTTGCGGCTCGTCGCGGAAGAGGGGCGCGGCGTGGTCATCTACCTCCGCGGCCACGAAGGGCGCGGCATCGGCCTGCTCGCGAAGCTGCAGGCCTACCAGCTCCAGGACGGCGGCCGGGACACGGTCGACGCCAATCTCGACCTGGGCCTCCCGGCGGACGCCCGGCACTACGGCGCGGCGACCCAGATCCTGCGCGACCTCGGCGTCTCGACGGTCCGGCTGCTGACCAACAACCCGGACAAGACCTCGAGCCTGGAGTCCTACGGAGTGCCGGTGGCCGAGCGCGTGTCCCTGACGTCGCGACCGAACGACCACAACCTCGCCTACCTGCTCACCAAGCGCGACAGGATGGGCCACGACCTGCCCGACCTGGGCGAGGCGGAGGTCGAGCCGACACCGCAGGTCGAGCCTGTCGAGACCCCCGACCCGAGAGGAGCCGTCTGATGAGCGGCGAGGGCAGCCCCGCATCCCGACCGTTCGACTGCCACGACCTCCGGGTCGCCGTGGTCGCTTCGAGCTGGCACGAGACGGTGATGGACGGCCTGCTCGAGGGCTCGCTCGACGCGCTGCGCCGCCACCAGGTCGAGTCTCCGGTCGTCGTACGCGTGCCCGGCTCGTTCGAGCTGCCCGTGGTGGCCAGCGCGTTGGCAGGGCAGGGCTTCGACGTGGTGATCGCCCTCGGGGTGATCATCCGCGGCGGCACCCCGCACTTCGAGTACGTCTCCTCCGCGGCGACCGAGGGGCTCACCCGGGTCGCGCTCGACCACGGGGTCGCCGTCGGCTTCGGCCTGCTCACCTGCGACGACGAGGAGCAGGCACTGGACCGGGCCGGGCTGGAGGGCTCGAAGGAGGACAAGGGCTACGAGGCGACGAGCGCGGCTCTTCTCACCGCCATGACGCTGAAGCAGGATCAGGCGGCGCGAACATCTAGGCTAAGGGCCGTGAAGACGTTCGAGGAGCTGTGGACCGAGCTCAGTGAGAAGGCTGAGTCGCGCCCGGAGGGCTCCGGCACCGTGCGTGCGCTGGACGCCGGCGTGCACGCGATCGGCAAGAAGGTCGTCGAGGAGGCGGCCGAGTCGTGGATGGCCGCCGAGCACGAGGGCCATGAGCGGGCGGCCGAGGAGATCAGTCAGCTGCTGTACCACACCCAGGTGCTGATGCTCGCCGCCGGAGTCTCGCTCGACGACGTCTACTCCCACCTCTAGGACCCCTCATGACCAGTGCCACCGGCCCCACCAACGGGAACGGAGGGCGGCTCCTCCGGATCGCTCTCCCGAACAAGGGCTCGCTCTCGACCGCGGCCTCCGACATGCTCCGCGAGGCCGGCTATCGCCAGCGCTCGGACTCCAAGGAGCTCACCCTCCTCGACACCGCCAACGGAGTGGAGTTCTTCTACCTGCGCCCGCGCGACATCGCCCTGTACGTCGGCGAGGGCACCCTCGACATCGGCATCACCGGCCGTGACCTGCTGCTGGACTCCGGCGCGAAGGCCGAGGAGGCGATGTCGCTCGGGTTCGGGCGCTCGAAGTTCCGCTTCGCGGCGCCGCCCGGCGTTCTGAACGCGGGTGCCGACGGCTCGCTGACCGACCTGGAGGGCAAGCGGATCGCGACGTCGTACGTCGGCGTGGTCGAGTCCTTCCTCGCCGAGCACCGGATCGACGCCACCGTCGTCCGCCTCGACGGGGCGGTGGAGACCAGCATCCAGCTCGGGGTCGCCGACGTGATCGCCGACGTGGTCGAGACGGGCAGCACGCTCAAGCAGGCCGGCCTCGAGATCGTCGGGGAGGTCATCCTGGAGTCGGAGGCCGTACTGATCACCCGCAGCGCCGCCCCCGAGCCGTCCGGGTTCGAGGTCTTCAAGCGCCGCCTCGACGGCGTCCTGGTCGCGCGCTCGTACCTGATGATGGACTACGACATCCCGGCCGACCGGGTCGAGGAGGCGGTCGCCCTCACGCCGGGTCTGGAGAGCCCGACGGTCTCGCCGCTGCATCGCGAGGGCTGGGTCGCGGTGCGCTCCATGGTCCCGAGCGCCGGCGCCCAGCGGCTGATGGACGACCTGTACGAGATCGGTGCGCGGGCGATCCTGCTGACCGACATCCACGCGTGCCGGCTGTGAGCCCCGCAGGGGAGTCGGCCGGGAGCACCGGGCCGGTGACGCTGCCGCACACCTGGCGGCCCCTGCGGCGCCCGGGTCGCGGCCGTGGTCTTCGGAGTGCTGCTGCTCGCGCTCGTCGTCGGCGTCTGGATCGCGCTCGGCGCCGAGCAGCGGGCCCGCTTCACCCCGGCCCAGCGCACGACGCTCGTCGGTTTCGGCGTCCTCGGGTTCGCCGTCCTGCACGCGATCGCCCGGTCGCGCGTCACCGCCGACGAGCACGGCGTGACGGTGGTGAACGGCTACCGCCAACAGGTCTTCGAGTGGTCCCAGCTGGTGGCGGTCAACCTGCGCCGGGGGGCTCCGTGGGCCGGGATGGACCTGTCCGACGGCACCTCGATCTCGATGATCGGCATCCAGGGCTCCGACGGCCCCCGGGCGGTCCGCGCCGTGCAGGAGCTCCGGCGACTCGTAGCGGAGAACTCCCGGACCGAACGCGACGACTGACGCGCTCAGCACCGGTGGTCGAGCTGCGAAGCCTGCGGGCGATCAGCCCAGACCCGTGCCCGGCTTGAACGACACCAGCTCGAGCCGCTCGTCGCCCTCCTCCTCGAGCACCACACCGACCCCGCGGACGTAGTACTTGTACTCCTTGACGTCGGGTTCGAGGGGTGAGGTGTCTCGGGTCCGCACGGCACCGGTGAACTTTCCGAACTCGACCTCCCCGCTCGCCGAGAGCGACAGGATCTCGCCGCGGTCCTCGGCGACGTCGGTGAGCTCCTCCTGCTGGTAGCGGTCGCCGACCTCGGGCTTCGCGGGCATCTGGATCCCGCCACTGGCGCCGTGCACTCCGGCCTCCCAGGAGCCCTCGGTGCTGGTGGTCCCGTCCTCGTCGTACGCCGTGGTCGCCTCGCCCAGGTACCAGACATTGCCCTGGTCGTCCTGGGCGAACCAGTCGGAGGTGTCCTCGGTGAGACGGCCGTCGAGGGTGGACCGGTCACGCACCTCGACCGCGGTCACTCCGTCGACCACCCTGGTCTGCGGAGTGACCGTCACGGTGACCACCTCGAGGCCGTCCGGTCCGTCGCCGTGGTAGACCCAGGTCGCACCCACGGGCAGGGGGAAGTACGGGTGGTCGACGCCCGCGACGAAGTGCGCCGGCGCCGGCATCCTGGGGATCCGGAACTCCGGCTGGTCGGAGCCGCCGCAGCCGGCGAGCGTCGGGCCGACCAGACAGGCGCCGACGAGTCCGGAGAGCACGCGCGCTCGTCGCACGTCGCCACGCTACGCCGTTCCGGTCCTCACCACGAGGTGCGCGCGGGCGCGAGTCCCCTCGCGCGCGAACAGCCGCGCCTCGTCGTCCATCCACGCCAGCCAGTGCTCGCGGAGGCCCTCGCCGTCACGCGCCATCCCGCGGGCCAGGCGCAGGTCGTCGTCCGCCTCCACCCAGACCAGCGTGGTGATCCAGGAGGCCCAGGCGAGGTTGCCGGCGCCGACGCCCTCGAGGACGAGCAGGGGAGTGGGCGCGACGACGTGTTCCTCGGCGTACGCGCCGGTCGCCCAGTCGTAGCGGTGGTACCTACCCGGGACGTCGCGGGACAGTGGCTCCAGCAGGCCGAGCACCACGTCGTCGACCGCGAACAGGCCGGTCCAGCCGGGGTAGAGGTCGTCCATCCGCACGACCGGCGCCTCCGCGAGCCCGGCGACCTGGCCGGCCAGCGTGGTCTTTCCCGAGCCGGCCGGACCGTCGATGCCGAGCAGGCGCATCCTCCCGAGCGTCGGCGGAGCGGATCCCAGCAGCTGCAGGACGCGCGCGGGCGTCCCCGTGCCCGACGGGCTGCTCACCAGGCGCAGCCCAGGCCGCGGTACGACGGCGTGCTGTCGACGACAGCGCTGGGTTGTCCCGGTCCAGCGGAGACCAGGTGGACCAGGTTCGTGTGCTCGGCGAGCTCTCCGGACTTCGCGTGCCGGAACCACACCCAGTCGCCGATCGAGAGCCCCGGCACCCCGGGACCGGTGAGAGGCGTCTGGACCTCACCGGCGCCCTCGAGACCGGTCAGGTGCAGCCCCGGCGGAGCCCACGGCGTCGGCGCCCGGTCCTTGCCGGTCGGGCCGCTCGCGATGAACCCGCCGCCGGCCACGGTCGCGATGCCGTCCGACGGGCGTCGGACCACCTGCAGGCCGAAGAACGCCGCCGGCCGTGGCTCGAAGCTCTGGTAGTGGTCGAAGAGGGTGGGCACCAGCAGCCCGGACCCGGCTGCGACCTCGGTGACCGCTTCGTCGGCCGCCGTCGCCTCGACGCTGCCGGATCCTCCGCCGTTCCAGAAGTCGAGCTCGACCAGCTCCTTCAGGTCCTTGGCGATCGCCCCGCGCCGGTCGGCGAGCTGGGTCATCGACGCGGACTTGAGCCGGCGCACCACCATCGACCGCGCGCGCTGGGTCGGTACGTCGTCGGGCACGCCGGCGACCTGGCCCTCGTAGGTCATCACGCCGACCAGGGCGAAGCCGGGCCGTTGCACGACGTGGCGCGCGAAGCGCAGCACCTCGGCCGGATCGTGCAGCGGCGACCGCTTCGGGCCGACGTGCGAGCGGCCGAGCCGCAGACCGGCGTCGATGTCGATCGCTACCCGCACCGGGACGGCCGCAGCGACCCCGCGGCGCTGCTCGTCGAGGAGGTCGAGGTGCGCGGGGTCGTCGACCATCAGCGTGACCGCGGCGAGAGCTGCCCCGTCGGCCAGCAGCCGTCGCACGGCACCGCGGTCGACCGTCGGGTACCCGACCACGACGTCGCCGGAGACTCCGTGCTCGACCAGCCACAACGCCTCGCGCAGGTTGTACGCCAGCACTCCGGAGAACCCGTCGTGGGCGAGCGCCCGGGTCAGCAGCGCCGGGACGCGCAGCGACTTCGACGCCACCCGGATCGGCGTACCGGACGCGCGCCGGGCGAGGTCGTCGGCGTTGGCGTCGAATGCGTCCAGGTCGACGACCACCATCGGCGTGGCCGGATCGTCGAGGGTCGCGACGGCGTCGCTCAGCCGACGCGCCAGGTGGTGACGGTCCTCCACCTCAGGAGATCCCGTGCTTGCGCAGGATCGCCTCGATGTCGCCGAGATCCTCGTCGAACATTCCTGCCGTCGGGCCGCCGGAGCGACCTCGACCGGACCGCTTCGGTGCCTCGAGCGCCGGCGGCGCGGCTGCCTCCTTGCGACGGTTGCCCACCAGGGCCGACGCGCCGAACAGGACTGCCGAGACGCCGGTGAGCACGATCCCGAGCCAGACCACGGGGCTGAACACGAGGTGGATCGCCCAGTGCCCCACGCTGTCGGCGATGTCGAAGGCCAGCTCCAGCACCCCGGTGAGCCATGCGGCGACAGGCAGGATCGTCCACGCCCCGCCGCGCAGTCCGGCTGCGAGGCCGGCCCGCCGCCAGCGGAAGAACGTCACCACGCCCAGCAGGGTCGAGATCGCGAACGCCAGCGCTCCCCACGCGGCCGAGTCATAGCTCATGGTCGTCCTCGTTTCGCACGCTCATGGGTCCCAGCCTACGGATGGACCCGTCCTGAGAGGATGACCCGGTGAGCACGCAGGGCCGTCGGATCGCCGCACCCGAGTTCCCCGGCGACGACGGGACCGCGTCGGCGGCGGTGACCGGCGCGCTGGCGGCGTACGACGCGGACCCGGCCGCCGCCCGTGCCCCGGCCCTCGCCGCGCTCCAGGACAGCCGGCTGCTCGTGCCCGTCGTCGCCCACCTCGGCGAGGTGGAGCACGACGCCCAGGGCCTGCCCCACGACAAGAGCAGCGACATGGCTGCGGTGCTGGTCACCGGACGGGACGGTCGCACGGCGCTGCTGTCGTTCACCTCGGTGGCGACGATGGCGGCCTGGAACCCGAGCGCGCGCCCGGTCGCGGTGAGCGCACGCCAGGCCGCCCGGGCCGGGCTCCAGGACGGCGCGGACGCCCTCGTCGTGGACCTCGCCGGTCCGGTGCTCTTCGCCGTCGAGGGCGACGACCTGCGTGACCTCGCCGCCGGGCTCGAGCTGCGCCGCGTGGGCGGGAGCTGGGGCTGGACCAAGAGGATGGTCGAGCAGCGAGAGCAGCGAGCGGACAGCCGAGACCCCGACCTGACCGAGCACTGATTTCCCGGCAGCCGCGCGAGGCTGTACCCTTGTGAACGACCGATCGGGTGAGCGGGAGAGGTTCCCGGGCACCCGATCCGACAAGCGGAGGCCTCCTCCCACCCGCACCGACCGAAGCACCACCAGGTCGTCGGGTCAGGTCCAGCGGTCGGCGCACGCCGCCGGCCGTTGTCCCAGGGGCTCCCGTGCGTCGGCACGGAGGGCCCCTGAAGTCATTTCCGGGGACCTTCTCCGGGCGGTCCGACCAGAAGTTCCGACCCAGGAGGACACATCAGCACCGAGTTGCGCATCAACGACCGGATCCGGGTTCCCGAGGTCCGGCTCGTAGGCCCCAACGGAGAGACTGTCGGGATCGTCCCGACCGAGCAGGCGCTCAAGCTCGCCCAGGAGGCCGACCTCGACCTGGTCGAGATCGCCCCCCAGGGACGACCACCGGTCGCCAAGCTCATGGACTACGGGAAGTTCAAGTACGAGAACGCCCAGAAGGCCCGTGAAGCGCGCCGCAACCAGACCAACACGGTGATCAAGGAGATGAAGCTCCGGCCGAAGATCGACTCGCACGACTACGAGACCAAGAAGGGTCACGTCGTGCGGTTCCTGCGCCAGGGCGACAAGGTCAAGATCACGATCATGTTCCGCGGTCGTGAGCAGCACCGCCCCGAGCTCGGGTTCCGGCTGCTCCAGCGGCTCGCCGAGGACGTCACCGAGCTCGGCTTCGTGGAGTCCTCGCCCAAGCAGGACGGCCGCAACATGACCATGGTCATCGGGCCGCACAAGAAGAAGGCCGAGGCCAAGGCCGAGGTGAAGGCGGCCGAAGCAGGAGCACGCCGCCGCCCTCGAGGCCGAACGAGCCGCCGAGCGCGCGGAGCAGAAGGCGGCGCACACGGGTCCTACGGCCGCGAAGAAGGAACGCAAGCGTTCAGAGAATCTCGATCCCGAGATCGAGGCCTGAGAGAGAGATAGGGAAGATGCCGAAGAACAAGACGCACTCCGGGGCCAGCAAGCGGTTCCGGGTCACGGGGTCGGGCAAGATCCGCCGACAGAAGACCGGTCTGCGCCACAACCTCGAGAAGAAGGCCTCCAAGGTGACTCGCCGCATGTCGGGGACGACCGAGGTCGCCAAGGCCGATGTCCCCCGCGCCAAGAAGCTGCTCGGTCTCTGAGCCTCCGGCACTCCCGGTGGTGGAGGTGCGAACGCAAGCGCACGCGAAGCCCCGGACCCGAACCTGAACAAGGAGTAACACCACATGGCACGCGTCAAGCGGGCGGTCAACGCCCAGAAGAAGCGCCGGGTCGTCCTCGAGCGCGCAGCCGGCTACCGCGGGCAGCGCTCACGGCTGTACCGCAAGGCCAAGGAGCAGGTCACCCACTCGCTGGTCTACAGCTACAACGACCGGCGCAAGCGGAAGGGTGACTTCCGCAAGCTCTGGATCCAGCGGATCAACGCCGGCGCCCGCGCCAACGGCATCACCTACAACCGCTTCATCCAGGGCCTGAAGGCTGCCGGCGTCGAGGTCGACCGCAAGATCCTCGCCGACCTGGCCGTCAACGACGCGCCGGCGTTCGCGGCGCTGGTCGAGGCTGCCAAGGCCGCGCTCCCCGAGGACGTCAACGCCCCGGTCTCGGCCTGACCGATCCATGCCTCTCCTGACCGCTGGAAACAGTCGCGTCAAGGAGGCCCGGAAGCTCAGCCGCCGCTCGGTTCGCGCCGAGCGGCGGCTCTTCCTTGCCGACGGCCCCAAGGCCGTCGCGGGCGCGCTGGAGGTCGGTGACCGGGTCGTCGAGGTGTTCGCCACCCCCGACGCCGCGGACATGTACGCCGACCTGCTCGGCCAGGCCGAGGTGACTCTCGTCGACGACCGGGCACTGGGCTCGCTGAGCGACAGCGTCACCCCGGCCGGTCTCGTCGCCGTCTGCTGCTTCCTCGACGTGGAGCTCGAGGAGCTCGTCGCCCCGGGTGGGTCCCCGGTCGTGGTGTGCGCCGACGTACGCGACCCGGGCAACGCCGGCACCATCCTGCGCACCGCCGATGCGGTGGACGCCGCGGGGGTCGTGCTCGCCGGC
This sequence comes from uncultured Actinomycetota bacterium, assembly GCA_963805425.1. GTDB lineage: Bacteria > Actinomycetota > Actinomycetes > Propionibacteriales > Nocardioidaceae > Marmoricola. Next base: position 407,032 of record CAWDUF010000005.1, on the reverse strand, counting down.
ACCAGCGTCGACCCGTACAACGAGAAGACCGTCCGGGCGACGGCGGGCTCCCTGTTCCACGTCGGACTCACGATCGACGCCGACACCCCGAGCGTGGTCGGCCGGCTGCAGCGCGCCGGCTACCGCGTGCTCGCCGCCGACGGCGCCGGGGAGGTCGATCTCTTCGAGGCCGGCGACCTGCTCGCCGGCAAGGTGGCCTGGCTGTTCGGCAACGAGGCGTGGGGGCTCCCCGACGGCCTCGCAGCGCTGGCCGACCACCGGGTCGCGATCCCGATCCTGGGGCGCGCCGAGAGCCTCAACCTCGCGACCGCGGCGGCCGTCTGCCTCTACGCCTCGGCCCGGGCCGCGCGATGAGCGCGCCCGGCTGGCTCGCTCCCGCGGGTCTGGTGCTGGTGCTGGTCGGACTCGTCTGGACCGCGCAGGGCATCGGCTGGCTCGAGGGCAGCCCGATGACCGGCGAGACGCTGTGGGCGGTGGTCGGTCCGATCGTCGCCGGCATCGGGGTCGTGCTCGTCGTCACGGGCACACGCGGACGCCGCTGACCGGCGTACGCTCGAGGCATGGACCGCGAGGACTACCGGCACCTGCCCGAGCCGACCCGGCTCGAGGACACGGTCGCGGAGGTCGACACCCGGCCGGTTCCGGACCCTGACGGCGGGATCAACCCCGAGTCGCTCTTCGCGGTCCGCTACGGCATCGCCTGACTCATCTAGGGTCGGAACGTGACCTCCGACCGACCCGAACTGTGGGACACCCTGCCCGACGGGGTGGTGATCGCCGATGCCGAGGGCACCGTGCAGGTCGCCAACACGCGTGCTCGCCGGATGCTCGGGTCGACGTGCAAGGTCGGCAACACGCTTTCCGACGCCGTCTCCCTGCAGGACCAGGACGCCCGCGACTGGTACTCCGCGAACCAGCCGTACTCCGGTCTGCACAGTCGCACCGGGATCCCGGAGCAGTCGTGGTACCTCGCGGACGGCACCGAGGTGCTGGTGACCGCGCGCATCCGCCGGACCGGAAAGCACGGTCCGGTCGAGGGCGTCTCCCTGGTCCTGCGGTCGGCGCGCGGACGCGAGCGCCTCGACCGCGAGCGCTCGGACCTGGTGGCGACGGTCGCCCACGAGCTGCGGTCCCCGCTCACCGGCGTCAAGGGCTTCGTCACCACGCTGCTGAGCAAGTGGGACCGGCTCAACGACGAGCAGAAGAAGCTGATGCTCACCACCGTCCACACCGATGCCGAGCGGCTGTCGAGGCTGATCACCGAGCTCCTCGACGTCGCCCGCATCGACACCGGCCGGCTGCCGTTGTACCCACGCGAGATCGACGTCGTGCCGATGGTGGACCGGGTCGTCGAGTCGGTGCAGGTCGGCACCAGCCGGACCATCACGACGAAGCACGGCTCGCCGGCCGCAGCGGCCTTCGCAGACCCGGACAAGTTCGTCCAGGTCGTGACCAACCTCGTCGACAACGCCGTGCGGCACGGTGAAGGTGCCGTCACGGTGCGCACCGGCTCCGGCGCGCTGGGCCTCCGGCTGACCGTCGACGACCAGGGCGAGGGGATTCCCGAGGCGCTGCGCAACCGCGTCTTCACCAAGTTCTGGAAGCACGGCTCCCAGGGCGGCTCGGGCCTGGGCATGTACATCGCCCACGGTCTCGTCCGCGCGCAGGGGGGCGAGCTCACCATCACCGACGCACCCGGCGGCGGTGCCCGGATCGTCGTCGACTGGCCGGCCGACGACCCACGGCCCTGACCGCGTTCGTGGAACTCGTTCGGCTGAGGCCGGACCGCGGTCGCGACGTCGCAAGCTCCGTCGCGCTGTAGACGTCGAATACCGCGCCAGCGCGGCGTTCTCGGTCTCCTAGACTGCTCCCGCACGGCATCCGCAACGAGAGGCAGCAATGGCAAGGGACTCCAGCTCCTACGACCCCGTCCAGGTGACACCCCTGGAGGAGGAGCAGGTCTTTGCGATGCGCGACGCCGCCCTCGCGGCGATCGCGGCGGCTCCCGATCTGGAGGCGCTCAAGCAGGCGCGCACCGACCACGTCGGTGACCGGGCGCCGCTCAGCCTGGCCAACCGCGAGATCGGGGCGCTGCCGCCGCAGGCGCGCAAGGACGCCGGGATGCGGGTCGGACAGGCGCGCGCCGTCGTGAGCGAGGCGCTCGCGGAGCGCACCCAGGAGCTCGAAGCGGAGGCAGAGGAGCGGATGCTCGTCGAGGAGACCGTCGACGTCACGCTGCCGTGGGACCGCATCCCCCGGGGAGCCCGTCACCCGATCACGATGATGTCCGAGCTGATCAGCGACGTGTTCGTCGCCATGGGCTGGGAGGTCGCCGAGGGTCCGCTCGTCGAGGCGGAGTGGCTGAACTTCGATGCCCTCAACCTCGGGCCCGACCATCCCGCGCGCACGATGCAGGACACGTTCTGGACCGAGCCGGCCGAGAACCACGTCGTGCTGCGCACCCACACCTCACCCGTCCAGGCCCGCACCATGCTCACCCGCGAGCCGCCGATCTACGTGGTCTGTCCCGGTCGCGTCTTCCGCACCGACGAGTACGACGCCACCCACAGCCCGATGTTCCACCAGGTCGAGGGCCTGGTCATCGACGAGGGCATCACCATGGCCCACCTGAAGGGCTCCCTGGACCACTTCGCCCAGGCGGTCTTCGGCGCGGGCATCACCACCCGGTTCCGGCCGTCGTACTTCCCGTTCACCGAGCCGAGTGCCGAGGTCGACCTGGTCTGCTTCGTCTGCCGCGGCAGCGGCCTCGACGCGGACGGCGGCGGAACCTGTCGCACCTGCAAGGGCGAGGGCTGGATCGAGTGGGGCGGCTGCGGTGTGGTCAACCCCCGGGTCCTGGTCGCGTGCGGCATCGACCCGGAGCGGTACACCGGCTTCGCGTTCGGCATGGGCATCGACCGCACGCTGATGTTCCGCAACGGCGTGGAGGACCTGCGCAGCTTCTTCGAGGGCGACGTCCGCTTCTCCCGCGCCTTCGGAACGGAGCTGTGAACCGATGAAGGCTCCCGTCGCATGGATCCGCGAGTACGTCGACCTGGCCGCCGACGTCACGACCGACGATCTTGCCCACCGGCTGACCGCCCTCGGGCTCAAGCTCGAGGGCATCACCCGCGCCGGCGCCGGCATCACCGGTCCGCTCGTGGTCGGCCGCGTGCTCACGGTCGAGCCCGAGCCGCAGAAGAACGGCAAGACGATCAACTGGTGCACGGTCGACGTCGGCTCCTCCAACGGCACCGGCGAGCCGCAGGGCATCGTCTGCGGCGCCCACAACTTCGCACCCGGCGACCTCGTCGTGGTGGTGCTGCCCGGCGGGGTGCTTCCCGGTGGGTTCGAGATCTCCGCCCGCAAGACCTACGGCCACGTGTCCTCGGGCATGATCTGCTCGGCCCGTGAGCTCGGGCTCGGCGACGATCACACCGGCATCATCGTGCTCCCGCCCGACGCCGGCGCTCCCGGCGACGACGCGTTCGAGGTCCTCCACCTCCGCGAGGAAGTCATCGAGTTCGAGATCAACCCTGATCGCGCCTACGCGCTGTCGCTGCGCGGCGTCGCCCGGGAGGCAGCGCTCGCGTACGACGCGGCGTACACCGACCCGGCCGCCCGCGTGACGCCGGAGCCCGACGACCAGGGCTACCCGGTGCTGATCGACGATCCGGCGGGCTGCCCGGTCTTCGTCGCGCGCGCCGTGTCCGGCGTCGACCCGGCCGCGCCCACGCCGGACTGGATGGCACGCCGGCTCGTCCAGGCCGGGATGCGGCCGATCTCGCTCGCCGTCGACGTGACGAACTACGTGATGCTCGAGACCGGACACCCGATCCACGGGTACGACCGCGCCAGGCTCGCCGGGCCGATCCGGGTGCGCCGCGCCGGCGAGGGCGAGCACCTGACCACCCTGGACGGCGTCGACCGGGTGCTGTCCGTCGAGGACCTCGTCGTGACCGACGACTCCGGCCCGATCGGGCTCGGAGGGGTGATGGGCGGATCGACGACCGAGATGTCGGGGACGACGACCGAGATCCTGGTCGAGGTGGCGTCGTGGGACCCGGTCTCGATGTTCCGCACCGGCAAGCGCCACAAGCTCACCTCGGAAGCAGGCAAGCGCAACGAGCGCGGCGTCGACCCGACGATCCCCGAAGCCGCCGCCGACCGCGTCGTGGAGCTGCTGGTAGCGCACGGCGGCGGCACCGCCGAGGCCGGCGTCACGAAGGTGGGCGAGGCCCCGGCCAGCCCGGCGATCCGGATCTCGGCCGGCCTGCCTGCCCGGGTCACCGGCATGGAGATCGACGAGGCCAGGGTGGTCGCATGCCTCGAGGCCGTCGGTTGTGCCGTGGACACTGCGTTGATCGCGAATGGGGGCTCGGACCTGGTCGTCGTGCCACCGCCATGGCGCCGCGACGTCACCGACCCGTTCGACCTGGTCGAGGAGGTCGCCCGCGTGGTCGGGTACGACCAGGTGCCGTCCATCGTGCCGCCCGCGCCTGCCGGCCGGGGGCTGACCCGCGAGCAACGCCTGCGTCGCCGGGTCGGCCGGTTCGTCGCCGGCGCGGGACTGGTCGAGGTGCTGAGCTTCCCGTTCGTCGGTGACGCGGCGTTCGACGCGCTCGGGCTGCCCGACGACGACGTGCTCCGGCGCACGGTGCTCCTCGCGAACCCGCTCTCCGCCGAGGAGCCCGCGTTCACCACCACGCTGCTTCCGGGCATCCTGCGCACGGCCGCGCGCAACCTGGGGCGCGGTGCGTCGGGGGTCGCGTTGTTCGAGACCGGCACGGTCGCGCTCCCGGTCGACCGCGGCGCCGCGCCGATCTTCGGAGTGACGCTCCGTCCGACGGAGGCAGAGCTCGCCAAGCTCGAGGAGGCGCTGCCCGAGCAGCCGCTGCACCTCGCGGCGGTCTTCGCGGGGGAGTGGGAACGCTCCGGCTGGTGGGGAGCCGGCCGGACCGCGTCCTGGGCCGATGCGGTCGGCCTGGTGCGGGAGCTCGGCTCAGAGCTCGGGCTCGACGTCGAGGTGCGCCCGGCGCAGCGGATGCCGTGGCATCCCGGACGCTGCGCCCGGGTGCTCGTCGGTGGCGCCGAGCTCGGCCACGCCGGTGAGCTGCACCCCCGCGTCTGCGCGGCCCACGGACTGCCGCGGAGGAGCGTGGCGCTGGAGGTCGACCTCGGCTTCCTGATCGACCACGCCCCCGCGATCGCCACGGCACCGTCGCTGTCGTCCTTCCCGGTCGCGAAGGAGGACGTCGCGCTGGTCGTGGACGATGACGTGTCCGCGGACGATCTCGCCCGCACGCTGCGCGAAGGTGCCGGGGACCTGTGCGAGTCCGTGCGCCTGTTCGACGTGTACACCGGGGCCCAGATCGGCGACGGTCGCAAGTCGCTGGCGTTCGCGTTGCGCTTCCGGGCGCCCGACCGCACGCTCACCGAGGCGGAGACCGGCGCGGCCCGCGATGCCGCGGTCGCCCTCGCCGCCGAACGCCACGGCGCCGAGCAGCGCAGCTAGGACGGATCGGCTCCGGTCAGCTCGGTGGTCACGACGAGGGCCTTCGCGAGCCGCTGTCCCGAGGCGTCGTACCGGATCCCGAGCAGGACCAGCCGGCCGCGTTGATGGGCCGTGAACAGCGAGCGCTTCTCCAGTCCCGTCTCCTGCTCGAGCCGGGTCGCGCGCACGGTGTAGGTCATCGTGCCCTGGTCGGTGCGGATCGACACCTTCGCACCGACCTCGAGCTTCGGCAGGTCGGCGAATGCGGCGTCCGCGCGGACGCGTCCGATCACGTAGACGGTGTCGGTTCCCGGGCTTCCCGGTGATCCGCGTGGGTCCCAGCGAGCGACCTCGGAGTCCGACGAAGCGTCCAGGTCGGTCACCGAGCTGTCGAAACCGGAGTCGAGGACCCCGGTGGCGGTGATCCTGCGAGGCGCGTCGGACTCGATCTTCGGCAGGTGCTTCGCCGCGCCCTGGGAGCCACCCTTCGACGGCGCCTCGGACGGCACGCTGGTCACCGTCGGGTGCGGAGTGACCGACGGGATCGGGAGGTTCGTCGTGGCGTGGCTGGGCGAGGAGGAGTCGTCGAACACGCGCTTGGCAGTGAGCGCCGTCGCCGGGACCAGCGCCACGACGATCGCGACCACGATCGCCCACGGCGGGATCGTCGAGGAGCGTCGACGGTGCGGGGCGCGGTGGCTGCCAGCCAAGGTCTTGTTCCTGGGTCTCGTTCCTGGGTCGTTCGCGGGCTTGCGGAGCGCTCGGTGGCCGGAGTCTAGTGTGGGAGTGCGGCGCGCGTGGGCGGAACGACGTCAGCGCGGAGCCCGAGGAACGCTGTGCTCCGGGAAGCGTGTCGCGCAATCATGCATAGATCTGTATAGTCATGCACATGAGTCCGATCAGCGTCGCCGTTGCCGGAGCCAGCGGGTACGCCGGCGGGGAGGTCCTGCGCCTGCTGCTCGGGCACCCCGATGTCCGGGTCGGCGCCGTGACCGGGTCGTCGAACGCAGGCCAGAGCCTCGGGAGCCTGCAGCCGCACCTGGTCCCGCTGGCCGATCGGGTCCTGGAGGAGACGACGCTGGAGGTGCTGTCCGGCCACGACGTGGTCTTCCTGGCACTGCCGCACGGCGAGTCCGCCAGGTACGCCGAGCTGCTCCCCGAGGACACCGTCGTGATCGACTGCGGGGCCGACTTCCGGCTCACCGATCCGGACACCTGGGTCCGGTTCTACGGCTCGCCGCACGCGGGCTCGTGGCCCTACGGCCTGCCGGAGCTGCCTGGTCAGCGCGAGGTCCTCCGCGGCGCGCGGCGGATCGCCGTACCCGGCTGCTACCCGACGGTCGCCACACTCGCGCTGGCGCCCGCCGTGACCGGCGCGCTGGTCGACCCGACGGACGTGGTGGTGGTCGCGGCGTCCGGCACGAGCGGTGCCGGCAAGGCCGTCAGACCACACCTGCTCGGCAGCGAGGTGATGGGCAGCGTCACGGCGTACGGCGTCGGCGGCACGCACCGGCACACCCCGGAGATCGTGCAGAACCTGTCCGGGTTGACCGACGCCGACGTCCGGGTCAGCTTCACGCCGCTGCTCGTGCCGATGCCTCGCGGCATCCTCGCCACCTGCACGGCGCCCGTGGGCACAGGTGTGAGCGTCGACGACGTACGAGCGGCGTACCAGAAGGCCTACGCCGACGAACCCTTCGTGCACCTGCTGCCCGAGGGCCAGTGGCCCGCGACCAAGGCCGTGCTCGGGTCGAACAGCGTGCACCTGCAGGTCACCGTCGACGAAGCCGCGCGCCGGCTGGTCGCGGTCGGCGCCGTCGACAACCTGGCCAAGGGCACCGGGGGAGCAGCGGTCCAGTGCATGAACCTCGCGCTCGGTCTCCCCGAGACGGCCGGGCTGTCTGCGGTCGGGCTCGCGCCATGAGCTGCGGTCCACGTGCTGCACCAGTACCCCGAGCGGATGGTGGTCGCCGTCCTGCCGGCCGGAGCCGAGGTGCCGGCCTGGGCCGAGTCGGCATCCCTGTTCTCGATCAGTGCGACCGCGACGGAGACCACGGTGGTCTGTGCCGGCCGGTCGATGCCGAAGAAGGTCCGCCACGAGGGCCCGTTCACCGCGTTCGCGGTGCAGGGCCCGCTCGACTTCGGCCTGACCGGGGTCCTGCACGCCCTCCTCGAGCCACTGGCGGAGGACGGGATCAGCGTCTTCACGATCTCCACGTACCCGACCGACTGGATCCTGGTGCCCACCGAGCGGGCGGAGGCGGCCGGCGAGGCCTGGCGACGACGAGGGCACACCGTCGTCGCCGCCCCTGTCGCCATCCCTGGAAAGAGCTGACCTGCCATGTCCGTCACCCATCCCGCCGGCTTCGTCGCGTCCGGCGTCGCCGCCGGCCTCAAGTCCAGCGGGGGGCTCGACCTCGCCCTGGTCCTGAACGAGGGCCCCACGCACGACTCGGCGAGCGTCTTCACCGCGAACAGGTGCAAGGCCAACCCGGTCCTGTGGAGCCAGGAGGTCGTCAAGGACGGCACCGTGCGCGCCGTCGTCCTGAACTCCGGCGGCGCGAACTGCTACACCGGACCTGACGGCTTCCAGACCACCCACGCGGTCGCGGAGCAGGTCGCGGCCGGTCTGGGCTTCGGCGCGATCGACGTCGTGGTCTGCTCGACCGGTCTGATCGGCCTGGCCAACCCGCGGCAGAACCTGATCGCCGGCGTCGATGCCGCGATCGCCGGCCTCGGGCCCCACGGAGACGCCGCGGCGCGAGCGATCATGACCACGGACACGGTCGCCAAGCAGGTCGTCGTCGAGGGCGCCGGGTGGAGCATCGGCGGGATGGCCAAGGGCGCCGGGATGCTGGCGCCGCAGCTGGCGACGATGCTGGTCGTCATCACCACCGACGCCCTCGTGCCTGCCGCCGACCTGGACACCGCGCTGCGGGCCGCGACGCGGGTGAGCTTCGACCGCCTCGACTCCGACGGCTGCATGTCCACCAACGACACCGTCACCGTGATGGCCAGCGGCGCGAGCGGGATCACCCCGAGCCTGGACGACTTCACCCATGCCCTGACCCAGGCGTGCACCGACCTGGCGATGCAGCTGCTCGCCGACGCCGAGGGCGCCGATCACGAGATCGCGATCACCGTGCTCAACGCCGCCAGCGAGGACGACGCCGTCGAGGTCGGCCGGAGCGTCGCCCGGAGCAACCTGTTCAAGGCGGCGGTCTTCGGCAAGGACCCGAACTGGGGACGTGTTCTGGCGAGCATCGGCACGACCTCGGCCGCTTTCGACCCGGCGGACCTCGACGTCGCGATGAACGGTGTCTGGGTCTGCAAGAGCTCGACACCGGCGCGAGGATCCGGCCGGTGTCGACCTGAGCGCGCGCGAGGTGACGGTGACGATCGACCTGAAGGCCGGCCCGGAGCGGGCCACGGTGTGGACCAACGACCTCACCCATGCCTACGTCCACGAGAACAGCGCGTACTCGTCATGAGCGAGCGGAGCGAGCGAATCATCCAACACAGCGCCCCTTGTGCCTCGTGCGCGCCCGGAGCGGAGCGAGGACGCGCATGAGCAATATAGAGATCGACGCGGTCCACCACGACCCCGGCAAGCCGGACCCCGAGAAGGCGCGGGTGCTGGCCGCCGCGCTGCCATGGCTGAAGAGGTACCACGGCCGGATCGTCGTGGTGAAGTACGGCGGCAACGCGATGATCGACGACGACCCTCAAGCGGGCCTTCGCCGAGGACATCGCCTTCCTGCGGTTCGCCGGCTTCAAGCCGGTCGTCGTGCACGGCGGCGGCCCCCAGATCTCCACGATGCTCGACCAGCTCGGCATCGCGTCGGAGTTCCGCGGCGGGCTCCGGGTGACCACGCCCGAAGCGATGGACGTCGTCCGGATGGTCCTGGTCGGGCAGGTGCAGCGCGAGCTCGTCGGGCTGATCAACGAGCACGGCCCGCTCGCCGTCGGCCTGTCGGGCGAGGACGCCGGACTGTTCACGGCCGAGGCGACCAACACCGTCGTCGACGGCGAGGAGGTCGACCTCGGGCTCGTCGGCGAGGTCGCGCACGTCCGGCCCGAAGCGGTGCTCGACCTGATCGAGGCCGGGCGGATCCCGGTCATCTCCACCGTCGCCCCCGACGTGAGCGGCGCCGTCCACAACGTCAACGCCGACTCCGCGGCCGCGTCCCTTGCCGTCGCGCTCGACGCCGAGAAGCTGCTGGTCCTCACCGATGTCGAGGGGCTCTACCTGGACTGGCCGAACACGACGACGTGATCGGGGAGATCAGTCCCGAGGCGCTGGCCGAGATCCTGCCGACACTCTCGGCGGGGATGGTCCCGAAGATGAGGGCCTGCCTCCAGGCGGTCGACGGGCGGCGTCGCCCGGGCCACGGTCGTCGACGGTCGCGAGGAGCACGCGGTGCTGCTCGAGCTGTTCACCGACGAGGGCGTCGGCACCCAGGTCCTGCCCGACGTGGAGACCAAGACCCGGCGCACGCGGGAGGCCCAGATGACGGTCCAGAAGGCGGTCCAGGAGGCGGTCCAGGAGGCGGTCCAGGAACAGGAGGACCGGACGTGACCGAGCAGGACTTCCAGCGGCGCTACGCGGCGTCGCTGATGAACACCTTCGGCCCCCCGAAACGGACGCTGGTCCGCGGCGAGGGCGCCCACGTGTGGGACGCCGACGGCCGCGAGTACGTCGACCTGCTCGGTGGCATCGCGGTGAACGCGCTCGGCCACGGCCACCCGGCGCTGGTCGAAGGGGTCACCCGGCAGCTCCGGACGCTCGGGCACATCTCCAACTTCTTCGCCAGCGGCCCGCAGATCGAGCTCGCCGAGAAGCTGCTGGAGCTCCTCAGCAGCGATGGTCGAGCAGCGAGGAACGAGCGATCAGCCGAGACCCGCTCCGGCAGGGTCTTCTTCACCAACTCCGGCACCGAGGCCAACGAGGCTGCCTTCAAGATCACCCGGCGCACCGGCCGGACCCACCTGGTCTCGGCCGCGGACTCCTTCCACGGGCGGACGATGGGCGCGCTCGCGCTGACCTCGAAGGCGGCGTACCGGGAGCCGTTCGAGCCGCTGCCGGGCGAGGTCACCTTCGTCCCGTACGGCGACGCGGACGCCCTCGCAGCGGCGGTCACCGACGTGACCGCCGCCGTCGTCCTGGAGCCGCTCCAGGGGGAGGCCGGGGTCAACTGAGTCCCGCCGGCCGGCTACCTGGCGTCAGCCCGGCGGATCACCCGCGACCGCGGGGCGCTGCTCTGGCTCGACGAGATCCAGACCGGGATCGGACGCACCGGCGCGTGGTTCGCCGCGGCCGCTGATCCCGAGGTCGCGCCGGACATCGTGACGGTGGCGAAGGGCCTCGGCGGCGGGTTCCCGATCGGGGCCTGCATCGCACTGGGCGCGGCGGCCGACCTGCTGGAGCCGGGCAACCACGGGACCACCTTCGGCGGCAACCCGGTCGCCTGCGCGGCCGCGCTGGCCGTGATCGACGACGATCGAGCGCGAGGACCTGCTCGAGCGCGCGACGGTCCTGGGCCAGAAGCTCCGCGACGGCCTCGCCGCCGACCCGCGGGTCGTCGAGGTCCGGGGACGACGGCCTGCTGATCGGGCTCGACGCTCAGTCGAGCCGCGGAGCGCCGGCGGTCGCAGCTGCCGCGCTGGACGCCGGGTTCATCATCAACAACCCGACCCCGGACCGGATCCGGCTCGCTCCGCCGCTGGTCCTCACCGACGAGGACGCGAGCGCGTTCCTGGCTGCGTGGCCGGCGATCCTCGACACCGCCTACGGAGGGACGTCATCGTGAACGCCATGAGGCACTTCCTGCGCGACGACGACCTGACGCCTGCCGAGCAGGCAGAGGTCCTCGACCTCGCCGTCGAGCTCAAGACCGACCCGTTCGACGCGCAAGCCGCTGGCCGGGCCGCAGACGGTCGCGATCATCTTCGACAAGCCGACGCTGCGGACCCAGGCCTCGTTCGTGGCCGGCATCGCCGAGCTCGGCGGCTACCCGATGGTCGTCGACGGCAACCTGGCCCAGATCGGCACCCGCGAGTCGATCGCCGACGTCGCCCGGGTGCTCGGCCGGCAGGCGAGCATGATCGTCTGGCGAACCCACGACCAGAGCCGGATCGACGAGATGGCGGCGTACGCCGGCGTACCGGTCGTCAACGCTCTCACCGACCAGTTCCACCCGTGCCAGACCCTCGCCGACCTGCTGACCGTCCGGGAGCACAAGGGAAGGACCGCCGGGCTGACCCTCACGTTCCTGGGCGACGCCGCCTGCAACATGAGCCACTCCTACCTGCTCGCGGGCGCGCTCGCCGGCATGCATGTGCGGGTCAGCGGCCCGGACGCGTTCCGGCCCGACGCAGCGATCCTCGCCAGCGCGCAGGAGATCGCCGCGGCCACCGGCGGGTCGGCCGAGGTGGTGACCGACGCACGCGAAGCCGCCTCGGGTGCCGACGTGCTGGTCACCGACACCTGGGTGTCGATGGGCAAGGAGAAGGAGGCCGAGCGACCGGGCGACCGAGGTGTTCGGCCCGTGGCGGCTGGACGAGGACCTGCTCGCCCTCGGCGCCCCCGACGCGATCGTGATGCACTGCCTGCCGGCGTACCGGGGCAAGGAGATCACCGCCGGCGTGATCGACGGTCCGCAGAGCGTGGTCTGGGACGAGGCGGAGAACCGCCGCCACGCCCAGAAGGCGATCATGACCTGGCTGCTCGCGGAGGTCGAGCGAGTCGGGCCAAGGACCCGTCATGACCGCCGCCGGTCACCCACTCATCCCCGTCACCAAGAGCGCCCGCCAGCAGCGGATCGTCGACCTGCTGGCCACGTCCGAGGTGCACTCCCAGACCGAGCTCGCCGACCTGCTGCACGCCGCGGGCGTCACCGTCACGCAGGCGACGCTGTCGCGCGACCTGGTGGACCTCGACGCGGTGAAGGTGCGGGCACCCTCGGGGCAGCTGGTGTACGCCGTGCCCGGCGAGGGTGGCGACCGGCGTCCGGTCCTCGCCCACGAGTCGGCCGCGTCGGAGGCACGGCTCGCCCGGCTGTGCGCCGAGCTGCTGGTGTCGGCAGAGGCGTCCGCGAACCTCGTCGTGCTCCGGACGCCTCCCGGGGCCGCCCAGTTCCTCGCCTCGGCGCTGGACAAGGCCGAGCTCGGCAGCGTGCTGGGCACCATCGCCGGCGACGACACCGTGCTCCTGATCTCCCGCGACCCGCACGGCGGCGACGCCCTGGTCCAGCGCCTGCTGGCGCTCGCCGACGGCACCGACCACCACCCTCACGGTGGTTGAGGTGCGAGCGCCGGCGAGCCCTTCGAGACGGTCGCAGAGCGACCTCCTCAGGTGCCACCTCGAAACCACGCGACGCACAGAACGAGGACCTCGATGACAGACCACGAACGCGGGCCGACAGCCGCCGGCAAGCTCTGGGGCGGGCGGTTCGCCGGCGGACCGAGCCCCGAGCTCGAGGCGCTCTCGCGGAGCACGCACTTCGACTGGCGGCTGGTGCCCTACGACCTCGCCGGGTCACGGGCGCACGCCCGCGCCCTGCACGCCGCCGCCCTCCTCACCGACGACGACCTCGGTGCGCTCCTGGCCGGCCTCGACGTGCTCGGGAAGCGGTTCGACGCCGGGGCGCTCCAACCGGACCCCGGCGACGAGGACGTGCACGGTGCGCTCGAGCGGATGCTGCTGGCCGAGATCGGTGCCGAGATCGGCGGCAAGCTCCGCGCCGGCCGCAGCCGCAACGACCAGATCGCGACGCTGTTCCGGATGTTCCTCCGCGACCATGCGGGCACCATCGCCGGGCAGGTCCTCGACCTGGTAGGGGCGCTGGCCGACCAGGCGCAACAGCACCTCGGCCCGGGCTTCGGCACCGTCATGCCCGGGCGCACGCACCTGCAGCACGCGCAGCCGGTGCTCCTCGGCCACCACCTGCTCGCACACGCCTGGGCGCTCGCTGCGCGACGTCGAGCGCCTCCGCGACTGGGATGCCCGGACCGCGGTCTCGCCGTACGGCTCGGGCGCCCTGGCCGGCTCCAGCCTCGACCTCGACCCCGAGCAGGTCGCCGCGGACCTCGGCTTCAGCGGGTCGGTCGCCAACTCCATCGACGGCACCGCCGCACGCGACTACGTCGCGGAGTTCGCGTTCGTGACCGCGATGATCGGCGTGGACGTCAGCCGGATCGCCGAGGAGGTCATCCTCTGGGCGACCCGTGAGTTCGGGTTCGTCACCCTCGACGACGCCTTCTCGACCGGGTCGAGCATCATGCCGCAGAAGAAGAACCCCGACATCTCCGAGCTCGCCCGTGGCAAGGCCGGCCGGCTGATCGGCAACCTCACCGGCCTGATGGCCACGCTCAAGGCGCTCCCGCTGGCGTACAACCGTGACCTGCAGGAGGACAAGGAGCCGGTCTTCGACTCCGTGGACACCCTCGAGGTGCTGCTCCCGGCCTTCACCGGGCAGGTCGCGACGCTGGTGTTCGACACCGCCCGGATGGCCGCGCTCGCCCCCCAGGGCTTCTCCCTGGCCACCGACATCGCCGAGTGGCTGGTCCGCCAGGGAGTGCCGTTCCGCGTCGCACACGAGGTCGCCGGTGCCTGCGTACGCCGGTGCGAGCAGCTCGGCGTCGAACTGCACGAGCTCACCGACGAGCAGTTCGCCGCGATCGACCCGCACCTGACGCCGGCGGTCCGGGAGGTCCTCACCGTCGAGGGCTCGGTCGGCTCCCGTCGCGGTCGTGGCGGCACCGCGCCCGAGCGCGTCCGCGAGCAGCTCGCCGAGCTGCGTACCGTCGCAGCCGACCTGCGCAGCGCGCTGGGTTGAAGTCACTCCCCGAGGTGGGCCGCCCGCACCGACTTCGGCACGCACATCGTCCAGGCGTCGACGACCAGCTCGCGCAGCTCCTCGACGTCGAGCGCGTCCATCCGGGCGACGACCCACTGGTAGCGCATGTCGGAGGCGCGCGGCATCTGGAACTTGTCGGGCTCGCCGGCGACGAGTCCCTCCCGTTCCTCGCGCGGGAACCCGAAGCCCAGCAGCGTCTCGTCGGGGGAGACGGAGGCGAAGACGATGCTGCCGACGCGGAACTTCCGGTGGTCGCGCACCCAGGCCTCGTAGGCGCGCGGCAGCGACAGCGCGACGTCGCGGACGTCCTCGGCGGTGACCGGCATACTGACGAGCATGCCCGGGAGCACCGACAGCCTGCTCGACGTGCTCGCCGGACCGGTGCTCGAGGCCGCACCGCGGCTGCTGGACGCCGTCCTCCGGCACGACGGCGTCGCGGTCCGGATCACCGAGGTCGAGGCGTACGACGGCGCCGAGGACCCCGGGTCGCACGCCTATCGCGGACCCACGCGTCGCAACGAGGTGATGTTCGGCCCCGCGGGTCGGCTGTACACCTACTTCACCTACGGGATGCACCACTGCGCCAACGTCGTGTGTGGTCCCGAGGGCTGGGCGAGCGCGGTGCTGCTCCGGGCGGGCGAGATCGTCGACGGTGTGGACCTGGCCCGGTCCCGTCGGGGGAGCAGCACCGACCGTGACCTCGCCCGCGGTCCGGCGCGACTGTGCAGCGCGCTGGCGCTCGACCTGCGCCACAACGGGCTCGACCTCACCGACGGCGCTCTGCAGCTGGCGGCACCGGCCGGCCCGGCGCAGATCTCCACCGGACCGCGCGTCGGGCTCCGCCAGGCACCCGAGCGTCCGTGGCGGTTCTGGCTCACCGGAGACCCCACGGTCAGCCGGTACGTCGCCGCGAAGCCCGTCCGCACACGGCCGCGCACCCGGTGACAGGGTAACTAGAACGAGTTACAGTTTCGGTCATGAGCCTGCCCGCTTCCCTCACTCCTGACCTCCTCGCCCAGCTGACCGGCATGGTGGTCTCCACCAGCGGCCGCACCGTGCCGGTCGCCGAGGTCTACACCGGGGAGACGATCCTCGACCTTCCGCAGTCCAGCCCGGAGGACGTGGCGACCGCGTACGCCGGGGCGCGCAAGGCGCAGGCCGTGTGGGCCTCCTGGCCGGTGAAGCGCCGGATCCAGGTGATGAAGCGGTTCCACGAGCTGCTGCTGCAGAAGAACCTCACCGTCGTCGACCTGATGCAGGCAGAGACCGGCAAGGCGCGCCGGATGGCCTTCGAGGAGACCTGCGACGTGGTGATGACGACCAGTCACTACATCAAGGCGGCGCCACGGATCCTCAAGGAGCGCAAGCACGGCGGCGTGGTGCCGATCGTGTCGACCTCGACCGAGGTGCGGGTCCCCAAGGGCGTGGTCGGGCTGATCTCGCCATGGAACTTCCCGTTCGCCACCAGCCTGTCCGACGCGATGCCGGCGCTGATCGCGGGCAACGGCATCGTGCTCAAGCCCGACAACAAGTCCACCCTCAACGTCGCGTACGGCGTCACACTGCTCTACGAAGCCGGGCTGCCCGCAGGCCTCATCCAGATCGTCTGCGGTGAAGGGCCGGACATCGGTCCGGCGATCGTCGAGAACGCCGACTACGTGATGTTCACCGGCTCCACGGCGACCGGTCGCGTGATCGGCTCGCTGGCCGGGCAGAACCTCGTGGGCGCGACCCTCGAGCTGGGGGGCAAGAACCCCCTGATCGTGCTCGAGGACGCCGACCTCGACGAGGTGATCCCCGGTGCGCTGATGGCGACGTTCCTCAACGCCGGCCAGGCCTGCATGCACATCGAGCGCATCTACGTGCCCGAGTCGCGGCGGGCGGAGTTCACCCGCCGGTTCGTCCAGGCGGCCCAGGAGATCGAGGTCGGAGCGTCGTACGACTTCGGCCCGATGATGGGCTCGCTGGTGTCGGTGGCGCAGCGCGAGCGCGTCGAGTCCCACGTCGAGGACGCCGTCTCGAAGGGTGCCACCGTGCTCACCGGCGGCAAGGCGCGTCCCGACCTCGGTCCGGCCTTCTTCGAGCCGACCGTCCTGACCGACGTGACCCCGGGCATGATCCACGCGACCGTGGAGACCTTCGGCCCGGTCACCACGATCTACGGCTACACCGACCTCGAGGACGCCATCACCCGCGCGAACGACACCGACTACGGCCTCAACGCCAGCGTGTGGGGCAAGGACCGGGCCAACGCCGAGGCGATCGGGCGCCGGATCGAGGCCGGCAACATCAACATCAACGACGGTCTCGCCTGCTCCTACGCGAGCAAGAAGAGCACGTCGGGCGGCTTCAAGACCTCGGGCGTCGGCAGCCGCCACGGTGACGCCGGCATGCTGAAGTACACCGACGTGCAGAACGTCGCGGTGCTCAAGAAGCAGGTCCTGAGCAACCCGCCGGACACCGACTGGAACGCCCAGGTCGTGAAGACCGTCAAGGGTCTGCGCTTCATGCGCAAGATCGGGATCCGCTAGGCACCGATCGCGGCGAGGAGCGAACGGGTTCGCTCCGGTGCCGGGCGATGCGGCAGGCTTGTCCTGCCCACGCCCACCCCGAAAGGTCCATCGTGTCCATCGACCCCACCCTCCTCGACGACCTCGAGTGGCGCGGCCTCGTCGCCCACTCGACGGATCGTGATGCCCTGCGCGACGCGCTGACGCAGGGGAGCGTGCGGTACTACGTCGGCTTCGACCCGACCGCTCCGAGCCTGCACATGGGACACCTCGTGCAGGTGCTGACCGCGAGACGGCTGCAGGATGCGGGCCACACGCCGTACGCACTCGTCGGCGGCGCCACCGGGATGATCGGTGACCCGAAGGAGTCCGGTGAGCGGACCCTGAACACCCTGGACACCGTCAAGGACTGGGTCGAGCGGGTACGCCGACAGATCGAGCCGTTCTTGTCCTTCGAGGGCCCGAACGCCGCGACCATGGTCAACAACTACGACTGGACGGCGTCGCTGTCGACGATCGACTTCCTCCGCGACATCGGCAAGCACTTCCCGGTCAACCGGATGCTCGCGCGCGATGTCGTGCGCAGCCGGCTCGAGGCCGGCATCAGCTACACCGAGTTCAGCTACGTCCTGCTGCAGTCGATGGACTTCCTCAACCTCTACCGCGACCACGGCGTGACGCTGCAGTTCGGCGGGTCCGACCAGTGGGGCAACCTGACGGCCGGAGTCGAGCTCATCCGCCGCGCCGACGGTGGCCACGCCCACGCGATCGCCACGCCGCTGATGACCAAGGCCGACGGAACGAAGTACGGCAAGACCGAGGGCGGCGCCCTCTGGCTCGACCCGCAGATGATGTCGCCCTACGCGTTCCACCAGTTCTGGCTCAACGTCGAGGACGAGAAGGTCGGCGAGCTCCTCCGGGTGTTCACGTTCCTCTCCCACGAGGAGATCGAGGCGCTCGAGGCCCAGACAGCCGAGAAGCCGTTCCTGCGCGCCGCGCAGAAGGCGCTCGCGGACGAGGTCACCACCCTCGTGCACGGCGAAGCCGAGACCATCCAGGCGAAGGCGGCAGCAGCGGCGCTGTTCGGAACCGGCGATCTCCGCGAGCTCAGCCCGGACACGCTGGCCGCCGCACTGCGCGAAGCCGGCTCGACCAGGGCCGCACCGGGCACGGCGTACGTCGACCTGCTGGTGCAGACCGGGCTGGTCAGGAGCAAGGGCGAGGCCCGGCGGACGATCACCGAGGGCGGCGCGTACCTGAACAACGCCCGCGTCACCGACCCCGACCTCGTGCCCGGCGACGACGACCTGGTCGCCGGCGGCTGGCTGGTGCTGCGTCGCGGCAAGAAGCATCTCGCCGGTGTCGAAGTCGGCCCCGCGTCCTGACGGCGAATGGCACGCGTGTGCTTCGGCGCGCTACCAGATGCCCGCTCCGACCGTCGGACCGGGCGGCGCAACCAGGTCCAAACCGGCTCTGACCTGCGTCAACGCGCGGTGTGGCCCGGACCACACAGACCCGATTTGACGGCCGTTCAGCGGCCGCCTAATGTTCTGTCTCGTCGCCACGGTGCGGCGGGACGCAAGGCCAGCAGGCCGGGCGGCCGGCCTGAGGCGAAACCCCCGAAACGAACCCCTCGACCGAGGTGGTCTGGGTGCGCGCACGGTCGGCCCCAGGACAGCTCGGATCCAACGGCTCGCGCCGGGGAGCTGGGCAGCGATACCGATTTGACTCGGTTGAGCGTGACCGGTAAGTTTTAACAGGTTGCCCCACGGACGGCTGAGAGGCCCGCGCTGTGGTGTGCGCTTGATCCTTGAGAACTCAACAGTGTGCCAAAAGTCGACGAATTAGTTTGATACCCGTTCGACACCTTTGTCCGGTTCGCCGGGCACGGATGTCGACGGTTCCTTTGTAGGACGATAATTCTGACATTAGTCAGTGTTGATCCCGCTGGGGAAAACAATCTGAGAGATTTGGCGACCGCCTCGGTGGTCGCCGCAAGATTTCAACGGAGAGTTTGATCCTGGCTCAGGACGAACGCTGGCGGCGTGCTTAACACATGCAAGTCGAGCGGTAAGGCTCCTTCGGGAGTACACGAGCGGCGAACGGGTGAGTAACACGTGAGCAATCTGCCCTTCACTTCGGGATAACTCCGGGAAACCGAAGCTAATACCGAATACGACCACTTCCGGCATCGGATGGTGGTGGAAAGTTCCGGCGGTGAAGGATGAGCTCGCGGCCTATCAGCTTGTTGGTGGGGTAACGGCCCACCAAGGCTTCGACGGGTAGCCGGCCTGAGAGGGTGACCGGCCACACTGGGACTGAGACACGGCCCAGACTCCTACGGGAGGCAGCAGTGGGGAATATTGGACAATGGGCGAAAGCCTGATCCAGCAACGCCGCGTGAGGGATGACGGCCTTCGGGTTGTAAACCTCTTTCAGCAGGGACGAAGCGCAAGTGACGGTACCTGCAGAAGAAGCACCGGCCAACTACGTGCCAGCAGCCGCGGTAATACGTAGGGTGCGAGCGTTGTCCGGAATTATTGGGCGTAAAGGGCTCGTAGGCGGTTTGTCACGTCGGGAGTGAAAACTCAGGGCTTAACCCTGAGCCTGCTTCCGATACGGGCAGACTAGAGGTATGCAGGGGAGAACGGAATTCCTGGTGTAGCGGTGAAATGCGCAGATATCAGGAGGAACACCGGTGGCGAAGGCGGTTCTCTGGGCATTACCTGACGCTGAGGAGCGAAAGTGTGGGGAGCGAACAGGATTAGATACCCTGGTAGTCCACACCGTAAACGTTGGGCGCTAGGTGTGGGACTCATTCCACGAGTTCCGTGCCGCAGCTAACGCATTAAGCGCCCCGCCTGGGGAGTACGGCCGCAAGGCTAAAACTCAAAGGAATTGACGGGGGCCCGCACAAGCGGCGGAGCATGCGGATTAATTCGATGCAACGCGAAGAACCTTACCTAGGTTTGACATATACGAGAAGCCTCTAGAGATAGAGGTCTCTTTGGACACTTGTATACAGGTGGTGCATGGCTGTCGTCAGCTCGTGTCGTGAGATGTTGGGTTAAGTCCCGCAACGAGCGCAACCCTCGTCTTATGTTGCCAGCACGTAATGGTGGGGACTCATAAGAGACTGCCGGGGTCAACTCGGAGGAAGGTGGGGATGACGTCAAGTCATCATGCCCCTTATGCCTAGGGCTTCACGCATGCTACAATGGCCGGTACAAAGGGCTGCGAAATCGCAAGATGGAGCGAATCCCAAAAAGCCGGTCTCAGTTCGGATTGGGGTCTGCAACTCGACCCCATGAAGTCGGAGTCGCTAGTAATCGCAGATCAGCAACGCTGCGGTGAATACGTTCCCGGGCCTTGTACACACCGCCCGTCACGTCACGAAAGTTGGCAACACCCGAAGCCGGTGGCCCAACCCTTTGGAGGGAGCCGTCGAAGGTGGGGCGAGCGATTGGGACGAAGTCGTAACAAGGTAGCCGTACCGGAAGGTGCGGCTGGATCACCTCCTTTCTAAGGAGCATGACTGGCAGCCCCCAGAGATGGGCCAGCTGTCCAGAGTCGTCTGTAGCGGTGACACTCGTTCACCGGCAGACACTGCTCACTAGTGGAACGTCGATTATTTGGTAGGCCCCTGGCCAACGCCTCGTCAGTACTTCCGCCGTCCTCGGACGGATCACCGGAGTGGAACCTCGAGCGTCGCGGTCAGGAGCACATCAGGCACACTGTTGGGTCCTGAGGGATCGAGTCATCGATTTCTCCGGGCCTCCATCCCCTCGAACTCCCGGCACCTGGGCTCTCCGCCCTCCGCCGGCAAGCGAGTACACGATGGCGGCACCGCCCGTACCTTGAGAACTACACAGTGGACGCGAGCATCTTTGTAGCAAGACAAGCTACTAAGGGCACATGGTGGATGCCTTGGCACCAAGAGCCGATGAAGGACGTAGGAGCCTGCGATAAGCCCCGGGAAGTTGGCAACCGAGCTGTGATCCGGGGATTTCCGAATGGGGAAACCCAGCTGGAGTCATGTCCAGTTACCTCTGCCTGAACACATAGGGCAGTTGGAGGGAACGTGGGGAAGTGAAACATCTCAGTACCCACAGGAAGAGAAAACAAAAGTGATTCCGAGAGTAGTGGCGAGCGAAATCGGAACAGGCCAAACTCGAGCAGTGTGATAGCCGGCAGGCGTTGCTGTTCGAGGGTTGTGGGGCCGCTTGGCTGGTTCTGCCGAACCAGCACAGAGTAAGAAACCATCGATGAAGTGGAAGCGGACTGGAAAGTCCCGGCGTAGAGGGTGATACCCCCGTATACGTAAGTCGATGGCTCTGAAGCGTCACCCCAAGTAACACGGAACCCCTGAAATTCCGTGTGAATCTGGCGGGACCACCCGTTAAGCCTAAATACTCCTTGGTGACCGATAGCGGACAAGTACCGTGAGGGAAAGGTGAAAAGTACCCCTGGCGGGGAGTGAAATAGTACCTGAAACCATGTGCCTACAATCCGTTGGAGCGGGACTTCGGTCCTGTGACAGCGTGCCTTTTGAAGAATGAGCCTGCGAGTTTGCGTTGTGTCGCAAGGTTAACCCGTGTGGGGAAGCCGTAGCGAAAGCGAGTCCGAATAGGGCGACTGAGTGGCACGATCAAGACCCGAAGCGAAGTGATCTATCCATGGGCAGGTTGAAGCGCGGGTAAGACCGCGTGGAGGACCGAACCCACTTAGGTTGAAAACTGAGGGGATGACCTGTGGATAGGGGTGAAAGGCCAATCAAACTTCGTGATAGCTGGTTCTCCCCGAAATGCATTTAGGTGCAGCGTCGCGTGTTTCTTACCGGAGGTAGAGCACTGGATAGTCTAGGGGGCCTACAAGCTTACCGAAATTAGCCAAACTCCGAATGCCGGTAAGTGAGAGCGCGGCAGTGAGACTGCGGGGGATAAGCTCCGTAGTCGAAAGGGAAACAGCCCAGACCATCAGCTAAGGCCCCTAAGCGATAACTAAGTGGAAAAGGATGTGGAGTCGCACAGACAACCAGGAGGTTGGCTTAGAAGCAGCCACCCTTGAAAGAGTGCGTAATAGCTCACTGGTCAAGTGATTCTGCGCCGACAATGTAGCGGGGCTCAAGTTATCCGCCGAAGCTATGGCATTCATGCTCAAGACAGGCCCGGCTTGCCGGGTCCAGTTGCATGGATGGGTAGGGGAGCGTCGTGTGGCGAGT
This sequence comes from uncultured Actinomycetota bacterium, assembly GCA_963805425.1. Taxonomy (GTDB): domain Bacteria; phylum Actinomycetota; class Actinomycetes; order Propionibacteriales; family Nocardioidaceae; genus Marmoricola. The sequence continues at coordinate 384,949 of CAWDUF010000005.1, read as the reverse complement.
GAAGCGGCGGTGTGAACCAGCCGTGGACGCCACACGAGTGAGAATGCAGGCATGAGTAGCGAATGAAGAGTGAGAAACTCTTCCGCCGAATGATCAAGGGTTCCAGGGTCAAGCTAATCTGCCCTGGGTAAGTCGGGACCTAAGGCGAGGCCGACAGGCGTAGTCGATGGACAACGGGTTGATATTCCCGTACCGGCAAAACAGCGCCCATGACGAACCCGGTGATGCTAAGTGCCCAAAACCTGGTGGAGCCCTTCGGGGACGATCCAGGCAGAGCGCACGACCCGAACCGGTAGTAGTCAAGCGATGGGGTGACGCAGGAAGGTAGCCCAACCGTGGCGATGGTTGTCCACGGGTAAGTGTGTAGGGCGAGACGTAGGCAAATCCGCGTCTCATGTGCCTGAGACCTGATGCCGAGTCCTTATGGACGAAGTGGGTAATCCTATGCTGTCGAGAAAAACCTCTAGCGAGCTGTGCGCCGCCCGTACCCCAAACCGACTCAGGTGATCAGGTAGAGAATACCAAGGCGATCGAGTGAACCATGGTTAAGGAACTCGGCAAAATGCCCCCGTAACTTCGGGAGAAGGGGGGCCGGATACGTGAAGGGACTTGCTCCCGGAAGCGTTGATGGCCGCAGAGACCAGGCCCAAGCGACTGTTTACTAAAAACACAGGTCCGTGCGAAGTCGTAAGACGATGTATACGGACTGACTCCTGCCCGGTGCTGGAAGGTTAAGGGGACCTGTTAGATCTTCGGATCGAAGCGGAGAACTTAAGCCCCAGTAAACGGCGGTGGTAACTATAACCATCCTAAGGTAGCGAAATTCCTTGTCGGGTAAGTTCCGACCTGCACGAATGGAGTAACGACTTGGGCGCTGTCTCAACCGTGGACTCGGCGAAATTGCACTACGAGTAAAGATGCTCGTTACGCGCGGCAGGACGGAAAGACCCCGGGACCTTTACTATAGTTTGGTATTGGTGTTTGGTTCGGCTTGTGTAGGATAGGTGGGAGACTTTGAAGCTTGGACGCCAGTTCAGGTGGAGTCAACGTTGAAATACCACTCTGGTCGTACTAGATATCTAACCTAGGTCCGTTATCCGGATCAGGGACAGTGCCTGATGGGTAGTTTAACTGGGGCGGTTGCCTCCTAAAATGTAACGGAGGCGCTCAAAGGTTCCCTCAGCCTGGTTGGCAATCAGGTTTCGAGTGTAAGTGCACAAGGGAGCTTGACTGTGAGAGTGACAGCTCGAGCAGGGACGAAAGTCGGAACTAGTGATCCGGCGCTGGCATGTGGAAGCGGCGTCGCTCAACGGATAAAAGGTACCCCGGGGATAACAGGCTGATCTTCCCCAAGAGTCCATATCGACGGGATGGTTTGGCACCTCGATGTCGGCTCGTCGCATCCTGGGGCTGGAGTAGGTCCCAAGGGTTGGGCTGTTCGCCCATTAAAGCGGCACGCGAGCTGGGTTTAGAACGTCGTGAGACAGTTCGGTCCCTATCCGCCGCGCGCGCAGGAAACTTGAGAAAAGCTGTCCCTAGTACGAGAGGACCGGGATGGACGAACCTCTGGTGTGCCAGTTGTTCTGCCAAGAGCACGGCTGGTTAGCTACGTTCGGAAGTGATAACCGCTGAAAGCATCTAAGCGGGAAGCACGTTTCAAGATGAGGTTTCCCACCGGGTTAACCGGGTAAGGCCCCCAGTAGACGACTGGGTTGATAGGCCGGAGGTGTACAGCAGTAATGCCTAGCCGACCGGTACTAATAGGCCGAGGGCTTGTCCCTCAAAGATGTTGCGCGTCCACTGTGTGGTTCCCGAGTTACGGTCGGGAACCTGATTGCTCGATGAGAGCACCCAGGCTGATAACTCCATAGAGTTTCGGCGGCCATAGCGAAGGGGAAATACCCGGCTCCATTCCGAACCCGGAAGTCAAGCCGTTCAGCGCCGATGGTACTGCGACCGGGAGGTCGTGGGAGAGTAGGACGTCGCCGGACATACTTTCAGCAAGGGCCGCCCCTCGTGGGCGGCCCTTACGTCTTTTTCCGTGCATTTCCATACGAGCTGAACACCAGACGTGCAGAGCCCAGGAGGAACCGTGGCGGAGGAACGCCCACCGAGGAAGTCGCAACCCGCCCGTGGCGGTCAGGGCGGCGGAGCCGGTCGCGGACGGGGGCTCAGCGCGGAGCCGGGACGGGGTGGCGGCGGGCGTCCGGCCCAGGGCGGCCCTCGCAAGGCCGCGTCGGGTGAGAGCAAGCCGTACAGCCGACCTCGTCGTGACGACAAGCCGGGTGCCCGACAGGGAGACTGGAAGGGCCGGCCCCGCGACGCGCGGTCCGAGGCCGAGCGCACGGCGGACCAGAAGCGCTACGACGGTCCGGAGATCCCCGAGGCGATCACCGGCAAGGAGCTCGACCGGTCCGTGCTCGCGCAGCTGAAGTCGTTGCCGGAGAAGCTCGGCCGCGGGTGGCTCGTCACCTCGTGGCGGCCGGCGAGCTGCTCGAGAGCGACCCGAAGACGGCCTACCAGCACACCCTGGCCGCGCGGGCGCGGGCAGGCCGGCTCGCCGTCGTCCGCGAGGCGGTCGGCGAGGCGGCGTACGCCGCGGGCGAGTACGCCGAGGCGCTGGCCGAGCTGCGGGCCGCGAAGCGGATGAACGGAGCTCACGACTACGTGGCGATCATGGCGGACTGCGAGCGCGCCCTCGGCCGCCCGGACCGCGCGCTGACGCTGCTGCGGAACGCGCCGCGCGAGAAGTTCGCGCCACCGCTGGTGGCCGAGACCGTGATCGTCGAGGCCGGCGCGCGCCGCGACCGCGGCGAGCTCGAGGCGGCGCTGCGGACCCTGGAGAACGCCCACCTGAACTCGCAGTCGCGGGCGCCGTGGGTCGCGCGGCTGCGCTATGCCTACGCCGACACGCTTGCTTGCCGCCGACCGGCCGCGAGGACGCGCTGGAGTGGTTCCACCGTGCCGAGGCCGTCGACGTCGACGAGATCACCGACGCCGGGGCGCGTGCGCTCGAGGTCGAACGGCTCCTCGGCGACGCCTGAGCCCGCTGACGTGCACAAGCCGTCGGCGGTCGACGCAGTCCACAAGGCGGCGAAGGTGGTTGGCCGTCGTCGACCCATGCGCGGATCGTGCTGCCCGGAGGTGATCTGCGTGGAGCAGAAGGAAGAACCCGACGCGTGCAACGAGGTCGTCCTGCGCGGCCGGATCAGCGGCGATCCACAGGAGCGAGAGCTGCCGAGCGGAACGGTGATGGTGTCCTTCCGGGTGGTGATCGTGCGGCACCGGACGCCGATGACCGCGTCGTCGAAGCAGCCGTCGGACTGGGTGGAGTGCAGCGCCTGGGGTGCCCGCGTGCGGAAGCAGGCGACCAGCTGGCGTGACGGCGACACGGTCGAGGTCCGTGGCGCCCTGCGCCGTCGGTACTTCCGCGCCGGGAGCGACGCACGCACCAGCGTCGAGGTCGAGATGCTGTCCGGCCGACTGGTGCGCCGGGCACGTGCGTCAGAATCTCTTCGTGCTGCAACCGGCTGAGCGACCCCTCGACGAGACCTACGACGTGGCCGTCCTCGACCTCGACGGGGTCGTCTACGTCGACGACCAGCCGGTCGCCGGTGCGGTGGATGCCCTCGCGGCGGCACGGCAGCACGGCATGCACCTGGCCTTCGTCACCAACAACGCGTCCAGGCCGCCGGCCGAGGTGGCCGCCAACTGTGCACGCTCGGGGTCGCCGGCGGAGGCCGCCGACGTGGTGACCAGCGCACAGGCTGCGGCGGGACTGCTGGCCGCGCAGGTCCCCGCAGGCGCCGCGTCTACGTGATCGGTGGCAGCGGCCTGCACGAGCGCGCTGGAGGAGCGCGGACTGGTGCCGGTCGCGTCGGCCGAGGACGACCCGGTCGCCGTGGTCCAGGGCTACGGACCGGACATGCCGTGGCGCCAGGTGATCGACGGAGCGATCCTGGTCCGCGACGGGCTGCCCTGGGTGGCCAGCAACATCGACCTGACCGTGCCGACCACCGCGCGGCCCCGGTCCCGGCAACGGGACGCTGGTGAACCTGGTCGCCGAGTACGCCGGGCGCCGAGCCCCGGGTCGCCGGCAAGCCCGAACGACCGCTGTTCGAGGAGACCCGCGCCCGTGTCGGCGGACGGCGGCCGCTGGTCATCGGCGACCGGATCGACACCGACATCGAGGGCGCCCACCAGGTCGGCTGGGACAGCCTGCTGGTGATGACCGGGGTCACCACGACTCGGCGACCTCGCCTCGCTGGCCGCGACCGCGAGACCGACCTACCTCGGCGCCGACCTCAGCTGCCTCGCGGCGCCCTCGGCGGCGGCGGTCGTCGGGGCTGAGGCGCCCGGGCATCCTGCCCAGCTCGGCGGCTGGACTGCGCGGGTCGACGCCGGTCGCCTGACCGTCTCCGGCTCGGCGACCCGCACGACTGGTGGCGGGCGGCTGCCACGGCGCTGTGGGCCCATCTCGACGCGACCGGCAGCCCGGCCGACCCGGGAGACGCCGAGGGACCCCGGTAGCGTGGGCCCCATGAGCGAGCGAGGCGAGCACGACGTACCGGACGGGTCGGCTTCGACGAGCCGGCCGACGGCACGGACACCGCCGGTGCCCCAGAAGCTGCCCCGGAGACTGCCCCGGACCGGAACTGCCCCGGAAGCACCTGACGGTGCCGACGACGAGCGGTCCGAGCCCGCCGCGACGACCGGGCACCCGGCGGTCGACGAGGTACTGCGCTCGCTCGACGCCCTCGAGGCGCGACCGGTCGACGAGCACGTCGCGGTCGTTCGAGGAGGCCCACGAGCAGCTGCGCCGCGCGCTCTCGGGTGCCGGCGACGACACTCGCCTGAGGGTCACGCCATGGCGGTCAGACGGCTCCGGCTCGATGCCGAGCTGGTCCGCCGGGGGCTCGCCCGGTCGCGCGACCACGCGGCGGAGCTGATCGCCGACGGACGGGTGACGGTGAACGGTCATCGTGCGGCCAAGTCCGCCACCGCGTCACCACCGATGCCGACCTCGTGGTGCGCGAGGACGCGAGCCGGCCTGACTACGTCAGCCGCGGCGGCCACAAGCTGGCCGGAGCCCTGGCTGCGTTCGTACCCGCAGGGCCTCGACGGTGGCCGGCCGGCGCTGCCTCGACGCCGGCGCGTCCACGGGAGGGTTCACCGACGTGCTGCTCCGCGCCGGGGCCGCCGAGGTCGTCGCCGTCGACGTCGGCTACGGCCAGCTGGCCTGGTCGCTGCAGTCCGACGAGCGCGTCCAGGTGCACGACCGGACCAACATCCGGGAGCTGACGACCGAGGTGATCGGTGGTCCGGTCGACCTCGTGGTCGGCGACCTGTCCTTCATCTCGCTGCCGCTTGGTGCTCGACGCGCTGACCGCCGTCACCCGGCCCGACGGTGACCTGGTGCTGATGGTCAAGCCGCAGTTCGAGGTCGGCAAGGAGCGGCTGGGCAAGGGCGGCGTCGTCCGGGATCCCGCACAGCGCGCCGAGGCCGTCCTCGGTGTCGCCGGAGAGGCGGCGGCGCGCGGCTGGGGAGCTGTGGCGGTGGTGACGAGCCCGCTGCCGGGGCCGGCGGGCAACGTCGAGTTCTTCCTGTGGCTGCGCCGCGGGGCGAGCAGGGTCGACGACGCGGACATCCGCGCCGAGGTGGAGCGGACGGACGCCGTGGACGCGAGCCGTTCCGATGTCGCGGGGGTGCCTGGTGAGAGGCTGTGACGCGTGAGCCCGACCGACGCGACTCCGCACGACGACGACGCCGCGCGCCGGATCCTGCTGCTCGCCCACACCGGCCGCGAGGAGGCGCGATCGCGGTCGCGCGGCAAGGTGATCGCGGCGCTGCGGGCCCACGGCCTGGTGGTCCGGGTGCTCGCCGAGGAGGCCGCCGACCTGGAGCGTCGAGGCGGCCGACGGCGTCGAGCTGGTCGCCGAGGACGAGGCGGTCGCGGGTTGCGAGCTGGTGGTGGTGCTCGGCGGCGACGGCACCATCCTGCGCGCGGCCGAGCTGACCCACGGCACGTCGGCACGCCCGCTGCTCGGCGTCAACCTCGGGTCACGTCGGGTTCCTCGCCGAGGCAGAGAGCGAGGACATCGACGCGACCATCGACGCGATCGTCGCGCGGCGGTACGCCGCCGAGGACCGGCTCACCATCGACGTCGCCGTCTACCAGGGCAAGGAGCTGGTCGCCTCGACCTGGGCTCTCAACGAGGCCAGCGTCGAGAAGGCCGCCCGCCAGCGGATGCTCGAGGTGGTCGTCGAGATCGACGGCCGGCCGCTGAGCCGCTGGGGATGCGACGGTGTGGTCTGCGCGACGCCGACCGGGTCGACGGCGTACAACTTCTCCGCCGGCGGCCCGATCGTCTGGCCCGGGGTCGAGGCCCTGCTGATGGTGCCGATCAGCGCCCATGCACTGTTCGCCCGGCCGATGGTGGTGGCTCCCGACTCCGTGCTCGCCGTCGAGGTGCTGGCGCAGCACCGAGGGTGCCGGCGTGCTCTGGTGCGACGGTCGACGCACGGTCGACCTGCCGCCGGGTGCCCGGATCGAGGTACGCCGCGGACGCACGCCGCTGCGCCTGGTCCGGCTGCACCAGGCCCCGTTCACCGACCGGCTGGTCGCGAAGTTCGACCTCCCGGTCGAGGGCTGGCGCGGCGCGTCGGAGCGCCGCCGCAACCACGCGCAGGCCACCCACTCCGACAAGGCGGAGCCGTCGTGATCGAGGAGATCCGGATCAGCCTCGCTCGGCGTCATCGACGAGTCGGTGCTCGAGCTCGGCCCCGGCCTGAACGTCGTCACCGGCGAGACCGGCGCCGGCAAGACCATGCTGGTCACCGCGCTCGGCCTGCTGCTCGGCGCCCGCGCAGACGCCGGTGCGGTGCGCAGCGGGGCCAAGAGCGCCCGCGTCGAAGGCATCGTCGTGGCCGACGACGCGGGCCGGTCGCCGTCAGGCCGACGAGTTCGGCGGCGAGGTCGACGACGGCAGCCTGGTCCTCGCCCGCCAGGTCTCCGCCGAGGGCCGATCCCGGGCCTTCCTGGGGGGAGCGTCGGTGCCGGTGTCCGCGCTGCAGGCGATCGCCGACCTGCCTGGTCGCCGTGCACGGACAGTCCGACCAGCACCGGCTGCTGCAGCGCCGAGGCGCAGCGCGACGCCGTGGACGGATTCGCCGGCGCGACAGTGGCCGACGCTCAAGCAGCGGCTACGCGCAGGCTGCACACGCTGCTCAAGCAGGTCGAGGCCGAGCTCGCCGAGGTCGTGGGCGCGGCCCGGGAGCGCGCCCGCGAGGCCGACGTGCTCCGGCTCGGCCTGGCCGAGATCGAGGCCGTCGCAGCCGGTAGAGCGGCGAGGATCTCGCCCTGGCGCACGAGGAGGCTCGGCTCGGCTTCGCCGACACGCTCCGTGCGGCCGCCGAGGTCGCCCGCGAGGCGCTCTCGTCGGACGCCGACGCGCCCGACGCCCTCGGCACCGTGGCGGCAGCGCGGCGGGCGCTCGACTCCGTCCGCGACCACGACGAGGAGGCCGGTCGTCTCTGCGACCGGATCGCCGAGATCAGCTACCTGCTCTCCGACGTGGCCGCCGACGTCGCGTCGTACGCCACCGGGCTCGAGACCGACCCTGCCCGGCTCGCTGCGGTGTCCGAGCGGCGCGCTGCTCTGACCGCCCTGACCCGCAAGTACGGCGAGACCGTCGACGAGGTCCTGGCCTGGGCCGCGGTCCTCCGCGGAGCGGCTGCTCGACCTCGACAACTCCGAGGAGCGTGCGGCCGATCTGCGCGAGCACCGCGCCCGGCTGCGTGCCGACCTCGCGGAGCTGGCCGCGCGGCTGTCGAAGGCTCGACAGCAGGCAGCGACGGAGCTCGCGGCGGCCGTCGCCACCGAGCTCACCGCCCTCGCGATGCCGCACGCGCGCGTCGAGATCCGGGTCAGTCGCACCCCGGACCCCGACGGCCTCGAGCTCGACGGGGAGACCTGGCGGTTCACCGCGGTCGGGCATCGACCAGGTCGAGATCCTGCTGGCGGCGAACACCGGATCGGAGCCGCGACCGCTGCACAAGGGCGCGTCCGGCGGCGAGCTGTCCCGGGTGATGCTCGCGATCGAGGTCGTGCTCGCCGGCACCAGCCCGGTGCCCACCTTCGTCTTCGACGAGGTCGACGCCGGGGTGGGCGGCAAGGCCGCCGTGGAGATCGGCCGTCGCCTTGCGGCGCTCGCGCGGATCGGCCCAGGTGCTCGTGGTCACCCACCTGCCCCAGGTGGCGGCCTTCGCCGACCGCCACGTCGTGGTCGCGCAAGTCCAGTGACGGCACCGTGACCACCTCCGGGCTGGAGATCCTCGACGACGAGGGCCGGGTGCGCGAGCTGTCCCGGATGCTCGCCGGGCTCGAGGAGTCCGAGACCGCGATGGCGCATGCACAAGAGCTGCTCGACGTCGCTGCGGCGGCACGCGCCGGCGGGTGACCGGCAACGCCGAGCGACCGGGCATTCCGGGCGATCTGTCCGCAACGTGCAACGATCTCGGGGCCATGTACCTGCCTCGACACGATGCCCTGACCCCAGCTCTCGGACCACGCACCGCTCTCGCGGGGGACGAGGTCGCACGATGCGGCTGACGCCCCGTGGCCGGTCCGCTGACGAGCAGCCGGCCGGCACCGCGACCGTGCGCACGCACCGGGACTTCCGCGCCCTGGTCGAGCGTGTCGAGGAGGGCGACCTGGTCGTCATCGACCGGCGCGACCTCGACGCGGCCTCGGCGCGGGCCCTGGTGGTGCGCAAGCCGTTCGCCGTGCTCAACGCGACCGAGTTCGTGTCCGGACGGTTCGCCAACCTCGGGCCCGCAGCGCTCGCCGACGCCGGCATCGTGCTGCTCGAGGGCGACCGCGAGCGTGTCCGCGACCTCAAGGACGGCACCGTGCTCCGCCTCGACGGGGGCACGTTGTACGACGGGTCTGCGGCGGTCGCTCGAGGCCCGCCGGGTCACCGCCGAGGACGTCCGGGCGCGGATGGACCTGGCGCGCACCGGCCTGGCGAGTCAGCTCGACACCTTCGCCCACACCGCCAGCGAGTTCCTCCGTCGCGAGGAAGGCGTCCTCCTGCACGGCACCGGCCTGCCCGAGCTGCGCACCGACCTCGCCGGCAGGACCGTGGTCGTGGTCGGTCCGCACGCCACGTCCGCCGACGTGCGCCGGCTGGCGGGCTTCCTGCGCGAGCAGAAGCCCGTGCTCGTCGGCGTCGACTCGGGTGCCGAGCTGCTGGTCCGTCGACGCCGGCGGATCGACGTCCTCGTCGTGGGAGACGCCGCGGCCCCGAGCGCCAAGGTGCTCGGTCGGGCCCGCGAGGTGGTCCTGCACGGTGCCGACGAGGCCGTCCGCCGGCAGGTCGACAAGCTGAACCTGCCTGCCCACCGGGTCGGCTCGACGAGCGTGGCCAGCACCGACGTGGCGCTGCTGCTCGCCCACCTCGGCGGAGCACGAGTCGTGGTGCCGGTCGGCGACCCGGCGACGCTCGAGCAGTTCATCGATCGCGACCGCAGCGACCAGGCGAGCTCCGTGCTCACCCGGCTCCGCCTGGGCACCACGGTGGTGGACGCCGCATCGGTCCCGCTGTTGTACACCGGTCGGGTCCGGACGTGGCAGGTGCTGCTGGTACTCCTGGCTGCGCTCGTCGTGCTGGGTGTGACGATCGCGGCGACGCCGATCGGCAACGACTGGTGGCACGACCTGACACACCGGCTCCCGGCGCCGCTGGGAGGCGACGCATGAGGCCGTGGCTGGTGCGTGTCGCGGTGCTCGCCCTCGCGCTCGCTGTCGGAGTGGCGGTGGGCGCGGGACCGTTGCAGCGCAGCAACAGCGACCGTGACCGGCAGCTGGCCGCCCAGAAGGCGGAGTCAGCGCGTCGGCAGACACGGATCGATGCCCTCGAGTCCGGGGTGAAGTTCGCCGAGGGCTACGCGAGCGCCACCGCGCCGAGCCTGCTGCACGGTGTACTCGCCGGACGGGCCGTCGCGGTGGTGACGCTGCCGGGCGCCGATCCTGCCGTGGTCGACCGCCTCCGCGCCGACGTCCTGGCCGCCCAGGGCCGGCTGACCGCCCAGGTCGACCTGGCCGCGACGATGGCGCGCTCGTCCAGCCGCCAGCTCGTCGAGGCCCTCACCAGCCAGATGGTCACCCAGAACGGCGTCAGCGTGCCCGCGGATGCGGGCGGGTACCAGCGTTTCGGCGCGCTGCTCGCCCGTGCCCTGGGCACCGGTGCCACCGGTCGCCCGGTTCTCGGGGCGTACGACCCCACGGCGATCAGCATCGTCTCCGGCCTGGAGACCGCTGACCTGGTCACCGTCACGCGGCCGGTGACCGCACGTGCCGGCCTCGCGCTGGTGGTCGCCGGTCCCGAGGCGGCCAGCGACGCGGCCGCCGCCGAGAACGCAGTCCCGGTGGCGATCCTGGATGCGTTCGGCCACGCGCTGCAGACCGTCGTCGTCGGCTCGTCCGGTGCGGCCGGGAGCCGGGGAGTCATCGGCGCCCTGCGCGACGACAGCGGGGCGAGCACGGTCGTGTCGACGGTCGACAGTGCCGAGACCTCGATGGGTCAGGTCGCGGGGATCCTTGCGCTGGCCACCAGGGCACGGGGGACCGTCGGCCACTACGGGGCGGTGCGCGCGACGGACGGCGTCGTCCCGCGGGTGCCGTGACCGGCAGCAGACGGGATCTGGTGAACATCGGGTGAGTCCTGCGTCGACGGGGTCTGGTTGTTGATAGGATCGAATCCCGTGGAGATGTCCTGAACGAGAGCCTCGTCAGCCGATCCGCACTCACGCGAACCAGACCCACGGGAGCTCCCTTGGTAACAAGCCAGCCGACCAAGCACGTGTTCGTCACCGGCGGGGTCGCCTCGTCGCTCGGCAAGGGACTCACCGCCTCCAGCCTCGGAAGCCTGCTGAAGTCGCGCGGCCTGCGGGTCACGATGCAGAAGCTCGACCCCTACCTCAACGTCGACCCGGGCACGATGAACCCCTTCCAGCACGGCGAGGTGTTCGTCACCAACGACGGCGCCGAGACCGACCTGGACATCGGCCACTACGAGCGTTTCCTGGACACCGACCTCAACCAGATCGCGAACGTCACCACCGGCCAGGTGTACTCCACGGTCATCGCCAAGGAGCGGCGTGGCGACTACCTCGGTGACACCGTCCAGGTGATCCCGCACATCACCAACGAGATCAAGGACCGCATCCGGGCAATGGGCGGGCCCGACGTCGACGTGGTGATCACCGAGGTCGGTGGCACCGTCGGTGACATCGAGTCGCTTCCGTTCCTGGAGGCCGCGCGACAGGTCCGCCACGACCTCGGGCGCGACAACTGCTTCTTCCTGCACGTGTCGCTGGTCCCGTGGATCGGACCGTCCGGCGAGCTCAAGACCAAACCCACCCAGCACTCCGTGGCGGCGCTCCGCTCGATCGGCATCCAGCCGGACGCGATCGTGTGCCGCGCGGACCGGGAGATCCCGTCGTCGGTGAAGCGGAAGATCTCGCTGATGTGCGACGTCGACGAGGAGGCCGTCGTCACCGCCGCGGACGCCCCGTCGATCTACGACATCCCGAAGGTCCTGCACCGCGAGGGTCTCGACGCCTACGTCGTGCGCCGCCTGAACCTGCCGTTCCACGACGTCGACTGGACGCTGTGGGACGACCTGCTGCAGCGGGTCCACCACCCCGACGAGGAGGTCACCGTCGCGCTCGTGGGCAAGTACATCGACCTGCCCGACGCCTATCTCTCGGTGGTCGAGGCGCTGCGCGCCGGCGGGTTCGCGCACCGCGCCCGGGTCAAGGTCGAGTGGATCGCGTCGGACGAGTGCCAGACCCCCGAGGGCGCTGCCCGGCTCCTCGCCGACGTCGACGCGATCTGCGTCCCGGGCGGGTTCGGCATCCGGGGCATCGAGGGCAAGCTCGGCGCCCTGACCTATGCGCGCACCCACGGCATTCCGACGCTGGGCCTGTGCCTGGGCCTGCAGTGCATGGTGATCGAGTACGCCCGCTCGGTCGCGGGACTCGAGAAGGCGGCGTCGACCGAGTTCGACCCCGACTGCCCAGAGCCGGTGATCGCGACGATGGCCGAGCAGCACCAGTACGTCGAGGGCGCCGGCGATCTCGGCGGCACCATGCGCCTGGGCATGTACCCCGCCCTCCTCAAGGAGGGGTCGGTCGTGCGTGCCGCCTACGGCACCGATCGGGTCGAGGAGCGTCACCGGCACCGCTACGAGGTCAACAACGGCTACCGCGAGCAGCTGGAGTCGGCCGGCCTGGTCTTCTCGGGGACCTCCCCGGACAACAACCTGGTCGAGTACGCCGAGCTGCCCGTCGAGGTGCACCCGTTCTACGTCGCCACCCAGGCCCACCCCGAGCTGCGGTCACGTCCGACGCGGCCGCACCCGCTCTTCGCCGGCCTGGTCGGCGCCGCCCTCGCCCGCCAGCGCGAGCTGCGGATCCCGATCGACGAGACCGGGCTGCGGCGGCTGTCCCCCGACGATGAGTGAGTTTCGACAGGCTCAACCACCGGGCGCCGAACGCTTGCCGCTGCAGGACGTCCCGCTGAGCTGGCCCGTCGTCGACTCGGCGTACCTGCACCAGGACGACTGGGTCGTCGCGCTGCGCACCGACACCGTCCACCGGCCCGGGCACGCGGACGACACGTTTCGCCGGCTCGTGCTCGAGGACCCGGGCGCCGTGGTCGTGCTGGCCGTCGACGACCGGGACCGCGTCGTGGTGATCCACCAGTACCGGCATCCGGTGTCGATGCGCCTGGTGGAGCTGCCTGCCGGAAAGCTGGACCAGGAGGGCGAGGACCCGCTGGTCGCGGCCCAGCGCGAGCTCCACGAGGAGGTCGGTCTGGTGGCCCGCGAGTGGACGCACCTGATGACCGTCTACGCCTCGCCCGGCATCACGGCCGAGACGCACGCGATCTTCCTCGCCCGCGGCCTCGAGGAGGCCGCCCGGGACTTCGACCTGCACCACGAGGAGGCTGAGCTCGCCGTCGACAGGGTCCCGCTCGACGACCTGGTCGAAGCCGTCCTCTCCGGTGCGGTCGCCGACGCCCCGCTCGCCGTCGCGGTGCTCGCCTACGAGGCGCTGAGGACCCGGGACCGGCTGCGGGAATAGACTCCCCGGGACCGGTACGACGGCGTGCCGGTGTCTGGCCAGGGAGGACCGCGGTGAGGGTCGGCGTACCGAAGGAAGTCAAGAACCACGAGTACCGGGTGGCGATCACCCCGGTCGGTGTGCACGAGCTGGTCGAGCACGGTCACGAGGTGTTCGTGGAGCGTGCCGCCGGGGTCGGTTCGTCGATCCCCGACCAGGAGTACGAGGGAGCGGGCGCGAAGCTGCTCGACTCGGCCGACGAGGTCTGGGGCAATGCCGAGATGGTGCTCAAGGTCAAGGAGCCGGTCTCCGAGGAGTACCACCGGCTCCGTGAAGGCCTGGTGCTGTTCACCTACCTCCACCTGGCCGCCGACCGGCCGCTGACCGAGGAGCTGGTCTCTCGCAAGGTCACCGCGATCGCCTACGAGACCGTGCAGCTGCCCTCGGGCGGGCTTCCTCTGCTCTACCCGATGTCGGAGGTCGCCGGCTGCCTGGCGCCGCAGGTGGGTGCACACTCCCTGCTCAAGGCCCAGGGCGGCCGTGGCGTGCTGATGGGCGGCGTCGGGGGCGTGGCCAACGCCAAGGTGGTCATCATCGGAGCGGGCGTCTCGGGCCAGAACGCCGCGAACATCGCCCTCGGCATGGGAGCCGACGTGACCCTGCTCGACACCGACCTGGACAAGTTGCGGATGTCGTTCTGGCGCTACAACAACCGGGTGCACGGGCTGGCGTCCTCCAAGCTCGCGATCCGGCAGCAGGTCCTCGAGGCCGACATGGTCATCGGTGCGGTGCTGATCCCGGGCGCGAAGGCGCCGAAGCTGGTCACCAACGACCTGGTCGCGGAGATGAAGCCGGGCTCGGTCCTGGTCGACATCGCGGTGGACCAGGGCGGCTGCTTCGAGGACACCCACCCGACCACGCACGCCGACCCGACCTACCAGGTCCACGACTCCACCTTCTACTGCGTGGCGAACATGCCGGGCGCGGTCCCGAACACCTCGACCTATGCCCTCACCAACGCGACCCTGCCCTACGCCGATGGCGCTGGCCGACAAGGGCTGGGAGCGGGCCTGCCGCGCCGACCACTCGCTCGCCCTCGGCCTGAACACCCACGCGGGCGCGCTGACCAACGCACCTGTCGGTGAGGCGCACGACATGACGGCGACGACGCTCGACGAGGCACTCAGCACAGGAGCGGGCTCCTGACCCAGTCCACGCACGCGGGCCCGAGCGCGCTGGTGCGGGCGGTCCGGACCTACCTCGACCACCTCGGGGTCGAGCGCGGGCTGGCGGAGAACACCCTGAAGTCCTACCGACGCGACCTGCGGCGGTACGTCGAGCACCTGGACGCTCAGGGGATCCGCGACCTCGACGCGATGACCGAGCAGACCGTGCTCGGGTTCCTGATGCACGCTGCGCGAGGGGGACGCCGACCACCCGCCGCTGAGCGCGACCTCTGCGGGGCGGACCGTGGTGGCCGTGCGCGGCTTCCACAAGTTCGCGGTCAAGGACGGGCTCGCGTCGCACGACCCGTCGGCCGGCGTACGTCCTCCGGCGCCGGCGAAGCGACTGCCCAAGGCGCTGCCGCTCGCCGATGTCGAGGCGATCCTCGAGGCTGCGGGCTCGCCGGGCACCGTCCTGGCCCTGCGCGACCGGTCGCTGCTGGAGCTGCTCTACGGCACCGGCGCCCGGATCTCCGAGGCAGTCGGCCTCGACGTCGACGACCTGGATCTCGGCGCCGCCGACGGGAGCGGCGGCTCGGTGCTCCTGCGCGGAAAGGGCGGCAAGGAGCGCGTGGTGCCGCTGGGCAGCTTCGCCCGCGACGCCCTCTCGGCGTACCTGGTGCGCGCCCGCCCCGAGCTGGTCTCGGCGGCAGCGGCGACCGGCAAGGGCGCGGCAACCGAACGTGCGGGAGCGATGTTCCTCAATGCGCGCGGTGGCCGGCTGTCGCGACAGAGCGCCTGGACGGTGATCGTGCGGTCCGCCGAGCGTGCCGGCGTCACCGCGGAGGTCTCGCCGCACACGATGCGGCACTCGTTCGCGACCCACCTGCTCGAGGGCGGCGCCGACGTCCGGGTGGTCCAGGAGCTGCTCGGGCACGCGTCGGTGACCACCACGCAGGTGTACACCCTGGTCACCGTCGACACCCTCCGCGAGGTCTACGCCGCGGCGCACCCGCGGGCGCTGGCATGACCCTCTCCGAGGCCTCGCAACGCACAGGTTTTTGCACAGGGCCGCCGTGGCCTGTGAGGCTGAGCGCGACGCCGTGCACACGGTTTCCCCAGATTTCACCGGGGATCCACTGTTGTGCCGACTCGGCTTGTGACGGCATCGCGGCGGGCATAGAGTCGCGCCCACTGCACGACATGACGGCAAGTCGACAAAGCCCCCGCAACGAGCCCCCGCACCACGGCCGCCCGCACCACGGGACCGCACCGACACCTGCCGACAGCGTGGAGGCATCGCCCACACGACACGACGCAGACGACAGGGGAGCAAGGCCATGAGCGGTCCCGAGGCCTTCGGAGCAGGTACCAGCGCATCCGAGATCCCGCCCCTGGTCGTCAATCCGGCGACGACCATCGCCGGCGACGCGACCGTCGTCGCGCACCCCGCCTCCCGGAATTCGGCCGCCCCGGAGGTCACACTGGATCAGGAGACCCAGCAGACCGTCCGCCAGGAGGAGAACGACACCGTGAGCACCGCCGAGGAGACCGAGGTCGTCCTCGGGCCGACCGGGCGACCGATGCCCGACCTGCCCGAGCCGGCCCCGTTGACCACCCACGGCCACGCCCGGGTCATCTCGATGTGCAACCAGAAGGGCGGCGTCGGCAAGACCACCACGACGATCAACCTGGGGGCGTCCCTGGCCGAGTACGGCCGCAAGGTGCTCCTGGTCGACTTCGACCCGCAAGGCTCGCTGTCGGTCGGCCTCGGGCTGAACCCGCACCAGATGGAGCTCAGCATCTACAACCTGCTCATGCAGCGCGACGTGACCCTCGACGAGGTCGTGGTGCCCACCGGCGTGCCCGGCATGGACCTGCTGCCCTCCAACATCGACCTCTCCGCCGCCGAGGTGCAGCTGGTCCACGAGGTCGCCCGCGAGCAGACCCTGTCACCGTGTGCTGGCCCCCGCGCTCGAGAAGTACGACGTGATCCTGATCGACTGCCAGCCCTCGCTCGGCCTGCTCACGGTCAACGCGCTGACCGCCTCCGACAGCGTGCATCGTGCCGCTGGAGTGCGAGTACTTCGCGCTGCGCGGCGTGGCGCTGCTGAAGACCACGATCGACAAGGTCCGCGAGCGGCTGAATCCCGCGCTCGAGATCGACGGCGTGCTGGGCACCATGTACGACGGCCGCACGCTCCACGGCCGCGAGGTCATGGAGCGGCTGGTCGAGGCCTGGGGCGACACGGTGTTCCACACC
The DNA here is from genome assembly GCA_963805425.1 of uncultured Actinomycetota bacterium. Lineage (GTDB taxonomy): Bacteria > Actinomycetota > Actinomycetes > Propionibacteriales > Nocardioidaceae > Marmoricola. Next base: position 368,394 of record CAWDUF010000005.1, on the reverse strand, counting down.
GTGATCCGCCGGACCGTGAAGTTCTCCGACTCGACGGTCGCCGGCGAGCCGATCACCAGCTACGCCACGACCTCGACCGGCGCAGAGTCCTACCGGCAGCTGGCCAAGGAGGTGCTGGCTCGTTGGCGCGACGAGTGAGCCTGCCGAACGGCCGACGACCTGTTCCGGCCGACCGCCGACGCCGACGAGGCAGCCGACCACGACGAGCCGAAGGTCACCCAGCGTCCGACCCGCACGCGGCCGGTGGCCGCAGTGCCCGAGCCGGCAGAGCCCGGGGGCCGAGCCGGCGTACGAGCGGCCGGGTCCGGCACGACGAGAAGATGACCGTCTACGTGACCGCCGACGAGCTCGTCGAGATCGAGCACGCCCGGCTGATGCTGCGTCGCGACCACGGGCTGGCGGTCGACCGCGGCCGGCTCGTGCGCGAGGCGCTCGCGATCGTGCTGGCCGATCTCGAGAAGCACGGTGACGACAGCGAGCCTCGTGCGCCGGCTGCTCGACTGATCCGATGACCACCGCCACCAGCGAGCTGGGCTCGTCGGAGGCCGGCTCCACCGCCGGCTTCGAGGTCCGCCTCGACAACTTCGAGGGTCCCTTCGACCTGCTGCTGAGCCTGATCGGCAAGCACAAGATGGACGTCACCGAGGTGGCGCTGTCCCAGGTCACCGACGAGTTCATCGCCCACATCAGATTTCGACAGGCCATCACCGGGTTCTGAGGTCTGGGACCTCGAGCAGACGACCTCGTTCCTGCTGGTCGCCTCGACCCTGCTCGACCTCAAGGCCGCCCGACTGCTGCCCGTCGGGCGACGTCGAGGACGAGGACGACCTGGCCCTGCTCGAGGCCCGCGACCTGCTGTTCGCGCGGCTGCTGCAGTACCAGGCGTTCAAGCACGTGGCGGCCGTGCTCGAGACCAGGATGGCGGGCGAGGCGCTCCGGTTCCCGCGCGCCGTGGGCCTCGACGAGCGGTTCGCGAACCTGCTGCCCGACGTCCTGATCGGGCTGGGGCTCGACGAGTTCGCCGGCCTGGCGGCGAAGGCGCTGGAGCCGAAGCCCGAGCCGGTGCCTGTCGCTCGCACACATCCATGCGCCGACGGTCAGCGTGCGCGAGCAGGCGCACGTGGTGGTCGAGCGGCTGCGGGTCCAGGCACCCTGACGTTCCGAAAGCTCGCCGCGTGATGCGCCGGACATCATGACCCGGGTCGCGCGGTTCCTGGCCCTCCTCGAGTTGTTCCGTGAGGGCGTGGTCGCCTTCGACCAGGTCAGCCCGCTCGGTGAGCTGACCGTCCGCTGGACCGGCGGCGAGGACGACGACATCGAGATCGAGGACGAGTTCGACGGCACCCCGCTGCCGACGGCTCCGCCGAGCCACGAGGACGACGAAGCAGGGAGCGACCAGCCATGAGCGAGACCACGACGGACGTCGAGGGCGTCGAAGTCCCCGACCCGGTCGACGGCCGACGGGCCGCCCGAGGGTCGAGGGAGACCCTGGCCATCCCGCTCGCCGACCTGCGCCCCGCCCTCGAGGCGGTCCTGATGGTCGCCGACCAGCCCCTCGACGACGTCACCCTGGCCACCGCCGTCGGGTACCCCGTCAGCGAGGTCACCGCTGCGCTGGCCGCGCTCGCTGCCGAGTACGACGAGGCCGGCCGCGGGTTCGAGCTGCGCAACGTGGCCGGCGGCTGGCGCTACTACACCCGCGAGGAGTTCGCCCCGGTCGTCGAGCAGTTTCGTCCTCGACGGCCAGCAGGCCCGGCTGACCCAGGCTGCGCTCGAGACCCTGGCCGTCGTGGCCTACAAGCAGCCGGTCAGCCGCAGCCGGGTCTCGGCGATCCGCGGGGTCAACGTCGACGGCGTGATGCGCACGCTGCTCAACCGTGGCCTCGTCGAGGAGGCGGGCATCGACGGCGAGACCGGGGCCCACCTCTACCGCACGACCGGCTACTTCCTGGAGCGGATCGGGATCACCTCCCTCGACCAGCTGCCCGAGCTCGCACCGTTCCTGCCCGACATGGACGACGCCGACCTCGAGGAGGCGGTCGCCGGGATGTCCTCACCTGAGCACGTCGAGGCTGATGGAGACTGACGACCAGGGCCTGGTCCGGCTGCAGAAGCTGCTCGCCAAGTCCGGCGTCGCCAGCCGGCGCAAGTGTGAGGAGCTGATGCTCGCCGGAGAGGTCGAGGTCGACGGAGAGGTCGTCACCCGCCTCGGCACGAAGGTCGACCCTGCTACTGCGGTGATCCGGGTGTCCGGCAAGCGGCTGCCTCCGGTGAGCACGCACGTGTACCTGGTCCTGAACAAGCCGCGCGGCGTGGTGTCGACGATGTCCGACCCGGAGGGACGGCGCACGCTGACCGACTTCGTCGCCGACCGCCCGGAGCGGCTCTTCCACGTCGGCCGCCTCGACACCGACACCGACGGCCTGATCCTGCTGACCAACGACGGCGACTTCGCGCAACGGCTCGCGCACCCGTCGTACGAGGTGGAGAAGACCTACGTCGCCGAGGTCGAGGGCCGCGCCGACAAGGGCACGGTGCGCACCCTGCTCGCCGGCGTCACGCTCGACGACGGCCCGGTCGAGGTGCGGCGGGCGCGGGTGGTTTCGAGCACGGCCGACCGAGGCATCGTCGAGCTGGTGATCCACGAGGGCCGCAACCGGATCGTCCGCCGGCTGCTCGACCGAGGTCGGCCACCCGGTGCTGCGGCTGACGCGGACCGCGATCGGCCCGGTCCGGATCGGCTCCCTGAAGCCGGGCTCCGTGCGCGAGCTCAGCGCTGACGAGGTCGGGTCCCTGCTCGACACCGCCGGCTTGTGATCGGCGCTCCGCGCACTCCGTGCCTCAACGCCCGCTCGCTCGACGCTGTGTTTGATCGACCAAGGCACGAGCAAGCTCGGATCGGTCTCGCTCACTTCGCGTAGGGTCGCTGCGTGTCCGTACGCGCCGTCCGTGGAGCCACCCAGCTGGTCACCGACACCCGTGAGGAGATGCTCGAGCGGGTCGCCGAGATGGTCACCGAGGTGATGGCGGCCAACAAGCTCGACGTCGACGACTTCATCTCGGTGATCTTCACCGCCACCTCCGACCTGGTCGCGGAGTTCCCGGCGTACGCCGCCCGTCAGCTCGGCTTCGGTGAGGTGCCCCTGCTGTGCGCCCGGGAGCTCGAGATCGAGGGCTCGATGCCGCGCGTCGTGCGGATGATGGCCCACGTCGAGACCGACCTGCCCCGCGCGGAGGTCACCCATGTGTACCTGCACGGCGCCGCGTCGCTGCGGTCCGACCTGACCAAGGTCCGGTCGATGCCCGATGAGTAGTGGGCTGGTCGGGCCGGTCCACGTGATCGGGACCGGCCTCCTCGGCACGTCGATCGGGCTGGCCCTGCGCGCCGCCGCGATCCCGGTGTGGCTCAGCGACGCCAACCCCGAACACGTGCGCACCGCGATCAGCCTCGGTGCCGGCGTGCAGCGACCAGCCGACGGGGTCGCGCAGCTGGTCGTGGTGGCCGTCCCGCCGCTGCACATCGCCGAGGTCGTCCTCGACGCGCTGGAGAGCGGCGCCGTGGTCACCGACATCGGCAGCGTGAAGGCGCTGCCGCTCGACCAGGTCAGCGACCAGGTCGACGAGGGCGCTGCTGGCCCGCTACGTCGGCAGCCACCCGATGGCGGGCAGCGAGCGGTCCGGCCCGCTCGCGGCGAGCGCGGCGCTGTTCGACGGTCGCCCGTGGGCCGTCACCCCGCACGTGCACGCGGACCCTGCGGCCGTCGCCCTCATCGACGCGCTCGTCGAGCTCTGCGGCGCCACTGCCGTGCGGCTCTCGCCCGTCGAGCACGACCTCGCGGTGGCCCGGACCTCGCACCTGCCGCACCTGCTTGCGGTCCTGGCAGCGGCGCAGCTGACCGACGCCGTCCCCGAGCACCTCTCGCTGTCCGGCCAGGGGGTCCGGGACGTGACCCGGGTGGCCGCCGGCGATCCCGAGCTCTACGGCCAGATCATCCGGGCGAACCGGGTCACGGTCGGTGACCTGCTGCGCGACGTACGCCGGCAGCTCGACGAGCTGATCAAGGCCGTGGACGAGTCGTCGTCCGACGGCCTGGTCGAGATCCTCAACCGCGGCGTCGCCGGCACCCAGGCGATCCCGGGCAAGCACGGCGGTCCGAGCCTCGCCACCGGCGAGGTCTACGTGCTGGTCCCCGACCACCCGGGCGAGCTCGCCCGGCTGTTCTCCGACATCGGCCAGATCGGGGTCAACGTGGAGGACCTGCGCATCGACCACGATCCCGGTCGCCCGGCGGGACTGGTCGAGCTGGTCGTCGAGGTGAGCGAGGCGGAGCGGCTGCGCGAGGCGCTCGAGGCGAGGAACTGGACCGCCCACCGGTAGGCTGTCTCCGGCGCCCTGGCGGGCGGGACGAGCAGGTCGACGGGCATGACAGGGCGGTAAGCAGCAGTGGGCGCAACACCTCAGGCCGGGGTGGTCGTGGCGATGGACGGACCCTCGGGATCGGGGAAGTCGAGCACCTCGCGGGGCGTCGCCGACCGTCTGGGCCTGCGCTACCTCGACACCGGGGCCCAGTTCCGGGCGATGACGGTGTGGATGCTGCGGCACGGCGTCGACGTCCATGACCCCGAGGCGGTCGCTGCTCACGCCGACCAGCCCCGCATCGTGTCCGGCACCGACCCGCTGGCCCCGACGATCACGGTCGACGGGGAGGACGTCGCCGTGGCGATCCGGTCGGCGGAGACGACCGCTGCAGTGAGCCCGGTGTCGACGGTGCCGGCGGTCCGACGCCGGCTGCTCGAGCTGCAGCGCGCGATCATCGCCGAGGCGCTGGGTGAGGGCGGGATCGTCGTCGAGGGCCGCGACATCGGCTCGGTCGTCTGGCCCGATGCCGACGTCAAGCTGTACCTGACCGCTGACCCGGCGGCTCGGGCCGCGCGTCGGACCGCGGAGAACGGCAGCGTCTCCGTCGCCGCAGACCGAGGCCGACCTGCTGCGGCGTGACGCGATCGACTCGTCACGCACGTCCGCGCCGCTGGTCGTTCCCGAGGGGGCCGTGCACCTCGACACCACGCCGTGGGAGCTCGACGAGGTCGTCGACCGGGTCGTCGCGATCGTCGAGCGGGCGCGCGACGCGGCCGGCGCGCGTGGGACACCCTCGTGACCATGGCTCCGGGACGTCCTTCGGCCGCTCACCAGGAGCTGCCCAGCTCGGCCGACGTGCCGCACCCAGGCAGGCGCTGCTCCACCACAACCGGTGGTGGGCAGCCCGCGTCCTGAAGCGCCGATGGCACCTGACCCTGAGGGGAGCCGAGCACGTGCCCGCAGAGGGCCCCCTCGTGATCGTGGCGAACCACATCGGCTTCCTCGACGGTCCGCTGATGGCGATCGTCGTCGCCCCGCCCCGTGCACGTGCTCACCAAGCGCGAGATGTACGACGGCAGGCTCGGCTCGTTCCTGATGGCCAGCGGTCAGATCCCCGTGCACCGCGCCGGACCTGACCCGGCTGCGGTCAAGGCGGCCCTGCGGGTGCTGCGCGACGGCGGTGTCGTCGGAGTCTTCCCCGAAGGCACCCGCGGAGCCGGCGACGTCGCCCTCGTCAAGCCGGGTGCGGCGTACCTGGCGATGGCCGCAGGCGCCTCGGTGGTGCCGCTGGTCTTCCTCGGCACCCGGATCCACGGTGGGTCGAACAACTCGCTGCCGCCACCGAAGAGCCGGCTGGTGATGACCTTCGGGCCGCCGATCGCTGTCGAACGCACACCCTGGCCGCGTCGGCAGCCGGTCACCCACGCCCTCAGCGACGCGCATCCGCCAGGTGATGCTGACCACGCTCGCCGAGGCCCAGCAGGCCACCGGCATGACTCTCCCGGGTCCGATCCCCGGGACGGACGAGGACAATCCTGTGACCGAGCAGACGCCCGAGCAGGGCGCCGACCAGGGCTCCCCAGCGACACCGGGCGGGACCCCGGCAAGGGTCCCGATCCTGGCCGTCGTCGGGCGCCCCAACGTGGGCAAGTCGACCCTGGTCAACCGGATCATCGGCCGACGCGAGGCCGTCGTCGAGGACGTGCCGGGGGTGACCCGAGACCGGGTCTCCTACGACGCGAACTGGAACGGTCGCGCCTTCACCGTCGTCGACACCGGCGGGTGGGACCCCGATGCCCGGGGCATGGCGGAGCGCATCTCGCGCCCAGGCCGAGGTGGCGGTCTCGCTGGCCGACGCGGTGCTGTTCGTGGTCGACGCGACGGTCGGGATCACCGACGCCGACGAGGCCGTGGTGAAGGTCCTGCGCAAGAGCGGGCGTCCGGTCGTCCTCGCGGCGAACAAGGTCGACGACGAGCGCACAGAGGCCGAGGCCCACGGGCTCTGGAACCTCGGGCTGGGGGAGCCGTTCCCGGTCTCGGCGCTGCACGGCCGCGGGTCCGGCGACATGCTCGACGCGATCCTGGCCGCGCTCCCGGACACGCCCGAGGAGTCGTTCGGCAGGAGGTCGGCGGGCCGCGCCGGATCGCGATCATCGGCCGGCCGAACGTCGGGAAGTCCTCCCTGCTCAACAAGCTCGCGGGCGAGGAGCGGGTGGTCGTCGACGACGTGTCCGGGACCACCGTGGACCCGGTCGACGAGCTCGTCGAGCTCGGCGGCCGCACCTGGCGGTTCATCGACACCGCCGGCATCCGCAAGCGCGTCAAGACCGCGTCCGGCCACGAGTACTACGCCTCGCTGCGCACCGCGACCGCGATGGAGCGCGCCGAGGTGGCGATCCTCGTGATCGACGGCAGCCAGTCGATCTCCGAGCAGGACATGCGGATCATCCAGACCGTCCGCGAGTCGGGCCGCGCGCTGGTGATCGCGTTCAACAAGTGGGACCTCGTCGACGACGAGCGTCGCTACTACCTCGAGCGGGAGTACGAGCGCGAGCTGGTCCAGGTGCAGTGGGCTCCGCGGATCAACATCACCGCGCGCACCGGCTGGCACATCGACCGGATCGTGCCGGCCCTGGACGCCGCTCTCGAGGGCTGGGAGACGCGAGATCTCCACCGGCATGCTCAACGCGTTCCTCGGTCGGCTGGTGGCCGAGCACCCGCACCCCGTGCGCGGTGGCAAGCAGCCGCGCATCCTGTTCGGCACGCAGGCGCAGACCGCTCCGCCGACGTTCATCCTGTTCACCTCCGGCAAGCTCGACGCCGGCTACGAGCGGTTCATCGAGCGCCGGCTGCGCGAGGAGTTCGGATTCGTCGGGACGCCGATCGTGCTGCAGGTGCGCCCACGGGAGAAGCGCAAGCGCTGAGTCCTACTCGGTGGTGATCACGGCGGCGCCGATGATGCCCGCGCGGTTGCGCAGCGTCGCCGGGATCAGCTCGGTGTCGATCTCGATCAGGTGCAGGAAGTGGTCGGCGTCCTTGCTCACGCCGCCCCCGACGACGAACAGGTCGGGGGAGAAGAGCTTCTCGAGGGTCTGGTAGTACCGGGTGAGCCGACTGGCCCAGTCCTCCCACGAGAGGCCCTCGTTGGTCTTGATGCTGGCCGCGGCGCGCTTCTCGGCTACATGGCCGTCGATCTCGAGATGTCCCAGCTCGGAATTCGGGACCAGCACGCCGTCGTACAGCATCGCCGAGCCGATGCCCGTGCCGAGCGTGGTGAGGATGACCAGCCCGGAACGGCCCTTCGCCGCGCCGTACCGGAGCTCGGCCACGCCTGCCGCGTCGGCGTCGTTGACGACGTGCACGTCGCGGCCGAGATGCTCGGTCAGCAGGGCATCTGCATCGGTGTCGATCCAGCCCTTGTCGATGTTGGCTGCCGAGTGCACGACCCCGGCGCGGACGACGCCCGGGATCGCCACGCCGACCGGACCGGTGGCGGCGGGGAACTTGCTGACCAGCTCGGTCATCACGTCCGCCACCGCCTCGGGCGTCGACGGTTGCGGCGTGTCGATGCGCTTGCGCTCGGCGGCGAAGTCGCCGAGCGCAAGGTCGACGGGCGCGGCCTTGATGCCGCTGCCACCGAAGTCGATGCCGATCGGGTGAGTCATGGGCCCCAGTCAATCAGTCAGAGTCCGTCCCCGACGGTGAGGTCCGGGTACGCGCCAGTCGACCCGCATGGTGCAGGGCGAAGAGCGCGTCGGTCGGGCTGACAGTGTTCTGGTTCAGGACATCGGCGACACATGTCTCAAGACATAGGCGACACATGTCGCAGGTCATCGGCGACAACCGCTCCGGGCTCGATGCTCGGCCATGCCGCCCACATCGAAAGCCCGCCTGGTCATCACCGCCCTGTTCGTCGACCACCAGACCCCGGCCGAGGTCGCCGCCCGCTACGGCATCCACCGCACCTGGGTCTACAAGCTCAAGGCCCGCTACGAAGCCGAGGGCGAGACCGCGCTCGAGCCCCGCTCGCGGCGCCCCAAGACCTCCCCGGCCGCCCTATCGGCCGAGGTGGTCGACCTGATCGTGCGGGTCCGCAAGGAACTGACCGACGCCGGGCCTCGACGCCGGGCCGGAGACCATCGCCTGGCACCTCGAGCACCACCACGGACACCGCGTGTCCACGCTCGACGATCAGCCGTCACCTCACCGCGGCCGGGCTGGTCACCCCCGAGCCGAAGAAGCGACCGAAGTCCTCCTACATCCGGTTCCAGGCCTCGATGCCCAACGAGACCTGGCAATCCGACTTCACCCACTACCGACTCACCCGCCCCGACGGCCGACCCGGCGCGGACGTCGAGATCATCAGCTGGCTCGACGACTGCACCCGCTACGCCCTGCACGTCACCGCACACGCCCGGGTCACCACCCCGATCGTGATGCGCCACGTTCCGCGAAACCGCATGCCCAGCACGGCATCCCCGCATCCACGCTGACCGACAACGGCATGGTCTACACCGTCCGCCTGGCCGGCTTCGGACGCCAAGGCGGCCGCAACGGCTTCGAGCAACGAACTCCGCGACTGGAACATCGTCCAGAAGAACTCCCGACCCAACCACCCCACCACCTGCGGCAAGGCCGAGCGATTCCAGCAGACGATGAAGAAGTGGCTGCGCGCCCAACCCGTCCAGCCGACCACGATCGCCGAACTGCAGGCACTCCTCGACCTTCGCCGACGAGTACAACCACCGACGACCACACCGGTCGCTGCCCCACCGGGCCACCCCGGCGACGCTCTACGACTCGATGCCCAAGGCGCTGCCGGGGCCGGCCACGACCCCGACACCCACGACCGGATCCGGCACGACCGCATCGACAAGGCCGGCTCGGTCACCCTGCGGCACAACAGCCGACTGCACCACATCGGCATCGGGCGAACCCACGCCGGAACCTACGTCATCCTGCTCATCCAGGACCTCGAGATCAGGATCGTCAACGCCGCCACCGGCGAACTCCTCCGCGAGCTCACCCTCGACCCCAACCGCGACTACCAGCCGACCGGCGCACCCAAAGGCCCCGCCCGGAGACCCCGAAATGAACAACACCCGGACCTGCACTCGCAGGTCCGGGTGTCGCCGATGTCTTGAGACATCACACGGTCGGGCTGACAGGATTTGAACCTGCGACCCCTTGACCCCCAGTCAAGTGCTCTACCAAGCTGAGCCACAGCCCGTTGCGCCCTCGGACGGACCTCAGGCGCGGGGGGAACCTTACCGCAGCGCGACGGGCAGCCCGAATCGGCACCGACCCCCGGGCCCGCCTCGACTAGCTGGGCGACTCGAACCAGGGATCTCGCAGGTCGAAGAAGGTCGCGTTCTGCATCAGTGACTCGAGCGCCTCCCTCATCTCCGGCGGGGGCTCGGACTGCTCACCCGATCGGGCGCTCGCCTCGTCGGTGAAGGCGACCGTCTGGGTGTAGGTGCCGTCGTCCTCGAAGGCGAGGGTGCCACCGATGATCTCCGGTCGCATCCGGCGGAGCTCGTCGGTGTCGGAGAGCAGTGCCTTGACGCGGTCGCGGTCGTCGACGTTGCCGCGGATGACCTGCACGAACCCGGCGTCGTCGGAGCCGCCGTCGAGGAACACGGTGACGTCGTCGCAGTCGTGGAACTGCGTCGGGCCGTCCATCAGGGCCATCATCTTCTCGGCCCAGGCCGTCTGCTCGGGACGGTTCGAGTTCGCCATCGCTGCCTCGCGGGAGTCGAACCTCACCACCCCGATGAACTCGTCGTCGGTGAAGCCGAAGGTGCCGCCGAGCCAGCCCGGCTCCTCCGATCCGACCTCGGTGCGCCAGCTCTGCGCCAGCGCGCGGAGCTCGTCCTGTCGGGTGCACGGACCCTGGATGACCTGAATGAACACGACTGTCTCCCATCGTGCGATCGCCCTCTGGGTGAGGAGCGCTGCAACTGACGCTAGGCACGTGTCGGCCTGGCCGCCATAGGGAGCGGGTTACGAGATGGGAACGTCGGCGTCCACCAGGGGAGTCAGGAGGCCCTGGCGGCCGGCTGGTCGACGCCCGGGCGGTCCATCGTCGTGGCCGCCCGGCCGACACCCCCAGATCCCGGAGGTCCCGACAGCGGGACCGTTGGTCCCGGCAGGCCCGAATCACGTTTCATCCGTGCGTTCCGGGGCACTGAGAGCACGCTTGGCGGGTGTCGCCCTTGCATCGACGAAGGAGGCTGTCATGACCGCGGCGAGCGTCTCGAACCACTTCGTCGACGCCCCCTTCTTCGCCACTGCAGCGAGGGCGGCATGACCGTCGATGCGCCCACGGTGCTCGACGGCCGCTACGCACTCGACGAGCTGCTCGGGCGCGGCGGCATGGCCGACGTCTACCGCGGCACCGACCAGCTGCTGCTGCGGCCCGTTGCGGTCAAGCTCCTGCGCGAGGTGAGCGACGCGGGGCTGCGTGACCGGTTCATCGCGGAGGCCCGGACGCTGGCCTCCCTGAACCATCCCGGCCTGATCACGCTGCTCGATGCCGGCATCCTGAACGACCGGCCCTACCTGGTGATGGAGCTCGCCCCCGGGCCGACTCTCGCCACACGCATTGCCGAGGGTCCCCTGGATGCCGAACAGGTGACCGTCGTCGGCGCCCAGCTGGCGGCGGCCCTGGGCCATGCGCACGCGCAGGGCGTCGTCCATCGGGACGTGAAGCCCAGCAACGTCCTGATCTGCGAGGACGACCGCGTCCTCCTGGCAGACTTCGGGATCGCGCGACTGGTCGACGACGCCCAGGAGCGCACCCAGACCGGAGAAGCGATCGGCTCGCCGCCGTACCTCGCACCTGAGCAGGCTGCCGGAAAGGGCGTGGGGCCTTCGGCAGACGTCTTCGCGCTCGGCCTGGTACTCCTCGAGGCGCTCACCTCCGAGCGCGCGTACACCGGTACGCCGATCGAGGCTGCCGTTGCCCGGCTGCACACACCGCCGACCATCCCGCGCGGCCTCGATCCGAGGTGGCGCGAGCTCATCGCACGCATGACCGACCGGGAGCCGGGCAACCGGCCCACGGCGGTCGAGATCGCCGCCGAGCTGGCGGACCCTTCCTTCGGGGCTCCGCCACTCCGGTTCGACGATGAGCTGGAGGAGACCGGACCCCTGGACCTGACCGAGCAAGCAGCTCCCGGCGCTCCGGAGCAGACCGGAGCGGTCCAGCTCGACGCGGAACGCCGGTCGCGCCACGGATGGCTCTCCGCGGCGGTGATCCTGGTGCTCGTCGCCGTCGCGGTCGGCGCTGTCGTGCTCTCACCGTGGGACCGGGCACAGAGCGCCGATCCGGGTGCCGATCCGGGTGCAGTGGTGCCCGCGGGCGTGCCGAGCCGGATGCAGCAACCGCTGGCCGACCTGCACCAGGCCGTCGAAGGGCACCACCGGTGAGGCGCGGGCTGGCCGTGATCCTGGCGGTTCTGTGCCTGACCACCGGGTGCGGCGCGGGCGGTCACTCGCTCTCAGCTGGCGAACAGGTGCCCGCGCTGGGAGTCGCGCTCGCTCGCGTCGACGCAGCGCTGGCGTCCCACCACTTCGCCGATGCCCGTCAGCGTCTGCGTGCGCTCAAGGCAGCCGTGGTCAGCGCGCGCGGGTCCGGCGAGCTGCGCGACGACGACGCGCGGCGTGTGCTCGACGCGGTTGCCCGGCTGATGGCGACGCTTCCCGCAGAGGCGCCCGAGCCGACGGTCAGTCCGTCGGCAACGACCACCGGGTCCACCCGACCGTCCGGACCGACCACGACGCGATCCGGGAAGTCCGCGACCGGGGAGCCCACTCCGGTGGCGCCGACCTCGACTGCACCCGCGTCGAGCGTGCCGACGCCGACTCCCTCGACCGGCCCGTCGCCCTCGACCGACCCGAGCCCGACCTCGGGGTTGACCTCGGGGTCGACCTCGGGACCCTGACGGCCGAAGCAGCAGACCACCTGAGCGGGCCATGTCAGGCCCCCGGCACCCGCGGTAGCCTCCGGCCGTGCCCCTCACTCGACGCGTCCTGAACCGGCTGGTCCATGCCGGTCGCCGCTGGGTCCAGCGCGCGGGCGCCATCCAGCCCGGGACCGATCTGGCCGAGTCGTTCGGGAGCTTCGGTGCCGGCAGCTACATCACCTACCCGATGGCGACGATGTACGGCGCGTCGTCGATCCACATCGGAGCGGACACTCTCGTCGGACGGGACTGCACCCTCCTGGTCGGGTACGCGCCCGACGACACCGAGATCCCGGACCGCGGAATCGTGATCGGTGCCCGGTGCGTGATCGGGGCCGGCAGCACGCTCACCGCACACGCGTCGATCACGATCGGGGACGACGTCTGGTTCGGCAACCAGGTCTTCGTCTCCGACGCGAGCCACGGCTACCAGGATCCCGAGACACCGATCGGACTGCAGCTCGGCGGACACCGGGCGGTCACCGTCGGTGCCGGTAGCTGGATCGGCCACGGCACGATCATCCTGCCCGGGTCGCAGATCGGGCGGCACGTCGTCGTGGGGGCAGGTTCGGTCGTGCGCGGCGAGATCCCCGACCATGCGGTGGTGGCAGGTGTTCCTGCGCGGGTGGTCCGGCAGTTCGACCGCGAGGTCGGCTGGGTCTCCACGACGGACCCGTCCGACACCAGACCGGCGTGGACGACCAGCGAGGTCGCGACCCTGCTCGCGGGCGACGCCTGAGCTACGCCGGCACCGCGGCGCGGCGCTCCAGTGCGAGCTCGCGCACACGGTCGATGTCGTCGTCGGTGAACACGCCGTTGACCCCCGACATCGCCGCGAGCCTCATCCCGTGCTTCAGGCCGAGGCGGTAGATCTCCTTGACCTTCTCCCACTCGATGGAACGACCGACGGTGAACGTCTCGTAACGGCCCTCGAGCGCGAGGACGATCGTCTCGGCGAGGCAGGCGTAGACGACACCCCGCGGCAGCCCGATGTCCTTCATGGCCACCTCGCCCGGGAGCTCGATCTCCCCGGACTCGATCACCAGGACGTCGGGACGCCTCGCGACGTCCTCGGCCGACAGGTCGAGCGGTCGCGCCACGTCGGTGATCACGCAGCCCGGCTTCACCGCCATGACGTCCAGGACCCGCTTGCCGGCGCCGGAGGTGGCGGTGACGACCAGGTCCATGTCGGGCAGGTGGTCGTCCGGCGTCGCCGCGATCCGGATCCGTGCGCGAGGGTGCTCACGCTCGATCTCGTGCTTGAGCGCGAGCAGCTTCGCCGACTCCGGGGACACCAGCCACAGCTCGTCGCTGGCGAGGGCCAGCAGCCGGGCGCAGACCGAGCCGATCGCTCCGGTCGCCCCGACGACCATGGCGCGGCCCCTGATCTGGCCGTGCTCGTCCCGCTCGACCAGGCCGAGCCGGTCGAGCGCCTCGTGCGCGGCCCACAGGGCGGCCGAAGCGCTGTAGCTGTTGCCTGTGGTGACCGGCAACGGTGCGCGCTTGGCGACGGTGACCCCGGCGTCGCCGACGACCTTGGTGAACGCGCCCAGACCCATCACCTGGGCGCCGAGCTTGCGGGCGATCTCGGCGGCAGCGAGCAGCCGACCGTAGGTGAACTCGGGGCTGTGCGCCATCAGCTCCTTCGGCGTCCCGCCGACAGTGATCAACCAGCCCTCGGCCTCGGCGCCGGTCGGAGAGGTGATCCCGGTGACGTGGCTGTAGGTGAACGGCGGTGCGTACGCGAGCGCCTTCTCCACCACGTCCATCACGACCGGTGGCGCCACCTTGCTGATCGTGCCCAGCGGCTCGACCCGGGCGAAGAACTTGCGGGAGAGCGGATGGATCACGAAGGCGAAGCGGCTCTTGCGGCGCTCGCCGTTGGGGCGGAGCACGCGCGGCTCGAGCCCGGCCGAGACGATCAGGTCGAGCAGGTCGTCGTTGGTGAGCGGTCCGGACACGCTGGCCAGCATCATCGCCTCGAGCACGGCCGTCGTCACGGTGACGTCGAACGGCTGTGGTGTCGCGTCGAGCACGAGGTCGACCCCGCGAGCCGCCAGGTCGTCGAGCCGTGCCTGGGAGATCGCCGAGGTGACCAGGGTCTTGCCGGCGAGGTCCTCCAGGCCGAACCCGGTGAGCTCGTCGTAGGTCGCCACGACGACGTCACAGTCGCGCGCGGCCTTGCGCGCGAGCGCGTGGCTGAGCGCGTGGGCCGGCGCGCTGATGCCGTCCCGGACCGCGCCCGGCAGATGGTGGACCGGCCACAGCGACACCGCGGCGGCGGCGTCGAGTGCAGCGCCGACCGCGTTGATCCCGGGGACGGCAGGCAGCTGAAGGTGCCGGAGCGGATCGGCGAACTGGATGTTCTCGGTGTGCTCGCGTAGGAGCCGGACCGTCCGGTCGTGGTTCCGCCCGCCGAGGACCAGGGTCCTCGCGTTGGTGAAGTACCCGGGCATCTCGGTCTGGACGTGCCGGATCGTCCACTCCTGGAGCACGTCGTGCAGGGCAGACCCGTCGGTCACCGGGATCTCGGTGGTCGCACGCTTCACCCGCTCGATCGCAGCCAGCTCGCCGTCGTAGAGCCCGGCGGCCTGCGCCTCGCGGATGCCGGTCACCGCGATGGCCGAGGTCTTGGACCCCCAGATCCTGACCAGCCGCTCGGCGAGCGCGATGTCGCCCGCGGTGCCGATCCTGGTCACGTGGAACCGTCGCCCGAACAGCTCGACGACGCAGTCGTAGTCGCGCTCCGGTCCGGTCAGGCTGACGTTGACGATGCGCGTCGGGCCGGCCTCGGACATCAGGCCATCGCCTTGGAGTCGTACTCCGGGTGCTCTGCCATGAACGCGAGCAGACGCCCGGCATAGTCCGCGAAGTCCGGGCAGGTCACCCCGGTCCCGGCCAGGTCGGTGACGGCGTTCGTGGTGTCGTACGTCGTCGGCGACGCCAGGTAGTCGACGGCCTCGGCCGGAAGGCCCATCAGGCGCTCCATGCCCGGCACCCGGTCGACGAGCAGGTGGGTGAGACCCAGCGGCAGCGGCACCCACACGACCCGGCGGTGCAGCTTCCGGGCGAAGGTCTCGACGAGCTCCCGCACGGTCGGTGGGTTCGGGTCGGTGAGCGCGTAGGTCTTGCCCAGCGACACATCGGTCGCGGAGAGCGCGTCCATGGCATCGACCACGTAGTCACGGGGGACCAGGCTGAACCGGACTTCGTCAGGCGGCGCGACCAGGGGGACGAAGGCGGTCCCCCGTGGCTGGCGGCGCAGGAAGGACGCGACGAAGTAGGGACCGTCGTACTTCTGGGTCTCCCCGGTGGCAGAGTCGCCGACGACGATCCCGGGCCGGTAGATGGTCGCCGGCAGACCGTCTGCCATCGCCTTGCGCACCAGCAGCTCGGCGTCGTACTTGGTCTCCTCGTAGTGGTTGCGGAACTGTTGCCGCCGCTCGAGGTCGTCCTCGGCGAACACGCCGTCGTAGGAGCCGCTGACGTAGCAGGTGCTGACGTACTGAAGCCGTTCGAGCCGGGGCCTGGTGCGGCAGAAGTCGAGCACAGCGGCGGTGCCGTCCACGTTCACGCGGCGGGCGACCTCGGTCCCGACGGCGAGGTCGTAGACGGCCGCGAGGTGCCAGACCTCGGTGACCGCCTCGAGCTCGTCGTGGGCGACGGCGGTGAGGCCGAGTCCGGGAAGGGTGATGTCACCCTCGCAGAGCTCGATCCGGCCCCGGGTGTGCGGGTGCTCCTCCTCGATCTCCGCGAGCCGCCAACGTGCGGTCTCGAGGTGCCGCGACTGGACCACCGCGAGGGCCCGCGCGTGAGTACGCCGGGCGAGGAGGCGGGGCAGGAGGGCAGAGCCCAGGAAGCCGGGGAACCCGGTGATCAGAAGGACGCTCATGTCGCCACGATGCTCCCCGGCGCACCCGGCGCGGGAGAGTCGAACGACCCGTGCGTCGACGGCGAACGACACGAACCGCCGGTCAGGATGCCCGCGGGTGCAGATCCTCGGTCTGACTGCCCATGTCGGCGCGTCGGATCAGCTCGGAGACGAGGTCCTGGGCTCGGCTCATGGTGGTCTCGAGGGTCCGGATCCCGAGGTCGGTCTGGCCGGACTCCAGGGACCACTTCGCCGCAGCCATCCCCTGCACGAGCGAGTCGTTGATCTCGATCGCCTCACGGTGCAGCAGGGCGGCGGCCTCGAGCCGCTGGCGCTGTCCCTCGGCGCGGTGGAGGCGGTCCGTCGCGTCGCCGAGCACGACGCCGAGCAGCAGGAGAGGCGTCGCGCGCGACAGCCAGGCCGTCGGCGTGAGCGTGACGCGGTCGGCCACGGCCCACACACCGATCAGTGCCACCGCCACCACCCCGGCGCCGGCACCCGCGCGCCGGCCGAACGCGGTCGCGACGAGAGCAACCGGAAGGACGTACAGCATGGAGTACGCGTCGGAGACGTCACCGGCCAACAAGCGCAGCAGCAGGACCGCGCCGAACAGCAGCGCGGCGATGACCAGGACGACGGGTGCATGCCTGCGGAACCACGGATCGCGCGGCGGTGGTGGGACCGAGAGTGCAGGCACGAGATCAAGAGTGCGCTCCGGGCCGGTGCGATCACAAAGGTCGGAGGTCCCTCGAGCACCGGCGTTTGGCACGTTCCAATACCGAGGTTCGCCGACCCGGTTCGGCCGCCCGGTTCGGGGTGCTTCGGGATCGGCGGCTCGAGCAGCCGCACCGGTCCGCGGCGCAACGGCCTCGGCCCTCCTCCGGCCTCCGACTGGACCCCGGGGATAGGTTGGGACGGTGGTCGACCGACCGGATCCGCGATGCCTTCCGCTGGAGCTCGAGATGGTGCCGCTCCATCGGCAGCCGGGCAGTCCGCGCAAGCCACCGCGACCGCGACGACGCCGTGCGCGAGCGGGTGCGGCGCGACTCCGGTTGCAGCTTGCGATGCTCATCACGGGCACGCGCCCCGGGCTGCCACCGACCGCACCCAGGGGATAAAGTAGAACCTGTTTCAGTTCTCCCCGGTGCTACCAAGGAGCCGCTCCCATGCGCACAGCCCTCTGCGACGAGCTCGGCATCGAGTTCCCGATCTTCGCCTTCACCCACTGCCGCGACGTCGTCGTCGCGGTCGGCAAGGCGGGTGGTTTCGGTGTGCTCGGCGCCGTCGGCTTCACCCCCGAGCAGCTGGAGATCGAGCTCACCTGGATCGACGAGAACATCGGTGACCGCCGATACGGCGTGGACATCGTGATCCCCAACAAGTACGAGGGGATGGACTCCGGCATGTCCGGCGAGGAGCTTGCCGAGATGCTCCGGAAGATGGTGCCGCAGGAGCACCTCGATTTCGGTCGCAAGCTGCTCGCGGACCACGGCGTGCCGGTCGACGAGAGCACCGACGCGGACTCGCTGCAGCTGCTCGGCTGGACCGAGGCCACGGCGACACCGCAGGTCGACGTGGCGCTGCGGCACCCGAAGATGACCCTGATCGCGAACGCGCTCGGCACTCCGCCCGCCGAGATGATCGAGCAGATCCACTCCAGCGGCCGGAAGGTCGCCGCGCTGTGCGGGTCGCCGTACCAGGCGCGCAAGCACGCGGACGCCGGTGTCGACATCATCATCGCGCAGGGCGGTGAGGCCGGCGGTCACTGCGGCGAGGTCGGCTCGATCGTGCTGTGGCCCGAGGTCGTCAAGGAGGTCGCGCCGGTCCCGGTGCTGGCCGCCGGTGGGATCGGCAGTGGTGGTCAGATCGCGGCCGCGCTGGCGATGGGCTGCGAGGGTGCGTGGACCGGCTCGCAGTGGCTGATGGTCGAGGAGGCGGAGAACACCGCGGTCCAGCAGCAGGCCTACGCCGACGCCTCCAGCCGCGACACGGTGCGCAGCCGCTCGTTCACGGGCAAGCCGGCCCGGATGCTGAAGAACGACTGGACCCAGGCGTGGGAGACGCCGGGCAACCCCGAGCCGCTGGGCATGCCGCTGCAGTACATGGTCTCCGGCATGGCCGTGTCGGCGACGCACAAGCACCCCGACGAGACGATCGACGTGGCGTTCAACCCCGTCGGCCAGGTCGTCGGTCAGCTGACCAGGGTCGAGAAGACCGCGACGGTCATCGAGCGCTGGGTGGAGGAGTACCTCGAGGCGACGACACGGCTCGACGAGCTCAACGCGGCGTCGTCGTAGCCCGTACCCGGGCTGGGTCGAACGGCCCTGGACTGCTCAGGCCGATGGTCATGTGAGGTAAGGCTTTCCGACTCCGGACGCCGGCGCCCGGGCGAGGTCGAATGGGGACCAGCGGATGGTCCGCACACAGGCCCGACCAGGTGATGGCGATGAACACGACACTGCAGACAGGGACCGGCGGTCTTGGCCGCCTCGCCGCGCGCATCGACCTCCGGCCGGCCTGCGTGTGCGGACAGGATCTGGACCTGGTCACCGGCGGTCACTGCCCGCGGTGTGGGACCCAGCTGGGGACGCCGCACCTCGAGGCGGTCGGGTTCTGGTGCGCGGCATGAGTGCCGGCACGACCAGGTGCGACGCCGCCTCGAGGCGTGGACTGGCTCGAAGGCGCTCCGCGACCGTCCGTCGTGAACGGTGGTCGCGACGGACGACCGGGCGCCCCTGCGCCCGCCGGCGTCTGCGACGCTGACGGCTGCCGACCGCGACGTCAGGCTTCCGGTTCGAGCCGTGGGCTCCGTGTGTGCAGCGCGCCCACGAGCAGCACGATCGCACCGACGAGGCCGAGACCGGCGGCGACAAGCAGGGTCGGGACCAGCCAGTCGAGTGCCGGGATAGTCGCACCCGCGGCGACATCGGCCCTGATGCCGCGAGTTCCGTCGGCGTTCATCACCACGAGCGTCCAGTCACCCGTAGTGGCCGGCCAGACGATCTCCTGGGTCCCGACGCCACTGCTCTGCACCACCCAGATGCCGCTCGCCGCCGGCGGGGTGGCCGGTGCGGCGCTGCCGTGGTCCCGGTAGACCGGGTGCCCACGGGACCCGGTCACGGTGCTGTGCTCGACGTCGCCGAGGTAGGAGTCCACGTCGGAGGTTCGCGCAATCCCCACGAACGTCGGTGTTCCGCCGCCCTCGGCGGTGATCTTCACGTCGCCGAGCATGCGGTGCGGAAGGTTCGAGGAGACGTCCGACTCGAGCGTCACGTTGGTCGACACCAGGGCGTAGGTGGCGGTGCTGAGCCCGACGCTGTGGCTCATCAGGAACCCGCCGTCGTCGCGAAGGGTCTGGTCCGCGAGCGCCAACCCGCCGCCCGCGAGGCCGAGAGCCACCGATCCGAGCAGGACCACGGAACCGGCCACGAGTGCGATCACCCGGCCCGGCGTCCAGCCGCGGGAGGAACCCGTGGTGGATGGCGGAGTGGTCGGGGTCGGTGCGGCCGCGGTGGGCCGTGCAGGCGCGACGGACGTCGCCGGGTCGACGGGCCAGGTCGTGCGAGCGTGTGCGGCAGGCGCTGACGGGCTCGGGGCCGCGGCGTACAGGCTCGCCGGGTCGTCACCACCCTGGTCGAGCCGGAACGGCGGATAGGTGTCGGTCATCAGGGCGGCGTACGCGGCGACGCGGAGCACCCAGCGGTTCATGCCGAGCACGAGGTCGAAGATCGACCGGGGGTACCGACCTCGGACCAGCAGCACGACTGCCGCGAACAGCACCAACAGCCCGAGCAGGCCCGTCCCGCTGAACGGCCCGGCATCGGACCCGGCGGCATCACTGGCCGCCCAGCCGGCGCCGCCGAGGAACACCCCGACGACCAGGTAGTGCGGGATCGCCAGCAGCCACCACTTCACCAGCACGAGTCCCCGGGACAGCCGTTCGGGGTACTCGATCTCCAGGTGCGCCGGATAGTCGGCACGCTCCTCGAGCGTGAACGGCGGGTACCGGTCGGTGCCGAGGGCGCCGCACGAGTAGTACGACACCCGCCAGGTCCAGCGCAGGACGCCGACGTTGAAGTCGAAGATGCCGCGCGGGTAGCGGCCGGTGAACAGGATCGCGAAGAACGCGATCACGCTGAGCACGGCGAAGGCCACCCACAGGAATGCCAGCACGACGTAGTGCGGGATGGCGAGCAACCACTTGAAAAGCCACTGCCAGCGGCTCAGCTCGGGATCGATGTGTGCTTCCACGTGCACGGGGTAGTACGACGCGCTCATGAGTATCGCCTCCAGGGGGTTCACTCTCCACTCTCGTCCGCAGCCGCCGGCCGGGTCAGGGACGAAAGCAACGACCTCGAGGACCAGGGGCCCCGGAGTCCCTCGCGCGCGATCTGAGAGGACCACCCGGGACCTCTGGCCCTGCTGCAACCGGCGCCGGAGAGAGACCGTGGAGGTAGCCCGGCCACCTACGCGAAAGGCGGGGAGTCATGAATGGCCACGAAACCCTGGTGAGCAAGTCCTGGACAGTCAAGATCGACATCGGCGAGCACGACGGGATGACGCGAGCGATCGCCCAGCTGCACACCGGCGACCGGACGTCGTTGACCGGCACCGGCACGGCGCGACTCAACCCGGCCGACCCCGACGTCCCGGAGATCGGCGACGAGCTCGCCGTCGCACGTGCGCTCTCACACCTGGCTCACGCGCTGCTGGACGCGGCCGCCGACGACGTCTCCGGCGTGCTGCACAAGGACGTGCAGCTCACGACCTGAGGGCCGCGCGCGGCCTCAGTCCGCCCGCCGCGCCGCATCCCAGGCGCGGTAGGCGTCGACCGCTGTCGGCAGGGTCGGGAAGAGCAGCGCGTCGCCGATGCGCTCGAGCAGGCCCGATGGCGCCAGCTCTGCCCGCAGGTCCTGCTTGATGCGCGCCAGTGCGAAGACGATCCCGCGGTCGACGAGCTCCTGGCGCAGCGCCTCCAGGGCGTCGACCGCGGTGATGTCCACCTCGACGATGGCCTCGGTGTTCAGCACGAACCACTGCACGTCGGGCCCGGCGGCGGCGGCGCGCGCTCGCGCCTGGAAGTCATCCGCGTTGGCGAAGAACAACGGTGAGTCGTAGCGATAGACCACGAGCCCCGGCACAAGCTCGGCGTCCGCGAAGTCGTCGATGTCGTGCATGCCGGCGAGGCCGGGAACGAACCCCTCGATCGCGTCGTGCGGACGTGCCACCCGACGGAGCAGATCGAGGATGGACAGGCCGATCGCGACGAGGACACCCACCAGGACGCCGACGACCAGCACCGCGACGGTGGCGCCGAGCGCGAGGAGGAGCTCGCTGCGGCGGAACGCGGCGTACCGACGGAACTCCGCGATGTCGACGAGTCGGACGGCTGCATACACGACGACCGCGGCGAGCGCGGTCGCCGGGAAAGCGGCGAGCACCGGCTCCAGCATGTAGATCGAGACCAGGGTGATGCTGACGGTCACCAGACCGGCGAGCTGGGTGCGTGCGCCGGACATCTCGTTGATGGCGGTCCTGCTGCCGCTGCTGCTCACCGGGAACCCGTGCATGAGCGCGGAGCCGAAGTTCGCCGCCCCGACTGCGAGCAGCTCACGTCGCGCGTCGATCCGGTCATCGCGGTGCGTGCCGAACGCACGTGCCGTGAGGATGTTGTCGGTGTAGCCCACGAAGGCGATCCCGAGAGCTGGTCCGAGCATCGAGAGCATCTCGTGACCGGAGACGTCGGGGAGTCCCGGCGCCGGCAACCGCGACGGGATGTCGCCGACCACCCGTACGCCGTGGTGGGTGAGGTCCAGGAGGGACACCGCGGCGGTGGCGCCGAGCATGCCGACGAGCGCCATCGGTGCGCGGGGCCACAGGGCGGCGCCGACGAGCATCACGGTGAGCGTGGCGACGCCGACGAGGAGGGTCGGAAGGTGCACGTCGTCGAGCCGGCCCGCGAGCTCGCGGGCCTCGGTGAGGAACCCGCTGGAGTCCGTGGGAACCCCGACCAGCTTCCCGAGCTGGGACATCACCATGATGAGCGCGATGCCGCTCATGTACCCGACGAGCACCGGCCGCGACAACAGCTGTGCAAGGACGCTCAGGTGCCCGAGCCAGCCCGCCAGGCACATCACCGCGACCACGAGTGCGAGGGTGAGGGCCAGGTCGCCACGTTGTGCTCCCGACGCGCCGACAGCACCCAGCGCGGCGGCGGTCATCAGGGCAGTGGTCGACTCCGGGCCGGCGGAGAGGCACGGCGAGGTACCCACCAGGGCGTACGCGGTGAGCCCTCCGATCGCGGCCCACAGCCCGGTGACAGCAGGGACACCCGCCAGGTCGGCGTACGCCATCACCTGGGGCACGAGGTACGCCGTGACGGTGACGCCGGCGATCAGGTCCCCGCGCAGCCAGGGCAGGCGGTAGCCGTGGACCCACGCCGGACCGAAGGTCATCGCGAGCCGTGGTGCCGGCGCGGCTCAGGAGTCGAGCTCGGCAGCGGTCCGTCCGGACCGACCACCACCACCGGCACGTCGACCTCGTGTCGGAGCCGGTCGGCCACGCGGCGCCGCGCGGGCGTGAAGTCCTCGGGGCCGTCCGAACCCATCACCACCATGGACGCACGCTCTCCTGCCCGGATCAACGCGTCAACCAGCTCGGCGTTGTCGACCCGAAGGTCGTAGATCGGAGGGTGGGGCACCGCAGCGAGAGCGCGCGACACCGCTGTTGCCTGCACTTCGCGCGCCCGCCAGCGCGGTTCGCAGAAGTGGCCCGGGACGGCGCGGACGAAGACGTCCCCGGAAAGCGGCCAGGTGGTGAGGGCCACGACCGGCAGTCCGTGGGCGACGGCTTGCCGGAAGGCCCACACGAGTGCGCGGACACAAGCGTCGGAGCCGTCGACCGCGACGACGACGGGCGGGCGCTCCCGGCCGCGGTCGCGACGTGGGCCCCGATCGCGGGCCTCACCCAGACCGGCCGGCAGAGTCCTGGCGTGCTCCATGGCTAGAGCGGATCTGGCACGACGGCGACCGGGCACCGTGCGTGGCCGAGGACCGACCGGCTGACCTCTCCGGCGAGCAGGTCGTAGAGCACGTTCGTGGGATGACTTCCCACCACCACGAGGTCCGCGGTCTCGCAGGCATGCAGGAGCACCTTGTCGGCGAGTCCGCGCTCGACGTACAGGCTGACCTTGACCTCGGGAGCGTCGGCTTCGAGACCGGCGATCGACTCCGCGAGGAGCAGCCGCATGTCCTCGAGGTCGGCGTCGTCGTACCGGGCGGCCGTCGACGGGCGGCCCTCGTCCTGCTCGCTCCAGAACGCGTGCACGACGGTGAGCGGCAGCGACCACAGGGACGCCTGTCGGAACGCGTACCCGAGCGCCGCGTCCGAGCGTGCGGTCCCGTCGGTCCCGACCACGACACCGCCGCCGCCCTGGTGCGGGGCCGTGCGCACGACGACGACCGGGCAGGTGGCGTGCTGGGACACCGCCAGGCTCACCGAGCCGAGCAGCAGGCTCACCATCGGGCCGTGGCCCCGTGAGCCGAGAACGATCAGTGCCGGGGCTCCAGCCAGGCCGAGGAGCGCGTCTCGTGGGTCGCGGTGATCGAACACGCGGTAGACCTCGACGCCGGGCTCCTGTGCGTGCGCCGCCTCGGCAGCCTTCGCCAGCGCGGCGCGGCCCGAGTCCTCGAGCGCCTGCAGGACGGTGACCGGGTTGAATGCCGGCGCGCCCATCCAGGTGGTGGCAGCCGTCGGGGTGGTGGCGTGGACCAGGACGAGCGGGCGCGTCTCGAGAGCGGCCTGTCGAGCACCCCAGTGCACTGCGCGATCACTGGTCTCCGAGCCGTCGACCCCGACGACGACCGAGCCTGCGGGAACCTCAGTCTTCTCCATGACACAAGTCTTCGTCGGCTCGCGCTCGCGGCACAGCGGCGTGCGACCCGGCGCCACCTGCCGAAGGTCCCGTGCGCGCGGTGCGTGCGACCCTGCGAGAACTGCGACCCGGGGCCGATGCTGGGTACATGACCACGACTGGGCACACGGACACGTCTCGACACCGCCGCATCGTCGTCGCGTACGACGGCTCACCCGACGCGCAGACCGCGCTGACCTGGGCGATGCGCGCCGCGCTCCCGACCGAGCAACCGGTCGTAGCGGTGATCGCTACGGCCACCGACGAGCTGATGCCGCAACACTCGTTGTTGCGCGGCGACCGCCTCGACGAGGCCCGTGAGTCGGCCGAGAAGCTGCTCGGCGAGGCGCTGCTCGCGGACACCGCGGTCGAGCTGCGGGCCGGTCCGGCAGTGCCGGTCCTGCTCGACGCAGCGCAGGACGCCTCGATGCTCGTCGTCGGCAGCCGCGGTCACGGTCAGGTCGCCGGAACGGTGACCGGCTCGGTGAGCCAGCACCTCGCCCGGCACGCACCCTGCCCGGTGGTCGTGGCGCGGCCGGTGACCCACCCCGCGGCCCGCAGGATCGTGGTCGGCGTCGACGGGTCCGGCGGAAGCGACGCCGCCCTGGAGTTCGCCTGCCGGCGCGCCGAGTTGACCGGCGAGGAGGTCGTCGTCCTGCACGGCTGGCGCGACGGAGGCGCCGGCGGCACCACCCGGCGTGAGATCCCCAGCGAGTTCATGGACCGCATCGCCGAGGAGGAGCGTCTGCTCGCCGAGGCCGTGGCCGGTGTGCAGGCGAGCCATCCCGACGTACGGCTGCAGAGCGAGGCGATCCCGGTGGTCGCCTGGCGTGCCCTCGCGGATGCCTCAGCGGTCGCGACGCTCGTCGTGGTCGGTTCTCGCGGACGCGGTGCGTTCGCGGGAATGCTGCTCGGATCGGTCAGCCAGCAGGTGCTGCACCACGCCCTGTGTCCGGTCGCTGTGGTGCGCTGACCGACGCAGCGGCCGAGATCGCGTCCGCCCTGGGCCGTCCACCGGGCCGTCCACCGGGCCGTCCACCGGGCCGTCCACCGGGCCGTCCACCGGGCCGTCCACCGGGCCGTCCGCCCTGGGCCGTCCACCGGGCCGTCCACCGGGCCGGTCATGTCAGCCGGATGGCTCAGCTGATCAGGTGAAGACGCTCACACCACCGGGCCCGACGAGCAGGCCCACGACGATCAGCAGAACGCCCCAGAGGACTTGACCGCGGAACAGGCTCACGATCCCGGACACGACCAGGATGACCGCGAGAATCCAGAGGATGAACTCCATGTCAGTGCCTTTCTCCCATTTCCGGCGGCAGGACCTCCGCCGCTCCCTCCCGTGCGTCCGAACCGAGGTGGTCACCGTTCTGCCCGCGCTCGGGGTCGTCGGACACTTCGTCGGCGCGGCCCTTGTCACGGACCCAGAAGACGATGAATCCCGCGACCAGGAGCACACCGATGACCAGGGGCACTGCTGCTCCCCACATCGAACCGCTCATCGAACCGTCCACCTCCTCGGTTGGCGGTGACGAGGTACCCCGCGAAGAGTCACGGCATGCGCAACGTGCCTGAGGGGTAACCGGGTCGCATGAGTCACGTGCGCGACGGGCTGAAGCACCTCGGTGCGTGGCTGGTCGCGCTGGTGCTCGTGGCGACCTGCTCTGGATGCGCCGGGCAGCCGGCCAGCAGGACGGCCTGGCAGACCTCGTCCGACCGCGCCATCGGCGCCATCATCTCGGGTCTCGGAACGACCCGGATCGTCGTGGTGGGGGAGCGCCGGGACCGTCTCTTCCACACGTACTCGACCCAGGCGGTCACCGACGCGATCGACGCCAGTGGCCGGGAGATCTCCAGCTACGTCGTCGGTCAGCCCCCTGACGACCTGCACCGGGCCAACCAGGCCGTCACCGTCGCACTCCACGAGGCGTTGGCACTCCTGGTCGAGGTCAGGGTCGCGCTCGCGTCGCCGGGCCTGACTGCATCGTCCGCCGACGGGCTCGTCGTGCGGATCGATGCGATGAGGAAGCGCCTCGACACGCTCGACCACGCCGTGATGAAGGCACCGTCCACGGTGGGCTCCCCGTGAAGAAGGTCTTCGAGATCGCCCTCGGCATCCTGACGGCGATCGGCGGCTTCGTCGACATCGGCGACCTCGTGGTGAATGCTCAGGTCGGCGCCCGCTTCGGGCTGTCGCTCGGGGTCGTGGTGATCTTCGGGGTCGCCGGGATCTGCGTGTTCGCAGAGATGTCGGGACGGGTCGCAATGTGCAGCGGCCGGGCCACGTTCGACCTCGTGCGAGAGCGACTCGGGCCACGAATGGGCCTGATGAACCTCGTCGCCTCGTTCGCGGTGAACCTGCTCACCTTCATCGCCGAGATCGGTGGCGTGGCGCTGGCGCTGATGCTGGTGACCTCGGTCTCGGAGTTCCTTGCCGTGCCGTTCATCGGACTGCTGGTCTGGGCAGTGCTGTGGCGGGCGAAGTTCACCGTGATGGAGAACGTCCTCGGATTCCTCGGCCTGTGCCTGGTGGTCTTCCTGGTCGCGCTGTGGCAGCTCGGACCGGACTGGGGCGACTTCGTCTCGCAGGCCGCGACGGTCGACAAGCCGGGCCAGGAGGACTGGTGGACCTACGCCTACTTCGCCGTGGCCCTGTTCGGAGCAGCGATGACGCCGTACGAGGTCTTCTTCTTCTCCTCGGGCGGGGTCGAGGAGAAATGGACCGTCAAGGACCTCGGCGTGATGCGGGCGAACGTGCTGATCGGCTTTCCGCTGGGGGGCACCCTGTCGCTGGCCATCGCGGGGTGCGCGGCCGCAGTGCTGGGGCCGATGGACGTGGACGTGACCGCGCTGAGCCAGGTCGGTCTCCCGGTCGCCGTGGCACTGGGGAAGATCGGTGTCGCGATCGTCGTGATCGGCTTCGTCGCGGCCACGTTCGGCGCCGCGTGCGAGACCGGGCTCTCCTCCGGCTACGCGCTGGCGCAGTACTTCGGTTGGCAGTGGGGCAAGTTCGTGCGTCCTCGCCAGGCTGCGCGCTTCCACCTCGTCATCATCCTCTGCGTCCTCCTCGCGGTGGGCGTGCTGATGACGGGGGTGGACCCGATCCTCGTCACGGAGCTGTCCGTGGTGTTCTCTGCGGTCGCGCTGCCGCTGACCTACTTCCCGATCCTGGTGGTGGCCAACGACCGCGACTACATGGGCGAGCACGTGAACCGGACCCTGTCGAACACCGTCGGCACCGTCTACCTGGTCGCCGTGGTCGTCGCCGCTGTCGCGGCGATCCCGCTGCTGATCATCACCCACATGGGAGCGGGGGTCTGATGCCGATGTCGAAGAACCGGTTCGAGGATCCGTGGCTCGACGCGGCGCTGCACCTGCTCGACCGCCAGGTCATCGACGTCGACGGGATGATGGTGTGCAACGTCGACGACCTCGAGGTGACCGAGGAGGACGACAAGCAGCTCTTCGTGACCGGGCTGCTCGTCGGGCCTGCGGCCCTCTGGCCCCGGCTGTCCGGGGTCCTGGGCTCGTGGCTGCGCGAGATGTGGCTGCGTCTCGGCATCCAGTACGCCGCGCGGGACGTGCCGGCGTACCTGGGCCTCGACCTGGTCGACTCGGTGGGATCAGCGGTCAACCTCACGGTGGCGCGCGAGGGGTTGCTCGACCGGCAACCAGAGCCGACCGACGATCGTGAGCTTCACCGCCTCGGCGAGCTGCTCGGGATGAAGGTGCGCTCGAGCGAGGGTGAGCACCTCGGCAAGGTGCTCGACGTGCGGCTGGCACCGCGCGGGGGGCGACGCAGCCCGCGGCTGGCGATGACCGACCTCATCGTGGGTCGCGGCCGCCCGGGCTCGCTGCTGGGCTACGACCGCGGCGACTTCCGCGGCCCGTGGTTGGTGCGGCAGGCGGTGCTCCGGCTGCACCGGCACACCGGACGGCTGCCGCTGTCCAGGGTCGACCGGATCGACTGGGAGGATGCCCACCTCAGCGCGAGAGGCCCGCTCGAGCCGCTCTCCGGATCCTGAGCCCGCTGCACCGTTTGGGCGCTCAGCATGGTCCGAATGGGTCATTTCGGACACAAACCCGTCATGTATCCCAGGGTCCGGTCGTTTCTCTGTGTGAGGGAGAGACACCGAGGAGAAGTCATGACCACCGAAGCAGCACTGGCACCCGGCGCGAACGCGTCCGAGGTGTGCGGCTGCGGTCAGGACCTCGAGGCCTGCACGCGGGAGCACTGCCCGCGCTGCGGCTGCGAGATCCATCGCGCCGCCTGAGCCCGGATCGAGGCCGTGCCGTTGAGGCACGATACGACCATGGACTCCACGACGCTGCGTGCCCTCCAGGCGCCCCTCAAGGAGCGCTACCGTGACGAGCCAGGCTCCGCGCGCACGGCGCTCTCCGCCTCCGGTGGCTTCACCGACCCGGGCGTGACCTGCACCGTGGCCGGTTTCGCGGGACCGGTCCGCGCCGGCCTGCACGCCGCCACCGGCGGCGACGGCACCGACGCGTGCTCGGGCGACATGCTGCTGGAGGCGCTCGTGGCGTGCGCGGGCGTGACACTGCGCAGCGTCGCGACGG
Source organism: uncultured Actinomycetota bacterium (assembly GCA_963805425.1). GTDB lineage: Bacteria > Actinomycetota > Actinomycetes > Propionibacteriales > Nocardioidaceae > Marmoricola. The sequence continues at coordinate 339,706 of CAWDUF010000005.1, read as the reverse complement.
CGATGGACCTCGACCTCGGCGAGGTCAGCCTGCGGGCGGACGCCGTCTTCGACGCCCGGGGGACCCTCGGCACCGATCGCGGGGTCCCGGTGGGCATCCAGGACGCGGTCGTGGTCGCCGAGATCAGCGGTGAGGTCGACGACGTGCGGCTCGACCGCCTGGCGCGTACGACGGAGCGCTACTGCGTGGTCGGACAGAGCCTGCGTGAGCCCGCCCGGATCGAGATCCGGCGATCCGCCTGACCTCGTTCACCGACTGTTCACTTTGCAGACCGCGAAGCGGAGCAGAGGATGGAGCATGGCCACCAGTGAAGAGACGCGCGTGATTCATCAGGTCAGTGCCCGGCTTCGCTCCCGCTTCCCCCAGGTCACTCCTGACGACCTCAGGCACGCTGTCGAGTCCGCCTACCACGAGCTCGACGGCGCCCGGGTCCGCGACTTCGTCGAGATCCTCGTGGAGCGCGGTGCGTCCGAGGTCATCCACCGCCAGAGAGTCTGAGGCAGGGCCCGTCGGGAAAGGTCCTGTCGGCGTCCGGGAGTCCGGTCGTCCGTCCTTCCCCGGCTCCCGTTCCGGCGGGCGTCCGCACGGATAGGGTTGCCCCGACATGAGCACGTCCAGGGGCACCCGCACGGCCGGCCGCGACGCACGCGGATCGGCCGTCTGGACGCTGCCCAACGCGGTCAGCACGCTTCGGCTGCTCGGCGTACCCCTGTTCCTGTGGCTCGTGCTCGGCCCCGAGGCGGACGTGCTCGCACTCGTGGTTCTCATGGTGGCGGGGGTGACCGACTGGCTCGACGGGTACCTGGCCCGCAAGCTGAACCAGGCATCGAAGCTCGGCGAGATCCTCGACCCGGTGGCCGACCGGCTCTACATCCTGGCCGTGGTGGTCGGTCTTGCAGTGCGCGACATCGTCCCGTGGTGGGTGGCGCTGATCCTTCCCGCCCGTGACGCGTTCCTGTGGTGCCTGGTGCCGTTCCTGCGCACCCGCGGCTACAGCGCCCTGCCGGTGCACTTCCTCGGCAAGGCGGCGACGTTCAACCTGCTGTACGCGTTCCCGCTGCTGTTCATCGGCGACGGCGCCGGCACGATCCCGACGCTCGGGAAGGTGTTCGGCTGGGCGTTCACCATCTGGGGGATGGGGCTCTACTGGTGGGCCGGCCTGCTCTACGCGTGGCAGGTCCGCACGTTGATGGCCGATCGCGAGCACCGGGCGCCCGATCTCGGGGTGGGCTGACCGTGTCGGCGCAGACGGGCACCACGGGGGAGCAGGAAGAGCGGCGGCTGCCCGACCAGGTGACGATGGGGCTGCTGCCCTACCTGAGCGCGCACGCACTCGACGAGGACTACGCTCAGGCCGCGACCAGGGGTCGGGCAGGGTCGGGCACCGCGCGGCCGAAGCGGCGGATCGGCGTCGCCGGCGCCGTCGCGGTCGCGGTGTTCGCCGTGCTCGCGGTGACCGCAGCCGCACAGACCTCCCAGGACAGCGTCAGCCAGGAGCGCGCCCGAAGGGCGCTCATCGACCAGGTCAAGGCACGCAAGGTCGCGGTCGACAGCGAGCGCCGGACGATGGCGAGGCTGCGGGCCGACAACGACCGGCTGGAGACCGAGCTGCTGGGCAACACCGAGGACTCCGGTGGCGTCCTCGCCCAGCTCCAGCTGCTCGCCCTGCGCAGCGGGACGTCACCGGTGCACGGGCCTGGCGTCTCGGTCGTCGTGGACGATGCCGTGGACGCGCAGAGCGACCGCAACCGCGTGCTCGACTCCGACCTCCAGCGACTGGTCAACGGCCTGTGGCGTGCCGGGGCCGAGGCGATCAGCATCAACGGCGAACGGCTGACCGCCCTCTCGGCGATCCGGCACGCCGGCACGGCGATCACGGTGAACTTCACCTCCCTGGACCGGCCGTACCGCGTCCTGGTGATCGGCAACAAGGAGACGTTGCCGTCCCGCTTCGCCGACACGACGAGCGGACAGGCATGGTTTGATCTTCAGCGAGAGGTGGGGCTCCGGTTCACCATGACCAGGGAGGGCTCGCTGCGGCTTCCTGCCGCCGACGTGCCGGACCTGAGGTATGCCGAGCCTCCGGGTTCGTCGCAAGAGAAGAGGTCTCAGTGATCGCCGTGATCGGGCTGCTCCTGGGCATCGGAGCGGGTCTGTTCCTGCAGCCCGACGTGCCGATCGGGCTCGAGCCGTACCTGCCGATCGCCGTGGTCGCGGCTCTCGACGCGGTGTTCGGCGCCACCCGGGCGTTCCTCGACGGCATCTTCGACGACAAGGTCTTCGTGGTGTCGTTCATCAGCAACGTCCTGATCGCGGCAATGATCGTGTTCCTCGGCGACAAGCTCGGCGTCGGCGCCCAGCTGTCCACCGGCGTGATCGTGGTCCTCGGGATCCGGATCTTCGCCAACGTCGCCGCCATCCGCCGTCATCTCTTCCACGCGTGAGCAGCTCCCATGGGTGAGGAGCCGGAGAGTGAAGAACTCGTGAACGACGAGGGCCCCCACGAGGTCGCGACTGATCCCGAGCCCGACCTCGCGCGCCAGCGGCTCGTGCGCGCGCTCGCGCACCCCGGGCGCGGCCAGGTCGTGGTCGCCGTCCTGCTGGCCGCGCTCGGGGCGGCTGCGGTGACGCAGGTACGCATCGCGGGCCGCGACGACGACTACGCCGGCCTGCGGCAGGCCGACCTGATCCAGGCGCTCAACGGCCTGCAGGCCGCGTCGCGTCGGGCCGAGCTGGACATCACCGATCTCGAGGCGACCCGCGACCGGCTTCGCGACAGCAACGACAAGACCGCGACCGCCCTCGAGCAGGCCCGCCAGCAGCTCACGTCACTGGGCGTGCTCGCAGGCACCCTCCAGGCTCACGGACCCGGTGTCCGGATCACGGTGACGGTGCCGGAGTCGCACCTGAGCCTGAACTACCTCCTCGACGGGATCGAGGAGCTCAGAGACGCCGGCGCCGAGGCGATCGAGATCAACGACTCGGTGCGCGTGGTGGCGCAGACGTCCTTCGAGTCCGCGACCGGAGGCATCGACGTCGACGGGCGCGTGCTGAAGTCGCCGTTCACGTTCGACGTCATCGGCAACGCCGACAGCCTCACCACCGCGTTGCAGTTCCCAGGTGGTTTCGTCGACGACGTGTCGCTCGACGAGGGCAAGGTGACGATCAAGCAGAGCGAGGACATCGAGGTCTCCTCCCTGCGCAAGGCGGCCGAACCGAAGTACGCCAAGCCCACCCAGTAGTTTCGTCCCAGCAAGTCCAGAACACGAAGGCCAGAACACGAAGGCCCGAACACGAAGGCTCCAACATCGAGCACAGCGAACCCGTCCCGCATCATCCAGCCAGAGGAGCAGCGTTGTATCCCGACGACTTGAAGTACACCGCCGAGCACGAGTGGCTGCGCACCCAGGGCGACACCGCCGGGTCGGTGCGGGTCGGCATCACCGACTACGCCCAGGACGCACTCGGCGACATCGTCTACGTCCAGCTGCCCGAGGTCGGCGAGACCGTCACCGCTGGTGCAGCCGTCGGTGAGCTCGAGTCGACCAAGTCGGTCAGCGACGTGTACTCGCCGGTGTCCGGCGAGGTGGTCGCGCGCAACGACGCCCTGGACTCGACGCCGGAGCTGGTCAACTCCGACCCGTACGGCGCGGGCTGGCTGTTCGAGGTCGCCGTCGCCGAGGGCGGCGCGAGCGTCGACGTGCTCGACGCATCGGCGTACGAGCAGCTCGTCACGTCCTGACCACGACGCTCCCACGGCTCGGCGCCATCACCGGGTTGCCGGTCACTGATAGGTTGGCCGGACAACTGTGAACCTCCACTACGAGTTGAAGGTTGAGGGGCACAGAGGGCCGACCAGAGGTTATTTCGGAGGTCAGGAATGCAGACCTGCTCGCAGTGCGGGAACCAGAACGCTGACGACGCGAAGTTCTGCTCCCAGTGCGGTCACCCGCTCGAGGCAGCGGTCGACGCGACCGCGACGATCAGCTTCGGAGGACCGACAGCCCGTCCCGACGGCGACGAGCGGGCGATCCTGAACGAGGCCGACGCCGCCGCGGCCGACGCGCTCCCGGCGGGGAGCGCCCTGCTGATCGTGCAGCGTGGACCGGGCGCGGGCAGTCGCTACCTCCTCGACACCGAGGTCGTCAGCGCGGGCCGGCACCCCGAGAGCGACATCTTCCTCGACGACATCACCGTCTCCCGGCGACATGTCGAGTTCCATCGCACCGACGGGTCCTACCGCGTGCACGACGTCGGCAGCCTGAACGGCACCTACGTCAACCGAGACCGCATCGACGACGCTCTGCTGCAGAACGGCGACGAGGTCCGGATCGGCAAGTTCCGGCTGGTGTTCTTCGCCAGCGCCGCGACGGAGAGCTGAGTTGCGCCAAGCGGCCCGCAAGAGCATCGGGCAGGCGCTTGCGGAGCTCACCGCGGAATTCCCTGACGAGGACATCAAGGAGTCGAAGCTCCGGTTCCTTGAGGCCGAGGGTCTCGTCGAGCCCGAGCGCACGCCGTCGGGGTACCGGAAGTACTCCACCCAGGACATGGAGCGGCTGCGGTACATCATCCGGATGCAACGCGAGCACTACCTGCCCCTGCGCGTGATCAGGGAGCACCTCGACGCGATGGATCGTGGCCACGAGCCGCCGACCCCGAACGGCTCGGCAGGTCAGGGCGCGCCCGTGGGCGACGGGGCCGCGGCGGCCGAGCTGCTGCGCATCGACCACAGCGACGCCAGGTTCTCCCGCCGCGAGCTCGTGAAGCGCGCGGAGATCACCGAGGAGATGCTCGACCAGCTCGAGACGTTCGGTCTCATCCACACCCGCGCCGGCTCACGGCAGCACTACGACAGCGATGCCCTCATGGTGGCGAGGACTGCAGGTGCCCTGGCGGCGTTCGGGATCGAGGCCCGACACCTGCGCGCGTTCAAGACCGCGGCCGATCGCGAGGTCGGGCTCGTCGAGCAGGTGGTCACCCCGGTCCGGCGAAGCCGTGAGGACGGGGCGGAGGGCCGGGCCGCCCAGGCGATGGACGAGATCGCCGCGCTGTCGCTCCGGCTGCACGCCACCCTCGTGCGCACCGGGCTGCGTGCTCTGCGCTGAACTGGACCACGACGCCCTCGGTCGCGGGGGCTAGGGTGAACGTGTGCGCGAGGTCGAAGTCGTCGGAGTACGGGTCGAGGTTCCCTCGAACCAGCCGATCGTGCTGCTCCGCGAGGCGGCGGGGGAGCGCTACCTGCCGATCTGGATCGGTGCGGTCGAGGCGACCGCGATCGCCTTCGCCCAGCAAGGGGTGGTGCCGCCGCGACCGCTGACCCACGACCTGCTCAAGGACGTGCTCGACGCGACCGGCAACGCGCTGAACGAGGTCCGGATCACCGAGGTCAACGACGGCATCTTCTACGCCACCCTCGTCCTGGTCTCGGGGGTCGAGGTGAGTGCGCGACCGTCGGACTCGATCGCCCTCGCGCTGCGCACCGGTTCCCGCATCGTGTGCGCGGAGGAGATCCTCGACGACGCCGGGATCGCAGTCCCCGACGAGCGCGAGGAGGAGGTCGAGAAGTTCCGGGAGTTCCTCGACCACGTGACGCCCGAGGACTTCGAGAAGCCGTCCGGGTGACGCGCGGCAACAACCCTGAAGTTCCAGTTGAAGGTTCGCGACACGCCGGGGTGTGTCTTGGACAAACCCTCAACCTCAGGTTTACCGTTCGGGATGTCTTCGCTGTAACTCCACGGATGCAATTTTCCGCTGCGACATCCCGCATCCGACCTTCCCCCGGGGTTACGCTCAGTGAAGCGAGACTTCGGAGGTCGTAGTGGGCACCAACAACGGAACCGGCAAGTCTGTCGCCGAGCTCGACGCAGAAGCGCAGCGGGCCGCGGCGGAGGCTGCGCAGGCAGCGGGCGAGCAGGGGCTGCTCTTCGACGACGACGTGTCGACGCTGTCCGACGACCTCGGCTACCGGGGCCCGACCGCGTGCAACGCCGCCGGCATCACCTACCGCCAGCTCGACTACTGGGCGCGCACCGGCCTGGTGGAGCCGACCGTGCGCAGCGCGACCGGCTCGGGCACCCAGCGCCTCTACGGCTTCCGCGACATCCTCCTGCTCAAGGTGATCAAGCGGCTGCTCGACGCCGGGGTCTCCCTCCAGCAGATCCGCACGGCGGTCGCCCACCTGCGGGCGCGCGGCACCGACGACCTCACGCGGGTGACGCTGATGAGCGATGGCGCCTCGGTCTACGAGTGCACCAGCAACGACGAGGTGATCGACCTGCTCCAGGGCGGGCAGGGCGTCTTCGGCATCGCGATCGGCGGTGTGTGGCGTGAGATCGAGGGCTCGCTCGCCGAGCTGCCCTCCGAGCGCACCGTGGGCGACGACGCCGAGTCGACGCACGCCAGCGACGAGCTCGCCGCCCGGCGCCAGGCGCGGCTGTCGGGCTGAGTTCCCGCGCGGCCGCGCACCACTACGTCTCGGCCAGCCCCGATCCTCCGACGCGGAGGGTCGGGGCTGGTACTTTTGCTGTGCAACTCGAGATGCATGCTGACAACCCTGCATGGGAGAGTCTCCGGCGGCGTCGCAGGACACCGAGCCGGAGCGCCGAAGGGGCAATCCCTCCCCGGAACCTCTCAGGCGCAAGGACCGTGCGGGACAGGCAACTCTGGAGACCACGACGGTGTGGTCGACAGAGGGGGAGGTGACCCCGCCACCGCTCGTGCACTGGGAGCCTCATGTCAGATTTCAATGCCGCTGGTCGCGCACCGTCCTCCGACAGCAGCGCCGTCGGAGCCCGTCGGTTCGTCGACCGCCACATCGGTCCGGACGAGTCCGCGATCGCCGAGATGCTCAAGGTCGTCGGGTTCGACTCCCTCGACGAACTGATGGACGCGGCCGTGCCCGGCCGGATCAAGGCGGCCGATGGCCTGTCCTTGCCTGCGGCCGCGACCGAGGCGCAGGCAGCCGCCGAGCTGCGTGCGCTCGCAGCGCTCAACCGCCCGGCCGAGCCGATGATCGGGCTGGGTTACCACGGCACCATCACGCCGGCGGTGATCCGGCGCAACGTGCTCGAGGACCCTGCCTGGTACACCGCCTACACGCCGTACCAGCCGGAGATCAGCCAGGGTCGGCTCGAGGCGCTGCTCAACTTCCAGACCGTGGTCGCCGACCTCACCGGCCTGCCCACCGCGAACGCGTCGCTGCTCGACGAGGGGACCGCGGCCGCCGAGGCGATGACCCTCGTACGACGCGCGGCCGGTGCGTCCAGGACCGGCACCGGCTCGGGACCCTTCGTCGTGGACGCCGACGCGCTGCCGCAGACGATCGCCGTGGTGCGCACGCGGGCGACGGCCATGGGTATCGACGTCGTCGTCGCCGACCTCACCGACGGTCTGCCAGACGGTGAGCTGTCCGGAGTCCTCGTGCAGTACCCCGGCGCGTCCGGCCGGATCGTCGACCCGCGCCCGGTCATCGAGGCCGCGCACGAGCGTGGCGGGCTGGCCGTGGTGGCCGCCGACCTGCTGGCACTGACCCTGCTCGAGGCGCCGGGCACGTGGGGCGCCGACGTCGTGGTCGGCTCCTCGCAGCGGTTCGGGGTGCCGCTGTTCCACGGGGGACCGCACGCCGGTTTCATGTCGGTCCGGTCCGGCCTCGAGCGTCACCTCCCCGGCCGACTGGTGGGCGTCTCCGTCGACTCCGCCGGGCGGCAGGCGTACCGGCTCTCGTTGCAGACGCGTGAGCAGCACATCCGTCGTGACAAGGCGACCTCGAACATCTGCACCGCCCAGGTCCTCCTCGCCGTGGTCGCGAGCATGTACGCCGTCTACCACGGCCCCGACGGACTCCGCCGGATCGCGCTCCAGGTCCACCGGAACGCCGGCCGGATCGCGGACACGTTGCGTGCGGGCGGCGTCGATGTCGTGCACGACGCGTTCTTCGACACCGTGCTCACCCGGGTGCCGGGCCGGGCCGCAGAGATCGTGGCGGCAGCGCGTGAGCGCGGCATCCACCTGCGCCTCGTGGACGCGGACCTGGTGGGCATCAGCGTCGGAGAGACCGCCGACGACGCCGCCCTGGAGTCGGTGCTCGCGGCGTTCGGGGTCTCGACAGGCTCGACCTCCGGGGGCGCCTCGTCCATCCCAGAGGCGCTGGCCCGCACGACCGACTTCCTGAGCCACCCGGTGTTCAGCTCGCACCGGTCGGAGACCTCGATGCTGCGCTACCTGCGCCGGCTCTCCGCGCGTGACTACGCGCTCGACCGGGGCATGATCCCGCTGGGCTCGTGCACGATGAAGCTCAACGCGACCACGGAGATGGAGCCGATGAGCCTCCCCGGGTTCGCCGACCTGCACCCGTTCGCCCCCGCCGAGGACGCCCAGGGTTACCAGCGCCTGGTTGCCGACCTCGAGGGCTGGCTGGCCGAGGTCACTGGCTACGACCGGGTATCGATCCAGCCGAACGCCGGCTCCCAGGGGGAGCTGGCCGGGCTGCTGGCGATCCGCGGCTACCACCACGCACGTGGCGACGAGCAGCGTGAGGTCTGCCTGATCCCGTCATCTGCCCACGGCACCAACGCGGCGTCCGCGGTGATGGCCGGGATGAAGGTCGTCGTGGTGAAGTCGGCCGACGATGGTGCGGTCGACCTCGACGACCTGCGCGCTCAGTGCGAGGCGCACGCGGACGATCTCGCCGCGATCATGGTCACCTACCCGTCCACCCACGGCGCCTACGAGGACACCATCTCCGACCTGTGCGCGATCGTGCACGAGCACGGCGGTCAGGTCTACGTCGACGGCGCCAACCTCAACGCCCTGCTCGGCTACGCACGTCCTGGCCAGTTCGGCGGCGACGTCAGCCACCTGAACCTGCACAAGACCTTCTGCATCCCGCACGGCGGCGGCGGGCCCGGCGTCGGGCCGATCGGCGTACGCGAGCACCTGGCGCCGTACCTGCCCTCGCACCCGATGCACCCGGAGGTCGAGAAGCGCGAGGGCATCGGACCGATCAGCGCGGCGCCGTACGGCTCGGCGGGCATCCTGCCGATCTCCTGGGCCTACGTGCGGATGATGGGTGCCGAAGGCCTGACCCGGGCCACCGCCGTCGCGGTGCTCGCGGCGAACTACGTCGCCGCCCGCCTCGGCGAGCACTTCCCGGTGCTGTACCGCGGGCACAACGACCTGGTCGCGCACGAGTGCATCCTCGACGTGCGCGGCCTCTCGAAGGCAGACCGGTGTCAGCATCGACGACGTCGCCAAGCGGTTGATCGACTACGGCTTCCACGCACCGACGATGAGCTTCCCGGTCGCGGGCACGCTGATGGTCGAGCCCACCGAGAGCGAGGACCTCGGCGAGCTCGATCGCTTCTGCGAGGCGATGATCGGCGATCCGCGGCGAGATCGCGAAGGTCGCCGCGGGGGAGTGGAGCGCCGACGACTCGCCCGCTGCGGGGTGCCCCGCACACTGCGGACGCGCTCAACCACGAGCTCTCCTACGACCTCGCGACCGCGGTCTTCCCGACCGGCTTCGACCCGGACAAGTACTGGCCGCCGGTGGGCCGGATCGACCAGGCCTACGGCGACCGCAACCTGGTCTGCTCCTGCCCGCCGCCCGAGGCCTTCGCCTGAGGGCGCGCTGACGATGGAGCCGGGTCCCGCGCGCTGGCAGGCCGCCCTCGACCGGGCGCAGGCCGGCGGGCGGCTGCCCTCGATCGTCGGGGCCGTCGTCCGGGAGGCGTGCGCTCGCCTGGGCAGGCACCGCAGGGGACGTCGCGGACCTCGACCAGCAGTACCGGATCGGGTCGATCACCAAGACGCTCACGGCGGTGCTGGTGATGCAGTGCCGTGACGAGGGCCGGCTCGACCTGGACGACCCGCTGGGCACCCATGTGCCGGAGAGCGGCTATCGGGACGCCACTGTCCGCGAGCTGTTGTCCCACACCTCCGGCATGCAGGCCGAGCCGGTTGGCCCGTGGTGGGAGCGGTCGCCCGGTGTCGCCGCGACCGAGCTGGTCGCCGCGAACGACGGCAGCGGCCGGGTGCTCGAGCCGGGCATCGCGTTCCACTACAGCAACCTCGGGTTCGCCCTGCTCGGCGAGGTGGTCGCACGCATCCGGGGTCAGGACTGGCGGACGCTGGTCGACCAGAGGTTGCTGGGTCCGCTCGGGATGACGCGGACGACGTACCTGCCGCAGGTGCCGCACGCGCAGGGCAGCAGCATCGACCACTTCGCCGGCACCCGGCACGACGAGCCGCACGAGGACACCGGGCGCGATGGCACCGGCCGGGCAGCTGTGGAGCACGATCGGCGACCTGGCGCTGTGGCTGGACTTCCTGGCGACGGGCCACCCGTGACGTGCTCGGCCGGGAGACGCTGGTCGAGATGGCCCGGCCGGTCGGCCCGGCCGCCGACTACGGGCTGGGGTTGCGGTTGCTCGGCCACCCGACCGGTCCGGTGCTCACCGGCCACACGGGTTCGATGCCCGGATTCCTGGCAACGGCGTTCATCGACCAGGACTCCCGGCGCGGCGTGGTGGCGCTGACCAACGCCACCGCCGGCGTCAGCACCGACAAGCTCGCCCTCGCCCTGGTCACCGGCGCCGATCCCGCGCGTGCGCCGCGTCGACCGTGGCTGCCGTCGGCGGATGTTCCCGACGCGGTCGCGGAGCTGCTCGGGCTGTGGTTCTGGGGCAACAGCGCGCTGGAGCTCCGGTGGCACGACGGGCTGCTCGAGACACGGTCCCTCGCGCCACCGGAGCTCTGCGACCGGTACGCCGTGACCCCCGACCGCATCGTCGGCGTCGAGGGCTACCACCTCGGCGAGACCCTGCAGGTGCACCGGGGCTCCGGCGGGTCGGTCAGCCACCTGGAGTGCACCACATTCGTCTACACCCGCCAGCCGACCCGTTGAGTTGGGGACAAGGACCCCACGAGTTGGGAGTAGAGCCCCCGCGACTTGGGGTAGACGGTCCCCCGATCCAGGCCCTAGGGACACAAGCCCCAACTCGAGGGTCCGTAGCACCCAACTCGACGGTCCCTCACCCCCAACTCAACGGGTCTACTGGAGGGCCATGTTGGGCTCGCCGTTGGCGTTGAGGCCGGTCACTCCGCGGCTTCAGAGCGCCTGGGACACCGAGCTCATGTTGAAGTCCGGCACCCGCAGCGCCGGTGTCGCCGTACGCGAGAAGTAGTCGTCGCCCCACTCCCGGGAGAAGCTCGGCACCGTCGCGCAGGCCGCGGTGAAGCGGCGGAGCAGGTCGACGGGGCTCTCGTTGAACCGGAAGTTGTTGACCGCGCCGGTGATCTCCCCGCCCTCGACGCGGTAGACGCCGTCGCGGGTGAGGCCGGTGAGCAGCAAGGTCTGCGGGTCGACCTCCCGGATGTACCACAGGCAGGTCAGCAGCAGCCCGTCGTCGACGCCGGCCACCAGGTCGAGGTCGGAGCCGCTGCCTCCCTCGATCTCGAGCACGAGGTTGTCGACGCCCGGGGTCATCGGCTGCGCGGTCATCTCGGCGGTGTGCCGGGTCTGGACGAGCGACGTCAGGATGCCGTGCGGATCCAGGGGGTCGCGCCGAGCGGGATGCCGTTGTCGTAGACGCTGCTGTCGTTCGACGACCCGCTGACGATGACGAACGGCGCGCACTCCAGGCCCGGGTACGCCGGGTCGGAGAACAGCGTGACCGCAGGGTTCACGATCCTCTCGCCGATGCGGGTGCCGCCGCCGGGACGCGAGTAGACCGACTGGCCCTCATGGGCGACCCGGGCTCCGGCGCTCCAGTAGACGTCGATCATCAGGTCGGCGACGCGCGGTGGGCGGCAGGACGGTGTCGTAGCGGCCGGCCGGAAGGTCGACGCGGCGTGCGCCCCACGACAGCCGCGTCGCCACGTCGGTCGCGATCCGGTGGGCGTCGACGTCACTGAAGTCGCGGGTGGCGCCACCGACCCATGCGCTGTTGGTCAGGTCGGCCGTCTTGCCGGTGCACCCGTAGTGACCGGTGGGTTGCACGTGCCGACGTCGGAGGCCCGTGCTCGAGCCGAGGTAGGTCGTGGTCATCTCGTGGTTCACGAAGCCGTAGAGGACCCGGCCCTCGCCCTCAGCGTGCTCGAACTCCTCGCCCGAGCGCCGCGGCGAAGTCGCGGTAGACCTCGATCGAGGTGTCGACCGGCGCGTCGTCCCAGTCGGCGCGCCGCCTCGCCGACGACGAAGTCGGCGCGGTCCTCGGCCGCATGCGCGGACCTGGCCCCGGCATCGGCCTGCTCGACGAGGGCGGTCACCTGCTCCGGGGACGCGGCGGTGCCGCTGACCGAGGCGTTGCCCGCGCCCTGGAACGCGATCACGGTGACGCCGACGCCGTGGGTCACACCGTTGGTGGTCAGCGTGTTGTTCGCCCATCGGAGGTTCGCGCTCGTGGTGTCCTGCACGATCACGACGCAGTGCGTCGGACGCGCTGGTCGCGAGGGCGTGCTCGACCAGGGTCTGCGGGGTCACGGTGGACATCAGACCTCGTCCTCGCCGCCGCCGACCGCTCCGTCGGCCGCGGTCTCCTCGGCCACGTTGAGCACCCGGACGTCGCGGAACAGCGCACTCGGACAGCCATGGCTGACCGACGCGACCTGACCGGGCTGGGCCTTGCCGCAGTTGAACGCCCCGCCGAGGACGTAGGTCTGCGGACCGCCGACCGCACTCATCGACCCCCAGAAGTCCGTCGTGGTGGCCTGGTAGGCGACGTCGCGGACCTGGCCCTTCAGCTCACCGTCCTCGATGGCGTAGAAGCGCTGCCCGGTGAACTGGAAGTTGAAGCGCTGCATGTCGATCGACCAGGACTTGTCACCGACGATGTACAGGCCGCGCTCGACCTGCGAGATCAGGCCCGCCGTGTCGGGACCGTCGGGGTCGGGCTGCAGGGAGACGTTGGCCATCCGCTGGATCGGGATGTGACTGGGGGAGTCGGCGTAGGCGCACCCGTTGGACCGGCCGTCGTTGAGACGCGGCTCCTCGCCCCGGGCGCCGAACATGTGTGCCATCGGCCGGTCGAGCTGGTACCCGACGAGGACCCCGTCGCGCACGATGTCCCAGGACTGGGTCTCGACTCCTTCGTCGTCGTACCCGACCGTCGCGAGGCCGTGTGGCACGGTGCGGTCGCCGGTCACGTGCATCGACGCAGAGCCGTACTGGAGACGGCCGAGCTGGTCAGGGGTGGCGAAGGACGTGCCGGCGTAGTTGGCTTCGTATCCGAGAGCCCGGTCGAGCTCGGTCGCGTGCCCGATCGACTCGTGGATGGTCAGCCAGAGGTTCGACGGGTCGATGACCAGGTCGTAGCGCCCCGCCTCGACGCTGGGTGCCGCGAGCTTCTCGGCGAGCAGCTCGGGCATCTCCGCGAGCTCGCTGTCGAAGTCCCACGAGCCGTCGCCGCCGCTGAGGTACTCCCAGCCGCGGCCCACCGGCGGCGCGATCGAGGCCATCGAGTCGAACCGGTCGCCCCGCGACCCGTAGGCCTCGACGAACGGCTGCAGCCGGACGCGTTGCTGGGTGGTCACGGTGCCGGCGAGGTCGGCGTAGAACTTGTTCTCGAGGACCTGCTGGAGGGACGCGCTGGCGTGCTCGACGGCGTCGTGCGCCGTGAGCCGACTGGTCCAGCCTTCGAGAAGGGCAGCCTTGTCGGCCAACGGGACGGCGAACGGGTCCAGATCGTAGGCCGAGCACCAGACGACGTCGTCGTGCACCGGCTCCGGCGCGAGCTCGACGGGGGAGCGGGTCATCCTCGCCGCGACGAGGGCGACGTTCACCGCCTGCTCGGCAACCCTGACAGCCTCGTCGGTGGTCAGCGCGACCCCGGCGGCGAAGCCCCAGGCACCGTGGTGGACCACGCGTACGGCGAACCCGAGGTCCTCGCTGTCCTCGGCGCCCTGGAGGTGACCGTCACGAACCGAGAGGTGCTGGTAGCGGACCCGCTCGAAACGGAAGTCGGCATGGGTCACGCCGAAGTCGCGAACCCTGGAGAGTGCCGCGGCGGCGAGCCTGCGGCAGGGCAGTGCCGTGAACGAGGGATCGATCCGGCCATGGTCGGCGGGCGCGGTCTCGGAAGTCACTTGGTGACCCTATCGACCGCTGTCGAAGGATTAACCCGGGCGGTGGTGGCGTGTCTTCACCCGGTCGCGAGCACCGCCCGGAGGGTCGAGCCGTCACGGCCCTTCTGCACCTCGAGCTGCGTGGTGATCCGGCTCCGGAGCTCGGGCACGTGGCTCACCAGGCCGACGACACGACCGCCGTCGCGGAGGCTGTCGAGGGTGTCCATGACGTCCTCGAGCGTGTCGGGGTCGAGGGAGCCGAAGCCCTCGTCGATGAACAGGGTGTCGATGTCGGTGCCGCCTGCCTCGTGGGCGACCGTGTCGGCGAGGCCGAGCGCCAGTGCGAGGGAGACGACGAAGGTCTCGCCACCCGACAGCGTCGCCGGGTCGCGGGACACGCCGCTCCAGTCGTCGCGCACGAGCAGGCTCAGGCCGCCGCGTTGCTCGCCGGTGCCGCGGTCGTCGGTGTGCTCGAGGCAGTAGCGCTGGCCGGTCATCCGCGCCAGTCGCTCGTTGGCAGCGGCCACGACCTGACGGAGCCGCTCGGAGAGGACGTAGGCCGCCAACCGGATGCGGAGCGGGTTGTCGGGGCCCTTGCCCTCGACGAGCTGGGACAGGTCGGCGACCAGCGTGCGCGCCTCCCGGAGGGGTCGCCAGGCGTCGAGGTGCTCGCGTGCCGTCAGGTCGAGCGCCTGCAGGCGGCGCCACCGGCTGGCGGCCGCGTCGAGAGCGGACGCGGTGGCGCGTGCAGTCTCCGCGGCGAGGCGCTGCCTCACGACGGCTACGTCGAGGTCGGGTGCCTGTTGGGCGACGGCGGCCCGCGTGGCCGGATCGGCCAGCACCGTCTCGGCCGCGATCCGGGCGCCTTCTGCGGTGGCGAGGATCTGCTCGGCCGAGGCCACCGCGTCCTCGGACAGGAGCGCGGCGACCGCCTGCTCGAGGTCGCTGAAGCCGGCTTCGCGGGCGGCCTCGCGGGAGGTGAGGTCGGCCGCCACGCGGGAGCTGCGGGCGTCGTCGTACGCCGCGAACGCCCGCCGGGCCCGGTCGAGCCGGTCGCACCTGGCCGCACGCTCTGCGAGCAGGGTGTCGAGATCGGGGGCGCCCTGGAGGAGGCCGTGGAGGTCCTCGGCGAGGGAATCCTCGGCGGCGGCCACGACGGAGAGCTCCTGCTGCACGGCGGTCAGCTCGGCGAGGGTGCGCTCGCGGACGGAGCCGACCGCGTCGGCACGAGTCTCGAGGTCGGCGAGGCGAGTCGCGCGAGCCTTGGCCTCGGCGGCGGTCGCGCCGGTCGCTCGCAGCCGGGCGCGACCGGTGCGGAGCCGGTCGGGCAGGGTGTCGATGTCGACGCCGGCAAGCCGGACGGTCAGGGCGTCGAGCTCGGTGACGAGGGTCGCGACCCTGACCTCGTGGCCCTGCTGGACGAACGCGGCGTCCTCGTGGGCCCTGCGCGCGGAGTCCTCCTGGGCGCGCCCGATCGGGGCGCTTGCGTCGTGGGCAGGGGCCGGGTGGGAAGCACTGCCGCAGACCGGGCAGGCACACCCTGCGGCGAGCGCGCCGGCGAGCTCGGCCGCCATGCCGTTGATCCGAGCCTCTCGAACGCCGAGGTAGGCCTCCTTCGCGTCGAGGGCGACGTCGGTCGCGCGTGCGAGATCGGCTCGGGCCGTCGCGAGCGCAGTGACGACGTCGCGATGTCGCACCGCTGCCCGCTGGAGCTCCTCGAGGTCGGCGACGTCGCGCTGGACCGTGGGCAGCTCCGCGGCCGCGGCGATCGCCTCGTCGAGCGCAGCACGCGCCGCCAACACCGCGGCCGGATGCCCTGCGATCGCCTCGTCGAGGGCGGAGACGGACTCGGCCAGGGCCGACGCCCGGGCCTGCGCCCCGGCACGCTGCTCGCGGAGCGCGGCGTGCTCGTGGACCCGGGGCTGGAAGGCCTCGGCGATCGCGAGCGCCCCGATCGCTTCCTCGTGGAGGCCGGTGAGCCGATCGGGGACCGCTTCGTCGGCGACGTCTGCGACGACCTCACCGCAGGGCCGCCACGCGGCCGCGGCTCGATCGAGGACACGCCGGCACTCCGTCGCGCGAGCGAGGAGCCCGGTCAAGGGCGCTGCCCGGCGGTGGGCGGCGAGCCCTGCGCGGAGCCGCGTCAGCTCGTCGCGCCGGCCCTCCAGGGCCACGATCTCGCCGGCGGCGGACTCCGCGCGGGTCTGCAGGTCGCGCAGCCGCCGAACCTCCGCGAGGTCGGCCTCGGCCTCGGCGAGCGCCGACTCGGCGGTGGCGAGCTCGCGCTCGGCGGCGCCGGTGCCGGCGCTCGCCGTCTCCGCCAGCCGGCGGACCCAGGTGGCGACGTCACCGCGGTCGGCTGCCGCCCCGAGGTCCTCGGCCCATCCTTGGGGGAGGTCGGCGCCGGCGACCTCCTGGACCCGGTGCAGGACGGCCCTCAGGTCGTGAGCGGCGGCGTCGCTGGCACGTCCGGCGTCGAGCCGGCGCTCGACCAGCCAGCGCTCCACACGCTCGAACCGGTCGGTGCGGAACAGCTGCTGGAGCACGGCGTGCCGGTCGGTCGAGCTGGCCCGGAGGAACGCCTGGAACCTGCCCTGAGGAAGCATCGCCACCTGGGTGAACTGGGTCGCGGTCATGCCCAGGAGCTCGCCGACGAGCAGGCCGGCGTCGTCGAGCCGGTTGGTCAGTGCGACCCAGGCGCCGTCGCGGTGCTCCTCGACGACCACGTGGGCCGGGACCCGGGTCTCCCCGGAGCCGCGTTGCTTGAGCCGCGACCAGGCCGGCGACCGGGTGAACCGGAACGTGCGCTCGCCGATGCTCGCCTCCAGGACGACGCGCGGCGCCAGGCCGGGCGCGGCGTGGTCGCTGCGCAGGTGGCTGCGCCCCGGAACGGTCACCGGGCACCTGGCCGTAGAGGGCGAAGCAGACCGCGTCGAGCACGCTGGTCTTGCCTGCGCCGGTCGCGCCGGTGAGCAGGAAGACCCCGCCGGCCGACAGGTCGTCGAAGTCGACCTCGACCGGGGCCGCGAAGGGGCCGAAGGCGACGATCTCCAGGCGGTGCAGCCTCATGACCGGCTCACACGAGGCTCACGAGCGTGTCGGCCTCGGGGTCGGCAGCGCAACCGTCGCATGCGTCGCGGAGCAGTGCGCTCTCGGCATCGGTCGGCGCGGCGCCTCTCATGGCCGTGACGAAGTCCACCGCGATCGCGTGGTCGTTGCGTCCCTCGGTCGGCGGCCGCGCGGGCCGGTGGCCGCCGCGATCCTCCGTCGCGAACGCCAGCGCCAGGGCGTGCGGGAAGCGCTCCTGGAGCCTGGCCATCGCCTGGCCCGGACGCACGGCGTCGGTGAGCGTCGCCTGGACCCAGGCATCCTCGGCGCTCGCGTGGCGAGCATCGGAGAGGAGGTCGTCGAGGGTGCCGGTCAGCCGGGCGAGTCGGCGCGGCACCGGGGCCTCGACGAACTCGCGCCCGGACCCGTCCGCGGTCGTCGAGGTCGACCAGCCAGCTGCCCTTGAGGTGGTCGGCCTCGGAGAACGAGTAGGCGAGGGGCGACCCGGAGTAGCGGATCGCGTCGGTGAGCGTCTGCCGGCCGTGGAGGTGCCCGAGCGCGACGTAGTCGAAGCCGTCGAACGTCGACGCGGAGACCAGGGACACACCGCCGACCGTGATGTCACGCTCGCTGTCACTGGCCTGCCCGCCGGCGACGAAAGCGTGCGCCAGGATCACCGACCGGGTGCCGGCCGGACGGGTGGCGAGGTCGGCGCGAATCCGGCGCGTCGCCTCGGCCATCGCCGCCTGGTGGGAGCGCGCCGGGAGGTCCCATGCGTGTCGCAGCACGTCGGGCTCGAGGTAGGGGATGCCGTAGACGGCGACCGCTCCGCCGGCGTCGTGGACCACGACCGGCGTCGCGACGCCGTCTGCCACGGTGCGGAGGTGGAAGCCGGCGGCGTCGACCAGCCGGGAGTTGAACCCGAGCCGCCGGGCGGAGTCGTGGTTGCCGCTGGTCATCACGACCCGCGCCCGCGAGGCGGCAAGGCGCGCGAAGGTGTCGTCGGCGAGCTCGACGGCGTCGACCGGCGGGAGTGCCCGGTCATAGACGTCGCCGGAGACCACCACCAGGTCGACCGCCTCGGCCTCGATCGTGGCGATCAGGTGGTCGACGTACGCCGCCTGGTGCGCGAGCATCCCCTGGCCGTGGAACTGGCGGCCGAGGTGCCAGTCGGAGGTGTGGAGGATGCGCACACCTCCACGCTAGGAGAGGCCGCCGACATCCCCCCGCTCACACGCCGAGTCGATGGTCCCCGGCGTAGACGACGCACCGGTCCGCGCGGGTGAAGCCGATCAGTCCGATCCCGGCCTCGTCGGCCAGCGCGACGGCCAGGGAGGACGGTGCCCCCACAGCCACGACCAGCCCGATGCCGGAGACGGCCGCCTTCTGGACCAGCTCGAAGCCGACCCGCCCGCTCAGCACCAGGACCGGCGGCATCGAGGTCCCGCCGGAGGCGAGGATGATCGCCCCGACAGCCTTGTCGACCGCGTTGTGCCGCCCCACGTCCTCTCGTACGACGACGCGGGTGCCGTCCGCGCCGAACAGCCCCGCCGCGTGCAGCCCGCCGGTCTTGTCGAAGCCGGGCTGCTCCGCACGCAGCCGGTCGGGGAGCTCGCGCACGACGTCGAGCGGCACGCGCACGTCGTCGGAGCCGAGGGCACTCGCGCCCAGGGCGTCGGCGATCGACTCCTTGCCGCACACCCCGCAGGCCGAGCTGACCGCGCGGGCTTCCGGGATCCGCAGCGGGCGACGGTCTGCCTCGACCGTGACCACGTTGAACTCCTCGAGCGGAGCCAGGTCCGAGTCGGTGCAGTAGCGCACAGCGGCGACCTGGTCGGCGGCGAGGATGCCCTCGTGGACCAGCCAGCCGACCGCGAGCTCGAAGTCCTGCCCGGGGGTGCGCATCGTGACCGCGATGCGGCGTGCGACCGATCCCGGCCAGGCGAGCCTGATCTCCAGCGGCTCCTCGGTGGCGAGCCGGTCCTCGTGCTCGCGGCGGGTGTCGCCGGCGTACTCGACGACCCGGGTCCGGACCGCGGGGCCGGGCCTGCGGTCGATGCGTCCGCTCACGAGTACCGCCGGATGCACGCCAGCCGCCGCCGGACCTCGTCGCCGGCGTCGACCAGGACCCGCCGCAGTGTCGGGTTGAGGTCGGGCGCGCCGAGCAGGTCGTCCGTGCGCCGCAGCGTGTCCTCGGTGGTCACGGTGATCGGGTAGAAGAACCGCGCCGCGTCGCCGAGCACCCAGCCCTCTCGGACCGCAGTGGTGCCGGGCAGCTCGTCGAAGTACCGCGCCACGTACGGCGCGAGGAGGTCGTCGCGCCCGGTCTGCCACATCCCGCTGCCGATCGCCTCGATCTCGTAGTTCGATGCCGCGACGTCCCCGGTGAACCGCTGCCATGCCCAGGCCTTGGACGCGGGCTGGGGCAGCCGCGCGCGGCACCAGGCGTGCGCGAGCTGGGACTTGGCGTCGTTGTCGTCGGCGAGTGCCTTGTCGAGCTCGTCGAGGTCGGTTGCGCCCAGCGACGCGAGCCGTTTGAACGCCCGCCAGCGCAGGCCGGAGTCGAGGGTCAGACCCGGCAGCCAGTCGCCGGCGAGCAGCGCCCGCAGAGGCGCCGGCTCGGGCGCGCAGAGGACTGCTGCCTGGACCGCAGCGAGCTGCAGCTCGGAGCCGCCCGGCGCCGAGGTCGCGCGGGCGACGAACGCGTCGTGGAGCCGGTGCCGAGCCGACGTCGCGTCCGCGACGACCGGGAGCAGCTTGAGGTGGACGGTGTTGTGGGTGCCCTCGCCGTCGTCGCCGGCCCACACACCGAGCGTGGTGAGGGCGAAGTCGTGCTCCTCGTCCGGGATGCCGGCAGCGAGGATGTCGACCGCTCGCGCCGGGTCGAGCCGCGCGTGGTGCACACCGTTGCGCACGGTCGTCCAGATGGTCACGCGCAGGAGCGGGTCGTTGGTCGCGGACATCAGGTCGGGCAGCCGTGCGGCGGTGACCTCGTCGATCGTCAGGTCCGCCCAGGCCGTGCTGTCCGCGTCGAGCACGACAGGCGCCTCGGCGTCGACATCGAGGGGGACCTCGTCCGCGTCGACCTGAACGTCGGTGACGCTCCACGACGCGCCGTCTCGCCGTGCCACTGCGAAGGTCTGGGTGCGTCGGCTCGGGAGGCCGTCGGGCGGCGTGCGGACCAGAGCGCCCGGGCTCCCGTCATGGGGTCGGACCAGCTCGATCCGGTCGACCCCCGCCGTCCGCAGCCAGGCGTCGGTCCAGGTGTCGAGCTCGCCCGCACCCGCGCGCTTCCAGGCATCGAAGAGGTCGCGCATCGTCGCGTTGCCGAAACGGTGCCGGGCGAAGTGGTCACGGACCCCGCCGAAGAAGACCTCGTCGCCGACGCGGTTCGCCAGCTGGGTCAGGACCGCGTGGCCCTTGACGTAGGAGATTCCGTCGAAGTCCTGCAGCGCGGCGTCGGCGTCGACGGCGCCGGTCCCCGCGACCGGATGGGTCGAGGGCCGCGCGTCGGAGGTCAGGCCCCAGTTCTTCCGGGTCATCGACGCCCAGACCAGAGCCTCGGAGAACTCGGTCACCTCCGCGGTGACCCGGTTGCCCATGTACTCGGCGAACGCCTCGTTGAGCCACAGGTCGTCCCACCACTTCGGGCTCACCAGGTTGCCGAACCACTGGTGTGCCATCTCGTGGGCGACGGTCGTCGCCCGCTGCACTCGCAAGCCGCGCGGGACCTTGGTGGTGAACAGGTACGCCTCCCGGATCGTGATGCAGCCCGGGTTCTCCATCGCGGCGGCGTTGAAGTCCGGCACGAACGCCTGGTCGTACTTGCCGAACGGGTAGCGGATGCCGAAGAGGCGGTGGAACTCGTCGAAGCACTGGCCGGTCGTCGTGAACAGCTCGGCGGCGTCGGCGTCGAGCGCGTGTGCCATCGACGAGCGGCACAGGAGGCCGAGCGGGATGTCGTCGTGCGTCTCGGTGATCCGGTGGTACGGCCCGGCGACGAGGGTCACGAAGTAGGTCGAGAGTGGCTGGCTCTGCTCGAACTCCCACCGACCCGGCTCGACCTCCTCACCGGCGGCGTTGGCGACGACCGTCCAGTCCTCGGGCGCGACCACGTGCAGGGTGTACGGCGCCTTGAGGTCCGGCTGGTCGAAGCACGCGAACACCGAGGGCGCTGCGCTCATGAAGCTCATCTGGTAGACGTACGGCCGGCCGTCGGCCGGGTCGACCGCGCGGTGCAGGCCCTCACCGTCGTTGCGGAACCCCATCACCGCGTCGACCTCGAGGCGGTGCTCGCCAGGGGGGAGGCTCAGTGGGTAGCGGCCGTCGGCCCAGCGGTCGTCCGGCAGGTCGACGCCGTCGAGCCGGATGGAGTCGAGCGTCCGGGCCTTGAGGTCGAGGAACGTGTCCCCGCCGCGGGAGGTCAGGTCGATCACGGTGCGGCTCGTGAACGTGTCCTCCTCGCGCAGGTCCAGGGTGACGTCGTACGCCGTCACCGAGAGGAGGTCGAACCGGGCACGGGCAACGTCTAGGAGGAGGCTGGGCACGGGGACACGCTACGTCGCCCGCTAGATTCGGGCACATGGCGGAACGACCCGGGCTCACTCTGCGTCACAGCGGTATGCGGATGCGTGTGCTCGGGATTCTGGTCGTGCTGCCGGTCGTCCTGCTGGTCGTCCTGGCGGGTTGCGGCGACGACACCGGCACCACCGGCGCGTCAGGTGAGCCCAGCCAAGCCCCGACGGTCGCATGCCTGGGACACGGTTCCCCCGCAGGGACGAGCCTCGACCTCGACGGCGACGGCACGAAGGACCAGATCACGATCAACGGCGCCCCTGCGGGCGCAGGCTGCCGCGACGCCCTGATCGCCGAGGTCGGCGGTCACGAGCTCGTGGCCGAGCTCGCCGGGGACGCGCCGCCGGCCTCGGGTGACCTTGCCGCGGTGCGGGTGCCCGGCCGGACCGGCGACCTCCTGCTGACGACCGCGAAGCATCCGCGAGGCGGATTCCAGGCCACGTTGTACGGCTACGCCGACGGCGAGCTCGCCGAGCTGACGGTCGACGGGAAGCCGATCTTCCCGTTCGTGGCGACCGACGCGCTCACCGACCCGATCGCAGCGACGTGCGTCGACGGCGGCTTCGAGATCGACCACGCGCGGCGGCACGAGCCGATCGGGGTGGTGCCGGCCTGGGACGTCGACCAGACGACGTACACGATCGACGGCAACACGGTCACGAAGGGCGCGACCACCGAGGTCGCCGACAACGTCCTGGACAAGGAGCTGCACCAGAAGTACAGCGATCTGGTCGACTACTCGCTGTTCGAGAACTGCCGCTCCGGCGGGTAGTCCCTGCGTGGCAGGCTGGCTCCATGAGTGAAGCACCCGGGAAGCGCCCCGAGGCCAACGATGCCCAGAGGTCGGTCGAGCTCACGCGCATCGGCGAGCACCGCTTCAAGGCGATCAACAAGCGCGGGGGAGTGCTGCCGATCGGGGAGGGCGACGACCCGGACTTCAGCCCGGTCGAGCTGCTGCTCGCAGCCATTGCCGGCTGCGGGGCGATCGACGTCGACTACATCACCGGCAAGCGGTCCGAGCCGGCGTCGTTCGACGTGCACGTCGAGGGCGACAAGGTCCGTGACGACGACGGCAACCACATCGCGAACATCAAGGTCGTCTTCGACGTCACCTTCCCCGAGGGCGACGCAGGGGACGCCGCACGCGGCGTGCTGCCGAGTGCGATCGAGAAGTCGCGCGACCGGATCTGCACCGTCAGCCGGACGGTCGCGCTGCCCACCCCGGTGCAGATGGAGCAGAAGGGCTGACTCACTTCACCGCGGTGATCCTGACCGGCTCCTTGGGCGCCCCGTCGCCGGGCGCCATGCCGTTGGCGGTGCCGATGCCCTTCGCGGCGATGTCCTTGACGACCTTGAGGCCGGCGGCGTTCATGTGCCCGAGCACGGTGTACGCCGGCGGGAACTTCGAGTTGCCGTAGACCAGGAAGAACTGCGACCCGTTGGTGTTCGCGCCGGCGTTGGCCATCGCCACGGTGCCGGTGTTGTAGGTGCAGTAGGCCTGGCCGCTCTCCTCGCCGCACGGCTGCAAGCGCGGGTCGTCCTGGACCAGCTCGTCGGCGAAGCTGTAGCCCGGGCCACCTCGGCCGGTGCCACTGGGGTCACCGCACTGGAGCACGTAGTAGCCCTGGGTCGTGAGCCGGTGGCAGGTGGTGTTGTCGAAGTAGCCCTGCTCGGCGAGCGACGCGAAGGAGCTCACCGCGCACGGCGCCTGATCGGCCTCGAGGACCACCGGGATCTCGCCCGCGCTGGTGCTGATCGTGAGGGTGTCCGGCAGGTCTGCGGGCGGGTTGCCCGGTGGCTTCTCGGCCTTCCGGGCCGCAGCCGCGCCGGAGTCGGGATAGGCACACTTCCCGGAGGTCGTACCGGTGCTGTCGTTGCCGTCACCGGACCCGCAGGCCGCGAGGACGAGCAGGAGCGGGACCACGAGGAGGGGAGCGAGGCGGGTGCCGATCACGCGCCCGATGCTAGGTGATCGAGCCCAGCTCCCCGGGGATCGAGCCCAGCCGAGATCACATCTCGTAGTGCTCGTCCGGGTCGCCGCCGAACAGCCGGCCGTCCTCGCGCCCGAGCCCGGTGATCGCGTCGACCTCGTCGTCGGAGAGCTCGAACCCGAAGATGTCGGCGTTGGCGACCTGGTGGTCGGGCACCGTCGACTTCGGGATCGGGACGGCGCCGAGCTGGAAGTGCCAGCGGAGCACGGCCTGGACGGGGGAGACGCCGTGAGCCTCGGCCGCAGCGCGCACCGGCTCCTCCTCGAGGAGCGCCTTGGCCTTCGCCAGCGGGCTCCAGGCGACCGTGCGGATGCCCAGGGAGTCGTGGACGGCGCGGAGCGCCTCCTGCGGGAAGTACGGGTGCATCTCGATCTGGTTCACCGCGGGCACGACACCGCTGGAGTCCATGATCCGGTCGAGGTGCTCGGCGGTGAAGTTGGAGACGCCGATGGTGGTGACCAGGCCCTCACGCTGGAGGTCGACCAGCGCGCGCCACGCCTCGGTGTACTGGTCGCGCTTGGGGTTCGGCCAGTGGATCAGGTGCACGTCGATGTGGTCCAGACCGAGACGGCCCAACGACTCGTGGGTGGACACGATCGCGTCGTCGTACGCATGGTGGCGGCCGGGGAGCTTGCTGGTCACCCGGAACTCAGTGCGAGGTACGCCGGAGCGCCGGACCGCCTCGCCCACGGTCATCTCGTTGCCGTAGTTCACCGCGGAGTCCAGCAGCCGGTAGCCGGTGTGGATCGCGCTCATCAGGGCGTCGAGGCCGTCAGCGCCCTGCAGGCTCGTGGTGCCGAAGCCGACCGCAGGCAGCTCGGTGCCGTCGTTGAGGTCGTAGACCGGAATTTCCATGGAGCGACCCTACCGACAAACCCTGCGCCGAGGGACGGCTACCGACAGTCCGGTCAGTGCCGGTGGCTGACCCATGGCGCCAGCATCGGCGCGGACCGTGGGAGGGCAGTTCCGCGGGCGTGTATTGACATAATGTCGGTTATCGGCGAAGTAGACCGCCAGGTGAACATGAGGAGCACCCCGACGCTGCAAGGCTCTCGGTGCGTCATCGCGCCGCGGTGAGCACCGGCTTGATGTCCAGGATCGGCGTGCCGTCGACCGCTTCCAGGTTGCGCACGTGCACTCGGGTGCCTGCCAGCTCGAGGATCTCGACGTCGTGCAGGCCGATCGGGTTGGGCCGGTCCGGGGACCGGGTGGCGAAGACGCCGGCCAGTGGTCGCTCGGCGTCGCCGCGCGGATGGACGGAGAGGACGTCCCGGTCGGCCCGATCGAGCCAGGTGATCAGCACGACGCGACTGCCCGCGGACAGTCCGTCCAGGGCTTCGGCGTACCGGTCGTCGAGGACGATCCAGGCGTCCGGCGCTCCCTCGTCGGGTTGTCGGGGCGCGTCCGTGGGGTCGCTGAGCCTCGACTCGACGTGTCCGATCGTGGTGAGTCCGTAGATGCACATCAGCGTCGTCCTCCGACGTACTCGGCAAGATGCTCTCCGGTGATGGTCGAGCGTGACGCGACCAGGTCGGCGGGCGTGCCCTCGAAGACCACCCGGCCACCGTCGTGCCCTGCGCCCGGCCCGAGGTCGACGATCCAGTCCGCATGCGCCATCACCGCCTGGTGGTGCTCGACGACGACCACCGACTTGCCCGAGTCGACCAGCCGGTCCAGCAACCCCAGCAGCTGCGCCACGTCCGCCAGGTGCAGACCGCTGGTCGGCTCGTCGAGGACGTAGACGCCACCGTCCTCGGCCATCCGGACCGCGAGCTTGAGTCGCTGCCGCTCCCCGCCCGACAGTGTGGTCAACGGCTGCCCCAGGTTGACATAACCGAGCCCCACTCCCTCCAGCCTGGTCAGGATCGCCGCGGCGGCGGGCGTCTTCGCCTCGCCCTCGGAGAAGAACACCAGCGCGTCGGACACCGGCAGGTCGAGCACCTCGGCGATGTTGAGGCCGCCGTACCGGAGCTCCAGCACCGACGCCTCGAACCGCTTCCCGCCGCAGTCCTCGCACGGGGTCGCGACGGTCTCCATGAAGCTCAGCTCGGTGTAGATCATGCCGTTGCCGTTGCAGGTCGGGCAGGCGCCCTCGGAGTTCGCGGAGAACAGCGCCGGCTTCACTGCGTTGGCCTTGGCGAACGCCTTGCGGATGGGGTCGAGCAGCCCGGTGTACGTCGCGGGGTTGCTGCGTCGCGATCCCCTGATCGCTCCCTGGTCGACGGTCACGACCTCGTCACGCGGTGACACCGAGCCCTCTATCAGCGAGCTCTTGCCCGAGCCGGCGACGCCCGTCACGACGACCAGGACGCCGAGCGGGATGTCGACGTCGACGTCGTGCAGGTTGTGAGTCCTCGCGCCCCGGACCTCGAGCGCGCCCGAGGGTGTCCTCACCGACGGCTTCACCGCGGCGCGGTCGTCGAGGTGCTTGCCGGTCAGCGTGCCGCTCGCCCTGAGCCCGTCGACGGTGCCCTCGAACACGACCTCGCCGCCGGCGGATCCGGCTCCGGGACCGAGGTCGACAGCGTGGTCGGCGATGGCGATCGTCTCCGGCTTGTGCTCGACCACGAGCACCGTGTTCCCCTTGTCCCGCAAGCGCACGAGCAGGTTGTTCATCCGCTCGATGTCGTGCGGGTGCAGGCCGATCGTCGGCTCGTCGAAGACGTAGGTGACGTCGGTGAGGGCCGATCCGAGGTGACGCAGCAGCTTGATCCGCTGGGACTCACCACCCGAGAGCGTGCCCGACGGGCGGTCGAGGCTGAGATAGCCGAGTCCGAGCTCGACGAAGGAGTCGAGGTTCTCCCCCAGAGCCGTGACCAGCGGTGCCACCGACGGCGCGTCGAGGGTACGCACCCATTCAGCCAGGTCGGTGATCTGCATCGCGCAGACATCGGCGATGTTGACCCCGTCGATCCGGGACGACCGGGCCGACTCACTGAGCCTGGTGCCGGCGCAGTCGGGACACGCACCGAACGTCGCCAGCCGTTCGACGAACGCCCGAATGTGCGGCTGCAGCGCCTCGACGTCCTTGCTCAGCATCGACTTGCGGACCTTGGGGACCAGTCCCTCGTAGGTGACGTTGATGCCCTTCGCCCTGATCTTCGTCGGCTCCTTGTGGAGGAAGTCGTGCAGCTCCTTCTCGGTGTATCTCGCGATCGGCTTGTCCGGGTCGAGGAAGCCCGACTCGCTGAACGTGCGCACCATCCAGCCGTCGGCGGTGTAGCCCGGCACCAGGATCGCGCCCTCGTTGAGCGACTTCGTCTCGTCGTACAGCACCGTCAGGTCGACGTCGGAGACGGTGCCGCGGCCCTCGCAGCGCGGGCACATGCCGCCGTGATAGACCGCGTTGCGTACGACGGTCTTCGCCCCGGTCGCACTGGTCATCACCCCGCTCGCCTTGCGCGCCGGCACGTTGAACGCGAAGGCGGTCGGGGGCCCGATCTGCGGCTCGCCCAGCCGGCTGAACAGCACCCTGAGGATGGCATTGGCGTCGGTCACCGTGCCGACGGTGGAGCGCGAGTTGGCGCCCATCCGCTCCTGGCTGACGATGATCGCGGTGGTCAGGCCCTCGAGGAGGTCGACGTCGGGGCGCGCGAGCGTCGGCATGAAGCCCTGGAGGAATGCGCTGTAGGTCTCGTTGATCAGCCGCTGCGACTCCGCCGCGATCGTGTCGAAGACCAGCGAGCTCTTGCCGGAGCCGGACACGCCGGTGAACACGGTCAGGCGTCGCTTCGGCAGCGCGAGGTCGATGCCCTTGAGGTTGTTCTCGCGCGCTCCCTGGACCCGGATCAGGTCGTGGTCGTCGGCAGCGCTCAACGCGGGAGCTCCTGGATCCGGACCATGTTGCCGGCCGGATCGCGGAACGCGCAGTCGCGGACGCCGTAGGGCTGCAGGGTCGGCTCCTGGACGACCTCCGCCTCGCTCGCCTGCACCTGCTCGAAGGTCGCGTCGAGGTCCCTGGTCGCCAGCAGGATCCAGCCGTAGGTGCCCTTGGCCATCATCTCGGCGACCATCCGGCGCTCGTCGTCGGTGATGCCGGGGTCGATCGCGGGGGGCGCGAGCAGGAGGCAGGTGTCGGGCTGGTCGGGGGGACCCACGGTGATCCAGCGCATCTTCCCCTCCCCCACGTCCTGGCGGACCTCGAAGCCGAGGGCGTCGCGGTAGAACGCGACCGACTCCTCCGGGTCGTCGTGCGGGAGGACGCTGGTGTGAATGGTGATGTCCATGGCGCTCACGCTAGTTGCGGCGCAAGCGGCGGCGCTTCTCCATTCCTGATCGATGTGGTCGAGGTGCTCCGGACCGGCCTGGTCACCTGCTTCGCGATGCAGGCCGGCATCCCGGCCGTCACGCGCGCCCCCTCCTGCCGGTAGACGCTCGGCGGCACCCCGACGAGCTCGGTGAAGCGGGTGCTGAACGTGCCGAGGGACGAGCAGCCGACCTCGAAGCACACCTCGGTCACGCTCAGGTCGCCGCGGCGCAGCAGCGCCATGGCCCGCTCGATGCGGCGGGTCATCAGGTAGGAGTACGGCGACTCGCCGTACGCGAGCTTGAACTGGCGGCTCAGGTGCCCGGCCGACATGTGCACGCCGCGCGCGAGCGCCTCGACGTCCAGCGGCTGCGCGTAGTCCCGGTCGATGCGGTCGCGCACGCTGCGCAGCAGGGCGAGGTCGCGCAGGCGGTCGGAGGGCACGTCGCCATTCTCCCGAGGCGCCCACCGTCCGTCCACCGGCACGGCGGCCGCCGGCACCAAATGCCGCAAAACGGCCTAAAAGGCCGCAGCTCGCGGCTATCCTCGAATTGATCCGGCGGCTCGGCCAGGGCGCCGGAGAGGGAGCCGTACGGGGGTGGGCCGATGATGCTGGACTGGATGCTGCCGCGCAATCACCGCGCTGCCGCGCGGACGGTGACGACGCTGTGCGTCGTGGCTGCGGCCGTGAGCGTGGTCTTCGCCCCCTTCCAGCCGGCTGAGAACGGCGCCGGACCCGCGGAGATGGCCGTCGGCGGTGGCGTGATCGCGCTGGTGATCCTCCTCGCCGTGCTCGCGCGGTACTTCCGCGAGGCCAACCGGCTCGCCTGGACCATCAGCCCCCTGCTCGCGGTCGCGGCGATCGTCGTCGTCGACCTGCTGACCAACGACTCGTCGGTCTCCGCCCAGATCTTCCTGGTCTTCCCGACCTTGTACGGCGCCTCGCAGCTGCGCGTGCCCGGATCGGTGGTGATGACCGCCGCGTCCCTGGTCGGCGAGCTGGTCGTCGTCGGGATCCAGCTGCCCGCGCGCCAGGCCGTCGTCGACGCGGGTTACGTGGCCGCCGCGCTCGTGACGGCATCGGTCCTGCTGACGGTCTCCACCGAGCGACAGGCTCGGCTGGTCGCCAGACTCAAGCAGATGGCCGCGATCGACCCGCTCACGGGCCTGGTGACCCGCCGGGTGCTCGACAAGGCGGCGACCTCGGCCCTCTCCGGCGCGACCAGCGACGAGGGCACCTCCCTGATCCTGATGGATGTCGACAACTTCAAGACCATCAACGACGAGCACGGCCACCCCGTCGGCGACGAGGTCCTGGTCGAGCTCGCCGACCGGATCGTGCGCGGCACCCGGAGCGCCGACGTGGTCTGCCGGCTCGGCGGCGACGAGATCGCCGTCCTGCTGCCGGCCTGCTCGCGTGAGTCGGCACAGCGTCGCGCCGAGGACATCCTCGCCGACGTGCGCGCCCACCCGTTCGTCGTCACCGGCGTCGACCAGCACCTGTCGGTGTCGGTCAGCCTCGGCCTGGCACATGCACCGAGCGACGCGCTCGACCTGCGCAGCCTGTACGCCGCTGCCGACGCCGCGCTCTACCAGGCCAAGCGATCGGGTCGGAACCGGCTCACGATCGCCGCCGACCCGCAGCAGGTCGCCTAGCGGCCCCCAGGTCCGCTGACCGCATCGGACGCTGTCGGCACGACCTCGAGCGAGGTCACGGCGCCGTCGCTGGACTCCGGGGGTCGATCAGGATCTTCGCGTGCTGCTCCGGGTCGGCGAGGACGTCGAAGGCGGTGGACACCCCGTCGAGCCCGACCTCGCCGGTGATCATGGCCGCTGCCTCGACCTTGCCGTGGGCCAGCAGGTGCAGCGCGTCGCGGAACTCCAGCGGGGTGTAGCCGAGCACGAACCGCAGGTCGATCTCCTTGTTGATCGCCATCGACGGCCGGATCCGGTCCGGCTCCATGCAGACGCCCACCACGACGACCCGCGAGTAGATCGGCGCTCCGCTGATGATCTCCTCGAGGACGCCGGGCACACCGACGCACTCGAAGACGACGGGGTGCTTGGGCGTCGCCGCTCCCAGCTTGTCGGCCGCCCGCCAGACCTGGTGCCACCGAACCACCGGAAGCCGGCGCAGCCTCTCGACGGTGCCGACTCCGAGCTCGAACACCTCGGGCCCGGTCATCAGGTGGCCGTGCCCCGAGGTCGCGGAGTACGGCGAGTCCGTCGCCGGGTCGACGACCACGTCGGCGCCCATCGTCGTGGCGAGTGCGCGGCGACCGGGCGAGAAGTCGCTGGCAACGACGGTCCGCACGCCCGCGGCCTTGAGCATGGTGATCACGGCGAGCCCGACCGGGCCGCAGCCGATCACCACGGCGACCTGGCCCTTGCCCACCTCTGCGCGTCGGACCGCGTGCAGTCCGACGGCCAGTGGCTCGGTGAGCGCGGCTACCTCGGGGGCGAGCCCGTTGGGCACGGCGAGCGTGAGGGCGTCCTGGACGAGCACCTGCTCGGCGTACGCACCGGGTGCGTGAGCCGACAGCCCGGTCGGGTGCACTCCCCCTGCTCCTCGGAGCAGGGGGAACGACACGACCGGGGTGCCCTCGGACAGGCGCGATTCCCGGCCGCGGGCGGTGACCACGCCGGAGAACTCGTGGCCCAGCACGATCTGCTGGTCCGCGCGCATCAGCCCGTCGTACCCGACCTCTGCGGCGACGTCGGCGACCGCGTCGGCGTGGTGGCGCGAGTGCAGGTCGGAACCGCAGATGCCGCAGCGCACCACGTCCAGGACCAGCTGACCGGGCTCGGGTACGGGCGTGGGCAGCTCGACGACGTCCAGCTCGGCGCGGCGGCAGGCTACCGCTCTCACGCGGGCACGCCCTCGGCGATCACCTTGATCCGCTCGAGGGTCTGGCGCATGCCGCGCTCGTTGGTGCGGCCTCGCAGCGCACCGAGGACGGCCCAGTAGAGCTTCAGGAAGCCCTTGGGCGGCAGCTCGAACGACTCGGTGACCTCGGTGCCGCCGTCCACCTCGCGCAGCTGGTAGCGCCAGTGGTTCAGGTCCACGTCGTTCATCACGACCACGAAGCCGAAGTCGCGCTCGGGAACGCACTCGGTGACCCGGCAGAGCGTCCAGTACACCGGCCCGACCCCGTTGCGCCGGACGTGACCCTTGAAGTGGGCGCCGACCTCCGGGCCTGTCGAGCCCCGTGTCCACCGCGCCTCGAACGTCTCGGGGCTGAACTCCCCGATCCTGGTCACGTCGGACACGAGGTCCCAGACGACCGCGGGTGCGGCGGCCATGTGCACAGTGACGGATCCACGCATGCAGCGGAACCTAGCAGCCGCCGTCCCGGACCGTCCTAGTCTGGCGGCGTGGTCGAGCAGAGCGGTGCGCGGGATCCGTACTGGGCGTCCGACGTCGACCAGACCCTCGTCGACGTGGCGACGACCAGGGCCGGTCTGACGACGACGGAGGCCGCTCGCCGGCTCGCCGCGGCGCCGGCCGAGCCCGGCCGACGAGAGCCGCACTGGCTGCGCGTGCTCGTCGGCCAGTTCTCCAGCCCGATCATCTTGATCCTGCTGACCGCCACGGTGATCTCGATGCTGGTCGGAGACCTGGTCGACGGCACCATCATCGTCGCGATCATCGTGGCCTCCGGTGTGCTCGGCTTCGTCCAGCAGTTCCGTGCGGGACGAGACATCGGCGCCCTGCTCGCGCGTGTCCAGGTCCAGGCGATGTTGCTGCGTGACGGCGAGCACGCCCCGGTGCCGGTCGCACAGGTGGTGCGGGGCGACGTGGTCGTGCTGTCCGCGGGAAGCGTCATTCCGGCGGACTGCAGACTTCTCGAGGCCGACGAGCTGCTGGTCGACGAGTCCAGCCTCACCGGCGAGTCCTTCCCGGTCGAGAAGGAGGCCACCGCGAGCGTCGCCGTCGATGCGCCGCTGGCCGACCGCCGCAACACGGTGCACTTCGGCACGCACGTCCTGAGCGGTACGGCGCTCGCGATCGCGGTCGTGGTGGGGCGCGACACCGAGCTCGGCCGGATCACCCACGACCTGCGGTCCACGGTCCCGAAGACGGCGTACGAGAAGGGCATCTCGCGGTTCGGCTACCTGCTGGTCCGGGTGATGCTTGTGCTGACCGTCCTGATCTTCGCCGCGAACGCGCTCCTGGGGCGACCGGTCCTCGACTCGTTGCTGTTCTCGCTGGCGCTGGCCGTCGGGCTCACCCCGCAGATGCTCCCGGCGATCGTCACGATCAGCCTGACGCAGGGAGCCCGGCGGATGGCGGCCAGGAAGGTGATCGTCAAGCGGCTCGAGGTGATCGAGGACCTCGGGGCGATGGTCGTCCTCTGCACCGACAAGACCGGGACCCTCACCGAGGGCGCGCCTCGCCTCGACCTCGCGGTCGATCTCGCCGGCAACGAGTCCGACGACGTGCTCGCGCTCGCCGTGCTCAACGCCGGGCTCCAGCAGGGCTTCGTGAACCCGATGGACACCGCTGTCCTGGAGCGCAGCCCGCTGCCACCCGGCTCGGTCGCCCTGGGCCAGGTCCCTTACGACTTCGGCCGCAAGCGGGTGTCGGTGCTGACGAAGGTCGACAGGACTCCCACGCTCGTGGTCAAGGGCGCGTTGCCGAGCGTGCTCGCCGTCTCGACCACGGTCATGGTGTCCGGCAGCTCGCAGCCGCTCGACGACGCCCGTCGCGCCGCGGTCGTCGACCGGTTCGAGAAGCTCAGCGCCGACGGCTACCGCGTCCTCGCCCTCGCCGTGTGCCCGTACGCCGGCCCCGGCGGGACCGCTCTCTCCCCCGCCGACGAGCGAGACCTCTGCCTGGTCGGACTGCTCGCGTTCCACGACGCGGTCAAGGAGTCGGCTGCGCGCGCGGTGGCAGACCTCGCGTCGGTCGGAGTCTCGCTGCGCCTGGTCACCGGCGACCATGCCCTGGCTGCCCGCGCGACTGCGGGTGTGGTCGGCCTGGACACCACCACGATCCTCACCGGCCGCGACATCGACGACCTGGACGACGCCTTGCTCTCCGAGCGGGCCGCGGCGGTCCGGGTGTTCGCGGAGGTCGAGCCGCACCACAAGCGCAGGATCGTGCTTGCGCTGCGCCAGGATGGCAACGCCGTCGGGTTCCTCGGCGACGGCATCAACGACGCGCCTGCGCTGCACGCCGCGGACGTCGGGATCTCGGTCGACACCGCGGTCGACGTGGCCCGAGAGGCCGCTGCGGTGGTCCTGCTCGACAAGGACCTCGAGGTCGTGATGGACGGTGTACGCCTCGGCCGCGAGACGTTCGCGAACACCTTGAAGTACACCCGGCTCACGATCAGCGCCAACTTCGGGAACATGATCTCGATGGCGCTGGCGAGCGTCGTGCTGCCGTTCCTGCCCCTGCTGCCCCGCCAGATCCTGCTGCTGAACTTCCTCAGCGACGTGCCGTCCACGGCGATCGCCGGAGACGCCGTCGACCCCGAGCAGACCGAGAGGCCGGCAACCTGGGACCTGGTCGCGATCCGCCGGTTCATGGTCGTGTTCGGCATCGTGTCGACGGCGTTCGACCTGCTCACCTTCGCCGTCCTGCTGCTCCTGCTGGACGCAACGGCGACGGAGTTCCGAAGTGCGTGGTTCATCGAGTCCACGGTCTCGGAGCTGCTGGTGCTCTTCTCGCTGCGCACCAACCGGCTGATGGTGACCTCGCGACCAGGTCGACTGCTGCTCGTGCTGAGCGTCGTGGTCGGCACCATCGTGTTCACGATCCCGTTCGTGGCGCCGATCGCGCACGTCCTCGGGCTCGATCGTCCCGGAGCCGACCTGCTGCTGGCGATCGCGGCGATCACGATCGCCTACGTGGCCACCAACGAGGTCGTGAAGTGGTTCGTGCTCGGTCGGAGCACGACTCGGGTCAACGCGGACGCCACCGCTTCCAGACCGCAGTGACCTCGGCCCGGGTCTTGTCGTCCCAGTCCATCCACACGTGCGCGGTCATCTGGGACTCACTCGCGTCGGCCACCTCGGCGAGCAGCGTGACCGTTGCGGTCAGCGGGGCCGGGCGCAGGTAGCTGACCTGGAGGTTCGCTGTGACGTAGGGCAACGCGGCGCCGGGCAACGGCGGCCAGCCCCGCGGAGAAGGCCTCATGGGTGACCGCCGCGGCGCTGTGGCAGTCCAGGACGGTGGCGATGATCCCGCCGTTGAGGTAGCCGAGGCCGTTGTCGTGCTCGGGCCACGGGGTGAACGACGCCGTGACCCGCCCGTCCTCGGCGGGTAGCTGCGCAGCCGCAGTCCCTTGTCGTTCACCGGGCCGCAGCCGAAGCACGGCAGGTCGGGGTAGTAGCGCTCTTGCAGACTCTGTTCGACCGGGCTCACGCGACGCCTGCAGGACCTTCTCGATCATCTCCAGCAGGTCCCGCATGCTGCCGCCCTTGACGATGTACCGCTCCGCACCGGCGGCGAGAGCCTCCTGCTCCAGCGTGCACTGGTTGAACCCCGAGAGCACGATCACCCGCGACGTGCGGCACCGCCTCGCGGATCAACGGCAGCGCCTCGAGTCCGTCCATCCGTGGCATCGCCATGTCGAGCAGCACCAGGTCGGGCTGCAGCTCGCCGGGCCTGGTCGACCGCATCGACGCCGTCGACCGCCTCCCCGACGACGTCGAGCAGGTCCGCGGCGCGCCAGCTTCAGCCGCAGCAGCATCCGGATGTCCTCGGCGTCGTCGACGATGAGGACGCGCGGGCCGCGCGGCCGGCTCGAGGGTGTCGGATGCGCGACCGGGTCGCGGCGTGCCGTCCTCGGTGTCACCTCGTCCAGGTGCGCTGCCGCGACTACGGACCAGGTCGCCTGGCTTGATCTGCTCGCCCGCTCGGCTCGAGCAGGTCGTCCATCATGTCGCGCGCCGCGGAGAGGGTGCGGTCGAGGTAGGAGCCGGCCTGGGCCACGTCTTCCTGCTCAAGGCGTAGACCGCCGAGTGAGGCCCTGGACGACGTTGTCGTTGATCTCGAGTGCCTGGCGACGGCGCAGCTAGGATTCGCCCAGTCGGGCCATCATCGCCTCACGCTCGAGCCGCGGCTGCGGCATCCTTCAGGAACACCGCGCGTCCGACCCTCCGCGACTGCTCTCGGTTGAGCTCTGCGGTCGCGACGTCGAGCACCAGGTCGGCTCGCCGGACAGCGACCTGGCCTCGACCCCCTCGCCCCCCGGCCCCGCTGCGGCCGGGAG
Organism: uncultured Actinomycetota bacterium; assembly: GCA_963805425.1. Classification (GTDB taxonomy): domain Bacteria; phylum Actinomycetota; class Actinomycetes; order Propionibacteriales; family Nocardioidaceae; genus Marmoricola. Next base: position 304,562 of record CAWDUF010000005.1, on the reverse strand, counting down.
GATCTCGCCGATCGCGTGCCCCGAGGGATCGGCGCCGAGCAGGTCCTCGGCCCTGCCGTTGGCCTGCAGCGATCGTGGCGCCGGAGTCGAGCACCAGGATCGCGTCCGGCGAGGACTCCACCAGACCACGGAACCGTTCGACGGCGTCCGCTCGCGGTCCTGCTCGGCAAGGATGCGCTCGGTGATGTCGATGCAGGTCCCGCGCATCCGTACCGGGTTCCCGTCGGCCGCCATCATCACCTCGCCGTTGGACGACAGGTAGCGAACCTCGCCGTCGGGACGCACGATGCGCTCGATCATCTGGTACGGCTCGCCGGTGGCGTAGGCCCGCTGGTGGATCGCCTGGATCGCTCGCGGTCCTCGGGATGGATGTTCCCAGGAAGCGTTCGTACGAGCGCGTTGAAGCTCTGCGGCTCGTACCCGTAGATCCGGTACAGCTGGTCCGACCACCGGTTGGTGTCCGTCGCGATGTGCCAGTCGTAGTCGCCCATCCCGGCCAGGTGCTGGGCGCTGTCGACGCGCAGGACCAGGTCGGCGAGCTTCTCCTCCGCGTCGAGTCGGGCCAGGGCGCTGTCCAGCACGCCCACCGCGGTCTCGATCTCGTCCGAAGCGACCTCAGCCGCCGTCCACGCGAGCACGAGGACGCCGGCGTGACCGGGAAGCAGATGGGCCAGCGCCTTCTGGACGCCCGCGCCGGTCCAGGAGTCGGGCAGGTCGACAGGCACGAGGCCGAGCCGCTCCTCAGGAAGCGCGAGACCGTCGATCGGGAGCACCAGGCCGTCGGTGGCCGCGACCACCGGTCCGTCGGCGGATCGCGACACGACGACCGCTGCGTCCGCGCCGGTGAGCTCACGGAGCTGCGGAAGGGTCTTGTCGACGAGGGGCCCGGGCTGGGTGGCGCTCGCCCCCAGCTGTGCCAGTGCAAGAAGGTGCTCGCGTTCGCCTACCGACTCCATGGCCGATTCTCCCCTCCGTGGGATCACACGGCCGCTGGTCGGACGCGTGCGAACCACAACCCTCCCCGCTGCCTGCATGCTATGCCCGTGCGGGGCCGGTGGGACAGGATTCAGCGGATGAGACCTGCCGGCCTCACGGCTGGAGGAGGACCTTGATCGCGCGTCCGCTCGTCCATCGCCCGGTAGCCGGCGGCGACCTCGTCCAGCGGCATCACCGAGTCGAAGACCAGACCGGGATTCACCGCTCCACTGGTCACGAGGTCGAGCAGCTCGGGCAGGTAACGGCGGACCGGAGCGACGCCGCCGGCGAGTCCGGTGTTCTTCGCGAACATCCGGTCCACCGGCAGCTCCACGCCGTGCGGTACGCCGACGAAGCCCACCATCGAGCCTGGGCGGACCACGGCGAAGGCCTGGCGCATCGCGTCGCCCGTGCCGACACACTCGAGCACCGCATCCGCACCGACGCCGTCGGTGAGCTCCTTGATCCGGCGGCGCCGTCCTTGCCGCGCTCGGCGACGACGTGGGTAGCGCCGAACTGCCGGGCGATCTCCTGGCGCGGCTCGTGCCGCGACATCGCGATCACCCTCTCCGCGCCCGAGCTGGACTGGCAGCCAGGACGCCGCAGAGCCCGACCGCGCCGTCGCCGACCACCACGACGGTGTCGCCCTTCTTGACCCCGGCGGAGACCGCGCAGTGCCAGCCGGTCGGGAAGACGTCGGAGAGCGCCAGCAGCGAAGGGATCATCCCGGGATCGGGCATGCCGTCGGTCTTGACCAGGCTGCCCTCGGCCTGGCTGACCAGGCCGTACTCCCCCTGGCCGCCGGTGGTGAAGCCGCCGTTGCGGCACGCCGATTGCGCACCGTTCTGGCAGTGCGGACAGGTGTTGTCGCAGGTGCAGAACGGCACGATCACGAAGTCGCCGGGCTCGAACGACGTCACCTCCGAGCCGACCTCCTCGATGACCCCGACCATCTCGTGCCCGATCGTGCCGCCGGCCGTGAACGACCCCTCGCCGCGGTAGGGCCACAGGTCCGAGCCGCAGATGCAGCCGGCGGTGATCTTGATGACGGCATCGGTCGGCGCCTTGATCTCGGGCCGCGGGCGGTCCTCGAGGCGGATGTCTCCGGCGGCGTGGATCGTCGTGACGCGCATGGCTCCGATCCTGCCAGGCCACATGAAAGCCGCTTTGATCTCATATGTGAGATAGCTCGGGCGCGTGACGGACTACCTCACCCAGATCGGGACCCTGATCCGCAGCGCCCGGCAGCACCGCGGCTGGACCCAGCAGCAGCTCGCCGACGTGCTGAACACCAGCCAGAGCGCGGTGAACCGGATCGAGCGCGGGCACCAGAACGTCTCCCTGGAGATGCTCGCCCGGATCGGCGAGGCGCTCGACGAGCCGTTGGTCAGCATCGGCGGCGGACCGATGCACCTGCGGGTCAGCGGGCCGACCACGCTGTCGGGCAGCATCGACGTCAAGACCTCGAAGAACGCCGGCGTGGCGCTGCTGTGCGCGTCACTGCTCAACCGCGGCCGCACCACGCTCAGCGCGGGTCGCGCGGATCGAGGAGGTCAACCGGCTGCTCGAGGTGCTCGACAGCATCGGCGTCAAGACCCGCTGGCTCAACTCCGACAACGACCTCGAGATCACCCCGCCGCCCGAACCTCGACCTCGCCGGCATCAACGCCGACGCGGCCCGGCGTACCCGGTCGATCATCATGTTCCTGGGTCCGCTGCTCCACCGGGCCAACGCGTTCGACCTCCCGTACGCCGGCGGGTGCGACCTCGGCACCCGCACCGTCGAGCCGCACCTGAGCGCGCTCCGCCCGTTCGGCCTCGAGGTCAAGGCCACCGAGGGCAGCTACCACGCGACCGTCGCCGACGACATCGCGCCGGCGCGGCCGATCGTGCTCACCGAGCGCGGCGACACCGTCACCGAGAACGCCCTCATGGCAGCAGCGCTGCACGACGGGGTGACCGTGATCCGCAACGCGAGCTCGAACTACATGGTCCAGGACCTCTGCTTCTACCTCCAGGAGCTCGGCGTCGGCGTCGAGGGCATCGGCACCACGACCCTGACCGTGACCGGCAGGCCGCGCATCGAGGTCGACGTCGAGTACTCCCCGAGCGAGGACCCGATCGAGGCGATGTCCCTCCTCGCGGCGGGCATCGTGACGGACTCGGAGATCACCATCTGCCGGGTCCCGATCGAGTTCCTCGAGATCGAGCTCGCCCTCCTGGAGGAGATGGGCTTCCGCTACGACCGCTCCGAGGAGTACGTCGCCGCGAACGGCCGCACGCGACTGGTCGACCTCACCACGCACCATCTCGGTCGCTGCACGCGCCGCTGGACAAGATCCACCCGATGCCGTTCCCGGGCCTCAACATCGACAACCTGCCGTTCTTCGCGGTGATCTCGGCGGTGGCGACCGGCCAGACGATGCTGCACGACTGGGTCTACGAGAACCGCGCCATCTACCTGACCGAGCTCAACAAGCTCGGCGGGCGCGTCACGCTGCTCGATCCGCACCGGGTGATGATCGACGGGCCGACGCACTGGTCGGGGGCCGAGGTCGTCTGCCCTCCGGCACTGCGCCCCGCGGTGGTGATCCTGCTGGCGATGCTGGCGTCCAAGGGCACCTCGGTGCTGCGGTCCGTCTACGTCATCAACCGGGGTTACGAGGACCTCGCCGAGCGGCTCAACCTGCTCGGTGCACGGATCGAGACCTTCCGCGACCTGGGCTGAGACGCGTCAGCGGCTCAACCGCCCGTGAACAGCGTCTCGACGAAGGCGCGGCTGCGCGGCTCGGTCGTCGGAGGCGGCTCCATGCCCTGGGTGATGCGCGGCAGCGTCGCGGTGTTGGCGGAGCGATGGGAGTGCCAGTCGTTCTCGGCCTCGATCAGCGCACCGAGGGAGGAGGGCTCGAGGAACACCGAGTCACAGTCGTCGCAGCGGCGTACCGAGACGTGCCCGAGGGTCTTCGGCACCATCGTCCCCTGACACTTGGGGCAGGTCAGTTCGTCCACCCTCCGACCGTACTCCTGAGGCGGCGCTGCGCAGGGCAGCGCGGGAGGGCAGTCTGGCCGTGTCGGTCCGCGCGGGTCACTTCCGGTGAATACTGCTCGCGTGGGAGTGGAGGGCCCGAGGCCGGTGACTGGTCATGGCTATCTGGATGTGGTGCTGGACCATCCGGACGCGGTGATCGCGATGGCGCATCGCGGAGGTGCGCGACCATCCCGACCTGACCGGGCTCGAGAACACCCTCTTCGCGTTCCGGCACGCTGCTGGGCTCGGCTACCGCTACCTCGAGACCGACGTGCACGTCACCCGCGACGGGACGCTTGTCGCGTTCCACGACGCCGGTGCTCGACCGGATCACCGACCACCCCGGTGAGCTCGCCCTGCTCCGTGCCGACGAGCTCGCCCGGGTCCGCATCGCCCAGGACCACGCCGTGCCGTCGATGGCCGAGCTTCTCGAGGAGCTCCCCCGGTGCCGGTTCAACATCGACCTGAAGGCGCCGGGGACGGTGGAGGCGCTCGCCGATCTGCTCGAGCGCACCGGCGCCCACGACCGGGTGTGCGTCGGGTCGTTCTCCTCGGCACACCTCCGGCGGTTCCGCCGGCTCACCGACGGCCGGGTCGCGACGTCGGCCACCCCGGCCGAGGTCGCGCTGTTCCTGTCGACCTCGTGGCCCGGCCTGCGTCGGCTGTTCGCGCGCCGCCGGTTCGACGTCCTCCAGATCCCGCACCGACGGGGCCCGCTCCCGCTGGTCACCCGGTCCGTCGTACGCCGGGCCCATGCGGCCGGCGTCCAGGTGCACGTGTGGACCGTGGACGAGCGCGTCGGAGATGGAGGAGCTGCTCGATCTCGGCGTCGACGGGCTGATCACCGATCGCACCGACGTCCTGAAGGACGTGCTCACCGCGCGAGGACTGTGGAGGGAAGAAGAATGAGGGAACCCAGATGAGTGCGTCGCAGACCGGCGTCGGAGACGTACCGGCGACAGAGCGCCTGAAGGAGCAGCGGGCCTGGTACTGGTACGACTGGGCGAACTCGGCCTACGTCACCACGACCGCAGCCGTGCTCTTCGCGCCGTACCTGACCACGGTGGCAGAGCGCTCGGTGGGCTGCGACGTCGGCGACAACGCGCCCGACTGCCACACCGACCTGCACATCCTCGGCGCCGCGATCAGCCCCGGGTCCCTGGTCTTCTACCTGGTGACCGTCGCGACGATCCTGTCGGCCCTGGTCCTCCCGCCCGTGGGTGCGGCGGCGGACCGGTCGGCGCGCAAGACGACCCTGATGGCCTGGTACGCCTGGGCGGGCAGCATCGCCGCGGGCCTGATGTTCTTCGTCGCCGGGAGCGACTGGCAGCTCGGTGCGGTGCTCCTGGTCGTGGCCACCTTGTGCCTGGGCGCGTCGCTGGTGGTCTACGACGCGATCCTGATCGAGATCGCGACGCCCGACGAACGCGACAGCGTCTCCTCCCGCGGCTGGGCCCGTGGCTACCTCGGCGGCGGTCTGCTGCTCGCGGCGAACTTCGTGCTGCTGTCGATGATGGACGACACCGAGCGTCGCCGTGCGGATCAGCCTGCTGTCGGCGGCGGTGTGGTGGGCGGCGTTCACGGTCATCCCCTATCGCGGCATCAAGGACCGCCCGCCGGTCAACGTCGTGCCGGAGCACGGCGGCCTGGTCAAGGAGAGCTTCGGGCAGCTGTGGGAGACCCTGAAGGACCTGCGGAACTACCCGGTGACCCTGACCTTCCTGCTGGCCTACCTGTTCTACAACGACGGCATCCAGACGGTGATCTACGCCGCCTCGATGTACGGCGAGAAGCAGCTCGGCTTCGAGAAGAGCACCGTCCTGAGCGCGTTCCTCGTCGTGCAGTTCGTCGGCATCGCCGGTGCGCTGGTGTTCGGCCGGATCGCCGGGCGCGTGGGAGCACACAAGGTGATCCTCGCCGGGCTGGCGATCTGGGTCGTCGTCGTGACCGGGGGCTACTTCTCGCCACGCGACAACTTCCCGCTGTTCCTGGTGCTCGCCGCCTCGATCGGGGTCGTCCTGGGCGGCACCCAGGCGCTGTCGAGGTCCTTCTACAGCCAGCTGATCCCGCGCGGGCGCGAGGCGGAGTACTTCAGCCTGTACCAGGCCGCCGAGCGCGGGACGAGCTGGCTCGGGACCCTGGTGTTCGGTGTCGTGCACCAGGTCACCGGCTCCTACCGCCCGGCGCTGGTCGCGCTGGTGCTGTTCTTCGTGGTCGGCGGCCTCCTGCTGGCACGGGTCGACCCTCGGCGCGGCATCGTCGAGGCGGGCAACCAGCCGCCTGCGGTGGTGTGAGCCGGGACACCCGGCGGACGGCCGGGAATCCTCGGACCCCCCCGGTCGTTGTGCTGGGAACGGGGGTCCGCGGACTGAATGGCGTCACGATCGTCTTGCCTGCGCGTCCCTGAGGTTGTACGCATGAGGTGAGGCCACGACCTGGCCCACCGAGAACACGGGAGGATGCCATGGGAGACCGGACGCTACGCGGAGCCCGCCTCGGCGGACAGAGCTTCGAGGACGAGCGCGGCATCGAGTTCGCAGCCCGGCAGCAGGTCGGCTACCAGTGCGCCAACGGTCACGCCTTCGAGATCACCATGTCCGTCGAGGCCGAGGTCCCGGCGACCTGGGAGTGCCCGCGCTGCGGCGCCGAGGGCCTGAGCGTCGACGGCATCGAGCCGGAGCAGAAGGCCGAGAAGCCCGTGCGCACCCACTGGGACATGCTCCTGGAGCGCCGCTCCATCAGCGAGCTCGAGGACATCCTGACCGAGCGGCTCGAGCTGCTCCGCGGCGGCGAGATCGGGCCGGCGCACCTGCACCGCGCCGCGAGCCGCTCGACGAAGAAGCCGAAGAAGAAGGCGACTGCCTGACCGGGCCCGGGATCACGGGTCGACGACTTCGCCCCGGACCACGTCACCTGGTGGTTCGGGGCGACGTGCGTCCCGGACCAGGACGACCCGACGGGCGACGAACGCGCTGAGCAGGCGCCGGGCCAGCGGCCGGGTGAACGGCAGGATCGCGACCAGGCCGAAGATGTCGGTGACGAAGCCCGGCGTGATCATCAAGGTGCCGCCGAAGACGATCAGGGCGGCGTCGGTGAGCTCCCGGGTCGGCATCCGGCCCTCGGTGAGAGCGGCCTGGAGCGCGCGCCAGGCGCGCATCCCCTCCCGCCTCAGCAGCCAGGACCCGAAGACGCTGTCAGCAATCAGGAGCGCGACGGTCCACCACGCCCCGATGACGTGGCCCACCTGGATCAGGACGTAGATCTCCACCACCGGGATCACCAGGAAGGCCACGAACAACAGCCATCCCCACGAACGCCTGCGGCGATCACGTCGCTCGACGGTGTCGCTCATGGCCTCACGCTAGCCGGGCACGCAACCCGGTTCAGCGGCGTCGGGTCCGCCGGAGCCGCTGCCGGAGCCCCCACCGGGTGATCCGCACCAGGGACTCCCGGGCGACCTCCGGGGTCATCTTCGACTCACCGCGCTCGCGCTCGACGAACTCGATCGGCACCTCGACCACGCGAAGGCCGGCACGCAGCGCGCGATAGACCAGCTCCACCTGGAACACGTATCCGAGCGACTGCACCCGGTCGAGGTGCACGGCTTCCAGGGTGCGACGGCGGTACAGCCGGAATCCCGCTGTCGCATCGCGGGTCCCGATGCCGAGGAGTGCGCGGGTGTACAGGTTCCCTCCGCGCGACAGCGCCCGGCGGTGCCACGGCCAGTTGACCACGCTTCCGCCCGGCGTCCAGCGCGACCCGATGACCAGGTCGGCGTCGGCGATCGCGGCGAACAGCAGCGGCAGCTGCTCGGGCTGGTGCGACCCGTCGGCGTCCATCTCGCCGATCAGGTCGTAGCCGGCCTCCAGTGCGACACCGAAGCCCTCGATGTACGCAGCCCCCAGGCCCTCCTTGCGGGCCCGGTGCCGCACGCGCACCTGCGGGTCGTCGGCAGCGAGCCGGTCGGCGAGGTCGCCGGTGCCGTCCGGTGAGCTGTCGTCGACGACGAGGACGTCGAGGTCGGGCACAGTGCGCCGGACCCGATCGAGGACGTCGGCGAGGTTGTCGATCTCGTTGAAGGTCGGGATGACCATCACGGCCCGTTCCACGCGACCTCCCAGCGCCTTCCGTGCGTGCGTGCGTGGCCCAAACTAGCGGGTCGTGGTGCACGGCCCGGTCACGGGTGAGCGCCGGCATCTCGCGCGAGGACAGCGAGGCGGCGGCGGGGGGAGGAACGGGACCTTCGGACCGCCCGCGCGATGACTGGCTGCCATCGGACGACCGTTGTCTACTGGAACCGCACTCCCCCCGTGTTCTCCCGTCTGGCCGGCACGATCCCGACTCGCCGAAAGGGTTCGCCCACACCGCGGCGGTCGGTGAGGCTCATCCCTTCATGTCGGGACGTGAGAGCGAGACGATCTGCCTGGAGGAACGGGGGCATATCAACCCACCGGGACCACTCGTGTCAAGCGTGCCCTGACCTGCGCAGATGTGATGAAACTGCTGGTCAGGCCGGTGGTCATCAGGTGAACAAAAGGTGACGTGAATTTTCGACCGGCGGCGTGTCTCGGCAGACACGCCGAGTCGGCCCGCACGTCCTCACGCGGGGGTCAGCCCGGGACGACGCAGACGCCCCTCGCCGTCGTCGCGACGACTGGCTCGGGGAGCATCCGCGCTGCCGACTCCCCCGCCTCGGGTGTCCCGCGGCCGACGACGGTCGCGGTGAACTCGATCGACCGCGACCGGGTGCCGACCTTCACCAGCTCGGCGGTGATCTCCAGGACGTCGCCGGCATGCACGGGGCTGTGGAACTGCACGTCGGAGTACGACGCGAACAGGCCCTCGTCCTCGTCGGTGGTGATGCACAGCTCGGTCGCGACGTCGCCGAACAGCCCGAGCGAGTAGGCGCCGTCGACGAGGTTGCCGGCGTAGTGCGCGTGGCTGTAGGGCACGTAACGGCGGTGGGTGATCCGCAGTCCCGGCGTGCAGGCCTCGGTGCGGCTCATGACGCGACCTTCCTCTCGGTGACCAGGCGGTGGACCAGGTAGCTGGCGACCTCTCCTGGCGTCGTACCCCGGGTGAAGAGCCGGTCGACGCCCAGCTCGCCGGCCATGGTCTCGTCGAACCGCGGCCCGCCGACGACCAGGAGCGGCCGGCGGGAGGCAGGGAACGCTTCGCGGAACGCCGCGGCCATCTCCCGGGTGTTCAGCAGGTGGGCGTCACGCTGGGTGACCACCTGCGAGACCAGGACGGCGTCGGCCTTCTCGTGGACGGCCCTGCCGACCAGGTCGGGCACCGACACCTGGGCGCCGAGGTTGACCACCTTGAGCTCGCGGTAGTACTCCAGGCCCTTCTCCCCGGCGAAGCCCTTGATGTTGAGGATCGCGTCGATGCCTACCGTGTGGGCGTCGGTGCCGATGCACCCGCCGACGACGACCAGGCGGCGCCGGAGGGTTCGCTTGACGGCGGCGTTGACCTCCTTCGGCGTCAGCAACGGGTAGTCGCGCTCGACGACGTGCACCTCGGACGGGTCGACGAGGTGGTGCACCCGTCCGTAGACGACGAAGAAGGTGAAGTCCGGGCCCATCGGCTTGGCGTGGACGACCAGCGCGGGGTCGATGCCCATCTTGTTGGCGAGCTGGGCCGCGGCGCCCTCGGCCACCTTGGAGTGCTGCATCGGCAGCGTGAAGGACACCTGGACCATGCCGTCGCCGGTGGTGTCGCCGTAGGGACGCAGGAGCCGGCTCATCGGTCCCCCTCCAGGATCTCGGTCGCCGGGTTGAAGTAGCCGGCCGCCTTGCGGGCGACACCCTCGAGACCGCGACCGGCGTCGGCGGGTCGTTTCATCAGGCCGAAGGTGCCGTCACCGATCGCACCGAGCAGACCCTGCCCTGAATTCGACGCCGCGTGGTCCAGGATCTGCTCGAGGAGGTCGATGCTCTCGCGCAGCACCTGCTCGGCGCGGGCATGGATGAACCCGCCTGGTGCGGGCCTGAAGTCCTCGTGCAGGTTGCCGGCGGCGTTCATGACGTAGCGGACGTTCTGCAGCGCCAGGTCGCGGTCGGATAGCCACGGCGTGACGACGGCCTCGGTCATCATCCCGACCAGCAAGATGCCCTGGTCGGTGAGCGCGCCGACGAGGTTGAAGAACCCGTCGAGGAGGTAGCCACCGAAGATGTCCCCGGTCATGTGCCGGGTCGGGGGCATCCACTTCAGCGGCGCCTTCGGGAACAGCTCGCGGGCGAGCATGGCGTGGGCCAGCTCGATCCGGAAGGAGTCGGGGATCTCCGGGTCGATCTCGAACGCGTGCCCGAGGCCCAGCTGCCAGTCCTCGAGGCCGGCCTCCTTGGCGAAGTACTCGTTGAGCAGCTGGCTGGTGGTGACGGTGTGGGCCGCCTCGATCGCGTCGTCGGTGGTGAGGTAGTTGTCCTCGCCGGTGTTGATGATGATCCCGGCCCGGGCGTGCACCTGGCGGCTGAACCGCTGGTCGACGAAGGTGCGCACCGGGTTGATGTCGCGGAACAGGATCCCGTACATGGAGTCGTTGAGCATCATGTCCAGTCGCTCGAGGCCCGCGAGCGTCGCGATCTCGGGCATGCACAGCCCCGAGGCGTAGTTGGTCAGCCGGACGTAGCGGCCGAGCTCCCGGCTGGTGTCGTCGAGCGCGGCCCGCATCAACCGGAAGTTCTCCTGGGTGGCATAGGTGCCCGCGAAGCCCTCCCGGGTGGCGCCCTCGGGCACGTAGTCCAGCAACGACTGTCCCGTCGAGCGGATCACCGCGATCACGTCGGCGCCTTCGCGGGCGGCCGCCTGTGCCTGCGGGATGTCCTCGTGGATGTCGCCGGTGGCCACGATCAGGTAGATCCAGGGCTTGTGGGGCGCGTCGCCGACCTTCGCGATCATCCGGTCCCGCTCGCGCCGGCGAACGTCGATGCGGCGTACGCCGGCGCCGACCTGCTTGCGGGCCGCTGCCCTCGCCCGGACCAGGTCGCGACCTTCGGGCTGCCGGAAGGTGATCGACCCGGCCGCGGCCTTCTGCGCGAGCGTCAGCAGGTCCTCGGCCTCGCCGCGGACCAGGGCGTCCCAGACCGGGAGGGCGACGCCGTGCTCGAGCCCGGCGTCGGCGCGCACCACGTCCAGCAGCCGGTTGACCCACGGGGTGCCCTCGGAGTCAGCTCCGGCCAGTCCGCCCAGCCGCAGCGTCGCCCGCTCGACCGAGACAGTGGTGTGCTGCTGGGCGAGCTTGACGATCGGACGACCTACCTTGCGCGCCAGGGAGCGCGCACGGCGTATGTCGGCGGCCGCCAGGCCGAGCTTTCCCACCATCACAGCCGCCGTTCGAAGAGGCCACGGACTCCCGGGTCGGAGCGCACCAGGTCGATCGCATACGCCGCGTGGCCCGGCACGAAGCCGTTGCCGACCAGCATCGTCACATCGGCCGCCAGGCCCTCCGCGCCCAGGGCGGCAGCGCTGAACGAGGTCGCCATCGAGAAGAAGACGATCGTGCCGCCGGCGGCGGTGGCCAGGATCGCACCGGACTCACACCCCGGTACGTCGACGCACACCACGGTCACGTCGGCCGGCCCGCCCGCCGCGAGAACGGCTTCCCGGAGGGCGAGGGGATCACGGGCATCGGCGAGGACCACCTCGTCGGCGAGAGCCGCTTCGCGAAGCAGGTCGGCCTCGGCCCCGGTCGGCACGACGCCGACCGTCCGCCGGGCACCCGCCCGCCGAGCGGCTGCGAGGCTCAGTGACCCGGACTTGCCGGCGCCGCCGATCACCGCCACGACCGGCTGCGCATAGCCGTCGACCACGCGATGGGTCAGCGCCGGAGCGCCGCACACGTCCATCACCGCGAGCCCGAGGTCGGCCGGCAGGTCCTCGGGCAGTGCGGCCGCGATGCTGCGCCCGAACAGGATGGCGTACCCGTCCGCGGGGACCTGCTCGGAACGGCCGTCCCAGCGGGCCAGGTCGTCCTCGATCACCAGGGGCGTGAGGGTCAGGGAGACCAGGGTGGCGATCCGCTCCCCCACCTGCAGGCCCAGTGCCGACTCGGGGCCCACCTCCTCCACGGTGCCGATCAGCATCCCGCCAGAGCCGGTGACGGGGTTCTGCATCTTTCCCCGTGCTCGCACGATGGCGAGCACCTCCGCGCGCACTGCGTCGCCGTCGCCGACGTGCTTCTCCGCGAGCTGGCGGAACGACGCCGCGTCGAGGTTCAGTCGCTCCACCCGCACCCGGACCTCGTCGGGCCAGAGGTCGGCGCGCGTGTCGAGGCGCTCGGCTGCCTGGGGCAGCACCCCGCTCGGCGCGACCACCCGGTGGGTGCCCACCGGATCGCCTGCGGTTCGCACGTGGGTCACAGAGATCCTTTCCGAAGGAGCGGGCCACGACCGAAGGATTTCCCGTGTCGAAGTGGCGCTACCGAATGTCTTCTCCTACTCTGGCACCAGAGGCGCGCGTCACACAACCGGCGTGCGTTCCCGTGCACGCCGCCGACAGGCCGGTCAGGAGGGACAGTCGATGAGCATCGAGACCGCGATCGGACTCGAGTCCGGGCAGCCGTACCCGTACCGGCAGGCAGAGCTCGTCGAGCCGGACTGGCGACGCTTCCCGGGCTGGCGCGACGTGACCGGGGCCGAGTGGAGGAGCGCCCAGTGGCAGCGCGCCCACTGCGTGAAGAACACCCGACAGCTGCGCGAGCTTCTCGGGGACCTCGTCGACGAGCGCTTCTACGCCGACCTCGAGCGCGACCAGGCCGAGCGCGCCACGATGTCGATGCTGGTCCCGCCGCAGATGCTGAACACGATGGTGCCGGATGCCGCCGTCGCCGGGCCCGGCTCGCTTACCGAGGCGCTCTACGCCGACCCGGTGCGCAACTACATGCTTCCGGTGTTCTCCGACCGACGCACGGACTGGCCCTCGCACCCGCACGCCACCCGCGACTCCCTCCACGAGCACGACATGTGGGCGGCCGAGGGCCTGACCCACCGCTACCCCACCAAGGTGCTCGCCGAGCTGCTCCCGACGTGTCCGCAGTACTGCGGGCACTGCACCCGGATGGACCTCGTCGGCAACTCCACGCCGCAGATCGAGAAGCTGAAGTTCGAGCTCAAGCCGGTCGACCGGCTCGACGCGATGCTCGACTACCTGCGCCGGACACCGCAGGTTCGCGACGTCGTGGTCTCCGGCGGTGACGTGGCGAACATGCCGATCGCGCGGCTCGAGGACTTCCTCACCAAGCTGCTGGAGATCGACAACATCCGTGACATCCGGCTGGCGACCAAGGCGCTGATGGGCCTCCCGCAGCACTGGCTGCAGGACGACGTGCGCGACGGCATCGGTCGGGTCGCGTCGATCGCCCGCTCACGCAGTGTCTCGCTGGCGATCCACACCCACGTCAACCACGCCAACTCGGTCACGCCACTGGTCGCCGAGGCGACGGCGGCGATGTTCGAGGCCGGCGTCCGCGACGTCCGCAACCAGGGAGTGCTGCTCAACGGCGTGAACGCAGATCCGCGCGCGCTCCTCGACCTGTGCTTCCGGCTGCTCGATGGCGCCCAGATCATGCCGTACTACTTCTACATGTGCGACCTGATCCCCTACTCCGAGCACTGGCGGATCTCGGTCGCCGATGCACAGCGGCTGCAGCACCACATCATGGGCTACCTGCCGGGGTTCGCGACGCCGCGGATCGTCTGCGACGTACCGTTCGTCGGCAAGCGCTGGGTGCACCAGGTGGCCGACTACGACACCGAGCGCGGCATCTCGTACTGGACGAAGAACTACCGCACGTCGATCGAGGCCGCGGATCCCGACGCCCTGTCGCGGGTCTATGAGTACTACGACCCGATCCACTCCCTGCCGGAGTCGGGCCGGCAGTGGTGGCGGCAGCACGGGTCGCTCGACGAGACCGCTCTCAAGGCCGCCGAGATGGCCGAGGCCTCACGGCGTACGGCGGCGCTCCAGGCACACTGAGTGTCCGGTGGTTGAGCCTGTCGAAACCCCTCGGTCGCACGTGCCGGGGTTTCGACAGGCTCAACCACCGGCCTTCGAGCCGTTGTCGGTGAGCGTCTCCACCAGCCGCGCGATCGGGCTGGACAGGCCCCAGCGCTCGGCGAGCTCCTTGAGCGACTCGGGATCGACCGGGGTGCGCGGCAGCCGCAGGTCGGGTTCGCCGAGATCGATGTCGCGGGCCACTGCGACGACCGTCGGCGCGACGTCCAGGTAGGCCTCCGCGTCCAGGATCTTGCGGCGGGGGCCCGGTGCGAGGTCGGCCTCGGGGTCGAGGGCAGCGGCCTGCAGGGCCGGGATCGTCCCGAACCTGCCGAGCAGGGTCGCCGCGGTCTTCTCCCCGACGCCGGCGACGCCGGGCAGGCCGTCGGAGCTGTCGCCGCGCAGGGTGGCGAAATCGGCGTACTGGTGGGCGTCGACGCCGTACTTCTCCCGGACGATCGCGTTGGTGACGCGCTCGTGGCGGCCGACGCCGCGCGCGATGTAGAGCACGCGGACCCCGGTCTCGTCGTCGACGAGCTGGAACAGGTCACGGTCACCGGTGACGATCTCGACCGGCATCCCGGCATCCGTGGCGAGCGTCCCGATCACGTCGTCGGCCTCGTACCCGTCGGCTCCCACGACGGCGATCCCGAAAGCGTCCAGGACGTCGACGATGACCGGGACCTGGGCCTCCAGCGGGTCGGGAACCTCCTCGACGTCGGGACCACCCGGGACGACGTACTCGACCCGGTGCGCCTTGTAGCTCGGGATCAGGTCGACCCGCCACTGCGGCCGCCAGTCGTTGTCCCAGCAGCACGCGAGGTGGGTGGGCTGGTACTCCTCGACCAGCCGACTGATGAAGTCCAGCAGCCCGCGCACCGCGTTGACGGGTGTGCCGTCGGGCGCGGTGATCGAGTCGGGCACGCCGTAGTAGGCGCGGAAGTACAGCGAGGCGGTGTCGAGCAGCATCAGCCGGTCGGAGGTCACGGCGTCACCGTAGCCGGACGCCGTCGGCGGCCGACAGCGAACTCAGTGGCTGAGGTACGTCGCGGCCATGTCGAGGTCACCGTGGCCCGCGGCCTCGGCGCGCTCGAAGTGCTTGCGGGCAGCCGCGATGACCGCCATCTCGACGCCTGCACGCTCCCCCGCCTCCTGGATGAGCCGGGCGTCCTTCGCGGCACCCCAGAGCGGGAACTGTGCCTCGAGATCGCCGGAGAGCATCGCTGCGCCCTTGACCTGGACGTAGGGAGCGTCGGTGGCACCGCCCTTCATCACGTCGAGGAACTGCTGGGGGTCCAGACCCAGGGCCCTGGCCAGGGCCAGTGACTCGGCGACGCCCTCGACGACCGTGAGCACCCAGGCGTTCGCGACCAGCTTGAGCCGGGAGCCGTTGCCGGCCGCGCCGAGCCAGAGCGTCTTCGCCCCGATGGCGTCGAGCACCGGCGCCACCGTCGTGCGGGCGTCGTCGGGTCCGGACGCGAGCACGGTGAGCTGGCCGGCCTCGGCAGGCCCCTTCGTGCCCAGCACGGGCGCGTCGACGTACACGAGGCCGAGCTCGGTCGCCACCGCTGCCAGGCGCTCGCAACCCTCGACACCGACGGTCGACTGCTGGAGCCAGATCGTCCCGGCCGCAGGAGCAGCGTCGCGGATGACCGTCTCCACGACCCCTGCATCCGGCAGCACGGTGATCACGATGCCGGCTCCGTCCACGGCCGCCCCGGGGCTGTCGGTGACGTGAGCGCCGAGGTCGACAGCCTTGTCCGGCGTCCGGTTCCAGACGGTCAGCGGGATCCCTGCGCCGACGATGTTGGCGGCCATCCCGTGGCCCATGATCCCGGTTCCGAGCAGCGCGACGCGCGTGGTGGTCATGCCGCCAACCCTGCCGGACGGTTCGACGGCATTCAAACCCCGGACCACGCACCCGAATGACCAGAGCGCGGAAGGGCTCGTTGTCAGTAGGCTCTGCGCCGTGGAGAAGATCGACCGACAGATCCTGCACCTGCTCGCGGGCGACGGACGGATGTCCTACACCGACCTCGGGAAGGCGACCGGGCTCTCGACGTCTGCCGTGCACCAGCGCGTCAAGCGTCTCGAGGAGCGCGGCCTGATCACCGGGTACGGCGCCTGGGTCGACCACGCCAAAGCCGGCCGCCCGCTCACGGCGTTCATCTCGATCACTCCGATCGACGCCTCCGCAGCCGACGACTACCCCGAGCGGCTCAAGGGCATCGCGGAGATCGAGAGCTGCTGGTCGGTGGCAGGCGAGGAGTCCTACATCCTCAAGGTGCGGGTCGCGGTGCCTGCCGACCTGGAGGAGCTGCTCGCCCGGATCAGGTCCGCGGCGAACGTGTCGACCCGCACGACCATCGTCCTCTCCACGTCGTACGAGAACCGGCCGCTGCCCGGCGAGTGACGCCGACCTGAGCGTCCGGTGTCGCTAGTCCGACACCGACGAGTACGCGACCACGCCCCGGCGGAGCCGCTCGACGGTCTGCCGTGCGGTGTCCCGCAAGGCGCCTCCGGCCACGTCGCCGACCTGGTCGGTCAGGTCGAGCAGCTGCTTCATCCACCGCACGAAGTCACCCGCGGCGAGATCGGTCGACTCGAGCACCGCGTCGAGCTCGTCGCCCTCGGCCCAGCGGAACGCCGCCCAGCAGAACCCGAAGTCAGGCTCGCGGAGCTGGTCGAGCTTGTGCTCCTTCTCCAGCGCGTCCAGGTCGGCCCAGAGCGAGGTCACCTGGCCGAGCACGTCGCGCACCCGGCCGCCGGGGATGCGCGGCGCCGAGGCGTCGTCTGCCTTGCGTGACTCGAACACCAGCGCCGAGAGCACCGCAGCGAGCTGGCTCGGGTCCAGGTCCTCCCACAGACCCAGGCGCAGGGACTCGGCCGTGACGAGGTCCATCTCGTTGTAGATCCGCATCAGTGCCCGGCCCCGGTCGGTCACGGTGTCACCGTCGAGGTAGTCCAGCGCGTCGAGCAGCTCGCAGACCCGGTCGAACTGCCGCGCGATGGTGTTGGTGCGCTGCTCGATCCGCCTCCGGAGGGTGCGGGCGTCCCGGTCGAGCTTGAACCACCGCTCGGCCCAGCGTGCGTGGTCCTCACGGTCCGGGCAGCCGTGGCACGGATGAGCGCGGAGCTCGCGGCGCAATGCCTCGATCCGGTCGTTCTGCGGGCCCGTGCCGCCCGGGCTGCGCTCGGTGCGGCGCGGAGGTGGCGCCAGGCCGTGCGTGCGCTCACGGAGGGTCGAGGCGAGGTCGCGGCGCGACTGGGGGTTGCGGCCGTTGAAGCCCTTCGGGATCCGGAGGCGGGTGACCGCCTCGACCGGTGTCGGGAAGTCGACCAGGCTCAACCGCCGCGCCTGCCGCTCTGCGGTCAGCACGTATGGTCGCGGTCCGTCGCGGTCGGCCCGGCCGCCCGGGTCGATCACGACGGCGAGACCCGAGAACCGGCCGGCCGGGACCTCGATCACGTCGCCGGGACGAAGACGTTCCAGCGAGGCGATGACCTCGGCCCGCCGGTCGACGCGCCGAGACTTCGCGAGGCCGGCCTCGGTGTCGCTGAGCTCGCGGCGGAGGCGGGCGTACTCCATGAAGTCACCGCGGTCGCAGGTCGCCGACTCGGCGTAGCCGGCGAGGGCGTCGTCGCTCTTCCGCAGCTGCCGGGCCAGCCCGACCACAGCCTTGTCGGCCTGGAACTGCGCGAACGACGACTCGAGGAGCTCACGGGCCCGCTCGCGGCCGAACTCGTGGACCAGGTTGACCGCCATGTTGTACGTGGGCCGGAAGGACGACCTCAGCGGGTACGTGCGGGTCGAGGCCAGTCCGGCGACCTGGCGCGGGTCGAGGCCGGGCTGCCACAGGACGACGCCGTGTCCCTCGACGTCGATGCCCCGGCGCCCGGCACGCCCGGTGAGCTGGGTGTACTCCCCCGGTGTGATGTCGGCGTGGGTCTCGCCGTTCCACTTGGTCAGCTTCTCGATGACCACCGAGCGGGCCGGCATGTTGATGCCGAGCGCGAGGGTCTCGGTCGCGAACACGACCCGGCAGAGGCCGCGGAGGAAGAGCTCCTCCACGCACTCCTTGAACGTGGGCAGCATGCCGGCGTGGTGGGCGGCGATCCCGCGGGTGAGACCGTCGAGGAACTCGTGGTAGCCCAGGACGTGGAGGTCCTCGTCGGGAAGGTTCGAGCAGCGCTCCTCGACGAACGCGAAGATCTCGTCGCGCTCCTCGGTCGTGGTCAGCCGGAGGTTTGCGTTCAGGCACTGCTGGACGGCCGCGTCGCAGCCGACCCGGCTGAAGATGAACACGATCGCGGGGAGCAGGCCCGCGGCGTCCAGCCGGTCGACGACCTCCGCCCGGCTCGGTATCCACACCCGACGACCGTTGCCGACGTTGCGGTGCTTCGAGGTGCTCCGTGCGTTGCGGTCGCGCGGCGATCGCCGGTCGCGCATCCTGCTGCTGACGAAGTCGTCGCGGGCGACCCGGACCAGCTCGGGGTTCACGGCGAAGCTTGCTTCGCCCCGGTTGCTGAGCTTGTCGAAGTGCTCCTCGCCCGGTTCGGCGGGACCCTCGGCACTCTGCCCATCAGAAGCGAAGAGGTCGAACATCCGCCGGCCCACGAGCACGTGCTGGTAGAGCGGCACCGGGCGGCGCTCCTCGACGATCGTGACGGTCTCGCCGCGCACGGTTCCCAGCCACTCGCCGAACTCCTCGGCGTTGCTCACCGTGGCGGAGAGCGAGACCACCGAGACCGACTCGGGAAGGTGGATGATCACCTCCTCCCAGACGGCGCCGCGGGCCCGGTCGGCGAGGTAGTGCACCTCGTCCATGACCACGTAGCCGAGGCCGGACAGGGTGCGCGACCCGGCGTACAGCATGTTGCGGAGCACCTCGGTGGTCATCACCACCACCGGCGCCTCTCCGTTGATCGAGTTGTCACCGGTGAGGAGGCCCACCCGCTCGGCTCCGTAACGGGCGACGAGGTCGTTGAACTTCTGGTTCGACAGCGCCTTGATCGGCGTCGTGTAGAAGCACTTGCGACCGGTGGTCAGGGCCAGATGGACGGCGAACTCCCCCACCAGGGTCTTGCCGGAGCCGGTCGGCGCCGCGACGAGCACCGAGTGCCCGTCCTCGAGCACGGTGCAGGCCCGCACCTGGAAGTCGTCGAGCGCGAACTCGTAGTGCGAGGCGAATTCGGCGAGCGCCGGGTGCCGTCGGTTTCGCTGGAACCGGGCGTAGTCGTCGGCAGGCCCGAGGCTCTGCGAGGCGTTCACGGCACCAGCACGCGCAGCGCGCCTGGCACGACCTCGACGGTGAGTGGCAGGGACCCGATGCGCTCGCCGTCGGCGTAGGCGACGACGTTCGGCGCGGCGATCGTCACGGACCGGGCCGGGTAGTGCCGGTACTCGGGGTGCAGGATGTGCGTGCCCTTGAAGAGCTTCGGGTAGGTGCGGACGAGCGAGGTCTTGCTCATCGGCCTGATCACCACCACGTCGAGCAGCCCGTCGTCGAGCAGCGCTCCCTCGGTGATGCGCAGGCCGCCACCGAACGACGGCCCGTTGCCGACCGCGACCATCATCGCGTCGAAGCGGTGCTCCTCGCCGTCGAGGTCGAGGACGTACGGGATCGGCTTGAACGTCCGCAGCTCGGCGATCGTGGCGAGGTTGTAGCGCATCTGTCCTCGCGGCCAGGTCATCTGGTTGGCGCGCTCGTTGACCTTGGCGTCGAAGCCGGCGGCCAGGACCGTGACGAAGTACTTCGCGCCGACCCGGGCGAGGTCGATCGTGCGCTCCTTGCCGCCGATGAGGATGTCCGTCGCGTGGTGCACGCTCTTGCGGGGAATGTCGAGGTAGCGGGCCACGTCGTTCCCGGTGCCCGCCGGCACGAGTCCCAACCTGGTCTGCGAGCCGGCGAGGGCTTGCACCGCGAGGTGCACCATCCCGTCGCCGCCGACCACGACCAGGGTCTCGACGCCGTCCTCGACGCACCCGCGGGCCAGGTCCAGCGCCTCGTCGGCGTCCCGTCCGACCAGCTCCCGCACGGTGAAGCCCGCGTCGCGCAGGCGGGGTGCGACCTCGTGGCTGATCCGGCCGCCCTTGCCCTTGCCGGACGTCGGGTTGGTGAGGAGGGCGATCTGCTCGGACACGTCGCGAGCATATGCGGCTCAGTCCCGGTCGCGGACTCCGGACCCGCCACGAGGCCGTGCGGCAGCCGTCGGGCTATCCGAGCTCGTGCGTGGGCGGCAACGGTGAGGCCTCGTCGTCGGACCACGGGGATCCGTCAGCACGTGCGCGGCGCCGGTCGATCAGCCGGGCGATCACCTCGGAGACCAGGAACAGGAGCGTCATCGGCAACGCGAGCAGCGTCATCGAGAACGGGTCGGTCGACGGCGTGGCCACTGCGGCGAAGACGAACGTGCCCACGATGATCCAGGCGCGGTGTCGAGCGAGCGCGGCACCCGAAACGACGCCGACCAGGTTGAGGAGCACGACGAACAGCGGGATCTCGAAGGAGATGCCGAAGACCAGCAGGGTCCTGATCATGAACGTGTAGAAGTGGTCGAAGTCGTTCAGGTTGCGAAACCCGCCCGGGGTGTTCATCGAGATCAGGAACTGCAGGCCCTTGGGCATGATGTAGTAGCCGACCGCGACGCCGAGGAAGAACAGCGGACCGGCAACTGCGACGAAGACCCGCGTCCACTTGCGTTCGTTGGAATGCAGCCCCGGCAGGATGAACGCCCAGACCTGGTAGAGCCAGTAGGGGCTGCTGACCACCAGGCCGGCGGTCGCGCAGAGCTTGAGCTGGAGCATCAGACCGGAGGCGATCCCGGACAGGATGATCTCGGACTCGACCTTGTCCTTGCCTCCGAGCATGGTCACGGCACGGTTGTACGGCCTGACGATGAGGTCGATCAGCTGGTCGTAGAAGAAGAACGCGGCGATGGTGACCACCAGGAGGACCACCAAGGAGCGCATCAGGCGACCGCGGAGCTCGCGGAAGTGGTCGCCCAGCGACATCCGCCCGCCCTCGCCGGCCGGGTTCAGGGGTCGGGTCCGGAACAGGCCGAGCACCCCGGCCATCGACATGGTTGTGCCTGGACCGCTGGTCAGTCGGCGGCGTCGGGCCGGCGCTCGCCCTCGACCGCTGTGGTCTCGGCCACGGTGCTCGTGGGGGCTCCCTCAGTCGGGCTGATCGCCTTCGGATCTGCCGGCTCGGCGTCTGCGTCGTCGTCGAGGAGACCCTTCGTCTCGGACTTGAAGATGCGCAGGGCGCGGCCGGAGCCACGTGCGAGCTCGGGAAGCTTCTTGGCGCCGAAGAGCAGCACGACGACCGCGAGGATCAAGATGATCTCGGGCGCTCCGATTTGCCTGAACACTGTGCTCCCCATTTCCTTCGGGAAAGTCGTTCACCGGCGTCTGGCCGGCGCCCTCATGCTACGCCGTCGCCCTGTGCAGCCGCAGGGCGTCCGCCGCGACACCCGTCACCCGGTCGCGGAGCGCCGCCGGCTCGAGCACGGTGAGGCCGTGGCCGAAGCGGAGCGCGAGCCGCAGCAGCCAGCGCTCGTCGCTGACCGCAAGGGTCACCTCCAGCGCGCCGCCAGGGCGCTCCGAGGCGTCGAGCACCGGGTAGTACTCGGCGAACCAGCGCATCTCCGGGCTGAGCAGGATCCGGGCACGCAGGTCGTCGGGATCCGGGTCGAAGAGCCCCTCGGAGAGGTCCCGAGGCTGCAGGTCGTGAGCGACCCGCGGGCTGTCCAGCACCTCGAGAGCGGTGATCCGGTCGAGCCGGAAGAGCCGTCGGTCCTCGGCGAGGTGGCACCACGCGTCCAGGTAGCTGCGTCCCTGGCTGCGGACGACGGCGATCGGGTCGACGACCCGTTGCGTGGTCTCGTCGCGGGTCGCGACGTAGTAGTCCAGCCTGGCCTGGTGGTTCGCCTCGATGGCGCCGGCGAGCGCGTTCCAGGTGCCGTCGACCGAGGGCCCCGACCTCGGCAGGTGGACGTCGACCAGCGGCGTGATCCCGGCAGCAGCGGCGTCCTCGAGCTTGGTCAGCGTGCGCTCGACCACGTCGCGGGAGCCGGCCGGGCTGGCGTCGAGGAGGGCGCGCAGCGCGACGATCAGGGCGGACGCCTCGTTGCTGCCCAGCCGGAGCGGCCGGGCCAGGAACTCCGCGTTGTCGACCCGCACGAGACCGTCGGGGTCGTCCTCGAGTGCCTCGACGTTGATGTCGATCAGGTCGCCGGGCCCGTAGCCGGGCAGGCCGCACATGAAGAGCACCCGCAGGTCCTTCAGCATCTGCGCCGGGAGACACCCCGAAGTCGGCCGCGACCTCCTGGAGCGGGACCTCGCCGCGCGTCTGGAGGTACGGCGCGAGCGCCAGCAGGCGGGTGACCTGCTCCCGGGACCCTCCGCTCATGCGGACCTCTCCGCCAGCTGGCCGAGCCGGGCGACCACGACGTCACGGAGGGCGGGAGGCTCCAGTGCGACCACGTCGCCGAGGTGGGACAGCACGTCCTCGGCGAGCTCGTCGGTGGCATAGGTGCTGACCGTGAGCCGGTCCCACGGAGTCAGGTCGTCGGGTCCGGGCACGTCCTCGGCGAGCTCGGTCGCCCGCCGCCGGAGCAGCGCGGCGCTGCCCTTGCGGACGAGCAGGCTCGCCGTGGCCGGCGTACGTCGTGGCTCGAGACTCGCGGTCAGGGCGCGGACGTCGGTGCCCTCCGGCACCTCGAACTCGCCGGGACGACCATCGGCCTTCACATCCCCGACGACCCGGCTGAGCCGGAACATCCGCGGCTCACCCCGGTCCCGGTCGTGGCCCACGACGTACCAGCGCTCACGGGAGGTGACCACCCCCCAGGGCTCGAGGTGACGCTCCACCTCCTCGGTGGCGCCGGCGCGCCGGTAGCCGAAGCGCACCGGCGTGCGACTGATGGTCATCTCCCACATGTCGTTGAAGGCGGGCTCGTCGGCGACCACGCGCGGTTGCAGCGCGTCGAGCGCCTCGCGGTCGACGTCGTGGCCGGCGGCCCGCAGCTTGACCAGCGCAGTCGACGTGGCCGCGGCAAGACCGGCGTGCTGCCACACCCGGGCGGCGAGCCCGAGCACGGCCGCCTCGTCGGAGGTGAAGTCGACGTCGGGCAGCTCGAAGGCGTCGCGCTTGATCCGGTAGCCCTGCTCGTCCTCGAAGAACTTGTCGACGTGTCCGAGCTCGATCGGGATGCCGAGCGCGCGGAGCTCCTCCTTGTCACGCTCGAACATCTTCTCGAAGCTCTCGTCGTTGTCCTTGTCGTAGCCCTCGATCACCTCGCGGATGCGCTCCTTGGTCACGTAGGTGCGCGAGACGAGCAGCATGATCACCAGGTTGAGCAGACGCTCGGACTTCCAGGCCGTCACAGGAGGAGTCTCACATGCCCTCGATGAGGCGCTCCACCCGCTCGTCGTGGGAGCGGAACGGGTCCTTGCAGAGAACCGTGCGCTGGGCCTGGTCGTTCAGCTTGAGGTGCACCCAGTCGACGGTGAAGTCGCGGCGACGCTCCTGGGCCCGCTTGATGAAGTTGCCGCGCAGCCTCGCCCGGGTGGTCTGCGGCGGGATCGACTTCGCCGCGAAGATCGCGAGGTCGTTGGTCACCCGCGCCACCGCCCCGCGGTTCTCCAGCAGGTAGTAGAGCCCGCGCTCGCGGTGGATGTCGTGATAGGCGAGGTCGAGCTGGGCGACCCGCGGATGCCCGAGGGACAAGTCGTTCTGGGAGCGGTAGCGCTCGATCAGCTTCCACTTGATCACCCAGTCGATCTCACGCTCGACCAGGGACAGGTCCTCGGACTCGACCGCCTTGAGACCGCGCTCCCAGAGGTCGAGCGCACGCTCGATCACCGGCGTGTGCAGCTCCCGCCGGTCGACGAAGTCGCGCACCCGGCTGAGGTACTCCCCCTGGATGTCCAGGACGCTCGCCTCGCGGCCGTTGGCGAGCCGGACCTTGCGCCGTCCGGTGAGGTCGTGCGCGATCTCCCGGATCGCCCGGATCGGGTTCTCCATCGTGAGGTCGCGCATCACCACGCCCTCCTCGATCATCTGCAGGACCAGGTCGCAGGTGGCCACCTTGAGCATCGTGGTGGTCTCGCTCATGTTCGAGTCGCCCACGATCACGTGCAGCCGGCGGAAGCGCTCGGCATCGGCGTGCGGCTCGTCGCGGGTGTTGATGATCGGGCGGGAGCGGGTCGTCGCGCTCGAGACGCCCTCCCAGATGTGCTCGGCCCGCTGGCTCAGCGAGTACGACGCACCGCGGGGCGTCTGGATCACCTTGCCTGCGCCGCAGATGACCTGCCGGGTCACCAGGAACGGGATCAGCACGTCGGCGAGCTTGCTGAACTCGCCGTTGCGGCTGACCAGGTAGTTCTCGTGGCAGCCGTAGGAGTTGCCCGCGGAGTCGGTGTTGTTCTTGAACAGGTAGACGTCGCCGGAGATGCCCTCGTCGTGCAACCGGCGCTCGGCATCGATCAGCAGACCCTCGAGGATCCGCTCCCCTGCCTTGTCGTGCGTGACCAGGTCGACGATGTCGTCGCACTCCGGTGTGGCGTACTCCGGGTGACTGCCGACATCGAGGTAGAGCCGGGCGCCGTTGCGCAGGAAGACGTTGCTGCTCCGACCCCAGCTGACGACCTTGCGGAACAGGTAGCGGGCGACCTCGTCCGGCGAGAGCCGGCGCTGTCCCTTGAAGGTGCAGGTGACGCCGTACTCGTTCTCGATGCCGAAGATCCGACGGTCCACCGCACCAGCCTATGCGTCGGCGAGTATCCCCGAGAGCGAATCGCCGTCCAGCCTGCGGAACTTGCGCTGCTGGCTACGGGTGCGGTCCAGCCACGCCACTTCGAGCTCGTCGACCGAGATGGTGCGGTCGCCGCCCTCGGAGTGCCCGAGGGCCTTGACCGCGAGCCTGATCGCCTCGTCGAGGGTGAGGCCGGGGCGGTAGTTCTCCTTCAGGTACGCCGCGACCGACTCGGCGTCACCGCCCATGGCCGCGAAGCCGTGCTCATCGGCCACCTGGCCGTCGTAGGTCAGCCGGAAGATCTGGTCGTCCTCCGGCTCGTCGCCCACCTCGGCGACGAAGATCTCGACCTCGTAGGGCTTCTCACCACCCGAGGAGAAGATCGTGCCGAGTGTCTGGGCATAGGCGTTGGCGAGCCCGCGGCCGGTCACGTCGCGGCGGTCGTAGGAGTAGCCGCGCAGGTCGGCCAGCCGGACTCCAGCGATCCGGAGGTTCTCGAACTCGTTGTAGCGCCCGACCGCGGCGAAGGCGATCCGGTCGTAGATCTCGCTGACCTTGTGCAGTGCCTTGGAGGGGTTCTCGGAGACGAACAGCACCCCGTCGGCGTACTGCACGACGGCGACCGACCGGCCGCGCGCGATCCCCTTGCGCGCGAAGTCGGCCCGGTCCTTCATCAGCTGCTCGGGACTCGACATAGAACGGCATTGACATGGCTACTCCGGTGATCGAGCTCAGTCGAGATCTAGTTCAGGGCGGCGTTCGGGCCATCGGGACGCTGCATCCGGCCCGCGACGACGCGGTCGGCGATGGCAGCGACGTCGGTCTCGGTCATCCTGCGGTGGCCGTCGTCGGTGATCACGCTGACGACGGGGAAGATCCGCCGGGCGAGGTCCGGACCGCCGGTCGCCGAGTCGTCGTCGGCGGCGTCGTACAGCGCCTGGACGGCTGCGGTGACGCAGTCCTCCTCGCTCAGGTCGTCGCGGTAGAGCTTCTTCAGCGCGCCGCGTGCGAACATCGAGCCGGACCCGACCGAGTGGAAGGCGGTCTCCTCGTAGCGGCCGCCGGTGACGTCGTAGCTGAAGATCCGGCCCTGGTTGCTGCGCCGGTCGAAGCCTGCGAACAACGGGACGACGGCCAGGCCCTGCATCGCCATGCCGAGGTTGTTGCGGATCAGCGCGGAGAGCCGGTTGGCCTTGCCGTCCATGGACAGCGTCGAGCCCTCGATCTTCTCGTAGTGCTCGAGCTCGGTCTGGAAGAGCCGGACCATCTCCACGGCCAGACCGGCGGTGCCGGCGATGCCGACCGCGGAGTACTCGTCGGCCGGGAAGACCTTCTCGATGTCGCGCTGGGCGATGATGTTGCCCATCGTCGCCCGCCGGTCACCTGCCATCACCACGCCGCCGGGGAAGGTCGCGGCGACGATCGTGGTCGCGTGGGGGGCGAGCTCGGCGGCGCTGCCCTGCGGGAGCGTCCGGCGGGCGGGCAGGAGCTCGGGCGAGACCTCTCCGAGGAAGTCGGCGAACGAGGAGGTCCCCGGGGTCAGGAACGCGCCCGGGAGCCGGGCGTCACCGGCGCTGCGGTCGACCTGGCTCACTGGCCGCCCTTCTGGATGAACGACTTCACGAAGTCCTCGGCGTTGGTCTCGAGGACGTCGTCGATCTCGTCGAGGATCGCGTCGATGTCCTCGTCGAGCTGCTCCTTGCGCTCGGCGACTGCGTCACCGGTCGCGGCGCTCTCGTCGACCTGCTCGTCGGCCTCAGAGGCCTTGCGTGGCTGCTTCTGCTCTTGCGCCATGAGCCTCTCCCTTCACTCCCCCGAAACGTCTCGTACCACGACCCTATCGAGTGAGCGCCGAGAACAGGGCGAGAGCCGTGTCACTCGTGTCGATCAATTCTCCGACGTGCGCCTTGGTGCCGCGGTTCGGGTCGATCGTCGGCACCCGCTGGAGAGAGTCGTGGCCGGGCAGGTCGAAGATGACCGAGTCCCAGGACGCCGCGGCGATGGCGTCGGGGTACTTGTCGAGGCAGCGCCCGCGGAAGTAGGCCCGGGTGTCCTCGGGCGGATCGTGCATCGCGGCCGTGATCGACGCGTCGTCGAGGAGCCGCTCCATCCGGCCCAGCCGGACGAGGCGGTGGTAGAGGCCCTTCTCCGGCCGCAGATCGGCGTACTGGAGGTCGATGAGGTGCAGCTTCGCGTCGTCCCAGTCGAGGCCGTCGCGGTCGCGGTAGGACTCCAGCAGGCTGAGCTTGGCGACCCAGTCGAGCTCCCGGGCGCACTCCCGCGGGTCCCGCTCCAGGCGGTTGAGCACCGACTCCCAGCGGTCGAGCACGTCGCGGGTCTGGTCGTCCAGGTCGTCGCCGTAGCGCTGGTCGACGTACTTCTTGGCGAGGTTGAAGTACTCCCACTGCAGCTCGACAGCGGTGAGCGTCTGCCCGTCGGGTCGTTCCAGGAGGTAGGTGAGGCTCGGGTCGTGCGAGACCGCCCGCAGGGCGGCAACCGGACGGCTGACGGTCAGGTCGGACTGGATGAAGCGGTCCTCGATCATCTCGAGGACCAGGGCGGTGGTGCCGGTCTTCAGGAAGGTGGAGACCTCCGAGAGGTTGGCGTCGCCGATGATCACGTGCAGCCGGCGGTACTTCTCCGGGTCGGCGTGCGGCTCGTCCCGGGTGTTGATGATCGGCCGCTTCAGCGTGGTCTCCAGGCCGACCTCGACCTCGAAGTAGT
Source organism: uncultured Actinomycetota bacterium (assembly GCA_963805425.1). Classification (GTDB taxonomy): domain Bacteria; phylum Actinomycetota; class Actinomycetes; order Propionibacteriales; family Nocardioidaceae; genus Marmoricola. Next base: position 277,078 of record CAWDUF010000005.1, on the reverse strand, counting down.
CGGCCCGCTGGGAGATCTGGAACCCGTGCTCCCGGCCGTCCTGCCCGATGCCGACGCGGCCGGCTCCGCAGACGACCTGCCGGGAGACGAAGAACGGGGTCAGGTGACGGACGATCTCGCCGAAAGGTGTTGCCCGCTTCATCAGGTAGTTCTCGTGGGCGCCGTAGGAGGCGCCCTTGTTGTCGGTGTTGTTCTTGTAGAGGACGAGGTCCGGCTCACCGGCGACCGACGCGAACCGGCACGCGTCCAGGGCCACCTGCTCTCCGGCCTTGTCCCAGCGGACGACGTCGAGGGGGTTCGTGCACTCGGGAGTGGAGTACTCCGGGTGGGCGTGGTCGACGTAGAGCCGGGCACCGTTGGTGAGGATCACGTTGGCGAGACCCATGTCCTCGTCGGTCAGCTGACTGGCGTCGGCCACCTCGCGGCTCATCTCGAACCCGCGCGCGTCCCGGAGCGGGGACTCCTCCTCGAAGTCCCAGCGGGCCCGGCGTGCGTGCAGCTCGGCGCTGGCGTAGGCGTTGACCAGACGCGTGCTCGCCACCATCGGGTTGGCGTGCGGCTGGCCCTGGACGGAGATCCCGAACTCGGTCTCCGTGCCCATGATCCGCCGTACGCTCATGATCTGAGCGTACGGCGCTCCGCAATCGGCGTGCCGACAAGCCCGTATCCGCCCGATCTGCCCGGCCTCGCATGTTATCGTCTGGTCGCTTTCGGGAGGGACACCTCAACGGTTCCGAGGGGGACGAATTGCACCGCACGCACGTGTCTCGGCTAGTCGGCGTCGCGATCCTTGTCATCGTCGCGCTGGCGACGTCGCTGATGGCCGGCGCTCTCGGCGTCTCCGCGCACGCCGACGACAGCGCGAACCCGGCCGCAGCGTCCACTGCGACGGCCGACCCGCAGCCGGCCGACCCGCAGCCCACCGATCCGCAGGACCCGGCGGCCACCGACGGCGGGGTGGTGCGGCAGCTGCTCGGCCCGGGCCCGACGGCGCATCCGGTGTCACTGCCGATGGCCGTGGGCACCAGCGTGACGCTCGACCTCAGGCGCTACGTGACGTGCAATGGCCCGACCTGCACCTATGCCCGCGGTGCCGCGCCGAAGGGCTGGCCCTACACCGTCACCTCGACGGGCTCGTGGAGCGTCAAGGTGCCCAAGAGCGCCAAGCCGCGGTCCTACAACGTCTACTACTCGGTCACCGACAACGGCGCACACACCACCAGCGGGTACGTCACCGTCCGGGTCACGCCCGACTCCTACAACCCGGTGCCCGGGATGACGTTCAGCCACCCCTACCGCAAGCACTACCGCTACAAGATCCGCAACCGCATCCTGCGCACGATCAACAGCGTGCCGCCCGGCTCTCGCATCCAGCTGGCCTCGTGGTCGTTCTCGAGCAGGACCTACCGCAAGGCGCTCGGCCATGCCCGCCACCGCGGTGTGATCGTCCAGATCGTCCTCGCCGAGCGCAACCGGCGGAAGAACTCCGACTACCGGCTCCTGCGCAAGAAGTTCGGCACCGCGGTGACCGCGAACGGTAGCTGGGTGAAGAAGTGCCACAACTCCTGTCGCGGCGTCCAGGGCACGATGCACTCGAAGATCTTCCTGTTCAGCAACGCCTACCGGACCCCGTACGTGATGATGACCGGCTCCGCCAACCTCACCGACTTCGCGGTCACCAACCAGTGGAACCAGATGAACGTGGTGGTCCGCAACAAGCCGGTGTACGACCAGGGCGTGCAGATCTTCAACCAGATGGTCCTCGACCGGCCTGCCAACCCGATGTACGTCCAGACTGCGTTCCCCGGCCTGACCAGCTACTTCTACCCGACCGCGGCGGGTGAGGGCACGTCGACCGACTTCATGTACAAGGCGCTCAGCCACGTCCAGTGCACCGGCGCGAAGAACACCCACAACGGCCGCACCTCGATCAAGATCGCGATGTACGCGTGGTACCAGACGCGCGGCAAATGGCTCGCCAAGCGTGTCCGCCAGCTCTGGACCCAGGGCTGCTCGATCCAGATCGTCTACGGAATCTCCAGCGACCCGGTCAAGAAGATCCTCTACTCCCCCGCCGGTCGCGGCCGGGTCCCGATGCGGCAGATCCTGCTCACGAACACCGACAAGGTCCCGATCTACTACATCCACGACAAGTGGGTGGCGATCCGCGGCCACTACGGCTCCGACCCGAGTGCCAAGATCTCCTTCCAGGGATCCTTCAACTTCTCCGACCTCGGGTTCTACTCCGACGAGAACTTCCAGGGTCTGTCCGGTGGCGGGTACTACCGGAAGTTCGCCAAGGACTTCAAGCTGCTCTGGACCGACCGGCAGGCGCGCGCGCCCTCGCCGATGAGCACGATCCCGACGATCGAGGGCCGCTACAGCCGCGACGACCTGCGTCTCGGCACCGGGGTCTACCGCTACATGGAGGCGGACTGATGGTGAGGCCTGCCAGGCCGGCCGGTCGCGGCCGGGTGCTGATGCCCGTCCTCGCGCTGGCGATCGGCGCGTCGATGATGGTGGCCGCTCCTTCCAGCGCGACGCGGCTCGCACTCGGCGGTTCGGCCCCGACGTCGACGTCGGCGTCGACCCGGACGACCACTGGCCTGCTGCCGTTGCGGGCGCCCGACGACTACGTGCCGCGACAGGGCGCGAAGTTCAACCACTGGGACCTCAAGCCGCTGCGCAACAAGATCCGGCACCACATGCTGCGCACGATCAACTCGACACCGCGGGGCGCGACGATCCGGTGGATGGTGTTCTCGTTCGGCGACTGGGCGATCGAGCGCGCGCTGGTCCGGGCCAGCAAGCGCGGCGTCAGCGTGCAGGTACTGGGCAACTACAAGAACCGGGAGACCTGGGCGCCGTGGCGCCAGTTCCAGGCGAGCATCGGGACCCGCAAGTCGCGCGCAGGCCAGGACCCCGAGCGGATCAGCTGGGCGCGACAGTGCGTCCGGTCGTGCCGCGGCTGGGGCGGCAACCTGCACATGAAGCTGTACCTGTTCAGCCAGGTCTCGACCGCGACGAACGTGGTCATGTACGGCTCCTGGAACCCCACCTGGGTGGCCAACCAGCGCCAGTGGAACCACCTGGACACCCGCTGGGACGCAGCCACCTACCAGCACTACCTGGAGATCTTCCACCAGGCCAAGCGCGACAAGCCGTACGGCTATGCGCACTGGTCGTCGGGTGGCATGGAGCACATGGTGTTTCCACGGCCCTCGACCAAGGCCAGCACCGACCCACTCAACAAGGAGCTGTCGAAGATCTCCTGCGTGACGCCGCCTGACAAGAAGGGCGTGACGCATGCGACGGTGATCCGCATCGGGATGTACGTCTTCGGCGGCAGCCGGGGCACGTGGATGGCGAAGCGGATCCGGTCGCTGTGGAACCACGGCTGCAACGTCTCCATCGTCTACGGGTTCGCCAGCAGGCGTGCCCTGTCGATCCTCTACTCGCCGTCCGGACGCGGCCGGATCCCGATGAAGCAGGCGATGAAGATCGAGAACGGCAAGCCGTACCGCTACCTGCACGACAAGTACGTCGCGGTCCGGGGCATGTATGCCGGCCACTACGTCAACCTCGTCTGGTCCGGCTCGACCAACTTCTCCAACCTCGGGTTCTCCGCCGACGACATGACCGTGCGGACGATCAGCCCGATGCCGATCGCCGGCGCCGTCACCTCCGCGTACTTCGAGGACTTCAAGGTCACCTGGAACGGTCCCGACGTGCACCGTCCGCACGCCGGTGTGTCGAACCCGGAGCAGCGTGCGCGCGGCGTCCGGCCGTCGCAGAAGCTGCGCGCTCCCCTGGGCGAGGGCTACTACTCCGAGCTCGACCCGGACTGAGGGGTTTCGACAGGCTCAACCACCGGTGGTCGAGCCTGTCGACCCTTCGGCAGGCTCAGGGACCGGTCAGAGGTACTGGCCGGTGTTCGACACCGTGTCGATGGAGCGCCCGGGCTCGGTGCCCTGCTTGCCGGTGATGAGCGTCCGGATGAAGACGATCCGCTCGCCCTTCTTGCCGGAGATCCGTGCCCAGTCGTCGGGGTTGGTGGTGTTCGGGAGGTCTTCGTTCTCCTTGAACTCGTCGACGCAGGCCTGGAGCAGGTGCTGTACCCGCAGGCCCTTCTGGTCGTTGTCGAGCAGGTCCTTGATCGCCATCTTCTTGGCCCGGTCGACGATGTTCTGGATCATCGCCCCGGAGTTGAAGTCCTTGAAGTACAGGACCTCCTTGTCGCCGTTGGCGTAGGTCACCTCGAGGAAGCGGTTCTCCTCGGACTCGGTGTACATCCGCTCGACGGTGGCGGTGATCATGCCGGCCACCGTGGCGTTGCGGTCACCGCCGAACTCGGCGAGGTCGTCGTTGTGCAGCGGCAGCTCGGGGACCAGGTACTTCGAGAAGATGTCGCGGGCCGACTCCGCGTCGGGCCGCTCGATCTTGATCTTCACGTCGAGGCGGCCCGGTCGCAGGATCGCCGGGTCGATCATGTCCTCGCGGTTCGAAGCGCCGATCACCAGGACGTTCTCCAGGGCCTCGACGCCGTCGATCTCGCTGAGCAGCTGCGGCACGATGGTGTTCTCGACGTCGGAGGAGACGCCCGAGCCGCGGGTGCGGAACAGGGAGTCCATCTCGTCGAAGAACACGATCACGGGTGTGCCCATGCTGGCCTTCTCGCGCGCACGCTGGAAGACCAGCCGGATGTGCCGCTCGGTCTCGCCGACGTACTTGTTCAGCAGCTCGGGGCCCTTGATGTTCAAGAAGTAGCTCTTGCCCTCCTGGCCGGTCTTCTCGGCGACCTTCTTGGCCAGGGAGTTCGCCACCGCCTTGGCGATCAGGGTCTTGCCGCAGCCGGGTGGGCCGTAGAGCAGCACGCCCTTCGGCGGCTTGAGCTGGTGCTCCTTGAACAGGTCCGGGTGGAGGTACGGCAGCTCGACGGCGTCGCGGATCTGCTCGATCTGCCCGAAGAGACCACCGATCTGGGTGTAGTCGATGTCGGGGACCTCTTCGAGGACCAGCTCCTCGACCTCCGACTTCGGCACCTTCTCGTAGACGTAGCCGGCACGGGCATCGAGCAGCAGTGAGTCCCCGGCGCGGATGGTCTCGGCCCGGAGCGGCTCGGCGATCCGGACGACACGCTCCTCGTCGGCGTTCGCGATCACCAGGACCCGGTCGCCGTCGGCGAGGATCTCCTTGAGCATGACGACCTCGCCGATCTCCTCGTAGTCGAGGGCGGCGACGACGTTCATGGCCTCGTTGAGCATGACCTCCTGGCCACGGCTCAGCGACTCGAGCTCCACGGCCGGAGAGACCGTGACCCGGAGCTTGCGGCCGCCGGTGAACACGTCGACGGTGTCATCGTCGTTGCGGGCCAGGAACGTGCCGAAGCCGGTCGGCGGCTGCGCGAGCCGGTCGACCTCCTCCTTCAGGGTGGTGATCTGGTCGCGGGCCTCACGCAGGGTCGAGGCGAGGCGTTCGTTCTGGGCGGTGACCGCTGCCAGCGAGCGCTGGGTGTCGATGAGGCGCTGCTCCACCAGGTCGGAGCCCACCGGAGCATCGGCGAGTCGGCGACGGAGCTCGCCCACCTCTGCCTCGAGGAACGCGACCTGGCTCATCAGCTGAGCGGTGTCCTGCCCTTCAGCGCCTGCCATCGGACCTCACCTCCAAGGGACGTTCGTCTGTTTTCGACCCTACCTGTGCCGATCCCTCCACGCTCAGGAGATTCATCACGTGTTGGTCACTGACTTCCATCGGCAGATCCGGTCCCGAGTTGACGCTTGAGCCGCCGAGAGTCGGGTACGGCGCCCTCAGGCGTTCAGTCAACACGTGTACACCGAGGAGCTCGTCCATGGTCAGCACCGCCATCCCCTGGCACCGGGTGCGCGAGGTCGGAAGCAAGCTCACGACCCCGCTGCGCCCCGACGACTACCTGCGGCTGGTCAACCCGTTGTGGACCTCCCGCGAGCTGCGCGGCCGAGTCGAGGAGGTCGTCCCGGAGACCGCGGACGCCGCGACACTGGTGATCCGACCGGGGTGGGGCTGGCAGTACAAGCACCGTCCCGGCCAGTACGTCGGGATCGGGGTGGAGGTCGACGGGAAGTTCCAGTGGCGGTCGTACTCCGTGAGCTCGGCGCCCGAGCGCAAGGGGCGGACCATCGCGATCACGGTGCGGGCGATGCCCGAGGGCCTGCTCTCCAGCCACCTCGTCAGCGGGCTGGCTCCGGGCACGATCGTGCGGCTCGCCCTGCCCGAGGGTGACTTCGTGCTGCCGGACCCGCCTCCGGCCCGGATGCTCTTCCTCGTCGGTGGCAGTGGCATCACCCCGGTGATCGCGATGCTGCGGACCCTCGACCGGCGCGCCCAGGAGAACGGCAGAGCGATGCCCGATGTCGTCCTGCACTACTCCTCCCCCAGCCCGGACCGGATGATCTTCCGCGACGAGCTGCAGGATCTCGCCCGCCGGCACGACAAGCTGGTGCTCGACGAGCTGCACACCGACCGCGACGGGATCCTCGACCTCGCCGAGCTCGACCGGATCTGTCCGGACTGGCGCGAGCGGGAGACCTGGGCCTGCGGTCCCGGACCGATGCTGGACGCGATCGAGGAGCACTTCGACGCCGCCGACCTCACCGACCAGCTCCACCTGGAGCGGTTCTCCCTCGACCTCGAGGGCGACGGCGGGGAAGGCGGCACGATCACGTTCCGCAACTCCGGGAAGCAGATCGACGCCGACGGGGCCACGACCATCCTCGAGGCCGGGGAGAAGGCCGGGGTCGGCATGCCCTTCGGGTGCCGGATGGGGATCTGCCACACGTGCACCCTGCGGATCGTCGACGGCACCATCCGCGACCTGCGCAGCGGCGAGGAGTTCGGGCAGCCCAACGAGCCGGTGCAGACCTGCATCACCGCAGCCGTCGGCGACTGCACCTTCGACATCTAGCCAGCACACCCAACGGAAGGGAGAAACCACCGATGGCCATCTCCGACGTCAAGGAGTACACCCACCTCACCGAGGACGAGGTCGAGCAGATCGGGCGCGAGCTCGACGCGATCAGGGCGGAGATCGAGGAGTCCCGTGGCGCCGCCGATGCGGCGTACATCAACCGGCTGATCAGGATCCAGCGCTACCTCGCCGTGGCCGGCCGGATCGCGCTGCTGGTGGGCACCCGGTCCAGGAAGACCCGGATCCCGGCCGCGGTGGCCGGAAGCACGCTCCTGGGGCTGCACAAGATCCTGGAGAACATGGAGATCGGCCACAACGTCATGCACGGCCAGTGGGACTGGATGAACGACCCGGAGATCCATTCCAGCACCTGGGAGTGGGACACCGCCCAGCCCGCAGAGCAGTGGAAGCACAGCCACAACTACGTCCACCACCAGTTCACCAACGTGCTCGGCCACGACAACGACATCGGCTACGGGATCCTGCGGATGGCGCGGGAGCAGAAGTGGTCGCCGTACAACCTCGGCCAGCCGGTCTACAACCAGCTGCTCGCGACGCTCTTCGAGTGGGGCGTCGCGCTGCACGATCTCGACATCGAGCGGATCCGCAAGGGTGAGAAGGACCCGAAGGAGATGAAGCGGCAGCTCAAGCAGATCTTCCGCAAGGGCCGCAACCAGATCCTCAAGGACTACGTCGTCTACCCGGCACTGGCCGGCAATCAGTGGAAGACCGTGCTGAAGGCGAACGCCGCGTCGAACATCGCCCGCAACCTGTGGTCCTACGTGATCATCTTCTGCGGCCACTTCCCGGACGGCGCGCTGCACTTCACCGAGGAGGAGCTCGAGGAGGAGACCCGGGCGGAGTGGTACCTGCGCCAGATCCTCGGCGCCGCGAACTTCGAGGGCGGTCCGCTGCTGCACATCATGTCCGGCAACCTCGGCTTCCAGATCGAGCACCACCTGTTCCCGGACCTGCCGAGCAACCGCTACGCGGAGATCTCGGTCAAGGTGCGAGCGCTTTGCGAGAAGTACGACATCCCCTACACGGTCGGACCGCTGCACCGGCAGTACGGCCAGGCGCTTCGCACGATCATCAAGCTCTCGGTCCCCAACCACATGACCCGCAGTGACGACCCGGCTCCGCCCGAGCGGTCCGACACCGCGAACGAGCCGTCCCGCGACCGCCGGCGCAGGTCCGACGAGGAGCGGCCCCCGCGTCGGGTCGAGCTGGGCGCCTGGACCCGCAACCCCCGAGAGCGGGCGCACGACTGATGGACCCGGCTCCACGCGAGTTCCACGAGCTGCCGCGCGACCCCGACCTGGGTGTGCCGGTGCCGTTCGTCTGCGGCACGCCCTCCTACGGAGCGCCGCGCAACGGCAACCCGCCGACCGTACGGCGCCTCGACGGCCGGCGGGTGACCCAATGTGCCCTGAGCCGCGTGTGCGCGGTCTGCGGAGCAGGTCTCGGCCGCCCGCTCGCCTTCCTCGGGAGCCCGGCGGAGGCCGACCGGAACGCCTTCCACCTGCCTCCGTGCCACCTCGGCTGTGCAGAGGCCCTGCTCGCCGCCCTCCGTGGCGTCGGAGTCGCGGTGCTGGGCCAGCCCGAGCCTGTCGAGCGTTGGGTCCTGAGCACGACCGCGGCGTTCGAGTACGTCCGACCCGGACGAGACGACATCGACCCGCGGCCGACCTTCCAGCCCCACGAGCTGCTCACCGAGGCAAGGTGAGGACCGACTCGGTCCTCGGTCAGTCGTCGGTCTCCAGGACCGCGTCCGCCGGCCGGGGGCCGGTGTAGTCCTCGCCGTACGCTCCCGGGGCAGGTCTGCGCTTCTTGCGCGGCGCGGGACTTCCCGGGGCCATCCTGCGGGAGGTGACCAGGAAGCCGGTGTGGCCGTTCATCCGGTGGCTGGGGCGGACCGCCAGACCCTCGACGTGCCACTCGCGGACCAGCGTCTCCCACGGGCTGGGCTCGGTGAACTCCCCGTGCGCGCGGAGTGTCTCGACGGTGCGGGCCAGCTGGGTGGTGGTCGCGACGTACGCGACCACGACACCCCCGGGAGCGAGTGCGTCGGCGACGACGTCGACGCACTCCCACGGTGCGAGCATGTCGAGCACCACCCGGTCGACCGTGCCGGGCTCGGCGCCGCCGGGAAGAGCCTCGACGAGGTCACCGACCGTCAGGCTCCACGCGGGGTGGTCGCCGCCGAAGAACTGGGTGACGTTGCGTCGCGCCACGTCCGCGAACTCCTCGCGGCGCTCGTAGGACGAAACGCGGCCGCTCGGCCCGACCGCACGCAGCAGGGAGCAGGTGAGGGCGCCCGAGCCGACTCCTGCCTCGACCACGTGCGCGCCCGGGAAGATGTCGGCCATCGCGACGATCTGGGCCGCGTCCTTCGGGTAGACGACCGCGGCGCCGCGTGGCATCGACACCACGAACTCGCTGAGCAGCGGGCGGAAGACCAGGTACTCCCCGCCCGAGGTCGACGTCACGGTGAAGCCCTCGGCGCGGCCGATCAGGTCGTCGTGCTGGATCGCGCCGCGGTTCGTGTGGAACGCAGCTCCGGGCTCGAGGCAGATGTTGTGCCGCCGGCCCTTGCCGTCGACGAGCCGGACCCACTCCCCCGGCGTCAGCGGACCCCGACGGACCCCGGAGAACGAGGCGTCGGTCAGACCGTCGCTCACCGGCGCGCACCGGCCTCGAACGCGGTGTCGACGTCGACGGTGGAGAGCAGGCCGTAGACCGAGCCGTCGGGCTCGACGAGGACGTACTCCGAGGCCGGGGTCCGCGCCATCGCGCGGACCAGGTCCTCCCCGGCGATGTCGGCGGGGAGCTGCAGACCCTCGTGGAGCGAGCGAGCGACCGAGGACACCGGGACCCACGGTCGACGGTCCTCCGGCGTGGCCACCAGGGCGGCCTCGCTGACGACGCCGACGAGCCGGCCGTCGGCGGTGTGCAGGACGATCCCACCGGCGCCTGCGTCCTGGGCCTGCCGGACCGCCTCACTGACCGGGAGGTCGTCGGGCACGCTCACCACCCGGCGGGCGAGTGGCCGGGCCTTGAGCGCAGGAAGGCGGCGCCGGATGTGAGCGCTGACCATCGACGAGGTCGCACCGGACCACAGGAAGCTGGCGATGATCACCGCCAGCATGTAGTCGAGGAGGTCGGGCCGGAGGTCGAGCGCGGTCCGCTCGAAGACCGGCCAGAGCAACGCGAGCACCGCCACGACCCGGCCCGTCCAGGCGGCCACGATCGTGCCGCGGTGCATGTTGCCGGCGACCTGCCACACCGCCGCCCGCAGCACCCGGCCACCGTCGAGGGGTAGCCCGGGCACGAGGTTGAGGACGCCGACGATCAGGTTGGCGCCCGCCAGACCCTGGAACGCCAGCTGGGTCAGGCCGCCGGGTCCGACGGCCGCGACCACGACCGCGACCAGGCCCACCGCGATCGAGGTCAACGGCCCGACGACGGCGATCTTGAACTCCTGTCCCGGCGTCGCCGCCTCGCCGTCGATCTCGGTCATCCCGCCGAGGAACTGCAGGCTGATCGAGCGCACCGGCAGGCCGAAGTGCTTGGCCACCAGGGCGTGGGAGACCTCGTGGAGCAGCACCGACAGGTAGAGGAGGACCGCGAACGCGAAGCCGGCGACGTACTTGAGCGCGCCGAGACCGGACTCGACCTCCTCGACCTTCGGTGCGAGCAGGATCGCGATCAGGACGGCGACGAGCAGCCACGACGCCCGCACGAACACGTCGACGCCGCCGATGCTTCCGATGCGGAAGCTGCCCGGCGGATGGCTGGCCGGAGAATTGGCCGGAGAATTGGCCGGAGAGCCGGCTGGGGTGCCGGGCGGGGACGCGTCTTCGGGGGCCACGGAGAAACGCTAGCGCGTGAGGTGCGGGCCGAGGGTCGGCGGTCTGGACTGTCGGTGCGACGACCTAGGCTCCGGGGCATGGCCGACCCTGCCGAAGACCCGGCCCACCGCGGCACCGTCGTCGACGGGGTGCACGTCATCGGCGCGCTTTCGCCGAGCCGGGCGAGCGACTTCAAGTCGTGCGCCCTGAAGTACCGGCTGCGCATGGTCGACCGCCTCCAGGAGCGCCCGTCGCGAGACGCGCTGCGCGGCACGCTCGTGCACAAGGTCCTCGAGGACCTCTTCGACCTGCCGGCTGCCGACCGCACGCCCACCAGCGCCGAGGCGATGATCGAGCCGACCTGGGCTGCCCTCGCCGAGGCGGAGCCCGAGACGACTGCGCTGTTCCCCGGTCCGGCCGAGGAGACCGGCTGGCTGGACTCGTGCCGGGTGGTGCTGCGCCGCTACTTCGACCTGGAGGACCCGGGCCGCCTCGAGCCGGCCGAGCGGGAGACCTACGTCGAGGCACTCCTCGAGTCCGGCCTCCTCCTGCGCGGGGTGGTCGACCGGCTGGACGTCGCGCCCGACGGCGCCATCCGGGTGGTGGACTACAAGACATCGAGGTCCTCGCCGCCGGGGATGGAGTCCGGGGCCTTGTTCCAGATGCGGTTCTACGCACTGGTGCTCTGGCGCAGCCGGGGGGTCGTGCCGGCGATGCTTCGCCTGATCCACCTCGGCGACGGCACCACGATCAGCTACATTCCCGACGAGGACGACCTGCTGGCGACCGAGCGCCAGCTCCAGACGTTGTGGCAGGCGATCGCCCGTGCGCACGAGACCGGCGAGTGGCTCCCGCACAGGAGCCGGCTCTGCAGCTGGTGCAGCTTCCAGGAGCTCTGCCCCGAGTTCGGCGGCACTCCCCCGCTCCTGCCCGAGAGGTCGACGCCGTCAGAACCTCACGACCCCCCGGCAGACCTCGCCGGTGGCGGGTCGCCGGGCGCGGAACACGACGGTGTCGCTCCCTGACGCGTTGGCGACGAGTCGGCGCACGGCGAACGATCCGCTTGCGCCGGCTGTGTAGCCGACGCCCTTCGCGACCAGCACGCCGTTGTGCTTGAACCGCCAGCGCCAGAGCTGGCCGGAGTGGTTGCTGTCGACCTCGCCCTCCGCCTCGAGGCGACCGTCCTGTGGTCCGACCTTGAGCTTCCAGTCGGCCTGCGCCGAGCAGCTGCCACGACGGATCACGTCGCCGCCTCCTTTGGCATCGGCCGTCAGCGGCATCGCCCCGACCAGGGTCGTCGCGACAGCAGCGGTGGCGAGCAGTCGGATGGTGTTCATGGAAGTCTCCTCGGACGTGGCCGGTGGTGTGGCCACCAGCGTCCGTGAGGCAATGGGCTCCCCGCCATCGGACGTTGGTACTACGACCCCTCGGTCAGCAGACCGGCCAGCTCAGTCGTGTCCAGACCGACCAGCGTCTCCCGAAACACCCTGCGGTCACCCTCGAGCACCGGCACGTGGTTGGGCACCACCAGCACCGTGCACCCGGCGGTCTCGGCGGACTTGGCGCCGGTGTTCGAGTCCTCGATCGCCATGCAGTCCGCAGGGTCGACGCCGAGCACCGCGGCTGCAGTGAGGTACGGCTCCGGATGCGGCTTGCCGACGGTGACGGCGTCGCCGGTCACGACCGTCGCGAAGGAGCCTTCCGGGAGGGCGGCGAGCACCGGGGCCACGAACCTCTCGTACGACATCGTGACGAGGGCGCACGGGATCCCGGCTGCCTGCAGCTCCGCGAGGAGCTCCACCGCTCCAGGTCGCCACGGGACGCGCTCCTCGATCCGGGCGATCACGCCGTCGAGCAGCCGGTCGACGATCTCGGTCGGCTCCAGGTCGACGCCACCGTGGTCGCGGATGTACTCGCCGGAGAGCAACAGGTCGTTGCCGACCAGGTTCAGCGCGTGCTCGAGGCTCCAGGTGCCGCCGTGCTCCTCGACCAGCGCGTACTCCACGTCGATCCAGTAGGGCTCGGTGTCGACGAGGGTCCCGTCCATGTCCCAGAGCACCGCGGCCAAGCGGTGATCGAGCCCAGCCGGCCGGTGATCGAGCCCAGCCGAGATCCCGGTCACCGCGGGGTCTCGACTGTCCACTCGCTCCGCTCGCTGCTCGACCACCTTGGTTGCTCAGTCCTCAGGGTTGTAGCCCAGGTTCGGGGACAGCCAGCGCTCGGCCTCCTTGAGGGTCCAGCCCTTCCGCTGCGCGTAGTCGGCGACCTGGTCCTGGCCGAGGCGACCCACCACGAAGTACTGCGACTGCGGGTGCGAGAAGTACCAGCCGCTGACCGCCGCACCGGGCCACATCGCCATTGAGTCGGTGAGCTCGATGCCGGTGTTCGCGTTGACGTCGAGGAGCTCCCACAACGTGGCTTTCTCGGTGTGCTCGGGGCACGCCGGGTAGCCCGGAGCCGGACGGATCCCGACGTACCGCTCCCCGATGAGCGCCTCGCTGTCGAGGTCCTCGGAGTCGGCGTAGCCCCAGAGCTCCTTGCGGACCCGCTCGTGCATCCGCTCGGCGAAGGCCTCGGCGAGGCGGTCGGCCAGGGACTCCAGCAGGATCGCGCTGTAGTCGTCGAGGTCGGCCTTGAACTCGGCGATCTTGGCCTGGCTGCCGAGGCCCGCGGTGACGGCGAACGCGCCCACGTGGTCGGCGATCCCGGTGTCCCTGGGCGCGACGAAGTCGCCGAGCGAGCGGTTCGGGATCCCCTCGCGGTGCTCGCCTTGCTGACGCAGGTTGCGCAACGTGGCCCGGACCTCGGTGCGACCCCCCGAGTGCGGCTCAGTGTCGGCGTAGACCTCGATGTCGTCGCCGACGGCGTTCGCCGGGAACAGCCCGATCACGCCGTTCGCGGTGAGCCACTTGTCCTTGATCAGTCGGTCGAGCATGTCCTGGGCGTCGTCGTAGAGCTTGCGTGCCGCTTCGCCGCTGGACGGGTTGTTGAGGATGTCGGGGAACTTGCCCTTCATCTCCCACGCGTTGAAGAACGGCTGCCAGTCGATGTACTCGCGCAGCTCTGCCAGGTCGTAGTCGGAGAACACCGTCACGCCCGGCCGCTTCGGCGTCGGCGGGACGTAGCCCTCCCAGGTGATCGGAGTGCGGTTCTCCCTGGCCTTGGTCAGCGTGAGCATCGGCCGGTCGTGCTTGGCCGAGTGCCGCTCGCGGAGCGCCTCGTAGTCCTCCTCGGTCGCCGCGAGCAGCGCCGGGCGCTGCTCGTCGGACAGCAAAGCCGCCGCGACCGGGACCGAGCGCGACGCGTCCTTGACCCAGATCACCGGACCCGTACGACGGGGCGAGACCTTCACCGCGGTGTGGGCGCGCGACGTGGTGGCGCCGCCGATGAGCAGCGGGATCTCGAGGCCCTGGCGCTCCATCTCGGCCGCGAAGTTGACCATCTCGTCCAGCGACGGCGTGATCAGGCCGGAGAGCCCGATCATGTCGGCACCGACCTCCTTGGCCTTGTCGATGATCGCCTGGGCCGGCACCATCACGCCGAGGTCGATGACGTCGTAGTTGTTGCACTGGAGCACCACGCCGACGATGTTCTTGCCGATGTCGTGGACGTCGCCCTTGACCGTCGCCATCACGATCGTGCCGTTGTTGGTCTCCGCGTCGCCAGGTTGCTTCTCGGCCTCGATGTAGGGCAGCAGGTAGGCGACCGCCTTCTTCATCACGCGCGCCGACTTCACCACCTGCGGGAGGAACATCTTGCCGGCGCCGAAGAGGTCGCCGACCACGTTCATGCCGTCCATCAGGGGGCCTTCGATGACCTCGATCGGCCGGCCACCCCGTGCCGAGATCTCGGCACGCAGCTCCTCGGTGTCCGCCTCGACGTACGCGTCGAGACCCTTCACCAGCGAGTGCGTGATCCGCTCGTGCACCGGCAGGTTGCGCCACTCGTCGACGGCAGCCGGGTCCTTCTCCTCGCCCGCGGTGTTGAACTTCTCGGCGATCTCGAGGAGTCGCTCCGCGGCGTCCGGGCGCCGGTTGAGCACGACGTCCTCGATGCGCTCGCGCAGCTCGGGATCGATCTCGTCGTACACGACCAGGGCGCCGGCGTTGACGATGCCCATGTCGAGGCCGGCCTTGATCGCGTGGAACAGGAAGACGGCGTGGATCGCCTCACGCACGGGGTTGTTGCCGCGGAAGGAGAAGGAGACGTTCGAGATGCCGCCGGAGATGAGCGCACCGGGCAGGTTGGCCTTGATCCAGCGGCAGGCCTCGATGAAGTCGATGCCGTAGGTCGCGTGCTCCTCGATGCCGGTGGCCAGCGCGAAGCAGTTCGGGTCGAAGATGATGTCCTCCGCCGGGAACCCGACCTCGTCGACGAGGATCCGGTACGCGCGGGCACAGATCTCCTTGCGGCGCTCGAGGTTGTCGGCCTGACCCTGCTCGTCGAAGGCCATCACGACCACGGCCGCGCCGTACTTGCGGCAGAGCCGGGCCTCGCGGACGAACTTCTCCTCGCCCTCCTTCATCGAGATCGAGTTCACGATCGGCTTGCCCTGGATCGTCTTGAGCCCGGCCTCGATCACCTCCCACTTCGAGGAGTCGACCATCACCGGGACCCGGCTGATGTCGGGCTCGCTGGCGACGAGCTTGAGGAAGCGGTCCATCGCGGCGACGCCGTCGATCATGCCTTCGTCCATGTTGACGTCGATGACCTGGGCGCCGTTCTCGACCTGCTGGGCGGCGACGGTCAGCGCGGTGTCGAAGTCCCCGGCCTTGATCAGGTTCCGGAAGCGGGCAGATCCGGTGATGTTCGTGCGCTCACCGACGTTGACGAACAGCGAGTCCTCGGTGATGTTCAGCGGCTCGAGGCCCGACAACCGCATCGCGGGCTTCGTCGCGGGCAGCTCACGAGGGTCAACGCCCTCCACCACCCGGCCGATCGCCGCGATGTGGTCCGGGGTGGTGCCGCAGCAGCCGCCGACGATGTTGACCAGTCCGGCGCTGGTGAACTCCTGGAGCACCGACGCCATCTGGTCGGCGGTCTCGTCGTACTCGCCGAACGCGTTGGGCAGGCCGGCGTTCGGGTAGCAGGAGACGAAGGCGTCGGCGATCCGGGACAGCTCGGCCAGGTACGGACGGATCTCCGCGGCGCCGAGCGCGCAGTTCAGGCCGATCGCGAGCGGGCGGGCGTGCCGCATGGAGTTCCAGAACGCCTCGGTCACCTGGCCGGAGAGGGTGCGGCCCGACGCGTCGGTGATCGTGCCGGAGATGATCACCGGCCAGCGGCGGCCGCGCTCCTCGAAGAGCGTCTCGAGCGCGAAGATCGCCGCCTTGGCGTTGAGCGTGTCGAAGATCGTCTCGATCAGCAGCAGGTCGGACCCGCCGTCGACGAGCCCGTTGGCCTGCTCGAGGTAGGCCGAGACCAGCTCGTCGTAGGACACGTTGCGGGCACCCGGGTCGTTGACGTCCGGTGAGATCGACGCGGTCCGGTTGGTCGGGCCGAGTGCACCCGCGACGTACCTGGGACGGTCCGGCGTGCTCACGGCGTCGGCTGCAGCGCGGGCGAGTCGGGCGCCCTCGAAGTTGAGCTCGTAGCAGAGGTCCTCCATGCCGAAGTCGGCCTGGGCGATCCTCGTCGCGGAGAAGGTGTTGGTCTCGATGATGTCGGCGCCCGCGCGGAGGTACTCCTCCTGGATCGACCGGATCATCTCCGGCTGGCTGAGCACGAGGACGTCGCTGTTGCCCTTGACGTCGGTCGGCCAGTCCGCGAACCGGTCACCGCGGTACTCCGCCTCGCCCGGCGAGTACCGCTGGATCATCGTGCCCATGGCGCCGTCGATCACCAGGATGCGCTGCTTCAGCAGAGCGGTGAGCTCCGCCGTGGCGTCCGGCCGCATGTGTGACTCGATCCCCGGCACGCTGTCGTCCATCGCTCAGGGGCTCCTTCCGACTCGGAAGGCGTCCTTGGAATCCTGCCGAGCGTGGCGGGTCCGTCGGCGGACCCGTTGCAACGCCTCTCGGCCCGGACAAGTCTAGGGGGTGGATGCACGGGGACGAGGGCCGTTTCGTACTGAGGACATCCCTCGCGGAACCCCGTGGTCCGACGACCGCTGATCTAGGCTGAACAGGTGATCGAGATCGAGGAGGTCCACCCCCTCACCAGCCCGGTGCTGATCAGCGCGTTCGAGGGCTGGAACGACGCCGCCGGAGCGGCGACCGGGGTGATCGACCACCTCATCGACGTCTGGGACGCGCAGCTGGTCGCCGCGATCGACCCGGAGGAGTTCTACGACTTCCAGGTGAACCGCCCGCTGATCGGCACCACCGACGAGGGCATGCGCCGGGTCACCTGGCCCTCGACCCAGATGTACGTCGCCCGGCCGGCGGGCTCGACCCGCGACGTCGTCCTGCTCCGCGGCATCGAGCCGAACATGCGCTGGCGCCAGTTCTGCGCCGAGCTCCTCGCCGCCGCCGACGACCTCGGCGTCGAGCTCGTCGTCACCCTCGGCGCGCTGCTTGCCGAGACCCCGCACACCCGCCCGATCCCGGTGACCGGGTCGGCCACCGAGCTCGACCTCGACGACCGGCTCAAGCTCGAGCCGTCGACGTACGAAGGACCGACCGGGATCGTCGGCGTGCTCCAGGACGCGTGCGCGCGGCTCGACCTGCCGGCGGTCTCGTTCTGGGCGGCGGTGCCGCACTACCTTCCCCAGGCCCCGTGCCCGAAGGGGACGCTCGCGCTGCTCACCCAGGTGGAGGACGTCCTCGAGGTCTCGGTCCCGCTCGGAGACCTGCCCGAGGAGACCCGCGCCTGGGAGCGTGGCGTCGCCGAGCTGGCCGAGGAGGACGAGGACGTCGCCGAGTACGTCCGCAGCCTCGAGGAGACCAAGGACACCGCCGACCTCCCCGAAGCCAGCGGCGAGGCGATCGCCCGCGAGTTCGAGCGCTACCTCAAGCGTCGGCAGGATCCGGAGGCCTGAGCCCGGTGCTCGGGGTCACAACCCGACCCCGAGCGCGGCGTCGGCCACGGCCCGGATCGCCTCGCCCGAGGCGGGCTCGGTGTCGTCCCCCGCGAGCGTGGCGGTCGCCCACTGCTCGAGCAGTGCACGAGCGCGGGGCGCGTCGAGGTCGTCGGCCAGCGCCTCGAGGACCCCACTGACCACCCCTGCGCTCGGAGCGCCGGCTGGCCGCGCGACCGCCGACCGCAACGACCCGTACGACGACGACGCGGCCTCCAGGTCGGTCGGCTGCCACTCCCAGTCGGACCGGTAGTGGTGACCGAGCAGGGCCCAGCGGACCACCATCGGGTCCACGCCGGAGTCGCGCAGCCGGGAGACGAGCTCGAGGTTGCCCTTCGACTTCGACATCTTCTCGCCGTCGAGCGCGACCATCCCCGCGTGCACGTACGCACGGGCGAACCGGTGCGCCGGGTCGACGGCCTGGGCCTCGGCGGCGCTCATCTCGTGGTGCGGGAACAGCAGGTCACTGCCGCCTCCCTGCACGTCGAACGCCGCACCCAGGTGCTCACGGGCGATCGCCGAGCACTCGATGTGCCAGCCCGGCCTGCCCCGGCCCACGGAGGAGGCCCAGGCCGGGTCGTCGGGCCGCTCGGCCTGCCAGAGCAGGCAGTCCAGCGGGTCCTTCTTGCCGGGTCGGTCGGGGTCTCCCCCGCGCTCGGCGAACGCCTGGAGCATCTGCGGACGATCCCAGCGGGAGACGGCGCCGAACGTCGGGTCGGCGCTGACCGAGAAATAGAGGTCGGAACCGTCGGAGCTCTCCGAAGGCACCTCGTAGACCGCGCCGCTGTCGCGGAGGCGCTCGATCATGCTGACGACCAACGGGATCGACTCCACCGCACCGACGTAGTCGTCGGGAGGCAGCACCCGAAGCGCCTCCATGTCGGTCCGGAAGAGCTCGGTCTCACGCTCGGCGAGCGCGGTCCAGTCCTGTCCGGTCTCGACGGCGCGCTCGAGCAGCGGGTCGTCGACGTCGGTGACGTTCTGCACGTAGTGCACGGCGTGGCCGGCGTTGCGCCACGCGCGGTTGAGCAGGTCGAAGGCGATGTAGGTGGCTGCGTGACCCAGGTGCGTGGCGTCGTAGGGCGTGATGCCGCAGACGTACATGCGGGCGGTGCCGTCCGCCGGGACCAGGCCGACGGACTCTCCCGTCGAGGAGTCGTGCACCCGCAGCTGCGGCCCGCGGACCGGCAGTGACGGGACGTCAGGGGCAGGCCACGCACGCATGCGACGAAGACTAGCCAACGGCGGCGGACCGCCCCGGACCTACCGGGTCAGAAAGCCGGCCACGGGATCGACGGCCAGCCTCCACCCGGCTGCGGAAAGCGGCGGCGGGCAACGAGCCGCTCCACCCGCCGGCGAGTCGCGTCGATCTCGGGCCCGGTGAGCAGGTCCTCGAGCTGGTCACCGAGATCGCTGTCGAGCTGCTCGGCCAGGCCGCACAGGGAGGCGAGGTCGTCGTCGTCCACCGGTTCGCCGTGCCAGCCCCACAGCACGGTGCGCAGCTTGTCGTCGACGTGGAAGCAGACTCCGTGGTCGACCCCGTAGCGGCGGCCGTCCGGCATGGCCAGGATGTGGCCGCCCTTGCGATCGGTGTTGTTGACCACGATGTCGAACAGCGCCATCCGGCGCAGGTCCGCGGTGTCCTCGTGGACGAGCATGACCGGGTGGTCGTCGTGGTCGAAGGCATCCAGGACGTGCCGGAGACCGGTGGGCACGGGACCCTCGGGGATCAGGTCGACCGGCGTCTGGCTCGGGTCGGGCTCGCACCACAGCTGGACCATGCCGGGCCCTGCGGTCCCGTCGCGCAGCACCGTGGGCGGCACGAGGGACCAGGCCAGCGCCTCGGACACCAGCCACGCGGCGTACTCGCGTGCGGCGAGGGTGCCGTCGGCGAAGTCCCACAGCGGCCGCTCCCCCGACACCGGCTTGTAGACCGCGCGCACGCCTGCCTCCTCCGGACCGAGCCGGCAGAAGAACGTCGAGTTCGAGGCGGGCACGATCCGGCCGAGCACGGTCAGCTCACCACGCACCAGCAGGTCGTCGGGGCCCAGGCTCGTCTCGGCGCTCATCTGCTTCTCGTGCTGCTCACGTGAGGCTGCGCCGGTAGCCGTTCGCCCGGGGGCACAGGTGCCCGGTCGGGTCCACGGGGCCGCCACAGAACTGACAGGCCGGACGCCCGGCCGAGACCACCGATGCGGCACGGCCGGCGAAGACCCGCGCCTGGGTGGGCGTCAACCGCACCACGAAGAGCTCCTCGGGCTCGGGCTCGTCGATCGGCAGGTCGACGAGGTCGTCCTCGTCGGCCTCGATCGGCGCCACCACCTCGACGATCGGGAACACCTCCACCACGACGCGCTCGTCCTCGGCGTCCCAGGAGAGGGTGATCGTGCCGGCCCGGAACTCCTCGACGATCGGCTGCTCCAGGGGCGCGGTGTCGACCTGGTCGACCGGGGCGATCGCCGGGATGACGCCGGCCACGCCGCCCGCGCTCATCAGCTCGTCGAGCAGCTCGTCGATGCGCTCTCCGAGGATCTCGACCTGTTGCTTCTCGAGCGCCACGCTGGTGACCCGGACGCCTTCGCGTGCCTGGAGGAAGAACGTGCGCTGGCCCGGCTCGCCGACAGTCCCCGCGACGAACCGCTCCGGCGGGTCGAACCGATGCACGACAGGAGGCATGGTTCGAGCCTACGGGCTGGTCCCGGCGGCGGAAGGGCCTGCTCCGCCGCCCACCTTCGCCTCCGGGTTCTCCTGCCGGGCGAGGTGCGCGAGTGATCCCTCGGTCGTGTTCATCGCCAGGACGTAGGAACGGTGCGGCGTGTACCGCACGACCGACAGGCTGGCGGGATCGACGACGATGCGCTGGAACGCATCGAGGTGTACGCCGAGCGCGTCGGCGAGCACCGACTTGATCACGTCACCGTGTGCCACCGCCAGCCAGACCGCACCCTCGCCGGAGGCGTCTGCCACGCGGGTGTCCCATGCGCGTACCGACCTGATCGCCCGCGCAGACATCTCCGCCATCGCCTCACCGCCGGGGAAGCGCACCCCGGCCGGGTGCGCCTGCACGGCCCTCCAGAGGTCTTCCTTCATCAGCTCCTTCATCGGCCGGCCGGTCCACTCGCCGTAGTCGCACTCGGTCAGCCCGCGCTCGACCCGAGCCCGGACCCCGGTGCCGCGCAGCAGGATCCGCGCAGTGTCGGTGCAGCGCTCGAGCGGGCTGGTCACAGCGGCGGTGAGGCCAAGGCCGTCGAGGCGACGCGCAGCCTCCTCGGCCTGTCGGGTGCCGACGTCGTCGAGGCGGATGCCCTTGCTGCGTCCGGCCAGGACGCCGTCCACGTTCGCGACGGTCCGCCCGTGGCGCGCGAGGATCACCGTTGCCATGGGGGCGAGCCTACGCAGGGGCGCCCCGGGTCGCGCCTACCCTGACGGCGTGATCGTCGACAACGCGCTCTATCGCGACGGCGTCCGGGTCGACTGCGGCACCGAGGTCGCCGACCTGGCCGGCGTACGAGCCCGGGCCACCGGCCCCGGTGACTTCGTCTGGATCGGCCTGCACGAGCCGACCGAGCTGGAGCTCGAGGCCGTCGCCGACCTCTACGACCTGCACCCGCTCGCCGTCGAGGACGCCCTGTCGGCACACCAGCGACCAAAGCTGGAGCGCTACGCGGACTCGATCTTCCTCGCCCTCAAGACGCTCTGGTACGTCGACGCGACCGACGCCGTGGAGACCGGCGAGATCAACATGTTCGTCGGTGAGAACTTCGTGGTGACGGTGCGCCACGGCGAGGGCGGCAGCCTGCACAGCGCTCGGCTGGAGCTCGAGGGCATGCAGAAGCTCCTCGCGCACGGGCCCTCGGCCGTCGTGTACACCGTGTGCGACCAGGTCGTCGACCGCTACGAGGAGGTCGGCGAGCAGCTCGTGATCGACGTCGACGAGGTCGAGTCCTCGGTGTTCGCACCCCAGCGCACGAAGGACGCCGAACGCATCTACGTCCTCAAGCGTGAGCTGGCCGAGATGCGCCGTGCGGTTCTTCCGCTGCGCGAGCCGGTGCACCGGTTCGCCACCGGCGCCGTTCGTGGGATCGACTCCGAGGCGGCGCCGTACTTCCGGGACGTCGCCGACCACCTCGCCCGGGTGGCCGAGACGATCGACGAGCTCGAGACGCTGCTCACCGCGGTCTTCGAGGCGCACCTGGCCCAGATCACGGTCCAGCAGAACGACGACATGCGGAAGATCTCTGCCGCCGTCGGACTGGTGGCGGCGCCGACCCTGATCGCGGGGGTCTACGGGATGAACTTCCAGCACATGCCGGAGCTCGGCTGGGTCCTCGGCTACCCGATGTCGGTGCTGATGATGCTGGGCAGCTCGCTGGCGATCTGGATCATCGCGCGGCGAGCGGGCTGGTTGTAGCCGGGTCGAAACCTACGTGGCGCTGATCGTCCCGAACGCCAGGAGGCCGAGCACGGTCAGGCCGAGCACGACGCGGTACGGCACGAACCAGGCGATCGAGTGGTGCGCGACGAAGCGAAGCAGCCAGGCGATGGCGGCGTACGCGACGACGAAGCTCACCGCAGTGCCGACGATCGTCTGGCCGGCGCCGATGCCCGAGCCGGACACGTCCTTGAGCTCGTAGAGACCAGCTGCCGTCAACGCGGGGATCGACAGGAAGAAGCTGAGCCGGGTCGCCGTCACCCGGTCCAAGCCGCGGAACAGGCCCGCCGAGATGGTGGCGCCGGACCGTGAGACCCCCGGCACCAGTGCGACGCACTGGACGGCACCGACGACGAGCGCGTCGGTCATGGTGAGCTCTCGCTCGGTGCGCTCCTGTGCGGGGTTGCGCTCGGCCAGCCACATCACCGCGCTCCAGACGACGAGGCCCGCGCCGACCCACCACAGCGAGCGCAGGGACCCGGAGACCAGGTCCTTGCCGGCGAAGCCCACGATCCCGATCGGCACCGTGCCGACGATGATGTACCAGCCGAACCGGTGGTCGAAGGTGCCGCGGTACTCCGGCTTGACCAGGCCGCGCAGCCACGCCACCGCGATCCGTGCGATGTCGGCGCGGAAGTACAGCAGCACCGCGAGGATCGCCCCCATCTGGATCACCGCTGTGTACGCCGTGACCCCCTTGTCGTCGATCTGGAGGCCGAGGATCTTCTCGGTGATGGTCAGGTGTCCGGTGCTCGACACCGGGAGGAACTCGGTGAGGCCCTCCACGATGCCCAGGATGACCGCTTGCAAGTAGTCCACGGGGCGTGAGCCTACGGTGCCGACCTGACCCGCTCCTGACCGGTTCCGGCGAGCCGGACCGGCGCGCCGGGTCCGGCTGGCTAACCTTTCCGCCATGCAGCAGCGTCACGTGGGCAGCACCGGGCTGAAGGTGTCCCGGCTCGGCCTCGGGACGATGACGTGGGGCCGCGACACCGACGAGCACGAGGCGCGCGACCAGCTCGTCTCGTTCGTCGAGGCCGGCGGCACCCTGGTGGACACCGCGGCGGGCTACGCCAACGGCGACTCCGAGCGTGTCATCGGCACGCTGCTGCGCGAGGTCGTACGCCGCGACGACGTGGTGCTCGCGACCAAGGCGGGGATCGGCCGGCTGCGTGGCGAGCGCGAGACCAACGCCTCGCGCGGATTCCTGATCAGCTCGCTCGACGCCTCGTTGAAACGTCTCCAGGTCGACCACGTCGACCTGTGGCAGGTGCACACCTGGGTCGACGACGCGCCTGTCGAGGAGACGCTCAGCGCGCTCGACTACGCGGTGGCGACCGGACGCGCGTCGTACGTGGGGATCTCGAACTACACCGGCTGGCAGTCCGCGCAGGCCGCAACGTGGCAGCGGGCCGTGCCCGGGCGCGCGCCGATCGCCTCGAACCAGGTGGAGTACTCCCTGCTCGCACGTGGTGTCGAGGCAGAGGTGATCCCGGCCGCCCAGGCGCTGGGCCTGGGCATCCTGCCGTGGTCGCCGCTCGGTCGCGGGGTCCTCACCGGCAAGTACCGCACCGGCACGCCGGCCGACTCACGTGCCGCCTCGACTCACTTCGCGAGCTTCGTCGGGCCGGCACCTCAACGAGCGGTCGCACCGGATCGTCGAGGCGGTGGCACGCGCCGGCGAGGGGTTGGCGTGGAGTCCCCTCGAGGTCGCGCTCGCCTGGGTGCGCGACCGTCCCGGAGTGACGGCTCCGATCGTCGGCGCCCGCACCGCCGAGCAGCTCAAGGCGGCGCTGCTGGTCGAGGAGTGCGAGCTGCCTCCCGAGATCGTCACCGCGCTGGAGGACGTCTCCGCAGCTCGAGCCGGAAGCGACGGAGGCAACGTGAGCACGACGACGAGGCCCGGACGCGCCGTGCGACCCGGGCGTGGAGTACGAGTTCGACAAGCTGGTCATCCCCCGCGACCACTCGCGCAGCTTCGTGACCCGGCTGTTGGTCGACCGGGCCGAGCACGGCGGCTGGGAGCTCGACCGGGTGCGTATCGCCGCCGACGGCACCCGCCGGGTCGTGCTCCGCCGCAAGATCATCAGGCAGCCGAGGCTGGGCTTCTACCTGTCCTAGCCCGACTACAGCAGGCCGAGGAACCGGTCGAAGACCCGGGCTCCGAACTCCAGTGAGTCGACCGGGACGCGCTCGTCGACGCCGTGGAACAGCGCGGTGAAGTCCAGGTCCTCGGGCAGCCGCAGCGGGGTGAACCCGAAGCACCGCATCCCGAGCGACTCCCAGTACTTCGCGTCGGTGCCGGCGCTCAGCAGGTACGGCGCGACGATCGCCTCGGGGTCCTCGGCGAGCAGGGCGGCCGTCATCGCCTCGGCGACGTCGCCGTCGTAGGACGTCTCGAAGCCGCCGAGGTGCACGTCGCGGGTCAGCTCGACGTCCGGCCCGGCAAGGGTGGCGAGCGTGGCCCAGAACTCGTCCTCGTACCCGGGCAGGTAGCGGCCGTCGACGCTGGCGGTCGCGGTGCCGGGTACGACGTTCACCTTGTACCCCGCGTCGAGCATGGTCGGGTTCGCGGAGTTGCGCAGCACCGCTCCGATCATCCGGGCAGCGCTGCCGAACTCCTCGATCAGGCTCTCGGCGTTCTCCGGGGTGGCCTCGGTGCCGGCCAGCTCGGCGACGGTGGCGAGCAGCACCTCCATGGTGGGGGTGAGCCGCTGCGGCCACTCGTGCTGACCGATCCGGGCGACCGCGGCGGCCAGCCGGGTCACGGCGTTGTCCGGGTGCCGCATCGAGCCGTGGCCCGCGGTGCCCCTGGCCGTCAGTCGCACCCAGGCCATGCCGCTCTCCGCGGCTTCCACGAGGTAGACCCGCCGACCGCGCACCGTCGTGCTGAACCCACCGACCTCGCCGACCGCCACCGTGCAGTCGTCGAAGAGGTCCCGGTGGTGCCGTGTCAGGTACCGGCGCCCTTGGCGCCGCCGGCCTCCTCGTCGGCGGTGAAGCACAGCACCAGCGGTCGCGAGGGGACCACTCCCGCTCGCGCCCGGGCGCGCACGGTCGAGAGCAGCATCGCGTCGAAGTCCTTCATGTCGACCGCCCCGCGACCCCAGACCACGTCGTCGCGGACCTCCCCCGAGAACGGATGGACCGTCCAGTCCTCCGCGGCGGCGGGTACGACGTCCAGGTGGCCGTGCAGCAGCACCGGCTCCCCTTGGTCGCCACCCCATCGCGCCACCACGGACGTGCGTCCGGGCTCGGACTCGATCAGCTCGGTGCCGATGCCGACGTCTTCGAGCAGCTGCGCCACGTGCTCGGCGGCCTTCCGCTCCCCCGGGCCGGGTTCGTCGCCGTAGTTGGTCGTGTCGATCGCGATCAGGTCACTGCAGATCCCGACGACCTCCGAAGCAGGGTCGTACCCGGCAGCGGGCTCGGCTGTCTCCCGTGGCTCGCTCATGGCGTCCATCCTGCCGCAGGCCCCGATCCCACCCCATCTCGCCGGTCAGTGTGGCGTCGTGTCGCCGGGTCGCTGCCGAGGTCGTGGGTCTCGCCCCACGTCGCCGATCCCGCGCGCGTGCGCAACCCGTGCTGGAGGGTCTCGGGGATGTGCCGGCTGTGGCCGCTCGCCGCGTGATCCGTCTGCGTCGTCTCGGTCATCTTTCGAGACTGAGGCGGCCCGCACCAAGAGGACCCGAGGCGTGCAGCGCCACGACCGGCGGTCCAGCCATGAACAAGAGCAATCCGGGCGGTCCCCGATTCGGACTCGAGTGCCCGGCTTTGCTAGGGTTACGGCCGCTCGTCCGGGTGGCGGAATAGGCAGACGCGCTAGCTTGAGGTGCTAGTGCCCTTTATCGGGCGTGGGGGTTCAAGTCCCCCCTCGGACACCAGAGAAGGACCGGGTCTCGGCCCGGTCCTTCGCGGTTCCCGGCACTGCCCGCGCGGTGGGACGACCCGCTCGAGCTCGCAGCGATTTCGACTGTTTCCGCCGCTCACGAGGCGATTGACCGGTCTGCAGCGAGGTGCGCCGGTTCGACATCTTCAGGGCCGATAGATCCTCTTGACACGACTCTTACCTTCCTCCTGAGGGGACGCAGACGTTCGGGCGACCTGACCAACCTCGCCATCCGGGAACCAAGGCTGTTTGCACCGCAGCCAGTGGGGTCAGTGCCATGCTCACGAAGAATGTCGGGCGGGCCGTCACCGCCGCCGTCGCCAGCGCCGCGCTCACCGTCGTGTGCATGCCGGCTGCCCACGCCGACACGATCGGAGTCGGCGTCCAGGTCGGACCGATCGACGCCTCGGTGAGCGTCACGACCAACGTGCCGGCAAATCCCGACGACGGGCTCGACGGGGCGTTCAGGAACTCCCCGCTCAACCTGCTCCAGGGCATCCTCTGCCCGGTCGTGAGCACCGTCGCCGACGCGACCACCGACATTCCCGGGGTCGGCGAGCTCGTCGACCAGCTCCCGGGAGTCGTGTGCGCGATCAACGTCGCCGGCTACGTCTACCGCACGGTGTACAAGCCACCGGTCGGGCCCGCCGTGGTGCGCTACACGCCGGCGCTCGCCGGGTTGCCGACCGTGCTCGACGTGGACGGCACCGGGATCCTTCCCGACTTCATCGGCACGCTGGGCCTCAACCTCACACTGAACGGCGTCACGCTGAGCATCGCGCGTTCGTCGTTCCCTGCCAGCGGCCGCGTCAGCATCGAGGCTGTCGCGATCGTGCCGGGCGCGGAGGACACCTACCTCGGGTTCGGCGAGGACGGCACCGCCGTCGGCACCGCCAAGAACTGGAGCGCAAAGGTCAGCGTCCTCGGGCTCTCGGCCACGACCGCGGACCTCGGGCTCGACCTCAAGACGAACACCCCGCCGTCGTCCCTCGCGACGCTCGGTGAGCTGTTCTCCGGTCCCGACCCGGACGCGCCGGAGCGCACCTACCGCGGCCTTGCGAACTTCACGCCTGTGCCTGCGGTCTTCTCCACCGAGCTGCGCATGTCGCAGGCACGGCAGCAGGTCCTCGTCGACACCACCCCGACCAGGCTCGACGCCAACGTCGCGATCCTGACCCCTGGGCGCCAGCAGATCGTCGACGCGACCGCCGACCAGCTCCCTGCGTCGATCGACGTCGTGCACACGAGCACGGCGAACACCGAGACCACGACCTACGACGCCGACAGCGCGATCACCAAGCTGACCGGCAGCTACCGCGACAAGGTCAACGGGAACATCGTCACTGCCGCCGCCCTCGACGCCTGGGGCGTGCCCGCGCACGTCAAGTTCGAGCAGACCGCCGAGCACACGACGGTGGGCGCCACGAGCGGCAGGTTCGACCGGGTCCAGGCGCGGTTCGCCCAGGGAGGCGACGTCGGGCCGCTCGACGCGAGCACGTCGCCGTTCGCCCGGTTCCACCGGACGACGGCCGACGCCTTCACCGGCAGCCTGCAGCTGACGAACCTGAAGTCGGTCTCGATCAACCAGGCGACGCCGTACGGCGGCGAGCTGATCTTCTCGAACGCACCGGGCCTGTTCCCCTTCACCGCGGACGACGACGTCACCTCCACGCACCTGGAGGGCTCGCTGTCGAACCTGCCCGCGGACACGTCGGTGTCGGTCGACCCCGACAACGGCGTGGTGACCTTCGACGGCCACGGGACCGGGATCGACAAGATCACCGTGAAGGCGACCCGCCCGACTCCGTTCTTCACGCGGGTCACCCGCCTCGAGGCGACTCTCGAGGGCCTGCCAGCGTCGGAGGTCATCAACGTCAAGCAGCTGAACGGCACCATGTCGGCGACCGCGAGCAACCCGCTCGGCACGATCACGCTCCTGGCCAGCGACGGCACCGGTGCCCCGTCCTTCGGCGGGTCCGGCGCGTCGTACGACGACACCCCGGCGCTGTACCGGGCGTTCCTGCGGCTCAGCGGCCTGAAGAGCGTCAGCTTCCAGGGCGACCCGGTGATCGGGGACCTGCAGACAGCGCAGTCACAGTTCTTCACCGTGATGGGCAACACCAGCGGGATCCAGTTCGACGGCACGATCTCCAACCTGCCGGCTCACATGACGTTCGCCATGAAGCCGGGTTCCGGCGGCTCGAAGATCGTCGACTTCGACAGCCACGGCGAGTCGATCACCAAGATCACCGCCGACGGCACCGGCCTGCCCGTGCCGGCCGGGATGCCGAACTTCGAGGCGGTCGTCGAGAACCTGCCCAGCCACCTGACGCTGACGCTGCCGTCGGGCAGCGGAAACGCGGTCTTCGACGCGCACGGCGCCCACATCGGGCGCGTCTACGCCCAGGCCTGGGGTGGCAGCAAGGCGAGCATCCCGGCGGGCCAGCAGAAGGTCGAGTACGTCGACGGCCAGCACGTCGCCGCCAACCTGCTGCAGATCGGGAGCGCCGAGGTGAGCACGACGGCCACGCCGTTCCACATCAGCTACGACATCGCGGCCCAGCCGCTCGACTACGCCTACGTCGCGGCTGACGCCAAGTTCGTGAGGGGCACGATCGCCAACCCGACGCCGGCGTCGGTGGACTTCTCCTCGACGAACAAGACCAGTGTGCACTACCGCGCGACGACGAACACGCAGATCGACTCGATCACCCTGAAGACGAACATGGCGGGTGGCTACATCGACGCGAACCTGCAGAACATCGCGCCCGACGTGCAGGTCTGCTTCTCGAGCACCAACAAGGCCTGCAAGCCGGGATTCGTCCCGGCGAGCGACCTGGAGACGACCGACGGCGACCACTACAACATGCCGCCGGCGCTGTTCGACTTCTCGCTGACGCCGACGAACCTCAGCGGTGGTCTGTGGGGCAACCGGTTCGAGCTCGACGGCACCTACTGCTTCGACGAGTCGGACCCGGCGACGTGCGTCGACGGGTCGAACCACAAGAAGCGGATCAAGATCTCCGACCTCAAGTTCGGGAAGGTGGCCGTCGGCGCCGGCTTCAAGGAGGACGGCTGCACCGCGTGCACGGCGGGCCGCGTGTATGCCTACTTCGACACCGACAACACCCTGATCAGCGGAGACGTGAAGTACTTCGACGAGGGCGACGACGGAGCGTTCGTCCACTACCACTCCGACGGCGACGACGGAGGCATCCAGGCGCAGAACAAGCTGCTGTTCGCCCAGTACTGCCTCGTGTGCCTCAACGAGACCAACCTCACCACGGTGTCCGGAGGCACGTTCAGCTGCGTCTCGGAGCCGCACCTGGACATCGACATCCCGGTCTTCGACGACATCGACATCCTCAGCGGCAGCTTCATCAGCTTCTGCTGACCTGGACGACGCCTGGCGAGGTCCGCGTTCGGGCGGGCCGCGTCGGTCGCATTTCGGTACCGGAGGCACCCTCCGGCGGGCTACGCTGCCAGACAGTACGCCGGCCGGGAGGGCCGACGGTGACTTCGCCCTCGGAGAGCACGCATGACGTCCACGCCCGGCTCGACCTCCGGCACCGAGTATCCCGACAACATCGACGCGGCCGTCCTCAAGATCGCCGGCGTCGTCGTCCTCGGCGCGATCATGTCGATCCTCGACATCACCGTGGTCAACGTCGCCCTGCCGACGTTCCAGACGGTCTTCGGCGACCCCGGCCACCCGAGTCGCCTACTCCCACGTGGCGTGGACCGTCACGGGCTACACCCTGGCCCTGGCCACGGTCATCCCGATGACCGGCTGGGCGGCCGACCGGTTCGGCACCAAGCGGCTCTACCTGACCGCGATCGTCGCTGTTCACCGCTCGGCTCCGCGCTGTGCGCCACGGCCTCGGACATCAACATGCTGATCGGCGTTCCGGGTGCTGCAGGGCCTCGGCGGCGGCATGCTGATGCCGCTCGGCATGACGATCATGACCCGGGCGGCCGGTCCGCACCGGATGGGCCGGCTGATGGCCATCCTCGGGGTGCCGATGCTGCTCGGGCCCGATCCTGGGCCCGATCCTCGGCGGCTGGCTGATCGAGACCGCGAGCTGGCACTGGATCTTCCTGATCAACGTCCCGATCGGCGCCGATCGCCCTGGTCTACGCCTGGATCGTCGCTGCGCCAAGGACTCACCCGAGCCGTCGGAGTCGCTTCGACTTCCTGGGCATGGCCCTGATGTCTCCCGGCCTGGCCCTGTTCCTGTTCGGGGTCTCCTCGCTCCCCGCAGGAGCACGGTGACTTCTCGGCGCCGCGGGTCTGGGTGTCGATGCTCGTCGGGCGCGCTCCTGATCGGCTGCCTTCGTGCTGGCACTCGTTCCGGCCCGAGCACCCGCTGCTGGACCTGCGGCTGTTCCGCAACCGCAACCTCACGGTCGCGGTCATCACGATGTTCCTGTTCGCGGCGGCGTTCTTCGGCGGGCTGCTCCTGGTGCCGACCTACTTCCAGCAGATCCGCGGCGAGTCGACCCTGCACGCCGGCCTGCTGGTCGCCCCGCAGGGGCTCGGCGCGATGATCACGATGCCGATCGCCGGGCGCGCTCGTCGACAAGATGCCGGTCGGCCGGATCGTGCCGGTCGGCCTCACCCTGATCGTCATCGGCATGTTCGGGCTGACCCAGGTCACCGCGTCGACGCCGTACGGCGTGATCATCCCGATGCTGTTCGTGATGGGGCTCGGCATGGGCGCGACGATGATGCCGCTGTTCACCTCGGCGCTGAAGACCCTGCGCGCCCACGAGGTCGCCCGCGGATCCACGCTGCTGAACATCACCCAGCAGATCGTCGAGCTCGGTCGGCGTCGCCTTGATGTCGGTCCTGCTGACCAACCACCTCAACGACTCCCCCGTCGTGCCCGGCACGGCCGGCAAACCCGGCCTGGACGGCGGCATCACCGAGACCGGCGCTGCGATCTTGTCCAACACCCGGCCCCGGGTGTTCGCCGGCCTCCACCTCGATCCGGCAGCCGTCGCGCGCGGGCTCGTCGATGCCGCGTCCTCGTTCGCACACACCTACTGGGTTGCGTGGTCGCTGGTCCTGCTCACCCTGGTGCCGGCGCTGTTCCTGCCACGGCGGCGGGAGGAGGACCACTTCCTCGACGACGAGGGTGTGCCGCCGGTCGTCGTGTCCTGAACCGCGTCGATCGCCGGCGAGATCGCGCTCGTCACCGGTCAGCCACGCACCGCGACCGCGACGCCGCCACGCAGCCGACTGACCATCAGGGCCAGAGGCCGTGGCGCCGCAGCCAGGTCAGCGGGTCGACGGGATCACCACCACCTGGATGCACCTCGACGTGCACATGCGGCCCGGTGACGTTGCCGGTCGTGCCGATCGTGCCGATCAGCTGTCCGGCCCGCACGTGCGCCCCCGCCTTGGTCTCCACGACGCTCTGGTGGCAGTACCAGAGCTCGGTGCCGTCGCCGAGCCGGATCACCGTCTTGTTGCCGAAGCGACCGTCGTACCCGGTGCTGACCACGACGCCCGCGGCGATGCTCCGGATCGGGGTCCCGTACGGCGCTGCGAAGTCCAGCCCGGTGTGCACCGAGGACCACAGGCCGCTGCGGTCCCCGAAGCGACCGGTGAGCCGGTAGCCGCGCACCGGCAGGACCAGCGTCGGAGCCACCGGGTGCAGCACGGTTCCCGACCGGACGTGGTACGCCGGCAGTGACTCTTCCGCGGCAGATGCCGTCGAGCCGGGAAGGCCGACAGCCGAGACAGCGAGCAGACCCGTGACCATGGCGCGGGTCAGGGCAGGTCGGCGCAGGGTTGCGAGCACGCGATCCAGTGCGCCACGAGCCTGCGGAGCAACTCAAATCCGGCCGTGACGGTCGTCACCGCCGAATCTTGCGCGCACGCTCAGCGGGAGAGCGACGTCACAGGGCGGTTGCGACCCGGGTCACAGAGGTGCCGAGCGGGTCAGCTCGCCATGAAAAGGATGTCCTCGCGGGTGTAGTCACGGTCGGGGTGCTCCGCTGCAAGGTGCTCCTGGACCAGCCGCACGAGCTCGTCCTCGTCGGCCGCGGTGATGTACTCCCCGCACGGGCAGTTCAGTCTCGTCTTCATCGTCTCAGGTCAGCCCTTGCGGCAGGGTGCGGGTCTCGACCAGGCGGTCGGCGACCTCCCGCAGCTTGATGTTGTTGTCCTGGGAGTAGCGCAGCAGGACCGAGAACGCCTGGTCGGGGTTGAGGTCGAACCGCTCCATCAAGATCCCCTGTGCCTGCCCGATGCGCTTGCGCGCGTCGACGGCGAGCCAGAGGTTCTCTATCTTGCGCGCCGTGCGCAGCGCCACCGCAGCGTGCCGGGCGAGCACGTGCGCGACTGCCTGGTCGTCGACGTCGAAGGCGTCGGGATGGCGGGAGAACGCGTTGAGGGTGCCGATCGTCTCGTCGTCGGTGTACATCCGGACGCTCAGGAGGCTGCGGATGCCGGCATCGCTCACGAGGGCCGCCCACTTCGGCCATCGGGTCTCGGTGCGCGTGTCGGACACGATCACGCTCAGGCGGTCGGCGAGCACGGAGACGTCGGGGCCCTCACCGATCTCCATCTGCATGGCGTCGAGCTTGGCGACGATCGGGTCGGTGGCCGCAGCGGTCTCGATGTGGTGGTTGTCGTGCACGAACACGACTCCCGCGTAGTCGCTGCCGATCGCCTTGAGGGTGAACTCCAGCACCTTCTCGACGGTCTCCTCGACGGTGACGTCGTGCAGGTTCAGCGCGAGCTCGGCGAACTCCTCGGCGTACCCGCCGCGATCAGTGGCCACGAGGTGATCCTAGAGCCACCGAGGATGAACGAGGGCCGCATGGGTATCCCCCACACATGGACGCCGTCAGGCACCGCTCCCACGACAGCGATCGACGCTCCGACGTCGCGCGGCTGGTGGCGCTCCTTCGTCGCAAGGGGCCGCTGACCCTGCGCGACATGCTCAGCCAGCCCGAGATGCGGGACTGGCCGAGCGCACGCGCCGAGTCGGCAGTGACCGCCGCGTGGTCACGGACGTTGATCTTCGTGGATCCAGAGGACCAACTGGTCGCGATCTGAGCACGCGGCGGCCACGCCGCACTCAACTGGCGCGCGCGATCTCTGGCACCTCGCCGACCTCGTCACGCAAGGTGTCGAAGATGCGGGACAGGATCCGCGAGACCTGCATCTGGGTCACGCCGATCTCCTCACCGACCTCCCGCTGCGTCAGACCGTCGACGAACCGGAGCCTGAGCACCTTCTGGTCGCGATCACCGAGCCTCGAGAGCAACGGCCGCAGGACGACCCTGGCCTCGGCGCTGTCGAAGCTCGTGTCTTCGGCACCCAGGACCGAGCCGAGTGTGCGACCGGCTCCCTCGGCGTCGGACTCTCCGCCGATCCGGCGGTCGAGCGACGCCGGCGAGTAGCAGCCGTCGGCGGAGAGTGCCTCGATCACGGTCTCCTCGTCGAGGTCGAGCTCCGCCGCCAGCTCACGCACGCGCGGCTCGCGGCCGAGTCGCTGCAGCAGGTCCGAGCGTGACTGGTTGATCGCTTGCTGGGCCTCCTGGATCCGGCGGGGCGGACGAACCGTCCAGCCGCTGTCCCGGAACTGCTTGCGCAGGGCTCCGAGAACGCTGGGCACCGCATAGGACAAGAAGTCGTGGCCGTACTCCGGCCGGAACGACTCCACGACCCGGACGAGCGCCAGGCGTGCTTCCTGGACGAGGTCGTCCAGGGCCAGACCGCGCGCCGCGTAGCGCTGCGCCAGCGAGTCCGCGATCGGGAGGTTCAGCGTGACGATCTCCTCGAGGAGTCGGTGCCGTTCCTCCGCGTCGTCGCAGGCGGTGCGTTGTTCGAAGAGTTCCCTGGTACGCGCCGAGCGCGCCCGATCGTCGGACTCGTGGCGAGTGCTGGGAAGGGTTTCGTTCATCGAGAGCATCGTGATGCCCCTGTCGAACAAGGGGTCGATGTCGGCCGAGCTGTGTGACCGGTGACCCGAAACCCACCTTGCTCCCAAATGGGACCGATTGCAAACAACCGGGGCCGGTTTGTCTCGGGTATCGGACGAATGGGCGTCGATCCACACGGGCACGCCGGGGGTGTGTCCCGAAGACGTCGAGGCGGGCGGAAAAGGGTGCCGGTGGACGATCAGCGGCCGACGGCGCGCTCGAGCTGTGCCTTGTTCATCTTCGAACGGCCCTTGACGCCCTTGTCCCGCGCCTCCTGGTAGAGCTGGTCGAAGGTCCGACCGCCCTCTCCCTGGTGCGACCGCAGGCCGCCACGGCGACCCGAGGAGATGTCGTCGACGGAGGTCCGGCTCCGCTCCTTGGACTCGCCGTGCCGGGCGCGCTCCTTGTTGACCGTGCGCGCGGCGATCTCCTCGGACTCGTCCTCTGAGTGGCCACGATCCTCGAGGCCCTCCTTGATGTGCTCGTACTGGCGCTCGCGCTTCTTGCTCCATGCTTGCGGTGGCATTGCGCCTCCTTCTCGTACGGGGTCCACGCCTGCGGTTACCCCTGGAGCGCGCCGGCATGCCGGTCGCTCTTGCATGGTGGTCGCCCGCGACGGGTACGACGAGCACGTCGCCCACCCCGAGGAGTGCCCGTGCCCGCAACCCGAGTCGAGCCCCGATGAGCACCGCCGCGTCGATGTCCCTGTGGGAGGACTCCGCGCGGCCGGCGTACCCCGAACCGCTGCCCCCCTCCGGCCAGGTCGAGACGCTCGTCGTCGGTGGTGGCTTGACCGGTCTCACGACGGCGCTGCTGCTGGCCCGTGCGGGCATGCAGGTGACGGTGCTCGAGCAGCGCGGCCTCGGCGCCGGCACCACCGGGTCCAGCACTGCGAAGGTCTCGATGGTCCAGGGGACCAAGCTGACCCGGATCTCCGAACGGCATCCGCACCGGGTGGCGCGCGCGTACGTCGACGCGAACCTCGAGGGGCAGGCCTGGCTGCGGGAGTTCTGTGAGCAGCACGGCGTGCCGATCGCAGCCCAGCCGGCAGGCACCTACGCCGCCACTTTGGACGAGGTGCCCGCAGTCCAGCAGGAGTACGACGCGCTGAGGGCACTGGGCCTGCCGGCCCGTTGGACCGACCAGCTCGACGTGCCGTTCGAGGTGCACGGGGCAGTGGTCCTGGACGACCAGTTCCAGCTCGACCCGATGGACCTGCTGCACTCGATCGCCGAGCAGGTGCTCGTCCACGGCGGCACGATCCACGAGGGGCACCGGGTCCGCAACGTCGCCTCCGAGGACCCGGTCGTCGCTCACCTCGCAGGAGGCAGCGAGATCAGGGCCGACCGCCTCGTGATCGCCACCGGCGCACCCGCGCTCTCCGCCTGGCTGTGGGCGGCAAAGACCAGCGCGCACCGCTCGTACCTCCTGGCCCTCGAGGGTGCGGAGCCCGTGCCGGGCATGTTCTTGTCCGCGGGTCGGCCGACGCGGTCGGTGCGGACCTCGGCCCCGCGCAACGACCCTGGTCTGCTGCTCGTCGGAGGCTCCGGCCACCCGGTGGGCAGGGTGCTCTCCGAAGCAGCGCAGCTCGACGAGCTTCGTCGCTGGGCCGAGCAGCACTTCGCGGGGGCGACCGAGCGGTACGCGTGGTCCGCGCAGGACTACTCCACACCCGACGAGCTGCCGATGTTCGGCACCGTGCCCGGCACCGACGGCCGGATCCACCTCGGCAGCGGCTACGACAAGTGGGGCATGACGAACGCCGTGGCGGCTGCTCGCGCGATCTCCGCGGACATCCTCGGCAGGCCCGCGAGCTGGTCGGAGGGGATCCAGGAGCGCCCGCTCTCTCCCAGGTCGCTCGCGGGCCTCGCGCGGCAAGGGCTGTTCACCGGCGTCGTCCAGGCCAAGGGACTCGTCGGAGCCGAGCTGACCGCGCTGCCCGCGGACGTTCCGAAAGGCACTGGCACCGTCGGACGAGCCGGGTTGAAGCCGGCGGCGATCAGCCACGTCGACGGCGGACCATGCGCGCTGTCGGCAGTGTGCACGCACATGGCCGGCATCCTGCGCTGGAACGACCAGGAGAAGAGCTGGGACTGCCCGCTGCACGGCTCCCGGTTCGACGCTGAGGGCGAGGTGATCGAGGGCCCGGCGAGCCGGCCGCTCGCGACGGTGGAGTCACTGCAGCAGGCGCGGGCTCACCATCCGGCCGGCAAGGGCCGCCCTTCGGCGTAGCCGGCGGCCGACTGGACGCCGATGACCGCGCGGTCCGCGAACTCCCCGAGGTCGTGCGCACCGGCGTAGGTGCACGCCGACCGGACGCCGGAGCAGATCTCGTCGACGAGGTCCTCCACTCCCGGGCGGGCCGGGTCCAGGAACATCCGGGAGGACGAGATCCCCTCCTCGTAGAGGCTCTTGCGCGCTCGCTCGAAGTGGTCGTCGGTCGAGGTCCGGTTCGCGACCGCTCGAGCCGAGGCCATCCCGAAGCTCTCCTTGTACGCGCGGCCGTCGGCGCTGCGCTGGAGGTCACCGGGCGACTCGTAGGTGCCGGCGAACCAGGACCCGATCATCACCTGCGAGGCGCCCGCGGCGAGTGCCAGGGCGACGTCCCGCGGGTGTCGGACTCCCCCGTCGGCCCACACGTGCTTGCCGTGCTCAGCCGCCGCCTCCGCGCACTCGAGGACGGCGCTGAACTGCGGTCGGCCGACCCCGGTCATCATCCGGGTGGTGCACATCGCGCCCGGACCGACGCCCACCTTGACGATGTCGGCGCCGGCCGCGACCAGGTCGTGGACCCCGTCGGCGGCGACGACGTTGCCGGCGACCACCGTGACCCCCGGGTCGATGCTCCGCACCGCCTGGAGCGCCTCGATCATCCGCTCCTGGTGGCCGTGCGCCGTGTCGACGACGAGGGTGTCGACCCCGCTCTTGACCAGGAACTCGGTCTTGGCAGCGACGTCGCCGTTGACGCCGATCGCCGCCGCGACCCGCAGCGCCCCGTCGGCATCGACAGCGGGGGCGTAGATCGTCGACCGCAGCGCACCGGTCCGGGTCAGCAGCCCGACGAGCTCCCCTGCGCTGTCGACGACGGGAGCCAGGCGGTGTCGCGACGCCGACAGGACGTCGAACGCGGCACGAGCGTCGACGTCGTCCCCGAGCGTGACCATCTCGGTGGTCATCACCTGGCCGACCTGGGTGAAGCGATCCACACCGAGGCAGTCGGCCTCGGTGACGATGCCGACTGGCTTGCCCTCGTCGACGACGATCGCGGCCAGGTGCGCCCGCTTCGGCAGCAGCGCGAGCGCGTCGCTGACGGTCTCGTGGGGGTGGAGCGTGATCGGGGTCTCGAAGACCGGGTGCCGGCTCTTCACCCAGGACACCACCTCGGCCACGATGTCGAGCGGGATGTCCTGCGGCAGGACCGCGAGTCCACCGCGCCGGGCCATCGTCTCGGCCATTCGGCGGCCAGACACAGCGGTCATGTTCGCCACGACCAGCGGGATCGTCGTGCCGGTGCCGTCCTGGGCCGCCAGGTCGACGTCGTAGCGCGAGGCGACAGCGGACCGACCCGGGACCATGAACACGTCGTCGTAGGTCAGGTCGTGGGCAACGGGGGTGTCGCTGAGGAACCGCACCGGCCGAATCTATCGCCAGCGCGGCATGATGGCGCCCGTGGTGGGTGTGAAAGCGAGTGCTCCCGGCCGGGTCAACCTGATCGGCGAGCACCTCGACTACAACGGCGGTCGTTGCCTGCCCCTCGCGCTCCCCCGCCGGACGACCGTGACCGTGCGGCCGTCCCCCGACGGCCAGCTGACCGTGTCCAGCGGGGGGGTCTCGTGGTCCGGGCTCCCCGCCGAGCGGGCCGAGGGCTGGGCCGGGTACGTCGTCGGCGTGCTGTGGGCTCTCGACGTCGAGGTCGCACTCGACCTCGAGGTGAGCTCGGACGTGCCGATCGGGGCGGGACTGTCCAGCTCGGCAGCCCTCGAGTGCGCCACCGCGGTCGCGGTGAACGAGCTCCTCGAGCTCGACCGCAGCCGCATCGAGCTCGCGGAGGCCTGTGTCCGGGCCGAGACCGGCTACGTCGGCGCACCGACCGGTGGCCTCGACCAGACCACCTCGCTCCTCGCCACCGAGGGCCACGCGCTGCTGCTCGACTTCGCCGACGGGTCTGTCGAGCAGGTGCCCTGGCGACCCGAGGACGCCGACGTGTCGCTCCTGGTCGTCGACACCCGGGTCGAGCACCGGCTCGTCGAGGGGGGCTACGCGGACCGGCGTACCGAGTGCGAGCGCGCGGCCGCCGAGCTCGGCCTCGAGCACCTGGCCGCGGCCACCGAGACGGACATCGGACGCGTCATCCCGGAGCTGCAGCGCCGGGTCCGGCACGTGGTGTCCGAGCAGATTCGGGTCGGCGAGCTCGTCGAAGCCGCCCGCAAGGGCGACTGGGAAGCCGCCGGGACGCTGATGACCGCCTCGCACGCGTCGTTGCGAGACGACTTCGAGGTGTCCTGCGCCCAGCTCGACGCGGTGGTCGACCAGGCTCTGCGGCACGGGGCTCTGGGCGCCCGGATGACCGGAGGTGGGTTCGGCGGCTCGGCGATAGCGCTGGTGCCGTCGTCCAGGACGGAGGAGGTCACGGCCGCCGTGCGCCACGCGTTTGCGGCAAGCGGCTGGGACACCCCCGGTGTCTTCGTGGCGCGGGCATGCTCCGGAGCCGCTGTCGAGCGACCACTCCCGGCCGAGTACGCCTAGCCCTTGGCCCTCACGGTCAGCAGCACGGCGTCGGATGGTGTGCCGGACTGCGATCGGACAGACGTGGTGAAGCTGGCGTGCTTGGCACTCGCCCTGGACACCTTCACCACGACCTTCAGGACCAGGCTGGCGCGAGCGCCGATCGTGACGGTGGAGTAGGTGCCGGCCCGCACGGCAGACGTGAGGTTCGTGGAGCCGGCGAAGTAGCGAACATGGATTCCGCGGGCTCCGCCCGTCCCCCTGATGGTGAAGCTGGCGGCGACGAGGCCGTCGTTCTGGACCCGGACGTAGGAGGTGGAGCGCTTGCCACGCTTCACGACGACGTGCCGGAGCTCGCCCGCGGCGGTGCTGCTGTACACGTTGTTGCCGACGAACGGCCCCGCGGCCGCGGCACCGACGGCTGCATCGGGCAGTCGCAGTGCGTACGACGCCAGGTAGGAGGCGTGCGAGTCTCCGCCGGCCGAGGTGAAGTTGCCACCGACGTAGACCTTGCCTCCGGTCACCGCCGTCGCGTTTGCGGTCCCGATGAACGGGCCGTTCCCGGCGCCGTTGGACCCGATCGGCCGCCAGGCGCTGCCGTCGAAGTAGGCGACACTGTCCGCGGTGGCGATGCCGTTGGCGTTCTGGAACGACCCCACTGCCACGATCATCGAACCGTAGGTCGTCAGACCGTAGACGAACGCGGTCGCGGGGAACCACCCGTTCGTGCCGCCGGAGTTCGAGCCGACCGCGCTCCAGGCCGAGCCGCTCCAGCGCGCGACGTGGTCCGCCGCCGCGATCCCCGCCACGTTGACCGCGTCAGTGCCCGCGTAGACGTTGGTCCCGCTCGCGGCCAGGCTGCGCACGAAGGTTGTCGATCCCGACGCCCATCGCGTGCCAGCTGCCGTCGTACGACGCGATGTGGTCGGCGTCCGGCATGCCGTCGAGGTTGATGAACTGGCCCCCGGCGTACAACGTGCCGTTCGAGTCGGCGGTCAACGCCATCACGGCACCGTTGATGTCGCCGTCCGCGTTCACCGTCGCGCTCGCCACTCCGGTCGTCACGTTGCACGCCAGCAGGAAGTCCGCCTCGGGTATCCCGGCGCCGTCGGCGAACGACCCGCCGACGTACAGGGTGTTGCCGACGATCTTCAGGGCGTTGACGTTGGCCGTGATCGCCGGTCCC
This sequence comes from uncultured Actinomycetota bacterium, assembly GCA_963805425.1. Taxonomy (GTDB): domain Bacteria; phylum Actinomycetota; class Actinomycetes; order Propionibacteriales; family Nocardioidaceae; genus Marmoricola. The sequence goes on along the minus strand of CAWDUF010000005.1, from coordinate 237,096 downwards.
GGCACCGTCGAGGTGCACGCCGGCCCCCAGGAGCTGCCGTTCCAGACGGCCAGGAAGTCCGCGTTCGGGTTACCCCCGGCGTTCTGGAACGTCCCCCCGGCGAACACCCGCCCCGACGAATAGGCCAGTGCGAAGACGCTCCCGTTGGTGATCCCGGGGAGCGCGCTCCAGCCGGACCCGTTCCAGCGCGCAATGCGATTCGCCGCGTGACCACCGGCCGTGCTGAACCCGCCACCGGCGTAGAGGACACCGGGGTTGTCGCTGTTCAGCACGTTCACCACGGCATCGAGCGACGACGCCGACGACGTTGCGCCGACGCCGACGTGGTCCCAGCCGCCGCTGCCGGTCGCGACCGCCGCGGGAGCGGCAAGGAGTACGAGGGCAATCGGGAGTGCGAGCGCGACCTGTCGACGCATGGCGGGTCCTCTCCGAAGGGAATGAGGGGAACCCGTGTGCACTCCGAGGCCGTGAACTTCCTCATCAGGTGCGAGCAGCGCGCGTCACGCGCCTTCGTGAGCATACGCGCGGCCGGAGCACTTGGCTCCGGCCTGCGTGCGTCTATTTGAGCTCGGCGCTGCTCAGCCCGAGGATCCTGCGGGCCACGATCAGCTGTTGGATCTGCTGGGTGCCCTCGAAGATGTCGAGGATCTTCGAGTCCCGGCCCCACTTCTCGAGCAGCTCGGCCTCGGAGTAGCCCAGGGTGCCGGCGAGCTCGACGCAACGGAGGGTGACGTCGGTGCCCATCCGGCCTGCCTTGGCCTTGGCCATCGAGGCCTCCATCGAGTTCGGCTTGCGGTTGTCGGCCATCCAGGCCGACTGCAGGGTCAGCAGGTACGCCGCCTCCCAGTCCGCCTCCAGCTGCAGGAACGTCGCTGCCGCCGCTGACTGGCTCAGCGCGGGCCGGTCGTAGTCGATCTCGACACCCGCCTGGGCCAGGATCTCGCGGGTCAGGTCGAGCGACGCCCGGGCGCAGCCGACGGCCATCGCCGCCACCAGCGGCCGGGTGTTGTCGAAGGTCGCCATCGCGCCGGCGAAGCCCTGCTTGGTGTCGATCTCCGGCGAGCCGAGCAGGTTTGCCGCCGGCACCCGGCAGTCGGTGAACGTGATCACCGCGGTGTCGGACGCCCGGATGCCCAGCTTGTGCTCGAGGCGCTCGACGTTCATCCCCGGAGTGCCCTTCTGCACCACGAACGACTTGATCGCCGCTCGCCCGAGCGTCTTGTCCAGGGTCGCCCAGACGACGACGCTGTCGGCCCGCTCACCGGAGGTGACGAAGATCTTCTCCCCGTTCAGGATGTACTCGTCGCCGTCCTTGCGCGCGGTCGTCGACAGGTTCGCGGAGTCCGAGCCGATGCCTGGCTCGGTGATCGCCATCGCGGCCCAGGTCTTGCCGAAGCGCTCGAGCTGCTCGTCGTTGGCGACCGAGGCGATTGCGGAGTTTCCCAGGCCCTGGCGCGGCATCGACAGCAGCAGGCCGACGTCGCCCCAGCACATCTCCATGATCGACAGCACCGAGGCGAGGTTGGCACCGTTCTTGTTGCCCTCCTGCTCCTCGGCGGCCTCGTCGCGGCGTACTCCGGCTGCACCGGCACCGCCGGACGCACCGGACTCGGCGAGCCCGTCGATCATCGCGGCGAGCATGTCGAGCTCCTTGGGGTACTCGTGCTCGGCGACGTCGTACTTGCGGGAGATCGGGCGCAGCATGTTCATCGCGACCTGGTGGGCCTGGTCGATGAGCGGGCGGACCTTCTTGGGGGTTTCGAGATTGATCATCGTGGGTTCTCCTTCGCTGGTTCCGGGATCTCGACAGGCTCGATCTCCGGATCAGACGAGGACCGCTCCTTCCATCAGTCCGACGGCACGCAGGTCGCGGTACCACCGCTCGACCGGGTGCTCCTTGACGAAGCCGTGGCCGCCGAGCAGCTGGACGCCGTCGAGGCCGATCTGCATGCCCTTCTCGGCGCAGAGCCGACGGGCGAGCGCGATCTCGCGGGAGGCGTCCTTGCCGCTGAGCGACCCGGCTCGCTGCCTTGTAGGTGACCAGGCGCATGCCCTGGAGCTCGATCGCGATGTTGGCGACCATGAACGCCACCGACTGCCGGTGGGCGATCGGCTCGCCGAACGCCTGCCTCTCCTTGACGTACGGCGTGACGTAGTCGAGCACCGCCTGTGCCGTCCCGATCGCGAGCGCGCACCAGGCAAGTCGGGAGTTCTGCACGACCTCGCGGTACGTCGCGGCGTCGCCGAGGAGGCCGATCGGCTCGACCTCGACGTCCTGGAGGACGAGCCGGGTCAGTCCGGCAGCGCGGACGCCCATCGACGGGTCGGACTCGATCGTGACGCCCTGGGATCCCGACTCGACGAGGAAGAGCTGCGGTGCGCCGTCCAGCTCGGCTCCGACGACGAACAGCTCGGACTCCGCACCGCGGACGACGCCGGACTTGACGCCGTTGATCACGAAGGTGGCGCCGTTGCGGGTCGCCTTGGTGGCCGGGGCGAGCGGGTCGAACAGCGCGGTCGGCTCGGCCAGGGCGAGGGCCGCCGCGGGCACGTCGTCGCCGGAGAAGGCGGGGAGGTAGGTCGACTGCTGCTCGTCGGTGCCGTAGAGCGACAGTGCGGTGGCCACGCCGCCGGGTGCGAGCGCCGCAACTGCCAGGCCCATGTCGCCGTGGGCCAGCGCCTCGTGCACCAGGACGCCAGCCGACGCTGGACCGCTCGGTCGCGATCCCACCGAGATCCTCGGCGACCCCGAGGATCGGCAGTCCGATGTCCAGCGACGCCTTGAGGACGTCCTCCGGCGCCACGCAGGTCTCGTTGGCCTCGGCGGCCGCGGGACGCACCACCTCGGCGGCGTACTCCTTCACGACGTCGACGAGCATCTGCTCGTCCTCGCTCGGGGTCAGGTCGAAGAGCCCCCTGCCCTGCGCCGCGGGCACCCGCTGGCCGCTGGTGGCCTTGCCGGCGCGCGCGAACGCACGGCTCGCGGTGCCGACGGTCCGGAACCCTGCGCTGGTCACCCGGAAGACCGTCTGCTCGCTGGTCTTGCGCAGGCCGAGGCGGTCGATCAGGTCGCTCTGGGCGAACCGGTTCAGGGCCGCCACAGCGAGGCCGATCGGGTCGCGCTTCTCGTTCTCACTGAGTCCGTGCCTGCCTCCGGCGGACAGCACGCTCTTCACGGGTCGGAAAGCCATGCGGCAACTGTAACTCCGAGTTACACCTAACGCTACAGCCGTCGACGTGGCGCGGGTCACGCCGCCGTCGAGCCGAGGTCGGGGCAGGAGTTGCGGGCGCCGGGACCTCGGGCATGATGCTGGCCATGTCCGACCCCGTCGCGTCCTCCCTCCCCACCGGGGGAACCGTCCGCCCGATCACCCGTTGGGGCGACGCCGGTGATGCACCGCCCCGCTCGACGTGTCACCACGTTCGACGACTCCCTGCGCACGCTGGTCGCCGACATGGTCGCGACGATGTACGCCGCCGAAGGGGTCGGGCTCGCCGCCTGCCAGATCGGCGTCGACCTGGCCGTCTTCGTCTTCGACTGCATCGACGACGACGGGGTGCCGCACCAGGGACTCGTCTGCAACCCGCAGCTGAACCTCCCGGAGGGCAAGGACCGCCGGCTCGACGAGGCCGAGGAAGGCTGCCTCTCCTACCCGGGCGCGTTCGTGCCCTGCGCGCGACCGGACTTGGCCCGCGTGCTCGGCCAGGGCCTCGACGGTGAGCCGGTCGAGTTCACCGGCACCGGCCTGCTCGCCCGGTGCCTCCAGCACGAGACCGACCACACGAACGGGATGGTGTTCGGCGACCGGCTCTCCGACCCGCTGGCGCAAGAAGCTCCGCAAGCAGATGGAGGCCGCGGCCGAGATCCCGAGACCTGGCCGGCTGATCCCGGCGGGCCAGCCTGGGTGGTCGCAGCGAGCATCCGAGACCTGTGATCCGCAGCGGCAAGCCGGCCGTAGCGGGCGTCGACGAGCTGTGGCCCGAGCACGCGGTTGCGCGCAGGGCTGCGTCCGCAGGCGCTCGACAGGTCGTCGCTAGCGTCGGATCGCAGCCTCGCCCGACCGTAGCGGCGTGCAGCCACGTAGCAGGCGACCGCGGTCGCGGCGGCCACGTTGAGGGAGTCGATCCCGGCTGACATCGGGATGGTCGCGCGCCGGTCCGCGGCTGGCCTCCCAGCGCTCGCGAGAGCCCGTGGCCCTCGGAGCCGAGCACCAGCGCCAGCCGGTCGACCCCGGCCACCGCCTCCTCGATCGGCACGGCGTCGTCGGCCAGGGTCAGCGCCACGGTCGTGAACCCGGCAGCCGACAGGCGGCCAGGGCGTCGTACCAGTCGGGCAGCCGGGTCCACGGCAGCGCTGAAGACCGCACCCATGCCGACCTTGATCGAGCGCCGGTACAGCGGGTCCGCGCACCGCGGCGAGAGCAGCACGGCGTCGAACCCGAGAGCCGCGCCCGGAACGGAAGATCGCTCCGACGTTGGCGAGCGCATCGTCGACCCAGATCTGCGAGACGCGACTCGAAGCCGGTACGTAAGCACCCACTATGCGGACGCGGTGGAGGCAGGGGTGAAGTGTCTCAATGAGTGCGTGCGAGCCAAGAGCGGAAGGCTCGACGACGGTGACTCGCTCATGACAAATGTGTTCTCTCCGAACCAACCGATTCTCCGTGTCAACGCGCTCCGTACGAAGAGCGATGAGAGCGAACAGCGCGGCCACATGCAACTGTGCCAAGGAGTCATCGGCGCATGGCGCAACCCACGCGCCCATAGCAATCTCTCCGACGACCCGGAGAAGGCGCTCATGATGCTGGAGACCATCCAGGAACTCATCGTCGTGAGCAAGCAGTCGACTAGGACGCGTCGCCGCAAGTCGACGACGAACAAGATCTGACCTTCAATCTCAGGACGCAGGCGGCCTCCCGACCTGAGCCCGAAATTCAGAACGGAGCGACCTGAAGGTCCGACTGAGTCGGTCTACCGCAGCGATCACAGGGCGCTCTGGAAGGTCCAAGGGCACCTGACCAAGGGCGATTGTCATTTCCTTGGTCGTCGCGCGAAGGTGACGTATCGCTCGAGCCTGCCGAACCAATGCGCGCTCGACGGCGTCGAGCTGTTCCGGCGTGAACCGGGACAATCTCTCCCGGCGCTGCTCGATCTCGAGCGCGACGTCCGCGGCTACATCCCAGAACCGCCTCCAAGCGGCCTCTTGTTCGGACATGACTCATAGTCTATCGACTCATAGTCATAGAGAACCTAGCGTCCCTCGCGTGGTGGCACCCCGTTCGAGCGCCGAGGCGCTGCAACGTGCCTTTGGCTCGCGCGTGCGAGCCGCGCGAGCTGGGGCCCATCTCTCTCAGATGGACTTGGCGGAGCGGACTGGCCTACATCCCACGTACATCTCCGGCATCGAACGTGGATTGCGAAACGTCTCGCTCGTGAACATCCACGCCCTTGCCAAGGGTCTCGGCGTACCACCCGGCGACCTATTGAGCTAGGCCCGCGTGGCGTAGAACGTCACGGCGGAGGCCGCTGCCACATTCAAGGAGTCGACACCCGCCTCCATTGGAATGCGGACATGGAGATCGCAGGCCTCGAGCATCGAACGGCTGAGCCCATGACCCTCCGTGCCGAAGACGAGTGCCAACTTCTGGTCTCTACGTTCAGCGAGGTCATCCAACGTGATCGACCTGTCGGACAGGGTCATTCCCGCCATCACGTAGCCGTCGTCCGCCAGCTGCCGCAGGCCGGCCGGCCAGGGGTCGACACGGGTCCAAGGGATCTGCAACGTCGCGCCCATGGAGACCTTGACGGCCCGTCTGTAGAGCGGGTCGGCGCACCGCGGCGAAAGCAAGACTCCATGTACCCCAAGTGCGGCCGCATTCCTGAAGGCCGCGCCCACATTGGCATGATCGACGAGGTCTTCGAGCACCGCGATTCTGGTCCTTGAGTGGTGCTGTACCGGGACCCACGCGTTCGTGTGGTCCACCACGTCCTCGAGGACGAGCACCGAGCGCGCTCCCTCGAGGACTTCCGCCACGGACGGAAGCGGTCGGCGGTGCAGCGAGGCGAGCGCACCCCGGTGCACGTGGAAGCCGGTGACCTCCTCGGCGAGAGCCTCCGAGACGACGTACACCGGCGCGTCCGATCCCGACAGCACGTCTGCCAACCCGTCGAGCCACCGCGGCGCCATCAGGAACGACCTGGGGGCGAAGCCGGCCTCGACCGCCCGGCGGACGACCTTCTCGCCCTCCGCGATGAAGAGCCCGTGCTCGGCCTCGAGGTGCTGGCGCAGCTGGACGTCGCGCAAGTCGCGGTAGTCGGCCAACAGCGGGTCAGCGGCCGAGTCGATGTGGACGAGCCGTGGTCTCGACCCGGACACAGGTTTCGACAAGCTCAACCTCCGGGCGTGGGGCGGGCCGCGAAGGCGTCGGGATGTGCCACCCGGACGACCTCACCGACCACGATCACTGCCGGCGCCGTCACCGCGTGGGTGACCACGTCCTCGGCCAGGGTGCCGAGCGTGCTGAGCACGGTGCGCTCGGTGGGCATGCTGCCGTCGCAGACGAAGGCGACCGGCGTGTGCTCGTCGCGTCCACGCGTGAGCAGCGCGTTCGCGATCGCGGGTGCGTTCTCGACGGCCATCATCAAGACGAGGGTGCCACGCAGGCGGGCCACCCCGTCCCAGTCGACCAGCGACTCGGCGTGGTCGGGAGGCAGGTGGCCCGAGACGACCGTGAACTCGTGGGTGACGCCACGGTGGGTGACCGGGATGCCGGCGAGCGCGGGCACGGCGATCGGGCTGCTCAGGCCCGGGATCACGGTCACGGGCACGCCGGCCGCACGGCAGGCGAGGATCTCCTCGTAACCGCGACCGAAGACGAAGTTGTCACCGCCCTTGAACCGGGCGACCCGCTTGCCGTCGAGCGCGCGGGCCACGATCAGCCGGTTGATCTCCTCCTGCTGGGCGGACCGTCCGCGCGGGAGCTTTGCCACGTCGATCAGCTCGGTGTCGGCGCTGAGCTCACCGAGCAGCTCACGGGGCGCCAACCGGTCGGCCACGACGACGTCGGCCTCCATGAGCGCCTTGCGACCGGCCACGGTGATCAGCGCAGGGTCGCCCGGTCCCCCACCGATCAGCACCACGCCCGGGGGCCGGGGCCCGGCCGGGACGTCGAGCTCGCCGGAGTGCAACCCGTCGAGGATCCGGTCCCGCAGCGCAGCGGTACGCCGGGGGTCCCGGCTCTCGCGCTGGTCGCCGAGCACCGCGACGGTGACCTCGCCGTGCCGTCCCGACTGCCGGCGTCCAGGCGCTGCCGCGGGTCGCGTCATCGGAACGGACGCAGAAGGTGTGCCGCGCCTCGGCCGACCGTCCGACCCCCTCGTTGACCTCGGTGTCGTCGGTCGCCGCGATCACGTACCAGGCACCGTCGAGGTCGGCGTCGTCGAACGGGCGGCGCAGCCAGGTGACCTCGCCGGCGTCTGCGAGTCCCTCCAGCGAGGGGGTCACGTGCGGTGACACGACGTACACGTGAGCACCGGAGGCGATCAGACCGGGCACCCGACGCTGTGCGACCTGGCCGCCGCCGACCACGACGACCTTGCGACCCTCGAGCCGCAGGCCGGACGGATAGGTCGGATGGTCGCTCACCCGCCCCATTCTGGGCCTCGGCCGGATCCGGGGCATGACGACGGTTCACCCACCGGACTAGGTTTGCGTGCATGAGCCTCGAACGCCCGGTCTCCCCCGATCCCTATCCCCTTCTCCCCACGGTGCCGTCCTTCACGGTCACCAGCGCCGACGTCACCGACGGCCAGCCGCTCAAGGACGACCAGGTCGCCGAGCTCGGGAACACCTCACCGCAGCTGTCGTGGAGCGGCGCACCCGAAGGCACGAAGAGCTACACCGTCACCTGCTTCGACCCGGATGCCCCTACCCCCTCCGGGTTCTGGCACTGGGTCCTGGTCGACCTCCCGGCCGACGTCACGTCGCTCGACGCCGGCGCGGGCGCCGAGGGTGCGGCGCTGCCGGGCAACGCGTTCATGTGCCGCAACGACGGCGGTGCCAAGGCGTTCATGGGGGCCGCTCCCCCGGCCGGGGACCAGGTCCACCGCTACTTCTACGTCGTGCACGCGGTGAAGGAGGAAGCGCTCGGCGTGGATTCCGACGCAACGCCGGCCGTGGTGAGCTTCAACCTCGCCTTCAAGACCCTGGGCCGCGCGATCATCCATGGCACCTACCAGCACTGACGGGGCTGCCGAGGACGTCCTCGGAGCGCCGTACGTCGCGACGACGCTCGACCTGGCGCCCGACGACGAGGGCGACGTCGTCGCCACCCTGGTGCACCGGCCGGCCCCCGAGCCATCGCGGCGCGCAGTGCTGCACGTGCACGGGTTCGCCGACTATTTCTTCCAGACCGAGGCCGCGGACTTCTGGTGCGGGCGCGGGTACGACTTCTACGCACTCGACCTGCGCAAGTACGGCCGATCGCTCCGCCCTCACCAGACGCCGAACTTCGTCACCGATCTGAGCAGCTACTACGAGGAGCTGGACCTTGCCTACGCCGCGATGGCCGCGGACCACGACCACGTGGTGCTCTCCGCCCACTCCACCGGCGGCCTGACGGTGCCGCTGTGGGCGTCGGACCGGCAGCTCGACGTCGCCGCGATGGTGCTGAACTCGCCCTGGCTGGACATGCACGGCGACCCGATCACACGCAACCTCGCGCTTCCGGTGCTCCATCGCATCGGCGGCTACCGGGCCAAGGTGCTCGTGCCCCGCAAGGTCAGCGGCTTCTACGCCCGGAGCCTGCACGAGGACCACGAGGGCGAGTGGCCCTTCGACCTCTCCTGGAAGCCGCTGCAGTCCTGGCCGGTGTACGCCGGGTGGATCCGGGCGATCCGGTCCGGTCAGGCACGGTTGGCTGCCGGGCTCGACGTACCGGCGCCCGTCCTGGTGCTCACCTCGGCACGGTCGGGCCACCCGAGGTCGATGGACGACCCTGACGTGTTCTCGACCGACATCGTGCTCGACGTCGAGCAGATCCGGCGGCGCGCGACGATGATCGGCCGCCGGGTCACCCTCCTGCAGGTCGACGGAGCGCTCCACGACGTGACGCTGTCGCGGCCCGACGTGCGCAAGGTCGTCTTCGACGAGATCAGCCGCTTCCTCACGGCCCATGTCGAGGACCGGACCTGAACCACTAACGTCGGAGGCATGAACCCTGTCAACGGACTTGCCCTCGGCCGCATAGCGATCGGCGCTACCGCAGTGGCCTCACCCTCCCTCACCGCAAGGCTGTTCCGGCTCGACCTCGCCCGCAACCCGCAGCTGCCCTACCTGAGCCGGTTGTTCGGCTCCCGAGAGATCGCGCTCGGGCTGGTCACCTTGATGGCCAAGGGATCGGCCCGCCGCAAGCTGATCGCGCTGGGCATGGTCATCGACGGAGCCGACGGGTTCGCCGGGTACGACGCGATGCGCAGCGGCTCCGTCTCGCAGTCCGTCGGCGTCTCCCTCACCGTCCCCGCGGTGGGGGCCGCGCTGGCCGGAGCGGTGGGCCTGGTCACCGAGCGCTGAGGCTCACACCACGAACGACACCAGGGCCACGACGCCGACGACGACGATCACGCCACGCAGCAACGTCGGCGGAAGCCTGCGCCCGACCGCGGCGCCGATGATCCCGCCGGTCACGGCGCCGACGGCCAGGATCGGCACAGCCCGCCAGTCGACGTCGGCGACGGCGACGAAGATCACCGCCGCCACGCCGTTGACCAGCGCGGCCAGGACGTTCTTCAGTGCGTTGTGGCGCTGGACGTCGTCCTCGACGCCGATCCCGAAGATCGCCATCAACAGGACGCCCTGAGCCGCGCCGAAGTACCCGCCGTACACACCGGTGCCGAGGACGGCCGGCCACACCCACCACGCGCCGCGCTCGGGTACGCCTCCCCGCGACTCGTGGTGTGCCGCGACCGCTCGCTGGATCCGCGGGCCGAAGACCACGAGCAGGACGCCGAGGCCGATCAGGACCGGGACCACCGCCTCGAACGCCGCTGACGGCAGCTTGAGCAGCAGCACCGCCCCGAGCACCCCGCCGAGCGTCGTCGCCGGCACCAGCCAGCGCAGCCGGTGCGCCTGCCCGCGGAGCTCGCGACGGTAGCCCCAGGCGCCGGTGACCGATCCGGGCACGAGGCCGATCGTGTTGGTCACGTTCGCCGTCACCGGTGGGAGGCCGACGGCGACCAGGATCGGGAACGACACCAGCGTCCCCGATCCCACGACCGTGTTGATCGTGCCGGCCCAGACCCCGCCCAGGAGGACCGCAAGCGCCTCCCAGAACGTGGAGATCATCCGCCGGTGGGCTCCCCGGGACCAGCTGCCGGGTCAGCACCTGCGTCGGTCGCCGGCGGCGTCGAGTCAGCGGCCGCCGCACTCGCCTTCGCCGACTCCGAGCTCGGCTCGGAGGCCTGTGCCGCCGCGATCGCCTGCTGGACGTCCGCGTGCGCCTTGGACAAAGCGTCACTGCCGCCGAGCTCGACCCGGTCGGTCGACCCCATGTCCACGCGGGCCCGGGGACCGTCGGAGTGCTGGGGAATGCCGGCGACCTGATGCACGGCGGATCCGAGGCCCTCGAGCGCCTTGGTGATCTCCGAGGGCACCACCCAGACCTTGTTGGCGTCGCCCTCGGCGATCTTCGGCATCATCTGCAGGTACTGGTAGGCCAGCAGCGCCTGGTCGGGCTGCCCGTCGTGGATGGCCTGGAAGACCACCTGGATCGCCTGGCCCTCGCCCTGTGCCCGCAGGATCGCCGACTCCCGCTCGGCCTGCGCCCGCAGGATCACGGCCTCGCGGTCGCCCTCGGCGTTCAGGATCGCCGACTGCTTGTTTCCCTCGGCCGTCAAGATCGCCGACTGCCGCTGGCCCTCCGCGGTGAGGATGAGCGCCCGCTTGTCCCGATCGGCGCGCATCTGCTTCTCCATGGCGTCCTTGATCGACGGCGGCGGGTCGATCCCCTTGATCTCGACGCGGCCCACTCGCACGCCCCAGCGCCCGGTGGCCTCGTCGAGCACGCCGGAGAGCCCGCGGTTGATGTCCTCACGAGAGGTCAGCGTCTGCTCGAGGTCCATGCCGCCGACGATGTTGCGCAGCGTCGTCATGGTCAGCTGCTCGATGGCCGAGATGTAGTTCGCGATCTCGTAGGTCGCCGCGACCGGGTCGGTCACCTGGAAGTAGATGACCGTGTCGATCGACACCACCAGGTTGTCCTCGGTGATCACCGGCTGCGGCGGGAACGAGACCACCTGCTCGCGCATGTCGATCACGTAGCGGATGCGATCGGCGAACGGGGTCACCACGTTGAGCCCCGGCTGGAGGGTCGCACGGTACTTGCCGAACCTCTCCACGATGCCGGCGCGTGCCTGGGGGATGATCCGGACGGTCTTGGCGAGCACGAGGATCGCGAAGAGCACCAGGACCACGAAGAACGCGAACACGAAGGTCATGCGATTCCCTCTGGTCGGGGAGTCCGGTCCGGACTCCGGTCGGTGAGCCTGCTGGAACGCCCGGTCAGGTCTCCAGCTGATGGGTGCGCAGGACGTACGCCGTCGCGCCCTTGATCGAGACCACGTCGACCGCGGCGCCCATCTCGATCTGGTCGTCCTCGTCGTAGGGCTTCGCGGTCCAGACCTCGCCGCCGATCTTCACGCGACCGGGAGCGACGTGCGACAGCGGCTCGAGCACGAACCCGCGTTGCCCGATCAGGGCCTCCGCACCCGTCCGGAGCGTGGGGCCGGCGTGCAGCCGGTGGACCATGTCGGGCCGGATCAGGGCGAGCAGGCCCACCGCGGTGGCGAGCGCGAGCACGATCTGGACGGCGACGGAAGCGCCGAACAGGGCGATCACCATCCCGACCAGGGCACCGCCGGCGAGCATGATCAGGATCAGGTCGGTGCTGAGCAGCTCCAGGACGCCGAGGGCGACGGCGATCATCAGCCAGGTCTCCCACAGGTGGTCACGGAACCAGTCCATGCTCCCGACCCTATCCAAGCCCCACGAGCCGGTCAGCCGACGTGCCGGCGCGACCTGCGCCGGGCGGCGTACCGGCCGTCCTCGTGGGTGAGCAGCAGGCTCATCGCGAAGGTGGCGGTCAGGTTCTCCGCGGTCATCACGTCGTCGAGCCGCCCCTGGGCGACCACGCGCCCCTCCCGCAGCATCAGCGCGTGGGTGAAGCCGGGCGGGATCTCCTCGACGTGGTGGGAGACGAGCACGATCGCCGGTGACTGCGGGTCGTTGGCGAGCACCGTCATCGTCGAGACCAGGTCCTCGCGGCCACCCAGGTCCAGGCCCGCCGCCGGCTCGTCGAGGATCAGCAGCTCCGGGTCGGTCATCAGCGACCGCGCGATCTGGACCCTCTTGCGCTCCCCCTCGCTCAGGGTGCCGAACGTGCGGTCGAGCAGCTTGCCCGCACCGACCTCGACGAGCAGGGCGCGTGCGCGTTCGTGGTCGAGCTCGTCGTAGTGCTCGCGCCACCGCCCGACCACGCCGTACGACGCGGACACGACGACGTCGCGCACGATCTCGTCGCGCGGGATCCGCTCGGCCACCGCGGCGCTGGTGTAGCCGATGCGCGGCCGCAGCTCGAAGACGTCGACCGCGCCGAGCACCTCGCCCAGGAGCCCGGCCACCCCGCTCGACGGATGGATCTGCGCCGAGCACAGCTGGACCAGGGTGGTCTTGCCGGCTCCGTTCGCGCCGAGGACCACCCAGCGTTCGTCCTCCCGCACCGTCCAGCTCACCGAGTCGAGCAACGTCGCCTGCCCTCGCCGCACGCTCACGTCGGCGAGCTCGAGAACGTTGTTCATGGCTCCCTCGGGGCGCTGGCGGGCGTTCGGACGGGGCGCGCGGCTCCGGTGCAAACCTAGCGTGACTACCCTGCTCGCGTGCCTCTTCCGCGCAGCGCACAGCTGGCCCTCTGGCTCAATGCCGCCCTCCGTGGGTCGGTGGGTCCTGACGACTTCGCCGAGGCCGTCCGAGGTGACGACCCCCAGCACCTGGTCGTCGACTGGCCGGGTCGAGCCACGCTCCCGTTGCTCGACCTGCCTGCGACCGCGGTCCGGGCCGGGAGCACCGGCGCGCGGCTGGCGCTGCCCGTCGCCGGTGATCCCCTCGGCCTGCACGGCCCGGCCGCGTTCAACGCGCTCGCCGTCGACGTCGGGGAAGCAGTCGTCGTCGACGGGACCGACCTCGGCCTGGTCCCGTCCCTCGACGCGCGGACCGTGCTCTGGCAGGTCGGCCCGGCGCACCCGGGACCCGCGCTCGACCGGGCCGAGGAGGGCCGGTTGCTCCGCCAGACGCTGGCCGCGACGACTGCCGAGCTGGCGCGCCTGGACGTCGCGTCGTGGCAGCCCGAGATCCCCGACCTGCTGCTGAACGTGCGCCACCGACCCGGCCCTGCCCTCCCGTCGGGGTTCGACGTCGGTGCCGCCGCGGACCTCGAACGTGCCGACCTGTGCCTGGAGATCGTCGAGCTCGCGCTGCGCGAAGACGGCGGCGCCACGTCGGCGTACGAGATGGCCGAACGTCGGCGCTGTCTCACCGATCTGGACCGCGCTGCCAGACGCGTCGTCGTTGCGGTCTGCTCCGATAGCCTCACTGCGTCATGAACGAGCGCAGCGACGCACGGCCGCGGACCGTCCTGATCACGCTGACCGGCAAGGACCGGCCCGGCGTGACGTCCGCCGTGTTCGGCACGCTGGCCCGGTTCGGCGTCGAGGTCGTCGACATCGAGCAGATCGTCCTCCGCCGCCGCCTGATCCTCGGTCTCCTGGTCAGTGAGCCACGGGACTGGAAGGCGTTGCGCGACGCGCTGGAGAAGGCGGCGACCGACCTGGGCATGGCCGTCGAGATCGACAAGGGCGCCGGGGACAACCGGCACCGCCCGGAGGGCCGCAGCCACGTCACCATCCTCGGCTCGCCGCTCCGAGCGAGCGCGTTCGGCGCGATCGCCGGGCGGATCGCCGACACCGGCGCGAACATCGACCGGATCGAGCGGATGGCGCGCTACCCGGTGACCGCGATCGACCTGCACGTGTCCGGTGCGGCGCCCGACCGGCTGCGCGCGGTGCTCACCGAGGAGGCGGCACGACAGGGTGTCGATGTCGCCGTCCAGTCCGCCGACCTGCTGCGTCGCGGCATGCGACTGATCGTGATGGACGTCGACTCCACCCTGATCCAGGGCGAGGTGATCGAGATGCTGGCCGCCCACGCGGGATGCGAGGAGGAGGTCGCCCGGGTCACGGAAGCGGCGATGCGCGGCGACCTGGACTTCGCCGAGAGCCTGCGCGAGCGGGTCGCACTGCTGGCCGGTCTCGACGCCGACTGCCTCGACCGGGTCTACGACGACCTGGTCCTCGCGCCCGGCGCACGCACCACCGTGCGCACCTTGAAGCGCCTCGGCTACCGGTTCGCGATCGTCTCCGGCGGCTTCAGCCAGATCACCGAGCGTCTCGCCGCCGAGCTCGGCATCGACTTCGCTGCGGCCAACGAGCTCGAGATCGTCGACGGCAAGCTGTCCGGCCGTGTCGTCGGCGAGATCGTCGACCGGGCCGGCAAGGCGGCGGCACTGCGCCGTTTCGCCGCCGAGGCCGGCGTACCCGAGGCGGCGACGATCGCGATCGGAGACGGTGCCAACGACCTCGACATGCTCAGCGCTGCCGGCCTCGGCATCGCGTTCAACGCCAAGCCCCTGGTGCAGCAGGCGGCCCACACGGCGGTGAACGTGCCCTACCTCGACACGGTGATGTACCTGCTCGGCATCAGCCGCGAGGAGATCGAGGCCGCCGACGCAGCCGCGGGCATTGTCACGCCTGCTCCCCCCCTCGACTGACCCGTCGAGTTGGGGGAGATGCCCCGTTCAATCGGGAACTTGTCCCCGATTCGAAGGGGCATCTCCCCCAACTCGACGTCACCCTCGGCCGACGTGGTACGCAGAGATCCGGGCCGAGCCGATCTCCAGCGCCGACCAGGCGGCGGGGACCTCGAGCACCGCGAGGGCGGAGGTCGGGAAGCCGGCACTGATCTCGGCGAAGGCGTCCGGGGTCGGCGCCGCCGTCGTCGAGCAGGTGGACCAGGTGGGCCATCGTCGGGTTGTGGCCGACGATCATCACCGTCGCCACGTCGTCGGGCGCGGTTCGGAGCACCTCGATCGCCGAGTCCGGGCCCGCGGAGTAGAGCGCCGAGTCGAGGTCGGGCTCGACGCCCAGCTCGGCAGCCGCGGAGAACGACTCCCAGGTCTCGTGCGCCCGGGCCGCGGTGGAGACGAACGCGTGGACGGGCAGCACGCCGGTCGCGCGGGCCCAGCGTCCCGCGTCCGCCGCGTCACGACGGCCACGCGGGGTGAGCCGCCGCGCGTGGTCCGACGGCGCGACGGCCTCGGCCTTCGCGTGACGCATCACCACGAGCCGGCGTACCTCATCGCTCACGACGGCCAGTCTCCCAGCCCGGGCCGGGTCGTGTCATGACGACGTGACACGTTCATCGGCGCTCCGGCTCAGCCCGAACCACGACACGATGCCGCCCGCGGCGAGCAGCCCGGCACAGATCAGCTCGCCCGAGCGGAAGCCGTCGGTGAGCGCAGTCGGGTCCCGGTAGTCGTCGCCGGTCAGGCCCACCAGGGCGGGGATGGCGGCGACGGCCAGCAGCGACCCGGCCCGGGCAACGGCGTTGTTGATGCCGCTGGCGATGCCCGCGCGGTCGTCGGGCGCCGCGTTGAGCACGGCCGCGGTGAGCGGCGAGACCAGCATGACCAGGCCCACGGAGAAGACCAGCATCCCCGGCAACACGTGCACCAGGTACGACGCGTCACGGCCCACGAACGCGAGCAGCAGCACGCCGGCGGAGCAGACCAGCGGGCCGAGCGTCATCGGCAGCCGCGGTCCGGTGCGGGCAGCGACGACGGCCGCGCGCGAGGAGAACAGCAGCATCATCACGGTGGCCGGAACGATGGCCAGTCCCGCGGCCAGGGGCCGGTAGCCCGACGTCACCTGCAGCTGCAGGACGAGGAGGAAGAAGACCGCGCCGAGGGCGCCGTACACGAGGAAGGTCATCGGCATTGGCCGCGGAGAAGACCCGCGAGGAGAACAGGGCCAGCGGCGCCATCGCACCAGGTCGGCGCTCGAGGACGACGAACAGCCCGATCAGGACAGCGGTGCCGACCGCGCACGCCACGACGACAGCGACCGGCCAGTCACGCCAGAACGTGAGCGCGCAGGTCAGGGCCGCGAGGGCGCCGACGCCGACCACGGCGCCTCCATAGTCGAACCGGCCGCGCCTGCTGGTCTCGTCGCACGTCTGGGGAACCTGCCTGCCGAGCCACAGGACGAGCAGGCACACCGGCACGTTGATCGCGAAGATCCATCGCCAGCCGCCGTGCTCGAGGAGGAATCCGCCCACGAGCGGACCGATCGCTGACGCCACGCCGGAGACTCCGGCCCAGGTGCCGATCGCTGCCGGACGGTCCTCATGTGTGAACGCCGACTCGATGATCGCGAGCGACCCCGGCGTGAGCAGGGCGGCCGCCACACCTTGCAGGACCCGGAAGGCGATGAGCTGGGTCGGCGACTGGGCGAACGCACACAGTGCGCTCGTCACCGCGAAACCGCCGACACCGACCAGGTACACCCGGCGGCGCCCGAGCCGGTCGCCGAGCGAGCCGCCGACCAGGATCAGCGACGCCAGGCTGAGCAGGTAGCCGTTCAGCACCCACTGGAGCTCAGCGAGGTCGGCGCCCAGATCGGTGCCGATCGTCCGGAGTGCGATGTTGACGACGCTGCCGTCGAGGATCGCGATGCCGGAGCCGAGCGTGACGGTGGTCAGCGTGAGCCGGCCCTGCCGGGAGCGCAGTGCGATCAGCTCAGCCACCGCTGCAACGTACCGAGGAGCCCAGACCCGCGACCAGCGGATAAGCCTCGGCGCTCAGGCACCCATCGCGTGGTAGCCGCCGTCGACGTGCACGATCTCGCCGGTCGTGGCCGGGAAGAAGTCCGACAGCAGCGCGACGACTGCGCGCGCGGTGGGGGTCTGGTCGTTCTCGTCCCAGCCGAGCGGCGACCGTGCCGACCAGTTCTCCTCGATCGTCTCGAAGCCCTCGATGGCCTTCGCCGCGAGCGTCTTGAGCGGACCAGCACTCACCAGGTTCACCCGGACGCCCTGGGGACCGAGGTCGCGAGCGAGGTAGCGGGAGCAGGACTCGAGTGCGGCCTTCGCCACGCCCATCCAGTCGTACGCCGGCCATGCCACCGTGGCGTCGAAGGTGAGCCCGACCACCGAGCCGCCCTGCGCCATCAGCGGCAGGCAGGCCTTGCTGAGCGACGCCAGCGAGTAGGCGGAGACCTGGACCGCCTGGGCCACGTCTTCCCAGGGACCGGTCATGAACTTGCCACCGAGCAGGGTCTCGGGGTTGCCGTAGGCGATCGAGTGCACCACGCCGTCGAGACCGTCGACGTGCTCGCGCACGGCGTCCGGTAGCCCGGCCAGGTGGGCCTCGTCGGTCACGTCGAGCTCGAGGACGGGCGGCGTCTGTGGCAACCGGGCCGCGATCCTGCGCGTGATGCCCAGTGCCCGCCCGAAGTTCGAGATCAGCACGGTCGCGCCCTGCTCCTGGGCGACCCGCGCCACAGAGAAGCCGATCGAGCTGTCCATGGTCACCCCGGTGACCAGGATGCGCTTGCCCTCGAGAATCCCCACGTCAGTGCCCCATTCCGAGTCCGCCGTCGACCGGGATGACGGCCCCGGTGACGTAACCGCATTGTCCGATGCGAGCCAGGTGACCGCGTCGGCGATCTCGGCGGTCGTCCCCATCCGTCCGAGCGGGATCTGGTCCCGGTACGCCGCCTGCTGCTCCTCGGGAAGCACCGCGGTCATGTCGGTCTCGATGAAGCCGGGAGCGACGACGTTCGCCGTGATCGAGCGGCTGCCGAGCTCGCGGGCGATCGACCGGGCCATCCCGACCAGGCCGGACTTCGACGCGGCGTAGTTCACCTGGCCCGGCGATCCGAGCAGCCCGACCACGCTGGAGACGAAGATGATCCGGCCGCGTCGCAGCCGCAGCATCCCCTTGGCCGCACGCTTCGCTACCCGGAAGGACCCGGAGAGATTGGTGTCGATCACCTGCGACCAGTCGTCGTCCGACATCCGTAGCAGCAGGGTGTCGCGGGTGATGCCGGCGTTCGCGACCAGCACCTCGATCGGTCCCTGGTGCTCCTCGACAGCGGTGAACGCTGCGTCGACCGACGCGCTGTCGGTGATCTCGCAGGGCACCGCGAACGCGCCTTCGGGAGCCTCACCGGAGCGGCTGGTCACGGCCACCTGGTCGCCCTGGGCGAGGAACGCCTCGGCGATGGCCCGGCCGATGCCACGGTTGCCACCGGTGACGAGGACTGATCTGCTCACGCGGCGACGCTATTGATTACTTGGCAGTAGGCGTAATTGAGGGCGCCGAGGGGCTGCGTATCGGCGCCCTCAATCGTCCTCGAGACGGAAGCCGACCTTGATGCCGACCTGGAAGTGCTCGACGGTCCCGTCCTTCACCTGGCCGCGGACCTGGGTCACCTCGAACCAGTCCAGGTGGCGCAGCGTCCTGGCGGCCCGCTCGACGCCGTTGCGGACGGCCTGGTCGATGCCTTCCGGGGAGGTTCCGACGATCTCGGTCACGCGATAGGTGCGGTTCGACATGAGCCAAGGATGCCACGCGTGGGTGCGCGCGCGGCGCGACGTACGATCCAGAGATGGCCGCGCTGCGGAGGACACCCCGGACGGACGTCGTCCGGATCACCACCGCGCCTGAGACTCCCGGGCAGGACATCGCCCACCGCCAGAAGCGCTACATGATCTCGATGGGCATCCGCACGGCGTGCTTCGTCGCCGCGGTCGTGGTCGGGCCCGGCTGGTTCCGCTGGGTGCTGGTCGCCGCCGCGTTCGTGCTCCCCTACGTCGCGGTGGTGATGGCCAACAGCGCGAGCCCGCGCGTCGAGGGCACCCCGCTGACGGGTCCGGGCCAGACTCGCCCCGAGCTCGGTGCCGGCCCCGAACCGTGACAGATCCTGACCAAGGACCCGGGCGAAGGAAGGCTTGACGTGGGACAATCAGAGCGGATCGGCCTGCCGTCCCCCGGGCGGCTGGTCCAGGTGCCGGGCGATTTACCCCCAAGGTCGTCCGGCACCGCCTTCTCTCCGGGAGTCCTCGGCTCCGTGCGGCCAGCAATCCGGAGACCCGTGTGACCGACGTCTGCTCGGCGAAGGGCTGCACCGCACCCGCGACCTGGGAACTGCGCTGGAACAACCCCCGGCTGCACACGCCTGACCGCCGCAAGACCTGGCTCGCGTGCGAGGACCACAAGGTGTCCCTCGGCGACTTCCTCACCGCTCGCTCGTTCCTCCGCGAGGTCGTGCCCCACGAAGCCTGACGCCCAGGACGGCGTCCCGGTCCTTCAGCCGCCGATGGCCGACATCGGGCGGGTCGGCTGGAGGAACGTCGGGTCGTCGATGCCGTGACCCGGGAGCTTCGCGGACATCGCGGCAACCCAGCGCTCGGCGATCTCCTCGTCGGAGGCACCTGATCGCAGCGGAGTGCGCAGGTCGGACTCCTCGCGCGCGAACAGGCAGTTGCGGATCTGCCCGTCGGCGGTGAGCCGGACCCGGTTGCAGTCGCCGCAGAACGGCCGGGTCACCGACGCGATCACTCCGACCGTGAACGGTCCGCCGTCGACGAGGAACTCCTCGGCCGGCGCGCTCCCGCGCGGCTCGCGCGCCTGGGTCAGGGTGAACTCGCGCTCGAGGCCGGCGAGGATCTCGTCGGCGGTGACCATCGTGCCGCGCGTCCAGCCGTGCTGCGGCGTCCAGCGGCATCTGCTCGATGAAGCGCAGGTGGTAGCCCGTGCTCGAGGCACCACCGGAGCAGCTCGGGGCCTGGTCGTCGTTGATGCCGCGCAGCAGCACGGCGTTGACCTTGACCGGCTGCAGCCCCGCCTCGCGGGCGGCTGCGAGGCCCGCGATCACGTCGTCGAACCGGTCGCGCAGGGTGATCCGGGCGAAGTCGTCGCGGCGGACGGTGTCGAGGCTGACGTTGACCCGGTCGAGCCCGGCGTCGCGCCAGGGCGCCGCGCCGCGCGGCCGAGTCCGAGGGCGTTGGTGGTCAGCGACGACCTCCGGGGCGGGCCGGAGCTGCCTTGGTCCGCCGTACGATGTCCACCAGGCCCCGGCGCAGCAGCGGCTCGCCCCCGGTGAACCGGACCTCGGTGATCCCGAGCCGCTCGACCCCGATCCGGATCAGACGGACGACCTCGTCGTCGGTGAGCGCCTGCTCGTGCGGCAGCCAGTCGAGGCCCTCGGCCGGCATGCAGTAGCTGCAGCGCAGGTTGCACCGGTCGGTCAGGGAGACCCGCAGATCGGTGGCGATCCGACCGTGACTTGTCGGCGAGCGGCAGCATGCTCACCCTGCACAGCCTACGTCGAAGGTGCGCGGCCGATCGTCGCTCCGCTCCGGACGCTCCGCTGCGCACGAGCGGCTCCGGGTCGTGACGCTCGCCCGCGGTGAGGTTCCTGTTCACCCGTCGATGGGTCCTGTTCGCCGTGGTCGTCGCGCGCCTTGCCTGGCTAGCGACCTGCTCGGTCAGTGGCAGTTCCACCGGCTCGACGATCGACGGGCCGAGAACCGCCTGGTCGCACGCAACCTCGACGCGGCCCCGGTGCCGCTCGACGACCTGATGGCCGCCGGCAGGCAGCCGTCGGATGAGCACGAGTGGCGCAAGGTGGTCGCGCACGGGACGCTGGGACGACGCCCACTCGATCGTGCTCAAGTACCAGACCCGCGACGGCGGGCCCGGGCGTCGACGTGGTCACTCCCCTCCGCACGCCGACGGTGCCGCCGTCCTCGTCGACCGCGGCTGGCTGGCGACCGGGAACGTCGGCAACGCCCGGCCCGACCTGCCCCGCGCCACCACCGGCGACGTCACGGTGACCGGCTGGGTCCGCCTCGACGGCTCCGGCGGGTCGACCGAAATCACCGACCTGGCGGCTCGGGCGGTCTCGAGCACGGCGGCCGCCAAGGTCGTCCCCTACCCGCTGTACGGCGGTTTCCTGGACCTGCACACCGAGACGCCCGGCTCCGGCCAAGGCGCTGGGCGCCGATCGAGCTCCCCGACGACACCAGCGAGGGGCCGCACTTCTTCTACGGGCTGCAGTGGTGGTTCTTCGGCGCACTGGCGATCTTCGGCTTCGGCTACCTCGCGTACGACGAGTGGCGTCGTGCGCAGGAGGAGCGCAGCGACGCGGCCGCGGTGCCAGCAGGGCCCTCGAGCTCAGAGCGATCGCACCATGCCACCGTCGACGGGCAGCATCGCCCCGGTGACGAATGACGACAGCGGGCTGAGCAGGAACACTGCCGCCGCCGCGAACTCCGCCGGATCTCCGTAGCGACCCAGCGGGATCCGCTCGATCGCACGGGCGCGCGCGGCCTCTGCGTCACCGGTGGCCGCGTCGAGCTCGCCGACCCGCTCGGTGCCGATCCGGCCCGGCATCAGGCCGTTGACCCGGACATCGCGCGGTCCGAGCTCGTCGGCGAGCGTCTTGGCCGCCATCGCGAGGCCGGGCCGGAGACCGTTCGACACCGCGAGGTTGGCCAGCGGCTCCCGGACCGAGCTCGACAGCACGAAGGCGATCGAGCCCGGACCGTCGATGGCAGCGGCGACGGCACGGGCGATCCGGAGTGCACCGACGAACACCGACTCGAAGGCCGCGGCCCAGATCTCGTCCGCAGTCTCCATGAGGGTGCCGGTGGGCGGACCGCCGACGGATATCAGGGCACCGTCCAGTCTGCCCCAGGCGCCGAGCGCCGCGTCGACAGCCGCCCGTGCCGACCCGGGATCGGCGTTGTCCGCCGCCACCCCGAGCGCGGCTGCGCCGAGCTCCGCGACCGCTCGGTCGACGCCGTCCTGGTGGCGCCCGGTGATGACCACGCGGGCACCCTCTGCGACCAGGAGCCGGGCAGTGGCGAAGCCGAGACCGCGGCTGGCTCCGGTGACGAGGAAGACCTGGCCGTCCAGCGTCGATCGCAGGACCTCGCTCGACGAGGCCTCCGCGTCGGCCGGTCGGCGCCTCGCGGAACTGCGTCGCGTACAGGTCGGCGTAGGTGCCGCCCTCGAGGAGCAGCTGCTGATGGGTGCCGCGCTGGACGATCCGGCCGTCCTCGACCACGAGGATCTGGTCGGCGTTGCGCACGGTCGAGAGCCGGTGGGCGATGACCAGCGAGGTGCGGCCCTCCAGAGCGGTGTCCAGGGCACGCTGGACGGCGTACTCGGACTCGGAGTCCAGATGGGCGGTCGCCTCGTCGAGTACGACGATCCGCGGTGCCTTGAGCAGCAGCCGCGCGATCGCGAGCCGCTGCCGCTCACCACCGGAAAGCCGGTAGCCGCGGTCGCCGACGACCGTGTCGAGGCCGTCGGGCATCGCGTGGACCACCTGCGCGATCTGGGCGGCCTCGAGGGCCGACCAGATCTCCTCGTCGGTCGAGGCCGGCCGGGCGTAGCGGAGGTTCTCCCGGATCGTGTCGTGGAACATGTGCGCGTCCTGGGTGACGTAGCCGACAGCGTCCTCGAGCGACTGCAGGGTCACCTCGCGCACGTCGTGGTCGTCGACCCGGACGCTCCCGGACGTGACGTCGTAGAGCCGGGCGACCAGGTGGGTGATCGTCGTCTTGCCGGCGCCGGACGGCCCGACGAGTGCGATCATCTGCCCGGGCTCGGCGGTGAAGGTGACGTCGTGCAGCACCTCGCCGTGGTCGCGACTCTCGATGCGCGCGACCGTCTCCAGGCTCGCCAGCGACACCTCGTCGGCACGCGGGTAGGTGAACGCCACGTGCTCGAACTCAAGCCGTGCCGCGCCGGTGCCGGCAGGTCGACGGCACCGGCCTTCTCCTGGACGGTCGAAGGCAGGTCGAGGACCTCGAAGACGCGATCGAAGCTGACCAGCGCGGTCATCACGTCGATCCGGACGTTGGAGAGCCCCTGGAGCGGCCCGAGGAGTCGCAGCAGGAGGGTCGCCAGTGCGGTGAGGGTGCCGATCGTCAGGGTGGAGTCGATCACCAGGTGTCCGCCGATGCCCCACACGAGTGCGGTCGCGAGCGCCGGGATCAGCATCATCGTGGCCGCGAAGATCCGGGTGACCAGCGAGATCCTGATACCGAGGTCGCGGACGACGCCGGCCTTCTCGGCGTACCGCGCGTCCTCGTCCTCGCGGCGGCCGAACAGCTTGAGCAGCAGGGCGCCGCCGACGTTGAAGCGCTCCGTCATCAGGTTGCCGAGGTCGGCGTTGCCGTTCATCTGGGCCCGGGTCAGTCCACTGATCTGGCGGCCCACCCAGCGCGAGGCGAGCAGCAGCAGCGGGAAGAGTGCGAGGCACGCCAGCGTGATCTGCCAGCGACAGCACGACCATCGCGACACCCACGACGACCACCGAGATCGCGTTCGACACCGTGCTGGACAGGGTCGAGGTGAACGCGCGCTGGGCGCCGATCACGTCGTTGTTGAGACGCGACACGAGCGCGCCGGTCTGGGTGCGGGTGAAGAACGCGAGCGACATCCGCTGCACGTGGCCGAAGACCTTCGTGCGCAGGTCGAAGATGAGGTTCTCGCCGATGCGCGACGACAGGTAGCCGCTGGCCACACCGAGCGCGGCGTCGAAGAGCGCGACGCCCACCATCCCGAGCGCGACAACGGTCACCAGACGGCCGTCGCCCCGCTTGATGCCGTTGTCGAGAAGTCGCCTTGACCAGCAACGGGGTGACCACCACCAGGGCGGCGTCGACGACCACCAGGGCGACGAAGGCGGTCGAGCAGCGCGCTCTGCGGCCGCGCGAACCCGACGACCCGCTTCACCGTGCGCCGGGTGAGCTTCTGGTCGACCACCGACGGGTCGGTGCGCAGCGATCGCATCGCTGCGCCCATGGGGTCATCGCGCTCATCTGCACTCCCCTCTCTCAGTCGGTCCAGCCTGATGTCAGTGGGCTGATGTCATTGGCGCTGCGTGCCATTGGGCTGGTGTCATCCGGCGAGCTCCCGGAACCGGCGAACCTGTGCCTGCCGCTCCCGCAGTCGCTGCCGATCGAGATCGAGGTCCGCCGCGGACTGGAGCAGTGCCTTGGTCTCCCGCACCGCTCCGCTCGCGTTGGCCAGGATCGCCTGCGGCGAGGTCTGCGGTCGTCGCGTCCAGCTCGCCCCTCGGTACGACGGCTGTCGCGAGCCCGAGATCGCGGGCCTCGTCCGCCGAGACGAATCGCGCCGTGGCGCAGATCTCCAGCGCCCGTGAATAGCCCAACAATCTCGACCAGGGGCTTTGTTCCCGCCAGGTCCGGCACCAGGCCCAGCGCCGGCTCCTTCATGCAGAACGTGGCGTCGTCGGCGACCACCCGCAGGTCGCACGCGAGGGCGAGCTGGAACCCGCCCCGATCGCGTGACCGTGCACCTGGGCGACCGACACGATCCGCGGGTCACGCAGCCAGGTGAACCCACGCTGGTAGCCGTCGATGGCCGCCAGGATCTGCTCGTCGCTGCCATGCATGAGCTCGGCCGACCGACTCCTCCCCCTCGAGACCCTCGCGCGGACAGCAGCCCGACGTCGAGGCCGGCCGAGAACGCACGCCCCGGCCCCCTTCAGCACCACGACCCGCACCTCCTCGGGCAGAGCCGCGCCGATCGCGTCCAGTGCGTGCCACATCGCAGGCGTCTGGGAGTTGCGCCGCTCGGGGCAGCTCAGGGTGATCGTCGCGACCGCACCGTCGATCCCGAGCGCAAGACGGGCACGCTGAAGCGACGCGGCATCAGGGAGACCGGAAGTCATGGCGCCGACGGCTACTGTCAGGCCAGGGACACCAGATCGGCGTACTCCGCGTTCCAGAGGTCCTCGACCCCGTCGGGCAGGATGCAGCACGCGGTCGGGCTCCAGCGCGTGCACGGCCCCTTCGTCGTGGGTGACCAGCACGATCGCGCCCGGGTAGGACCGGATCGCGGCCAGCACCTCGGCCGCGCGAGGCGGGGTCGAGGTTGTTGGTCGGCTCGTCGAGCAGCAGCACGTTGGCCGAGGAGACCACCAGGATCGCGAGCGCGAGCCGGGTCTTCTCCCCGCCCGAGAGCACCCGGGCGGGCTTCATGGCGTCGTCGCCGCTGAACAGGAACGACCCGAGCACGGACCTGGCTTCGGAGTCGGAGAGCTGCGGAGCGGCCGTGCGCATGTTCTCCAGCACCGTGCGCGACACGTCCAGCGTCTCGTGCTCCTGGGCGTAGTAGCCGACCTTCAGTCCGTGGCCGGGGACGACGGTGCCGGTGTCCGGCGTGTCGATGCCCGCGAGGATCCGGAGCAGGGTGGTCTTGCCCGCGCCATTGAGACCGAGGACCACCACCCGGCTGCCCTTGTCGATCGCCAGGTCGACGTCGGTGAACACCTCGAGCGATCCGTACGAGCGCGACAGCTCCTCGGCCGTCAGCGGCGTCTTGCCGCACGGGGCCGGCTCGGGGAACGTGATCCGCGCGACCTTGTCCGCACGCCGCTCGCCCTCGAGGCCGTCGAGCATCTTCTCCGCGCGCTTGATCATCGACTGCGCCGCCTTCGCCTTGGTGGCCTTGGCACGCATCTTGTTCGCCTGGGCGAGCAGCGTCTCAGCGGTGCGCTCGGCATTGACTCGCTCGCGCTTGCGCCGGTGCTCGTCGTTCTCGCGCTGCTGGAGGTAGTTCTTCCAGGTCATGTTGTAGACGTCGACCTGGGCGCGGTTGGCGTCGAGGTGCAGGACCTTGTTCACGCACGCCTCGAGCAGCTCGACGTCGTGGCTGATCACGACCAGGCCGCCGCTGAAGGTGCGCAGGAACTCGCGAAGCCACACGATCGAGTCGGCGTCGAGGTGGTTAGTCGGCTCGTCGAGCAGCATGATGTCTGCGCCCGAGAAGATGATCCGGGCCAGCTCCACCCGCCGGCGCTGGCCGCCGGACAACGTCTTCAACGGCTGGGCGAGGATCCGGTCCTCGATGCCGAGCCCGGAGGCGATCTGGGCGGCCTCCGCCTCTGCGGAGTAACCCCCCGCCGCGTGGAAGGCCGCGTCGGCGCTCTCGTAGCGCTTCATCCCGAGGAGGCGGGTCTCGGGGTCCTCGGACGCCATCTGCTGCTCGGCCTCGCGGAGCCGGCGTACGGCTGAGTCCAGCCCGCGTGCCGACAGGATCCGGTCTCGCGCGAGCACCTCGGGATCGCCGGTGCGCGGGTCCTGGGGCAGGTAGCCGAGCGTGCCTGAGCTCGACACCGACCCGGCTGCCGGGAGGCCCTCGCCCGCCAGGATGCGGGTCAGCGTGGTCTTGCCGGCGCCGTTGCGACCGACGAGCCCGATCTTGTCGCCCTTCGCGACCCGGAACGACACGTCCTGCATCAGCAGACGAGCGCCGGCGCGGACTTCGAGTCGATGGGCGGTGATCACGGAGGGAATAGTGTACGAGTCCCCGGCCACCGGTTCGGGTACGGGTGCGGCACTGACGGGAAGGTGGCGACCATGCGGTTCAACCCGAAGGCTCGCGTCGACAACAGCCAGGTCGAAGAGCGGGGCGGGGGCGGAGGACTCGGCGGAGGACTGGGTGGCGGGCTCGGCGGAGGCGGCATGCGGCTGCCGATCCCCAGCGGCGGCGGTGGCAAGATAGGCGTCGGCACGATCGTGGTCATCTTGCTGTACGTCGTCCTGCAGACCTGCGCCGGCAACAACATCGTGCCCGGCACCGGCAGCAGCAGCAACGACACGACCGGCACGACGAGCAACTGCAACACCGGCGCCGACGCGAACGCCTCGGAAGCTTGCGCGATCAACCTGATCACCAACTCGGTGCAGAACTACTGGGCCCAGGCCTACGAGCAGCAGCACGGAGAGCAGTACCAGGACATCCGGACCGTGAAGTACTCCGGTCAGACCAACTCCGGGTGCGGGGTCGCGAGCTCGCAGATGGGCCCGTTCTACTGCCCGAACGACAAGCTGGTCTACATCGACACCAGCTTCATGCAGGACATGCTCCAGGGCCAGCTCGGCGCGAAGGGCGGGCCGTTCGCGCTCGCCTACGTCATCGCCCATGAGTACGGCCACCACGTCGAGGACATGCTGGGCATCCTCGGGCAGATCCGCACCCAGCAGGGACCGAAGAGCGACTCGGTGAAGGCCGAGCTGATGGCGGACTGCCTGGCCGGCATGTGGGCCAAGGACGCCCAGGCG
The DNA here is from genome assembly GCA_963805425.1 of uncultured Actinomycetota bacterium. Taxonomy (GTDB): domain Bacteria; phylum Actinomycetota; class Actinomycetes; order Propionibacteriales; family Nocardioidaceae; genus Marmoricola. The sequence goes on along the minus strand of CAWDUF010000005.1, from coordinate 209,822 downwards.
TCGACGGCGCCGGCAAGAACCCGATCATCGAGGAACTCACCAAGGACGACATTGCCCGCGCGATCGACGCGGCCCAGGCGGTCGGGGACGACCGGATCCAGAAGGAGTCGGGCGGGCGGGTGAATCCTGAGGCATGGACCCACGGGTCATCGAAGGAACGCGTCCACTGGTTCAATGTGGGTCTGAACGAGGGCTCGCTCGAGGCGTGCAACACCTTCGCCGCCGGGGCCCTCTGAGGCACACCGTCACGCGAGGAGACCGATGACCACCGCCGCCGAGGTTTCGACAGGCTCAACCGCCGGGGACGACGACATCCTGGCGATCGCCCGCGAGCAGGTGCTCGAGCGCGGCGTACCGCTCGACGAGGCACAGATCCTGCGGGTCATGCGCACCGGTGACGAGGCGCTGCCGGACCTGCTCGCGCTCGCGCACGAGGTGCGGATGAAGTGGTGCGGGCCCGAGGTCGAGGTCGAGGGCATCGTCTCGATCAAGACCGGCGGCTGCCCGGAGGACTGCCACTTCTGCTCCCAGTCCGGCCAGTTCACCTCACCGGTGCGCTCGGTCTGGCTGAACATCCCCGAGCTGGTCAAGGCCGCCGAGCAGACCGCCGCGACCGGGGCGAGCGAGTTCTGCATCGTCGCCGCCGTCCGCGGCCCCGACGAGCGACTGATGTCGCAGATGCGCGACGGGGTGAAGGCGATCAAGGAGGCCGTCGACATCGAGGTCGCGGCGTCGCTGGGCATGCTCAGCCAGGACCAGGTCGACCAGCTCGTCGAGATGGGCGTGCACCGCTACAACCACAACCTCGAGGCCGCTCGCTCCTACTTCCCCCAGGTGGTCACCACGCACTCCTGGGAGGAGCGCTGGGACACCTGCCTGATGGTGCGGGAGTCCGGGATGGAGCTGTGCTGCGGCTGCCTGGTCGGGATGGGCGAGAGCGTCGAGCAGCGCGCCGAGCTCGCCGCCCAGCTCGGCGAGCTGCAGCCCGACGAGGTGCCGCTGAACTTCCTCAACCCCCGCCCGGGCACGCCGTTCGGCGACCTGCCGCTGATGGAGAGCACCGAGGCGCTGCGCACGATCGCGGCGTTCCGGCTGGCGCTGCCGCGCACGATCCTGCGGTACGCCGGTGGCCGCGAGCTCACCCTCGGCGACCTCGGCACCCGCGACGGCCTGCTCGGCGGCATCAACGCCGTGATCGTGGGCAACTACCTGACCACGCTGGGCCGCGACCCGGCCGAGGACCTCGCGCTGCTCGAGGACCTCAAGATGCCGATCAAGGCGCTCAGCAGCAGCCTGTGAGCCCGAGAGTGAGTCCGGGAGATGAGCTCTGTGGTGGACGCCGTGTACTGCGGGCACTGCGGCGAGCCTCTCGACGACGCCGGGCACGACGCCTGTGCCGAGCGCCTGCGGATGGAGCCGCCGCGGTACTGCACGCAGTGCCACCGCCGGATGGTGGTCCAGGTGACTCCGACCTCGTGGACAGCGCGCTGCGTCGAGCACGGAGGGTTTTCGTCCTCATGAGTCCGGAGGTCTCAAGGCTCGCTGCGCTCGCACCTCAACCACCGGTGACGCCGGACCTGCTCGACTTCGACCGCGACCACCTGTGGCACCCGTACTCCTCGATGACCTCCCCGGGCGCGGTGTACCCGGTCGAGTCCGCGTCCGGGGTCCGGCTCCGGCTGCGCCGTCGGTGACCACGTGGTCGAGGTCGTCGACGCGATGTCGTCGTGGTGGTGCGCGATCCACGGGTACGCCGTACCGGAGCTGGATGCGGCCGTCCGCGACCAGCTCGGCCGGATGAGCCACGTCATGTTCGGCGGGCTGACCCACGAGCCGGCGGCTCGCCTCGGCAGCGCAGCTGATCGACCTTGCCCCCGGCGCAGGCCTGGACAAGGTCTTCTTCGCCGACTCCGGCTCGGTGTCGGTCGAGGTCGCGATGAAGATGGCCTGGCAGGCGCACGCCGCGCGACGGACTGACCCGCACCAGGTTCTTCACGATCCGCGGCGGCTACCACGGCGACACGTTCTCCCCGATGAGCGTCACCGACCCCGAGGGCGGCATGCACGCGATGTACGCCGGCCTGCTCCCCCGAGCACGTCTTCGCCGACCGCCCGCCCGCGATCGCTGAACTGTCCGACGCGCCGCTCGACGACTGGAAGGCGGCGACCACCGCGCTCTACGAGCAGCACGCACACGAGATCGCCGCGGTCATCGTCGAGCCGGTGCTCCAGGGCGCCGGCGGCATGCACGTCTACCACCCCGCCGCGGTCCGGCACCTGGCCGCTCTGGCCCGCGCCCACGGCGCGCTGGTGATCTTCGACGAGATCGCCACCGGCTTCTGGCGCACCGGCGCAGCCGTGGGCCGCCGACCACTGTGCGGCGTGACTCCCGACATCCTCTGCGTCGGCAAGGCGCTCACCGGCGGCTACCTCACCCTGGCGGCGGTGCTGACCACCGCCGAGGTCGCGGCCGCGGTCGACGCCAGCCCGGCCGGCGCGATGATGCACGGCCCGACGTTCATGGCCAACCCGCTCGCCTGCGCGGTGGCCTCGGCGAGCCTGGACCTGCTCGGCGTCCTACGACGCGGTCCACACGATCGACCGGATCAGCTCGCGCGCTCGCGGACGGGCCTGGCCCCGGCACGCGACCTGGCCTGCGTGCGCGACGTCCGCATCCTCGGCGCGGTCGGCGTGATCGAGCTCGACCGGCCGGTCGACGTGCGCCGCCGTCACCGAGCGCGGCCCTCGACCGCGGCGTGTGGGTGCGCCCGTTCCGCAACCTCGTCTACACGATGCCGCCGTACGTCAGCACGCCGACGACGACCTGGCCACGATCACCGACGCGATGGTCGGTGCGGTCGAGGAGGTGCACGCGATGAGCGCCTTCGCCGACTGGCTGGCCGAGCGGGCCGCGGCGCGGGAAGCGGCCGGCCTGACCCGCCGCCTCTTCGCCAGCGACGTGCCGGACCTGGCGAGCCGATGATCGACCTCGCCGGCAACGACTACCTCGGGCTGGCCCGCGATCCGCGCGTGGTCGCGGCGGCGATCGACGCGGCGACCCGGTACGGCGCGGGCGCCGGCGCCTCCCGGCTGGTCACCGGCACGCTCCGATCCACGAGCGACCTCGAGCGCGCCCTCGCCGACGTTCACCGGCTTCCCGACCGCGCTGGTGCTCTCGACCGGCTACCACGCGAACCTCGCGGTGGTCTCCGCCCTCGCCGACGCAGACACGCTGATCGTCTCCGACGCCCACGTGCACGCCTCGATGATCGACGCCTGCCGGCTGTCGCGCGGCGACGGTCAGCGTCGTCCCGCACAACGACGTCGGCGCCGTCGAGCGCGCCCTCGCGAGTCGCACCCAGACCGCGCGCCCTCGTCCTGGTCGAGTCGATCTACTCGGTGCTCGGCGACGCCGCACCGGTCGCCGAGCTCGCCGAGGTCTGCCGACGCCACGACGCCGTCCTCGTCGCCGACGAGGCCCACGCCCTCGGCGTCAGCGGCGTCGGTGGCCGCGGCCTGCTCGCACGAGGCCGGCCTCGCCGACGCGGACCACGTGGTCGGCACCCTCACGCTGAGCAAGTCCCTCGGCTCCCAGGGCGGCGCCGTCCTGGCAGCTCCGGCCGTGCGCGAGCACCTGGTCAACACCGCCCGTCCGTTCATCTACGACACCGGCCTCGCCCCCGCCGCTGCCGGGGCGGCGGCCGCCGCGCTCGCGCTGGTCGTCGAGGAGCCCGACCGCGTCGACCGGGTCCATCGCGTCGCGGCCGCCCTTGCCAAGGCCGTGCGGCGTCCCCGAGCCGGCCGGCGCGGTCCTCGCGATCGCGATGCCCGGACCACGGGAGGCCGTCGACGCCGTCGCGCACGGCTGCCGGGCAGGGCGTCCGGATCGGGTGCTTCCGTCCGCCGTCGACCCCGGACGGGATCTCACGGCTGCGGCTCACCGCCCACGCCCACCTCACCGACGACGACGTCTCCCGGGCCTGCCGCGGTGATCGAGGGCTTGCTGGGGTGACCGACATCTGGTTCGTCACCGGCACCGACACCGGTGTCGGCAAGACCGTCGCCACCGCGGCGCTCGCGGTGGCCCTGCGCGACGCCGGGCGCACGCCGTACGTCGTGAAGCCGGCGCAGACCGGCGTGAGCGCCGGACGAGCCCGGCGACCTCGACGAGGTCCGCCGGCTCGCGGGTGACGTCGCGGGCCACGAAGGCGTCCGGCTGCGCGAGCCGCTGGCCCCCGACACCGCGGCCCGCCTCGAGGGAGTCACGCTCCCCGGCCTCGCCGCGCAGCGCGATGCCGTCCTCGCCGCCGCCGAGGACCACGACGTTCTCGTCGAGGGAGCCGGCGGCGTCCTCGTCCACGTCGGGATGCACTGGAACCTCCTCGACCTGGCGCAGTCGCTGACCGCGTTCGGCCGGCACGCGGGCTTCGTCGTGGTCGCCCGCGCCGGGCTCGGCACGCTCAACCACACCGCGCTCACGGTCCAGGCGATCCAGCAGCGCAAGCTGCACGTCCACGGCGTCGTCATCGGCTCCTGGCCACTGGTCCCCGACCTCGCGGCGGAGCAGAACCTGCTGGACCTGCCGATCCTGACCGGAGTGTCCGTGCTCGGCCGCGTCCCGGAGGGCGCCGGCGGGCTCGGCGAGCGCGAGTTCGCCGCCGGCGTACCGGAGTGGCTGCCGTACCTGTCCGACGGCGCGCCTCCCGACTGACCCAACCCTGCCGGTCCGGCAGCATGCCGATGATGGCGTCGAGTGCGGCTAGCCGATGTCGCGCGACCGGTAGCGCAGCCACGAGAGGGCCAGTAGCGCAGCCGCGATCAGGCTGAGCACGGCTGCCGGTCCGGGCCGGAAGTCCTCGAGGGGCATCCGCGGAGCGTGGCTGTACGGCGCCAGGTCGAGCACCCAGTGCGGCAGCCCGAGCAGCTCGCCGACCTGGCCGAGCGTGGCGAACACCACCACCACCCCCCAGCCGGCAACCGCCCACCGGCTGCGCCACGCGAACAACAGCACGGCCAGCGCCACCACCGTCCACATCGCCGGCGCCTGGGCGAGGGTGGAGCCGACCAGCCGACCGGAGGAGTGGTCGCCCCCAGGATCGGCACCCGGTTTGCCGACGCCGAGTGCCAGTGCGACACCGGCGACCAGAAGCAACCAGGTGGCGCCGAGGACCCCGACGACCAGCGTCGCGACGAACGCGCGCGACCGCGATGTCGCGGTCGCCAGCACCTGCTCGGTCCGACCGTCGTGCTCGTCGGTGCCGCCGTGCCCGACGACCGCCACTGCGAAGCAGGTCACGATCAGCCCGGTCATCGACACCACCGCACCGAGGAGGGCGTCGCGGAACGCTCCTTCGCCGCCGATGCGGCGCATCAGGTCCTCCAGGTTCTGGGAGTCCAGCTTGTCGAAGCTCGGGCTGATCGCCCCGAACACCGCCCCCATCACCGCGACCGCTACGGTCCAGCCGATCACCATCGGCGTGTGCACCCGGATGGCCAGGGTGACCGCATCGGAAAGGCGCGGGGAGCCGTTCGCCGGTCCGGGCCGCGACGCCACCAGGCCCGACCCGAGGTCGCGGCGGTCGCTGAGCGCCCGGGCCGCGCCGACGAGCACGAGCGCCGTGCCGACGTACAGGAGCAGGATCCACCAGCGTGGGTCGCTGTAGGCGCGCAGCTGGGTGTTCCACCCGAACGGCGTGAGCCAGCTCAGCACGGAGACTGCGGTGGTGTCGCCGACCGCCCGCAGTGCGTACAGGACGCCGATCACGACCGCACCGATCGCGGCACAGGTCCGCGAGCTGGCCGAGACCTGGCAAGCCACGGCTGTGATGCCGGTGGCGACCAGACCGACGCCGGCCCAGGCCGCGCCGAACGCCAGTGAGCCCTCCACGGGCAGGCCCCCGGCCACGTTCGCCAGCGCAACGAGGAGACCCAGGACGAGAGCCACGGCGAATCCGAACCGGATCGCCGCCGTGAGCGGGGCATCCCGGGTGATCGCGGTTCCGCCGAGCAGCTCGGACTGGCCGTCCTCCTCCTCGAGGCGGGTGTGCCGGCGTACGACGAACAGAAACATGAGTGCGGCGAAGACCGAGTACAGGACGGTCATCTTGGTCATCGCGACCTCGCCCTTGCTGTGCACGTCGAGGATGGGGCCGTAGAGGGCCACTATCCCGGCGCTTCCGTTGATCGCCCGGGCGGCCCTCACCAGGTCGGCCTCGGTCGCGTAGAGCGCCGAGGTCGCTGCGGCCGAGGCGTAGCAGACCAGGACCAACACGGCCGTCCAGAGCGGCACCATCACCCGATCGCGCCGGATCGCGAGCCGGACCAGGTGACCGACGCCGGCCTCGCGACGCAGGAAGGGCGCGACCACCGCACTCATCGGGGCACAGCCGCAGGCTCGGGCCGGTACACGTCGAGGAACAGCTCCTCGAGCGTCGGAGGTGTGCTGGTGAGCTCCTTCACCCCGGCTGCGGTGAGAGCGGCCAGCACCTGTGGCAGCCCCTCGGGATCGACGCTGCAGGTCACCTCCTGGCCGTCCACGGTGACGTCGTGGACGCCGGGAATGCCGGCGAGGTCTGGCACGCCGCCCGTGACCACCGCCTGGATCCGGTTGCGGTGCAGGTGCCGCATCTCGTGCAGCGTGCCGGTCTCGACCGCCTTGCCCGCCCGGATGATCGTGACTCGGTTCGCGAGCCGTTCCACCTCGCTCAGGATGTGGCTCGAAAGCAGCACCGTCGCGCCGCGCGCGGTGTGGTCGGCGAGGCACTCGTTGAAGACCTGCTCCATCAGCGGGTCGAGACCGGAGGTCGGCTCGTCGAGGATCAGCAGCTCGGAGTCGGTGGCGAACGCCGCCACCAGGGCCACCTTCTGACGGTTGCCCTTGGAGTACGCCCGGCCCTTCTTGGTCGGGTCGAGGTCGAACCGCTCGAGGAGCTCGTCGCGCCGCGATTGCGCGGGGTCGCCGCCCCGCATCCGGAGCAGCATGTCGATGGTCTCGCCTCCCGTGAGGTTCGGCCACAACGCCACGTCGCCGGGGACGTAGGCGAGCCGCCGGTGGATCGCGACCGCGTCCCGCCACGGGTCGAGACCGAACACCCGCGCCGTCCCGCTCTCGGTCCTGAGCAGGCCGAGCAAGGACCGGATGGTCGTCGACTTGCCGGCACCGTTCGGTCCGAGGAAGCCGTGCACCTCCCCTGGACCGACCTCGAGGTCGAGCTCGTCGAGCGCGCGCACCGTGCCGAAGCGCTTCACCAGACCTCGGACCGTGATGACCGGGACGGGACCGTTCTGCATGGCTCCACCGTACTGCAACTTTCAGAATCTTCTGAAACCTATTAGTGTTCTCGTGTGGCGACCTCCAGGCAGGGCTTCGTGGACCGGATGGCCAGTGCCCTCCACCAGGCCGGCCTCGCGCGGGTCCCGTCGCTGGTCTTCTCCGCCCTGCTCGTCGACGACGACGGGCGGATGACCTCTGCTGAGCTCGTGGAGGCGCTGCACGTGAGCCCGGCCTCGATCTCGGGGGCGGTGAGATACCTCGAGCAGATCCAGATGCTCCGTCGGGAGCGTGTGCGCGGCTCGCGCCGCGACGTCTACGTCGTGGAGGACGACACCTGGCACGCCGCGCTCCTGCGCCGCGACCAGGTCTACGCGCCGATGATCGCGGCCCTCACCGAAGGCCTGGCGTCGGTTGCTCCCGGCACTCCGCCTCATCAGCGGATCCAGGTCACCCGCGAGTTCATGGCGTTCATCAACGAGGAGATGAGCGCACTCGCGGACAAGTGGGAGGCGCGTCGGCGCGACGTCGTCGGCCGCTGACCAGCACTCAGTCGAGCAGGGCCTCGACCTGCGGCAGCTGCCGCTGCAACGCCCGGAGGTACGGCGCGACGCTCGGGTGCTTGAACTTGCCGTGCAGCGCGCCCTCGCCCGGCGCCACCCGGGACAGTGCCCACTCGGCCCGGCTGATCGCGGAGTAGATGCACATCACCGTCGCCGCGGTCCGGATGCTCGCCTCGTCGACGCGATCTGCTGGCCCGCGGGCGTCGCGAACTCCGTCGAGGAAGGCGTCGAGGAGCACCTCGAAGTCCTCCCGGGTCGAGAGCGCGTAGTAGCCGAGGTCGGTGCCGACGGGGCCGATCCCGAATCCCTGCCAGTCCACCGCGACGACGTCGCCGCGGCTCGTGGCCAGGAAGTTGGCGGGCACCGCGTCCCCGTGCAGACGGCCGGCGGGCGCGGCGGCGTACTCAGCCAGCCAGTGCCCGCGCCTGCGCCACAGGTGGTCGGCGACGTCGGCGAGCGTGGTTCGCGCGAGGGTCGGCCAGCCTCCCCGCGTCTCGGCCATCGCGAGCCGGTCGGTCAGCGTCCGGCGCGCCGCCCACGGGACCTCGCGGTACGCCGCGGCCGCGAACCTCCCGAGCGCGCGAGCGACGAGCAGGCCCGGCGGTGGCTCCGCCACCACCTCCTCCGACCAGAGGGTGGCACCGTCGTCGTCCTCGTCGACCCGCAGGAACGCCGGCGGGACCAGACCAGGTCCTTCAACCAGAGCCGGGTCGAGCGCCACCTCGGCCTCGCGCCGCCAGTAGCCCGCGTGGGTCGGGTCCGACAGCCCGACCGGGTCGTCGGCAACCGGACGTCCGAGCCGCTTCACCACCACCGGGCGCCCCCGCACCTCGGCGCGCCACAGCCCGACCGTCGAGGCTCCGCCTCCCGGTCGCAACGACGTCCAGGCGGGCTCGGGCTGCCACATCGCGGCCCTCCTCGTCGCTGCTGGGTCACGCGTTGGTGACGCTCATCCTGACAGACCCGAGGCCCGATCCGTGTGGATCCGCCCCTGATTGGCATAGTCACATCGGGCCATGTACAGCCGTCCGTTTGGCTTAGCAGGCTTACGGCCACGGAAGTGGCCCTACCTCTCGGGCGGCCTTCGGGGGTGCCCAGCAATCGCTAGGAGAAGAACCAATGAAGCTGTTCGGAAGGGCTGGTTCGACCTTCGCCACCGTCATCGCAGCGGTCGTGGTGCTGGCCATCGCATCCACCAGCGGTGCCGTCGCCGGCGGGCTGATCACCAGCAAGCAGATCAAGAACAACACCATCAAGAGCAAGGACGTCAAGAACGGAACGCTGAAGCCGAAGGATCTGTCCTCGGACACGCAGCGTCGCTTCACGTCGATCAACGGTTACGCCGTGGTGACGGTCGACTCATCGTCCGCCGTCGACGGCAGCGGCGCACTCGCCCGAGCCGTCTGCCCTACAGGAACGATGGTCGTCGGTGGAGGCGCCTCGTGGGCGAACGGCAGCGCTGGGGACAGCTTCCTCAGTCGCAGCGGTCCGGAGTCCTCGTCAACGGGGGGTCGTCGAATCCCACGACCACCTCGGCGAACGCATGGTTCGGACAGGGCGTGAACCACAGCGGTGGCTCGCGGGTGCTGCGGGTGCACGCGATCTGCGCCAGCGTCTACTGACCTGCTGGTCACTTCGTTCGAACCCTCGGTCTCAGCTCGCGCTGGGCCCGAGGGTTCGCTCGACCCTCAGCCGTTGACCACGTCAATTCGAGCCGCTTCACCACCACCGGGCGCCCCCGCACCTCGGCGCGCCACAGCCCGACCGTCGAGGCTCCGCCTCCCGGTCGCAACGACGTCCAGGCGGGCTCGGGCTGCCACATCGCGGCCCTCCTCGTCGCTGCTGGGTCACGCGTTGGTGACGCTCATCCTGACAGACCCGATGCCCGATCCGTGTGGATCCGCCCCTGATTGGCATAGTCACATCGGGCCATGTACAGCCGTCCGTTTGGCTTAGCAGGCTTACGGCCACGGAAGTGACACCTCTCGGGCGGCCTTCGGGGGTGCCCAGCAACCGCTAGGAGCGGACATGAAGAAGTTCGGAAGGGCGGGATCGACCTTCGCCACCGTCATCGCAGCGGTCGTTGTGCTCGCCGTCGCCAGCACCAGCGGCGCGGTGGCCGGCGGCCTGATCACCAGCAAGCAGATCAAGAACAACACCATCAAGAGCAAGGACGTCAAGGACGGCAACCTGAGGGGCGTCGACATCGCCGACGGTTCGATCGGTAGCGCCGACATCCAGAACGGCGGCGTCGCCAAGGGTGACCTCGCGTCTTCGGCACGAGGCTTCACCTCGATCGTCACCAAGAGCCAGACGGCCGCCGGTATCGCCAACGGCAACACGTCCACCGTCGCGGTGAGGTGCGGCGGCGGCAGCGTGGCGATCGGGGGCGGCGCCTACGTGGTCCTCAACGGTATCTCCTTCTTCGGCGCCACCGGCGGTGTCCTCGAGGCGAGCCACCCGACGCACACCGGGACCAACATCTTGGACGGCACCAGCGACTTCGCGGCCGGCGACAATGTGGCGCCCGACGGCTGGAAGACCACGGTGCGCAACGATCAAGGCGCGACTGAGAACGCCGTGCACTACGCCATCTGCGCGAGCAAGTAGCCCACCGCACGCACGAGGGTGCGCAGGCGCTGCCTGCGCACCCTTGCTGCACCGCGGGAGTCAAGCGTTGAGCACGTCGACCCTGGAGGAGCACGCGTCCGCGATCGCGGCCTCCAGCACGGACCGACGCGGGTCCGGCACCGGCAGGAACGCCCCGACGACCCGCTGAGCGAGTGGGGCCAGGCGGGCGTCCTCCAGGACCGCGCCGACCGCGGAGTGGTCACCCCCGACCACCAGCAGCCCCGCGGAGCCGACGATCCGCGCGGCATGGTCCGCAGCCGCCTCGTACGCCGCCCGCGCCTGGTTGTCCCGTCGCCGGGCGAACCGCTGCTGGCTCTGCCCACCCGCCTTGGTGCGTCCCTGCACGTGCCGCTGCCCCACCTTGGACTCCACCACCTGCTCCCCGGAGAGCCGGGCGACCGCGAACCCGCCCTTCCGGACCAGCAGCACGCCCCAGTCATCCGGTGCCGCACAAGCCCTGACCAACGCCTCGAGACCCGGCTCGTCGATCAAGCGACCGAACGGCGCCTCCGCCACGAACGAGGAGCCGTCCGGAGCATCACCGTGCAGGCGTCCCTCCACCACGGCGAGTGACGCCGGCCCGTGCCGCCCCCCGAAGTTGGACAGCCACCGCTCGAGACGATCGCGAGGAACCAACACCGGGGGCACGCCGCGACGCTACCGGTGCACCATCCAGAAGTTCTCCACCACCCAGGGTCCGGCGGTCCTCTCGCGCGGGGGTGGGGCACGGTGGCCCCCGCCGGGGAGCGTCAAGGGATCGCGTGGCGCCCCAAGCAGGAGCCGGCGGCAGCGGCAGCGAACTCGGGGCGACACGCATTCCCCAGCGACCAAGGGGGACGCCGGGTCACGCGCCCGCGAGCGCAACCACAGAACCCCGTGCGGCGCAGCTGCACAAGCCCGCCGCAGGCGAAAGCTGCCGCAGGCACTCCAGGTCTCGACCCGCCGTTCGCGGTTCGCAAGCTCACCGCGGGCTCGCTCGACCTCTTCGCGGCGAGGGTGAGCTCGTTCCTCGCTCACCCTCGGCTCAGACGTTGAACCCCAGCGCCCGCAGCTGCTCGCGGCCGTCGTCGGTGATCTTGTCCGGCCCCCACGGCGGCATCCAGACCCAGTTGATCGTGAAGTCGTTGACCAGGCCTTCGAGCGCGGTGTTGGTCTGGTCCTCGATCACGTCGGTCAGCGGGCAGGCCGCGGACGTGAGCGTCATGTCGAGCACGAGGTTGGACGACCCGTCGACGTGCACGCCGTAGACCAGGCCGAGGTCGACGACATTGATCCCGAGCTCGGGGTCGACGACGTCCTTCATCGCCTCGAGGATGTCGTCCTGCGTCGCGGTGGCGGTGCCACCACCGGACGTGTCGACCTCGGGAAGGTCGCTGTGGTCGGGAGTCTCAGGCATCACGCGCTCCTTGCTTGGTTTCGACAGGCTCAACCACCGGGTTCGAGGCTTGCAGTGCCGCGTCCTTGAACGCCATCCACGACAGCAGCGCGCACTTGATCCGGGCCGGGAACTTCGCCACACCGGCGAATGCGACACCGTCCTCCAGCACCTCTTCGTCGGGCTGCACCTGTCCCTTGCCCTGCATCAGCTCCAGGAACGCCTCATGGGTGCCGAGCGCCTCGGTGAGCGGCCGACCGATCACGAGGTCGGTCAGGACCGACGCGGACGCCTGGCTGATCGAGCAGCCCTCGGCGGCGTACGAGACGTCGGAGACCCGCCAATCATCGGGACCGGTGCCGTCGAAGTGCACGCGCAACGTCACCTCGTCACCGCAGGTCGGGTTGACGTGGTGCACCTCGGCCTCGAACGGCTCCCGCAGGCCCGCGTGGTGCGGGCTGCGGTAGTGGTCGAGGATGATCTCCTGGTACAGGGCGTCGAGGTCCACGTCTGCTCTAACTCCGTCCGACCTTGAAGTAGTCCTTGGTGTGCTCCAGTCCGTCGACCAGGGCGTCGATCTCCGCCGGCGTCGTGTACAGGTACGACGACGCGCGCGTCGAGCTCTGCACCCCGAACCGCTGGTGGGCGGGCTTCGCGCAGTGGTGCCCGGCGCGTACGGCGATGCCGCGGCTGTCGAGCAGCTGGGCCACGTCGTGCGGGTGCACGCCGTCGAGCTCGAACGACACCGCTCCCCCGCGCTCCGTCGGGTCGAGCGGACCGAGCACCGTGAGCCCGGAGACCGACGCGAGCCCGTCGAGCAGGTAGCCGGTGATCGTCTGCTCGTGGGCGTGGATCTGGTCCAGCCCGATGTGCGAGATGTAGTCGATCGCCGCGCCGAGGCCGATCGCCTCGGCGATCGGTGGAGTGCCGGCCTCGAACTTGTGCGGGATCGGGGCCCAGGTCGACTTCTCCATGCTGACCGTGGCGATCATCTCGCCACCGCCGAGGAAGGGCGGGAGCTGGTCGAGCAGCTCGGTGCGGCCCCACAGGACGCCGATGCCGGTCGGGCCGGTCACCTTGTGCCCGGTGAAGGCGAGGAAGTCCGCGTCGACGGCCTGCACGTCGATCGGCAGCTGCGGTGCGGCCTGGGAGGCGTCGAGGACCACGACGGCACCGACCTCGTGCGCCCGCCGGGCGATCTCGGCGACCGGGTTGATCGTGCCGAGCATGTTCGACACCCAGGTCAGCGCGACGACCTTCGTCTCGGGCGTGAGCAGCTCGTCGATGTTCGAGAGGTCCAGCCGTCCGTCGTCGGTCAGACCGAACCAGCGCAGCTCCGCTCCGGTGCGCTCGGTGGCGAGCTGCCACGGCACGATGTTCGAGTGGTGCTCCATCTCGGTGATCACGACGCGGTCACCAGGCCCCAACGGGAAGGTCCGCGCCACCAGGTTGAGCGCCTCGGAGGCGTTCTTGGTGAAGATCACCTCGTCGCGCGAGGGCGCGTTGAGAAACGTGGCCACCGTGTCGCGCGCTGCCTCGAAGGCCTCGGTCGACTCGGCACCGAGCTGGTGCATCGCCCGGGCGATGTTGGCGTTGTGGTGCTCGAGGTGGTCGACCATCGCGTCGATGACGACCTGCGGCTTCTGCGAGGTGTTCGCGCTGTCGAGGTACACCAGTCGGTGGCCACCGGCCAGCTCACGGTCGAGGATCGGGAAGTCCTTGCGGATGACCTCGAGGTCGGTCAGAAGTCCGTCCATGTCATCCCTTTCTCAACGGTGGTGCAAGAAGTGGTGCTGGGCAAGGCGGAGGAGCGAAGGCGGCCTTTGAGCGAAGCGGGCCGTCGAGCGACGACAACGCAGCCCAGTGCCGCTTATTGCGCCACCGCGACGTACTTGTCGTAGCCATTGGCTTCAAGCTCGTCGGCCAGCTCGCGCCCGCCCTCCTCGACCATCCGGCCGTCGACGAAGACGTGCACGAAGTCCGGGGTGATGTAGCGCAGGATCCGGGTGTAGTGCGTGATCAGCAGGACACCCTTGTCGCCCGCCTCCTTGAAGCGGTTGACGCCCTCGGACACGATCTTCAGCGCGTCGATGTCCAGACCGGAGTCGGTCTCGTCGAGCACCGCGACCTTCGGGTCGAGCAGCTCGAGCTGGACGATCTCGTGGCGCTTCTTCTCGCCCCCGGAGAAGCCCTCGTTGACGTTGCGGGTGGCGAACGCGGTGTCCATCTTGACCCGGTCCATCGCGGTGTTGACGTCCTTGACCCAGGTGCGCAGCTTCGGAGCCTCCCCGTCGATCGCGGTCTTGGCCGTGCGCAGGAAGTTCGACACCGAGACCCCCGGCACCTCGACGGGGTACTGCATCGCCAGGAACAGCCCGGCCCGCGCACGCTCGTCGACGCTCATCGCGAGGACGTCGGCGCCGTCGAGGGTCACCGACCCGCTGGTCACGTGGTACTTGGGGTGTCCGGCGATCGAGTAGGCCAGGGTCGACTTCCCCGAGCCGTTCGGGCCCATGATCGCGTGCGTCTCGCCGTCGCGAATGGTCAGGTCGACGCCCTTCAGGATCTCCTTGCGACCGTCCGAGCCGCCGTCTTCGTCAGACGCAGCGACCGAGACGTGCAGGTCCTTGATCTCCAGCGTTGCCATGGTGTTGCTCCTTCAGCCCGCGTCGAGCGGGGACTCGATGTCGATGAGTACGTCGTCTCCGGCGACCTGCACCGGGAAGATCGGGACGGGTTCGGTGGCCGGCGGGCCGATCGGCTTGCCGGTGCGCAGGTCGAAGCGCGAGCCGTGCATCCAGCACTCGATCTCGCAGCCCTCGACGTCACCCTCGGACAGCGCGACCTGCGCGTGGCTGCACTCGTCCTCGATCGCGTAGAGGTCGTCGCCGTTGCGGACGATCGCCACGTCGAGGCCCTCGACCTCGACGCGCAGCGCCCGCCCGTCGGCGACCTCGCTGGCCGCGCAGGCTCGCACGAATCCCATCAGGCGTGGCCTCCGGGCTGCGCGCCTTCCAGGACGTTCTTGGCGAGCTCGGCCTCGACGGTCGCAGCGATCTGCTCCTCGAGTGCCGGCACGCCGATCTTGCGGATCAGGTCGTTGAAGAAGCCGTGCACGACCAGACGCCGGGCCTCGGCCTCCTCGATCCCGCGCGAGCGCAGGTAGAACAGCTGCTCGTCGTCGAAGCGCCCGGTCGCCGAGGCGTGCCCGGCACCCGCGATCTCGCCGGTCTCGATCTCGAGGTTCGGCACCGAGTCGGCCTGACAGCCGTCGGTGAGCACCAGGTTGCGGTTCTCCTCGAAGGTCTCGATGCCCTCGGCGACCTTGCGGATCAAGACGTTGCCGATCCAGACGGTGTGTGCGCCTTCGCCCTGCAGCGCACCCTTGTAGACCACGTGGCTCTTGGTCCGCGGAGCCGTGTGGTCGACGAAGAGCCGGTGCTCGATGTGCTGGCCGGCGTCGGCGAAGTACAGCCCGAGCATCTCGACCTCGCCCCCGGGACCGGCGTACTCGGCGGTGGTGTCGTGGCGCACGAGGTCGCCGCCGAAGCTGATGTCGATGTGCCGGAACGTTGCGTCGCGGCCGACCTGGGCGTGCCGGTGCCCGACGTGGACCGCGTCGTCGGCCCAGTCGTCGATGCTCACCACGGTCAGGTGGGCGCCGTCGCCGATGACGAACTCGACGTTGTCGGCCAGCGTCGCCGACCCCTCGAAGCGCAGCACCACGGTGGCCCTGCTGTGCCTGCCGGCGCTGATCACCACGTGTCCTGCGGTGGCAGCGTCGTTGTCCTTGCCGGTCAGCGTGATCTGCACGGGTGCCTCGGGTGATGCGTCTGCCGGGATCGTCACGGCCCAGATCCTGGTCGCCGCCGCCCAGACCCGCGCCGCGATCCGGTCGCCGGGCACGAACCCGCTCGACCCGCGCAGCGGACTGTCGGGCTCGATCAGCTCGACGGTCACGCCCTCGGGCGCGTCGGCCTCGGCGCCGACGCCGTCACCGTCGAGCGGCGCGTCGTCGTGCAGCCCTCGGAGCCGCTTGAGCGGCGTGAACCGCCAGATCTCCTCGCGCCCGGTGGGTACGACGTGGTCGGCGATGTCGAAGGACCGGTGGGGGTGCAGGTGGCTCGACACCTGCTCGATCTCCAGCGCATCCCCGACGTTCTGTGCCGCGGTGTTCTCGGCAACCGCCGTCATGCGGGGCCTCCGGCGAATCGGGAGCGAAGCGAGTGATTCGTTGGGGTGCTCAACCAACGGCTCCTTCCATCTGCAGCTCGATCAGGCGGTTCAGCTCGAGGGCGTACTCCATCGGGAGCTCCTTGGCGATCGGCTCGACGAAGCCGCGCACGATCATCGCCATCGCCTCGTCCTCGGCCATGCCGCGGGACATCAGGTAGAACAGCTGGTCCTCGGAGACCTTCGAGACGCTCGCCTCGTGGCCCATCGAGACGTCGTCCTCGCGGATGTCGACGTACGGGTAGGTGTCGGATCGGCTGATCTGGTCGACGAGCAGCGCGTCGCACAGCACGTTGCTCTTCGAGCCGTGGGCGCCCTCGTTGATCTGGATCAGGCCGCGGTACGACGTGCGGCCGCCGCCCCGCGCCACCGACTTGGACAGGATGCTCGACGAGGTGTGCGGCGCGGCGTGCACCATCTTGGCGCCGGCGTCCTGGTGCTGGCCCTCGCCGGCGAACGCGATGGACAGCGTCTCGCCCTTGGCGTGCTCGCCCATCAGGTAGATCGCGGGGTACTTCATCGTCACCTTGGAGCCGATGTTGCCGTCGACCCACTCCATCGTCGCGCCGGCCTCGCAGGTCGCGCGCTTGGTCACCAGGTTGTAGACGTTGTTCGACCAGTTCTGGATGGTGGTGTAGCGACAACGACCGCCCTTCTTCACGATGATCTCCACGACCGCGGAGTGCAGCGAGTCGCTGGAGTAGATCGGCGCGGTGCAGCCCTCGACGTAGTGCACGTAGGCGTCCTCGTCGACGATGATCAGGGTGCGCTCGAACTGGCCCATGTTCTCGGTGTTGATCCGGAAGTAGGCCTGGAGCGGGATGTCGACGTGGACGCCCTTGGGCACGTAGATGAACGAGCCGCCGGACCAGACGCTGGTGTTCAGCGCGGCGAACTTGTTGTCACCGACCGGGATCACCGTCCCGAAGTACTCCTTGAAGATGTCCTCGTGCTCGCGCAGCGCGGTGTCGGTGTCCAGGAACAGCACGCCCTGGGCCTCGAGGTCCTCGCGGATCGAGTGGTAGACCACCTCGGACTCGTACTGCGCGGCGACACCCGCGACCAGTCGCTGCTTCTCGGCCTCGGGGATGCCGAGCTTGTCGTAGGTGTTCTTGATGTCCTCGGGCAGGTCCTCCCAGCTGGCTGCCTGCTTCTCGCTGGAGCGGACGAAGTACTTGATGTTCTCGAAGTCGATCGCCGAGAGGTCCGAGCCCCAGGTCGGCATCGGCTTGCGGTGGAAGAGCTTGAGGCCCTTCAGGCGCAGGTCGAGCATCCACTGCGGCTCGTTCTTCTTCCCCGAGATGTCGCGGACGACGTCCTCGTTGAGGCCGCGACGCGCGGCGGCGCCCGCCACGTCGGAGTCGGCCCAGCCGAACTGGTAGCGGCCGATGCCCTTGAGCTCGGGGTTCAGTTCTTCGATGGAGGTCACTTCGAGACCGTCCTCTCGTGGTGGGTGGTCGTCGTCGATCCGGGGGTGGAGCCTGTCGAGACCGCGTGCGGGATGCAGGTGGTGCACACGCCGTCGCCGTGGGCGATCGTCGCGAGCCGCTGCACGTGGCTGCCCAGCGCGCGGCCGATCGCCGCGGTCTCGGCCTCGCACAGCTGGGGGAACTCATGGGCCACGTGGGAGACCGGGCAGTGCTGCTGGCACAGCTGCTCGCCCACGCTCTGCTGGTTCACCAGGGGCAGGCTGCGCACCGAGGCCGCGTAGCCCTCACCGGTGAAGACCACAGCCAGCGCCTCGGCCGGCGAGAGGTGCGGCTCGGCAGCGAGGACGGCGGCGAACTCGGCCTCGATGAAGGCCACCCGGCGGTCGGCGAAGGCGCGTACGGCCTCCTCCCCACCGGTCTCGGAGAGGAACCGCAGCGCCTGGACGGCGAGGTCGTCGTACTGCTGGTCGAAGTGGGCGTGTCCGCTCTCGGTGAGGGCGAAGACCTTGGCGGGACGGCCACGGCCACGCACCTTCGTGCGGGCCTCCCGCGCCTCGATCGCACCCTGCTCGACCAGCAGGTCGAGGTGTCGCCGGACTGCCGCCGGGGTCAGGTCGAGCCGCTCGGCGAGTGCGGCTGCCGTCGACGGACCTGCCTCGAGGATCGACCGGACCACACGCTCACGCGTGGGCGCGTCACCGAGATCCACGCGGACCTCCGGCTCCTGGTCGATTTCCACAACAACAGTGTGCCGTTAATCGTTTGGGGCTTTCAAATAAGGGTGGCCTTACCCCGACACAGGATCATCTGCCTCACCAGTACCAAAATGTCCGTTTCGGTAGCAATTGGGACCCTTCTTCTGGTTCACTCGTGGCGTTCGCGGCAGCGGCCGCGAGCGACGTCGTGGACAGGGAGGATCCATGTCGTTGCGTGCCGTCGTCCGGTCACGCACGGTGCTCGTACTCGGGGTCGCGCTGACCGTGGCCGTACCCGTTCTCAGCCTGCCGCACCTGCCGGCAGTCAGCCCCTGGCCCGTTCTGGTGGGAATGGTCCCCTGGGTGGTCGGCAAGTACCTGCTCTGCCCGCTGCGCTGGCGTGCGCTCACCCCGGCTTCCCCCGACGGTCCCTTGTCGCGTGGCTGGCACCTGCGCGCCTATGCCGAGTCCGAGCTGCTCGGCCTCGTGACGCCCGGGCACGTCGGAGCCGACGTCTGGCGCGTACGCCGTCTCACCCACTCCGGCCTGGCGCGCGGCGACGCGCTGATGAGCGTGGGCGTCGACCGGCTGGTCGGCGCGATCGCGCTGTCCGCGTTCGTCGCGTTCGCCGCATCGGAGCTGCCGGCCCGGATGATCTTCGCCGCGATCGGGATCGGCGTCCTGCTCGTCGCAGCCGTGCTGGTGGCGCGGAAGCTCCGGCCGAACCTGCTGCCGACCGGCCCGATGCCGCGCCCGCGCGCCCTGCTCGTCGCCCTGGTCATCTCCGTGGCCTACCAGCTGACCATCGCGGGCCTTCTCCTCGGCACCGTCGCGGCGACCGGTCACACGCTCTCGCCGCTCGCGCTGCTCGGCGCCTTCGGGGCGAGCCAGATCGCGGCCGCGGTACCGGGACCGAACGGCGCGAGTCCACGGGACGGCGCCCTGGTACTCGCGCTGGTGGCGCTCGGTCTCCCGTGGGTCGCGGCGACCGCCGCGGTGGCGCTCAAGGCGGCGCTGGCCTGGCTGCCGGCCCTGGCCCTCGGCGGCATCAGCCTGGTCCTGCACCGGCGCCACCTGCGGGTCGCGGGCATGACGGCCT
Source organism: uncultured Actinomycetota bacterium (assembly GCA_963805425.1). Lineage (GTDB taxonomy): Bacteria > Actinomycetota > Actinomycetes > Propionibacteriales > Nocardioidaceae > Marmoricola. The sequence continues at coordinate 190,526 of CAWDUF010000005.1, read as the reverse complement.
GATCGCTGGGGACCTTCGCCTCGCACACCGTCCTGCCGGTGCTGTCGGCGTATCAGTTCGCGTCCTTCCTGCTCCTTGGATGCGTCAGGCCCGGTCGCCCACGACACCGGGCTCTCCGCACTCGAGCAGGCAGGAGCAGCGCGATGCGCCCGATGTTCGCCGACACGATCGTGACCGAGGCCGGGATCGACCTCGACCACCCTGCCGAGAGCCGCGCCGACAGCGCCGAGGCCTATCGCGAGTGGCGCCGCACCCGCGTGTTGTTCATGCACTCGGTGTCCGAGGCCGACCGGGCCGTCGTGCACGGCGTCGCCGACCTCCCTGCGCAGCGCACGCAACTGGATCCCTAGACTTGACCGGTGCCCCGCCCGCCTGCAGTCGAGGTCTCCGGCCTCGCGATGAGGTACGGCGACAAGGTGGCCGTCGACGGGCTGGACCTCACGGTCGAGGCGCAGACGATCACCGCGGTGCTCGGGCCGAACGGCGCCGGCAAGACCACCACGCTCGAGACGTGTGAGGGCTATCGCCGCCCTCAGCGTGGCAGCGTTCGGGTGCTCGGCCTCGATCCGGTCGCCGACCGGCGCGCACTGCTCCCCCGGATCGGCGTGATGCTGCAGGGATCGGGTGCCTGGTCCGGCGTACGGGCCCTGGAGATGCTGCAGCACATCGCCCGGTTGCACGCGCATCCGCTCGACGTCGGCCTCCTCGCCGACCGGCTCGGGCTGCACGACTGCGGCCGGACGCCCTACCGCCGCCTCTCCGGCGGCCAGCAGCAGCGGCTCGGACTGGCGATGGCGATCGTCGGCCGGCCGGAAGTCGTCTTCGTCGACGAGCCGACGGCAGGCATGGATCCGCTGGCACGCCGCACCACCTGGGAGCTGCTCGAGGAGCTGCGGAACGACGGCGTGACGGTCGTGCTCACGACCCACTACATGGACGAGGCCGAGCGACTCGCCGACCGGATCCACATCATCGACCGCGGCCGGCTGATCGTCACCGGGACGCCGGCGGAGCTCACTCGGGGCGGCACGGTCACGATCCGGCTCGTCGTGACCAAGCCGTTCCCGGAGGGCGCGCCCGCCTCGCTGCAGGCCGCACTCGGACCCCAGGTCGACGTGACCCCGATCTCCGACGTCGGCCTGCTGATCGCGGGTCCGGCGGACAGCACCACCCTCGGCACGGTCGCCGCCTGGTGCGAGCAGAACGACGTGCTGCCGGAGTCGCTCAACCTCGGCCAGCGCAACCTCGAAGACGTCTTCCTCGAGCTCACCGGAAGGCCTCTGGGTCCCGAGGAGGTGCCCGGTGCCTGACGCCCCCGGCACCTTCACCCCGATGCCAGGCGCCGCTCCGCTGAGCAGGCAGGTGCTGGCCCAGGCCTCGATGGAGGCGCGGCTGATGGTGCGCAACGGAGAGCAGCTGCTCCTGGCCGTGGTGATCCCCGTGCTCGTCCTCGTCGGTGGCGTCGCGGGAGCGCACCGCGTCGGCATCCACTTCGACGAGCGGGCCGTCGACGCCCTGACCCCGGGCGTGCTCGCGCTCGCCGTGATGTCCACGGCGTTCACGAGCCTGGCGATCGCCACCGGCTTCGAGCGGCGGTACGGCGTGATCAAGCGCCTCGGAGCCTCCCCGCTGCCCCGGTCCGGCCTGCTGATGGGCAAGGTCGGCGGGCTGCTCGTCGTCGAGCTGATGCAGGTCGTGGTCATCGGCCTGGTCGGCCTCGTCCTCGGCTGGCACCCGAGCACGGCGGCGGCGGGTTGGCTCGGCGCGATCCTCGGGCTCCTCTTCGGCACCTTCGCGTTCGCGGCGCTGGGCCTGTTCCTCGCTGGAGTCCTGCGCGCCGAAGCCACCCTCGCCGCGGCGAACCTCGTCTACCTCCTGCTCCTGGCAGGCGGCGCAGTGGTCCTCCCGGCCAATGCGTACGGCGGGGCGGGGCACGCCCTCACGTGGCTGCCGTCGGGTGCCCTCGGCGAGACGATGCGTGCCGCACTCACCCACGGTCACGTCGCGGGCTGGTCGCTCCTTGCGCTCGTCGCCTGGGGCGCCGTCGGCACCGTGCTGACCGCGAGGACGTTCACGTGGGAGTGACCGGGGCTGTCGGCGCGTCGTACCTGGCCCTCGCCGAGTGGCTGCGCCCGCGACTGAGATCCCTCGGCTGGGCGACCCTGGTCGCGAACGTCCTCATCGTCGTCACCGGTGGCGCGGTCCGGCTCACCGCGTCAGGCCTGGGCTGTCCGACGTGGCCGCGCTGCAACGGCGACTCGTTCACGCCGCGGCACACGCTGTCGGCGCACTCCGCGATCGAGTTCGGCAACCGGACGATCACCTTCGTCCTTGCAGCCATCGCGATCGCGACCTTCCTCGCCGCGCACGCCGAGGCCCGAGGCTCCGGCCGGCGCGACCTGCGGGTCCTGGCGATCCTGCTCGGCCTGGCCATCCCCGTCCAGGCGGTGGTCGGCGGCATCTCGGTGCTCACCGACCTGAACCCCTGGGTGGTGTCGTTCCACCTGCTGTCGTCGATGGCGATCATCGGCGTCTCGGTGCTCTTCCTGCGCCGACTCGACCGACCCGACCCGGGCGGTTCCGGTCCCGCCACCGTCCTGGCCCGGCTTGTGTTCGCGACCGGCTGGGTCGTGCTGTACCTCGGCACCGTGGTCACCGGGTCTGGCCCGCACGCCGGAGACGCGGATGCGCCCCGCAACGGCCTCGATCCGCTCCAGCTCTCCCAGCTGCACGCCGACGCGGTCTTCCTGTTCGTGGGGCTGACCGTCGGGCTGCTGCTCGCCGTGCGTGCGACCCGCGGCTCGGTCGAGGCGGTCCGCGCGGCCCGGGTACTGCTCGCCGTCGAGATCGGTCAGGGCGCGATCGGGTTCGTGCAGTACTTCACCGACCTCCCCGTCGTGCTGGTCGGGTTCCACATGCTCGGAGCGGCGCTGATCTCCGCGGCGATGACCTGGGTCCTGCTCGCGGTTCGCGAGCAGGTCAGCGAGTGAGCAGCGGGTCGAGCGCGACCGCGACGAACAGCAGCGAGAGGTACAGGTTCGACCAGTGGAACAGCCGCATCGGCTTGATCTCGGCGAGCTCGTCGCTGCGCCGGGCCCGCAGCCACATCAGGTGCGCCTCGACCAGGAACGCCGCGCCGAGACCGACCGCGGCGATCGGGTAGACGATGCCGGTGCCGGCGACCGGCCACAGCGCCAGCGAGACCGCCACCATCACCCACGAGTAGGCGACGATCTGGCGGGCGACCGCCTCGCCCGAGCGCAGCACCGGCAGCATCGGCACGTCGACCGAGGCGTAGTCCTCGCGGTAGCGCATCGCGAGCGCCCAGGTGTGCGGCGGCGTCCAGAGGAAGACCACCGCGAACAGCACCACCGGCGCCCAGGCCAGCTCGTTGGTGACCGCGGTCCAGCCGATCAGGGCCGGGAAGCAGCCGGCGAGGCCGCCCCAGACGATGTTCTGGGTCGTACGACGCTTGAGCACCATCGTGTAGACGAACAGGTAGAACGCCGACGCGGTCAGCGCCAGCCCGGCCGAGAGCCAGTTCACGAAGAACCCGAGCACCAGGGTGGAGACCACGGCGAGCGCGAGGCCGAAGACGAAGGCCGCGCGCGGGCGAGACGATGTGCCGGGGCAGCGCCCGCCGGCGGGTCCGGCGCATCTGCTCGTCGATGTCGCGGTCGTAGACGCAGTTGAGCGCGTTGGCGCTGCCCGCCGACAAGGTGCCGCCGAGCACGGTCGCGACCACCAGGCCGAGCGACGGCACCCCCCGCTGGGCGAAGAACATCACCGGCACGGTGGTGAGCAGGAGCAGCTCGATGACCCGCGGCTTCGTCAGCCCGACGTACGCACGCGACGACGTCCCGCAAGGTCGGCGAGTCCGACGTGCTGTCCGGAGACGGACACCTGGGGTTCGACCGCGGTCACGCAGGGCCTCGATTCAGAAGGACGGCGGATGCGCATGCCCGGAGCGCACGGGTGGTACCGGCTCGCTGAGTGTAACGGTCCCTGAGTAGGCTCGGATCTCGGTGGCCAGCGCCGCCGCTGCCCGGCTCGTCCCGCCCTCCGCCGAGAGGAACCTCAGCCTTGAGCAAGTCCCCGCACCCCGCTGGAGTGGACCGACCTCGACAAGCGGGCGGTGGACACTGCTCGCTGCCTGGCGATGGACGCGGTCCAGAAGGTCGGCAACGGGCACCCCGGCACGGCGATGAGCCTCGCGCCGGCCGCCTACCTGCTGTTCCAGAAGCGGATGCGCCACAACCCGGCCGACCCGGCATGGCCCGACCGCGACCGGTTCGTGCTCTCCTGCGGGCACTCCTCGATCACGCTCTACACCCAGCTCTACCTCGGCGGCTTCGGCCTCGAGCTCGACGACCTCAAGGCGCTGCGCACCTGGGGCAGCCGGACCCCGGGCCACCCCGAGCACGGCCACACCGCCGGCGTCGAGACCACCACCGGCCCGCTCGGCCAGGGCGTCGCCAACGCCGTCGGGATGGCGCTGGCGGCGCGCCGCGAGAAGGGTCTGTTCGACCCGGACGCCGCGGACGGGTGAGAGCCCCTTCGACCACCACATCTACGCGATCTGCTCCGACGGCGACCTGGAGGAGGGCGTCAGCGCCGAGGCCTCCTCGATCGCCGGGCACCAGCAGCTCGGCAACCTGACGATGATCTACGACGCCAACCGGATCAGCATCGAGGGCGACACCCAGATCGCGTTCACCGAGGACGTCGCCAAGCGCTACGAGGCCTACGGCTGGCACGTCCAGACGTCGACTGGACCCACGACGGCGACCACACCGACGGCGCGAACTACCACGAGGACGTCCCCGCGCTGTGGGACGGCGCTCGACGCGGCCGAGGACGTCACCGACAAGCCCAGCCTGATCGTGCTGAGCACGATCATCGCCTGGCCGGCGCCCGACGCGCAGAACACCGAGGCGTCGCACGGCTCCGCGCTGGGCGACGAGGAGGTCGCGGCGACCAAGAAGGTGCTCGGCTTCGACCCGGACAAGACCTTCGAGGTCCCCGACGAGGTGCATCGAGCCACACCCGGGCCCTGGTCGACCGCGGCAAGGTCGCCGAAGCGGCCTGGGACGAGCAGATCGCCGCCTGGGCGCGCCGCCAACCCGGAGCGCGACGCGCTGCTGCAACGGCTGTCGGTCCGCAGCGCTGCCCGACGGCTGGGACGCCGCGCTGCCGTCGTACCACGCCGACGCCGAAGGGCGTCGCCACCCGGGTCGCCTCCGGCGAGGTCATCAACGCGATCGCTCCGGACCTCCCCGAGCTCTGGGGCGGGTCTGCCGACCTCGCCGGGTCCAACAACACCACACCAAGGGCGCGCCGAGCGTCACCCCCGACGAGTGCCAGACCTCGTACTGGAGCGGCAACCCGTACGGCCGGGTGCTGCACTTCGGCATCCGCGAGCACGCCATGGGCTCGATCATGAACGGCATCACGCTGCACGGCGGCACCCGCGTCTTCGGCGGCACCTTCCTGGTGTTCTCCGACTACATGCGGCCGGCCGTCCGCCTCGCGGCGCTGATGCAGCTGCCCACGATCTACGTCTGGACCCACGACTCGATCGGCCTCGGCGAGGACGGACCCGACCCACCAGCCGGTCGAGCACCTCGCTGCGCTGCGGGCGATCCCGGGCCTCGACGTCGTCCGGCCCGCCGACGCCAACGAGACCGTGGCCGCCTGGAAGGCGGTCCTCGAGCAGACCGACCGCCCGGTCGCGCTCGCACTGACCCGGCAGAACGTCCCGACCTTCCCCCGCGGCGAGGAGGGGTACAGCACGATCGACGACGTCGCCCGGGGCGGCTACGTCCTGATCGACACCGACGGCGCTCCCCGACGTCATCCTGATCGGCACCGGCTCCGAGGTGCAGCTGGCCGTGGCGGCCCGCGAGCAGCTCGCCGAGAAGGGCATCAAGGCCCGGGTGGTCTCGATGCCGTGCCGCGAGTGGTTCGACCGCCCAGGACCAGGCCTACCGCGACACCGTGATCCTGCCGAACGTTCGGCTCGGGTCAGCGTCGAGGCCGGAGTCGCCCAGGGCTGGCGCGAGATCGTCGGCGACGCCGGCCGGAGCGTGTCACTCGAGCACTTCGGCGGCTCCGCCGACTACGACACCATCTACCGCGAGTTCGACATCACCGCCGACGCGGTCGCGCTCGCTGCCGAGGAGAGCCTGCGCTCGCTGGAGGCGACGAACCGCTAGACCCGCAGCCAGACCCGCCAGTCCCCCAGTCCCGGGACCACGAGAGAGGGAGATCCCAGATGTCCGATCGTCTGAAGCAGCTGTCCGAGGCCGGTGTCTCCATCTGGCTCGACGACCTGTCCCGGGAGCGGCTGGAGACCGGCAACCTCGCCGACCTGGAGAAGAACTCCTCGGTCGTCGGCGTCACCACCAACCCGTCGATCTTCGCGAAGGCGCTCGAGGAGGGCGAGCGGTACGACGACCAGGTGCGCGAGCTCGCCGACCAGGGCGCCGACCTCGACGCGGTGTTCGAGGAGCTGACCACCACCGACGTCCGCAACGCCTGTGACGTGTTCATGGACGTGTTCGAGGCCAGCGACGGTGTCGACGGGCGGGTCTCGATCGAGGTCTACCCGGGCATCGCCCACGACACCGAGCAGACCGTCCGCCAGGCCGAGGAGCTCTGGCGCAAGGTCGACCGGCCCAACCTGCTACATCAAGATCCCCGGCACCCAGGAGGGCTGGCCGGCCATCACCGAGACGCTCGGCGCCGGGATCAGCGTCAACGTCACCCTGATCTTCGGCCTCGACCAGTACCAGCACGTGATGGAGGCCTACGCCGACGGGCTCGAGAAGGCCCGGGCCGACGGCCACGACCTCTGCAGGCTGCACTCGGTGGCGTCGTTCTTCGTCTCCCGAGTCGACACCGAGATCGACAAGCGGCTCGAGGCCACGGGCGCGCCGGCCGACCTGCTCGGCAAGGCCGGGGTCGCCAACGCCCGGCTCGCCTACGAGGCCTTCGAGGAGTTCTTCGTCGGCGACCGCTGGCAGGCTCTCGTCGCTGCGGGCGCGAACCCGCAACGGCCGCTGTGGGCGTCGACCGGCGTCAAGAACCCCGACTACGACGACACCATGTACGTCGTCGACCTGGTGGTGCCGAGACACCGTGAACACCATGCCCGAGAAGACCCTCGAGGCGGTCGCCGACCATGGCGAGGTCAGGGGCGACCAGGTGCGTCCGAACTACGACGACGCCGAGGCCGTCTTCAAGGCCCTGCAGGACGCCGGCATCGACTACGACGACGTGATCGACGTCCTGATCAACGAAGGTGTCGAGAAGTTCGTCACCGCGTTCGACGACCTGAGCGCAACCGTGCAAGAGGCCATGCGTCAGGCTGGCGCGGGCCGGTGACCGGGAACGGCCCGGCGGGTCCGGTCGACCCGACGGGCACGGCGTCCTGGGAGCGGCTGACGAAGCTTGCGGGAGCGTTCGAGCCCGACCTGCGCACCTGGTTCGCGGAGGACCCCGGTCGCGCCGACAGGCTCGCGTTCGACGCCGCCGACCTCCACGTCGACCTTTCCAAGGGCCTTGTCGACGACGACGTCCTCGATGCTCTTGGCTCGCTGGCTCGCGACGTCGGTCTGGAGGACCGGCGCGACTCCATGTTCCGCGGCGACCCCATCAACGTGACCGAGGACCGCGCGGTGCTGCACACCGCGCTCAGGCTCCCGTCCGACGCGCACCTCGACGTGGACGGCAAGGACGTCGTCGCCGAGGTGCACGACGTACTGCGGCGCGTCTACGACTTCGCCGACCGGGTCCGTTCCGGGGCGTGGACGGGCGCCACCGGCGAACGCATCCGTACCGTGGTCAACATCGGCATCGGCGGGTCCGACCTCGGTCCGGTGATGGCGTACGAAGCGCTGGCGCCGTACGTCGCCGACGGCATCACCTGCCGCTTCATCAGCAACATCGACCCGACGGACTGCGCCACCACGCTCGCCGACCTCGACCCGGCGAGCACGTTGTTCATCGTCTCGAGCAAGACCTTCGGCACCCTCGAGACCCTCACCAACGCGCGGCTGTGCCGGTCCTGGCTCCTCGACGGGCTCGCCGGCGCAGATCCGGGTGACGCGGTGGCGAAGCACTTCGTCGCGGTGTCGACAGCACTGGACAAGGTGGCGGACTTCGGGATCGACCCGGACAACGCCTTCGGCTTCTGGGACTGGGTCGGCGGCCGGTACTCCCTCGACTCGGCGATCGGCACCTCGCTGGTGGTGGCGATCGGCCCGGAGCGGTTCGCCGAGCTGCTGGCGGGGATGCACGCGATCGACGAGCACTTCCGGACAGCACCGGTCGAGCAGAACGTCCCGGCGCTGATGGGCCTGCTGAACGTCTGGTACACGAACTTCCTCGGTGCCGCCACCCACGCGGTGCTGCCCTACTCGCAGCTGCTGCACCGGTTCCCGGCGTACCTCCAGCAGCTCACGATGGAGTCCAACGGCAAGGGCGTCCGGTGGGACGGCTCTGCGGTCACCACCGAGACCGGGGAGATCTTCTGGGGTGAGCCGGGCACCAACGGCCAGCACGCGTTCTACCAGCTGATCCACCAGGGCACCCGGCTGGTGCCGGCTGACTTCATCGCGTTCGCCAACCCGGCGTACCCCTTGCGCGACGGCGACCAGGACGTCCACGAGCTGTTCCTTGCGAACTTCTTCGCCCAGACCCGGGCACTGGCGTTCGGCAAGACAGCTGACGAGGTGCGCGCCGAGGGCACGGCCGAAGCCGTGGTGCCCGCACGCGTGTTCGGCGGCAACCGGCCGACCACCTCGATCATCGCTCCGGCACTGACCCCGTCGGTGCTCGGCCAGCTGATCGCGCTCTACGAGCACATCACGTTCACCGAAGGCGTCGTCTGGGGCATCGACAGCTTCGACCAGTGGGGCGTCGAGCTCGGCAAGCAGCTCGCCGTCCAGCTCGGCCCGGCCGTCGCGGGCGACCAGTCCGCCGCGGACGAGCAGGACCCGTCTACGCGATCCCTGATCGCCTACTACCGGAGGCACCGCCGGTGACCGTTCACTCCAACCCCCTGCGTGATCCCGAGGACCGTCGGCTCCCCCGGATCGCCGGACCGTGCGGCATGGTGCTCTTCGGCGTCACCGGCGACCTGTCGCGCAAGAAGATCATGCCGGCGATCTACGACCTCGCGAACCGTGGGCTGCTGCCGCCCGGCTTCAGCCTGGTCGGCTTCGCCCGCCGCGACTGGGCCGACCAGGACTTCGCCCAGATCGTGCACGACTCCGTGCGCGAGCACGCCCGCACCGAGTTCCGCGAGGAGGTCTGGCGCCAGCTCTCCGAAGGCTTCCGCTTCGTCCCGGGCGACTTCAACGACGACCAGGCCTTCGACCAGCTCCGCCGCACGATCGAGGAGCTCGACGCGGTTCGCGGCACCGGCGGCAACCACGCGTTCTACCTCGCCATCCCGCCGTCGTTCTTCGGTGACGTCGCCGACCAGCTCAAGGAGCACGGTCTGGCCCGGCCTCAGGAGGGGTCGTGGCGCCGGGTGGTGGTGGAGAAGCCTTTCGGCCACGACCTCGAGTCGGCGCGCCACCTCAACGACGTCCTGGGACAGGTCTTCGAGTCGGGCTCGATCTTCCGGATCGACCACTACCTGGGCAAGGAGACGGTCCAGAACATCCTGGCGATGCGCTTCGCCAACAACCTCTTCGAGCCGATCTGGAACTCCAACTACGTCGACCATGTCCAGATCACCATGGCCGAGGACGTCGGCATCGGTGGCCGCGCCGGCTACTACGACGGCGTCGGAGCCGCTCGCGACGTGATCCAGAACCACCTGATGCAGCTGATGGCGCTGGTGGCGATGGAGGAGCCGACCTCGTTCGACGCCGAGAGCCTGCGCACCGAGAAGCTCAAGGTGCTCTCCTCCGTCGTGCTCCCGCCGCGCCTGGACCTGGCAACGGCTCGCGGTCAGTACACCGCCGGCTGGGCGGGCGGCGAGGAGGTCGTCGGCTTCTGCGAGGAGGACGGCATCAAGAAGACCTCCACCACCGAGACGTACGCCGCCATCACCCTGCACGTGGACACCCGGCGCTGGGCCGGCGTGCCGTTCTACCTGCGCACCGGGAAGCGTCTGGGCCGCAGGGTCACCGAGGTGGCGGTCGTGTTCAAGCGCGCTCCGCACCTTCCGTTCAGCGCGACCGCGACCGAGGAGCTCACCCCGAACACCCTGGTGATCCGGGTGCAGCCCGACGAGGGCATGACGATCCGGTTCGGCGCCAAGGTGCCCGGCACTGCGATGGAGATCCGTGACGTGAACATGGACTTCGCCTACGGCGGCTCGTTCACCGAGTCCTCGCCGGAGGCCTACGAGCGACTGATCCTCGACGTCCTGCTGGGCGACCCGCCGCTGTTCCCGCGCCACGAGGAGGTCGAGGTCTCCTGGAAGATCCTCGACCCGGTCCTGGCGCACTGGGCGAAGAAGGGCAGGCCGGAGCCCTACGGTCCCGGCACCTGGGGGCCGAAGTCCGCCGACGAGATGCTCGCGCGCGACGGTCGCACGTGGAGGAGGCCCTGAGATGATCGAGCTGACCCAGACCAACTCCTCGGAGATCGCCGCCGCGTTCGTCCGGGCCCGGATCGGGGCCGGCAGCCCCGCGATGGGCATGGTGATGACGCTGATCATCGTGGTCGACGAGAGCGGCGCTCACGACGCCATGGAGGTGGCCCGCAAGGCCTCGCGCGAGCATCCTGCGCGCGTCCTCGGCGTGATCCTGCGCGAGGGCCGGGGACAGGCGGTCATCAACGCCCAGGTCGGCATCGGTGAGTCCTGGAGCGGCGAGACCGCGGTCATCCGGCTCCGCGGCGAGGTCGTCAAGCACTCGGAGTCCGTCGTACTGCCCCTGCTGCTCCCGGACTCACCGGTGGCGATCTGGTGGCCGAAGGACCCGCCGGCCGATCCCGCGGCCGACCCGCTGGGAGCGCTGGCACAGCGGCGGATCACGGATGCGGCCGCCGTCACCAAGGGCAAGACCCGGGCCATGCACACGTTGTGCGCCAACTACACCAAGGGCAACACCGACCTGGCCTGGACCCGGATCACCCCGTGGCGTGCTCTCCTCGCCGCCGCGCTGGACCAGCAGCCGCTCAAGGTACGCCGCGCCTCGGTCGCGGCCGAGCGGATCAGCCCGAGCGCCGACCTGCTGCGCGCGTGGCTCAACGACCGGCTGCACGTCCCCGTGGAGCGACTCAACTCTCCCGGTCCGGGCATCACCGACGTCGTGATGGACACCAAGGAGGGGCCCATCGAGATCAGCAGGTTCGACGGCAAGCTGGCCACGTTCAGGTCGCCTGGTCGCCCGGACCGCCCGGTTGCCCTCAAGCGACGCGAGCTGCCCGACCTGCTCGCGGAGGAGCTGCGCCGACTCGACGAGGACGACATCTATCGCAACACCACGAGGCGGTTGATGAAGCTGGACGGCGCCTGAGCCGATGCCTCTCGAGCTGAAGGTGCTCCCCGACCCGGCGGCCGTCGCCGCCACGGTGGCCGATCGGTTCCTGGAGCGCATCGCCGCAGCCCAGGGACGCGGCGAGGAGCCGCACGTCGCGCTCACCGGAGGCAGCATCGCGCAAGCCCTGCACCAGCAGATCGCCCTGCGCGCGCCCCACCATGACGTCGACTGGACGCGCGCGGTGTTCTGGTGGGGTGACGAGCGCTACGTCGCTCCGGAAAGCCCCGACCGCAACGCCGTCGACGCGCGCGCGGCGTTCCTCGACGTCGTCGGCGCGACCCAGGTGCACGAGATCCCGTCGACCGCCGATGCGCCCGACGTCGAGGCCGCTGCCACGGCGTACGCCGAGGACCTCCGTCGCGCGGGCACCGGTGAGTTCGACCTGGTGATGCTCGGGATGGGTCCGGACGGGCACGTGGCGTCGCTGTTCCCTGGCTTCGCCCAGGTCGACGTCGACGATCGCATCACGGTGCCGGTCACCGGGTCGCCCAAGCCGCCTCCCGAGCGCGTCAGCCTCACGTTCGCGGCCTTGAACCGCAGCCGCGCGACCTGGTTCCTGGTCACCGGCGCCGAGAAGGCCGAAGCCGTACGCCGCGCGCTCGACGACGACGGCGACGTCCACCAGACGCCCGCGCGCGGCATCAGCCCGACACCCCTCAGCGGAGCCGGCGAGACGGTGTGGTTCCTCGACCTCGCCGCAGCCAGCCAGCTCTAGGGACGCCGAGCGGGCAGAAATACAGCGCCGAACCGCCGCGAGCGGGCACAAATGCCGCACGAAATCACTGTGAGCGGGCAGAGGTTCAGGGAGTCCAGATGCTCACGGACTTCTTCGCAGACAGGTAGCCGGCCCGCAGCCTGGCGGTGATGTCCGTACGACGGCCGTAGACCGCGTCCTTGCGGAAGGCCTCGATCGTCCAGTGTCGCTCGCGCCGAATCCAGTCCCGTCGATCTTCGTCGTGTGCAACGGCCTGCTCACTGGAGTGGAACTGCTCACCGTCGTACTCGGCGGCGTACCGGACGCCCGGGAGTGGCACGTCGAGCCGATAGAGCCCTGCCCCGTGGTCGTCGTAGATCGTGAACTGAGGCTCGGGCGTCGGGAGCCCAGCGTCGTACCAGTGCAGCCGCAGCGCGGACTCGCCCGGTGACTCCGCTCGTCGGTCACCGAGCGGGGCGATCCATCGCAGCTGTCGCACGCCCCTTTGGCCGCGGAAGCGCTCGATGTCCGAGAGCAGTTCGTCATGGTCGACGCCGATCGCGAGAACACCGTCGATCGCGGCGAGAGCGTCGAAACGCCAGAGTCGCCGGCCCAGATCAAGACCGGTGCGCAGTGGGGTCGTCAACCGAAGCCCGTAGAGCTCGGTCACGTCTCGTTCGAGCAGCTGGCGCCGCCGACCGTCAACTCCGGGCCGCCGTACCCGACTGTCGACCGTCTCGCACACGCTGATGGGCGGCGCGCTCAGGTGCGCGCCGCGCTCGAGGACCGGTATGCCGTGCAGCCACGCCGCCGACCTGTCGGTGATGACGGCACACCCCGGGATCACCAGGTGCAGCGCCTCAGCCCGGAACCGGATCGAATCCGGCGCCTGGGAGGCCGCATAGACGCCGTGGAGGACTCGACGGAGCAGCCCCCCTCGTAGAAGGGAATCGAGCCGGTGGCGACCGACGCCGGCCTCGTCGGCCATGCGCGCCGTGAACGGTTCGTCGAGCGGCAACGGGAACCCATGGCCCAGCAGTGATGTGTCCGCGAGCCAGTCGGAGCTGGTCATGCCCAGAGCATCGGGCAAGGCTTCGCGTCGCCGTCAGCACGATCCACAGGCAGCCATTTGTGCCCGCTCGGTGTTCCTCAGTCCCGCTTTTCCGCCCGCTCGGTGTTCCTCAGCGCCGCATTTCAGCCCGCTCGGCGTCAGAAGATGACTTCGCCGTTCTTGCGGCGGGTGCGCAGCGTCTGCAGGGCCTCGTCGAGGATGTCCTTCGCCTCGGCGTCGGAGCGACGCTCCTTCACGTAGGCGAGGTGGGTCTTGTAGGGCTCGATCTTGGTCGGTGGCGGCGGGTTGTCCGAGTCCAGGCTCGCTGGAAGCCCACACCGAGGGCAGTCCCACGACTCGGGGACCTGCGCCTCGACCGCGAACGCGATCAGGGTGCGGTGCTCACGCGAGCAGAAGTACGTGACGGTCTGGCGCGGAGCGGCTTCACCCCGCTCGGCCTCGCCCATCGGTCCTGCGCCCACACGGCTGCCACGAATGGCGTTTCCTCCGCCTGCCACCAGGTCTCCTTCTCAGTCCGCACCTACAGAGAGTTCAGTTGCTCGTCTTGAGCAGCAGCCCCAGGCCGATCACGCACGCGAACCAGATCATGCCCACACCGATGGTGATCCGGTCGAGGTTGCGTTCGGCGACGGAAGACCCACCGAGACCGCTCGACACTCCGCCACCGAACATGTCGGAGAGGCCGCCGCCACGGCCCTTGTGCAGCAGCACAAGCAGGATCATCAGCGCACTGCTGATGACGAGCAGGATCTCGAAAACGGTGATCACGGCGGGAATCCTAACTGACGCGGTCGGGAATCAGACAACGGCGTCGTCAGAGAACGGGCATGTCGTAGAACCGGCAGATGCCGCCGAACTCGTCTGCCTGCAGGCTCGCGCCGCCGACCAGGGCGCCGTCGACGTCCGGTTGCAGCATGATGCCGGCGATGTTGGCGGCCTTGACCGATCCGCCGTACAGCACGCGGACGCCGGCCGCCGCATCGGCGCCGTGCACCTTGGCGATCCGCTCCCGCACCGCGGCGCAGACCTCCTGTGCGTCCTCCGGCGTGGCCACCTCACCGGTGCCGATCGCCCACACCGGCTCGTAGGCGATCACCAGCTTCGACAGCTGCTCGGCGGTGAAGCCCGCGAGCGACCCGTCGATCTGGGCAACGCAGTGTGGGACGTGCAGTCCCTCCTTGCGGACGTCGAGCCCCTCGCCCACGCACACGATCGGGGTCATGCCGGCGGCGAGCGCCTTGTGCGCCTTGGCATTGACCAGTGCGTCGTCCTCGCCGTGGTACTCACGGCGCTCGGAGTGCCCGACCACGACGAAGCTGCAGCCGAGCTTGGCCAGCATCGCTGCCGAGATCTCGCCGGTGTAGGCACCGTCGTCGTGGACCGAGACGTCCTGGGCGCCGTACCGGATCTGCAGCCGGTCACCGTCGACGAGCGTCTGCACGGAGCGCAGGTCGGTGTACGGCGGGACGACGACGACCTCGACCTTGCCGAAGTCGTGCTTCTTGTCGGCCAGTGTCAGCGCCAGCTTCTGCACGAGGTGCACGGCCTCGAGGTGGTTCAGGTTCATCTTCCAGTTCCCCGCCATCAGCGGGGTGCGCGTGCTCTTGGCCATCTGTTTCGATCAGTCCTTCAGTACGTCGATGCCGGGAAGGGCCTTGCCCTCGAGGTATTCCAGCGAAGCCCCGCCACCGGTGGAGATGTGCCCGAAGGCGTCGTCGGCGAACCCGAGCTGGCGGACCGCGGCGGCGGAGTCACCTCCACCGACGACAGAGAGTCCGTCGACCTCGGTCAGCGCCTCGGCGACCGCGCGCGTGCCCGCCGCGAACGCCGGGAACTCGAAGACCCCCATCGGACCGTTCCAGAAGACGGTCCGGGCACCGCGGATCGCGTCGGCGAACGCTGCACCCGACTCGGGCCCGATGTCCAGGCCCATCGTGTCGTCGGGCATCGCGTCGGCGGGCACCACGACAGGCTCGGCGTCGGCGCTGAACGACGCGCCCACGACGATGTCCGTCGGCAGCACGATCTCGACGCCGGAGTCCGAGGCGCGCCGCAGGTACTCCCGGCAGGTGTCCACCTGGTCGGCCTCGAGGAGGCTGGTGCCGACCTCGTGGCCCTGGGCCTTGAGGAAGGTGAAGACCATCCCGCCGCCGATGAGCAGCCGGTCGGCCTTGCCGAGCAGGTTGTCGATGACGGCCAGCTTGTCGGAGACCTTCGAACCACCGAGGACGACCACATAGGGCCGTTCGGGTGACTCGGTCAGCCGGCGCAGGACGTCGATCTCGGCGGCGACCAGGCCGCCCATCGCGTGCGGCAGCCGCTGTGCGACGTCGTACACCGAGGCCTGCTTGCGGTGGACCACACCGAACCCGTCGCTGACGAACGCGTCGCCCAGTGCGGCGAGCTGGTCGGCGAACGCCCCACGCTCGGCGTCGTCCTTGCTGGTCTCGCCCGGGTTGAACCGGACGTTCTCCAGCAGCGCGACGTGTCCGTCCTCCAGCCCCGAGACGACCGCTTGAGCCGATTCGCCGACGGTGTCGGTCGCGAACTCGACCGGCGCACCGAGCAGCTCGGAGAGCCGCGCGGCCACCGGCGCCAGCGTGTACGCCGGATCGGGAGCGCCCTTGGGCCGGCCGAGGTGCGCCATCACCACGACCCGCGCACCTGCGTCCGCCAGCTGACGGATCGTCGGCAGGCTGGCGCGGATGCGCCCGTCGTCGGTGATCCGCCGGGTGCCGTCGTCGTCGCCCTCGAGCGGGACGTTCAGGTCGGACCTGACCAGCACCCGCTTGCCCTGGACGTCGCCCAGGGTCGCGTAGTCCCCCACGCCGTCAGAGAGTCTTGCCGACGTGCAGGATCAGGTCAGCGAGGCGGTTCGAGTAGCCCCACTCGTTGTCGTACCAGCCGAGCACCTTCACCTGGTTGCCGATGACCTTGGTCAGCGGGGCGTCGAAGATGCACGACGCCGGGTCGGTGACGATGTCGGTGGACACCAGCGGGTCGGTGGAGTACCTCAGGAAGCGTCCGTCGGCGACCTTCTCGATCGCGGCGTTGACCTCCTCGACGGAGGTCTCGCGGCCGGCCTCGAAGGTGAGGTCGGTGGCCGAGCCGGTGGGCACGGGCACGCGCATGGCGTAGCCGTCGAGCTTGCCCTTGAGCTCGGGCAGGACCAGACCGATCGCCTTGGCGGCGCCGGTCGAGGTCGGCACGATGTTCAGCGCCGCGGCCCGGGCCCGGCGCGGGTCCCGGTGGATGTTGTCGAGGAGGTTCTGGTCGGCGGTGTAGGCGTGGATGGTGGTCATCAGGCCCTTGACGATGCCGAACTCGTCGTTGAGCGCCTTGGCCATCGGAGCGAGGCAGTTCGTCGTGCACGACGCGTTGGAGATCACCGTGTGGACGGCTGGGTCGTAGAGCTCGTGGTTGACGCCCATGACGACGGTGAGGTCCTCGTTCTTCGCGGGCGCGGAGATGATCACCTTCTTGGCGCCGCCGTCGACGTGGGCGTGAGCCTTCGTCGCGTCGGTGAAGAAGCCGGTGGACTCCAGCACGATGTCGACGCCGAGGTCGGCCCACTTCAGCGCGGACGGGTCACGCTCTGCCGAGACCGCGATCTCCTGGTCGCCCACTCGCAGCGACGTCTCGGTGGCCGACACGTCCGCGTCGAGCCGGCCCAGGATCGAGTCGAACTTGAGCAGGTTCGCGAGCGCCTTGGGGTCGGTGAGGTCGTTGACACCGACGATCTCGATGTCGGCGCCCGACGCCCGGACGGCCCGGAAGAAATTGCGGCCGATGCGGCCGAAGCCATTGATACCCACGCGGACAGTCACGGCGATCCACTCCTGGTTTTATCGTTAACAAGTCGTCTCTTCGACCCTACCGCGCAGGAGTCGTCAGACGGACGCCGAGTCCGGCGTACGTGCGAGTAACAGTCGAAGGTCCCGGATCAGGCCTCTTCGGCGAGCATCTCCGGCGTCAGGGACGCCTCGGTGTCCGGGATCCCGAGCTCCTCGGCACTCTTGTCGGCCATCGCCAGCAGACGCCGGATCCGGCCGGCGATCGCGTCCTTCGTCAGCACCGGGTCGTGCAGCTGCCCGAGCTCCTCGAGCGACGCCTGCTTGTGCTCCAGGCGGAGCCTGCCGGCCAGCTGGAGGTGGTCGGGGATCTCGTCGCCCAGGATCTCCAGCGCGCGATCGACGCGAGCCCCCGCCGCCACGGCAGCACGCGCGGACCGGCGCAGGTTGGCGTCGTCGAAGTTCGCCAGCCGGTTGGCGGTGGCGCGGACCTCGCGCCGCATCCGGCGCTCCTCCCACGCCAGCAGCGACTCGTGGGCGCCCAGCCGGGTGAGCAGCTGACCGATCGCGTCCCCGTCGCGGATCACCACCCGGTCGACGCCGCGGACCTCACGCGCCTTCGCCGAGATGCCTAGCCGGCGAGCCGAGCCGACCAGGGCCAGCGCGGCCTCAGGCCCGGGACAGGTCACCTCGAGCGAGCTCGACCTTCCGGGCTCGGTCAGCGAGCCGTGGGCGAGGAAGGCACCGCGCCAGGCCGCGACCGCGTCGCAGCCCGACCCGGACACCACCTGTGGAGGCAGGCCGCGGACCGGACGGTTGCGCTGGTCGATCAGGCCGGTCTGCCGGGCCAGGGACTCCCCGTCGCGCGACGACCCGGACGATGTAGTGCGTGCCCCGACGCAGGCCGTTGCCCTTGAGCAGGACGACCTCGGAGTCGTGGCCGAAGACCTCGGCGATGTCCCTGCGCAGTCGACGGGCCGCGGCTCCGGTGTCCAGCTCGGCCTCGACGACGATGCCGCCGTTGACGAGGTGGAGGGAGTCGGCGAAGCGCAGCATCGAGGAGACTTCGGACTTCCGGCAACATGTCTTGGTCACTGCTGTGTTGGCCAGTTCTGCCTTGACCTGTGCCGTCATCGCCATGCGCGCCACCTTAGTTCGCTCCCGTGACCCGCGCATACGCTCGGGCAAGTTTCTCGGGGTCGTGCTGGCCGACGGCACCTGCGAGCATCACGTCGTCGAGGACGAGGGTGGCTCCGAGGCCGGCGACCATCGCCTCCAGGGACGCCACGTCGGGGACCGACGCCGGGTCGGCGACGACCGCGTCGATCCTCAGCTCGGGCGCGTGCGATGGAGGACGGCCAGGTGGTCCTCCGGCGTGTAGCCCTCCGTCTCCCCTGTCTGTGCCTCGAGGTTGAGCGTCACCACGACCTTGCCGGGTGTGCTCGCAAGCGCTTCGCGCAGGTCGGGGACCAGGAGGTGCGGGATCACCGAGGAGTACCACGACCCCGGACCGAGCACGACCCAGTCGGCCTCGTCGATCGCGCGAGTCGCCTCCGGGCAGGCCTTCGGGTCCGCGGGCTCGAGACTGACCTCGAGCACCGACCCGGCGGTCGTCGCCACCGCCACCTGTCCACGCACCACCGTGATGTCGTCCGGAGCCTCGGCGCGGGCACCGCGGACCCGCGCGGTGATGTCGAGCGGGGTGATCGCCATCGGCAGCACCCGGCCTCGTGCCCCGAGCAGTCCACCGACCCAGTCGAGGCCCGCGACGTGGTCGCCGAGGAGCTGCCAGAGAGCGACGATCAGCAGGTTGCCGACCGCGTGACCGTCCATCTCGCCCTCGGACTCGAAGCGGTGCTGGAGCACGCTGGCCCAGGTCTGGCCCCACCGGTCGTCGCCGCACAGGGCCGCCAGCGCCATCCGCAGGTCACCGGGAGGCAGCACGCCGAACTCCTCGCGCAGCCGACCGGACGACCCGCCGTTGTCGGCGACCGTGACGACCGCGGTGAGGTCGGAGGTGAGTCGCCGCAGCGCGGCCAGCGAGGCGGCCAGCCCGTGGCCGCCCCCGAGCGCTACGACGGCAGGTTCGGTGGACCAGGTCATCGGGCCGACCTGCTACTCGCGGCCGAGGTCGCGGTGGGTGGCGCTGGCGTCGTAGCCGCGTGCCCGCAGCCGGGCGCGATCTCCTCCGACATCGCCACGCTGCGGTGCTTGCCGCCGGTGCAGCCGATCGCCGACCGTCATGAACCGCTTGCCCTCGCGCAGGTAACCCTCGCCGACGGTCTCGACGACCGGGAGGTACCGCTCCAGGAACTGCTGGGCGTCGGCTCGCTCGACGACGTAGCTGACCACTGCGGCGTCCTTGCCGGTGAAGTCGCGCAGGTCCGGCACCCAGAACGGGTTCGGCAGGAACCGCATGTCGGCGAGCAGATCGGCGTCGACGGGCACGCCGTACTTGAAGCCGAAGCTGACCACGGTCACCCTCAGGCCGGTCGCCTCGGGAGCCCCGAAGGCGGCAGGCGACCTTGTCCTTGAGCTGGTGGACGTTGAGCGGGTCGTGTCGATCACCACGTCGGCATCACCGCGGAGCTGGGTCATCACGCTCCGCTCGCGGTCGATGCCCTCGATCAGCCGGCCGCCTGCCTGCAGCGGGTGCGGGCGACGAGCCGCCTCCTGTCGCCGGACCAGGATGTCGTCGTCGGCCTCCAGGAACAGCATCGAGGTACGCCGGGTCGGCAGGTGCTGGGCAAGCTGCTCGCGCAACGTGTGGAACGACGTCCCGCCGCGTACGTCGACGACGACTGCGATCGCCTGGGCGCGGCCCTTCTTCTCGTCGACGAGACGGACCACCTCGGTGACCAGCTCGGGCGGCAGGTTGTCGACGACGAAGTAGCCCGAGGTCCTCCAGCTCCTTGGCCGCGGTGCTGCGACCGGCCCCGGTCATGCCGGTGACGACGACGAGCTCGCCGCGCTCGTCGGTGGAGCCGACCGGCGCCATCTCCCCGGTGTCCTCGACGCCGGGAACGAACTCTGTGGACATCTCAGCCTTCCGTGCTGGTATCGAGCCCGGTCGAGATGCTTGTATCGAGCTCAGTCGAGATGATCTCGCCGGTGGCGGTGTTGACGCAGACAGTCTTGCGGGCTGAACCGTCGGCGCGACCGCTTCCACGATCGCCCGGGCGGTCGCCGGGCCGATGCCGGGCACCTGTGCGATCTCCTCGACGCCGGCGGCACGGAGCTTCTTCAGCGAGCCGAAGTGCTGGATCAGGGTCCTGCGGCGTACCTCGCCGAGGCCGGGGACGTCGTCGAGGAGGCTCTCGACCATCGACTTCGAGCGACGCGACCGGTGGTGGGCGATCGCGAACCGGTGGGCCTCGTCACGGACGCGCTGGAGCAGGTAGAGCCCCTCGCTCGTGCGCGGCATGATCACCGGGTCGGGCTGCGCGGGCAGCCACACCTCCTCGAGGCGCTTCGCCAGTCCGCACACCGGGACGTCGTCGATGCCGAGGTCGTCGAGGGCGCGCTGCGCCGCCGCGACCTGCGGCGGGCCTCCGTCGACGACCACCAGGCCCGGCACGTACGCGAACTTGCGGGCCCTCCCGGTGTCGGGGTCGACCAGCATGGGGCCGCTCTCGGGCCCCACCTCGCCGCCCCAGCTCTGGCCAGCACTGAGGTCCCCGCTCGACACGGCACCGTGTTCGATCCGCTCGTCGAGCAGCCGGCGGAACCGCCGGGTGATCACCTCGTGCATCGAGGCGACGTCGTTCTGGCCCTCGACACCCTTGATCACGAACCGGCGGTACTCGCTCTTGCGGGCGAGGCCGTCCTCGAACACCACCATCGAGGCGACCACCTCGGTGCCCTGCAGGTTGGAGATGTCGTAGCACTCGATCCGCAGCGGCGCCGTCGGCAGATCGAGGGCGCTGCTGGATCTCCTCGAGCGCCTGGTTGCGCGCCGTGAGGTCGCTGGCACGGCGGGTCTTGTGCAGCGCGAGCGAGTGGGCGGCGTTCTGGGCGACCGTCTGCTGGAGGGACCGCTTGTCGCCGCGCCGCGGCACCCGGATCTGCACCCGGCTCCCCCGCGCCTCGGAGAGCAGCTGCTCGAACGTGTCGGTGTCGTCGGGGAGCGCCGGCACCAGGATCTCGCGCGGAAGGGAGTCACCCTCCTCGCCGGCGTACAGCTGGAGGAGGAACTCGCCGACCAGCCCGGCGGTGTCGAGGTCCTCCACGCGGTCGGCCACCCAGCCACGCTGGCCACGGATGCGACCGGAGCGGACGTGAAAGATCTGGACGGCCACCTCGAGAGGGTCCTCGGCGAGCGCCACCACGTCGGCGTCGGTGCCGTCGCCGAAGACGACCGCCTGCTTCTCGAGCGCCTTGTGGAGCGCACCGAGGTCGTCGCGCAGTCGCGCCGCTCGTTCGTAGTCCTGGGCCTCGGAGGCGGCGTACATCTCCTTCTCGACCCGACGCACGAACGCGTCGGTGCGACCGCCCAGGAAGTCGCAGAAGTCCTCCGCGATCCGGCGGTGCTCGTCGGCGTCGATGCGGCCCACGCAGGGCGCCGAGCACTTCTCGATGTAGCCGAGCAGGCACGGCCGTCCGATCTGCGAGGACCGCTTGAACACGCCGTTGCTGCAGGACCTCATCGGGAACACCCGGAGCAACAGGTCGACGGTCTCGCGGATCGCCCATGCGTGGGAGTACGGGCCGAAGTACTTCACGCCCTTCTTCTTCGCCCCGCGGCCGACCATCACCCGCGGGAACTCCTCGTTGAGGGTCACCGCGAGCCAGGGGTAGGACTTGTCGTCGCGGTACTTGACGTTGAAGCGCGGGTCGTACTCCTTGATCCAGGAGTACTCCAGCTGCAGCGCCTCGACCTCGGTCGCGACCACGGTCCACTCGACGCTCGCCGCGGTGGTGACCATCGTCGCCGTGCGGGGGTGCAGGTGCGCGATGTCCTGGAAGTACGACGACAGCCGGGAACGCAGGTTCTTCGCCTTGCCGACGTAGACGACGCGACCGTCCTTGTCGCGGAAGCGGTAGACCCCGGGCCGGGTGGGGATGGATCCCTGCCTCGGCTTGTACGTCGACGGGTCTGCCACGCCTCAACCCTACGGGCGGCGGCCGACAGCGACGCGCGACGTCAGCTGACGGTCAGGGTGTCGCCAGAGACAGTCACCGTCTTCTCCGGCAGTGGCGAGGGAGCCGGGCCGCTCTCGACCGAGCCGTCCTCGATCGAGAACACGCTGAAGTGACAGGGACAGATGATCGCTCCCTGGGCGACCTGGCCCACCGTGCAGCCCTGGTGGGTGCACACGGCCGAGAAGGCCTTGAAGTCGCCGGCGCTCGGCTGGGTCACCACGATCTCCTCGGCGGCGAAGATCTTGCCGCCGCCCACCGGGATGTCGGTCGTCGAGATCGGCTCGTTGGCCGACTTCGCGGTGGTCCCGGTGGCGTCGGCACTGCTGCCGCAGGCGGCGAGCACGGGCGCGGCCACTCCGGCCGCGGCCAGCCCGGCCAGGACGTTGCGGCGGCTTGGGTCGGTCTCGGTCACGCTTCGGAACCCTTCTGGGCAGAGGTCAGGTCACGGTGAGAGGCGCGAGCCTAGTGAGTGATTCTTGGATCTTTCTGGGAGTACGCCGTGAACTCTGGTTTGGTTCAGCGCAACCCGCGGGGCTCAGCCCAGGAGCGGCTTGAGGAACTCACCGGTGAAGCTCTCTGGCACCCCCGCGACGTCCTCCGGCGTGCCCTCGGCGACGACGAGGCCGCCGCGACTGCCGCCGGCAGGGCCCAGGTCGACGATCCAGTCGGCGGTCTTGATCACGTCGAGGTTGTGCTCGATCACCAGGACGGTGTTGCCCTGGTCGACCAGGCGGCCGAGCACCAGCAGCAGCTTGCGGATGTCCTCGAAGTGCAGACCGGTGGTCGGCTCGTCCAGCACGTAGACCGTGCGACCCGTCGAGCGCTTCTGCAGCTCCGAGGCGAGCTTGACCCGCTGGGCCTCGCCTCCGGAGAGGGTCGTGGCCGGCTGGCCGAGCCGCACGTAGCCCAGACCGACCTCGACGAGGGTCTTGAGGTGCCGGGCGATCGCCGGGATCGCGGCGAAGAAGTCCACCGCCTCCTCGATCGGCATGTCGAGCACGTCGGCGATGGTCTTGCCCTTGTAGTGCACCTCGAGCGTCTCGCGGTTGTAGCGCGCGCCGTGGCAGACCTCGCAGGGCACGTAGACGTCGGGGAGGAAGTTCATCTCGATCTTGATCGTGCCGTCGCCGGCGCATGCCTCGCAGCGGCCGCCCTTGACGTTGAACGAGAACCGCCCCTGCAGGTAGCCGCGCATCTTCGCCTCGGGGGTCGAGGCGAACAGCTTGCGGACGTGGTCGAACACACCGGTGTACGTCGCCGGGTTGCTCCGCGGGGTGCGGCCGATCGGCGACTGGTCGACGTGGATCACCTTGTCCACGTGCTCCACGCCCGTGATCCGGGTGTGCCGGCCCGGCACCGTGCGGGCGTTGTAGATCTGCTTGGCCAGCGAGGTGTAGAGGATGTCGTTGACCAGCGTCGACTTGCCCGAGCCGGAGACACCGGTGACCGCCACGAACATGCCGAGCGGGAAGGCGACGTCGATGTCCTTGAGGTTGTTCTCCTTCGCGCCCTGGACGACCAGCTCGCGGCCCTTGGTCCGCGGTCGGCGCACCTCCGGCAGCGGGATCGACTTGCGGCCGGAGAGGTACATCCCGGTCTCGGAGTCACGGTGCTTGAGCAGCCCCTTGACCGTGCCGGAGTGCACCACCTGGCCGCCGTGCTCACCGGCGCCGGGGCCGATGTCGACCACCCAGTCGGCGGTGCGGATGGTGTCCTCGTCGTGCTCGACGACGATCAGGGTGTTGCCGAGGTCCTTGAGCCGGACGAGGGTCTCGATCAACCGGTGGTTGTCGCGTTGGTGCAGGCCGATGCTCGGCTCGTCGAGGACGTAGAGGACACCGACCAGGCCGGCCCCGATCTGGGTGGCCAGCCGGATGCGCTGGGCCTCGCCGCCGGAGAGCGTCCCCGAGGGCCGGTCGAGCGAGAGGTAGTCGAGGCCGACGTCGAGCAGGAAGCGGAGCCGCTCCTGGATCTCCTTGAGCACCCTCTCGGCGATCTGCCGCTCGCGCTCCGACAGCTCGAGGTCGGACAGGAAGTCGGCCGCCTCGTTGATCGGGAGCGCACAGACGTCGGCGATGTTCCGCCCGCCCACCGTCACTGCCATCGACACCGGCTTGAGCCGGCTGCCGTGGCAGGCGGGACACGGCACCTCGCGCATGAAGCCCTCGAACCTCTCGCGGCTGGTGTCGGACTCGGCCTCACGGTGGCGCCGCTCGATGTAGGGCCGGACGCCCTCGAAGCTGGTGTAGTAGGACCGCTGCCTGCCGTAGCGGTTGGTGTGCCGGACGTGCACCTTGGTCGCGTGGCCCTCGAGAATCGAGGTCTGTGCCTTCTTCGGGAGCTTGGACCACGGGGTGTCGAGGTCGAAGCCGAGCTCGTCGCCGAGCGCGCCGAGCAGCCGGATGAAGTAGTCGGCCACGTGTGCCCCGGACCACGGCGCGATCACGCCCTCGCCGAGGGTCGCGTCGGGGTCGGAGACGACCAGGTCGGGATCGACCTCCATCCGGGTGCCGAGGCCGTGGCAGTCGGGGCAGGCCCCGAACGGGGAGTTGAACGAGAACGAGCGCGGCTCGAGCTCGTCGGTCTCGATGTCGTGCTCGTTGGGGCAGGCCATCCGCTCGGAGAACTTCAGCTCCCGGTGGCCTGCTGCTGAAGCGGGCGCAGCCTTCGGGTCGGCATCGACGAGGTCGAAGATCACCAGGCCGGAGGCCAGGCTCAGTGCGGTCTCGACCGAGTCGGTGAGCCGGCGCTTCGAGGACGCCTTCGCCGAGAGCCGGTCGACGACGACCTCGATCGTGTGCTTCTTCTGCTTGTCGAGCTTCGGCCCTTCCCCTGATGTCACCGCGTCGAGCGGGTAGGTCTCGCCGTTGACCCGGGCCCGGCTGAAGCCCTGCGACTGCAGGCTGCGGAACAGCTCGACGTACTCGCCCTTGCGGCCCCGGATCACCGGCGCGAGCACCTGGAACCGGGTGCCCTCGGGCAGCTGCATGACCCGGTCGACGATCTGCTGCGGTGTCTGCCGCTCGATCGGCGAGCCACAGACCGGGCAGTGCGGGCGGCCGGCACGCGCGTAGAGGAGCCGGAGGTAGTCGTAGACCTCGGTGATGGTGCCGACGGTGGAGCGAGGGTTCTTGCTCGT
This sequence comes from uncultured Actinomycetota bacterium, assembly GCA_963805425.1. Classification (GTDB taxonomy): domain Bacteria; phylum Actinomycetota; class Actinomycetes; order Propionibacteriales; family Nocardioidaceae; genus Marmoricola. The sequence continues at coordinate 165,184 of CAWDUF010000005.1, read as the reverse complement.
CGACTTCTGGTCGATCGAGACCGCGGGGCTCAGGCCCTCGATGAAGTCGACGTCGGGCTTGTCCATCTGGCCCAGGAACTGCCGGGCGTACGCCGACAGCGACTCGACGTAGCGGCGCTGGCCCTCGGCGAAGATCGTGTCGAAGGCGAGGGAGGACTTGCCCGAGCCGGACAGCCCGGTGAACACGATCAGGGAGTCCCGCGGCAGGTCGAGGGAGATGTCCTTGAGGTTGTGCTCCCGCGCTCCGCGGATGATGAGCTGTTCGGTCACTGGTTCCCCTGTCGTCCGGGTGCTCCCGGGCGGTCGTTCTGCGCTGGGTCGGCCTGGCGGGTGGTCGAACACATGTTCGCACACGGGCGGTCGGGTTTCGAACCGATTCGTGCTTCGGTCACGATCTCACGCCCCACCGACAGGAAAGGCTTGGCGCCAGCAGCCGAGCCGCCGGAGACTGGCTCGCATGACCCCTCCTGACGGATTCGACGCCGGGACTCCCCAGATCGCCCTGGAGGCCCTGCACCACTCCGAGCAACGTCTTCTCCGCACCGTGGATTCCCTGCGCGAGGAGCAGTGGCCGGAGCCCTCGGGGCTTCCGGGCTGGAGCCGGGCGCACGTGGTGGCCCACCTGGCCCTGAACGCCGAGGGCTTGGCGCGCGCGGTCGACGGTCTCGCTCACGAGCGGGCGGTACCCATCTACGACTCGAACGATCGTCGCGACGCCGACATCGAGGAGCTGTCCACCTCGGGTGCTGCCGACATCCGCGAGCGCCTCTTCGCCGCGGGCCAGGCGCTGCGCGACGGGCTCGAGAACCTCGACGCGGACCAGTGGGACGGCACCGTCCTGCGGGTGCCCGACGGACCGGTCTGGCCGGTGTCGACCCTGCCGCGCACGCGACGCCGGGAGGTCGAGATCCATCACGCCGACCTCGATGCCGGCTACGCCCGTGGCGACTGGCCCGGCGACTTCTGCGTCGAGCTCCTCGACCTTGTCACCACCCAGCACGCCGGCTCACCGGACTCCGCGGGGTTCAGCGTCCGCGCGACGGACACCGTCCGTACCTGGAGCGTCGGGGCGGAGCAGCCGGTCGTCGAAGGCTCCGCGGCCGACCTCTGCTGGTGGCTCGTCGGCCGCGGCAACGGACAGGGGCTGGCCACCGATGCGGGCGAACTGCCTAGGCTGGGCCCATGGGGACGTACACCGGCGAAGTGACCCCGGGCGACACGCCCGACGTGCGCGAGCTCAGCAAGCTGATCATCACCAAGGTCGCCGTAGACCCGCAGATGTCGAACAACTGCTACGTGCTGCGCTGCCGGGCAACCGACGAGCAGGTGCTCATCGACGCCGCGGACGACGCCGCGACGCTGCTGCAGGTGCTCGGCGACGGTGGCGCGTCGAAGGTGATCACCACCCATCAGCACTGGGACCACCACCGCGCGCTCGAGGCAGTCCTGGACGCGACCAGCGCCGTCACGGTCGCCGGCGCGCCGGACGCCCAGGCGATCACCGAGCAGACCGGCGTCGCCATCGACGACCAGGTCACCGACGGCGACACGATCGAGTTCGGCGACGTCCGCCTCGAGGTGATCCACCTGGTGGGCCACACCCCCGGCTCGATCGCCCTCCTGTACGACGACCCCGACGGCACGCCGCACCTCTTCACCGGCGACTCGCTGTTCCCCGGGGGCGTCGGCAACACCTTCGGCGACCAGGCGGCGTTCCGCTCACTCCTGCACGACGTCCGCACGAAGCTCTTCGACCGTCTCCCCGACGAGACCTGGTTCTACCCCGGCCACGGCAACGACTCGACGCTCGGCGACGAGCGGCCGCACCTGGACGAGTGGGCCGAGCGGGGCTGGTAGCCCCGATGCAGCGCCCGCGGCGGAGGGAGGAGCGGGCCGTGATCTCGGCCTCAACCACAGCCTGAGACGGACGTCACCGTGGCGGCCAGCCGCTAGCGTGAGGCGCATGCCGACGACCATCGACCGCGAGGCCTGGCCGGCCGCAGCAGTCGCGGTCGTCCCCGCCCTCGTGGCTGCCGCCGTCGGGCGCAGGAAGGCTGCGGCCACGCTGGCCGCCCTGCCTGTCGGCATCGTCGCGTTCTTCCGCGACCCCGACCGTCGGGTCGACTCGGTCGGCGCCGACGCGGACACCGTGCTCGCCCCCGCCGACGGCAAGGTCATGCACGCAGGTCCCGGTCAGGCCGGGGTCGCGCCGCCGGGCGACTGGCAGCAGGTCAGCATCTTCCTGTCGGTCTTCGACGTGCACATCAACCGGGCGCCGTACGGCGGGACGGTCACCGAAGTGAGCTACCGCCCCGGCAAGTGGCTGGCGGCCTACAAGTTCGAGAGCGCGACCGAGAACGAGCGCAGCGACATCACCGTGAGACGCGAGGTCGGCGGGCAGACCCGGACCGTCGTGTTCCGCCAGATCGTCGGCGCCGTGGCCCGTCGGGTGGTCACCCGCGTCACGGCGGGCGACCAGATCGGCACCGGCGAGCGGATCGGCCTGATGAAGTTCGGCTCGCGGATGGACGTCTTCTTGCCACCCGAGGTCGAGCTCGCCGTGAGCAGGGGCGATCGCACCGTCGCCGGCGAGACCGTGCTCGGTCGCTGGCCGGCCCCGCTCACGGAGGCAGCGCGTGGCTGACGAAGCTGCGACTCCCGACGTCGCCGGTCCCGCGGTTCGCCGCCGGCGCCGGCTGCTCCGGCGCCGTCGCTTCCGGATCGCGTCGCACTCCGGCGTGGAGGTCGTGTCGCTGCGACAGCTCCCGGGCAAGGAGCGGCTCCGCGTCACGGCGCCGAGCATGTTCACCGCGGCGAACATGGCCTGCGGCTTCTCGGCCGTGCCGCTGGCGTTCAACGACCACAGCCACTGGGCAGCCGCACTGATGACGCTCGCCATCGTCATGGACATCGCCGACGGCGCGGTCGCGCGCCTGGTCGGTGCCACCTCTCCGTTCGGCGTGCAGCTCGACTCGCTGGCCGACCTGATCTCCTTCGGTCTGGCGCCGGCGGTGCTCGTCTACACCTGGGTGCTGCCGGAGTGGCCGGTGGTCGCCTGGTTCGCGGCGTACCTCTGGCTGGCCTGTGCGGCCTTCCGGCTCGCCCGCTTCAACTTCACCATCGACCCGACGGCCGACAAGCGCTACTTCGTCGGACTGCCGAGCCCGGGTGCCGCGGCCGTGGTGATCGCGACCGTGATCGCGCTGGACACGCCCGAGCTCAAGGTCGGGCCCGGCATCCTCGCGCCCGCCTGCATCAGCGTGGTGCCGGCGCTGCTGATGGTGAGCACGGTGCGGTTCCGGTCCTTCCGCGACCTGGTCACCCCCCGCACCCGGCAGGCACGGATCACGACCGGGGTCGTCCTGGTCGCGTTCGTCGCCGGCCTGGCGGTCGTCCCCGCCGCGACCATGCTGGTGGTCGCGTACTCCTACGTCCTGACCGCGCCCCTCGGTGCCCTGACCCGGCCCGTCCGGGCGCGGGTGTTCGGACCCGGTTCGGTGGCGCCGCCGCGGCAGCGCCAGCAGTCGGTGTTCCTGCCGATCACCGGTGATGACACCGACGGACGAGTGATCCCCGGACGTCGAGCCTGTGCACGGTCCGGTTCCTGAGCCTGTCGAAGGATCGACAGGCTCAATGTCCGGGGTCGTCAGCCGTTGTAGCTGATCCGCACCTTGTCGGTCAGCGGCCGGGCCTGGCAGACCAGCCGGATGCCGTCGGCCAGGTCGTCGGCGTCGAGGACCTCGTTGTGCTGCAGCCGCAGGTCGCCCTCGAGCATGACGCAGGCGCACGCGCTGCAGTTGCCCTCGCGGCAGCTGAACGGCGCGTCGACGCCCTTCTCCTCGAGGTACTCCAGCAGCACCTGGTCGCCTCGCCAGTCGTCGAAGGAGTACTCCTGGCCGTCGAGCTCGACCTCGACCGCGACCGGGCCGGTGAACTCGGGCTCGGCAGTCTCGTCGCCCTCGTCGCCGTCGTCGGCGACCTTGAGCTCCTTCTGCGCCGCCAGCACTTCCTCGACGTCGCCGAACGGGTTGCCGCCCAGGGAGACGAACTTCTCCTGGTGGCGTCGCTCCCGGGGGAAGCCGAGCTCCTTGAGCGCGTTGGTCACCGCCTTCATGTACGGCGCCGGGCCGCAGACGAACGCCGTGTAGGAGGTGAAGTACGACGCGAACAAGGACAGCTGACGCTCCGACGGGAGCCCCTGCAGCGACACCAGCCAGTGCACGACGGTGAACCGGTCGGCGTACTCCTGCACCAGCTCGGCCAGCTGCGCGGCGAAGATCACCGACGGCTCGTTCTCGTTGGCGTAGAACAGCACCACCTTCCCGGTGCCCTTCTCGAGCGCCGTGCGGGCGATCGACATCACCGGCGTGATGCCTGAGCCACCGCCGAACAGCAGGAAGTCGGCGTCGATGTCCTTCGGCGTGAAGATGCCGCTGGGCGGAAGCACGCGCAGCGTGTCGCCGGCCTTGAGGAAGTCGTTGATCCAGTTCGAGGCGTAGCCGTCGACCGTGCGCTTGACCGTGATCTGGTGCCGGCCGCTGTGCGGCGCGCTCGACAGCGAGTAGCAGCGTGCGGCCAGACCGGTCCGGTCGCTGGGCACCGCCACGGTCAGGAACTGGCCCGGGGTGTAGGCGAACGTCTCCTGGAGCTCCGAAGGCACCTCGAACACGACCGAGCGGGCGTCGGCGGTCTCCTCGACCACCTCCGACACCCTGAGCTGGTAGGACTCAGTGGCCATTCTCAGTAACCATCCTCGGCCCCGATCTCGATCGCACCGTCCTTGACGGCCTGGTCGATCGAGGACCGTAGCCGCGAACACGTCGACCAGATCGGGCGTCCCCCTGGTTGAGACTCGGCGTGCTGGAACTCCTGGCAGTGCCCCAGCGCCTCGGCGTTCCACTGGATCGCGGTGTGGTGGTCGCTGTTCTTCTTCACCCGGACCCGCGCGAGGCAGTCCAGACAGGCGACCTCGACCAGCCGCGCCTCGGTGTAGCGGCGCCGGTCCTCGAGCGTCTCCGGACTGGTCGGGGCGAACGAGACCATCAGACGTCTCCGGTGGTTGAGCCTGTCGAAACCACGTCATGGGTCTCGACAGGCTCGACCACCGAACGCGCGTCTTCCTCTGCCTTCTTGGCGAGGTTCTCCGCGACCTCGGCCTGCCAGTACTCGTTGGCCTTGGTGGTGTCGACCTCGAACTCGAACCGCTCGACCATCTCGGGCTCGACGGCGGCCTGGTCGACGTAGAACTGCTCGTACCAGCGTCGCAGCTGGTAGACCGGGCCGTCCTCCTCGCAGAGCAAGGGGTTCTGCACCGGGATCTTGTTGCGCCAGATGTGCACGTCCTGCAGGAAGCCCTCGCCGAACATCTTGGTGTACTTCTCGGCGATGAAGTCGATGGTCTTCTCGTCGAGGCCCTCGGGCTTCTTCACGGTCAGGCCGTACTGCAGCGTGAAGGAGTTCGGCGAGGTGGCGATGTGGGTGTTGACCAGGATCACCTGGGTCTGGAAGCCCTTGTAGTCCACGTCGAGCCAGTTGATCATGTACGACGGTCCGTAGTACGTCGCCTCGGACCGCAGGAACAGCTCTGCACTGCCGTAGCCCTCGCTCTTGTCCGGCCGGCCCTTGGACTCCATGTACTGGGTGGCCTTGTGGCCCTCGAAGACATTGCGGAAGCTGGTCGGGAACGAGAAGTGCACGTAGTAGAAGTGCGCCATGTCGGCGACGTTGTCGATCAGCTCGCGGCAGTTGGAGCCCTCGATCTCGGTGACGTGCCAGCTCCACGGGGTGTAGTCGCCGGTGTCGAGTCCGGGCAGGGAGTACGGCAGGATCTCGCGGTCGGGCGCTGAGCCCTCGGGGTCGTACCAGATGAACAGCTGGTCGTTGACGATCTCGGTCTGGTACGCCTGGGTCCGCGCACGCAACGGCACCCGTCGCGCGTACGGGATCGCCTTGCACTTGCCGTCGCCGCCCCAGCGCCAGTCGTGGAACGGACAGCCGACCTCGTCGCCCTTCACCTCGCCCTGGGTCAGGTCACCGCCCATGTGCCGGCAGTAGCCGTCGAGCACGTTGAGCTCGCCCTTGCTGTCCTGCCAGACGACGAGCTTGCCGCCGAAGGCCCCGATCGCATGGGGCCGGGAGTCCCGGAAGGTCTCTGCGAGGCCCAGGCAGTGCCAGCCGCGGGCGTACCGGGCCGGCGGGACTCCCTGGTCCAGGGCGCGGGCTTCGGTGGTGGCGGTGCTCATCGTGCCTCCCAGGGCTGTGGCGAAAAACAAGAACAGGTTATAGTTTTGCCCGCAGCAAATCCAGTCTCTGCACTGTTTCGTGCTCCCCGACCTGCGTGAGGATGACCCCATGAGGATCGCACTGACCGACGAGCACGAACAGCTGCGCCGTGAGCTGCGGGCCTACTTCGCCGAGCTCGTCACGCCCGAGGTCCGCGCCGGGCTCTCCACGGCCACCGGGGACTTCGAGGAGCAGGGTGGCGGCGAGTTCGGCGACGCCTCGGTCTACAAGAGCGTGATCCGCCAGATCGGCGAGGACGGCTGGCTCGGCATCGGCTGGCCGACCGAGTACGGCGGCCAGGCGCGCTCGATGATCGAGCAGCTGATCTTCACCGACGAGGCCGCCATCGCCGGCGTACCGATCCCCTACCTCACCCTCAACACGGTCGGGCCGACCATCATGCGGTTCGGCACCGACGCCCAGAAGGAGGAGATCCTCCCGAAGATCCTCCAGGGCGAGATGCACTTCTCGATCGGGTACTCCGAGCCGGGCTCCGGCACCGACCTGGCCAGCCTGCAGACCCGCGCGCGCCTGGAGGGCGACGAGTGGGTGATCAACGGCCAGAAGATGTGGACCTCGCTGATCCAGTACGCCGACTACGTCTGGCTCGCCTGTCGCACCGACCCGGACCTGCCCCGGCACAAGGGCCTGTCGATGATCCTGGTGCCGACCAGCGCACAGGGGTTCTCCTACACGCCGGTGCACACGGTGGCCGGGGTGAGCACCAGCGCGACGTACTACGAGGACGTCCGGGTGCCCAGGGACAACCTGGTCGGCGAGCTCAACGGGGGCTGGGCGCTGATGACCAACCAGCTCAACCACGAGCGGGTCGCACTCACCTCGGCCGCCCCGACCGAGCAGTCGATCCGGCAGGTCCGCGAGTGGGCGCAGCAGACCAAGAACCCCGACGGCAGCCGGGTCATCGACGCCGAGTGGGTGCAGGTCCTCCTCGGCAGGGCACATGCCCGCGCCGACATGCTCAAGCTGCTCAACTGGAAGCTGGCCTCGGCAACCGAGGACCTCTCCCCCGCGCACGCGTCGGCCACCAAGGTCTACGGATCCGAGCTCGCGACCGAGGTCTACCGGGCGCTGATGGAGATCGTCGGGCCAGAGGCCGTGGTGAGTGGCGACTCCGCCGGCGCCGTGCTCCGGGGCCGGCTGGAGCGCTTCTACCGGTCCGCCCTGGTGATGACGTTCGGCGGCGGCACCAACGAGATCCAGCGGGACATCATCGGGTACGTCGGCCTCGGCCTGCCCGCCGCGAAGCGATAGCCCACGCGGCGGTCGAGCAGCGAGCTTGCGAGCGGACAGCCGAGACCACCCAGACGACAGGAACGTGACATGGACTTCTCCTTCACCGAGACCCAGAACGACGCCGCCGCGCTCGCCGCGATGGTGTTCAAGAACGAGTGCACGCCCGACCGGCTCAAGGCCGCGGTCGGTCCCGACGGGCGCTTCGACGCCGCACTCTGGGCGCGCCTCGGCGACGCCGGCCTGCTCGGTCTGTGCCTCCCTGAGACCCTGGCCGGGTCGGGCCTGGGCCTGCTCGAGCTGTGCAGCGTCCTCATCGAGGCCGGCCGGCACGTCGCGCCCGTCCCGCTCGCGACCCACCTGCCGACCGCGATGGCGATCGCGAGGTTCGGTGACGCCGCCACCCAGGGCATGTGGCTGGAGGGTGCCAGCACCGGCCAGGCGATCGTGACGACCGCGGTCGCCGAGGAGCGCGAGTACGTCCCCAGCCCACCGACGACACACGCCGACTTCGACGGGGAGCACTGGCTCCTCACCGGCGTGAAGACGGTCGTCCCGGCCGGCACGATCGCCGAGCTGTTCGTCGTACCTGCGCAGACCGCCAACGGCGTCACCGCGTTCCTCGTGCACCCCGACGACCCGGGCGTGGCGATCACGCCGCAGAAGATCAGTGACGGTGACGTCGTCGCCCGTCTCGAGCTCGACCGTGCCGCCGTCCCGGCGGCCCGCATCCTCGGAACGATCGGCAACGGCGACGAGGTCGTCGACTGGCTGCAGCAGCGGCTCACCGTCGCCGCGTGCGCCACGAGCTCGGCGTCGTCAAGGGCGCCCTCGACCTGACGGCCGAGTACGCGAAGACCCGCGAGCAGTTCGGCCGCGCGATCGGTACCTTCCAGGCGGTGTCGCAGCGGCTCGCCGACGGCTACATCGACGTGCTCGGCGCCGAGCTCATGCTCTGGCAGGCGGCGTGGCGGCTCGAGGAGGGCCTGCCTGCGGACAAGGAGATCGCCACGGCCAAGCTGTGGGCGGCCGACACCGGCCACCGGATCGCGCACACCACCGTGCATGTCCACGGGGGCGTCGGCATCGATCTCGACGGCGAGGCGCACCGCTACTTCACCGCGGCGAAGCTCTACGAGTTCCTCCTCGGAGGCACCACCGACCAGGCCCGGAAGGTCGGCCGGCTGCTCGCCGCCGAGCCGGTCTGACGCCGTCCCGGTGACGACCCTGCGGGACCTGCTCCTCCTTCGGTCCGAGGACGACTCGGCCCGGCCTGGTCGCCGGCGACCGGCAGTGGTCGTGGCGGGAGTACGTCGACATCGCAGCCGGCCGCGCGGCGACCCTGCGCGGTCTCATCGATCCGACCCGGCCGGCGCACGTCGGCGTACTGCTCGACAACACCCCCGAGATGGCCTTCCAGCTCGGGGCCGCCGGCCTCGGCGCGCACGTGCTGGTCGGGTTGAACACCACCCGACGCGGCGCCGGCCTGCTCGCGGACATCCGCAGGGCCGACGTCCAGGTGGTAGTCGTCGAGCCCACGCACGCGCCGCTGCTCGAGGGCCTCGACCTCTCCGGGATCACCGTGGTCGACGCCTCGAGGCACCGCTGGCGCGTCGGAGACGTCCCGAAGGCCGACCTGACCGACGACAGCCTCTTCATGCTGATCTTCACCAGCGGCACCAGCGGTGACCCGAAGGCGGTGCGGATCACCCACGAGAAGGTGTCCTACCCCGGGCAGTACCTCAACGAGCGGCTCGGGCTTGGCCGCCGACGACATCCACTACGTGTCGATGCCGCTGTTCCACTCCAACGCCGTGATGGCGGGTTGGGGTCCGGCGCTCGTCTCCGGAGCAGCGGTCGCGCTGGCCGAACGCTTCAGCGCGACCGGCTTCCTTCCCGACGTCCGCAGGTACGGCGCGACCTACGCCAACTACGTCGGCAAGCCGCTCGCCTACGTCCTCACGACGCCCGAGCAGCCCGACGACGCCGACAACCCCCTGCGGATCGTCTTCGGCAACGAAGCCGGCGAGCGCGACACCCACGAGTTCGCACGGCGGTTCGGCTGCGTGGTCGTCGACGGCTTCGGCTCGACCGAGAACGCCGTGATCGTCAGCCGTGTCGAGGGGACGCCGCCCGGCTCGCTGGGCCAGCCGTTCCCCGGTGTGGCCGTGCTCGACCCCGAGACCGGTGCGGAGTGCCCGCGGGCGACGTACGGCGAGAACGGGCAGGTCGCCAACCTCGACGACTGCGTCGGGGAGCTGGTGAACACGCAGGGCACCGGCCAGTTCGCCGGCTACTACAACGACCCCGACGCGACAGCCGCCCGGATGCGCGGCGGGATGTACTGGAGCGGCGACCTGGCCTACCGCGACGCCGACGGCTGGGTCTTCTACGCCGGCCGCACCGCCGACTGGCTGCGGGTCGACGGTGAGAACCTCGCCGCCGCCCCGGTCGAGCGGATCCTGCTCCGGCACCCGGCGGTGAGCGAGGCCGCCGTCTACGCCGTCCCCGACCCACTCGCCGGCGACCAGCTGGTGGCGGCACTGGTCACGACGGCGGAGATCACCCCCGACGACTGGGAGTCGTTCCTGGCCGCGCAGACCGACCTCGGCACCAAGGCCTGGCCGCGCCACGTGCGCATCCTCGACGCCCTCCCCCGCACCGCGACCAACAAGGTGCTCAAGCGCGAGCTGCAGGCCGAGGGTCTGTCCGGTGCTGGTGGGCAGTCGAGACCGACCTGGACCCGCGAGGAGCGTGGTACGGCGTACAGCTGAACGCCGCTCTGGCACCATCGGCCCCATGACGCACGCTCCGGCCGGCTGGCACCCTGATCCGTGGCTTCCCGGCTCCCCGGGCGCGATGCGCTACTGGGATGGCAACGCCTGGACCGGCCACACCGCGTACGGCGCGGTGCCCGTCGGGTACTCCCTCCCGCCGAAGCCGACGCCGACCACGCCCGACGGCGTTGCTCTCGCCGGCTGGGGTCCGCGAGCCGGCGCCTACCTCATCGACGCGGCGATCCAGCTGGTCCTGAACCTCGTCGTCTGGGTCCCGCTGGTGCTGGTCAACCTCGACCGGCTCCGCGAGCTCGGTGACCGCCTCGACACGTGGAGCCAGCAGACCGAGCCCGGTGGGCTCCCGATCAGCACCTACAGCCCCCTGCTGCCGTTGATCGTCGAGCTCGTCGTGGCGAGCCGCTGGTGGGAGCGATCTACACGATCGGCTTCTGGCGCTGGAAGCAGGCCACGCCGGGCAAGCTGGTCCTCGGGCTCCGGGTACGCCGACGCGAGTCCCCCGACCTCCCGTGGAGCGCGATCCTGCTGCGCTACGGCTTCCACCTCGCGCTCGGCTTCGTCGGGCTGATCCCGTTCGTCGGGTACGGCACCGGCATGGTCCAGCTGCTCGACTACCTCTGGCCGCTGTGGGACGACAAGCGCCAGGCGCTGCACGACAAGGTCGCCGGCACCAACGTCGTGCAGTTTCGACAGGCTCAACCACCGGTGGTCGAGCCTGTCGAAACCGCTACGGCAGCAGGTCTTCCACCCCGTTGGTGAGCCGGACGACGTAGAAGCCGGAGTTCGTGTCGGTGTACCAGACCGAGTCGTTGCTCGGGTCCCACGCGGGCTGCGACATCGCGTAGGCGCCGGTGCCGAGCACCTTCGTCGGGTTCACGACCGGCTTGTTGAAGTAGGCCACCTCGCGGGGGTGCGTCACGTCGCGGATGTCGAAGAGCCGGAGGCCGGACAGGATCATCGAGCAGCCGGCGATGTCCGGGTTGTCGCGGGTCGGCATGCCGCAGTAGTGCGCGGCGTACCCCTGCGCCGGGAACGACGCCCCCGGGTCCTTGAACTGCTCGTCGGTGCGGTTGTCGGGCTGGTGCACCGCGAGCCGGACGTCGGAGACGATCACCGGGTGCCGCGGGTCGTCGACGTTGATGATCCTGGCCGCGCCGACCGGTGCCTTCCTCAGGTCGGACAGGCCCTGCGCGGAGAACAGGTCCACGAACTCGTCGACCTCGAAGAGGTACTGGTGACCGTCGCGGGTGAACGGCTCCGCGGCCTGCGGGATCGACGACCCGTGCCAGGTGATCGTCGAGAGGATCGGGACCTTCGGGTGCGCGACCCGGTCCTGGATCTGGCTGACGTCGAGCACCCGCAGGCCGCCGCCGGTGATCCCGCTGAGCGTCGGGTTGCCGATGTGGGCGGCGTACAGGGTGCGGCCGTCGTCGGAGAGCCGCATGCCGTGGTACTGCACGCCGACCTGCTGGAAGAGCGTGTGCGGGTGCCGCGGGTCGGAGAGGTCGATGGCGGCGAACCCGGCAGCGGCGCCGGAGGCGTACCAGGTGCGCCCGTCGGGTGAGAACCCGCTCTCGTGGCCGAACAGGCTGGACAGCGTCGTCGAAGCAGCTTGCGCGGGTGTCGGCAGTCGGTCTTCACGTCGTACACGTCCAGGACGCCGGGCAAGGTCGCCGCGGTGCCCATCTCGGCGGCGAGCAGGCCGCGGGGCTCGTTGACCAGCAGCGACTCGTGCGGGGTCAGCATCGCCGGCGACGTCAGGTTGGCGGTCCGCACCGGGTGCGCCGGGTCGGTCATGTCGAGCACCACCACGCCCTGACCGTCGCCGGTGAGGATCCCCTGGACGACGTCGCGGCCGATGAGCAGCGTCGAGTCGTAGAACGCGCAGGTGTGGCCCTGGCTGTCGGTGTAGCGCAGCGTCTTGAACCCTCCCGAACTGCCCTGGTGGGAGACCTCCTCGGTGTTGCACGTGTAGCCGAGGGCCGCGCGACCGGAGTCGTAGTCGGCCTTCGGCACCCGGCCCTGGATCGAGGTCTCCGGCATCGAGCCCGGGCCGCAGTCGGCGGCAGGCACCGCGGGCGCCGGGCCCGTGTCGGTGGCGCCGAAGCTTCCGCTCACGGCCCAGCCGATGCCGAGGGTCAGGAAGCCGGCGAGGACGATGGCGAGACGGCGCAGGGCAGCACCCGCTGGTGCCTGGGAGGGGACGACCATGTCGTGACCGTACTCACGCCGCGGGTTTCCTGCTACCGGCGGTACCAGTAAGTGGTCCGGGCCGCTTGTAATGCGGTGTTATGGCGTGTGCACACGCGCCTGAACACGGTTTCTGGAGCAACAACACCGCGGCAGTGTCCCGAGGGGATCACCTGCGGTGGTACGGCGGGATGGTTGTCGCAGCACGTGTTCAGTCGCCATAACACCGCATTACATGGACGCGGTCGACCGACGGCCGGTCACCACATGCCGAGGAGTCCGAGCCCGTAGACGGCGACCACGAGGACCTGCAGCGCGGGCACGTGCTGCGTGTCCGCAATGGCAGGCGCTTCCCGGGCTCGGCAGCCCTCCGAACGGTTCAACAGGATCGAGACGCGAGCCACGCCGACGTCCCCCGTCCCGACGGGTGGCACGTTTCCGGGCACGGCCAGGTCGGTGCATCCGTCGCCGTCGAGGTCGCCGGCCATGAGGTCCTCCGGGAAGCCGGTGACACGTTGCTGTCCCGCCAGCGTGAAGTGTCCGCGACCGTCGCCCTCGAAGACGACCAGGGTGCTCGAGATCATCTGAGTGATCGCCATGTCGAGGTGCCCGTCGCGGTTGAAGTCGACGATCTGGAGGCCCTCCGCACCGTCGAGGGGCCGGACGCCCAGAGGCTCGAAGGAAGCCGGGCCGCCCACGTGCATCCGGCGCTCGGGAGCGAAGCGTCCTCCGCCCAGGCCGTCGAGGATCGAGGCGTCGTTGCCGACCAACGCGTTGAGGATGATGAGGTCCCCTCTGCCATCTTCGTCGAGGTCGGCATACCGGACGGTCTCCGACAGGACTCCGATGGGATGGGTGCCAATCGTTCGGAACGTCCCGTCGCCGCTGCCGAGCATGATCTTCACCTGCCCGTGCAACGGGCTTGTGGACAGACCGCCGGACAGGCTCAGAGTCCCCACCGTCGGAATCGACTCCGTCACCGCGAGGTCCGGGGTGCCATCACCGTCGAAGTCCGCGACGACCATGGCCAGTGCAAGGTTGGTTCCGCGGACGGACGGCGCACGACGGAAGGTCCCGTCGCCGTTCCCGAGCAGGATGGTGATCCGGCCACCGGCGTACGCCGTGGTTGCGATGTCCAGGTGACCGTCACCATCGAGGTCGGCGATCTGGAACTGCGAGGGCCACACGCCTCGCAGCAGGTACTTCCCACTGACCCGGAACGAGCCGTCACGTCCACCGAGCATGATTGTCAGCCGTTCGGTGGTGTAACCCCCGGAGACGATGTCCGGAACCCCGTCACCGTTGAAGTCTGCGACCTGGACCGCGGAGGCATCTGTGTCCGAGTTGTCGATCACGTGGCGCTCGGAGAACTTCCCGCCGCCTGTGCCGTACAGGACCACCGGCCCGCCGACGATGTTCGCGACCACGAGATCGGCATGGCGATCGACGTGTCCGTGCCGAAAGAGGTGCGTGACAGCTCCGGGGCTGGCCGTGCCGTTGTAGGTGATCGTCGAAGACGGGTAGTCCTGCGCGGTCGCGAACCTGATCGAGTCTTCGCGCTTCGCCGTGGCGGGCGGCGCGACGAGCAGGGTGGTGCTCGTGACGACCAGCAGTACCAGCGTCGTGGTGCAGCGTCGGATCGATCGGCCGCGAATCACGGCTGGTGAACCAGGGTGCGCCCCGCGTCGCCCTTGGCCGGAGCGACGTGCTCAACGAGAAACTGCACCTGATCGGCGAGGATCTTCGCCTGCCAGGGACCCTCGTACACGTCGAAGTGGTCGACCGGATAGTTGCGCACCTGCGCGTGCCGGCCCGCCTTCTCGGCTGCGGACCAGGCCGCGGACGGCGGAGCGACCGCGTCTTTCTCGCCGACCTGGACGAGCATCGGTGCGCGCACCCGGGCCGCCACGCGCCCCGGCCGGTTGAACGCGACCTCGAGCGCGGCGCGGGCACAGACCTCGTTGCGCCACGTCGGTCCCGCGAGAGCGTGGTAGCCCTCGAGGGCGCCGACCGAGGTGATCATCGCGATGGACCCGGGCGCGCCGACGATCGGAAGGTGGTGAGCGGGTCTCCCGACCCGAGCGCGCACGGCGTCACGAAGGCCGTGGGCGATCAACGGCAGCAAAGCGGTCGGGTGAGACCGGACGAGGGCGAGGAGTGCTGCCAGTCCGTCCATCGCCGGAGTCAGGGACAGGATCGCGGCGATGCGACCGTCCGCGACCGCGACGGGCACGACGTGACCACCGGAGTACGACGTGCCCCACAGCACGATCCGGTCCGGGTCGACGCCGGGCAGGGTCCGCGCCGCCGCGATCGCGGCGTGGTAGTCGGCCCGTTGATGTCGGAAGGACACGCGCTGCCGGGGGCTGCCCTCGGACGTGCCGAAGCCGCGGTAGTCGAAGACGAGGACGTCGAGCCCCGCGGCGGCGAGTCCCTCGGCGTACCCGAGGAGCCCGGTGTCGCGGGTGCCACCGAAGCCGTGAGCCATCACCACGCACGGGCGGCCACCGGCGGTGCTGAACCTGTCGTCGAGTGCCGGCAGGTGCCAGGCGCCGCAGCGGTCGCCGTTGCTGGCGAAGGTGACCTCGGGAAGGTCGTGGTGAGTGCTCATGCGGGGAGCCTCGCGGACCGTCCTCGCTCAGGTCTTGGCCGGACCCGACACTTCTTTGGCCTGATCCGACAATTGGCCGGCGATCAGGACCGCGCAAGCTCCGCCCGGTACTGCCGGGGCGTCTTGCCGAACCAGCGTCGGCAGGCGCGGTTCAGGCTGCTCTGCTCGGCGAACCCGAGCATCCCCGTGATCTGGCCGAGGTACAGGCGCGGTTCGGACAGGTAGCGGACGGCTTGCTTGCGACGCTCCTCGTCGATGATGTCCTGGCACCGGACGCCTTCGTCCGCGAGTCGCCGCTGCAGCGTGCGCGGGTGCAGGGCCAGCTGCTCGGCAATCGCCTCCGACGTCGCCTGGCC
Source organism: uncultured Actinomycetota bacterium (assembly GCA_963805425.1). Classification (GTDB taxonomy): domain Bacteria; phylum Actinomycetota; class Actinomycetes; order Propionibacteriales; family Nocardioidaceae; genus Marmoricola. The sequence goes on along the minus strand of CAWDUF010000005.1, from coordinate 149,699 downwards.
GACCGGGAGCAATCGTCGACTCAGCGCTGCGACCTGGTCGGCGAAGCTCGCGTCGTGAGGCAGGAACTCTGTCTCCATGTACCGGGTCGCGATGCGCCGCGTCTCCCGGTCCGCCGTGTCGATCGGCCGGTCGCCGAGACTCGCCGGAACGTGGAACCGGCACTCGGCCTGGCGGAACAGGACAGGGCAGCCGAGGGTCTCCTCGTAGGCGGAGTCCGGACCGAGCTGGTCGTGCATGAAGGACACGGCGGCCAGGTGCGCGTCGTCTCCCGCGAGCAGGCCCACGATGCGTGCGAAGTTCGCCAGGCTCAGCTCGTACGCCTGCCTGAGCTGCGGCAGGCCGCGTTCGGTGATCTCGTAGCGGAAGGTCAGCTCCGCGTCCTCGCTCGAGTCGATCACCTCGAGCTTGAGTGCCGGCGAGTGGACGTAGAGGAACTTCGCGACCTCCGTCAGGGCTTCGCCCACGGTGGCGGCGTTGCGCACGATCACCGCGACCGGGCCGAGGATGTCGAGTCCCTGCCACCGGGAGAGCCTCAGGCCGAGGTCCGGGCAGTTCAGCTCCTCCGCTGTCGCCTCGATGAGCTGGGCACCTGACCTGAACTCGATGAACGCGTCCGGCTCGAGCTCGGCGTCCACCGGGATCCTGAACCGGGCCAGCAGCTGCTGCGGGTCCCCACCGAGCTCGCGGACGAGCGCCGAGTAGCCCCACAGGTTCGTGGCGCGGATCAAGCTGCCCATACTCCCGCCTTCGATGAGTTGCGTCGGCTCAGGCCAAAAACGTGTCGCAAGAGGCCAAGACTAGCGCCTCCCGGCCCGGCCATGCTCGGTCCATGCCCGGGGTCCGGGAGCAGCTCGACACCACTGCGAGGAAGCCATGAGCACACGACACTTCGACGTCCTGATCATCGGTGCCGGTCTGTCCGGGATCGGCACGGCCTGCCAGGTCACCCGCGAGCACCCCGGCAGGTCCATCGCCGTGCTCGAGCGCCGCGAGCGCCTCGGTGGCACCTGGGACCTGTTCAAGTACCCCGGCATCCGGTCCGACTCCGACATGTTCACGTTCGGCTACGAGTTCCGACCGTGGCACGACCTCAAGGTCCTGGCCGACGGCGCCTCCATCCGCCAGTACATCGCGGACACGGCAACCGACTACGGCATCGACGAGAAGATCCACTACGGTCTGAAGATCGTCTCGGCCAACTGGTCGTCCGCCGAGAACCGGTGGACGCTGTCGGCGCTGCACGAGGCGACCGGGGAGACCGTCACCTACACCTGTGCCTTCCTGATCAGCTGCACCGGCTACTACGACTACGACGCCGGTTTCCTCCCCGACTTCCCGGGCGCAGACCGGTTCCGGGGGCAGACCGTCCACCCGCAGCACTGGCCGGAGGACCTCGACTACGCCGGCAAGAAGGTCGTCGTGATCGGGAGCGGCGCGACCGCCGTCACCCTGGTGCCCTCGATGGCCGACCAGACCGAGCACGTCACGATGTTGCAGCGCTCGCCGTCCTACGTCTTCTCGATCCCGGCGCTCGACAAGATCTCGAGGAGCCTCGGCCTGGTCCTGCCGGCGAAGCAGGTCTTCGCCTTCGCCCGCTGGCGCAACATCGCGATCCAACGTGGGCTCTACCTCGCCTGCCGTCGCTGGCCGAACGCGATGCGCCGCTTCCTGCTCTCGCAGGTACGGCGCAAGGTCGGTCCCGACTTCGACATGAGCCACTTCACGCCGGCGTACATGCCCTGGGACGAGCGCCTGTGCGCCGTGCCCGACGGCGACCTCTTCAGGGTCCTGCGGTCCGGCGACGCGTCGATCGTGACCGACCACATCGAGACCTTCACCGAGAAGGGCATCCTGCTGAATCGGGCCAGGAGCTCGAGGCGGACATCATCGTCACGGCGACCGGCCTGCAGGTGCAGATGCTCGGCGGGATGAGGCTCACGGTCGACGGCGAGGCAGCGGGAGCTGCACGACCAGATGACCTACAAGGGCGTCCTGGTCGAGAACGTGCCGAACCTGGCCTGGATCTTCGGCTACACCAACGCGCCGTGGACGCTGAAGTCCGACATCGCCGGCAAGTACCTGTGCCGCCTGTTCAAGCACATGGACGACCACGGCCACCAGGTCGCCACGCCGCGCGACGCCGACGACTCGGCCCTGGACATGGGGATGCTCGACCAACTCCAGTCCGGCTACGTCCAGCGCGCGAAGGACACGCTGCCCCGTCAGGGTTCGACCTACCCCTGGAAGGTGCTCATGCACTACGGCCAGGACTCCAGGATGCTGCTCGAGGACCCGGTCGTCGACGGCCTGTTGCAGTTCGAGTCGCCGGTTGCCAGTGAGGCCGTGGCATGAGCGAGCTCGTCGCCGCGTTCGTGCCCCTCGTCTTCTTCTGGACCCTTCCTCTCGTCCCGGCGCTGTACGCGCTGGTCATCGGGATCATCGAGCTGATCACGAAGCCGGCACCGAGCCGGCGAGACCGATGAGCTCCCTGACGCCCGCTACTCCGTGGCGAGTCTGAGGCCGAACGCGACCAGCACGCCGGCGGTCGCGACGTCGAGACGCCGTCGTACCGACGGGGTGCTCATCCACGGGTGACCTGCCCGGCCAGACCCAGCAGCGCACCCAGTAGAGCGCCGTCAGCGACGATGAAGATCGCGCCGAAGAGCAGCGTCGTCCACAGCACCGACGCCTCGTCGGGCACGAAGCCCGGCAGGAAGGTCACGAAGAAGACGCCCGACCTTCGGGTTGAACAGGTTGGTGAGGATGCCCGCGCGGAATCCGGTGCCCAGGACTCCGCGGCGCGCGCTCTCGGGCATCTCGACCTGTCCCGCGGGACCGCCACGCCTGGACACGCCGAGGAAGACCAGGTAGCAGGCACCTACGACCCGGAGCACGGCGTACCCGACCTCGCTGGCCTCGAGCAGTCGCAGCCAGCCCGACGGCGGCGCCGGTCACCCACGACGTCAGGCCGCACAGGTTGCCGAGCGCGGTCAGGATGCCCTGTCGACGCCCTCCGCGCAGGATGCTGCGGACCACGACCAGCGTGTCGGGCCCGGGCAGCAGCACGATCAGGACCGCGGCGCCCGCGAACGCCGCGACGGGGAGCAGCATGGAGTCAGCCTAGGCGCTCACCAGGTTTCGACAGGCTCAACCACCGGTGGTTGAGCCTGTCGAAAGCCTAGCCCCTGATCTTTTCCAGCCGCGCGACGGTCTCCTCGTACTCCGCGACCAGCTCGGCCATCATCTGCGCGACCGGCCTGATCTCGTTGGTGCGACCGACGATCTGGCCTGCCGGCATCGAGATCGATGTCGGGGTCGTCGCCGGAGCTCATCCGGTTGTGCGCGTCTGACACGAGCAGGTTCTGCAGCGGCATCGGCAGCGGAGCCGGGTGCGTCCTCCGCCTCCCAGGCCTCGGTCCACTTCGTTCTTGAGCAGACGGGCCGGCTTGCCGGTGTAGACCCGGCTGCGCACGGTGTCGCCGGAGCCGGCCCTGCAGCAGTGCGTCGCGGATGCCGGTGCCCTGGGACAGGTCGTACTCCGCGGCGGTCAGCCAGATCGACCCGGTCCACACGCCCTGAGCTCCGAGCGCCAGCGAGGCAGCGACCTGGCGGCCGCAGCCGATGCCCCCGGCCCCGAGCACCGGTACGTCGGGCCCGACGGCGTCGACGATCTCGGGCGTGAGCACCATGCTGGCGATCTCACCGGTGTGGCCGCCGGCCTCGTAGCCCTGCGCGACGATGATGTCGACGCCGTTGGTGACGTGCGAGGCCGCGTGCTTGCCGGCACCCGGCGAGCGCGGCGACCAGGACCCCCGCGCTCGTGGGCCTGCTCGATCACGTCCACCGGCGGCGAGCCGAGCGCGTTGGCGATCAGCACCGGGCGGTGCGTTCAGCGCGACGTCGACGTGCGAGCGGGCCACCGAGTGCAGCCAGCCGAGCACCCCCTCGCGTCCCTCGCCTTCCGGCAGCGGCGGCACGCCGAGCTTGCTGCAGGGTCTTCTCGACGAAGGTGATGTGCTCGTCGGGGATCATCGCCTTCAGGTCGACGGCCTTGCCCTCGGTGGGGATCTTCATCGGCATCACGACGTCGACGCCGTACGGCTTGCCGTCGGTGTTCTCGTCCAGCCAGGTGAGGGTCTCCTCGAGCTCGTCGGTGTCGTTGAACCGCACGCAGCCGAGCACGCCGAGGCCGCCTGCACGGGAGACCGCCGCGGCGACCTTCTCCGACGGGGTGAAGGCGAAGATCGGGTACTCGATGCCGAGCCGGTCGCAGAGATCGGTGCGCATCAGGCCGGCGCTCCTCTCCGGCCGCGGCGGACTGCGCCTCGAGCACCAGCTCCTTGGCCCGGGGGTACTGCGCCTTGCCGGTCGCGTTGCGCGGGATCTCCGAGACGAGCGTCATCGTCACGCGGCAGCTTGTAGCCGGACAGGAACTCGCGCAGGAAGTCGCGCAGCTCCGTCGAGCTCGACGGTGGCTCCCTCGCGGACCTGGATCGCCGCGGCGACGGACTGGCCGAACTTCTCGTCGGGAATGCCGACGACCAGCACGTCGTAGACGGCCGGGTGGCGCTTGATCGCCATCTCGACCTCCTCGGGGTAGACCTTCTCGCCGCCGGTGTTGACGCAGTTCGAGCCGCGGCCCAGGAGGGTGACCCGGTTGCCCTCCTCCTCGATCCGGGCGAAGTCGCCGGGCACGGAGTACCCGCATGCCGTCGACTCCAGGAACGTCTCCGCCGACTTCTCCTCGTCCTTGTAGTAGCCGACCGGCACCGATCCGCCGCGGCCGAGACGCCCGATCTTGCCGACGTTGGTCTCCAGGTCGAGGACCTGGTTCCGCTCGTCGAGCACCACGCTGCTCGGGCCGAGCCCGACCACCGGCCCGTCGCTGGAGATGTGCGTCCTTGTCCTGCATGCCCATGCCCTGGAAGCCGGTCTCCGAAGCCCCGACCGAGTCGGTGTAGACGGGGTTCGGCAGCGCCTCGATCCAGCGCTCCTTGACCTCGGGCGAGAAGATCGCCGCGCTGCTCGAGACCGCGAACAGGCTGGCGCCGCTGTACGGCGAGCCGGTCGCCGCCCTGCGCTCGAACTCCTCGATCAGCGGCCGCGCCATCGCGTCGCCGGTCATGAAGATCAGCATCACGCCGTTCTCGTCGATGATCTCCCAGGTGCGCTGGGGGTCGAACTTCGGCTCGAGGATCGTCAGGTGGCCGGCGAACAGGTGCATCGAGCAGCCCGGCCTGCGCCCCGCCGTGCATGAGCGGGCTCAGCGGAAAGGTGACCATCCGGCCGTCCTGCGCGGCCTGCTTGGACTGGTCGAACTCCGACAGCGGCTCGCCGGTGTAGAAGTCGATGCCGCCGCCGAGCACCCGCCAGAAGTCCTCGTGGCGCCACATCACGCCCTTCGGGAAGCCGGTGGTGCCACCGGTGTAGATGATGTGCAGGTCGTCGGGGCTGCGCTCCTCGAAGTCGCGGGCGTCGCTCTGCCCAGCCATCGCGTCGGCGTACAGGACGCCTCCGTAGGAGGAGACGTCGGACTGGTCGTCGGGCTCGATCACGTCAGGCACCACGACGACGGTCTTGAGCCTCGGGTGGTTCGGAGCCGTCTTGGCGACCAGCGGGGCGTAGGTGCGCTCGTGGATCAGCGCGACCACGTCGGCGTTGTCGAACAGGTAGTTCAGCTCGCCCTCGACGTAGCGGTAGTTCACGTTGATGTTGACCGCGCGGATCTTGACGATCGCGAGCACCGCGATGACGTGCTCGATGCTGTTCTTGGCGTAGACCGCCACATGCTCTCCGGCCTTCACCCCCTGCGCCTGGAGGTAATGGGCCAGCCGGTTGGCCCCGGACTCCAGCTCGGCGAAGGTGACGACCCGCTCACCCACCTTCACGGCCGGCTTGTCGGGCGCCGCGTCGACGGCATGCTCGAAGAGGTCAGCGATGTTCAGGGCCATGCGCCCGAGACTAGAACACGTTCTCGTTCTTGGCTAGGATTCCCCACATGACGGACATCGCCGCGCAAGCCGCCACCGACGCCCCGCACGCCCTGGTCGAGCAGGACGGGCACAAGCTGGTCGTGACCATGAACCGGCCCGAGGCACGCAACGCCCTGTCGGGCGAGATGCTCGCGATCATGGAGGAGGCCTGGGTCCGGGCCAACAGCGACCCGGACATCCGGGTGGTGATCCTGACCGGCGCCGGTGGCTACTTCTGCGCGGGCGCAGACCTGAAGTCGATGAACAAGCGGCCGCCGTCGGAGTCCTTCGAGTCCGGGGAGTACGACCCCTCGGTGATCCGCTCGCTGCTGAAGGGCTACCGGCTCACGAAGCCGCTGATCGCGGCCGTCGAGGGCCCGGCGATCGCCGGCGGCACCGAGATCCTGACGGCCACCGACATCCGCGTCGCCGGCGAGTCTGCGAAGTTCGGGATCTCCGAGGCGCGCTGGAGCCTGTACCCGCTCGGTGGGTCCGTGGTACGGCTCCCCCGCCAGATCCCGCAGACCGTGGCGATGGACCTGCTGCTGACCGGGCGGCACATCAAGGCCGACGAGGCTCGCGAGCTCGGGCTGATCGGGCACGTCGTACCCGACGGCCAGGCGCTGGCCAAGGCCCACGAGATCGCGGACCTGATCTGCGCCAACGGGCCGCTTGCGGTCCAGGCGATCCTCAAGACGGTCCGCGACTCCGAGGGCAAGCACGAGGACGAGTGCTGGGCCGACGATGCCGTGGTGGGCGCCGCCGTGTTCGCGTCCGACGACGCGAAGGAGGGTCCCCGCGCCTTCGCGGAGAAGAGGACGCCGAACTTCACCGGAAGCTAGAGTCCCTCTCGCACCGGACATCGGGTCCGGGCAACGATCCGAGGCGGTCTCGTGGCGGCTCCCGTGCTCTTCGTCGTGTTCTTCGGCTTCGTGGTCACGTTGATGATCGTGATCGTCGTCGTCTCGTTCGTGTCGGCGAAGAAGCGCCGAGAGGCGCTCTCGCTTCTCGCGTCCCAGCGAGGCTGGCTGTTCGTCGCCCGCGACGACCGCTGGGTCGACCGGTTCGACGGCGCGCCGTTCGGCCTCGGCCACGACCGGCAGGCGTTGAACGTCCTCACCGGCGCGTACGACGGGCGGCCGTTCGTCGCCTTCGACTACCGCTACTCCACCACCGAGACCAGCACCGACGCCCAGGGCCACACCCAGACGCACACGGAGGTGCATCCCTACTCCGTCCTCGGTCTCCACGCCGGGGCTTCCTTCCCGGACCTGTCGGTGACCCCGGAGGGGTTCTTCGGACGGATGGTCGGACGGCTCACCAACACCGACATCGAGCTCGAGTCCGAGGCGTTCAACCGCGCGTTCACGGTGACGTCGCCGGACCGCAAGTTCGCCACCGACGTGCTGCACCCGCGGATGATGGAGTACCTCCTTCAGATCCCGGACCGCGGCTGGATGTTCCGAGAAGGATGGCTGCTCGCCGTGCGGCCGGGCCGCCACTCGGTCGAGCAGATGGACGGCCGGCTCGGCGACCTCGACGGGATCCTCGACCGGATCCCGGACTTCGTCTGGAAGTCCGGGGGCGAGGCATCCGCATGACTCTCGTGGTCGGCCTGGTCATCGGAGTCCCGGCACTCCTGGGACTGTCGCTCGTCGTGATGTACAACCGCTTCGTGCGGCAGCGCACCCTGATCGACTCCTCGTGGGCCGGCGTCGACGTCGAGCTGACCCGGCGGCACGACCTGATCCCGAACCTGGTCGAGACGGTGAAGGGGTACGCCGCCCACGAGCGCGCCCTGCTGGAGGACCTGACCCGGGCACGCGAGGCCGCGGCGGCTTTCGAGAAAGAGGCCCCGGCCGGCCGCGAGCCGGCCGAGGAAACGATGGGTCGCGCTCTCGCCGCCGTGCTGGCACGGACCGAGGCCTACCCGGACCTCAAGGCCGACCAGACATTCCTCGCGCTTCAGGATCAGTTGGTCGAGACCGAGGACCGGATCGCAGCAGCGCGCCGGTTCTACAACCTGAACGTGGGTGCCTACAACACGCGGGTCGGGACGTTCCCCTCGAACGTGGTCGCCGGCTGGTTCAGCTTCGTCCAGCGGCCGTTCTTCGAGCTCTCCGACCAAGCTGCCCGTACCGTGCCGCCCGTGAAGATCTGACCAATGAGGATCTGACCATGGACACCGAGATCCGGACCTACCGCACCGGCGGCGACGAGACGGTCCTCGACCTGACCCGCGACGCCGACGACTTCGTCGCGGGCAGGGGTGACGGCCTGCTCCACGTCTTCGTGCCGCACGCCACCGCCGGGATCGCGATCATCGAGACCGGGGCGGGGAGCGACGACGACCTGCTCACGGCACTGGGCGAGCTGCTGCCGGCCGACGACCGCTGGCGGCACCGACACGGCAGCCGAGGGCACGGCCGGTCGCACGTGATGCCGGCACTCGTGCCGCCGTACGCCACGATCCCCGTCGCCGACGGGCGGCTGCTGCTCGGCACCTGGCAGAGCATCTGCCTGGTCGACCTCAACGTCGACAACACCGAGCGCGAGGTGCGGTTCTCCTTCCTCGCGGGGTGACCCGAACGGACTAGTGCCCTTCGCGCGGTCGCTGCCTGACGTCGCCAAGGCCCGCCAGGCCGACCTCGCCACCCAGGCCGAGGCCGACGGGTACGGCGATCCCGGGCTGCCGTGCTTCGACAGCCCAGGCACCAACCAGGGCATCGGCTTCCACCTGGTCAACGGCGACCTGCTCAACGACGGCGGCTCGCTGAGCCGGACCCATCCCGAGGCCCTGGTCTACGAGATGCACTCGGAACGCTCAAGCTGGTCGCGGTCGAGTACATCATGCTGATGAGCGACTCGCGACCGCACCGCACTTCCTCGGTCAACAGATGATCCCGAACCCGAGCCTGGGCCTGTGGACCCTGCACGCGTGGATCTGGCGGGACAACCCGCTCGGCCTGTTCGAGTCCTACAACTCGAACGTGCCGTTGTGCCCGACCCACTGAGGTGGGGGAACGGCGGCCGTGGTGCCCAGCTAGCCGGGCACCACGGCCGCTCGCTGTGCACGGCCCTCTAACCTTGCGCCATGGACAGCTCGCAGGTCTGGACCCGCTTTCCCCACGACCCTCGCCGCGACGCGAACTCCCACCTACGTGCCTCGGACAGCGACCGTCAGATCGTCTCCGACGTGCTCGGTGACGCACTCGCCGACGGACGGCTCACGATGGCCGAGCTCGACGAGCGCACCGACCGGCTGGCGGCAAGCAAGACCCTCGGCGAACTGCCCGTCCTGATCCGGGACCTGGTGCCCGAAGCGACGGGCGAGCTCAGCCGGGTCGAGCGACTCGCCACCCCGGAAGCGAGGCGCGCCGAGGCCGAGCGCCGCTACCGGTCCGAGCGTCGCAACGCGCTGCAGAGCTTCCTCTACCCGACCCTGATCTGCGTGGCGATCTGGGCGGGGAGCGGATTCCACTTCTTCTGGCCGGCGTTCGTCATCCTGGCGTGCGCCGGTCGCCCGGCGTACCTGCTGTTCAACCGGGACGACCGGGTCCAGTCCATCGAGCGCAACCTGGAGCGGCGACGGGCCAAGGCGATCAAGGCCCGGGAGCGTCAGGAGCGGTCGCTTCCGAAGCCGGACGCATCAGACCGCTGAGGGGCGATCCCGTCAGCCGACGCTGCGACCCTGGCCCTCCCAGTACTGCGCCCGCAGCGCCTTCTTGTCCGGCTTGCCGAGAGCGGTCAGCGGCAGCGCGTCGACGGCGACCACCTGCTTGGGCGCCTGCACCGAGCCCTTCCGCTCCTTGACCATGTCCTGGATCTCCGCGACGACCTCGTCGGTGAGCTCGTGGCCCTCGCGCAGCACGACGATCGCGGTGACCGCCTCGCCGAATTTCTCGTGCGGCGTGCCGATGACGCCGACCTGGGCGACCGCCGGATGCTCGGCGACGACATCCTCGACCTCGCGCGGGAACACGTTGAAGCCGCCTGTGACGATCATGTCCTTGGTGCGGTCGACGATGTACCAGAAGCCGTCCTCGTCCTCGCGGGCCACGTCGCCGGTGTGCATCCAGCCGTCACGGAACGTCTCCGCGGTCTGCTCGGGCAGCTGCCAGTAGCCGCCGGACAGCAGCGGCCCGGCCACGCAGATCTCACCCGGCTCGCCGGTCGCCACCGGGTTGCCGTCCTCGCCGAGGAGCGCCGTACGCACCAGTGCCGACGGGCGGCCGCAGGAGGTCAGCCGCGCCTCGATCGCCTCGCCGTCGGCGTCGACGTGGTCGCCCTTCGGGAAGTAGGTGATCACCATCGGGGCCTCGGACTGGCCGTAGTACTGCGCGAAGATCGGACCGAACCGCTCGATGGCCTCCTTGAGCCGGACCGGGTTGATCGCCGATGCGCCGTAGTAGACGGTCTCGAGCGAGGACAGGTCGCGGGTGTGCGAGTCCGGGTGGTCCATCAGCGCGTAGAGCATGGTGGGGACCAGCATCAGGGAGTCGATCTTCTTCTCCTCGATGGTGGCCAGCACCTCCGCCGGGTCGAACCTCGACGAGACGAACAAGGTGCCGCCCTTGATCACGACCGGCACGAAGAACGCCGCGCCGGCGTGCGAGAGCGGGGTGCACATCAGGAAGCGGGGGGACTCCGGCCACTCCCACTCGGCCAGCTGTACGCCGGTCATCGTGTTCATCGTCTGGGTCATGCCGACCACGCCCTTGGGCTTGCCGGTCGTGCCGCCGGTGTAGGTGATCGAGACGATGTGGTCGGGCGGGAGCAGTCGAGCGGTCAGCTCGGTGGGCTCGAAGCCGGCGGCCACCTCGGTGAGGTCGACCGTCGTCCGGCCGCCGTCGGCCGCAGCCTTGGCGATGTCCTCGGGGACGGGGCCGATGGTCAGCACCTGGGTCAGGCCGGGGCACTTCTCCAGCAGCTCGATGGCGCGCTCGGCGAAGTACGGGTCCACGATCAGCGCGGTGATGCCGGCGTCGTTGATCACATAGGCGTGGTCGTCGGCCGAGCCGAGCGGGTGCAGCGACGTACGCCGGTAGCCCTGGGTCTGTCCGGCGCCGAGGATGAAGAGCACCTCGGGTCGGTTGAGTGCGAGCAGCGCGCCCGCCGTACCGGTGCCCGCGCCGAGGGACTCGAACGCCTGGATGTACTGGCTGATCCGCGCCGCGACCTGACCACCCGTGAGGGTGATGTCGCCGAGGTGGATGATCGGACGGTCCCGGTGCCGCTTCAACGCGGCCACCATCAGGTGCCCGTTGTGCGTGCCGGTCCGCAGGTCCTGGTCGCGCGCCGTGTCCATGGCGGCAAGACTAGAACGTGTTCTAGGTCCGCGGCAACGGTGGGCGGTGGTTCGGGCCGGATCCGGGGGTGCGGGAGCTGGGAAGCGGCGTCCGGATCTGCCGATGAGCGGATGGGTGAGTGACCGACGAACGGGCAGAACTTCGCGCCTGGTCCCACGTACACCGAAGCGGTGGTCGACCACTGGACTTCTGCCCGTTGGTGTGCACTGGCACGTCCGCTCATAGCCGCTGTCAGGTCTCGCTGGACCGAAACCAGCAAACGGCACGGTGCGCGGCTGCAGCGGCAAGCAGAGCCAGTACGCCGGCGGCAACCGATCCTGCCGGGATACGCCCGCTGGTCCGGCGGCCGCGGAGCGCACAGTCGGCCTGGCTGGAGAGCACCGATCCGTTGCTCTGGTGGGACAGAGCCGAGCCCATGCTCTGGTAAGACAGCAGCGAGACGGCTGACATCGCCGATCCGATCGACCCGGCCGAGGCGAACGATCCGACACTCACGAACGACGCGACGGAAGCAGCGCTGCCGATCGAGAGGACCGAGTCCTGGGAGCAGATCGAGAGGATCGAGTTCTCTGACCGGATCGACCACACACCAGGCAGCGTAGTCCGCACCCCACAGGCTCCGCGGCCGCACTCGGGCGCACTATGTGGCCTCGGGCGCGCGTCGCTCATCAGCCGAGCGCGGCGCAGCTCTCAGCCGCATCGGCTCTTGTCGGCGGGTCGCTGTCTTACGGGCAGCACACGCACGCGCCGCGATCTGCAGCTGGAGCCGCCCGGCTCCAAGTCTGATGAGTCAGGACAGGCCGGTGTCGAGCTGCATTCGACAACCAGCACCCAGTTCGGTCTTCGTCTGACCGATCTCGATGAAGCCGACTGAGGTGTAGAAGGCGAGTGCGTGCGGATTCGCGGTCACCAGCAGGTGCGCGTGTCCCGACTTGCGGGCTGTTTCGACAGCGTCGAGGACGAGCCGACGGGCGATCCCGAGGCGGCGACACCGTGGGTCGACGAAGAGGTCTTCGAGATCGAGGACGCCGTACTCGTCGGTTGCGACACTGGCGAAGCCAAGTACGCGGCCATCATCGCCGATCGCGTCGAACGCCACCCGTGTCCGCTCCTCGGCGATCCCGTCACCCGCGAAGACAAGAAACTCGGGCCTGGTCAGCAATAACGGTGCGTCACCCTCGTTGGACATGGAAGCAGCCGCGTACACCCGCTGCAGTTCGGCCAGGTCCGCTGGTACCGCTGTCCGGATCCGAAGCTCTACGGCGCTCGACACGGCGCCAACCTACAGCGCGCACAGCGCGCATCAATCCCTGAAGGAATGCCCAGATCTGCGCGCTCCGCTCGGTGCAAACGGCCCCAGGAATCCGTGAAGACCTGGTTGTCATTCGAACATGTGTTCGATAGACTGTCGCCATGAACTCGGGCACCGGCGACGCAGCAGCCACCAGCACGCCGCTGCCGCCCGCCCCGAGCCTCGAGGACCTGCGGGACGCACTGGCCGGCTTCGCCGCCCACGACGGCACCGGACTGTCCGAAGCCCAGCTGGTCGACCAGCTGAGGGCGATGGAGCAGCTGAAGTCCGGCATCGCCGCAGCCCAGGCCCGGCTCACCGCCACCCTGGCCGCCAGGCGCACCCAGACAGAAGCCGACGCCGGGATCCCCGCCGACCAGCGCCGCCGCGGCCTGGGCCACGAGATCGGCCTGGCCCGCCAGGAGTCCCCGGCCCGCGGCCGCCGACACCTCGAGCTCGCCCTGGTGCTGGTCCGCGAGCTCCCCCACACCCTGGCCGCGCTCACCCGAGGCGAGATCACCGAATGGGCCGCCACCCTGATCGCCCGCGAGACCGCCGTCCTGACCCGCGCCGACCGAGCCCAGGTCGACACCGAGCTCGCCGACCAGCTCCCCGGAGCCGGGGACAAGCAGATCGCCGACCTCGCCCGCACCATCGGCTACCGCCTCGACCCCGGCTCAGCACTCCGCCGGGTCCGCGGCGCCACCTCCGACCGCCGCGTCGGACTCCGCCCGGCACCAGACACGATGGCCAACCTGACCGGGTTCCTCCCCGTCGCCCAGGGCGTCGCCTGCCACACCGCCCTCAAACGCGCAGCCGACAGCCTCCGCGCCGCCGGCGACCCCCGCAGCCGCGGCCAGATCATGGCCGACACCCTCGTCGAACGGATCACCGGCCAGGCCACCGCCGACGCCGTCCCGGTCCAGATCGGCCTGGTGATGACCGACACCACCCTGCTCACCGCAGACCACACCCCGGCCCACCTCGACGGCTACGGCCCGATCCCCGCCACCGTCGCCCGCCAGATCACCCGCACCGCAGACCAGGCCTGGCTCCGCCGACTCTTCACCAACCCCACCGACGGCTCCCTGGTCGCCATCGACTCCCGGCAGCGCTACTTCGACGGCCAGCTCCGCCAGCTCGTGGTGCTACGCGACCAGACCTGTCGCAACCCCTGGTGCGACGCACCCATCCGGCACGCCGACCACATCATCTCCGCCGCCGACGGCGGCACCACCACCGCCGACAACGGCCAAGGACTCTGCGAAGCCTGCAACTACGCCAAACAAGCACCAGGCTGGCGCACCCGCCGAACACCAGGCCAACGACATCGGGTCGAGACCACCACCCCCACCGGACACAGCCACCACACCCACGCCCCCGACCCACCCGGACCACACAAGTACCCGCTACGACTCGACCTCGCCTTCGCCGCGGCAGCGTGACTGTCCCTGCCGCCACCTAGCCTGTCGGCCATGGTGTTCTTCCAGCTGACCATCGACTGCCACGACCCGGCCCGGCTCGCCAAGTTCTGGGCCAAGGCACTCGGCTACCTGCCGACGCCCCCGGCGGAGCCGGATACGACCTGGTGGGCGCACTACCGTCGCCGACTCGGCGGCGACGGTGAGTTCGACGACCGGCTCTTCGACCCCGAGGGCTTGCGGCCGCCGTTGTGGTTCCAGGAGGTGCCCGAGGACAAGGCGGGCAAGAACCGGCTGCACCTCGACCTCTACGCCACCGCTCGCGACGACTCACTCCCCCTCGATCGACGGGTCGAGCTGGTCGACACGAAGGTCGAGGAGCTGGTCGCCCTCGGAGCCCGCGTGCGCGAGCGCTTCCACTCCGACGACCCGGACGACGGCTACCACTTCGTCGTGATGCACGATCCCGAGGGCAACGAGTTCTGCGTGGCCTGATCTCGGCTGGGCTCGATCAGCGCGTCAGCCGAGCAGCTCTGCCACCGTCCGCACCTCGGAGGCGTCCCGACAGCTGAGCAGCAGCGTGGTCACGCCGGTCTCCTCCCACTGCGCGACCCGGTCCTTGACGTAGCCCGCGTCGCCGACGATGTGCATCTCCTCGGCGAGCTCGTCAGGGATCAAGGCCGTCGCCTGCTCCCGCTTGCCGGCGAGGAACAGCTCCTGCACCTCGTCGGCGATCGCGGCGTAGCCCATCCGCTCGAAGACGAACTTGTGGAAGTTCTGCTCCTTGGCGCCCATGCCGCCCATGTAGAGCGCGATCACCGGCTTCAGGCCGTCGATAACGGCCTGGCGCTCCTCCGGTGACGACGTGATCTGCAGGTGACAGGTCGCCGCGATCTCGAACGTCTCGCGCCCCAAACCATCGGCACCGTGACGCGCACCCGGCCTCGCGAAGCCCTCGTCCAGCCACGGCTGGTACATCCCGGCCGACTTCGGGGTGTAGAAGATCGGGATCCAGCCGTCGGCGATCTCGGCGGTCTGGGCGACGTTCTTCGGTCCTTCGGCGCCGAGCCAGATCGGGATGTCCGCGCGCAGCGGGTGCACGATCGGCTTGAGCGGCTTGCCCAGGCCGACCGAGCCCTCGCCGGCGTACGGAAGCGGGTAGTGCGGGCCGTCGTTGGTGACCGGGCCCTCGCGGGCCAGGACCTTGCGGATGATGTCGACCACCTCGCGGGTCCGCGCAAGCGGCTTCGAGAACGGCTGGCCGTACCAGCCCTCGACGACCTGCGGGCCGGAGACGCCCATGCCGAGCACCACCCGCCCGCCGGACAGGTGGTCGAGAGTGAGTGCGTGCATGGCGATGCTGGTCGGCGTACGCCCGGACATCTGCACGATCGACGTGCCCAGGCGGACCCGCGAGGTCTCGCGTCCCCACCACGCCAACGGCGTGAACGCGTCGGACCCCCAGGCCTCGGCGGTGAAGATCGCGTCGAACCCCGCGTCCTCTGCCGCGGCCACCATTTCGCCGACGCCCTGTGGCGGCTGCGCGCCCCAGTAACCCAGTTGCAGTCCCAGCTTCATGGCGCCGAACCCTACCGGTCCTTGATCTCGATAACTAGAACGTGTTTCACTTCTGACCGTGACCGGAACCCTGCATGCACCGATGAAGGTCGAGTTCGACTACACCCGCTCCCTCGGGCCGGTGCTCTCCCGCTTCATGTCCGCCCTCCGACAGCGCCAGGTCCTCGGCGGAAAGCTCGCCGACGGCCGCGTCGTGGTGCCGCCTCCCGAGTACGACCCGGTCACCCATGCCGCGGTGACCGAGCTCGTCCCCGTCTCCGACGTCGGTGTCGTGACCAGCTGGGCGTGGGTCTCCGAGCCGGTGGCGCAGCAGCCGCTCGACCGCCCGTTCGCGTTCGCCCAGGTGCTCCTCGACGGTGCCGACGCGCCCCTGCTCCATGCGGTCGCGGTCGACTCCCCCGACGACATCGCCACCGGGATGCGGGTGCAGGTCCGCTGGGCCGACGAGACGACCGGCACCATCCGTGACATCGCCTGGTTCGAGCCGGAGACGGACGTCGAGACTCCCTCGGACGTCGAGCCTGTCGAGACGCCGGTTTCGACAAGCTCAACCTCCGGAGCCGAGCCCGACATCACCGGCATCGTCAGCCCGGTCAACCTCGCCTACGACTACGCCGCCTCGCCGGAGGAGACGAAGTTCTTCCGCGGCCTCGCCGAGGGCAGGCTCCTCGGCCAGCGCTGCCCGAAGTGCGAGAAGGTCTACATCCCTCCGCGCGGCGCGTGCCCCGTCGACGGCGTGCCCACGACCGACGAGGTCGAGCTCCCGGACCGCGGGACGGTGACCACGTTCTGCATCGTCAACGTGCCCTTCCTCGGCCAGAAGATCGAGCCGCCGTACGTCTCGGCGTACGTGCTCCTGGACGGCGCGGACATCGCCTTCCTGCACCTCATCCTCGACATCGACGCCGCCGACGTCCGGATGGGCATGCGCGTCGAGGCGGTCTGGAAGCCACGCGAGGAGTGGACGACCAACCTCGACAACATCAAGTACTTCCGTCCGACGGGCGAGCCCGACGCGGACTACGACACCTACAAGCAGCACCTCTGACAGGGCGGACGAACAAATGCGTGACGTAGCGGTCGTCGGGTTCTCCCAGCGACAGATGAAGGAGCTCGACGGGTCCCCGACCTGTCTGGAGATCCTGGTCCCGGTCATCGCGGACCTGTACGAGCAGACCGGCTGGACCAAGAGCGACATCGACTTCTGGTGCTCCGGGTCCAGCGACTACCTGGCCGGGCGGTCGTTCTCGTTCGTCTCCGCTGTCGACGCCATCGGCACGCTCCCGCCGGTGATGGAGTCGCACGTCGAGATGGACGCCGCCTGGGCGCTCTACGAGGCCTGGATCAAGATCCAGACCGGCGAGGTCGACACCGCGCTCGTCTACGGCTTCGGCAAGTCCTCGGCCGGCATCCTGCGGCGCATCCTCGCGCTGCAGCTCGACCCCTACACGGCACAGCCGCTCTGGCCCGACACCGTTTCCCTGGCCGGCATCCAGGCGCGCGAGGGCATCGAGAAGGGCCTGTGGGACGAGAAGGCGATGGCCGAGGTCGTCGCGCGCTCGATGACCGACGCCGTGGGCAACGAGTGGGCGATCCGGAAGGGCGCCACGTCGATCGACGACGTACTCGGCCAGCCGTTGTACGCCGACCCGCTGCGCCGCTGGGACTGCGCGCCCGTCTCCGACGGGGCCGCGGGCATCGTGCTCGCTGCCGGCGACAAGGCCGACCAGGCCCGCCGGCGTCCGGCGTGGATCACCGGGATCGAGCACCGGATCGAGCCGATCGCGCTCAACGCACGCGACCTGACCGTCTCGACGGGCACGGCGTCCGCCGGCGCTGCCGCCGGCGTGGAGGGAGTCGACCTGGCCGAGCTGCACGCCCCGTTCAGCCACCAGGAGCTGGTCCTGCGCGAGGCGCTCGGCCTGCCCGGCGACGTCACGGTGAACCCCTCGGGCGGCGCGCTCACCGCGAACCCGATGTTCACCGCCGGCCTCAACCGGATCGGTGAGGCCGCCAGCCGGATCTGGGCCGGCGAGTCCGACAAGGCCCTGGCGCACGCGACCTCCGGACCCGTGCTGCAGCAGAACCTCGTCTGCACGATGGAAGCCAAGAAGGGAAACAGCTGACCATGGCCAAGGTTCCTGCAGCAGTCATCGGCGTCGGCCAGACGCACTACCGCGCGAAGCGCGAGGACGTGTCTATCGCGGGCCTGCTCCGCGAGGCCGTCGACCGCGCACTCGTCGACGCCGGACTCACCTTCGACGACATCGATGCGGTCGTCGTCGGCAAGGCCCCTGACCTGTTCGAGGGCGTGATGATGCCCGAGCTGTACCTCGCCGACGCGCTCGGCGCCGCCGGGAAGCCGCTGCTCCGGGTGCACACCGCCGGCTCCGTCGGCGGGTCGACCGCGATCGTCGCCGCCTCGCTGGTGCAGGCGGGCGTGCACGAGCGTGTCCTCACCGTCGCCTTCGAGAAGCAGTCGGAGTCCAACGCGATGTGGGCGCTCTCGATCCCGGTGCCGTTCATCATGCCGGTGCACGCCGGCGCGGGCGGGTACTTCGCCCCGCACGTGCGCTCCTACATCCGCCGCTCCGGCGCGCCCACGAACATCGGCGCGATGGTGGCCGCCAAAGACCGGCAGAACGCGCTGAGGAACCCCTACGCCCACCTGCGCAACGAGGGCACCACCGTCGAGTCGGTGCTGGCCTCCCAGATGCTCTGGGACCCGATCCGGTACGACGAGACCTGCCCGTCCTCCGACGGCGCCTGCGCGATGGTGATCGCCTCCGAGGACGCCGTCGCGACGTCCGGCATCGCCAACCCCGCCTGGATCCACGGCACCCAGATGCGCTCCGAGCCGACCACCGCCGCCGAGCGCGACCAGGTCAACCCGCAGGCAGGTCGCGTCGCATCGGCTGCGCTCTGGAAGCAGGCCGGCATCACCAGCCCGATCGACGAGATCGACTGCGCCGAGATCTACGTGCCGTTCTCCTGGTTCGAGCCGATGTGGCTGGAGAACCTGGGGTTCGCCGCCGAGGGTGACGGCTGGAAGCTGACCGAGGCGGGCGACACCGCGCTCGGCGGGCGGCTGCCGGTCAACATGAGCGGTGGCGTGCTCTCGTCCAACCCGATCGGGGCCAGCGGCATGATCCGGTTCGCCGAGGCGTCGCTGCAGGTGATGGGCGAGGCCGGGGAGCACCAGGTCGACGGGGCCCGCAAGGCGCTCGGGCACGCCTACGGCGGCGGCTCGCAGTTCTTCGCGATGTGGGTCGTGGGGGCGGACAAGCCGACCAACTGACGTCGTACCCTCCGGCGGCTCCTAGGCTCGACCCGTGATCGAGCTGTTCAACCCCACCGAGATCGAGAGGCTGCGCGTCGCCGGACGCTTCGTCGCGTCGGTCCTCACCCGGCTGCGCGACGAAGCGGATGTGGGGGTCAACCTGCTCGAGCTCGACGCACTTGCGGCCGAGCTGATCGCCGAACGCGGTGCGGTGTCCTGCTACGTCGACTACCACCCGTCGTTCGGCGCGATGCCCTTCGGCAAGGTGCTGTGCACGTCGGTCAACGACGCCGTGCTGCACGGACTGCCGCACGACTACGCGCTGAGCGACGGCGACCTGCTCAGTCTCGACTTCGCCGCCTCGGTCGACGGCTGGGTCGCCGACTCCGCGATCAGTCTGGTCGTCGGCACGCCGCGGGAGCAGGACCTCGCCCTGATCGCGACCACCCAGCGCGCGCTCACCGCCGGCATCGACGCGGCGCGCGTCGGCAACCGGCTCGGCGACATCAGCCACGCCATCGGCACGGCGGCCCGCGACGCCGGCCTCACGGTCAACCTTCAGTTCGGCGGACACGGCGTCGGGCGCACGATGCACGGCGACCCGCACGTGTCCAACGACGGACGCCCCGGGCGCGGTCTGGCGCTGCGGCCGGGACTGGTGATCGCGATCGAGCCCTGGTTCATGCACGGCACCGACCAGATCCGGACCGACCCGGACGGCTGGACCCTCCGCAGTGCCGACGGCTCGCGGGGAGCGCACAGCGAGCACACGATCGCGGTCACCGAGGACGGGCCGGTGGTGCTGACCGCTCCTGAGTGAATCCTCTTGACCGATGTGATTACATGATTACATCGTTACAGG
Organism: uncultured Actinomycetota bacterium; assembly: GCA_963805425.1. Taxonomy (GTDB): domain Bacteria; phylum Actinomycetota; class Actinomycetes; order Propionibacteriales; family Nocardioidaceae; genus Marmoricola. The sequence continues at coordinate 129,985 of CAWDUF010000005.1, read as the reverse complement.
AGGTGGTCGCGATGGCCGCGACGGAGCAGGAGCAGATCAGCGGCTGGGTCCACGGCCGGTTGCCCGACGAATGGTTCGTCGAGCCGGCCGAGGTGAGCGTCGACCGCGACGAGATCCTCATCGTGGGCCGGGTGGCGCTCCCGGACGGGGCGAAGGACGACGCGGCACCCGATGAGGAGGGCGACACAGCGCCCGACGACGAGTCCCGCGAGGCCGCAGTCGGGCGGATCACGCGCTTCCGGGAGGACACCCGCGAGCAGCGCATCAAGATCGCCCGCGAGGCCGAGCGCCGCTTCGAGCGCAAGGTCTCCTGGGGCGCCTCGTGCGGACAGACCCGGGCGCTGTTCACCCACGTCGCCGCGCCGGTGATGACCCGGCTTCGTCAGCCCGAGCGCAAGGTGCTCGACACCCTGGTCGAGGCCGGGGTCGCCCGCAGCCGCGCCGACGCGCTCGCGTGGTCGGTCAAGCTCGTGGGCGAGCACGCCGAGGACTGGCTCGACCAGCTCCGCGACGCGATGACCAGCGTGCAGAAGCTGCGCAGCGAGGGCCCGAGCCTCTGACGTGCCGTCGCCTTCCTAGAGTGGAGGCGTGAGCAGACGAGGTCCCGGCTGGGTGCCCAACCAGCACGGCGCCTGGGCGATGCTCGCCTCTCCCCTGCTGGTCGGCATCCTGGCGAGCGGCTTCACCTGGGTGCAGCTCCCCCTCGCTGCCTTCTGGTTCGCCGGGTACTTCGCCTTCTTCGCCACGTCGCTGTGGCTCAAGGCGAACCGCCGGGCGAAGTGGTTCCCGCCGGTGCGCGCCTACGGCATGCTGACCGTGCTGCTGGGCGCAACGGTGCTGCTGATCCAGCCCGGCCTGGCGCGCTGGACACCCCTGTTCGTCGTACCGCTCGGCATCGGCCTGTACGCCGCCGCTCACCGCCAGGACCGCGCCCTGGTCGCCGGGATCGCCACCACCGCCGGATCGGCCCTCATGACCGTCGTCGCGTACGACGCGGGCCCGGGCTCGGAGCTCTCACGCGCCTGGCAGCTGGCGCTCGTCCAGTTCCTGTACTTCGCCGGCACCGTCTTCTACGTCAAGACCGTGATCCGCGAGCGCGACAACCCGGCCTTCCGCTGGCTGAGCGCCGGCTTCCACGTGCTCGCACTGCTCGTGGTGGCGACCGTCTTCGGGGTGATCGCCGACGACGGCACCGCGTGGCCGCTGCTGGTCGTCTTCGCCCTGCTCCTGGTGCGCGCGATCGTCGTCCCGCCGTACCGGCCGTCTCCGAAGCAGGTCGGAATTGCCGAGGTCGTCGCCACCGTGGCGGTGGCGACGACCTCGCTGCTGCTCTGAGCCCGGTCACGCGGCGATGCTCACCGGTAGCGGACCGGGAGCTCCTTGATCCCGTTGATCCAGGAGTGCCGGAGCCGCCGGGGCTCGCCGATCTTGGCGATGTCGGGCATCCGGTCGGCGATCACGTTGAACATCACCTCGACCTCGAGGCGGGCGAGGTTCGCGCCGATGCAGTAGTGCGCGCCGTGCCCGCCGAACGCGAGGTGCGGGTTCGGGTCGCGCATGATGTCGAACTTGTCGGCGTTGGCGAAGACGTCCTCGTCGTGGTTCCCGCTGGCGTAGTAGAGCCCGACACGGTCGCCCTTCCTGATCGGCTGGCCGCCGATCTCGACGTCGTTGAGCGCCGTGCGCTGGAACACCGTCACCGGGGTCGCCCACCGGATCACCTCGTCGACCATGGTCGAGGGACGCTCCCGCTTCCACAGCTCCCACTGGTCGGGGTTCTCGAAGAAGGCGTTCATCCCGTGGGTGATCGCGTTGCGGGTGGTCTCGTTGCCGGCGACCGCGAGCAGGATCACGAAGTAGCCGAACTCGTCCTCGCCCAGCTCGCCGTGTCCGTCGACGTTCGCGGTGACGAGCTTGCTGATGATGTCGTCCTGCGGGTCCTTGCGCCGCTGCTCGGCCAGGCCCATCGCGTAGCCGAGGATCTCGGCCGCAGCGACGTCGGGCTGTGCGTTGTACTCCGGGTCGTCGTAGGCAAGCATCTGGTTGGACCAGTCGAAGAGCTTGCGCCGGTCCTCCATCGGGACTCCGAGCAGGTCGGCGATCGCCTGGAGCGGCAGCTCGGCGGCGACCTCGAAGACGAAGTCGCCCTCACCGCGGGCAAGCGCGTCGTCGACGATCTTGTTCGCACGCTCGACCAGCACCTCGTGGAGGGCGTTGATCGCCCGCGGCGTGAAGCCACGGCTGATGATCTGGCGTGTCTTGGTGTGGTCGGGCGGGTCCTGGTTGACCAGCATCACGCTCTGCAGCTCGATCTGGTCGCGCGTCATGTCCGCGGCGAAGCGGATGATCACGCCGTTCTCGTTGGCCGAGAAGTCCTTGCTGTTCTTCGAGATCGCCGAGATGTCGGCATGCTTGCTGATCGCCCAGAAGCCGGTGTCGAGGAACCCCGCGCGCGCCTCGGGAGCCTGCTCGACCCAGTGCACCGGGGCGGTCTTGCGGAGCTCGAGGAACTCCTGGAGCGGGATCCGCTCCTCGCACAGACCGGGGTCGGTCGGGTCGAAGGCAACGGGCAGTTCGGGTGCTGCGGTCACGGATGATCCTCCACATTTCTGTAACACGTTCTAGTGAGGATCGTTACATACTCTCCGTATGTTCGGAAGTCCCCATCCGGGATTTCCGGACATCGAGACATCGGGCTGGCAAAGAACCAGAACGTGTTCTACTTTTGAGGGTGTCACCCGCTCTCCAGGAGGAACCCATGGGCAACCCGGTCATCGTCGAAGCCGTCCGTACGGCGCAGGGCAAGCGTCGCGGCTGGCTCGCGGGCCTGCACCCCGCGGTCCTCCTCGGCGCTGCCCAGGTCGAGGTGCTGAAGCGCTCCGGCATCGACCCCGACCTCGTCGACCAGGTCATCGGGGGCTGTGTCACCCAGGCGGGCGAGCAGTCCAACAACATGGCGCGTCGCGCCTGGATGCACGCCGGTCTCCCGAACCACACCGCGTCGACCGTGATCGACGCTCAGTGCTCGTCGGCCCAGCAGTCGACGCACCTGGTGAACGCGATGATCAAGGCCGACCAGATCCTGGTCGGCATCGCGTGCGGCATCGAGTCGATGTCGCGGATCCCGCTCGGCGGCAACGTGCCCAAGGGCCTGGGCGACCCGCGGCCCGACGGGTGGGACATCGACCTGCCGAACCAGTTCGAGGGCGCCGACCGGATCGTGAAGAACCGCGGCTTCAGCCGCGAGGAGGTCGACGGCTTCGGCCTCTGGTCCCAGCAGAAGGCCCGTCAGGCTGCCGACGAGGGCCGCTTCTCCCGCGAGATCTTCGGGGTGGAGGCGCCGGTCCTCGACGACGAGGGCAACCCGACCGGCGAGACCCGCGTCGTCAGCACCGACCAGGGCCTGCAGGGACACCTCGCTGGAGGCGCTCGCCGGCCCTCCCCCGTGCTCGAGGGCGGCACCCACACGGCCGGCACCTCGTCGCAGATCTCCGACGGCGCCTCCGCGATGTTGCTGATGGACTCCGACCTCGCCGCGTCTCTCGGCCTGACCCCACGCGCCCGGATCGTGACGTCGTGCCTGGTCGGCGCCGACCCCTACTACCACCTCGACGGCCCGGTCCAGGCGACCGAGAAGGTGCTCGCCGACACCGGCATGAAGATCTCCGACATCGACATCTGCGAGGTCAACGAGGCGTTCGCCGGCGTCGTGATGTCCTGGGCGAAGGTGCACCAGGTCCCCGAGGAGAAGATCAACGTCAACGGCGGCGCGATCGCGCTCGGCCACCCGGTCGGCTCCACCGGCACCCGGCTGCTGACCACTGCCCTGCACGAGCTCGAGCGCCGCGACACGACTCGACCGCCCTGGTCTCGATGTGTGCCGGTGGCGCCCAGGCGTCCGGCACCATCATCGAGCGGATCTGAGGCCGCGGTCTCAGCTCAGCTCGAGGCCGGGGTACAGCGGGTGCTTGTCGAGCATCTCGGCCGACTGCGACCTGCACCCGGTCGGCCACGCCGTCGGCGAGCTTGTACGTCGCCTTCGACGGCGCGCCGGCCTTGTTGGTTCCGGCCTCGGTGTTGGTCAGCACGTCGACGATCATCTCGGCGACCTTGTCGAACTCGTCGTGGCCCGAAGCCGCGGGTGGTCAGCGCCGGCGTACCGAGGCGGACGCCGGTGGTGTACCAGGCGCCGTTCGGGTCGTTGGGCACCGAGTTGCGGTTGGTGACGACGCCGGCGTCGAGCAGCGCCGACTCCGCCTGTCGCCCGGTCAGGCCGAACGAGGTCGACGTCGAGCAGCACGATGTGGTTGTCGGTGCCACCGGTGACGAGCGTGGCGTCGCGGGTCAGGAAGCCCTCGGCGAGCGACTTCGCGTTGTCGGCGATGTTCTGCGCGTAGGTCTGGAACGACGGCTGCCGGGCCTCGGCCAGCGCGACCGCCTTGGCCGCCATCACGTGCGAGAGCGGGCCGCCGAGCACCATCGGGCAGCCGCGGTCGACGTCGGCTGCGAACTCCTCCTGGGCCAGCACCAGGCCTCCGCGCGGGCCGCGCAGCGACTTGTGCGTCGTGGTGGTGGTGATGTGCGCGAACGGCACCGGGTTCTCGTCGCCGGTGAAGACCTTGCCGGCGACCAGGCCGGCGAAGTGCGCCATGTCGACCATCAGGGTCGCGCCGACCTCGTCGGCGATCTCGCGCATCTTCGCGAAGTTCACCCGGCGCGGGTACGCCGAGTAGCCGGCGACGAGCACGGCGGCTTGAACTCCCGCGCCTTGGCCGCGACGACGTCGTAGTCGAGCAGGCCGGTCTCGGGATCGGTGCCGTACTGCTGCTGGTGGAACATCTTGCCGCTGATGTTCGGGCGGAAGCCGTGGGTCAGGTGGCCGCCGGCGTCCAGGGCCATGCCGAGCAGGCGCTGGTTGCCGAACTCGTGGCGCAGCTGTCTCCCAGTCGGCCTCGGAGAGCTCGTTGACGTTCTTGACGCCGTACTTCGCTCGAGGGCCGGCGTCTCGACCCGGTGCGCCAGGATCGACCAGAACGCCACCAGGTTGGCGTCGATGCCCGAGTGCGGCTGGGCGTAGGCGTACGGCGCGCCGAACAGCTCGCGGGCGTGCTCGGCCGCGAGCGACTCGACGGTGTCGACGTTCTGGCAGGCCGGCGTAGAAGCGGTGACCGACGGTGCCCTCGGCGTACTTGTCGGAGAACCAGGTGCCCATCGTCAGCAGCATCGCCGGCGAGGCGTAGTTCTCCGACGCGATCAGCTTGAGCGAGGACCGCTGGTCGGCGAGCTCCTTGCGTGTGGCCTCGGCCACACGCGGCTCCACGGACGCGATCACCTCCAGCATCGCGTCGTACGCTGTCGAGGCGTCGTCTTGGCGAGGGATTCGGCGCTCATGGGCACAGCCTAGAGACCGGGCTCCGGGCGTTGCCGGGCACGCCTCCCGCGTGTACCAAATACGGACAGCAGTCTCATGACATGAGATTCCGGTTTGTGAAACCGGTGTCCGGAACCTGAGACTTTGCCCCATGATCAGCGCTGCCACCTCGACCTGGCTCGTGACTCGTCGTCACGTGGACCTCGGTCGTACCCGCAGCATGATGTGTCGGCCCCGCTGAACGCCCGCCCGTTCGCATCCCTCGCGCGCAACGTCGCGCGCGATCCCTTTCAGCGAAGGACCCCACCTCCACATGCCTGACCAGCGCTTCGACTCCCAGCCGCCCCGTGCGACCGAGATCCCCCGCCCCAAGCGCGCCGAGGGCCAGTGGTCGCTGGGCCACACGCGAGCCCCTGAACAAGAACGAGCAGTCCAAGAAGGACGACGACCCGCTCAACGTCCGGGACCGGATCCTCTACACCTACTCCAAGCGCGGTTTCGACTCGATCGACCCCGCCGACCTCCGCGGCCGGTTCCGCTGGATGGGCCTCTACACCCAGCGCAAGCCGGGCATCGACGGCGGCAAGACGGCGATCGATGGAGGAGGAGGAGCTGGACGACCGCTTCTTCATGATGCGGGTCCGCAGCGACGGCGCCCTGCTCGGCGCGCCCCAGCTGCGCGCGCTCGGCAGCATCGGCACCGAGTACGCCCGCGGCACCGCGGACATCAGCGACCGGCAGAACATCCAGTACCACTGGATCGAGATCGAGGACGTGCCCGGCGATCTGGGAGCTCCTCGACGCCGTCGGGATGACCAGCGCTGGAGGCGTGCGGTGACGGCCCGCGGCCGTTCCTCGGCTCGCCGGTCGCCGGCGTCGCGGCCGACGAGATCATCGACGCCACCTCCGCGCTCGAGGAGATCAAGCGCCGCTACCTGAACAACCCCGACTTCTCGAACCTGCCCCGCAAGTTCAAGACCTCGGCCAGCGGCCACCCGAGCCTAGACGCCGTGCCCGGCGTCAACGACGTCTCCTTCGTCGGCACCGTCCACCCCGAGCACGGCCCCGGCTTCGACCTCTGGGTCGGCGGCGGCCTCTCGACCAACCCGATGTTCGCCCAGAAGCTCGGCGTCTGGATCCCGCTCGACGAGGTGCCCGACGCCTGGGCCGGCGTCGCCGTCGATCTTCCGCGACTACGGCTACCGCCGGCTGCGCTCGCGGGCACGGCTGAAGTTCCTGGTCGCCGACTGGGGCGTGGAGAAGTTCCGCGAGGTGCTGGAGAACGAGTACCTCGGCAAGAAGCTGGTCTCCGACCGCCTCCCCCGGAGTCTCGACCCGCGCGGCGGCGACCACGTCGGCGTGCACGCCGCAGAAGGACGGCAAGTTCTACATCGGCGCCGCCCCGGTCGTCGGCCGGGTCAACGGCGAGACGCTCACCGGCCTCGGTGACCTGGTCGAGCGGTACGGCGCCGCCGGCGCCCGACTCACCGCCCAGCAGAAGCTGGTCGTGCTCGGCGTCGCCGAGGCCGACGTCGACGCTGTCGTCGCCGACCTCGCCGCGCTCGGCCTCGAGACGCGAGCCGTCGAACTGGCGGCGACTACGATGGCCTGCACCGGCATCGAGTTCTGCAAGCTCGCCATCGTCGACACCAAGGACCGCGCCCGCGACCTGGTCGCCGAGCTGGAGAAGCGCTTCCCCGACCTCGACACCCCGATCACGGTCAACGTCAACGGCTGCCCGAACGCCTGCGCCCGCACCCAGGTCGCCGACATCGGCCTCAAGGGCATGCTCGTCGCTCGACGACGACGGCAACCAGGTCGAGGGCTTCCAGGTCCACCTCGGCGGCGGCTCGGGCTGCAGACACCTTCGGCAAGAAGCTGCGCGCCACAAGGTCACCAGCGCGGGTCTCGACGACTACGTCACGACGTCGTCAAGCCTACCTGCGCGACCGCACCACGGGCGAGACTTCGGCGGCTGGGCGTCGCGCCGACGAGGAGCTGCTGCGCGGCGAGAAGGCGCTGGAGAACTGAGGCCCGCGCGGACCGTTCCACTGCCCCTACTGCGGGACGAGGACCTGTTCGCCCCACGAGGTCGGAGGGCCGGCCACGGGCCTGGGAATGCCGGTCGTGCCTGCGGCGCGTTCAAGGTCACGCATGCTCGGCAGCTCGCCGCCTCGAGTGGAGCTGCCGAGCCGGGAGGCACGCCGATGACCACCCACACGACGCTCGCTGCCCGCGGCGCGCGCGGCTCGCACACCGAGGGCCGCAGCACCGACGAGCTCAAGGACATCGTCTTCCAGGTCGGCGCCGAGCTCGAGCTCGCGCCCGGCCGAGGACATCATCGAGTGGGCGGTCGCGACCTTCGGCGGACGGTTCTGCGTGACCTCCTCGATGGGCGACGCCGTGCTCGCCCACCTCGCCTCCAAGGTCGCTCCCGGCATCGACGTCGTCTTCCTCGACACCGGTTACCACTTCGCGGAGACGATCGGCACCCGCGACGCCGTCGCCGCGACGCTGCCGGTCAACCTGCTCACGATCACGCCGGTGCAGTCCGTCGCCGAGCAGGACGCGAAGTACGGCGCCGACCTCTACAAGCGCGACCCCGACCTGTGCTGCACGCTGCGCAAGGTCGCAGCCACTGGCCGATGCCCTCGCGGGCTACGACGCCTGGGCCACCGGGCTGCGCCGCGCGGAGACGCACAACCGCGTGATCGCCCCGGTCGTCGGCTGGGACGAGAAGAAGCAGAAGGTCAAGGTCTCACCCGCTGGCCCGCTGGACCGACGAGGAGGTCGAGCAGTACATCGCCGAGAACGGCGTCCTGGTGAACCCGCTGCAGTACGACGGCTACCCGTCCATCGGCTGCTGGCCCTGCACCGCGCGCGTCGCGCCCGGCGACGACCCGCGCAGCGGCCGCTGGGCCGGCACGACCAAGACCGAGTGCGGCATCCACCAGTAATCAGCCAGCACACCTCACCACCCGCACCGACAACGGCGTCGAGCGCGATCGAAGAGAAGGGAGGCCGGTCCATGACCGCCCCAGCCCTCATCGCCCTTGCCCACGGCAGCCGCGACCCCCGATCGAAGGCGACCATCGAGGCCCTGGTCGCCGAGACCCGGCAGATGCGCCCCGACCTGCGGATCGAGGTCGCCTTCCTCGATCATGTCCGGCCCGTCGTTCGAGCACCGCGGTCAACAAGCTGGTCCGCGCGCGCTTCGAGGAGATCGTGGTCGTGCCGCTGCTGCTCAGCGAGGCGTTCCACGCCAAGGTCGACGTACCCGACGTGATCGCCGAGGCAACCGCGCGGCACCCGGGCCTGCAGATCCGCGCGACCAAGGTGCTCGGCCTCGAGCACGCCTTCCTCGAGGTGCTCGACAAGCGCCTGCGCGAGGCGCTCAGCGCGGCGCGGGTGCGCGAGCTCGACGCCCTGGTGCTCGCTGCAGCCGGCTCCTCGGACCCGCTCGCCAACCAGGCAGTCGCCCGGCTCGCCCGGGTCTGGGGCACGCACCACAAGCTGCCGGTGACCGCCGCGTTCGCGTCGACGACTCCCCCGGCCACCGGCGAGGCCGTGCGTGCCTTCCGTGCCGAGGGCCGCCGGCACGTCGCCGTGGCGTCGATGTTCCTCGCGCCGGGCTTCCTGCCCGACCGTGCCGCCGAGCTCGCCCTCGAGGCCGGAGCCGTCGCCGTCTCCGAGCCGCTGGGCGCCGACCCCGAGGTCGCCCGCACGATCCTGGCCCGGTACGCCGTCGGCGCGGTGGAGCTCGTGCCGGTGTAAGTCCGGTCATCGAGCCTGTCGAGATGGGTTTCGACAGGCTCAACCAGCGGCGGTTGAGCCTGTCGAAACCCGCTAGGCCTTGGTGGCCAGGGTCAACGCGAACTCGCCGTCCTCGTCGGTCCAGACCCGGGTGACGCCGAAGCCGGCGCCCTCCAGCTCGGCGGCGATCTTGCTGACCCGGAACTTCGTGGAGATCTCCACCCGGATCTCCTCGCCGCTGGCCAGGTCGAGGACCAGGTCGGCGCCCGGGATGGTCACCCGCTGCGGCATCTCCGAGCGCAGCCGCAGGTCCATCCGCTCCATGTGCGCGATCCCAGAACGGGACGTAGGAGAAGCCCTCGACGTCGAAGTCGGCTCCGAGCTCGCGGTTGAGCACGCGCAGCGAGTTCAGCACGAACTCCGCGGTCACGCCCTGGCCGTCGTTGTACGCCGCGATCAGCCGGTCGGCGCTCTTGACGAGGTCGGTGCCGAGCAGCAACGAGTCACCCGGCTCGAGCACGTCGGCCAGCGCTCCGAGGAAGGCGCGTCGCTCCTCGAGGTAGAGGTTGCCGATGGTGCCGCCGAGGAACGCGACCATCCGCCGGCCGCCCCGCGGCAGCTGCGCCAGGTGCAGCGTGAAGTCGCCGACGACCGCCTCGACCTCGAGGCCGGGGTAGCGCTCGGCGATCCGGGCCGCCGCATCGCGCAGCGTCGCCTCGGAGACGTCGACCGGGGCGAACCGGTCAGCTGTCCGTCACGCCGTGAACGCGTCGAGCAGCATCCGGGTCTTCTCGCTGGTGCCGCTGCCGAGCTCGACCAGCGTGGTCGCGCCGCTGGCCGACACGATCTCGTCGGCGTGGGCGTCAGGATGGCGTGCTCGCGCGGCGAACGGGTAGTACTCCGGAAGCCGGGTGATCTCGTCGAAGAGCAGCGGATCCGGCATCGTCGTAGAGCCACTTCGGCGGCAGCGTGCGGGGATGGGAGGAGAAGCCCCGACGGACGTCCTCCACGCAGGGTCCCGCTCGCCCAGTCCGGGTCGAGCAGCACCGAGACGCCGGGTCTCCTGACTGCTGGGCTCGCGCGCGCCTGCTCTCCGGTCGCGCTCATGCGGGGACCCCGCCGTCGGCCAGTCGCACCCCGGACATCGCCCATCGCGAGCCCGGCGGGAAGAAGTTGCGGTACGACGCACGCGCGTGGCCCGGCGGGGTGAGCGCGCAGCCGCCTCGGAGCACCATCTGGTTGGACATGAACTTGCCGTTGTACTCCCCGATCGCCCCCTCTGCGGGATGGAAGCCCGGGATAGGGGAGGTAGGCCGAGCAGGTCCACTCCCAGCAGTCGCCGTGCGCCTGCCGCAGCCGGCCGCCGGTGGTGCCGGCCGCGGGAGCGGCCTCCGGGTGGTAGGACGCAGTGTTCGCGAGGTTGCCGACCGGGTGGCGCTGGCCGTCCTGCTGGACCGCGTGCTCCCACTCGGCCTCGGTCGGCAGCCGCTTGCCCGCCCAGGTCGCGAACGCGTCGGCCTCGTAGTGGCTGATGTGGGTGACCGGCAGGCCCGGGTTGACCGGCCAGGTGCCGTGCAGGGTGTGCTCGAACCAGACGCCGTCGACCTCGTCCCAGTAGAACGGCGCGCGCCAGCCCTCGTCGTTGACCCTGGCCCAGCCGTCGGAGAGCCACAGCTCGGCGCGGCGGTAGCCGCCGTCGGCGATGAACCCCAGCCACTCGCCGTTGGTCACCAGCCGGTCGGCGAGCCGGAACGGCTCGAGCCAGACCTGGTGGCGCGGCAGCTCGTTGTCGAAGCTGAAGCCGGCGCCCTCGTGGCCGATCTCGACCAGCCCGCCGTCGACGTCGACCCAGCCGAGCGCGTCCGGGCTCGGCAGCCGCACTCGGCGACCCGGCGTACGCGGGCCGGAGCGGGTTGAGCGAGAGCACGTGCTTGATGTCCATCAGCAGCAGCTCCTGGTGCTGCTGCTCGTGGTGGAAGCCGAGCTCGATCGTCGGGGCTGACCTTCTCGAGGGTGCCGGCGTCGAGGGAGTCGATGCAGGTCGCGCATCCGGCGCGTCGACGTTGCCGCGGTAGACGCCGACGTCGTGCGCGCCGGGCCGGGTGATCACACCGCGTTGCGGCCGGGAGAACCGCGGGCCGACGGCTTCGTAGTAGCTGTTGAAGAGGAACCAGTACTTGTCCTGGAACGGCGCGAAGCCCGGCTCGTTGTCGGCGAGCACGAACGTCTCGAAGAACCAGGTCACGTGCGCGCGGTGCCACTTCGTCGGCGAGACGTCCGGCATCGACTGGACGGTCTGGTCCTCCGGCGAGAGCGGCCCGGCCAGCTGCTCGGTGTGGGCCCGGACCTCGGCGTACCGGTCGGTGAGCGTCTGCGCGTCCCAAGTCGTGACGGTCATGCCTTCGACCCTAGGGACTCGCACCGACAGTTCAACAGGCCCGGCACCAGCACGTCAGGAATTGTTCACATTCGCGGCGCCGGACATCGAGCTTGTCGAGATGCGGCGTCTCGACAGGCTCGACGTCCGGAACGTGCGGCACCATGGGCGCGTGATCGACCTGACCGCCGAGCGTGCACTGACTCCCGGCTGCGAGGGGCAGGTCTTCCTCGACAGCGCCGGCTCCTCGCTCCCGACCACGCGTGTCGTCGACGCCGTCGTGTCGCACCTGCGCCGTGAGTCCGAGATCGGCGGATATCGGGCCGCGGACGAGCGCGCCGAGCGACCTCGCGGCCCTGCCCGGCACGGTCGGCCAGCTGATCGGCTGCGCGCCCGACCTGGTCGCGCTGACCGACAGCGCCACCCGTGCGTGGAACGAGTTCGTCGCGGCGCTGCCGCTGGCGCCCGGTGACCGGGTGCTGATCTGCGGCACGGAGTACGCCAGCAACGCCCTCACCCTCCTCCAGCGAGCGCGCCGCGACGGCTGCGCGGTCGAGGTGGTGCCCCACGAGCCGGGCACCAGCACCATCGACCTCTCGGCGCTCGAGGCCGTGCTCGACGACCGGGTCCGGCTGGTGTCGCTCGTGCACGTGCCGACGAACTCGGGCCAGGTCGCACCCGTCCGTGAGGTGGTCGACCTCGCCCACCGAGCCGGTGCCCTGGTGCTCCTCGACGCCTGCCAGTCGGTCGGTCAGCTCGGGATCGACGTGGAGCAGCTCGGCGTCGACGCCCTCGCCGCGACCGGGCGCAAGTGGCTGCGGGCACCGCGCGGCACCGGCTTCCTCTACGTCCGCCGCGAGGTCCTCGAGGGTCTCGAGCCGGCGGCCGCCGACCTCCGGGGCGCCAGCTGGACGACCGCGGACACCTACGAGCTCGCCCCGGACGCGTCGCGCTTCGAGCTGTGGGAGTACGACGTCGCCGGCCGCCTCGGGCTGAAGGAGGCCGTCGAGCACCTGCTCCGGCTGGGTCCGGCCGACGTCGAGGAGGCGGTCCGGGGCAACGCCGCGCACCTGCGTGAGGCGCTGGGACAGCTGCCGGATGTGACGATCCGCGACACTGGGCCCGACCTCGGCGGCATCGTCTCGTTCACCGTCGACGGCGAGTCAGCAGAAGACGTCCGCGACCGGCTGGTCGCGCAGGACGTCACCGTCACGACCAGCGGCGTCGGGTCGACCCGCATCGACATGACCGAGCGCGGGCTGACGTCCGTCGTACGCGCCTCGCCGCACTACTTCGTCAGCCCCGACGACATCGAGCGAGCCGTCGCCGTCGTCGCCGGACTGAGCCGTTAGCGCACCAGCACCTCGAGCAGGCGCTGCAGCTCGGCGGCCGGGTCGTCGGTCAGGCCGCCGTGGACGGGCCCGGGCTGGACGACCGTCGAGCGCGGAGCCTTGAGGAACCCGAACCGGGTCCCGAGATCGCCGCCGGCCGGGTCGCCGAGCGCGACGTCGCCCCGGCAGACGCCCTCGACGAATGCCAGCGCGTGCCGCACCGCCGCCAGGTCGATCGACGAGGACAGCCCGCGCAGCCGCTCCTCGTCGACGTGGCAGGCCGCTTCGAGGTAGGCCGCGTCCTGGCAGTAGGCGACCACGCCGACGTTGACGAACTCCTCGCGATCCACGCGCGGGACGCACCGGAGCACGACGTACTGGTACGGCATCCTCATGCGCGTCCTCGCTTCGCTGCGGGCGCGCACCGGATGCCCAGGCGCAGCGTCCGTTTGCTCACTCGCTTCGCTCGCTCGCGGGTCATGCCGCACCCCGCGTCGGGAGCCAGCTGCGGGAGCCGTCGAGCCGCGCCCGGAGGAACGCCCGGTACGCCGCCCGCAGCTCGTCGGGCACGAGGTTGTTCGGAGGTGGTGGCCCGACCAGCCAGTCGTCGGGCACCAGGGCCGTGACTCGCTCGAGCACCTCGTCGGTGACCTGCTCGGCGAGCTCCTCGGCGACACCGGCGACCGCGTCCACGTGGGCCCGGAGCACGTGGTCGTCGGCCGACCACGGCTGCTCGGCGAACCGGGCCGGGTCGGTGATGGCTGTCGCCCAGGCGTGCTGGAAGTACAGCGACGCACCGTGGTCGATCGCCCAGACGTCGCCGTGCCAGACCAGGAGGTTCGGGTTCCGCCAGCTCCGGTCGACGTTCGCGACGAACGCGTCGAGCCAGAGGATCCGGCCCGCTGTCGCGTCGTCCATCGCGAGCCCGGGGTCGAAGCCGAAGGATCCCGGCAGGAAGTCGACGCCGAGGTTGAGGCCCAGGCTCGCGTTCAGCAGGTCCTGCACCTCCTCGTCGGCCTCGTAGCGGGCGATGCCCTCGCCGAGCTCGACGGCGACGAGGTCGGGGGTGCGGATGCCCAGCGCGCGGGCGAGCTCACCGACGATCACCTCCGCCACCAGCACGCCCAGGCCCTGGCCGGCGCCGCGGAACTTGCAGACGTAGGTGCCCAGGTCGTCGGCCTCGACGATGCCGGGCAGCGAGCCGCCCTCGCGCAGCGGAGCGACGTACCGGGTCGCGGTGACGGTCGGGAGCCCGGTCACGGGTCCGCTCACGAGATCCGTCACGACGGGGACTCGAGGCGGGCGCGCTGCTCCGCCACGTCGTACGACGGCGCTGGCCACTCCAGGTCGAGGGCACGCAGCGACTCCAGCAGCAGCTGCGCGATCGCCCAGTTCTTGTACCACTTGCGGTCGCTGGGGATGACGAACCACGGTGCGTTGGCGGTGTTGCACCGCTCGAGAGCCGTCGCGTACGCCGCCTGGTAGTCGTCCCACCGGGCTCGCTCGTCGACGTCGCCGGGCTTGAACTTCCACTGCTTGGTCGGGTCGTCGAGCCGTGCCAGCAGTCGCGCCCGCTGCTCCTCCGCCGAGAGGTGCAGCATGCACTTGAGCACGGTCGTGCCGGTGTCGGTCAGGCGCTTCTCGAACTCGTTGATCGCGCCGTACCGGCGCTCGATCTCGTCGGGCTCGGCGAGCTCGTGCACCTTGACGACCAGCACGTCCTCGTAGTGCGAGCGGTCGAAGATCCCGATCCCGCCGGGCCCGGGCAGGGCCTGCTCGATCCGCCAGAGGAAGTCGTGGGCGAGCTCCTCGTCGGTCGGCTTCTTGAACGACTTCAGGGTCAGGCCGGAGACGTCGAGCATCCCGACCGTGTGGCTCAGCACCCCGCCCTTGCCGGAGGTGTCCATGCCCTGCAGCACCACCAGGACGCGCTGCCGGGAGCCGGTGTAACCGAGCGCGAACAGCTTCTCCTGCAGCTCGGCCAGCTCGCTGCCCAGCTTCGCGAGCGCCTTCTTGCCGTCGCTCTTGCCGCCGTCGAACCCGGGCTTGCCGTGGGTGTCGATGGCCGAGAGGTCGACCGGTCCGGGAGGGAGCCGAAGAAGCTCGCTGATGCTCATGGAGCGACTCTAGTGAGCAGATGGCTCACGTCATGGCGTCCACGACACGCCTGCCGCTCGTCCGGTGTGCGGTTTCACGGCGTGCTGATGCCACCGATCGGCCGGCGAGCCACACGAAGACCACGAAGGCCACGGCGAGCCGGGCCCGCTCCGGACCGGTCAGGTCGACCAACTGCGGCCCGACGAGCGCCACCAGGCAGCACGCCGAGACGGCGGTCAGGAGCGCCGCGGAGGTCACCGCCCTGACCCAGCCGGCCAGGACGACGGCAGCGCCCCACGGCCCGGCGTACATCAGACCCATCGCGCCCCAGGACGTGAGATCGACCGTGCCGCCCTCCCCGCGGACGATCAGAGCCCACGGGAGCGCAAGGAACACGGGACAACCCACGAGCAACAGGAGGGGGTCGATGGTCGTCGGTGCGACGACCTGGAATGCGCGATCGAGGGCCAACTGACGCAGCGCGATCACGGCAGCGAGCACACCGGCCACGGCGATCAGCAGGGCCAGCCGCCGGAGCCGGTCGACGTCTGCGACGTCGCCGGGGACGCCGCCCGTCCCGAGAGCCGATCGCCATTGCCGGTAGGCGACCACGCCGGTCCCGGCCACCTGCATCGCGATGACGAGCGCGGCTGCGGCCGCGACGATCCGGGCAGTCCGCGACCCGGTCACGACGATGACGAGCGCGGCAGCGGCTCCGACGCCGGCGAGCGCCCAGGTCCACCACGGGTACAGCGAGGTCACCGGAGACGAGGATCCGAGCTCCGAGTGCAGCTTCGGCTCGGTGAGGGACAGCACGGCTTCGGCGAAGCACGCGAGCAGGACCCCACCACGCGCCCGGGTGCGGACCGGGTCGACTCGACTCCTCGCCATCGGGGGACCGTAGTTCGGCGATGCGCGTGATCACCCGGCTCGACGGCAACATACTCATTAGTCGGTACTCCGCCCCGCGGGCGCGACTCGTCCGGCGCACTACGCTCGCCAGCATGGACCTGCCCGTGATGCCGCCCGTCCGGCCGATGCTCGCGAAGTCGGTCAAGGGGATCCCCGATCCGTCGAAGTTCGAGGGCGGCCTGAGCTTCGAGCCGAAGTGGGACGGGTTCCGGGCGATCGTCTTCCGCGACGGCGACGAGATCGAGATCACCTCGCGGAACACCAAGCCCCTCACCAGGTACTTCCCCGAGGTCGTGACCGCGCTCAGCGAGCAGCTCCCCGAGCGGTGCGTTCTCGACGGCGAGCTCTTCGTCGCCAACGAGACCTCAGGGCGGCCGCGGCTGGAGTTCGAGACGCTGCAGGAGCGCATCCACCCGGCGGCGTCCCGGATCAACCTGCTCGCCGAGCAGACGCCGGCGAGCTTCGTGGCCTTCGACGCACTCGCCCTCGGCGACGACGACCTGACGGCGCTGCCGTTCGCGGAACGGCGCGCGCGCCTCGAGGCCGCGCTCACCGACCTCCCGCCGCCGGGTGACCTGACGGGTCGGATCCACCTCACCCGCACGACGACCGACCCGACCGAGGCCGAGGGCTGGTTCCACCAGTTCGAGGGTGCCGGCCTGGACGGCGTCGTGGCCAAGCCGATGGCGGCGCCGTACCAGCAGAACGCCCGCACGATGCTCAAGATCAAGCACGCCCGCACTGCCGACGTGGTGCTCGCGGGCTACCGGCTGCACAAGACGTCGACCGAGGCCCGGCCGTTGCTCGGCTCGATGCTGCTGGGCCTGTACGACGACGGCAAGCTCCAGCACGTCGGTGTCGCCGCGTCGTTCACCGAGGCCCGCCGCGCCGAGCTGATCGACGAGCTCGCGGCCGCTCGAGTGCGACATCGCCGACCATCCGTGGGGCGAGTGGCAGGAGTGGGCGATCGCCAACCCGGACCGCGTGCCGGGCACGCAGAGCCGGTGGAGCGCCGGCAAGGACCTGTCCTTCACTCCCCTGCGCCCCGAGCGGGTGCTCGAGGTCGGCTACGAGCACATGGAGGGCAGACGGTTCCGGCACACGGCGCAGTTCAAGCGCTGGCGACCCGACCGCGACCCCGAGTCCTGCGGCTACGACCAGCTCGAGGAGCCGGTGAGCTACGACCTCACTAGAGTGTTCGACGTAGAGGTCGAACCGACGAGGGAGACGTGATGGCTGAGGACTACGACGTGGTCCTGCTGGTCGAGCAGGCACTGACTCCGCAGGACGCTGCCCAGGTGCGCGGCCTGCACGAGGCGATCGAGGAGCCGGTCATGTACCACGTCCTCCTCCCCGTCGAGGACAGTGCGACGCAGATCGAGAGCGGCATGGGCGCCCTGGCGGGCGGCGAGGTGCTCGCCACGCCGACGATGTTCATGGAGCCCGAGGACATCGACGAGGTCCGCCATGAGCTCCTCGACGCCGCGCGCGCGGCCACCAAGGACTCGATCGCCAACCTCGAGGCGGCCGGCGGCAAGGCCGCCGGCGACATCGTCAGCGTCGACCCCATCCAGGCGCTGGCGAAGAAGGTCGCCGACGTCGACGCCCGCGAGGCGATCATCCTGACCCGCCCGCACGTGGTCAGCGAGTTCTTCCACCTCGACTGGACCTCCCGCGCCCGCCGCAAGCTCGGCGTCCCGGTGCTGCACCTGCTCGAGCACGAGACCTTCGACGAGCAGGCCGGCGAGGGCGAGGGCATCAGCGGCTTCTGACCGGCTTCTCCGGCTCATCCGGGGTCCCCAGGCTCATCCGGCCGCGAAGACCCCGTCGAGGTACACCCACCGCCCGGCACGCCGGGTGAACCGGCTGCGCTCGTGCATCGCGCCCCCGGTGCGGGACGCGCGGAACTCCACGATGCCGTGGTCGTCGCCAGGGCCGCCGTCGACGACCTCGAGGATCTCCAGGCCGAGCCACTCGACGCGTGGGAGCTCGGCCAGGTCGTCGGGCCGGGTCGCCGGGTGCCAGGTGCGGAACACGTGGTCGACGTCGTCGAGCACGTACGCCGTGTAGCGCGACCGCATCAGCTCCTCCGCGGTGTCGGCCCAGCGCTCGTTGCGGACGATCGGACCGCAGCACTCGTCGTACGGCTCGCCCGAGCCGCAGGGACAGCCCGTCCGCGCGGCCATCACGCTCCGCCCAGCTCGACCACGATGTCGAGGTGGCCCGCGTGCCGGGCGTACTCGGCGAGCACGTGGAAGCAGATCCACTCCAGCGTCGGCGGGTCCTCGCTGAACCGGCCGCCGGGAGCAGCCACCGCGTCGAGGGCGTGCGTGCGCAGGACGTCGCGGGTGCGCTCCGCGACGGCACCGAGGTCCTGGGCCAGCGACTCGGCCGTGCGGTCCGGCGGGACCGTCCACCGGGCCTCCTTGCGGGACTCGTCGGCGTCGTCTCCGAGCCAGGGCTCCTCGACGTTCCAGTCGCCCCACGGCTCGTCGACCTGCTCTCCGAGGAAGCCCCAGACGAACCATCGTTGCTCCATGTGCAGCACGTGACTGAGCAGCTCCAGCGGCGTCCAGCCCGAGGGGACGCGCGGCGTGCGCTGCTCGTCGTACGAGAGTGCCAGCACGGCGTCGCCGAGGTCGGCCCGCACCCAGTCGAGGTACGCCGCCCACCGCTCGGCGCCCGCAGGCCCGTGCTTCGCCGGCTCACCCGGTTTGCGCGCCACCCGCTGGTCGTCGGTCACGACTCGACCCTGTTGCCGTCTGCGTCCCAGTGCCCGGCGACCTTCTTGACGGCTGCACCCGCGGCGGCTCGCCGGGCATCTTCGGGTAGTCCGGCGGGTAGTTCAGCTCGACTGCCCCCTGCTCCTCGAAGAGTGCGAGCAGCGGCTCGAGGGAGTACGCCACGTCGTCGATGGCCGCCCACGGGTCGCCGTCGGCCAGGCGGTCGGGCACGGTGAACATGTTGTAGCTCCCGCGGGTCGGTGACCCCGGCGAGCTCGTCCCAGGTCATCGGCGTCGAGACCGGCGCGCCGGGGATCGGGCGCAGCGAGTACGCCGACGCGATGGTCCGGTCGCGGGAGTTCTGGTTGAAGTCGACGAAGATCCGCTCGCCGCGCTCCTCCTTCCACCACGCGGTGGTGACGCCGGCGTCGCGCTTCTCGAGCTCGCGGCCGAAGGCGATCGCCGCGTGCCGTACGTCGACGAACTCCCAGCGCGGCTCGATCCGCACGTAGATGTGCACGCCGCGGTTGCCCGAGGTCTTCGGGAAGCCGACCATGCCCGAGCTCCTCGAGCAGCTCGCGCGCGACCCCGGCCACCCGGACGGCATCGGTGAAGCGTCGTGCCGGGCTGCGGGTCGAGGTCGATCCGGAGCTCGTCGGGCCGGTCGACGTCGTGCACGGCGTACCGGCCAGGGGTGGAAGGTCAGCGTGCCCATCTGCGCGCACCAGACCGGCACCGCGATCTCGGTCGGGCAGATCTCGTCGGCGGTGCGGCCGGACGGGAAGGTCACCTCGACCGACTCCAGGTAGTCGGGCGCTCCCTTCGGCACCCGCTTCTGGTAGAACGCGTCCCCCGCGTGTCCGATCCTCTCGGGGCCCGGGTCTGCCGGTCGCCGAGCTTGATGCCGGGCAGCACCCCGGCGGCCAGCGCTCCAGCGCCGTCGGCCGGTCGCGCAGCGCGCGCATCAGGCCGTCGTCCACCGCGGCGAAGTACTCGCGCCACCATCAGCTTGGTGACCTCGGCGGTCCGGTCGGTCGCCGGGTAGATCACCCGGTCGGGGCTCGACACCCGGACGGCCCGGTCGCCGGCGACGACCTCGGCGGCAGCTGGCTTCGCCATGTCCCAAACCTAGGCCACCCGGCCTGCGACCACGTCACGGATTTGTCACACACGTCACTGGGGTCGCGTCCGGGGCGCCGACTAACGTTGCCGCCATGTCACACGCAGTCGAGAAGTCCGACGCCCAGTGGCGCGAGCAGCTCAGCCCCGCAGGAGTACGCCGTCCTCCGCAAGGCCGGCACCGAGCGCCCGTTCACAGGTGAGTACACCGACACCAAGACCACCGGCGTCTACCGCTGCCGGGCCTGCAACGCCGAGCTGTTCCGCTCCGACACGAAGTTCGACTCCCACTGCGGCTGGCCGTCGTTCTACGCGCCCCTCGCCGAGGACCGGGTCGAGTACATCGAGGACCGCTCGCTGTTCTCGGTGCGCACCGAGGTCCGCTGCGCCAACTGCGGGTCGCACCTGGGCCACGTCTTCGAGGGCGAGGGCTACGGCACCCCGACCGACCAGCGGTACTGCATCAACTCGATCAGCCTGACGCTGGAGCCGGAGGACTGAATTCTCCGGTGCCGACCGTTGTAAAGCGGTGTTATGGCGTCTCCACACGTGCTCTGCGGCGACCTGTGCGCCGTACCACCGCAGCAGATCGCTTCCGGGTCGGACGTACTCCGGATGAGCGGTCAGCAGCCCGCCGCCGGCCGACCTCCGCGGTGCTGCTGCGCCGGGCGGCTGTTCTGACGCGTGTCCACACGCAATAACACCGCTTTACATGGACCCGCGGCCCGCACGAACAGCAGGCCTCGCGCTACCGTCGGCCATGCGCCGCATGGTCCTCACGCCTCTCCCGATCCTCGCGCTGCTGCTCGTGGCTGCGTGCGGCCAGAGCGATTCCCCGCGCTCGCCTGCCACCGGTGGGACGACGGCGGCAGCGGCAGGCGTGGACGTCGGGCAGGACCCGATCGGCATCACCGCCGCGCCCTCCGGCGACCTCTGGGTCGTCCTGGCAGGTGACCGCAGCGTCGTGCGCGTGGACGCTGCGGACAACAGCGTGTCGACCGCGGTGCCGGTACCGGGCACCCCTCTGCGCGTGACGGCCGCCGAGGGCGGCGCTGCGCTGTGGGTGACCGCGTTCACCAACGGAGCGGTCGTCCGGGTCGACACCGCGACCGGCACGCTGACGGACAAGGTGCTCGTGGGCGACGGCGCCGAAGGAGTGACCGAGGCGTTCGGGAGCATCTGGGTCGCGGTCCAGGACGACGGTCTGCTCGTCCAGGTGGACCCGAAGACCCGCAAGGTGGTCCGCAAGATCGACGTCGGTCCGGGCGTGCGCCTGGTCGTCGCGGGCACCGATGCGCTCTGGCTCGCCGACCACGTGACCGGAGCCGTGATCCGGGTCGATCCGAAGACCTACCGCGTACGCCGCGGTGAAGCGGCGTGCGACGGACCGGAGGACCTGGTCGCCTCCGGGCCGACGACCTGGGTCACCTGCAGCGTCAGCGAGGAGCTGGTCGGCGTGTCTGCGAGCGACCTGTCTGTCTCCAGGCGCATCCCGCTGGCCGGCACCCCGGACGCGATCACCTCGGCCCCGGACGGGAGCCTGCTCCTCGTCCTCCAGGACGGGCCGACCCTGGTCCGGCTCGACAGCTCCACCGGAGCGGAGATCTCCCGAACGAGACTGGGCGAGCAGAAGCAGCTCAACGACCAGGCGAACCTCGACATCGCCGTCACCGCCGACGACGCCTGGATCACGTCCTTCGCCGAGGACCGGGTTCTTCGGACACCGTGGGCCGGCTGAGGATCAGGGCAGGGCGTCGATGAGCTCTGTCGGGCCGACACGCCGGCCGGTGTAGAACGGGATCTCCTCGCGCACGTGCCGACGGGTCTCCGACCCGCGCAGGTGGCGCATCAGATCGACGATCCGGTGCAGCTCGTCGGCCTCGAAGGCGAGCATCCACTCGTAGTCCCCGAGCGCGAACGACGAGACCGTGTTGGCCCGGACGTCGGGGTACTCGCGTGCCATCTTGCCGTGCTCGGCGAGCAGCCGCCGGCGCTCCGACTCCTCGAGCAGGTACCACTCGTAGGACCGCACGAACGGGTACACGCAGACGTACGCGCGGGTCTCCTCCTCGGCGAGGAACGCGGGCACGTGGCTCCGGTTGAACTCCGCCGGGCGGTGCAGAGCCATCTGCGACCAGACCGGCTCGAGTCGACGGCCGAAGCGAGTCGACCGGAAGCGGTGGTAGGCCGCCTGCAGGTCGTCGGAGGACTCGGCGTGCACCCAGAGCATGAGGTCTGCGTCGGCGCGCAGGCCGGCGACGTCGTACACGCCGCGGACGACCACGTCGGCGGCGTCGAGGTCCTTGAACAGCGCTTCGACCTCAGCGGCCTCGGCGAGCCGGTCGGCGTCGGCGAGCGGCTCGCGCAGCTTGAAGACCGACCACATCGTGTAGCGGATGGTCTCGTTGATCTCCCGAGTCTTCTTCGCGCTGGTCGTCATGGGGCCATTCTCCCTCGGTGGTTCAGCGGGCCTGCGCCGGGGCCGGGAGGGCCCGGAGCACCTCGTCCGCGGCGCGTTGGCCGGACGCGATGCACGCCGGGATGCCGACACCGTCGTACGCCGCGCCGCACACCGCCAGACCGGGGATCCGGCCGACGTCGGCGCGGATCGCAGCGACGCGGTCGACGTGCCCCACCGCGTACTGGGGCAGCCCGCCGCCCCACCGCTGGACCACCGCGTCGACCGGCCGGACCGAGAGCCCGATCGCGTCGGCGAGGTCGACCAGGGCGACCTCGATGAGCTCCTCGTCGGTCTTCTGGAGCTGGTGCTCCTCGCGGTGCCGGCCGAGCGAGCAGCGCATCAGTACTGTCTCGCCACCCGCTTCGCGCACCCAGTCCCACTTGGCGAAGGAGAAGGTCGCCGCCTTGACCGCGCGCTTGTCGACCGGCGGGACCAGGAACCCGGAGCCGGCGACCTCGGGGAAGTCGCGCGCCCGGAAGGCGAGCGTGACGACCGCGACCGACGCGTACTCGACGCGGGCGAGGTCGAGGGCCGCTGCCGGCGCGACGTCACTGAGCAGTCGTGCTGCCGGCGGCGCCGGCACCGCAAGGATCACCGCGTCGGCCTGCACCAGCCGGGGCTCCTTCGTCGAGCCGACGACGAGCGTCCAGCCACCCTCGGCCCGGCGGACGAGGTCGCGGACCGTCGCACCGGTCTCGACCCGGGCTCCCGACGCGTCGGCCACGGCCGCGGGGAGCCGGCCGACCCCACCGGTGATGCCGGCGAAGACGGGTGCGTCGCTCTGCGGACCTCTCATCGCGCGCGCGGCAGCCTTCGCCAGGGAACGGTCCCGGTCGAGCAGGCTGACGACCTGCGGGACAGCGGCGCGCGCGGAGATCTCGCGCGCGTGGCCGGCGTACACGCCTCCGAGCAACGGCTCGACGAGGCGGTCGACGATCTCCTTGCCGAACCGCTCCTCGACCAGCGCGCCGATGCTCGCGTCGCGGCCGTCGAGGGAGGACGCCGGAAGCACCGCATCCATCGCCGCACGAGCCAGACCGGGCTTGGAGATGACACCGCTCTCGGCAAGCGCCTTCAGGTCGATCGGGATGCCCATCAGCGTGCGCGGCATCGGGAGAAGCTCACCTCGCGACCAGAGGTTCGCCGCCGTGGTCGCCGGGTGGACGATGGCGTCGCCGAGACCCGACGCCCGGGCCAGGTCGACGGCTTCGGGCCTGCGGTTCAGCATCGCCTCCGCGCCGAGGTCGACGACGACGCCGGCCACCTCGCCCAGCTTCAGCTTGCCGCCGATCCCAGGAGAGGCCTCGAGGACGACCACCTCGGCGTCAGGACGCGCGGCGCGAACGCGCGCTGCCGCGGCCAGACCGGCGATCCCGCCCCCGACGACGACCACCCTCAGCGGTCCCTCGGCTGTCTCCACCCGGCCACTGTCCCACCCGAAGTGGCGGCCCGGGGAACCGGCCCCGGACCCCGAACGTCGAAGCGCCATGAAGCCGACACCTCATCGCATCCTCCTCGGGCTCGCCCTCCTCCCGCTGGCTGCCGCCCTGGTTGCGTGCGGTGGCGGCGCCTCAGACGACAAGGCATCCAGCGGCTCGGTCGCCGATTCGGCGCCGGCCGCACCGTCGGGCGACGGCAGCGACTCGCGCGACTTCCTCTCCGAAGACGCGCCGGCGGCGCAGTCCGCAGCCAAGCCGGCCGCCGACACCGTGATCACCCGGTCGGTGATCGCCACCGGGCAGCTGCAGCTGAGCAGCACCCACCTGACCGACACGCGCCAGGACGCCATCAACCTGGCCACCGGGATGCACGGGTTCGTCGCCGACGAGCAGTCGCAGTCCGATGCGCACGGGAAGCTCGACCGGGTCGATCTCACCCTGCGGGTGCCGTCGGCGTCGTTCGAGAAGGCGCTCGACGGCCTCGCCGCCCTCGGCACGGTGCGGAACCGTCAGCAGTCGGTCGAGGACGTCACCACCAAGGTGATCGACGTCGCGGCACGGGTCCGCGCGCAGAAGGCGAGCGTGGCGAGCATCCAGCAGCTGCTCGCCCGGGCCACGACGATCGCCCAGATCATCTCGATCGAGGGCCAGCTGGCCACCCGACAGGCCGACCTCGACTCCCTCGAGCAGCAGCAGCGCTACCTGTCCGACCAGACCTCGTTGTCCACGATCCAGCTGACGCTCTCGAACCCCGTGAAGCCGCACAAGCAGCACCACGCGAAGACGGGCTTCCTCGCCGGGCTGGGCGGCGGCTGGCGCGCTCTCGGCGCCACCGCAGTGGCAGTCGGCACCGTGCTCGGGGCTGTGCTGCCGTTCGCGGTCTTCCTGGCACTGGTCGGTCTGCCGGTCTGGATGATCACCCGGCGCAGGCGCACCGTGGTCGACGCGCCACCTGCGGAGGTGTGACCCGGGGACTGCGCGGGACGTCATGCAGATCGAGGCCCAGGGCGCACGGTTCGTGTGGCGTTGCGACGACCGCACCACCGCGCGGTGACGGAAGGACGGGCAGAACTCCGGCTGCTGGTCCGACTCAGGCGGCACTGGAAGTCGACCATGGCGCTTCTGCCCGTTGGTGTGCACGGAAGGACAGGAGTCCGTCGCGGGACGCGCCCGCTTCAGGCCTCTTCGAGGTAGCCAGTCTCCGGGTCGATCATCGAGAGGAACCTGCGGATGTTGTCCCGGTGCTGCTCGGCGTCGCAGACCTCAGCGCGCCGTGACCTCGTGCACGTGGTCGGTCAGGCGCTTGAGCTGGTCGGGATCGGTCGAGGGGATCACGCCGTGGCCGAGGTTGAAGATGTGGCCCGGCGCGGTGCGACCGTCGGCGATCACCTGGTCGGCCCGCGCAAGCATCACCTCGGGCGGGGCGAAGACGAGGGTCGGGTCGAGGTTGCCCTGCACCGCGCGGCCGCCGACCCGGCGTACGCCCTCGGCGAGCGGGACGCGCCAGTCGACGCCCACCACCTCGGCGCCGGCCGTGCCCATCAGGTCGAGGATCTCGCCGGTGCCGACCCCGAAGTGGATCCGCGGCACGCCGCGGTCGCCGACCGCCTCGAGCACCCGGCGCGAGAACGGCAGCACATGTGCCTCGTAGTCGGCACGGGTCACCGCGCCGGCCCAGGAGTCGAAGAGCTGTACGGCGCTGGCCCCGGCCGCGATCTGGACGTCGAGGTAAGCCGCCGAGATGCCGGCGATCTTGCTCAGCAGCGCCTCCCAGACGTCCGGCGCGCCGAACATCATCGCCTTGGTCCTCGCGTGCTCCTTGGAGGGCCCGCCCTCCACGAGGTACGACGCGACCGTGAACGGCGCGCCGGCGAAGCCGATCAGCGGGGTCGCGCCGAGCTCGGCGACCAGGAGACGCACGGACTCGGTGATGAAGGGGACGTGCTCGGGCGTCAGGTCCGGGATCGCCTCCACGTCGGACAGGGTCTGCACCGGCTTCGCCACGACGGGGCCGACTCCGGGCGCGATGTCGAGGTCGACCCCGATCGCCTTGAGCGGCAGCACGATGTCGGAGAAGAAGATCGCCGCGTCCACGTCGTACCGGCGCACGGGCTGGAGCGTGATCTCGGTGACCAGCTCGGGCCGCATGCACGACTCGAGCATGGTCACGCCCTCGCGGAGCGCGCGGTACTCCGGGAGCGAGCGTCCGGCCTGGCGCATGAACCACACCGGCGTGTGCGGTACCGGCTCGCCACGGGCTGCCCGGAGGAACGCGGATTGGGTGAGGTCCGGCATGGGGACGATCTTCGCAGGTCAGGCGGCGAGTCGGGGGCGCGGGTATCCCCAGATCCGCCTAACCTGAGGCCATGCCCGCACCTCGGGAACGCCACATCGAGCCCCCGCCGACACCCGCGGAGTTCGAGCGTGCGGTCGCCCAGCTGCGATCGGCGAAGTTTCGGCCCGAGGTCCTCACCGAGGAGATGCCCGCGCCCCAACGGATCGCGCCGTACGCCTCCGCGCTCTCGGCCGACGTGACGTTCGACGGCGTCGACGTCGGCACCGGCCGGATCGTCGTGCTCCACGACCCTGCCGGCAACGACGCGTGGGACGGCACCTTCCGCTGCGTGGCCTACGCCCGGGCCGACATCGAGCCCGAGGTCGCGGCAGATCCGGTGCTCGCCGGAGTCGGCTGGACCTGGCTCGTCGAGGCGCTCGAGGCCCATGGCGCGGAGTACACCGCGCCGTCGGGCACGGTGACCACGGTGGCCTCGGAGAGCTTCGGCGGGATGGCGACCGAGCCGAGCACCGCGCAGATCGAGATCCGGGCGTCCTGGACGCCGGTCGGCGACCTCACCGCCCACGTGGAGGCGTGGGGCGAGCTGCTGTGCACCGCGGCGGGCCTGCCGCCGGTGCCGGAAGGCGTGGCCACGATGCCGAGCCGGCGCGGACAACGTGGCACCGACTGATGGGCCGGGAAGCATCACAGCCGCCGGCGAGCGAGGACGAGCCCGAGACCGCGCCTGAGGAGGCGCCCGCCGCGCCCCTGCTCCTCTTGCGCGACGGCCTGCCGTCGATCACGGAGACACCCGAGGCGCTGGCCGAGGTGGTCGCCGCGGTCGCCGCCGGCACCGGTCCTGTCGGGCTCGACGCGGAGCGCGCGTCCGGCTACCGCTACTCCGCCCGCGCCTACCTCGTCCAGCTCCGGCGTGAGGGTGCGGGCACCGCGCTGGTCGACCCGATCGCGTTCGACGACCTCACCGATCTCAACGCCGCCATCGGCGACGCCGAGTGGATCCTGCACGCAGCCAGCCAGGACCTCCCCTGCCTGCGCGAGATCGGCCTGCGGCCGACTTCGCTGTTCGACACCGAGCTCGCTGCGCGACTCCTCGGCTACCCGCGCGTCGGCCTGGCGACCCTGGTCGAGACGATCGTCGGGAAGTCGATGCGCAAGGAGCACTCCGCGGCCGACTGGTCCCAGCGCCCGCTGCCGCAGCCGTGGCTGGAGTACGCCGCTCTCGACGTCGAGGTGCTCCTCGAGCTGCGCGAGGTGCTCGGTGGTGAGCTCGAGGACACCGGCAAGGACGGATGGGCACGCGAGGAGTTCGAGCACCTCCTCGACTTCGAGCCCGCGGCCCGCATCGACCCGTGGCGGCGTACGTCGGGCATCCACCGGGCCAAGGGCCGGCGCGCACTGGCAGCGGTCCGCGAGCTGTGGACTGTCCGCGACGAGCTCGCCGAGTCCCTCGACTCGACACCTGGACGCCTGATCCCGGACTCCGCTGTCATCGCCGCGGCGAACTCCATGCCCACCAACGGCAAGCTGCTGATGGCGACGTCGGGCTTCCACGGCCGCGGCGCCCGGCGCTACCTCGACACCTGGGTCGAGGCCCTCAAGCGCGCCCGCGCGATGCCGGAGTCCGAGCTGCCGCCGCTGGCGAACCGGAGCGACGGCCCTCCGCAGGTGCGGTCCTGGGCCGACCGCGACCCGGTTGCGGCCGGACGCCTCAACGCGGCACGGACCGCGGTCGCGGCTCTGTCGGAGGGCCGCAACGTGCCGATCGAGAACCTCCTCACCCCCGACTACCTCCGCCGGGTCCTGTGGAGCCCCCCGGACGTGTCCGACGCAGAGCTCGACGACGCCGTCGGTGCGGAGCTGCTCCGCCTCGGCGCCCGGCAGTGGCAGGTGGAGCTGATGGCGCCGCTGATCGCCGAGGCGATCCGGCACCCGGCCGAGGTTGCTGTCGCGGAGCCGGAAGCAGATGCGGCGACGGAGCGCCCTGCGGATTCACAACAGCAGTTGTGAAACTTCCGCTTCCCGAATGAAATTTCGGTCGGGAAGCGCAGGTTTCACAACAGAAGTTGTGAAACCTGTGACGACCTGACGCTAAGGACTCGCCGACGCGCTCGGTGAGGACGACTCGGGCGGGATCGGGGTGAACAGCGGTGCCGAGGCGGCGTCGATCGCCTTCAACCGGTCGCCGAGCGGGTCGATCACCGGGTCGTAGAACAGACCCTCGAGGAGCCTGGCGGTGCTGGCCGCCACCGCGCCCCACGTCGGCACGCGCGGGAGTGAGTGGATGCTGCGCACCGCGCTCGGGAACACCGCGGAGCTCGCCGGCATCTCGGTCGGCTGGCGGAAGGCGTCGGAGTTGACCACGTCGAGGTTCGTCGGGACGACGTAGCCGGTCGAGGCGAGCAACGCCATCGCGTCGTCGGAGACGGCGTACGCGAGGAAGTCGGCGGTCTTGCCCGGGTGCTCGGAGCTGCTGCTGAGGCACAGCCCCGAGCTCTGCCCGATCGTCGCCTTGGCGCCGATCCTCGGCAGCGGCATCACGTCGAAGTTGAGGTCCTCCTGGGCCCGCAGCTGAGGCGTCAGGTCGCGGTACCCCAGCATCATCGCCAGCGAGCCGGTCTTGAACCGCTGGAGTGCCGACCGGCGCGCGATCTGCGCGCGGTTGAACGTGATGTGCGGGTCACGCACGACCTCGAGCAGCTTCTCGAGCGCCGTGGCGCTGGCACCGTCGGCCAGCATGAGCGTCGTCGGCTTGTCGAGGTCGTCGACGACGTGGCCACCGCCGGACCAGATGAACGGCGCGACCTGTGCGAGGTCCGGCGCGACGTACACACCGCGTACGTGGGCCCTGGTCGCCTGGCGTGCCGCCGCGGCGAACTGGTCGAGCGACCACCCTGACTCCGCCGTGATCGGGCGCTGGTCGGGTGTGGTGAGCGCCGGCAGCTGGACCAGGTCGGTGTTGAAGTAGACGACGAGCGGTGAGACGTCGACCGGCATGCACTGCAGCGCGTCGTCGGCGCTGAACGCCTCGAGGGGGTCGCGCTGGTAGCCGTCGCCGAAGTCGATGTGCCGCTCGGCGAGCAGGTCGCCGACCTTGTCGATCGCCTTGGACTGGATCAGGCCCGGCAGGTCGCCGATCCCGGCGAGGAAGGCGTCCGGCGCCTGTCCGGCGTCGGACTGGCCGGCCAGCGCGGACATCGCCTGGTCGTGCGTGTCGTAGGGACGCACGTTGACCACCGTCTCGGGATGCTCGGCGGAGAAGTCCGCGGCGATCTTCGTGTACGCCGTCACGACCTGCGGCGGCCCGTACACCGCGAACGTGAGGAGCGTCGGACCGGCCGGGGTCGACGGAGTCGTCTTCGGTGGTTCGTCGGAGGAGCAGGCCGCGGTGACCACGAGTGCCCCGAGTGCGAGCACCGACGCCACGACGCGGCGACTGCGGAGCAACTGAGTCCTCCCTCACTGCCCGGGAGCTGACCCCGCGGCTGTCGTACTTGGGCACCGTCACGATAGCCGGACACGCCGCAGGTGCCGGTGCGCGTCCGTGTGACTCTCGTCCCCCTACGGTGAAGGCATGCACGTCCGCCACTCCTCGCGGCTGTTCGCCGCCGCCCTGCTCGCCGGCCTGACCCTCACCGCCGGTTGCGCGAGCACCGATGACTCCCCCGGCACACCCGAGACCGGCGACTCGCCGACGTCGACGACGACCTCCGCCGCGCCGGAGCCGTCGGCCACGACGACCTCGCCCGTCCCGTCGCCGACCACGGACGACACCCCCCTCGTGGACCGGTTGTTGCCCACAGGGCTGGTGCCGGGCCTGAACGCCACGTGGAAGTGGCAGGACGGCGACACCGGCACCCCTTCGGCGGATCCGTTCGGCGCCTGCGCGAAGGCCGACCTGCTCAGCATCGGCGCCACCGACGTGGTCGCCGCGGACCTACTTCCCGCCCGATCGACAGCGACGACAACGCCGCCCAGCAGATCGCGGAGTTCCCGGACGCCTCGACCGCGCACCGTGCCTGGAAGGTGCTCGGCTCGTGGCACAAGCACTGTGCCCAGAACTTCAGCGCCGACTCCCACCTGCGGGTCGGGCCTTTCAGCACCGTGCCGGTGACCGCGGGCACGGCGCGCTGGTACCTGCTGTCGTGGAGGCCCGCCGGCGAGGAGACCGGCCGCTTCGAGGCGTTCGGCATGGTCCCTCGCGGCGCCCGCATCGCGGTGCTCACGGATGGACAACGCGGCCAGGACCACGACTACCCGCCCGGCGGGGAGCCGATGGTCGGGATGGTGACCGCCGCCGCCGGCTGGCTCGACTGACCGCCTGATCTGCGGTCGACAGCACCTAGGTCTTGGGGGCATGAGCGACCGACCGCACCACCGCCCGGCGATGCCGGGCGCCGGCGACTTCGAGGCGATCGAGTCGAGCGACCCGGCCGCCGATCCCGCGCTCTCGCCGAGGCCGCCGACCGCGCCGCGATGGCGCTGGTGCGCGGCGCTCGCGACCAGGCCGACGAGGCGCTGGTCTCGCGGGTGGTGCACCTTGCCGACACCGAGGGTCTCGAGACGCTCGCCGACCTCTGGTCCGGGCCGCCTGCCGACTCGCTCGCCGGCGTGCTCTGGCGGCTCTACGTGCTGCGCAGCTGGGTGTACGCCGACCCGGAGACGGCCGCGCGCGAGTTCGACCGGCGGCCGCGCGCTGGCGCCGGTCGCCGAGGCGATCTCGGGCGTCGAGGAGCCGCCCGGACCGGACGAGGTCCGGGCGCTGGTCGACGCCGTGCTCAGCGGCGTGGTCACCGGCGACTTCGCCGACACCCTCTTCCGCGCCTCGGCCTTCGCCCGGGTCGCCGCCGCCGGGCGCGCCCAGTCGACGAGGCCGACCAGTCGGCTCGTCGTACGCACTCGGACCTGGCGGCGGCGCGGCTGCTCACCCTCGCCGAGCAGCTGCAGCACGCCGGCCCGGCTCGAGCTCGACGGCACGCCTCGTAGTCCGGCTGCCAGCACATTCACCGCCGAGCGGTTAGAATTCGCGGTGCGCCGGGCCGTGGCAGCCCCGGGTCCCAAAATCAGCCGCTACGAGCGGCCACGCGCCGTGAGGCGCTCCCGGCCCGGCGCACCCGGACCTCCTCGATGCCGACCTCGGCTAGCGTCGAGCCATGGTCCTCGGAATTGTGCGGCTCTCGTGCGCCCCTCCGACCCGCGCACCCCGCGGATCCGGACGAGCTACGCGCCGCGCCGCAACGGCAAGCCCGACCCGGGCGAGGTCGTGCTGGGCCTGGGTGCCCTACGAGGACGACCCGACGCAGGGCAAGGACCGGCCGGTGCTGGTGATCGCGTCGCACCCGCCGGCACGGTCATCGCGCTGCCGCTGACCAGCAAGGACCACGACCACGACGCGGCGCAGGAGGCGCGCGGCGGGCCGGTTCTGGATGGACGTCGGCACCGGCGACTGGGACCGCCTGCGCCGTCCGAGCGAGGTCAGGCTGAACCGCGCTCTCGTCCTCGACTCGGCGGCGGTGCGCCGCGAGGGCGCCGCGCTCGGGCGCGAGTCTTCGACTCCGTGGTCGAGGCCGCGACGCCGTACCTGCCAGAACCTCAGAGCCTGCAGCCATCACCTTGCGCAGCCGGGTGTCCGAGACCGGCTCGGCGGTGCCGAGCGCTGGGCCCACAGCGACACCCGGTACTCCTCGATCAGCCAGCGCAGCCGCTCGAGCGCTGCGCCCGGCAGCCGGCCGTCGGGAAGGGCAGCCACCCGCTGCTCCCAGCCCTGCTGGAACTCCCCCACCCGGCCCATCAGCTCGAGATCGCGTGCCGGCGCGTCCTCGAGGCGGTGGCGCCGCTCGACCAGCGCCGCGAGGTAGCGCGGGAACTGCCGGAGCGCGCTCCGCGCCTGCCTCGGCCACGAACCCGCGGTGCACGAGCCGTCCGAGGTGCTGGCGCATGTCGTTCATCGACGCCAGGACGGCCATGTCGACCCGGCCGTGCAGCAGCCGGTCGGCCTCGCGGCCAGGACGCCAGCACCCGCAGCACCTGGTGCAGCACGCCCGAGGCGCGTTCGGCGAGCTCGCGCCGCGCCCGTTCGAGCAGCGCCGCGAACGATGTCCTCGTCCCAGACCGGACCGGCGGTGTCGACCAGCTCGCCGAGCGCTGCCAGCACGCAGTCGTCCGCGAGCGCCTTCACCGAGGCGTACGGCGATCCCGCGAGCCCGAGCTTCGCGGCGTTGTCGAGCCCGGCGAGCAGGTCGGGCGGCTCCACGGCGAGCGCCAGCAGCCGGCGTACGCCGCGACGGTGCTGGGCGACCTGCTCGTCGACGCTCCGCGAGCACCCGCAGCCCGACCGTGGCGCCCTCGTCGACGAGACCGGGATGACCCATGACCTCGTGTCCCGCACGGTCCTGCCGGAACGAGCGCTCGATCGGTGCCGAACATCCAGGACGTCTCACCGGACCGGGTGACACCCGACTCCGCGGCCGCGGACGCCATCGCCGCCTCGAACGACGGACGCAGCGGCGCTCGAGGGCCTCGAGGTCCTTGCCCTCCGCCGACCAGGCCGCCCGCCTCGTCGACGACCCGGAAGGTCGGGCGGAGGTGGTCGGGCACCTTGCTCCAGTCCCACGCGTCCGGCGGGCACATGCACCCCGGTGACCGCACGCAGGTGCCGGGCTCAGCGCCGCGGTGATGCTACTCCTCCCCTGGCGGCACCGCCGCCAGGAAGGCCCGCGCCACGTCCGGGGCCGGCACGAAGTTCACCCGCAGCTGCTTGGGCAGCGACCGAGCAGCGCCACGACGAGCTCCTCGCGCAGTCCCGGGACGTGCCACTGAACGACGTGCCCTCGAGATGGTTCAGCGTCGCCAGGGGTACGTCGACCCGACAGCCCGTCATCCGCCGCCCCCGGCTCGAACCGGTAGTGCAGCGGCAGGCTCGAGGGCGTGCTCGCGCCAGGTGTCCGGGAAGTCGTCGGGACGGACCTCCGCCGCTGCTCGCGTGCAGCAGCATCGCCGGGTCGAAGGTCAGCAGGTCCGGGGCGTCGCGCCGCTCCTTCTTCCACCAGCCGTCGAAGTGCGCCGCCGGACACGACGTCGGCCGGGACCACCGCGTCGTAGAAGTCGAACAGGGTGTGCTCGTCGACCACCAGGTCGCGGCGGCGAGCCCGGTGCTCGAGCTCCTCGGCCTCGCTCGAGCAGCTGCCCGGTTGGTGGCCAGGAACCGGTGCCGGCGTGTGCCACTCGCCGTGCACGAGGGCGTGCCGGATGAACAGCTCGCGGGCGGCCTCGGGGTCGTGCTTGCCGTAGTTCACGAGCCGGTCGGCGACGAGCGGTACGCCGTACAGGGTGACGCGCTCGTGGGCCATCACCGCCGCGCGCTTCGCCGACCAGTGCGGCTCGGACCAGGAGCGCTTCACCAGGTGCGCCCCGGCGCGTTCCGACCCAGAGCGGGTCGACGGCGGCGCACTGGCGGCCCCACAGCCGCGAGGTCTCGACCAGCTCCGCGGCCACCACGAACTCGGGCTGCTTCTTGAACAGCCCCGACCCCGGGAAGATCGAGAACCGCGTGCCCCGGGCACCCAGGTAGGCACCCTCCCCGGTGGTCCAGCCTGTCGAGACCCTCAGCCCGATGTGCGAGAGCAGCCCGGTGAGCAGCGCCTGGTGGACGGCGTCCTCGCCCGCCCCGGTACTCGAGCCTGTCGAGACCTCACCCTTCGGCACGGTCAGTCCGACCTGCTTGGCGACCTGACGCAGCTGGCTCTCGAACTCCTGCCACTCCCGCACCCGCAGGTAGTTCAGGTGCTCGTCGCGGCACATCCGCCGGAACGCACTCGAGCCGAGCTCGTCCTGGTGCTGCGCGCAGGTGCCGCCAGAGGTTGAGCCAGGCCATGAAGTCCGACCGCTTGTCAGCGAAGCGCGCGTGCATCTGGTCGGCGCGGGCCTGCTGCTCGACCGGCCGCTCGCGCGGGTCCTGGATCGACAGCGCCGAGGCGATCACCAGGACCTCGCGCAGGCACCCGAGACGATCGGCCTCGAGCAGCATCCGGCCCAGCTGCGGGTCGATCGGCAGCCGGGCGAGCTTGCGGCCGATCCCGGTCAGTCGCGGTCGCGGATCGCGCTTCCCGGGTTGAGCCTGTCGAAACCAGCGCACCGAGCTCCTCGAGCAGCAGTATCGCCGGCCCGGACGTTGCGGGCGTCGGGCGGCTCGACGAACGGGAACCGGGCGACGTCGCCGAGACCGAGCGCGGTCATCTGCAGGATCACGCCGGCGAGGGTCGTGCGGAGGATCTCGGGCTCGGTGAACTCCGGTCGCGCGAGGAAGTCCTCCTCGGAGTAGAGCCGGATCGCGATGCCGGCCTCGACCCGCCCGCAGCGGCCGGAGCGCTGGTTCGCCGAGGCCTGGCTGATCGGCTCGATCGGCAGCCGTTGGACCTTGGTGCGGACGGAGTACCGGCTGATCCGGGCCACGCCGGTGTCGATGACCGCGGTGATCCCGGGCACGGTCAGCGACGTCTCTGCGACGTTGGTGGCGAGGACGACCCGCTGGCGGCTGTGCGGCTCGAACACCCGGTGCTGCTCGGCTGCCGAGAGCCGCGAGTACAGCGGCACGATGTCGAAGCCGCCCAGGCCGCCTGCCCGCCCCGCGCCTTCTTCGCCAGCGCGTCGGCGGTGTCGCGGATCTCGCGCTCGCCCGGCAGGAACACCAAGATGTCGCCGGCGGACTCGGCGCGGAGCTCGTCGACGGCCGCGGTGATGGCCTCGGTCTGGTCGCGGACGAGCACCTCGCCCTCCTCGTCGCTGTCCGGCACCTGCACCAGCGGCCGGTAGCGGACCTCGACCGGGTAGGTGCGACCGGAGACCTCGATGACCGGCGCCGGCGTACCGTCGGCCGTCGCGAAGTGGCGGGCGAACTGCTCCGGGTCGATCGTGGCCGAGGTGATGATCACCTTGAGGTCGGGCCGGCGCGGCAGCAGCTGCTTGAGGTAGCCGAGGATGAAGTCGATGTTGAGGCTGCGCTCGTGGGCCTCGTCGATGATCAGGGTGTCGTAACGACGCAGCTGCTTGTCGTGCTGCAGCTCGGCGAGCAGGATGCCGTCGGTCATCACCTTGACCCGGCCCGCCTTCGAGGTCTTGTCGGTGAAGCGCACCTGGTAGCCCGACGACGTCGCCGAGCTCGGTGCCGAGCTCCTCGGCGATCCGCTCGGCGACGCTCCGGGCGGCGATCCGGCGTGGCTGGGTGTGCCCGATGAGCGAGCCCTCAGCCGCGCCCCAGGGCCAGGCAGATCTTCGGCAGCTGGGTGGTCTTGCCCGAGCCGGTCTCCCCGGCCACGATCACGACCTGGTGGTCACGGATCGCCGCGGCGATGTCCTCGCGACGGGCCGAGACCGGGAGCTCGGCGGCGAACTGGATATGCACAACCCGCCAAGTCTCCCGAACCAGGTCAAGCCCGCGCCACTCGACCGCGGTGGTCGCCCGGCACCCGACCGTCGAGGCCGGCCGAGATCCCTACTGCGACGGGGACGGCGTCGGCGCTGTCGGCTGCCCGTTCGGCCTGAGCTGGGAGGCTGCTGGCCGTCGTTCCGCTGCCACTTCGGCCCGCCGCCGTTGAACGGGCCCTGCCGACCGCAGGCCCGGGGGCATGCCGCGCCCGGGGCCTCCCGGCCCCATCATGAAGCGTCCGTGGCGGTCGTGGTCGTGGCCCGCGGCGGCGACGACCGTGCCGCCCGCGAGTCCGCCGATCAGGAGCGTCGCCAGGGCGACCGCGAGCATCGCGCGGAACGACCAGGCACGGTCGCGCCACCGCGTCTTGAGGACGGGAGCAGCCGGCTCAGCCGGGATCACCGGCTGTGCGGCAGTTGGCGCCGCGTCGTCGGACGGGCTCGAGACCGCGTCTTCGACCGGCTCCGCGTCGCGGTCAGGGCTGCCCGGGACGTCGTCGTTGTCTGACATGTCCCCAGCGTGCACCCGAAACCTGTCACAGACCTGTGAAATCGCCGTCGCGGACGGCTGCGGCGCTCACAGGCTTTTCACAGCGAAGCCATGGTCATCCCACGACGTGGTGCACCACGCTGGACCCATGGCCTCCTCCTCACCCGCGCGCGGACCCGAGATGACCCGCCCCGACGGCAGCCCGCTGCGGGTCCTCGTGGTCGACGACGAGCCCAACATCGCCGAGCTGCTCCGGATGGCGCTGCGCTACGAGGGCTGGGACGTCCAGGTCGCCCTCACCGGCAGCCAAGGCGGTCAGCACCGCGCGCAAGCACGTTCCGGACGCGGTCGTGCTGGACATGATGCTGCCGGACTTCGACGGCATGGAGGTGCTCCGCCGGTTGCGCGCCGAGCAGACCGACGTACCGGTGCTGTTCCTCACCGCGCGCGACGCGGTCGAGGACCGGGTCGCCGGCCTGACCGCCGGCGGCGACGACTACGTCACCAAGCCGTTCTCGCTCGAGGAGGTCGTCGCCCGGCTGCGCGCCCTCATGCGCAGGGCCGGAGCACAGCAGACGGCCGAGCACTCGATCCTCAGCGTCGGCGACCTCGTGCTCGACGAGGACAGCCACGAGGTCTCCAGGTCAGGAACGCCGGTCAGCCTGACCGCCACGGAGTTCGAGCTGCTGCGCTACCTGATGCGCAACCCGAAACGGGTGCTGTCCAAGGCCCAGATCCTCGACCGGGTCTGGAACTACGACTTCGGCGGCCAGGCCAACGTCGTCGAGCTCTACATCTCCTACCTGCGGAAGAAGATCGACGCCGGTCGCGAGCCGATGATCCACACGATGCGCGGCGCCGGTTACGTCCTGAAGCCCGTCGAAGCGATGGCTCCGTGAGCCTGACCCTCCGCAAGGACGCCTTCCGCCGCGCGCTCCCCCGGACCCTCACCGCACGGCTGGTGGTCACCGCGGTCGCACTGGTCGCTGTCGTCGGCATCCTGGTGGCCTCCAGCGCCACGATCGCGATGCGCAGCTACCTCACCGACCAGCTGGACGGGAAGGTCCAGGACGCGCTCCGCGGTGCCCTGCGGCCGCAGGACGGGCCGTTTGGAGGTCCGGCCGGCGAACGATTCGGCGGCCCGGGCACCCTGCTCGCTGGCGTGCCGCCCGCCGGAAGCACCGCCACTGCCGCCGGCGTCATCGTCACCAGCAGCTTCACCAACAAGCAGCTGTCTGCCGCCGCTGTGAAGCCGCTGGCGAAGGTGCCCACCGACCGGGACGGTCACACGGTCCGGGTGGCAGGCCGCAGCTACCGGGTCATGACCACGACGGACAGCGCGGGCAACACGCTCATCGTCGGTCTTCCCACCTCCGACATCGACAACACCATCAACAGCATGCTGCGCTGGTTCGCGCTGCTCACCCTGCTCGGCGTCGGCATCGCGGGCGTCGCGGGCACCCTTCTCGTCCGCCGGCAGATGCGGCCGTTGTACGCCGTCGCCGAGACCGCCCGCGAGGTGTCCACCCAGGACCTCTCGACCGGTGACACCGCGATCGAGACTCGCGTCCCCGACCTGCACACCGACGAACAGTCCGAGGTCGGCCAGGTCGGCTCCGCACTGAACACGTTGCTCGACCACATCGACGAAGCCCTTGCGGCCCGGCACAGGAGCGAGCAGCAGGTGCGGCAGTTCGTCGCGGACGCCTCCCACGAGCTGCGTACTCCGCTGGCGACCATCCACGGGTACGCCGAGCTGTCGCGAAGACAGCTTTCCGGAAGGGGGGCGGAGGACGCCGAGGCGCTCCTGGTCGCCCTCGGCAAGGTCGAGACCGAGGCCGACCGGATGTCGGACCTGGTGGCCGACCTGCTCCTGCTCGCCCGCCTGGACTCCGGTCGGCCACTCGCCCGCGAGGACGTCGACCTGACCAGGCTGCTCCTCGAGGCGGTGGCCGACGCACGGGTGCTCGCCGCGGACCACAAGTGGCAGCTCGCGCTGCCCGACGAGCCGGTGCACGTCGTCGGGGACGACGCCCGGCTGCACCAGGTGATCACGAACCTGCTCAACAACGCCCGCAGCCACACCCCCGCCGGCACCACGATCACCGTGACCGCGCAGTCGCGTGCGGACGACGTACTCGTCGAGGTGCACGACGACGGTCCGGGCCTGCCCGCGGACCTCGTCGAAGAGGCGTTCGACCGGTTCACCCGCGGCGACTCCAGCCGCACCCGCGCCTCCGGCGGCGCCGGCCTGGGCCTCTCCCTGGTGAGCGCGATCGCCGAGGCCCACGGGGGCCGCGCGTCGGTCAGCTCCCGGCCCGGCAGCACCACGTTCACGGTCAGCCTTCCGCGCGGCTGACCGACCGTCGGTTTCACAACTCCTGTTGTGAAACTGACGCTTCCCGAACGAAATTTCGTTCGGGAAGCGCACGTTTCACAACTGAGGTTGTGAAACCGCAAGTGCTCACAGACCCCGCACAGACCGGCCACACCGCCTGCGCAGTTGAGCGGGACAACCTCGAGTCATGGACCTGACCACCACCCCCTCTGCCTCCACCAACCGCACCCGCCGAGGCGGCAGTTTGTTGCCGCTCAGAGCCGCCGAGGCGTCACCGCTCCGACGCATAGCCCTCCGTTCGCGACGCCTCGGCGCCACAAACGGGCAACAAAGTGACGCCTCGGCGAGCTCGTGGACCCGGCCAGCGCTGATCGGGCTGCTGCTCGCGACCGGCCTCCTCTACCTGTGGGGGCTGGGTGAATCGGGCTGGGCGAACTCCTTCTACTCCGCCGCGGCCCAGGCGGGGTCGGAGTCGTGGAAGGCGTTCTTCTTCGGCAGCTCCGACGCCGCGAACTCGATCACGGTCGACAAGACCCCGCTCGCCCTGTGGCCGATGGCGCTGTCCGTGCGGATCTTCGGCTTGTCGAGCTGGAGCATCCTGGTGCCGCAGGCACTCGAGGGTGTCGTGACCGTCTACCTGCTGCACCGGATCGTGCGGCGCAGCACCGGCTCCGACGTCGCGGGCCTGTTGGCGGGCGCCGCGATGGCACTGACACCGATCGCCGTACTGATGTTCCGGTTCAACAACCCCGACGCACTCCTGGTGCTCCTCCTCGTCGCCGCCAGCGGCGCCACCCTTCGCGCCGTCGACGAGAGCGACCTCCCGTCCGGCCGGCCGCTGCGCTGGCTGCTCCTCGCCGGCGCCTTCGTCGGGCTGGCCTTCCTCGCCAAGATGCTGCAGGCCTTCCTGATCCTGCCGGCGCTCGGCGTGACCTACCTCGTCTTCGCCCGTACGCCGCTCGGCAAGCGGCTCCTCCATCTCGTCGCCGCCTTCGCAGCAATGGTCGCGGCCGGCGGCTGGTGGGTCGCGATCGTCGAGATGTGGCCGGCCGACAGCCGTCCGTACATCGGCGGGTCCCAGGACAACTCGATCCTCGAGCTCACCCTCGGGTACAACGGTCTCGGCCGGCTCAGCGGCGACGAGACCGGCTCGGTCGGCGGTGCCGGCGGGCAGGGCGGCCAGTGGGGCGCCACCGGACTGGGTCGGCTGTTCAACACCGAGATCGGCGGCCAGATCGCCTGGCTGCTGCCGGCCGCACTCGTCCTCGGTGGCGCGGCGCTCTGGTTCGCCCGCGCCCATCGCCGGGTCACCGCCGCCGTGACGCTCTGGGGCCTCACCCTGCTGGTCACCGGCCTGACCTTCAGCCTGATGGCGGGCATCTTCCACGCCTACTACACCGTCGCCCTGGCGCCGCCCATCGCTGCGCTCATCGGCATCGGCGCCTGGGTGCTGTGGCGCGAGCGGCACGGCATCGCTGCTCGGTCGGTGCTGGGCGTGACCGTCGCCGGCACCGCGCTGTGGGCGTTCGTCCTGCTGGACAGGACCCCGGACTACCTCCCCTGGCTCCGGTACGCCGTCCTGCTGGTGGGCTTCCTCTCCGGCGGGGTCCTGGTCGCGCTGAACAGCGTGCCGCGCCGCCTCGTCGGCGCCGTCGCAGCCGTGGCGGTGGCGACCACGCTCGCGGCGCCCGCGGCGTACTCGCTGAGCACCGCGAGCACCGCCCACACGGGCTCGATCCCGTCGGCAGGACCTGCGTCGGCAGGCCGGATGGGCATGCCCGGCGGCGGTCCGGGCGGGATGCGCGGGCCGGGTGGGCAGCGCGGCTTCGGAGCTCCTCCCGGCCTGCAGGCCGGCACCGGCAACGGGCAGTCGCCCCGGGCTGGGGCGCCCGGCAACGGGAACGCCGGCGGTCTCCTGAACGCCAGCACGCCGACCTCGGCGCTGGTCGAGCTCCTCCAGGCCGACGCGGGCTCCTACACCTGGACCGCGGCCGCGGTCGGCTCCAACAGCGCCTCGGGCTACCAGCTGGCATCGGAGGAGCCGGTGATGGCGATCGGCGGGTTCAACGGCTCCGACCCGAGCCCGACGCTGGCGGAGTTCCGGGCCTACGTCGCGTCCGGCCAGATCCACTACTTCATCGCCGGAGGCGGCGGGATGGGTGGCGGCCCCGGAGGTGGTGGCCCCGGAGGTGGTGGCTCGGGCACGGCCTCGCAGATCACCTCGTGGGTGGAGGCCAACTTCACCGCGACCACCGTCGGCGGCGTCACCGTCTACGACCTGTCGGGCGCCGCGTCATGACCAGCCCGGACGTCGAGCCTGTCGAGCCGCCCGTCACGGCCCTGCTCACCGAGGTGGGTACACCGGTCCTGGACGTGGTGATCCCGGTCCACAACGAGGAGGCCCAGCTCGCTGCGTCGGTACGCCGCGTCCTCACCGCGCTCGAGCAGCTGCCGTGGACCTTCCGGGTGACGATCGCCGACAACGCCTCGACCGACGGCACCAGCGTGATCGCGCGGCGACTGAGCCACGAGCATCCCCAGGTGCGGGTCGAGCACCTCGCCGAGAAGGGCCGGGGTCGCGCGCTCAAGCAGGCGTGGAGCGGATCCGACAGCGACGTGCTGGTCTACATGGACGTCGACCTGTCCACCGACCTCGACGCGCTGCTGCCGCTGGTCGCGCCGCTGATCAGCGGACACTCGGACCTCGCGGTCGGATCGCGGCTGTCCGGAGGCTCACGGGTCGAGCGTGGCCTCAAGCGGGAGATCATCTCCCGCGGCTACAACCAGATCCTGCGGCGCGCGCTGCGGGTGCGCTTCAGCGACGCCCAGTGCGGGTTCAAGGCGATCCGCCGTGATGCCGCGCGCGAGCTGCTGCCGCTCGTGCACGACCAGCAGTGGTTCTTCGACACCGAGCTGCTCACCGTCGCCGAGCGCGCCGGGCTCCGCATCCACGAGGTGCCGGTGGACTGGGTCGACGACCCGGACAGCCGGGTCGACATCGTCCGGACGGCGCTCGACGACCTGCGTGGCGTCGTACGGCTCGGGAGCAGCCTGGCCCGCGGCCGGCTCCCGCTGCGCGAGGTCGGCGAGCGTCTCGGGCGGGTGTCGTCCGGGGCCGGCAGCGGCAGGCTCGGGCTGCAGGTCGCGATGTTCCTGGTCGTCGGCGTGCTGTCGACCCTCGCGTACGCCGGGCTGTACCTCGGCCTGCGTCAGGTCGCCGGTGCGATGGAGGCGAACCTGCTGGCCCTGCTGCTGACCGCGATCGCGAACACCGCCGCGAACCGGCGCTTCAGCTTCGGCGTCCGCGGGCCCGACGACCTGGTGCGCCACCAGCTCCAGGGGCTGGCCGTCTTCGCACTCGGGCTGGGCCTCACCAGCGCCGCGCTCTGGCTGCTGCCGGACACCCGACCGACCCTGGAGGTCGCCGTCCTGACCGTGGTGAACCTGGCGGTGACGGTGCTGCGGTTCGTCGCGATGAAGGCGTGGATCTTCGTACGGCCGGTCAGTCGGTCAGGAGCCCGGGCAGCGCACTCGTGAGCCGGGTCAGCAGGTCGGGCTCGCGACATCCCGTGCGGATCGGCGACCCAGGCGACCACCGCGGTCTCCACGAGCGCCGCCCAGGCGTCGAGGAGCATCCGCGTCGCCGGCGAGTCCACCACGCCGAGCGCGGCGAGCTGCTCGGGGCCGGCGATCTCGAAGATCCGGTCGGTGAGCG
This sequence comes from uncultured Actinomycetota bacterium, assembly GCA_963805425.1. GTDB lineage: Bacteria > Actinomycetota > Actinomycetes > Propionibacteriales > Nocardioidaceae > Marmoricola. The sequence goes on along the minus strand of CAWDUF010000005.1, from coordinate 88,143 downwards.
CCCGGCGGGCGTCACGGTAGATCGCCTGGAGCTCCTCGTTGCCGCCCGCGGCCGCGCGGACCAGCGACACGTAGCCGGTGTAGTTCTCGGCGACGTAGTCGAGGTAGGCGCCGACCGACACCGCCAGCTGCTCCAGCGGGTCGTCGATGTCGCGCGGTGCGGTGATCGCGTAGATGTCCTCGACGGCACGGCGGACGACGGCCACGTGGAACTCGCTGTTGTTGCCGAAGTAGTGGTACAGCAAGCCCCGCGAGATGCCGGCCTCGTCGGCAAGCAGCTCGATCGAGATGTCGTCGAGGGTGCGGGTTGCGAGCAGCCGCGTGCCGAGGTCGAGCAGCTGCTCGCGGCGTGCTCTCGGGCGACATCCGCACCCGGGCGGTGCCGGCGGTCGCGCGGGTCGCGTGCTCATGTGTCCCAGATTACTGAACAACCGTCAACATCGCTATTGACGATCGTTCAACAACGGTTAGGGTTGCAGTCATGTCCACCAGAGCACCCCTCCCCTCCCTCCCCGACCGCGTCCGCGTGTTCGTGCTCGGCGCCGGTTTCGCCGGCCTCGGCGCGGCGATCAAGCTCGACGAGGCCGGCGTCTGCCGACTTCCTCGTCGTCGACAAGGGCGACAGCGTGGGCGGCACCTGGCGCGACAACACCTACCCCGGCGCCGCGTGCGACGTGCCCAGCCAGCTGTACTCGTTCTCGTTCGCACCGAACACCGAGCTGGTCCCGCTCGTTCTCGCCGCAACCGGAGATCCAGGCCTACCTCCAGGACGTCGCCCGGCAGTCCGGCGTCCTGGACCGGTTCCGGTTCGGGGTCACCGTCGAGGACGCCACCTGGGACGAGCAGGACCTCGTCTGGCAGATCTCCACGAGCGCAGGCACCCTCGCCGCCGACATCCTGGTCAGCGGATCGGGCGGCCTGTCCGAGCCGAAGCTCCCCGAGATCGACGGGATCGACGGCTTCACCGGCGAGGTCTTCCACTCCGCGCGCTGGAACCACGACTACGACCTGACCGGCAAGCGCGTCGCCGTGATCGGCACCGGCGCCTCGTCGATCCAGATCGTGCCCGAGATCGCCGAGCGGGTGGCGCACCTCGACGTCTACCAGCGCACCGCGCCGTGGGTGATCCCGAGGAACGACCGGCGCTACTCGCGGTTCGAGAGGTTGGCTTCCGCCACGTGCCGTTCTTCCAGAAGGCCTACCGCACGGCCATCTACTGGGGCCGTGAGACCTACGTCCCCGCGTTCACGATCGAGCCGAGGCTCGCCGCACCCGCGCGTGCGGCGGCGCTGGGGAACATCCGCAAGGGCATCACGGATCCCGAGCTGCGCGAGGCGGTCACGCCCGACTACCAGATCGGCTGCAAGCGCATCCTGATCTCGAACACCTACTACCCCGCCCTCGACCGCGACGACGTCGAGCTGGTGACCGACCCGATCGCGCGGATCACCCCGACCGGCATCGTCACCGCGGACGGCACCGAGCGCGAGATCGACTGCCTGGTCGTCGCGACCGGGTTCCACACCACCGACCAGCCGATCGCCCACCACGTGAAGGGCCGTGACGGGCGCACGCTGGCCGACGTCTGGGCCGAGCACGGCATGGCGTCGTACAAGGGCACCACGACGGCCGGCTTCCCCAACCTCTTCCAGATCGTCGGCGCCAACACCGGGTTGGGGCACTCGAGCATGGTGTTCGTCATCGAGAGCCAGATCGCCTACATCGTCTCCGCGATCGGGCAGATGGAGGCGGGTGGCATCGCCGCCGTCGAGCCTCGTCCCGAGGCACAGGAGGCGTGGAACGCCGACGTGCACCGCCGGATGAGGCGCACGGTCTGGAGCGCCGGAGGGTGCGCAAGCTGGTACCTCGACGAGCACGGCCGCAACACGACACTGTGGCCGCGGACCACCTTCGCGTTCCGCGCGCTGCTGCGGACGTTCGACCTCGACAAGTACGTCGTGACCGCCAAGGCCACGGCCCGCACGAAGGAGCACGTCGCATGAAGTCTTTGGACGGCAAGGTCGTCGTGATCACCGGCGCCGGCTCCGGCATGGGGCGCGAGATGGCGATCCTGGCGGCGAAGCGCGGCGCCCGGGTGGCGGTCTCCGACTGGAACGCCGAGGGCCTGGCCGAGACCGTCCGCCTGGTGGAGGCCACCGGCGCGCACGACCTGCGCAGCGACGTCCTCGACGTGTCCGACCGGCTGGCGATGAACACCTACGCCGGCAACGTCGTCGAGCACTTCGGCGTGGTCAACATGGTCGTCAACAACGCAGGTGTGACGGTGACCGGCGACTTCGAGGACATGGAGTACGCCGACTTCGACTGGATCGTCGGCGTCAACTTCCTCGGCGTGGTCAACGGCACCAAGGAGTTCCTCCCCTACCTGATCGCGTCGGGCGACGGCGCGGTGGTGAACATCTCCTCGCTGTTCGGGCTGATCAGCATGCCCGGCCAGACGGCGTACAACGCCACGAAGTACGCCGTCCGCGGCTTCACCGAGGCGCTGCGCGAGGAGATGCTGGTCAACAAGCACCCCGTGACGGTGACCTGCATCCACCCCGGCGGCATCAAGACCGGCATCGCCCGCCACGGTCGCAAGACCAAGGGCCAGGACGCCGAGGCCATCGACCGGCTCTTCGAGCAGAAGCTCGCCCGGATGCCGGCGGAGAAGGCGGCCCGGATCATCCTGGACGCCGCGGTGGCCGGCAAGGCGCGCCAGCTGGTCGGCATCGACGCCCACCTCATCCACCACTTCGCCAAGCTCACCGGCTCGCGCTACCAGGACGTGATCGCCCGCATCGCCGGCCGGGTGATCCCCGACAAGGAAGTCTGAGGCCCCGCGAGGACCGTTGTAATGCGGCGTTATGGCGTGTGAACACGTGCTCGACGCCCATCCGACGACCACAGCACCGCACCAGATGTGGCTGGGCGCCCGTTAGCGTGTCGGGCGTGACCCCCGAGCCACGCACCGTGCGCGTCCTGACCCGGAAGTGGCCGGACCTGCCGCACTGGGAGTTCGACGCGGTCCGGCTCGGGGTCGACGCGCTCGGTCACTGGGTCGGCGTACCCGCTGGCACGTGGCTGGCCAAGCCGAGTGCCGGCTTCCACGCCTGGTGCGACCACGTCGTCCTGCTCCCGCACGACGCCTGGTGGGTGGCCACGATCTACGGCGACGACGTGGACCGGCCCGTCGACGTGTACGTCGACATCACGACGCCGTGCACCTGGGCCGACGACGAGTCCTCGGTGACCGCGGTCGACCTGGACCTCGACGTGATCAAGGGACCGACCGGCCGGGTGTGGGTCGACGACGAGGACGAGTTCGCCGAGCACCAGGTCGCCCTGGGCTATCCCGCGGACGTCGTCGACTCGGCAATCCGCAGCTGCGAGGAGGTCCTCCGCGCGGTCACCGACGGCGCGGCACCGTTCGACGGGAGTGCGCGGGCCTGGCTCCGCCGCCTCACCGAGGGTCGGCCCACGGGACCCGCCCGGTGATGCAGTAGACCGGGCCGGCCGGCGGCTGCATCACCGTCCAGCCCGAGTGCACGGTCGCGACCAAGGCGCCCAGCGCTTCGTGCCGGCGGACCTCGGCCTCCCGGTCGTCGGTCGCGAGGTCGAGATGAGCACGCACCGGACCGCCAGAAGCATCGAGCCGTTGCAGGAGGAGGTTCAGCGGCTGACCGGTGGGCTTGCGGAGCCTGCGGAACTCCGGCCGGCCTCCCTGCAACAGCTCCCAGCCGGTCACCGAGGCCCAGAAGTCGCACTCGTCGTCGTAGACCTCGGGCGGGATGTCGAGGCAGACCTGGTCGACCAGCGACCGGTTGCCGCCGGGCCAGGTCGAAGGCGGCGGCCGGTCGGACTCGGCACCGGAGACCAGGCAGAACGGGAGCCCACCCGCGGAGCGTCGTACCTCGAAGTCCTGTCCGGCTGAGTGCAGGTCGAGGTGGACGCCGGACGGGCCGTCGTCGACCCGCTGGACCCGAAGGAACGCACCCCCGGTCGCCGGCAGCAGCGTCGCGAACTCACCGGTGTCACCGCGCGGGTTGGACAGGTCGTAGCCGGTCACCTCTCGCCAGAACGCCACCGCCGGCTCGAACTCCTCAGCCGGGAAGTCGAGGAACGCGGTGATCCAGGTCAGGCTCATGGTCTGGAACCTACGGGCCGAGAGCCGCGTCGCCGGGCGCGACCAAGCCGCACTCGTACGCGAGCACCGTCAGCTGCACCCGATCGCGGAGACCGAGCTTGGTGAGCAACCTCGAGACGTAGGTCTTCACCGTCGTCTCGCTGAGGAACAGATCGGTCGCGATCTCGGAGTTCGAACGGCCCTGGGCCACCAGGCGGAGCACGTCGATCTCACGATCCGTGGCCGGCGCCAGCCGCTCCAGCTTGGCGCCTGGCAGCGGTCGCGAGACATAGCGGTCGAGGAGGCGACGAGTCAGGACCGGTGCGAGGAGGGCGTCACCGCGCGCCGCTACGCCCACGGCGTGCACGAGGTCGGACGGCGAGATGTCCTTGAGCAGGAATCCGCTCGCACCCGCGCGGACCGCCTCGTAGACGTACTCGTCGAGATCGAAGGTGGTCAACGCGACGACCCGCGTCTCCGGCCGTCGCGCGACGATCTGCCGGGTTGCCTCGATGCCGTCCATCCGCGGCATGCGGACGTCCATGAGGACGACGTCCGGCGTACGCTCCGCCGCCAGGACCACGGCCTCGGCGCCGTCCTGGGCTTCACCCACGACCTCGAAGCCGTTCCGCTCGAGGATCATCCGGAACCCGGCGCGGACGAGCTCCTGGTCGTCCACGACGAGGACCCGCGTCATCGTGTCGCTCATCGGGTCACCGGCAAGGTCGCGCGTACGGCGAATCCGCCCGCCGGCAGCGGGCCGGTCACCAGGTCGCCGCCGTACAGGGTCACGCGTTCCCGCATGCCGACGAGACCGTGACCCGCGGCCGGCGCCGGCGGTCCGCCATGCCCGTCGTCGACGATCGCGACGCTCACGCAGTCGCGCCCGTAGTCCAGCGTCACGTCACACCGACTCGCCGACGCGTGCCGACGCACGTTCGTCAGCGCCTCCTGGACGATCCGGTACAACGCGAGGTCGAGACCCGCCGGGAGGGGCCGCGACGACCCGGTCACGGCCAAGGTCGTGCTCGGCCCGTCGACCGACGTCTGCTGGACCAGCGCCGGCAGCCCTTCGAGACGCGGCTGGGGCAGGAGCGGCGCCTCGTCGGCCACCCGAAGCATCGACACCAGTCGGCGCATCTCGGCCAGCGCATCGTTGCCCGTTGACCGGATGCTCGCCACGGAGCGCCTGACGTACTCCGGGTCGTCGGCACCGGCCTCGACAGCCCCCGCCTGCACCACCATCGAGCTCACCGCATGGCCGACGATGTCGTGCAGCTCGCGCGCAATCAGGGCGCGCTCGTCCAGCACCGCTCGCATTGCCCGCTCACGGGCACCGACCTCGGCGTCGATGGCCCGGCGCATCGATGCCTTGGCCCGGCGGTCCAGGGTGCGGAGGCCGAAGCCCGCGCTCCACACGAGTGCCGTGACCGTCCAGTGAAAGGCGATTTCGCCCGGGTCCTGCATGAGCGGGACGAACAGGTCGATGCACAGCAGGCACCCGGCGGCGACCATCGCGGCGTACCCCGGAGCCCGACCGCGTCCGAAACGCGCGGACATGAAGACAGCGATCTCGAGCGGTACGAGGCCGCCGTAGAAGAGCACGTACGTCGGCGCGAACAGCCCGATCAGCCCCCACACCAGCGGAAAGACCAGCACTGTCAGCAGCGGTTCTCGGCGGCACCAGAGCAGCGCCAGCGAGACGAGGACGACGCCGACCGTCGCGGAGGCGGCCGACCCGGAGCCCTGGCGCGAGCTGAAGGGCACCCAGATCTCGCCGAGGCCGAGCATGCAGACCGCGGTGGCGACCAGGAGCTCGACCCGGGTGGGCGGCGTGGACAGGTCACGAACGGCAGGCACATTCGCACCCTAGATCGACGTACGTGGATCGGTCAGTCATCCAGAGTTGACACCTGCGACGACGTCAGGCCGATGTGCGGGCGGACCACGCTCCGATCTCCTGAAAGGGAGCCCGGACCAGCCGGGCCCGACCGATGGAGGACCACCATGCAACCCGACACCCCGTCCCGACTTCTCGCCGCTCGTACCGGTCTCGTGCTCGGACCAGTGATCGCCGGCGTGTCGGTGATCTTCCAGCCCGACCTCGGTGGCTCGACCGCGGAACGACTCGACGCCATGACCGCCCCCCTCGCCGCGGTCTCCGCGGTGGCCTTCCTGATCAGCCAGCTGCCGATGCTGGTCGCGATCCTCGCGATCGGTCGACTGATCCTGCCGGGCGCCCCGCGCCTGTCCGCCTGGGGCACCGCACTCGGTGTCGTCGGCTGCTTCGGCCACATCGTCTTCGGCGGCACGTCGCTGATCTACGTGATGATGGCGCACGACAGCCACCGCTCGGTCCAGGTCGATCTCCTCGACCGGATCCAGAGCTCGCCGGTGATGATCTTCTCCGCGCTCGGCCTGCTCGGCACCGTCTTCGGCCTGCTGCTCCTCGGCATCGGCGTGTTCCGGAGCCGCACGGGTCCGGTCTGGGTCGGCCCGGCGATCTGGGCATTCCTGCTCGTCGAGTTCGTCGGCTCCTCGATCAGCGGGTACGCGTCGTACCTGTCGGTGCTGCTGCTGGGCGGCGCCTTCTTCGCCCTCGCCGGCTTGCTCGGACGGGAGCCCGGGCAGCGAGTCGCGACGATGCCGGAGCTCACCGGCCAGCGGTGACAATGCGGAGTCGGTGGCCGCGTGGCGACGTCTCGATGTGGAACGATCGACGGGTGGCCATCGACTTCGCCGACTCGCCTCGTCCGACCCTCGGCGTCGAGTGGGAGTTCGCGCTGGTCGACAAGATCAGCCGTGACCTGGTCAACGCCGCGTCGGAGCTCTTCGACCTGGTCGCAGAGCGGCACGGTCCCCAGCCACGGTTGCACAAGGAGCTGTTGCGCAACACCGTCGAGCTGACCACCGACATCTGCGACACCGTCGACGAGGCGATGACCGAGCTGGCCGACATGATCGCGAAGGTGCGGCCCCTCGCCGACGAGCTGGGGGTCGACCTCTACAGCGCCGGCACCCATCCGTTCGCCGCGTGGTCGCACCAGCTGCTCACGGAGGGCCACCGCTACGAAGAGCTGATCGCGCGGACCCAGTGGTGGGGCCGGCAGATGCTGATCTGGGGCGTCCACGTGCACGTCGGCGTACGACGCGAGCACGTGATCCCGATCGTCAGCTCGCTGCTCAACTGGTACCCGCACCTCCAGGCACTGTCCGCGTCGTCGCCGATCTGGGCCGGCACCGACACCGGCTACGCGAGCAACCGGGCGATGATGTTCCAGCAGCTGCCGACCGCGGGGCTGCCGTTCCAGTTCGAGACGTGGACGGACTTCGAGGCCTACGCCGACGACCTGTTCAAGACCGGCGTGATCGAGGTGATCGACGAGATCCGGTGGGACGTCCGGCCCGCACCCCGGACCGGCACCGTCGAGGTCCGGGTCTGCGACGGCGTCTCGACGCTGTGGGAGATGCGGGCACTGGTCGCGTTGACGCACTGCCTCGTCGTGGACCTCGCCGACCGACTCGATCGCGGGGAGGCGCTGCCGACGATGCCGCCGTGGCACGTGCAGGAGAACAAGTGGCGGGCCGCCCGCTACGGCCTGGACGCCTGGATCATCCTCGACGCGGACTCGAACGAGCGGCTCCTCCTCGAGGACCTCGACGAGCTGCTCGACCGTCTCCAGCCGGTCGCCGAGCGGCTGCGGTGCGTCGATGACCTCGCCCTCGTCCGGGAGATCCCGCGCCGCGGTGCGGCGTACCAGCGACAGCGCAGGGTCGCCGAGGCGACGGACGGCGACCTGGTCGCGGTGGTCGACTCGGTCGTCAAGGAGCTCTGAGCCCGCGCCCGCCGAGGCGTCGCGTGGTTGCCTGCCAAACCCGCCGAGGCGTCGCCTTGTTGCCTGCCAAACCCGCCGAGGCGTCGCCTTGTTGCCTGCCAAACCTGCCCAGGCGTCGCATGTCAGGCCGAGCCTTCGGTCGGGTATCGCTGCAGCGACGCCTCAGCGGATCTCAGGACCCACAACGCGACGCCTCGGCGGATCTCAGGACCCACAACGCGACGCCTCGGCGGATCTCAGGACCCACAACGCGACGCCTCGGCGGTTAGAACGGCGGGATCAGGTCGGTGGCCGCGAGAGGGTCCATACCGGTGACGGCAAGCAGGTCGGCGAGGATCGACCGCATCTGGGCCAGCACCACCTCGGCCGACAGCGCCGAGGACCGAGGCAGCTCGGAGGACTTCCGCGCGAGGGCTGCCAGTGGCGTCACGACGACCGTCGCCATCCGGTTTGCTCGCAGCTCGGCGTCCATCGCGTCGGCGATCTCGGCGAGCTCGCGGAGAAAGGCGGCGTACTCCACGGGGATCGGCTCGTCGCGATAGTTCGCGACCGCCACCCGCCGCGTCAGCACGCGGGTGTTGCGCAGCGCGAAGTCCAGCGGCTCGACCAGGTCGGTGAGCTGGCGCAGTCCGGGCCGGTGCCGCCAGCGGAAGGGCGACGACGCGACCACCGACAGGCCCTCGTCGGACGCTGCGCGCAGCTCGGCGACGAGTGTGTCGGTCGACCGCGCGTCGGAGAGGGTGGCGAGCGCGCGCTCCACGTCACCGTCCTCGATGCTGTCCGCCGAGGCCCGCAGCAGGGCCGCGATCTTGCGCACGATGACCGCCGCCTGCTCGCGGGGTCGCCGCAGCGGCGCGGCAGGTACGACGGTCGCCGCGACCAGCGCCACTCCCCCGCCGATCAGCGCGTCCGACCAGCGCAGGAACGCCTGCCCCGGGTCGGGGAGAAGGGTGCTGACCACGATGCTCTGGACCGCAGCCTGGGTCACGAAGATCGCCCCGGCGTCGAGCAGGAGCGCCGCGGTCATCGCGAGCCCGACGATCACCGCGACCTGCCACGCTCCCGAACCGAACAGGTGCGTGAACAGGTCGCCGAGGAACACTCCGACGGCCACCCCGAGAGTGACCTCGGCAATCCTGCGCAGGCGCTGGCCGTAGCTCGTCCCGAGCCCGACCACCGCGGCGATCGGCGCGAAGAACGGAGTGCGGTGGTCGAACACGTCGGCGGCGACGAACCACGCGACGCCCGCCGCAGCCGCACACTGGCTGACCTGCCACGACTTCGAACGCAGCCGGTTCAGGCGGGCGCGCAGGGACGTCCGGCCCCGAGCGACGACCAGGTCGACGTACGGCCCGACCTGCGGGCCGGCGTGGGGTCTACTTCGGGAGGGTCGATCCACGCCCGTGCAACATCGTGATCATCTTGCCGAGCTGCTGCTCTGCCTTCTCCGTGCGCTTGAAGGTGGTCAACGCGAGCAGTGGCTTCATCCGCTGGCGAGCGATCGCGTGCGCGTAGGTGAACTCCTTGAGCCCGTCGGGTCCGTGGATCCGGCCGAACCCGGAGTCACCGATCCCCCCGAACGGGAGCGACGGGACGCCGGCGAACGTGATCACCCCGTTGATCGAGGTCATCCCGACCCGGAGCCGCTCGGCGATCTTCATCCCGCGGGACTTGGAGAACACCGCGGAGCCGAGCGCGTAGCGCGAGTCGTTGGTCAGCGCGACGGCCTCGTCCATGTCCTTGACCTTGGCGATCGTCATCGTCGGACCGAACGTCTCCTCGGTCCACGCCGAGGAGTCCTTCGGTACGTCGACCAGGATCGTCGGCTGCACGAAGCGCTCACCGACTGCCTCGGGCCCGCCGAGGACCGCGCGGCCACCCTTCGCGATGGCGTCGTCGATGTGCCGACGGATGACGTCGAGCTGACCGGGCATCGTGATCGGGCCGATCTTCGCCTGCGGGTCGTCGGTCGCGCCGAGCTCCCTGGCCGCCTCGACCACCTTGGTGAGGAACTCGTCGTACACACGCTCGTGGACGTAGATCCGCTCCACGCCCGCGCAGGTCTGGCCGGCGTTGGCGCACGCACCCCAGACCGCGCCGTCGGCGGCAGCGTCGAGGTCGGCGTCCTCGTCGACGATGAGCGCGTCCTTGCCGCCTGCCTCGATCAGCACCGGGGTCAGCGACTCCGCCGCGGCGGCCATCACCTTCTTGCCGGTCGCGGTCGAGCCGGTGAACGCGAGCTTGTCGACACCCGACCGGCACAATGTCGCGCCGGTGTCGCCCAGACCGGTGACCACCTGGAAGACCGGGTGCTCGACGACCTCGTTGAAGGTGTTGGCCAGCCAGACGCCGACGCCGGGGGTGTACTCGCTGGGCTTGAAGACCACCGCGTTGCCTGCCGCGAGCGCATAGGCGATCGAGCCCATCGGCGTGAACACCGGGTAGTTCCACGGCCCGATCACACCGATCACGCCCAGTGGGTTGTACTCGACCGTGGCTCGCTGGTTGGCCATCACCAGGCCGCTGGGCACCTTGTGCCGCCCGAGCACCTTGCCGGCGTGCTTCGACGCCCAGGCCAGGTGGTCGATCGCCAGCGCGCACTCGAGCATCGCGTCGCCGTGCGGCTTGCCGGTCTCCTGGTGCATCACCTCGGCGAGCTGGGCGATCCGCCGGGTGATCACACCCTTCCAGGTGGTGAGCCGCTTCTCGCGCTCGTCGTACGACAGCGCACCCCACCAGGCGGCCGCCGCACGCGCCCGCTCGACCGCGGCGCGCACCTCGGCCTCGCCGTGGATCGGATAGGTCTCGACGACGTCGCCGGTGCGCGGGTTCAGGGAGTCGAAGGTCGCCGGCCGGTCAGCGGTCGCCTTCTCGGTGGTGTTCTCGGTGATCGTCATGCGCTCTTCCTGATCTCCTCGGCCGCCTTCTCGGCAACCATGATGGTCGGGGCGTTGGTGTTCCCCCGGGGTACGACGGGCATGACCGAGGCGTCGACGACCCGGAGGCCGGAGACACCGCGGACGGCGAGCGACGGATCGACCACGGCGTCCTCGCCGCTGCCCATGGCGCAGGTCGAGACCGGGTGGAAGAGCGTCTGGCTCCAGCGGCGGGCATGCTCCACCAGGTCGTCGTCGCTCGGATCGGCCGGCAGCTCCCACGGCCGGTCGAGGAATCGGGCCAGCGGACCCTGCTGACAGGTCTGCCACGTCTCGCGCATGCCCACGACGAGAGCGTCGAGGTCCACCTGATCGTCGAAGTACGCCGGGTCGATCGCCGGGTGGATCGCCGGGTCGGCAGACCGCAGCCGCAGCGATCCGCGGCTGGCCACCGACACGAGCGTGACGCCGGCGGTGAACATCCGCGACGTGGGCTCGTGGAACCCGTTGTCGTAGAACCCCGACGGCGCCACGTGCACCTGCAGGTCAGGCGCCGGCAGCCCGTCGCGGGAGGCCAGGAACGCACCGCCCTCACCGACGTTCGAGGTGAGCGCGCCGGTGCCGCGCGCCTTCCAGCGCAGCAGGCCGCGGACGTTGTTGTAGTCGGCCAGGTCGGTGGTCCCCGTGGTGTGCCAGAGCAACGGCACCACCGGGTGGTCCTGCAGGTTGGCGCCGACCCCGGGGAGGTCGACCCGTACGTCGATGCCGTGGTCGCGCAGGTGCGCCGCCGGTCCGATCCCCGACAGCATCAGCAGCTGCGGGCTGTTGATCGCGCCGCCGCAGACCAGCACCTCGCGCCTCGCCGACACGCTGTGCTCGGCGCCGTCCTGCCGGAAGGTCACCCCGGTGGCGCGGTCGCCGTCCAGCTCGATGCGCGTCGCCAGCGCATAGGTCGCGATCGTCAGGTTGTCGCGACCCTGCGCGGGGCGCAGGTAGCCCTCGTACGTCGACCAGCGCCGGCCCTTGCGGCAGGTGACCTGGTAGAGCCCGGCGCCCTCCTGGTCGACGCCGTTGAAGTCGTCGTTGCGCTTGAGCCCGTGGCTGACCGCGCTCTCGACGTACGCCGTGGTCAGCTCGTGGGTCCAGCGGCGGTCCTCGACCCACAGGGGTCCGTCCTGACCGTGCAGCGGGCCGCCGAAGCGGGTGTTGTGCTCGGCCTTGACGAAGAAGGGAAGCACGTCGTCGAAGCCCCAGCCGGTGGCGCCGTACTGGTCGCGCCAGGTGTCGTAGTCGGCGCGGTTGCCGCGGATGTAGATCATTGCGTTCATCGCCGAGCAGCCGCCGAGCGCCTTCATGCGTGGCCAGAACGCCTTGCGCCCGTGCAGCTGCTTCTGCCCGATCGTCGAGTAGTTCCAGTCCCACTTGGTCTTGAACAGCGACGCGAACGCGGCCGGGATGTTCACCTCGTCGGCGTCGGAGTCGCCGCCGGCCTCGAGGAGCAGGACCGTCACGCCGGGGTCCTCGCTGAGTCGCGACGCCAGCACGGCTCCGGCACTGCCCGAGCCCACCACCACGAAGTCGTATGTCGCCTCGGTCACACCGGCAACCTACTCCGCCCCGACGACCGGCGGCAGTCGTCTCGCCGCGCCGTACGTGGGCGGTGACTTCCCAAGGGCACGGCCAACCGCGAGGATCGGCCAATGGCCGCGATCATCGACCCGACCTCGCTCGGTTTCCTCCTCGCCGAGACCCGGAGCCAGCCGATGCACGTCGCCGGGCTGCAGCTCTTCGAGAGGCCGGACGACGCCGGCGACGACTTCGCTCGACAGCTCTTCGAGTCCGCGCTCGACGTCGAGGAGATCGCCCCCCTGTTCAAGAAGCGTCCCGCGATGTCGGTGGGCAGCCTGGGCCAGTGGGTCTGGACCGAGGACAAGCAGTTCGACATCGAGCACCACGTCCGGCACAACGCCCTGCCCCGAGCCGGGCCGCGTCCGCGAGCTGCTCGAGCTCGTGAGCCGCCTGCACGGCACCCGACTCGCCCGGGAGCGGCCGCTGTGGGAGGCGCACATCATCGAGGGCCTCGCCGACGGCCGGGTGGCGATGTACACCAAGCTGCACCACGCGCTCGTCGACGGCATCTCCGCGATGAAGCTGATGCAGAGCGTGCTCACCACCGACCCCGACAAGCGCGGCATGCCGCTGCCCTTCGACGCCCGCGCGACCACCAGGACGGCGAAGGCTCGCGAGGAGGCGGAGCGCAACCTCGCCGAGATCCCGATGAGCGCGCTGCGCACCGCGGTCGGGCTCACGGCAGAGGCGGCGGGCCTCCCGGCGGCGTTCATCAAGACGCTCACCAAGGGCATCCGCAACGAGACCTCCGCTCTGTCGCTGCACGCACCCAAGACGATGTTCAACGTGACCATCACCGGGTCGCGCCGGTTCGCCGCCCAGGACTGGCCGCTCGAGCGGATCCGGGCGATCTCCAAGGCGAGCAACACGACGCTGAACGACGTCGTCCTGGCGATGTGCAGCGGCGCCGTCCGCAGCTACCTGCAGGAGCTCGGCCAGCTGCCGGACGCCTCGCTGGTGTCGATGGTGCCGGTCGGCCTGAAGTCACGCGGCGCGGAGTCGATGTCCGGCGGCGGCGGTAACGCCGTGGGCTCGGTGATGGTGCGCCTGGGCACCGACCTCGCCGACCCCGGCGAGCGGCTCAGGTCGGTGCACGGGTCGATGAAGGCCGGCAAGGACGCGCTCGGCTCGATGACTCCCAACCAGATCGTCGCGATGAGCGCGCTCGGGATGGCGCCGTCGATCATGATCCCGATGCTCCGGCTGAACGGCATCGTCCGGCCGCCGTTCAACCTGATCATCTCCAACGTGCCCGGCCCCCGGTCGACGCAGTACCTCAACGGCGCCCGGCTCACCGGCACCTACCCGGTGTCGGTCCCGATGCAGGGGATGGCGCTGAACATCACCTGCAACAGCTACGCCGAGCACATGTGCTTCGGCCTCACCGGCTGCCGGCGCTCGGTGCCGCACCTCCAGCGGATGCTGACCTACCTCGACGAGGAGCTCGGCGCGCTGGAGAGCGCGGTCGGCGTGGCGTAGCGGCGGCAGTTTCACAACTTCTGTTGTGAAACTTGCGCTTCCCGAATGAAATTTCGTACGGGAAGCAGAAGTTTCACAACAGAAGTTGTGAAACCTGATGCGAGATCAGGCCGCCGAAGCCACCACGTCGCCGCCACGCGAGGGCACCCGCTCGACGACCGCGTCGGCCAGCAGTCGCTGCTCCTCGGTCGCCACGGTGTCGCTGACTTCGCGGAGGACTGCGGAGAGGGGTACGTCGAGCGCGTCGCACAGCGACGAGAGCAGCTCGGAGGAGGCTTCCTTCTGGCCGCGCTCGATCTCGGAGATGTAGCCCAGGCTGATCCGGGCCTCGGAGGAGAGCTCACGCAGAGTCATGCCGCGACGCATCCGCTCACCGCGGAGCACGTCGCCGAGCGAGCGGCGAAACAGCACCATCTGCGTTCTCCTTCCGTCCTGCTACCGCAACGCTACCCGTACCCCGGTTCTTCCCGTGAGGATCTCCCCGAACGAGATCGCTGCGGGTCCGATCGGCAACCCGTCCGCGCTCCTGAGCACACTCTCCCGGACGCTCAGGAGCCGTCCCGATAGCGCCCGTGGCGGTGCTCGAGGGGCTGGTGGTCCTCGAGCAGGGTGAGGTCCTCGATGACCACGGTTGCCAGGGTGGACCAGCCCACCTCCGCGGTCGACTCGAGTCGCACCAGTGCATGGGTGCGGTCCGCGAGCGCGGGACCGTGCGACGTACCGGTCCAGGTGCCGAGGCGTGAACGGTCCGCCCGGCGCCGGAGCGACGCCGCCGAAGGCGTCGGCCAGGTCGCGGTCACCCCACTGCAGCAGCTGTACGACGCCCAGCCCGGTCGCGGCCAGCACGTCCATCAGCGCCGAGTCGGGGTCGAGCAGGCCGAGCAACCGACCTGGCTCTCCGTTGGCCACCATCATCGAGGAGACCGTCAGCCCGGCGCGGGTGGCGTCGTCACCGGCGGTCCAGAGCGACACGGCCCCGCCGATCCGGGCGCGGAAGCGGCGTACCGGATCGGGCTCGGAGGCGAACGGGTGCGAGGAGTGGATCGTCATGAGCCGCAGCGAACGGCCGCGCTCACGAGGCCTTGGTGGCGGGACCGGGCGCCGGGGCCTCCGCGTCCGCCGGCGCGGGCTCGTCCGCAGCGGCCTCGGCGGCGGCCGCGGCCCGCTGGGCCGATCGCGCGGCGGCTTCGGCTCGCTTCGCCTCATCCTTGGCGCGGGTGGCGTACAGGTCGACGTAGTCCTGGCCGGAGAGCTTCATGATCTCGTACATGATCTCGTCGGTGACCGAGCGCAGGATGTAGCGGTCGTTCTCGAGGCCGTCGTAGCGCTCGAAGTCGAGCGGCTTGCCGAAGTGCACGACCGGACGTGTGAACGTTCCGAACTTCTTGCCCGGCGGCGCCACCACGTCGGTGCCGACGACGGCCACCGGGATCACCGGGACGCCGGTCTCGAGCGCCAGCCGGGCGACGCCGGTCTTGCCGCGGTAGAGCTTGCCGTCGTGCGACCGGGTGCCCTCGGGGTAGATGCCGAACAGCTCACCTTCGTCGAGGACCCGCTTGGCGGCACTCAGCGCTCCCTCGGCGGCGGAGGCACCGGAGCGGTCGATGGGCACCTGGCCGGCGCCGGAGAAGAACAGCTTCTGGAACCAGCCCTTGATGCCCGGGGTGTTGAAGTACTCGGCCTTCGCGACGAAGGTCACCCGGCGCGGCAACGTGAGCGGCATGAACAGCCAGTCGGCGTAGGAGAGGTGGTTGCTGGCGAGGATCGCCGGTCCTTCGGACGGCACGTTCTCGGCCCCTTCGACCTGCGGTCGGAACACCAGCCGCAGCAGCGGACCGATCGCGATCCACTTCAGGAACCAGTAGAACAACCCGCACCTCCTCCGTCCCCCGCACCCTAGCCCCTCTGGGGTGCCCGTGAAACGATGAGGAGATCCTGCCCAGTCCGTGGGCGGAGCACTCCGACGGGCGTCTGTCGGACCATCCGAATCGAGGTTTCCGGTGGCACTGGCAGCCCATGCCGACCCGTACTTCAGCGACGGCACTACCGACAGCTCAGGCCGCCGCATCGGCGTGCTGCTCAGCCACGGCTTCACCGGCTCTCCGGCCTCGATCGTGCCGTGGGGCCAGTACCTCGCCAAGCAGGGGTACGCCGTCTCGGTGCCGCTGCTCCCCGGTCACGGCACGACCTGGCAGGACATGTGCACCACCACGTTCGACGACTGGTCCGCAGCTCTCGAGCGGGAGTTCGACACCCTCGCGGCCCGCAGTGACGTCGTCGTGGTCGGCGGGCTGTCGATGGGGGCGTGCCTCGCGCTGTGGCTGGCGGCCAAGCGGACCACCGACGTCGCGGGACTGGTCCTCGTGAACCCCGCCGTGGCCAGCACCAACAAGCAGCTGCTCGCGGTGCCGGTGCTCAAGCACGTGGTGAAGGCGATGCCGGCGATCGGCAACGACATCAAGAAGCCCGGGGTCAGCGAGCACGCCTACGACAAGACCCCGCTGAAGCCGCTGCACTCGATGGTCCGTGCGTGGAAGCAGATCCGTGAGGACCTGCCCAAGGTCACCGCACCGATCCTGCTGTTCCGCTCCGTGGAGGACCACGTCGTCGACCCGTCGTCGGCCCGGATCATCCTGGACAGTGTGTCGTCGCGCGACACGACGGAGACGCTGCTGACGAACAGCTACCACGTGGCCACGCTCGACAACGACGCCCCGCAGGTCTTCGAGGAGTCCGCCGAGTTCGTCGCGAGGGTCACTGCGCAGTGACGAGTGGCGACAACAGCTCCGACGACGTCGGCCGCCGCGAGCGGGAGGACGCGGAATGGCGCTCGATCATCGACAACTACGGCGACCAGCCCGAGGCGGCGCCGCCAGCTGAGCCCGACGCGGCACCGGAGCTGCCGACCCACCTCTTTGCCTTCGAGACCCCGCCCGAGCTGGGGCCGCGGTCCTGGGAGCCGGCGCCGGATGACGACCGCTACGTCCCACCACCCCCTCCGCCGCTCCCTCGGCCACAAGGCATCCGGCTGGCGGCCTGGGCCGGGCTCTTCGGGGTGCCGGCCGTCGTACTGGTCTGCATCGTGCTGCACGTCTCGCTGCCGTCGCCCCTCGGTTTCCTCGCCCTCGTGTGGTTCGTCGGCGGCTTCGGCTACCTGGTCGCCACCATGAACGGCCCGAAGGACTCCGACGGAGGGTGGGACGACGGCGCTGTCGTCTGACGGGGCCCCCCGCCGAGGCGTCGCGTTGTTGCGGGTTGAACCTCGCCCAGGCGTCGCGTTGTTGCGGGTTGACTCCGCCGAGGCGTCGCTCGGGGCCCGCCTCGGCTCACTCGCCGATGTCGTCGTACCAGCCGAGCCGGTTCAGGCGGTGGGGAAGCGTACGCCGGGCCTCGGCGAGCCAGCCGCTGAGGAGGACATCGAAGTCCTGGTGCTGACCGAAGACGTTCTCCTTGCGTACGACGCGCACCATCCACGGCGTGTTCTTCTCGATCCATTCACGCCGGCACGCGTCGCTCTCCTCGGCGTTCTCGCCGTGGAACTCCTCGCCGTCGTACTCGACTGCGAAGTAGAGCGCGTCGACGCCCAGGTCGAGCGACCAGGGGGCGCCGTTGCGACCGACCACGGGTCGCTGGGGTTCTGGATGAGGCACGGCGCTGTCCATCCAGCGCAGCCGAGTGATCGACTCGGCGATCGAGTCCGGCCGTGGGTCGACGAGCGGTGCGAACGCGCGGAACTGTCGGACCCAGCGATAGCCGCGGAATCGCGGAAGCTCCTGGAGCACATCGTCCTTGTCGACGCCTGCGCGGATCATCGCCTCGAGCGAGCCGAACGCGCGATCACGATTGCGCGTCATGCCGAGATCGCACGCCGTGCGCAACGGCGTGGTCACCAAGAGTCCATCGACGACCTCGATGTCGGAATCGGGCATCATTCGCTGTCCGCTCGACAACTCCGACCGGCGGAGTCGGCCGCCGCGCGACCGATGGAACGCCCGCACCTCCGGCACCGAGAGGTGTTCGCCCGGGAGCAGGACATCGACGCCGCGTAACCACGCTGCAGTGCGATCGGTCACGACGGCGCCGGGAGGCAGGACGAGGCCCAGCGCCCGGGCACGCATACCCAACGTGTCGCGGACCTGCGCTGCGGCGTACACCCCGCGCGTCAGCCGTCGCAGATAGCCCTGCTTGGTCAGCTGGGCCAGCTCCTTGCGTGACGCGGGCACCATCCCTTCGGTGAAGGGGCGATCGATCGGCAACAGACCGCGCGCCGGTAGCAGTGGATCTCCGGGGTGCACGAACCTCGAATGCATGCTCATCCACAACAGCGTCGCGCGAGTACGTCCCGTGCCGCAGACGATGTCCACAGGCCCGCAACCACACGCCGCCTCAGCACACCCGACCCGCAACCACACGCCGCCTCAGCGGACCCCGACCCGCAACCACACGCCGCCTCGGCGGACCCCGGCCGGCAACCACACGCCGCCTCGGCGGACCCCGACCGGCAACCACGCGCCGCCTCGGCGGATCAGGGGGCGGCGAGGAGAGCGCGGAGAGCGAGGTCGGCCACGCCGATCAGGCCGGCCTGGTTGCCCAGCACGGCGCGGCGGATCTCGGGCGCGGGCCGGTGCCCCGACCCGGTCTCGGCACTCTGGAAGGCGCCCCGGATCGCCTCGATGTCCAGGTGCGGCGACTCGCTGACTCCCCCGCCGATCACCACCACGTCGGGGTCGAGCGCCGCGGTCAGCGACGCGATGCCCTCGCCGATCCAGCTCGCGAGCTCGGCGAAGCTCTGGCACGCCGCCTGGTCGCCCTTCCCGGCGGCCTCCGACACGAGCTGCCCGGTGATGTCGTCGGGGTGTCCGTCGGCCAGGTCCAGCAGCACCGGGGCCGACGACGGGTTCTCCACGGCCAGCTCCCGGGCGCGCACCGCGAGCGCCGTGCCCGAGGCGTAGGTCTCCCAGCAACCGAGCAGGCCGCACGCACACAGCCGACCCCCCGGTACGACGCGCATGTGGCCGAACTCCGCGGCCACGCCGAACCCGCCGCGGTACACCTCGCCGCCGAGCACCATCCCGCCGCCGATGCCGGTGCCGATCGTGGCCATCACCAGCGCCTGCGCACCCTGACCGGCGCCGAAGCGGTACTCCGCCCAGGCCGCCGCGTTGGCGTCGTTCTCGACCAGCGTGGGCAGACCGACGCGGTCCTGCACCAGGTCGCGCAGCGGCTCGTCGCGCCAGGCGAGATGGGGGGCGAACATCACCCGCGAGCCGTCGAGCGTGACGAAGCCGGCCGCTCCGACGCCGACGGCGCTCACGTCACGTCCGTCGGCGAGCTCGTGGACGACCTCGGCGATCGTGTCGGCGATCGCCGCCGGATGCCGCGCCGGCGAGTCACGCCGCGCGGTGGCGACCACGGCGCCGTCCTGCACGACACCACCGGCGATCTTGGTGCCGCCGACGTCGATCCCGACCGCGAGGGTCACGTGTCGTCCCACTCGTTGTCGTCGAGGTCGATCTTCTGCACCGGCGCAGCATGGTCCGACGGCACCTGGGTGGCGAGCAGGCCGGCCGCGGCGTGCATCAGCGAGCTGGCCGCGACCGCCAGGTGCGCCTTCACCTCCGGGCTGGTCGCACGAACGGCGTGGATGACCTGGCACACCGGGCAGTAGCGACAGTCCTCGGAGCCGGTCGCGATGTGCTCGTTGATGTCGTGCATCGTCTCCGACATCGCCGCAGCGGCGCCCGCGGCGGACCCGACGTAGTCGGAGCCCTGGTCGCGCGCCCAGCCGGAGAGCGCGGCGAACAGCTTCGCGGCCTCCTCCCCGACGCTGCCGACGTCCTCGCCGCCGGTGTTCCGCCGCCGCCGCGGTCCCGCCGCCTCCGGTCTCGTCAGTCATGGGCGCTCCTCTCGTCGGAGCCCGGCGAGGTGGCCGGCTCGATGTCGGGTTCCATGCGGAACTTCACCTGCAGGGACCCCGCGCTGACGCGCGCCCCGGTCACGGTGTGCTTGGTCAGCGCCGCCGGCAGGGCGAGCAGCCGGCGGTAGGACCCGACGGTCACCACGAGCTCGTCGCCGTGCCGGGCGAGGTCGACGTCCTTCTTCTCCGCGAACGGCAGCGCGATCCGCAGCACCGCGTCGCCGTCGACCCGGGTGATCGTCATCGGCCCTTCGCCGGTCGGCGTCGCCAGCGGATCGGCGCCGTCGTACGCCGCGTCGGCGAAGCCCGCGAGCGCGTCGGCGCCGACCGGCTCGCCTGCCTGGTACGACGACATCCAGATCGGCAGGTCCACGAACGACTGCCGCACCTCGGACAGCACCGACTGCTGCGCGGTGACCCAGGAGCTCCGCCACTCGTCGGCGCCGTCGGCCGGGAAGACCCTGTTCGCGATCACGCCGTCGACGCGGTAGCCGTAGAGCGAGAGCGTCGTCAGCGAGCGGCGCGCCTCGGCCACGACCACCGTCTCGGGGGTCAGCACGAGCCGGACGCTCGCGTCCTTCTCGGTGAGGATCCGCTGCACCTCCTCGAGGTCACGGTGCAGACGTGCGATCGCGTCGAAGACCGAGTCCTCCGGCATCGGCACGCCGGCTGCCCTCGACAGCACCGGGCGCAGCGCCTTGACCACCCGGCGCTGGACACCGAAGACCCGGGTCATGTACCAGTTCAGCGCCTCGGGGAGCGCGAGCAGGCGCAGCGTCTCGGCGGTCGGCGCGCAGTCGACGATGATCACGTCCCACTCACCCGACAGCGCGTGGGTGCGCAGCTCGAGGAGCGCGAGCACCTCCTCGGCGCCCGGGATCACGGTGAGCTCCTCGGCGGTGATCGGGTCGACGCCGGCTGCGTCGAGCACCGACATCAGGTAGCCCTGGATGTCGCCCCAGGACCGCTCGAACCGGCGCTGCGCGTCGACCTGGTGCACCCACAGGTGGTCCGCGACCGGGGTCGGCTCGGGCCCGATCTGCTCTCCGAAGGCATCGCCGAGAGAGTGCGCGGCATCGGTGGACAGGACCAGCGTGCGCTCGCCCCGGCGGGCAGCCAGGGTCGCCGTACCCGCGGCCGAGGTGGTCTTGCCCACCCCGCCCTTGCCCGTGAACAGGATGATGCGGGGCAAGGTCGTCACCCGAGCGACTCGACGCGCTTCTTCAATCCCTTCAGCGCGGTGTCGATGATGACCTTCTCGGCCTTGCGGCGCAGCATCCCGATCATCGGGATCGCCAGGTCGACGGCCAGCCGGTAGGTCACGTGCGTGCCGGAGCCGGCCGCGGTGAGCTCGTAGGTGCCGTCCATCCCCCGCATGAGCTTGCCCTCGACGAGGTGCCAGTGCAGCGTGTGCGGCCCGGCGTAGTCGTAGGCGAGCGTGTAGGCGTCCTTGACGCCGGCGTCGAGGTCGAAGTGGACGCGGTCGGCGCGGCCGTCCGCGGCGCGCTCGACGATCTGCACCTTCTTCATGCCCTGCACCCACGAGGGGTAGTCCTCGAAGTCCACGATCACGGCCATCACCTGGTCGGGCGCAGCATCGATCTCGATGCTGGAGGTGGTCTGTTCGGGCATGCTGACGAGGCTATCGGATCCGAAGAGGCCGCTAGTACCGTGCATGGTGGCAAATGACGGCCGTCACACGACCCAGGAGACGACAGGGAGCAGCGTGCGCGAGTTCTCCACCGCCTTGCAGGTCCAGGTGCCCTCGACCGGCAACCTCACCGACGACGTGGTCCGCAACGGCGGCGCAGGCTCCTGACCACGTGGCGTTCTCCCGGCGAACCCCCGACGGGTGGGTCGACGTCACCGCACAGCAGTTCCTCGACGACGTGCGCGCGGTCGCCAAGGGCCTGCTCGCGGCGGGCGTGGAGGCCGGTGACCGGGTGGCCCTGCTGTCGCGCACCCGCTACGAGTGGACCCTGTTCGACTACGCGATCTGGTTCGCCGGCGCGGTCACCGTGCCGATCTACGAGACCTCGAGCGCCGAGCAGATCGAGTGGATCCTCGAGGACTCCGCCGCCCGCGCCGTGGTCGCCGAGACGCCCGAGCACACCGCTCGTCTCAAGGAGGTCCGCGACCGGGTCGCCGAGCTGCACCACGTGTGGTCCATCGAGGACAACGCCGTCGCCGTGCTGACCACCCTCGGACACGAGATCTCCGACGGGCAGCTCGAGGAGCGCCGTACGTCGGCCGGCCCGGACTCCCTGGCGACCCTCATCTACACCTCGGGCACCACGGGTCACCCGAAGGGCTGCATGCTCACGCACGGCAACTTCGACTTCGAGCTCACGGTGGCCGTCGCGGAGCTCCATCGGCTCTTCGACGCCGAGGACGCCTCGACGCTGCTGTTCCTCCCGCTGGCGCACGTCTTCGCGCGGATCATCCAGGTCGGCTGCGTGCGGGCCCGGGTGCGGATGGGCCACTCCGCGGACATCAAGCACCTCCTCGACGACCTCGCCGCCTTCCGGCCGACGTTCATCCTCGCGGTGCCGCGCGTGTTCGAGAAGATCTTCAACACCGCCTCCCAGCGCGCCGCCGCCGACGGGAGGGGCCGGATCTTCCACCGCGCCGCCGACGTCGCGATGGCCTGGTCCCGCGGACTCGAGACCGACCGGACCAGCCTCCTGGTCAAGGCGCAGCACACCGTCTTCGACCGGCTCGTCTACGCACGGCTGCGCGAGGCGCTGGGCGGCAGGTGCGAGTACGCCGTCTCCGGCGGCGCGCCGCTCGGTGACCGGCTCGGCCACTTCTACCGCGGCATCGGGGTCAACGTGCTCGAGGGCTACGGCCTGACCGAGACGACCGCGGCACTGACCGTCAACCTGCCCGACGCCCAGAAGGTCGGCAGCGTCGGGCGGCCGATCCAGGGCACCTCCGTGCGCGTCGCCGAGGACGGCGAGCTGTTGTTCAAGGGTGGCCAGGTGTTCGCCGGCTACTGGCACAACGACGAGGCGACCAACGATGCGATCGACCCGGACGGCTGGTTCCACACCGGCGACGTCGGCGAGGTCGACGACGAGGGGTTCGTGCGGATCACCGGGCGCAAGAAGGAGATCATCGTCACCGCCGGCGGCAAGAACGTCGCCCCGGCCGTGCTCGAGGACCGGCTCCGGGGTCACCTCCTCATCGACCAGTGCGTCGTGGTCGGAGACGGCCGGCCGTTCATCGGCGTACTCCTCACCCTGGACCGCGAGACCGCGGTGGCGTGGGCCGAGCAGCACGGCAAGAACGCCGACGTCGACAAGCTCCTCGACGACGCCGACCTGTACGCCGAGATCGAGGCGGCGGTCGAGGACGCCAACAAGGCCGTCTCCAAGGCCGAGTCGATCCGCAAGTTCACCGTCCTGCCCGACGAGTGGACCGAGGAGGGTGGCCAGCTCACGCCGAGCCTCAAGCTCCGGCGCACCGTGATCTTGCGCGACTACGTCGACGAGGTCGAGGCTCTCTACTCGCGCTGACCCGGGTGGGCCATGGACACCGCCCGGAAACGCCGTAATTGAGTAGGGACTTCAGTCCCGGAGTAGTCCGTTCGGGCTATCCGCGAGTACCGAACGGGTCATGTACGTCCGACCCTTGTGCACGGGCTCCGGGGATCGGGCAGAGTTTCCCGTGCACCGACACCGGAGGGGGTGTCGGCCGACAAACATCGCGGTGCTCGCAGCGACGTCCCTCCTGGGCACCAGCCCGGGATGGCCGCCAGGGGAGGGTGCCGCCGACGAAGGGGCCCCGCTCATGGATCGCCGGAGAGTTCTGCTGGTCGTCGCCGCCATCATCGCCGCACTGGGGACGCTGTTGGTGTTCCTCTACGTCCGCGGGGCGGACACGCGCGCCAACGACAAGTTCCAGGCCGTGAAGGTCCTCAAGGTGGTGAAGCAGATCGAGCCGGGCGAGAAGGTGGCCGACATCCAGGCCGCCGGCAAGATCGAGGAGAGCACCGTCGACCAGGGCTCACGGCTGCCCGACGCGCTCGACTCGCTCGCGCCGATCGACGGCCAGATCGCGAAGACCACGCTCTACCCCGGTGAGCAGATCGTCCAGAGCAAGTTCGGCACCACCGCCTCGGCCACCAGCGCGCTGACGATCCCGAAGGGGATGATCGCGATGTCGATCAACCTCACCGACACCGCGCGCGTCGCCGGATTCGTCAATCCGGGCGACAAGGTCGCGATCTTCATGAACTCCACCGGCGGCGCCGGGCTCGGGTCGTTCACGCGGCTGCTGCTCTCCGGCATCGAGGTGATCGGCGTGGGCACCACGACGGTCGTGTCGACCACGACGACGGACAGCACCGGTGCGCAGACGACCGAGCAGTTGCCCCGTACGCTGTTCACGTTGGGCGTGACCCAGGCACAGGCGGAGAAGCTGCTGTTCGCGACCGGCAACGGCGAGCTCGCCTTCGGTCTGCTCAACACGCGACTCGAAGGTGCACCCCCGACAACGGAGTCAACGCCGACAATCTCTTCAAGTGAGTCGACGCTCGCCTCCCGAAAGGTAGTCACATGCCAGTCCTCGTCGAGAACGACGCAGCTTGGGCGAACGCCCTCGCCGCCGGCCTGCCCTCGGGTACTCAGGTCGTCGCCAGCGTCGCTCAACTGGACAACTGGCTGTCCAAGAAGGGTGACGAGTACGCCGTCATCCTGGGTCCGCACACGGACCTGTCCGAGGCGGTCGCGCTCGCCGAGCGGTTGCGCTACGACCACCCGACGCACCGGGATCGTGCTGCTCCGCCACGAGCTGTCGGCCGGGGTGTTCCAGGCGGCCATGAGCGCCGGGATCCCCGCCGTCGTCGCGGCCAACGACGTCGACGGCATGACGGCCGCGGTCGACCGGGCCCGGGTGACCTGGGAGGCGATCCGCGGACCGGTCGACTCGGGCGGCGACCGCAGCGGAGCCGTCATCACGGTCTTCTCTCCCAAGGGCGGCGTGGGCAAGACCACGGTCGCGGTGAACCTCGCCGTTGCCCTCAGCGGCAGCGGCTCGGCCCGGGTGTGCCTGGTCGACCTCGACCTCGCCTTCGGCGACGTCGCCATCACCCTGCAGCTGATCCCCGAGCACACGATCGCCGAGGCGGTCGACGCCGAGGAGCACCTGGACTACTCGCTTTCTGGAGACCCTCCTCACCCACCACGAGAACTGCTCGATCCTCGCCGCGCCCACGCATCCCGAGGGCAAGGACCGGATCTCCCCCGGACTCGTCCGGCGGGTGCTCCGGGTCCTGCGCCGGCACTTCGACTACGTCATCGTCGACACCTCTCCGTCGTTCGACGACCAGGTGCTGCACGCCTTCGACGAGACCGACGAGTGCGTCCTGGTCGCCACGCTCGACGTGCCGACCGTGAAGAACATGAAGGTGGCGATCGAGACCCTCGACGGCGCTCGACCTGGTCCCGAAGCACCGCCACCTGCTGCTGAACCGGGCCGACGACGAGGTGGGCCTGTCGCCCGCGAACGTCGAGACCCTGCTGAAGATGCCGGTGGCCACCGCGCTGCCGACCGCGCTCGCGGTCGCCAACGCGACCAACCACGGGCGCCCGATCGTGCTCAGCCGTCCCGAACACCCGGTCAGCAAGGCGCTGATCAAGCTGGCGATGTCGCTGAGTCACGAGCTCAAGGACGGAAGGCCGGCCGACCCGGCCGGGGGGACGCCGATCGATGCCGAGCAGAAGCGCCGGGTCTTCGGTCGACGACGAAAGTAACTGGGGTGGGACATGAGTGATTTTTCTGACCGGCTGGCCGAGCTGATGCGCGGCGCCGCCGCCGGGTCCGAGTCCGGCGACGCTGCGAACCCGCCAGCGCCGGCGGCCGCAGAACCCGCACCGCCCGCACCGCCCGCACCGCCCGCGCCGACAGCACCCGCGCCGGCCGGCACGGCAACGGCGGCTCCCCCTGCCGCGTCCACCGTGCCCGCGACGACGGGCCAGCGCCCAGGTGGCCGCCGGCTCGGGCGGGAGCCACCGCGAGCCGACACCCGGTTCGACGCCGGACAACGGACGCGTCGCCGGCACGGTCCCGCAGAAGCGCGGACCCAGCAAGGGCCGGTTCGACGACCTCAAGGAGAGCGTCCACGAGGAGCTGCTCGTCCAGCTCGGCCCCAAGCTGTACGACGCGAACCTGAGCCCGTCCGAGCTCGAGGCGATGGTGCGCCAGGCCCTCGCCGACGTGATGGCCGCCAGCGACCGGCCGCTGACCAGCACCGACCGCCAGCGGATCACCCAGGAGATCGCCGACGACATCCTCGGCTACGGCCCGATCGAGCCGTACCTGCGCGACGACAGCGTCTCCGAGGTCATGGTCAACGGTCCCTTCGACATCTGGCTCGAGCGCAAGGGCCGGCTGGACCGGGTCGACGCGCAAGTTCAACGACGAGGCCCACCTGCGCCGCACCATCGACAAGATCGTGTCCCGCATCGGGCGGCGCATCGACGAGTCCTCCCCGATGGTCGACGCCCGCCTGCCCGACGGCAGCCGAGTCAACGCCGTCGTCCCGCCGCTGGCGATCGACGGCAGCACGCTGACGATCCGGAAGTTCTCCCGTGACCCGCTGACCGCCGAGGACCTGATCGACTTCGGCACGCATCTCGCGCAAGACCGCCGACTTCCTCGACGCGTGCGTCCGCGGCCGGCTGAACGTGATCGTCTCCGGCGGCACCGGCGCCGGCAAGACGACCACGCTCAACGTGCTGTCGTCGTTCATCCCGTTCGACGAGCGGATCGTCACCATCGAGGACGCCGCCGAGCTCCAGCTCAAGCAGGACCACGTGGTCCGGCTCGAGTCCCGGCCCAACGAACATCGAGGGCAAGGGCGAGGTCACGATCCGCGACCTGGTCAAGAACTCGCTGCGTATGCGGCCCGACCGCATCGTCGTCGGCGAGGTCCGTGACGCCTCCGCGCTGGACATGCTGCAGGCGATGAACACCGGCCACGACGGCTCGATCACCACGGTGCACTCCAACGGTCCCCGCGACACCCTGGCCCGCATCGAGACCATGGTGATGATGGCCGGCATGGACCTGCCGATGCGCGCGATCCGCGAGCAGGTGGCCTCGGCGGTCGACCTGATCGTCCACCAGGCACGCCTCAAGGACGGCACCCGCCGGATCACCCACGTGACCGAGGTCGAGCGGATGGAGGGCGACGTGATCACCCTCCAGGACGTGTTCCTCTTCGACCACGACGGCCGGCTTCGACGCCGAGGGCCGCAGCCTCGGCGACGCTCAAGTCCACCGGTCTGCGCCCGAAGTTCCTGGAGAAGATGGCGTTCGCGAACGTGATCGTCGACCCGCGCGTGTTCGTCCCGGAGTCGATGTGACCAGCCTGACCCGGCCGGCTCCTGCGCCGGCTCGCAGGCCCGTGTCGCGTCGGCGTCGCTGCTCCTCGGCCTCGTTGCGGCGCCGGCGCACGCGGCCGACGACGCCACGCATCGACCACGCCGAGCACACCGACGGCCAGGTGCAGCTGCTGGTCTCGGTGCCGGGCGAGCGCCGCGGTCGACCTCGGCTCGGTCACGGTCACGATCGGCGGCACAGTCGCGTCGACGCGACCGCCGAGCACGGCCGCGAGCACCGACGAGGTCAAGCGCACCACGGTGCTCGCCATCGACACCAGCAACAGCATGAAGGGCACCCGGCATCGCCGAGGCGAAGGCTGCGGCGCTGACCTACCTCGACACCGTGCCCGACAACGTGCAGGTCGGCATCGTCACCTTCGACGACGGCGTCATCGTCCGCCAGGAGCCGAGCCTCGACCGGGCGCAGTCGCGAGGCGTGATCAAGGGGCTCACCCTGCAAGCTGAACACGGCGCTGTACGAAGGCGTCAAGACCGCGATCACCGCCACCGGTGCCGACGTCGGTCAGCGGCAGGTCCTGGTGCTCTCCGACGGCCAGGACAACACCAAGGCGACCGCTGCAGCCGGTGATCGACGCGATCAAGGCCTCCAAGGTCAAGGTCGACGTCGTCTCGCTCGAGCAGGGCGCCGACGGCGCCGCAAGCCGCTCGCCGACATGGCCGACGCCGGCAGCGGCACCGTCATCTCGGCCGACGCCGACCGCGCTCACCGCCGCCTTCACCAGCGAGGCCGACGTTCTGGCCCGCCAGGTCCTGGTGACGGCCACGGTCCCGGCGAGACGCAGAGCGACCGACGCCAACGTCGCAGGTCACCCTCGACGCCGGCGAGCCAGACCCACACCGCTGTCGGCGTTCGTCGACGGTGCAGTCCACGGCCGAGCCTGGCCGGAGATCCCGTTGCGTCCACCGGCCGGCGACCTCGTCGAGCTTCGAGGTGCCCCGGGTCGGTCGATGTACGCCGCCCTCGCCGCGATCGGGCTCGGCGTGATCGGCCTGGTCGGCGGCCTCGCCGTTCGCCGGAGGCGGCAGACAAGCGCGTCCCGCTCGACGAGCAGCTCCAGATGTACGGCGCGACCGCGTCGAGCGCCCGGATCGCCCGCGCCAAGATCAAGCAGGCGGCCAGCCGACGTCGCTCGGCGACCAGGCCCGGCAGGCCGCGGAGAAGGCGCTCGCCGACCAACGCGAACTTCGAGGCCAGGATCGCCACCCGGCTCGAGGCCGCCGGCATGGCGCTCAAGTCCTCGGAGTGGCTGCTGCTGCACATCGGCATCGCCTTCGCGGCAGGCATCCTCGGCCTGCTGATCAGCGGCGGCAACCCGCTGGTGACGCGTGCTGCTCCTCGCCGTCGGCGCCGTGGGGCCGTGGATCTACCTCGTCGTCAAGCAGTCGCGACGGCTCAAGGCGTTCGACTGCCGGCCTGGCCGACACCCTGCAGCTGATGTCCGGCAGCCTGACGGCCGGCCTGTCGCTGGCGCAGTCGCTGGACACGATCGTGCGTGAGGGCCAGGAGCCGGTCACCTCGGAGTTCAAGCGGGTGATCGTGGAGAGCCGTCTCGGTGTCGGACTCGAGGACGCGCTCGAAGGCGTCGCCGAGCGGATGCAGAGCCTGGACTTCAAGTGGGTCGTGATGGCGATCCGGATCCAGCGCGAGGTCGGCGGCAACCTCGCCGAGCTGCTGCAACACGGTCGCCGCGACGCTCCGTGAGCGCGAGTACCTGCGCCGGCACGTCAAGGCACTGTCGGCCGAGGGCCGGCTCTCCACTGGATCCTCGGGGGCCTGCCGCCGGTGTTCCTGCTGTACCTCACGCTGACCAAGCCGGACTACGTCCACCCGCTCTACTCCACGACCGATCGGCTGGATCATGCTGCGCTGGCGATGGCGGTGCTCCTGGCGGTCGGTGTGTTCTGGATGAGCAAGGTCGCAAAGGTGGACGTCTGATGAGCACCGGAGTCATGATCGCCGGCATCGCGCTGATCTTCGTCGCGCTGGTGGTCGCTGATCGCCGCCCTGGCGCTCTCGCCTCGCGGCGACACCGGGGTGAACCGCTCGATGGCCGTGCTCGAGGCACTCACGAGCGCGCCCAAGGAGATGAAGAAGGAGCTCGACGCCCCCTTCTCCGACCGGGTGCTGGTCCCGCTGCTCGGCGCGCGCCCAGGGTCTGGGCCGCCGGATGACCCCGGCCGACGCGAACGAGCGGATCCACGAGAAGCTCGAGCTCGCCGGCAACCCGCCCGGCTGGACCGCCGACCGGGTCAGCGCCGGCAAGGTGGTCGGCTTCTTCGCGGCGCTGGCGCATCTCGCTGATCTTCTGCCTCGCGCATCGGACTGCCGTTCCTGCCCACGCTCGGGATCGTGGTCGTGGTCTCGGTGGCCGGCTACATGGCGCCGAACTTCTACCTCTACCAACGCGCCTACGACAGGTCCGCGGAGATGCAGAAGGCGCTTCCCGACGCGATCGACCTGCTGACCATCTCGGTGGAGTCCGGCCTCGGGTTCGACGCCGCGGTGGCCCAGGTCGCCCGCAACACCGACGGCCCGCTGGCCGAGGAGTTCGCCCGGATGCTGCAGGAGATGCAGATCGGTCGCGGCCGCACCGACGCGCTCCGGTCGATGGCCGACCGCACCAACCTGCCCGACCTGCGCGGCTTCGTGAGCTCGATGGTGCAGGCCGACGCGTTCGGCATCCCGGTCGGCCAGGTCCTGCGGGTGCAGTCCTCGGAGATCCGGGTCAAGAAGCGCCAGTGGGCCGAGGAGCAGGCGCAGAAGGTGCCGGTCAAGATCCTGATCCCGCTGATCTTCTGCATCCTGCCGTGCCTGTTCATCGCCGTCCTCGGGCCGGCGGGCATCCACGATCATGGACAACTTCAGCGGCCGCCTCTGATGACCGACGTGCGCCGGGTGGCGATCGCGGCCCGCGTGTTCACGCTGGCGGTGATCGCGTCGACGACGATCGTCGGCGACGCCAGCATGGGCGGCGTCTGGTTCGTGCTGACCATCGCCGCGATCGCGACGGCGCTCTCGCTCAGCCGCGCGCTGCCGGAGAGCCCGATCGTGGTGATCGAGGGCGCGCTCACCGCGGCCGCGGCCGCGGCGAACTTCCCGGCCAACGAAGCGGCGCTGCCCTACCTGGCCACGCCGGCGCTGATCGCCGGCATCGTCGGCGGCTTCCGCTGGGTCGGCGGCGTCCTGGTCGCCGAGGCGGCGCTCCTCGGCGGCGGTCAGCTGGCTCCTGATCGGGCACTACGACTCCGACCTCGCCGCCGGGGTCGTGACCTGGCTGACGACCGGCCTGGGGCTCGGCCTGCTGGGCACCTTCACCCGGCACAACATCACCGCGTTCGGGGTCCGACGCGTCGCTACCGCAGCGCGCTCGACCTGATCAAGCAGCTGCACGCCCTGTCCGGGAAGCTCACCTCCGGCCTGGACCCGGTCGACCTCGCCGACCAGCTGCTGGTCGACGGTCAGCGAGGAGGTCGTGGTCCGCCGGGCGGTCGTGCTCGGTGCGGGGCGCGTCCGGCGACTTCACGCCGCTGCGGTTCTCCGAGGGCACCATCCCCTTCACCCTGGAGGACGCCGACGAGGTGCTCTACCGCTGCTGGCAGACCCGGCGTCCGGTGCTGGGCGACCTCGCGGATCGCGCTGCCGTGTCCTGACCGAGACCGAGCGGGTGGCCGTGGTGCTCGCCGACTGCACCGCCCAGCCCGACAAGCGGGCCGTCGACCGTGCGATGGAGCGGCTCGACGCCCAGGCCATCCGGCTCAACGCCGCGCTGCTCTTCACGGCGTGCGCGAGTCGGCGACCAGCGAGGAGCGGCAACGGATCGCTCGCGAGGTGCACGACGGCGTCGCGCAGGACGTCGCCTCGCTGGGCTACCTGATCGACAACATCGCGGAGTCCGCGACCGACCCGCAGCAGGCCGAGGACGTCGGCCGGCTCCGCAAGGAGGTCACCCGCGTCGTGGCCGAGCTGCGCAACTCCGTCTTCGACCTGCGCAACGAGGTCGGCGCCGACCCAGGGTCTCGGGCAGAGCGTCGCGTCGTTCGCGCGGCACATCGGCTCGCACTCCGATCTCACCGTGCACGTGACCCTCGACGAGTCGACGGTCCGGCTGCGCCCGCGCGTCGAGGCCGAGCTCCTCCGGATCACCCAGGAGGCGATCAACAACGCGCGGCGGCACTCGAGCGGCCAGAACCTGTGGGTGCACTGCCGGGTGCACCCGCCGTACGCCGACATCGACGTGGTCGACGACGGCCAGGGACTCGGCCCGGGCCGTGAGGACTCCCACGGCCTGAAGATCATGCGCGAGCGGGCCGACCGGATCGGCGCGGACCTCCTGGTCCAGTCGCCGGCCGAGGACGGTCGCGGGACCCGGGTCGCGGTCCGCCTCCAGTGAGCAGCACCGGTGGTCGAGCAGCGCGCCCGCACGCGATCAGCCGAGACCCGCTGAAACAGCCACTCGCAGACCGACCAGCCGTTACCCTGCAACGCAGGAAGGGGGGCGCACCATGACCACATCGGTGGTGCTCGTCGACGACCACGAGCTCATCCGGCACGGCCTCGCCGGCGCCTTCACCCGCGACGACGCGTTTCACCGTCGTCGGCCAGGCCGGCACGGTGGCGGAGGGGATCGCGATCGCGGAGTCGGCCGAGCCCGACGTCGTCGTCATCGACCTCCGGCTCCCGGACGGCTCCGGCCTCGACCTGGTCCGCACGCTGCGCAAGGAGCGCAAGGACGTCGGCCTGGTGGTGCTGACCATGTACGCCGGCGACGAGCAGATCTTCGCGGCGATGGACGCCGGCGCCTCGGCCTTCGTCGGCAAGGACGCGCCGAGCACCGAGGTGGTCGCCGCCGCCCGGCACGCGGCCGTCTCGCCGCTCAGCTTCACCTGCGCCGGCCTCCCCGAGGCGATGATGCGCCGGATGTCGTCGTCGAACCCGCGCCTCTCCGACCGCGAGCGCCAGGTGCTCGACCTGCTCGCCGACGGCCTCGGCGTCGCGGCCATCGCCGGCAAGCTCTACATCAGCGAGTCGACGGCGAAGACCCACATCGCCAAGGTCTACGAGAAGCTCGGCGCCGCCAACCGCGCCCAGGCCCTGGTCGCGGCGATGCGGATGGGCCTGATCGACACCACCGCACCGCCCCGCTGACCGCTCGGCCGGATAGCCCGAAAGGACTAGCCGATTCGGGACGGTCAGCCGATGCCTGGATTCTAGGGCAAATAGGACACTACTGCTGTGGGTCGGTGCGACAGGCCGGCACATCCACCGAACACACGAGTTCCCGAGGGGAAGGAACCCCAATGCTCCAGTTCATCCGCAACATCACTTGCCAAGCGTGACGAGGACGGCGCGTCCGCCGTCGAGTACGGCCTGCTCGTCGCCGGCATCGCCGCGCGTCATCGTCATCATCGTGTTCATCCTCGGCGGCCTCATCAAGAACGCCTTCAACAACACCTGCGGCGCGATCGGCAGCAGCGGCGTCGGCTCGGCACCGGCTGCGGCTGACCAGTCGACCTGCTGCGGCCGCGACTCCCCCGAGTCGCGGCCAGGGTCACCGAAGGGGGACGAGTCCATGGACGGACCATGCACGACGTCAGCGCATCGGCGACGAGGACGGCGCATCCGCCGTCGAGTACGGCCTGCTCGTCGCCGGCATCGCCGCACTCATCGTCGCTCATCGTCTTCATCTTCGGCGGCATGGTGAAGAACTCCTTCAGCAACGACCTGCGGCAAGGTGCAGTGCCGGAGGCGTCAGCGACGTCCGCGCCCAGCTGCGGACCTGTACCCTGAGGCCGGTTCGACCGGCCTGCAGTCCGGCTGTTGCTCATCTGCGCGCCAGCCCGATGCGCTGCAACGTCGTCGGGTGCGAGCCGAACCAGAACTGGCTCCACGCCGGCGGCGTCGGGTCGGACAGCGACCGGAGCGCGAGCTGACGCTGCATCGCGATGAACGTGTCCGGGTCGCGGGTCGCCTCCAGCGCGCTGCGGTCGGCCCGCGCCTCGATCGCCCGGCTGATGGTGTTCTGCACCGGGCTCGCGAGCAGTGCCCCGACCGCGACCAGCGCGAGCACGAGCGGCACCACTCGCGGATCGGCGAGGCCGTCGGCGCCGGCACGGCGCGAGCAGCGGTCGGGAGCCGAGCAGCAGTCCCAGCAGCCCGACGCCGAGCGCGGAGCCGAGGGCGCCCAGCACCGTGCCGGTGAGGACGTCGTCGTGCTTGGCGTGGCCGAGCTCGTGGGCGACGATCACCTCGATCTGCGACTGCGGCAGCCCGGTCAGCACGGTGTCGTAGACGACCACGCGCCGGGTGCTGCCGAACCCGGACACGTAGGCGTTCAGGGTCGTCGTACGCCGGGACGCGTCGGCGACCAGGACGTCGTCGATGTGCACGTGCTCGGCGTCGAGCCAGATCGAGGATGTCGGTGCGCAGCGGACCGGCCGGCATCGGGGTGAAGTGGTTGAAGAGCGGCTCGACCACCACCGGGTAGACGAACGAGCCCACGACAGCCAGCGAGGCCGCGGCCAGGGCCGCCCACAGCGGCCAGCTCCTCGGCGCCAGCCGGGCGAGGCCGACGACCACGAGCAGCCCGACCGTCGTGAACACCCAGGTCACCGCCAGGCTGATCGCGTGGTCGGAGAGCCAGCTCCCCCATGCCTGGTGACTGAGCCCCTCGGACAGCTCGACCCGCTGGGCACTCCAGTCCAGCGGCAGCGCGACGACCGTGCCGACGAGGCTCACCACCAGGCACCCGAGCGCGACCTTGAGCCACCACCGGCCGGGCAGCCGCTCGACGATCGTGCTCCCGAGCCGGGTGAAGCCCAGCAGGCCCGCGAGCAGCAGGCCGATCACCAGGTTGCCCCAGGCCGCATGACGAAGCAGACCAGAGACGTGCTCGCCGTGGGCGATCTCGGCCGAGGTGAAGACGTCGTCGGCACGCACGGCCTCGACGTGTCCACCGGGCAGCCAGTGCCAGGGCACGACCAGCCAGGCGACCACGACGAAGGCGATGCCGGCGACCACCGTGACCGACCAGGCTGATCCGCAGGCTCGGTCGCACCGGCACGGTCATGCGGTCAGCCTGCCACGTTGCTGGCAAGGTCCCGCAGGTCGGCTCGCCAGCGCCTGCACGAACGCGGCCTCGGTCGTTCCCAGGACGCGGTCGAACGCCTGGGTGACCGACTCTCCCGCCGCTCGACCCGTCGTAGAGCGCACCAGCTTGGGCTCGCCGTAGCTCGCGGGCGACGAAGCGGGTCGCCAGCCAGGCCTCCTCGTACGTCGCGCCCAGGCCGGGCGCCGTCGGGTCGAGGTCGTCCGCGGTCGGCAGGTGGTCGGGCGGGCCGTCCTTCCGGATCCGCGCGAGGATCTGGGCAGGCCGCCGTCGCGACCGGGATGCCCGGCGTGGGCGAGCGCGACGTAGTCGGCGAAGCCCTCGAGCAGCCAGGTCGGCAGCGCGGCGAAGGTGGCATCGGTGGCCACGTGGGTGCTACTCGTGGCTGACCACGACCTGCGCGCCCCGCGGACCGAGGCCGTCGAAGACCTTCGGGTTGAGGAACACGTGCACCGGTGACGCCGGGCACGAGCGACCCGTCCACCGCGGCCGTGACCGCGGCGATGTTGGCGTACTGCTGACCGGCCGGCGCCGCCGAGCACCCGGTCGAGCTGCGTCCTCGCTGTCGGGGACCTCGACGACCAGCGTGCCGTGCCAGCCGGGGAGCACCTGGCGCGACGTCGACGAGCGCCTGCCGGGCGAGGTCGAGGAGTGCGCGCCCGTCGTCGCCACGAGCGACGACCAGGGCGCGGCCGGACTGCACCGGCGTGACCGGACCGGTCATCCACAGCGGGGTGCGGTCGCCGCCGCCCCCGACGCCGGCGATCAGGTCCTGGTCACCCGATGGCGCGAAGACGACCCTGGTCTCGACCCGGGTCGGCTGCGCGTCCCAGCCGTCGAGCCGGTAGGAGACCTCGACAGTCGCCCGCCCAGGCGCCGGAGCCGAGCCGGTCGCGCTCGTCGGGGTCACCGTGCCCTCGGTCGTCGACCAGCGCAGCGCGAGGTCGCCCAGATCCAGCCGAGCGGCGTTGACCGCCATGTCCGCCAGCAACGGCCGCGCATCCTGGGCTCCGAGCTCGGCTGCCGGGACCGTCACGGCGTCCAGGGCGTGCACGAGGTCGGTCAGCGTGCGCTGCGTCGAGCCTCGCGCCGGTCGCGAGTCGCCCGGAGGCTTCGGCGGCGTGACCGACTCGTCGCCTGAGCACCCGGTGACGCGACGTGAGCGCGACGACCGGAGCGGCCGCCGAGCTCGGCTCCGCCCCAGCGATCACGCGACGGGATAGTCGGCCGAGCGAGCGCTGGTCGAGCAGCGAGCTGCGATCAGCCGGACCAGCAGGCCGCGACCGTGCTCGACCGCTCGCGGATCAGCCGGGGCGGACCGCACCGGAGTACGGCATCGAGTGCAGCGCGGTGACCGCGGACACCCGCGCCCGGGTTCTCCGCGTTCACGATCAGGCCGTTGCCGATGTACATGCCCGACGTGGCTGACCGGGCTGTAGTAGAAGACCAGGTCGCCCGGCTGGAGCTCGCTCTCGGAGACCCGCATGCCGGAACCCTGCTGGGCGCTGGAGGAGTGCGGCAGACCGACCCCGGCAGCGCCCCAGGCGCGCATGGTCAGCCCGGAGCAGTCGTACGCGTTCGGGCCGGACGCGCCGTAGCACGTAGGCCTTGCCGACCTGGGCCATCGCGTAGCGGACGGCGATCGCCGCGCGGCCGGAGCGCTGACGCGTCGGGGATCGCCGCCGGGTAGTCAGCCGCCGAGCAGCTTCGCATCCGGGCGCTCGGCCTCGAGCTTGTCGAGCACCGCCTGGGCCTTGGCGGCCTTCGTCGTCGATCTCGGC
The DNA here is from genome assembly GCA_963805425.1 of uncultured Actinomycetota bacterium. GTDB lineage: Bacteria > Actinomycetota > Actinomycetes > Propionibacteriales > Nocardioidaceae > Marmoricola. The sequence goes on along the minus strand of CAWDUF010000005.1, from coordinate 51,985 downwards.
CTTGTCGCGCCATCATCGGCTGCTGAGCGCGCGCGAGACGGTCCGCCTCGGCCTTGACCGCGCCTTGCGCAGCTTGAGGCGGTCGAGCTGGGTGGTGAACTGCTTCATCACCTGGCCGCGCTGGCTGTTGTACGCCGAGACCGCGTTGAGGTTGTCGAGGAAGGCGTCCGGGTTGCTCGGAGAGCACCACCTGCGAGGTGGTCGAGAGCGCGTCGCCCTGGTACTGCGTCGACGACCATCGCGGCGACCTGCCTTGCGCATCGTCCGCGACGACCTGCTCCTGCCGGGCGAGGTCGGCGTTGAGGGCGTCGAGCTTCGTGCGCGTCTGCGCGACCTTCACCTTGGCGTCGTTGTAGCGCTCGGAGGCCGCCTCGGCCTGGTGGTCGACTTCTCGACCTGTTTCTTGACGGTCTCAGGTCGGGTTTCGCCGTCGCCGAGGGCGCGGCAAAGCCGACTCCGAACACGACAGCGGCGGTCAACAGGGCGATCAGGGTCGCTACGATCGCGGCGGTGCGTTTCCGGCCGTGCGGCACGAGCGGACGGTCTCCTCTTTGTATGACGCCTACCAGGTGAGCTGACGGATTCGGGCGCAAAGATCGCCCTACCTGCACACCTCAGGTCATTGCTGACCTCCGTGTGCGCGGATTCACCCCAGGAACTTGGTTCCCCGGCTCCGGCTTCGTGCTTCCCCGAGAAGCACGACGCCGGACTCAGCGTGGTCCCTGAGCTGACCGGGTCGGCAGCTCGTGCAGGGACCTACGCATGAACGATAAACGAACGGTAACGACGTGCCAAACCCGGCCCCGCGGCATGTCGTCGTGTGTTTCGACACACTTCGTCACACGAGCCACACGAGCCACATCCCGCCCCAGTGATTGAGCCTGTCGAAATCCCGCCCCCGGTGATTGAGCCTGTCGAAATCCCTAGGCGGACTCGATCACCGGCCCCGCCACCGGCGTGACCATCCGCAGCGGCGGCACCAGGCCGGAGCTGGCCAGCACCTCGAGGGCCTCCTGCTCCTCGGCGTCGAAGCTCAGCTCGGGCGGCGGGCCGAGGAGCACGGTGACCACGCAGTCGTGGCAGGCCAGCCCGCGGACCAGGCAGGTGTCGCAGTCGATGCGCACAGTCATCGTCTTCACTCTCCTCGCGCCCGTCGTCGGGTGGGCTCAGGAACACCGTGACAGCCACCACCGACAAGACCTTCCGGGTGGTGGTCGAGCAGCGAGCTAGCGATCAGTCGAGACCCCGCCCACCGCCAGGGTCTCGGCTGGGCTCGACCACCCATGAGACTCAACCCAGCAGTCGCACCAGCGCCCGCGACCCGACCACCCGTACGCCGGGCTGCTCGCGCACGTCGCGGACGACCTCCTGGTCGCTGGTGACCACGCCGACCGGCCGGCCCGGTGGCTCCGCGGCGACGAGCTCGCGGATGACGTCGTCGGCGAGCACGCCCCGAGCGCTGAACAGCACCCGCACCCCGCGTGGGTGCTGCACCAGCGGCCTGGTCTCGGCGTTCGTGCCGTCGAAGACGACGGTGATCTCGGCGCCCGACTGCGCCGCCAGCGGAGCGAGACCGCGCAGCAGCCGGTTGCGCTGGGCCTCGAGAGTCACGTCGTCCCACTCGGCGCGGGTGACGTTGTAGCCGTCGACGATCAGGTGCATCCGCGGCAGCGCCAGCAGCTCACGGACAAGAGCAGGATCGTCCACCGGCCGCGACGCCGAGCCGCTCGACGTACGCGCCCCGGCCTCGGCCAGGTGTGCCTCGACCCGATCGGCCGGAGCACCCTCGACCACCGGCAGTGCCAGCTCCTGGCGCAGGCCCTGACCGGCCTGGAGCAGCGTGTCGAGCAGCAGCCGCGCGCGCAGGGTGCCCTCGTCGCGGCTCGTCCGCGTCGCACGCTGCACCCGCGCGAGCTCGGCCTCCACGTCGGCGACCTGGGCCTTGAGCCGCCTGATCTCGGCCTCGGAGGACGCCGCGTCGGTCTCGAGCCGCGCGACCCGCGCCGCGGAGTCCGCGGCGGCCTGCTCGGCCTCGACCCTGGCTGCCCGCGTCTGCGCTCGGGCGTCACCGAGCTTGCGACGCAGGTCGGCGACCTCTGCCTTGGCGGCCTTGAGGTCCTCCTTGGCCGAGCGCCGGATCGCGGTCTGCTCCGCCACCGCCTCGTCGAGGCGCCGGCGCAACGCGTCCACCTCCCCCTGCAGGTGGTGGGGAGCATCAACGTCCGGGACGTCGAGCGTCGCCGCCTGCTCGACCACGCCGTGCCAGCCCTCCGGCTGCACCAGGAAGGCCAGCGCAGCCGCGTCGACGGTGGCCGTCCCCTCGGCGAGCTCTGCCGCCGCGTCGCGCTGCCGCGCCTTGGCCTGTACGCCGATGCGCTCACGGAAGGTGTCGTCGGCCGCGAGCTCGTCGAGGATCTGCTGGCCGGCGAACCGGGCCCGCCGCTGCGGCGTGAAGCGGGCAGCCCGCTTGAGCGGACCCGGCAGCTGGTCTGCCGGCATCACCCCGAGCGCGTCGGCGGCGAACGAGATCACCCGTGCGCGGACCCGCTCGGGAAGCGCCTCGGGCGAGGACGTCATGAGCCCGGCGAGCCCTGTGCCTCGACGCCGGCCCGGTCGACGACCTCGATCGCGTCGTCGCGGCCGCACCAGCGGCAGGTCACCGACTCGACGACCTCCTCGCGCAGCTCGGTCTGCTCGATCCGGTGGTCGCCGGCGAGGTCGAAGTGCCAGAACTCCGTCGTACGCCGGGTGCGGGCGACGTCGAACCGGGTGAGGTTGCCGCAGCCGCCGCAGCGCCAGCGCTGGTGGGCGTCGGGCAGGGCGACGGTCACGATCTCTCCTCGGTCTCCACGGTCGGATCTGACTCCCATCTGACCAGCCTATTGCGCGCGTCGATCCGAAATCTGTCGGCGCATCTTTCCTACCGTCGGACACATGACTCCGCCCCGCTGGTCGCGTCGCCCCCGTCGGCGTCGCGCTGGGCGAGCCAGATGAGCTTCGACGAGCTCGGCCGGCCGCTGCGCGACCTGACCTTCTGCGTCGTCGACCTCGAGACCACCGGAGCAGCGGTCTCGCAGGGCTCGATGATCACCGAGATCGGGGCGGTGAAGGTCCGCGGCGGCGAGGTGATCGGCGAGTTCCAGACGCTGGTCAACCCGCACGCGGAGATCCCGCCGTTCATCGCGGTCCTCACCGGCATCACCAACACGATGGTCGCCGCGCGCCCCGCGATCGACGTCGCCCTCCCCTCGTTCCTCGAGTTCGCCCGCGGCTCGGTCCTGGTCGCCCACAACGCGCCGTTCGACGTCGGCTTCCTCCAGCACTTCGCCCGCCAGCTCGGGCACCCCTGGCCGGGCTTCGAGGTGCTCGACACCGCCCGGCTCGCCCGCCGCGTCGTCACCCGTGACGACGCCCCGAACTGCAAGCTGAGCTCGCTCGCGCGTGCCTTCGGGTCGAGCACGACCCCCAACCACCGCGCGCTCGCCGACGCCCGCGCGACCGTCGACGTGCTGCACGGCCTCTTCGAGCGACTCGGCAGCCTGGGCGTGCACACCCTCGAGGAGCTGCAGACGTTCACCTCCCGGGTCACCTCGGCCCAGCGGCGCAAGCGACACCTCGCCGAGCACCTCCCCCACGCTCCCGGGGTCTACCTCTTCCGCGACGAGAGCGGCCGGGTGCTCTACGTCGGCACCTCGCGCGACCTCCGCACCCGGGTCCGCTCCTACTTCACCGCGTCGGAGACCCGCTCCCGGATGGGCGAGATGGTCGGCCTGGCCATCCGCGTCGAGGGCATCGAGTGCGCGACTGCCGCTGGAGGCCGAGGTCCGCGAGCTGCGGCTGATCGCGCAGCACAAGCCGCGCTACAACCGCCGCAGCCGGCACCCGGAGAAGGTGCACTGGCTCAAGCTCACCAACGAGCCCTGGCCGCGGCTGTCGCTGGTGCGCCGGGTGCTCGACGACGACGCCGACTACCTCGGCCCGTTCTCCTCCCGCAAGCGCGCCGAGAAGTCGCTGGCCGCGCTCCACGAGGCGTTCCCGATCCGGCAGTGCAGCGGTCGCCTGCCGCTCGCGCCCTCACGCTCGGCGTGCGTGCTCGCCGAGATGGACCGCTGCCTCTCCCCCTGCGACGGCAGCATCGACCTCGACACCTATGCGCTGATGGTCGCCGACCTCCGCGACAGCCTGCTGCGGCGGGCCGACGACGTCGTCGAGGCGATCGCGACCCGGATGCGGGCGCTGGCGGCCGAGGAGCGCTACGAGGACGCCGGCGTCCATCGCGACCGGCTCGCGTCCTTCGTCCGGGCGGCGTCCCGCACCCAGCGCCTGACCGCGCTGACCCGCTGTGCCGAGCTGGTCGCCGCCCGCCGCGAGGACAACGGCCGCTGGGCCGTCCACGTGGTCCGCCACGGACGCCTGGCAGGTGCCGGAGTGATCCCGCCCGGCTCGCACGCCCGCGACTACGTCGACCAGCTCCGGCTGACGTCCGAGACCGTCTCCCCCGGCGTCGGCCCGACGCCCGGCGGCGTTCGCCGAGGAGACCGAGAAGGTGCTGCGCTGGCTCGAGAGCCCGGGCATCCGGCTGGTCCACGTCGACGGCGAGTGGAGCTGCCCGGTCCAGGGAGCCAGCCGCCACCTCGCCGCTCACGACTCCGTCGAGCAGTCCCGGCTCAGCCTGGTCCCGTTCGACGAGCGTCGGTCGATGCCGACGGTGCACCAGCCCTGAAGGTAGGTTGCTCTCATGATCACCGCCATCGTGTTCGTGAAGGCCGACGTCGCCCGCATCCCCGAGGTCGCCGAGGCGATCGCCGCGCTCGACGGCGTCAGCGAGGTCTACTCGGTGACCGGCCAGATCGACCTGATCGCGATGGTCCGCGTGCGCGACCACGACGACGTCGCCACCGTCGATCGCCGACCGCTCAACAAGGTCCCGGGCGTCCTCGAGACCGAGACCCACATCGCGTTCCGGGCCTACTCCCAGCACGATCTGGAGTCCGCCTTCTCGCTCGGCCTGGACTGAAGCTTTTTCACCAAACAGGCAACTCGAGGCCAGTCCTGAGGTCGAGGATTGCTACGCCGGCGAGCCCCGGCGACTGGACTCTGCCGAAAGGCTGTATGGACTTCCGACCGTTGACCGTAGCCTTCCGCCAGCGTTCCCGGCCACGTATGCCCTCGGCGGGTCGTTTGGCCCTCCTTGCTGCAGTCGGGTTCATGCTCCTGCAGACAGGCTGGATCCTCGTGATGCCGGCCTACGCGGGAATCGACGAGTTCGACCACGCCTTTCGCGCGGATTCGGTGTCCCAGGGGCGCTTTCGGGCCACGCCAGAGCGCCTTGCCTGTGAGCCTTGCGCGCGGCGACTTGATCCCGGTAAGAGCCGACATCGCCGAGGCGGCTCGCCCAGCTTGCGTCGTCCTTCCCTACACGGGCCCGTACAACTGCCGACCGGTAGAAAGCTGCCGGATGGCAACGTGCTCATTGCGAGCGCAGCTTCGCGTTACAACCCGTCCTTCTACTGGATCGTCGGGACGATCTCCAAGTCGCGCATGGCGACGGAGCGTTGTTCGCCATGCGTGCGAGTGCCGCACTCATGTGTGCGGCGCTCTTCACATTCGCCGTGTACGTGGCAGCGGTCGGCGCCCGAACAAACTGGCCCGTGGTTAAGGAGGTCGTGCTCACCGCACTGCCGACAACCGTGTACTCGTCCTCCTTGGCCGCGCCGAACGGAATCGAGATGGGCGCAGGGGTAGCCGTCTGGGCCGCCATGCTGAGTCTTCTCAAGGCCCAGAGGCGATCCACACCCTGCTATGCAGGTCTGGCTGCTTCGGCTGCGGTCCTCGTCAATGCCCACACTCTGGGCATCGCATGGCTGTTTCTCATCCTGGCCGCCGGAGGTCTCCTCGTCAGGGCCCAGAGACCTTGGCGTCGCCGCGCCCCGCGCACCGGCCGAGTAGCTCGCCGTTGCTTGCCGCGATCGGCGGCCGAAAAAATTCGAGGGGTACTGGGCCCGGTCTCCAGAGCGAAACGATACCTTCTTGAGCCGGCACGACATTCTCCGGGAACGTGTGGAAGCTGCTTCCCGTCAAATTGTTGTTGTGGCCGCTCCAAGCCATCGGCGCCTTTCCCTTCAGGAACGAGCCGGCTCCGACAGCCGTGTATGCCGTCGGCGTCGTTCTGCTCGGGGCTTTCGGATAGCTGCTGTTCGCGCAGCGCATCGGCGGGCGATGCGCCTGATCCTGACGATCACGTTCGTCGTCGTACGTCGTACGAGGTGCCGATTGTTCTCGAGCGTTCTCTCGTTCTCCACCTCGGTCTGGTATGGCAGGGGCGATACGGGATGCCCTTCACGGCCGGCATCCTGCTGCTGTTCGGGGTCGCACTGGAGCAATCAGGACGGCCGCTCCCGCATGCGGCTCTGGTGCCGTGGTTGGCAGCGTGGATCGTGATGCACCTCGTGAGCGAGCTCAACGTTCTCCACGTTCAGCGCGGGACCAGATGAGTCCGGAACGACAGACTGGTCGGCTCCGCACCTCTTCTCGTGGCGATGCTCGTCATCGCTGCGGTCAATTCCTCTCGGACTTGCCACAATGGACCGCTCCGTTTCGCCGTCTGGATGGCGCTCCGAGCACGCGCCGAACTCGTAGTCATTTCTGACTAGGCCGGGTGGTACCTAACAGCCATCATTCCTCGCTGATGGTCCGGCATGTACCAATTCGGGACTTCCCCTCGTCTTCTCGTCCGACTACGCCAGGGGAGCCGATGGACACGAAGAGCGTGTGCGTCCTGGTCCCGGCGTTCAACGAGTCGTCCGTCGTGGCGAAGACAGTCTCCGACCTGCGCGCAGTCTTCGATCACATCGTCGTCGTCGACGACGGAAGCGCCGATGGCACTGACGGAGTGGCTCACGCAGCTGGCGCAACTGTCGTGCGACACGCCGTCAACCGCGGGCAGGGGGCGGCGCTCCAGACAGGGTTCGACTACATCCGCATGCAGACCGGGGCGGAGTACTGCGTCACGTTCGATGCCGACGGACAGCACAGGGTAGAAGACGCCGTGAGCATGGTGCAGCTTGCGCGAGAGCACGGGGTCGACGTCGTCCTGGCGTCACGCTTCGCCCGGAAGCACCGAGGCTATGCCGCGGTCTCGCAGGCTCCTGTTGTGGGCCGCCATCCGGTTTTCGCGGGCGACGACCAACCTGGAACTCACTGACACGCACAACGGCCTGCGCGTCCTGAGCCGTCGGGCATCGGCAAGATCCGATTGCGTCAAGATCGAATGGCGTACGCCACCGAGTTGGAGGGCGCGATCGTCCGCCGCGGACTGTCGTGGAGAGAAGCACCCACGACTGTGGTGTACACCGACTACTCGCGAGCAAAGGGGCAGAGGAACAGCAACGCGATCAACATCGTCTACGACCTCGCTGTCGACCGGATTCGCCATTCGCGATGATCATCAAGATCATCTTGATCACGGGCGTGGTCGCGTTCGGGTTCATGCTTCTCCGGCGTCCAAGTCTCGGATCTCACCTGGCTTTCCGCCGCTTGTTCGGCGCCGTCGTCGCGATCGGGGGCGTCTTCGCGGTCCTCTTTCCGCTGGCTGTCACCGATGTGGCGAACGCTGTGGGAGTCGGCCGCGGCACCGACCTCGTGCTCTACGTGCTCGTGATGGTCTTTCTCTTCACGACTCTGTCCCTCTATCAGCACATGTATGACCTTGAAACCAAGATCACGGAGCTGACGCGTGAGCTGGCACTGCGAACAGCGCAGAGTCGTCGCGGGCCCGCGGACGACCGCGGGGAATAGCGTGTCCGCGCGAGTAGATGTGTAGCGTGCGCAGAGCGGCCGGGTGACCAATCAACGACGGTTCCCGACGATCGGTGAGGAAGTCATGAAGACGCTGTTCGTGGTCCCGACCCTCGGCCGACGCCCCGAGCTTCTCTCCAAGTCACTGGCTTCCATCGCATCGCAACAGGTCGCTGACCTCGACCTCGTGATCGTTGCCCCTGCAGCATCCGGGGTCGAGGAGATCGCAAGAGCATACGGTGCTCGTCTCGTTCGGACCCCGGTCGCGGCGGGCTGTCGGGTGCTCTCAAGCAGGACTCATGTCGCGGCGCCGACCACCGCGTATTTCGGATGGTTGGGCGACGACGACCTGCTTGCACCAGGATCACTCCAACGACGTCGCGGCGCTCGAAGCAGACCCGACGCGGTGCTCGCCTATGGCTGGTGCGACTACATCGACGAGTACGATCACATATCTTCCGGAGTCAGGGCCGGGCGTTGGGCGGCCGCAATTTTCACTGGGGACCGAATCTCGTGCCGCAACCGGGCTGTCTCATGCGTTTCGCACCGTGGTGGAGGCGGGCGGCTTTGACGAGCGCGTGAAGCTCGCCATGGACCTCGACCTGTTCCTGCGGCTGCGTTCTCAGGTCGGTTTGTCGCAGTCCCCAAACACTGGCGAGTTTCCGCTGGCACGAGGACTCCGCCACCGTCCGTTCCGAGAACATCTCGATGGAGGAATCCGACCAACTGCGGATGAAGTACATGAGCCCCCTCGGTGGACGCCCTCTACCGCTTCCTGCGCTGGCCTGGGCGTCTGGCACTCTGGCTCGCCAAACGACGCGTGGACCACAATCGAGCTCGCGTTCAAGGGATCTAATCGACTCGAGCCGGCCGCGCGACCAACGTGAGCATCGACGCCGTGCGCAACATGTTCTGCATCCAACACACTGGGACTGCCACGGCGGTCGCTACGACCCAGACGACCTGGGCCATGAACTTCGAGCGGCTCGATCCTCGCCCGGCCCATATTCGCTGAACGTCCAAGGCAGGCACCAGTGACGGCACCAACGTCACAGGGTGAAATGTGGCATTGACTGCGAACGTCGCCATGACCTCGAAGCCCGCTTTCTCGAGGACCATGCGCCCTGTGCGCGAGTCGAACTGGAAAAGGTGCCTTGGCGCATCGAGGCCGAACCAGCGACGGCCAAAGATCCGACGCTCGATCGAGCCATAGTTGGGAACCTGGACGATCACGAGTCCACCCTCAGAAAGGATCGCGTTGCGAATGTGGCGCAGCACCCCGACCGGATCTTCGACGTGCTCGAGTACGTGGAACATCGAGGCGACCTGAAATCGCTGCGCAGGTCGGAAATCCGTGATCTCAGTCGTGATGAGCTCCACACTCTCGCGCGACGACTGTTTGGCAAACTCGTAACGGTCGATGCCCACGGCTCGCGCGCAACCTAGCTCGCTCGCGTATGAGACACGCTCACCGCTTCCGCACCCTATATCGATGTACGAATCAGCCTCTCGGAGGCTCAGGTTGCTCGCCCGGGCCAGCAACTTGAAGTCGAACGCGTACTGGTTGTACCGATAGAGACGTTCGGCGCGTGACAGCAAGCTGGGTGAGCCTGCTCGACTCTCTTCCTGCGAGAGATAGTGCGCCGGATAGTACGGAGACAGGTCACCGGTCGGCGCAGGGTTGATCAGTCCCAATCCACAGTAGGAGCACTCACACAGCGAGTAGGTGAAGGCCGAGGTACCCAACCGGTCTGGCACACCCTCGTACTTCACGTGAACTCCTCGACCGCACAACGGGCACGCGCTGTACGACTTCGTTGGCCGAAGCATGGATTCCTCCCGCATATAGGCCTAGAACTTCGGATCGGCTGCGTCGTACCAGTCCAGGGTCTGGCTGATTCCGCGGTCGAGGTCGAAGAGCGGGTCGTAACCGAGTCGGACGCTCTTCTGAATGTCGTAGCAGTAAGTCATGCGGATGTTGCGCAAACGGAATGGATAGAGCGGGACGTTCAGCCCAAGCCGCTTTGGGATCGCGAGCAAGTGGGCGATCACAACGAGCGCGAACGCGGGGACTTGTCGGATCCGGACTCCGTAGTGCCGTGCCGCAGCGTCGACAACCTCGCGCATGGTGTAAGGATGAAAGTCGTTGCCGAAGTAGGTCTCGTCCTCCGCCTCCGGATGGATCGCCAGGAGCAGCGTGAGGTCAACGAGATTCTGGACGTGCACCAGACTGACCAGATTGGAGGCTTTGCCGACGTGCACGTATCGCCTGCGCTTTATCGCCCGAAAGAACTCGCGATAGGGTTCGCCCCCCCACGGTCCGTACACCGATGTCGGTCGAATGATCGTGTATGGCATCTCGAGAGCCGGGCAAAGCTCGCTCACTAGGCGCTCCGACTCGATCTTCGACTCGCCGTACGGCGTCCTCGTCCGGTACGGCTCGGTTTCATCGAGAAATCGAGCCTCGTCGAAGAGGCCGACAACGAGTTGGGTCGAGTAATGCACGAAACGAGCCGTCCCTCCTTGACGCGCAATCGCCTCGATCAGGTTGCGCGTGCCGTCGGTATTGACCGTGTAGTCGCTGACAGATCGACCGTTCAGGTCCGTGCGTGCAGCCAGGTGGAAAACCACGTCGTAGTCGGTCAAGCCGTCCGGAAGCGAGTTGGGATCCAGCAGGTCGGCAACGATCTTGTTGACCGCGTCCGGCAGCCGGCTCCAGTCGGCTGAACCTAGGTCCAAAGCGGTGACGACAGCGCCCCGGCGAAGGAGCTCGTCGATGAGATTCGGGCCTATGAAGCCGCAAGGCCCAGTCACCAACACTCGAGCCCCATCAAGGCTGTCGACTGCGCTCATCGGCCAGACGCTCCTCGTCCTTCGAGTCTGATCGGCATAGTCGCACACGAAGGGCGCGAAGCCGGTGAGTCGCCTCGTTAGCTCGCCGGCCGCTGCGCAGAGACTAGCCTCACCTCATGCCGTGGCTGGACATCATCGGATGGGCCGGATCAGCCCTCCTGATCTACTCGGTCATGCAGGCCCGGGTGCTGCGGTTCCGGGTGCTCAACTTGGTGGCGTCGGCAATCCTCGCCGGGTTCAACGCAGCACTCGGGATCTGGCCGATGGTGGCGATGAACGTCGCGCTGTGCGGCATCAACCTCTGGCACATCCGCTCGCTGGTGACCACGCGGCACGACGAGGACACCTACGATGTGCTCGAGGTCGGTGCGAACGACGAGTACCTGCGCCATCTCCTCCGCGTCCACCAGGCCGACATCCTGCGGTTCCAGCCCGACTTCGTCTGGGACGGTGCCGCTGAGGGCAACGTCGCCTTCCTGGTGCAACGCGTCGACGAGACCGTGGGCGTCGTGCTCGTCCACGACGCCGGCGACGTCTTCCTTGGCCGGACGCACCGGTACGAGGGCCACCCGGTCGCCGTCGTCGTGCACGGGGTGCGCACCGCCATGGCAGCGGGCTGCCGGGCCGTCGTGCTCACCAACGCGGCCGGCGGCATCCGGGCCGGATACCAGGTCGGGCAGCCAGTGCTGATCCGCGATCACCTCAACCTCACGGCATGCTCGCCGCTGGCGGGTGATCCGCCGCCGGCGGGCTACCCGGCCAGGTTCACCGACCTTTCCGACCTGTACTCCGCGCGGCTGCGGGCGCTGGCCCGCAGCGCCGATCCCGGCCTGGCCGAAGGCGTCTACGCCGCGTTGCCGGGCCCGCACTACGAGACCCCGGCCGAGATAGTCATGCTGCGGACGCTGGGCGCCGACCTGGTGGGGATGTCCACCGCGCTGGAAGCCATCGCCGCCCGCCATCTCGGTGCCGAGGTGCTCGGCATCTCGCTGGTCACCAACCTGGCGGCCGGCCTGGCCCCGGGCGGCCTCGACCATGTCGATGTCATCGCGGCCGGCCGCGCCGCAGCGGTCCGGATGGGCTCGCTGCTTGCTGCGATCCTGCCGGGGATCGGCTGAGATGATCCCTGCTGATCTCCGCGCCCGGGTCGACGCCTGGATCGCCGATGACCCGGACGAGCGGGACCGGGCCGAGTTGCGCGCGCTGCTGGCCACCGGCTCCGCGGCCGCGGCCGCGGAGCTCGCGGACCGGTTCGGCGGGCGGCTGGAATTCGGCACCGCCGGACTGCGCGGCGCCGTGGCCGCCGGGCCGCACCGGATGAACCGCGCGGTCGTCCGCGGCGCGACCGCCGCCCTGGCCGGCTGGCTCCGCGACCGACTGACATCCCCGGCCACCCCCGCCGCCCCGGGGGGGGGGGGGAGGGGGGGGGGGGGGGGGGGGGGGGGGGGGGGGGGGGGGGGGCGGGCGGGAGGCGGAGGGGGGGGGCGGGGCCTGGAAGGCGGGCGGGGGGGCCGGGCCGGGAAGGCCGGGCGGGCGGGGCCGGGCAGGGAGGCGGGCGGGGCGGGCCGGGCGCGGCCGAGCGCGGCGGGGCGGGGAGCTGGGGGGACGTTATCATCGGGTGCGATGCCAGGCATCGGTCGGCGGAGTTCGCCGAGGAGGCAGCCCAGGTACTCGCCGGGGCCGGGCTGCGAGTGCACATGCTGCCGCCGCGGCAGCCGACGCCGTTGCTCGCCTTCGCGGTAACGCACCTTTCCGCCGCGGCCGGCATCATGATCACGGCGAGCCACAACCCGCCCGCCGACAACGGCTACAAGCTCTACCTCGGTGACGGCGTGCAGATCATCCCCCCGGCCGACACCGAGATTGAGGCGGCCATCCGCGCGCTCGGGCCGCTGGCGCAAGTGCCCGTGGCACCGGCCGACAGCCCGCTCATCATCCGGCACGGCGACGAGATCGCCCGCGCCTACCTGGACGCGGTCACGGCCGGCGTCCGCGCGCCGACCGGCGCGGCCGGGCTGCGGTTCGTCTACACCGCGCTGCATGGCGTCGCGGCCGGCCTTGCACTGCGGGCATTCGAGCAGGCCGGCTTCGCCGCGCCCGGTGTCGTCGCCGCCCAGGCAGCGCCGGATCCTGACTTTCCGACCGTCAGCTTCCCGAACCCGGAGGAACCCGGCGCGCTTGACCTTGCGCTCGCGCAGGCCCGCAGTTCCGGCGCCGACCTGGTTATCGCCAGCGATCCGGACGGCGACCGGCTCGCGGTCGCCGTCCCGGATCCGCAGGCCGCGGGCGGCTGGCGGCCGCTGACCGGCGATCAGCTCGGCGCGCTGCTCGGCGCCTACATTCTGGAACGCACATCCGCCCGGCCAGACCCGCAGCAACGGCTAGTGGCGACCACGGTGGTCTCCGGAACCCTGCTGGCGAGCATCGCGGCGGCGGCGGGCGTCAGGTACGCCGAGACGCTGACCGGGTTCAAGTGGATCGTCCGGGCCGCCGATGACGCGGAGAATCTCCGTTTCACCTTCGGTTACGAGGAGGCGCTCGGGTACACGATCGGCACGGTGGTGCGCGACAAGGACGGTATCGGGGCCGCTCTTGCCGTGCTCAGCCTGGCCGCCAGGGCCAGGTCGGCCGGCGATTCGCTGCTCGATGTCTATGACGCCCTGGAGGTCACGCACGGCGTGCACCTGACCGGGCAGCTCACCCTGCGGACCAGTGCACCGGACGAGATCATGGCACGGCTGCGGGCCCGGCCGCCGGACGCGTTCGGCGCGCTCGCGGTGACCTCGGTGACCGACCTGGCCGACGGGACAGCCGGGCTGCCGCCCGCGGACGTGCTGAGCTACCGGCTGGCCGGCGGCCGGGTAGTGATCCGGCCGAGCGGCACCGAGCCGAAGCTCAAGGCCTACCTGGAGGTGGTCGAGCCGGTGCGCAGCGGCCGGCTGGCCGAGGCCCGGCGCGCGGCCGGGGCCAGGATGGATCCGCTCCGCGAGTCCGTGCTGGCCGTGCTGGCCGTGCTGCCAAGCTAGCGCCGGACCGGGCCAGGCTCCGTCCGGGCAGCCAGCCCGGCCGGCCAGACCGCACCGGCCGGCGGACATGAAGTCCCGTCGGCCGGTGCGGCGCTAGCCGAGCGAATCGGTCTCTACCCTCCCGCGACGGCGACCATCAAGGTGTCCGGGCGGACACCGTTGTCCAGGCTGAAGCCGCGGATCCGTTCAGCGCCCGCACCCGGAAGTAGTACGTCGTTTGCCGCAGCAAGCCCATGAAGGTGTGCGCCCGGGTCCGTGCGGAAACTGTCGCGGTCATGACTCCCGTGGTGAACGCGGAGTCCGTCGCCGCCTGGACCGTGAAGCCGGTGACGGTGGCGGCGCGGCTCTCCGCCCACGCCAGGTCCACCCTCGCCCGCGTGGCGCCGCTTCTGGTCGCTCTCGCTGACAGGTTGGTCGGCGCGGGCACCGGCGAGGTCACGGTCACCGTTACGGTGTTCGACCACGTGGAGTAGCTGACGTCATTTTCCGCCCTGACCCGGTAGTAGTAGGTCTGGCCCGACGCCACGGTGCTGTCCGTGTACGTTGTGGCCGTTCCCGTCGTGGTGAATGTCGTCAGGTTCTGCGTGAAGGCCGCGTTGGTCGCCCGCTGGATCGTCATCTGGGTCGCGGTCGGGTAGGTAGCGTTGTTCGCCCAGGTGAGTCTCACCGTCGTAGGCGCGGTCACCGAGCCGGCCAGGCTGGTCGGTGAGGCGGGCGAGACCATGAACACCATCGGGCGCATCATGTCGTTTTCCTCGTGACCGAGCAGATGGCAGTGCCAGACGTACTCCCAGCCGAAGTTGTACATCTCGTTGGTGACCGTGATCGGGTTGCCCGTCACCGGATCCACTCCGGTGAACTGAGTGGTGGTGCCGAGCGGCCTGGTCGGGTCCAGCGGGCGGATGCTATCGGGCACCTTGAACGGCAGTTTCGGGACCATCGGGCGCAGCGCCACGATGGCGTCCTCCAGCGGGTTCATCCGGACGGTGTCTTTCCAGCCCAGCTCGTTGGGATCGGGCGGTTTGATGGCGCCGTCCCAGCCGACCCGGTTGATCAGCTGCACGTCGAATAGATGGAAGTGGATGGCGTGCGTGTCCACCCCGTTGTGGGTGATCTTCCAGATCTGGGTGCCGTCGTTCAGCGACCCGATCTGCGTGCCGACCTGGGATGGCTTGATGACCTCGGTCGGCGGATCCAGGTACTTGAGCGGGATCGTCGTCTGCGTCGTGGCGTTGGTGTTCGGCAGTTCCGTCCCGAGGCTCGAATTCATCCGCCCATAGTCGGTGTCGAAGAGTTCCTGGATCGCCTTCGGCTGCATGGGCATCGGCTTGGTCAGGCCCGGCCAGTTCAGGCTCGTGTCCTGGATCCGGGCGTAGGTGTCGGCAGGCGTGGTGGTGCCGAAGGCCGCGTCGTATGCCTGCTCCGGCACGATCGGCTTCGGCTCGTCCTTTCCGTACGCGATCGGCAGCTGTGCCCGCAGCTTGGCCAGGTCAAACTCGGGAGCAGGAGTCCCTGCCTGCACGTCGAACTGCATGACGGTCCGGGTGTTCGGGCCATAGCCGGGCTGCGTGGTCGGCGCGCCGCCGGTCTCGGTCTGGTCCGGGTCCCCGGTGTAGTAGTCATAGCGCGGGTCGAAGGCCGGCACGGGCGCGGGCGCGTCGTTGTACATGACCAGCTTGGCGCCGGCCGGCACCTGCGAGAAGTCGACGATCACGTCGGCCCGCTCGGCGGGGCCGAGCACCAGGGTGTGGTCCGTGACGTTGAGCACCGTGATGCTGCGGCGGCTGTAGTCGTAGTTGACCGGCTGGTTCGGCAGGACCACCGGCGCGGGCAGGATGCCTCCGTCGTTACCGATCTGGATCATCTGCGGGCCGGCCGCTTTCGGGTCCGGCACCCCGCCGTCCCGGCCGTCGGTCGGCCAGGTCGGCGGGTAGCCGTCTGTCTTGACCGCCGCGACCATCGGGACCTCGCCGGCATTGGCGTCGTTCAGGGTACCGTTCGGATTCCACATCGGGCCGTTGGACTTCGCGTAGTACAGCTGGAGGTTCCACGTGCGGTCGTTGGATGCGTTCAGGATGCGGAACCGGTAGGCCTTGCGCTGCACCTTGAGATACGGGTACGCAGTCCCGTTGACCACTGGGGTGTCCAAGAACGACTCAGGGACAATGGTGGGCGCCGGCATCCCGGGGACCTGCTTCGGCTCCCACGGCGCGTTGGCCGGATCGTAGTACGGGTTGGTGACCGGGCCGTGGGTGAGGCCGGTGTAGGGCGGCCAGAACCACGGGCCGTAGTCCCACCGGCCCATCGGCGCCGAGCCGGTGATGTCACCGGGGTTCTGGTTCGGCATGTAGACGTGCGGGAACCACAGGTTGCCCAGGCCGCCCCACTTGGACTTGTCCCAGGTCGGGTCCTCGGCGGCCAGCTGGGCGTCATCCGGCACGAAGGTCTTGTCCTGGATGACCAGAGGCATCTCGTCGGAGGGGATTACCCCGTCGGTGACCAGTCCCCGCTCGGTCGGATCCTGCAGCTCATAGGGTGCCACTTCGCCGGAGTAGACGTTGAGGCGGGTGATCCCCAGGGCGTGGTCGTGAACCCACATCAGCCTGGCGCTCTGCTGGTTGGTGTAGAACAAGGTCACCGCGCCCGGCCCGGGGTCGGGCATGTCGGGAACGTTCTGCACGCTAACGCCCTTGGGGTAGGGGGTGTTCTGGCCGGCCGGGGTGATCCACTGGTTCGGCGTTCCGTCGCTGATCCAGGGCGTGAATCCGCCGTGCAGGTGCATGTCGGCACGGTTCTCGGGATACGTCGTGCTGCCGCCCTGCGGCCCGGTCCCCGCGCCCATGATGGTCTTGTCCACCGGCAGGAACAGGTTCCCGCCGCTGCCGGTGGGCAGCATGTTGATGAACTTGACGCGGACCGGCCGGTCCCGCTGGGCAACGATCATCGGGCCGAGGTAGTACGGCTTGCTCGGCGGCGCGACCGTGTTGTTGCCGTTACTGTCCGTCCCTTTGTTGAGCTGGACATAGCCGTCCAGCTCGGTCGGCGGCAGGTCGCTGCTCATGCGCTGCGTGTACCGCTTCAGCGCGATCACGTAATAGTCGCTGCCGGGATATGTGGTCGTATCCGGTGCCGCGGCTGGAATGTAATTCCCCAGATTGTTAGCGTTGTCCGGGCCTACTCCCGGAAGGGAGTCGAAGAACTTCCGGATTCCCGTCCCCGGTACCACATTATGCGTCGTCGGATCGATCTCGGGCAGCGGGCTGTTGGCATAGTTGGGATACGGACCGAAGTAATCGGGCGGGGCGTTCGGGGTCAGCACATTGGGGCGCGCTCCGGTGCGCGTCCCGGTGGCTGTCGCGCTGCGCAGCCCGAGCGCCGCGGCTCGCTTGGCCGCCGCCGCCCGCATGGCCGGCGTAACGGCGTGCTTCATGATGTAGGCGGGTGTCAGGGCCTTCGCCGCGCGCACGGCAAGTGCCGGCCTGGGTACTGGCTTGGCCTGGGCCTGGGCCTGGGCCATAGAAGCCGCAAAGGTAACAATAACTGCTGCGGAAAGCACGAGTTTCTTGTGCATGAACCCTCCGTCGGGGCAATGGATGCATACTGGAGAGAATTCGGAAAACCTGAAGGTGGATGTTTCATGGCTCCCGGATTGCAAAATTAGCATTGGCCAGCACGAATCCGCGGGAATTCACGTCTGCAGCGAGCTCTGTTTTTCTGCGCAGCACAATTGTCACGTAAAAATTTACAGAAATACTTGGACGGATGTCATATCCGGATTGTCAGGCGGCCGCAGGTCAGCTCGGCGCGGCACGTGGCGCAGGCGGACTTCACCCGGGGGCGGTTCCCGTGGCAAGCTCGACAGCATGACCAGCATTCACGAGGACCCTGCCTGCGCGGTCGCGCACGGGCATGCTCCGTCCGCCGCGAACAACCGGACGCTCGTCGCGGTGTTCTTCTCGCCCGTCGCCAGCTACCTGCTGCATTTCGGCCGCGACGCGGGGTTCCGCCCGGTGCTGGTGGACCCCGACCCGAAGCAGGCGGCCGCCGCGCTCAAGGCCGGCCTCACGGCCGAGACCGGGATACCCGCGTCCCTCGACCAGGCCGCGGACGTCGTGGTCACCGATCACCACCGGCCGGAACTCGGCGCCATGCTCCGCGACGCGCTGGCCAGCCCGGCCCGCTGGATCGGCGTGCTGGGCAAGGCCCATCACCCGGCACCGCATGTTCCCGCGCTGGCCGGGCTCGGCGTGCCGCCGGGTGAGATCGCCCGCGTGCACCGGCCGATAGGCCTGAACATCGGCTCCCACACGCCGGCCGAGATCGCCATCTCCACCCTGGCCGGACTGATCGCCGACTACAACCGCCGGGCTGGCGGATTCGACTACCCGACGGTCGTTTCCTAGCCGTCGCCGGGCACCGGGGAGGCGAGTGGCCGAGGCCGGCCACCGGGCTGCCTCAGCCACTCGCCCCGCCCCCGCCTGGTTACCCGTTCCCGGCCGGCTGGCCGACCCGGCCCCGGCGCCCGTCCACGTCCCTGTGCGCCTGCCCCCGCCCGCCGGGACGTGCCGGTCAGAGCCCGCCAGGCGGCGCCCAGCGCAGGCTCGGCGTCGATCATGGCAGCCAGCCGGTCGGAATCGATCACCAGCACGCGCGCCCGGGTTTCCAGCCGGGCGGTCACCCCCGCCGGCGGCAGCGGGCGGCCGGATTCGCCGACGTCGCCGACGAAATCGCCGCTGCCGAGGCTCCGCAGCCACGACCCGCCCGCTCCACCGCGGCCCGGCCGTCGATGATCAGGAAGCATTGCCGGCCCGGCCGGCGCTCGTCGGCGAGGCGGCTTCCGGCCGGCAGCACGGCCTCGTCGGCTGCCAGCTCCAGGAGGCCAGGCAGGCACGGTCGGATGGTCGCTCGGGCGGCGCGGTCATTCTGATGTTGTGCCTGACGCCCGTTACAAGTTGGTGACAAGATGACGTTCGCGGAGGTAGGAGACCATGGCGGCGGAGAGTTCCAGGTCGGCGCCGCCTGCCGGTTACTCGGGGACGCCGCTGCCGCGGAAGCTCGGCATCAAGGCGGGCCACGCGATCGCGCTGATCGACGCTCCGGCCGGATTCGCCGACCTGCTAGCGCCCTTGCCGGAGCCGGTGACCGTGCAGGACGGGCTGGCCGGAGACACCAGCGTAAGAGGACGTGTGTCAAGCGGTACTGCGGGGAATTCGTTGTTGATCTTGCTTCGGTGGTGCTGGCCTGGGCGGGTGCTGGTACGGCTGGCGCTTGTGGCCCCTGGTCCGGGGGTGGTTGCGGTGGCTGGGCCGTTCGCGGGCATGCTGGCGCCCGCCCGGGCGGATGCTCGTGCCTGGGTGGTGCGGTAGCGCGGGTGCCTTGTGGCCTGGGGCTTCTCGCTCTACGTAGTGCAAGCGGGCTCGGCCGTGAAGGCCTGCCCCGACAGCGTTCAACCGAGCTGGTGAGAAGCTCCGGGCGACCAGGGGAGAGCTGCCCAGGGTGTCTCACGAGGTTGGTCCTCGACGCCGGGGCGGGCTCGCTCTCCCCTCATCTGGAGGGAAGCCTGGTCTAGGGCACTGGTGACGTGGTGCGGTATGCGCTGGTCAGGCTGCCTCCAGGTAGCGGGGGGCAGCCTGGTGGTCTTTGCGCCCGGCGGCGACATCAGGGTCCCAGCTGGTGCCGTGGACCACGATGGAGTAGATCCAGCGCAGCAACGCGGCGGCGCACGCCACGCGGGCCTTGGCGCGGCGGCGCCGGGCAGCCTCGGCGGCCGCGCTGGCGTGCCCGGCCCGCCCGGCGCCGTCGTCCTGGGCAACGGCCGCGGCCTGGCCGGCGGCTGCGGTCATGGCCTGGTATTTCGCTGCCATGACGGGGTTGTGGATCAGCATCGGCCACACGGCGCGCCACGCGGTCAGGCGCAGGCTGGGACGGCCGCGGCGGGAGATGTGAGCCTCGCCATCGAAGGCGCCCGAAGCGTTATCGGACGGGGACATCCCGGCGTGCTTGACCAGCGATGATGACGTGTCGTACCGGTTGGGGTCGCCGGTCTCGGCCAAGATCGCCGCTGCCCCGGTCACGGTCAGGCCGGGTATGTCGCCCAGCCGGGCCAGGCCGAGGCTGGCCAGGGCGGCGGCCAGGGCGGCCTCGGTGTCCCGCTGCTGGGCGCGGGCGCGTTGCAGGTCGCCCAGCTCGGCGGCGATCCGGCGCAGCAGCCCGCGGCGGTGCGCGCGCACCACGCCCTCAGTGCTGGTCAGCGCAGCGAACACTGTCTTGCATACCGGGCCGTGGATCCGCTGCCCGCCCCAGCCGGGCACGGCGGACCGGACCAGGCCGGTAAAGGCCTCCACGCCGAGATCAGCCAGTTCCTCCGGCTGGCCGCCGCACCGCGAGGCCACCACCTGCAGGGCCGCCAGCCAGGTCATCGACTCAAACGGCTGCGCGCACGCCTCGGTCACCACCGGCCAGGCCACCGACAGGAAGTCCCGGACCCGCTGCACCGACGCGGTGCCCGAGGTGATCAGCGCGGCGCGGCGCCGCCCCAGGTGCCGCAGATCCGCCCACACCTCATCCAGCTCCCCGGGAACATAGCAGTGCAGCTCAGCGGCCAGCCGCGCGATCATCACGCAGTCAGCCTCATCGGTTTTGTGCGTCGTGTAATCCTGCTGCTGGCGGGCGATATGCGTTACCAGCGGCTGCACGCACACCATCGGCAGGCCCCGCTCCGCGCACAGCCGCTGCACCTGCAGCCACCGCGGCCCGGTCGGCTCGCACGCCACCGTCACCGACCTGAACCCCTTCGCCCCGGCCTGCCCCGCCGCCCAGTCCAGCGCCTCGCCCAGCCGGAACGCCTTCACCCGCACCGTCTTACGCGCCAGCACCCGCACATCATGATCAACAACCGCGAGCGCCTGCTTCTCATCAGCCAGGTCGATCCCGATCACCGCGCCGTCACGCGGCAGCATTCCCCGCAGCTGCTCCCGCCGCGCGTTCCGCCTGCGGTCCCCCCGCGTCATGCCATTACCCTTGCCCATAGGACGTCCTCCTGTGTTGCGCCTGGGACACCAAGCCCGAACAATCGCACCAGGAGGACGTCCCCGTCTCAGCTACCACCGGCAGAACACGCGCCTCCTGCGCTTCGCCCTATTACTACGCCGCTGGACGTGATCGTCTGGTTCGTGCTGTCGCCCGCCGAGCTGGCGGCACGGCTTGGCTCGCTGCGGGCCCGGATGGCCCCCGCCTGCGGACTCTGGATCGCCTGGCCGAAGCGCGCGTCGAAGGTGCCCACCGACATGACCGAGCACGCCGTGCGCGAGATCGCGCTACCGACCGGCCTGGTCGACAATAAGGTCTGCGCCATCGACCAGGTGTGGTCCGGCCTGCGGCTCGTCATCCGCCGCGAGCTCCGCTAGCGCCGCTACCGCGGGACGGCCACCGGGCCGGGCGGCGATCAGTCGAGGATTCGCTGGCCGTTGAAGATGCCGAGTTCCTCCTGGTAGAGCTCGAGTCCGATGCCGTTCGGGTCGCGGAAGTACATGCTGTCCAAGACCCCGCGGTCCGGCCCTAGGTAGTCGACCCCGGCCTGGTCCAGCTTCTTCTTCGCCGCCTCGAACTGATCGGCCGAGATGGAGATCGCGAGGTGCTGCACCCCGCCGATGGTCTCGGTGAACGCGGGATGGTCATGACCGGGAAAGTCGAAGAACCCGAGGAGGTTGTGATTCCCGATATCGAAGAAGAAGTGGCTGGAGCCCGCGTAGTCCCGGTTCTCCACCAGCTCCACCAGCGGAAACCCGAGGAAGTCCTGGTAGAAGCGAATCGTCTCCTCGGTGTCGCGGCAGATCAGCGCGAGGTGGTGCACGCCGCGAACGGTGCTCCTCGGCCGCTCCCCCTCCGGGCGCAGGTACCTCTTGCGTAGCTCTTCGCGGCGCGCCCTGATGTCTTCGAGTTCCTTGCCTTCTGGCTGTGGCACAGCGACCTCCCTGACGTGGTCCGGCGAGATGATTCTCCCCCGACCGCGCACGGCCCCGGCCACCGCGGTCCCCGGCCGGGCCGCGCAGGGCCGATAGGGGCAGTAGGGGCCGCGCAGGGACGCGCGGGCCGGCGAGCTGCCGGCCGCGGGCAGGCTCACCTGGTCCAGCCGGATGTTGCGGTGCCGGAACGCCCAGCCGCGCAGGCCGCGGCCCATCTGGGCCAGCGCCGACGGCGGGACGGCGACCACCGGGCAGGTCGCGTGCGCCAGGCAGTACCTGCTGACCCGGCAGGCGGTGATGCGGCCGAGCGTTCCGCGCCGGCCGGCGCCGACGACGATCAGGTCGTCGGCGCCGTTCGCGACGGCGACCAGGACGCAGCCCGCGTCGCCGCGGACCACCATCGGCTCGACATGCACCCCGGCCGGGACTCCGCCGAAGGCCAGCTCCAGCGCCTTCCAAAGCCGCTGCGACGCGGCCTCCTGCCAGATCTGGCGCAAGTAAGTGGACGGGCCGCCGCGGTCGGCGAGGTCACCACCCGGAGGCGTCCAGGCAAGGACAGGGATCAGCGCGGAGTCATGCAGCCGGGCCATCCCCGCCGCATACCTGAGCGCCTGCAGGCTGCCCGGCGACCCGCTGACGCCTGCGAAAATCCGACGTACGCGGGACACGGTGGGGCTCCTTCCGCGACGGGATTCTTCTCATCTAGTAAACCTCCCGCTACCAGTGAATCCGTCGCCGAGGGCCAGGTTCCCAGCCTGAAACAGCCGATTAAATTTCTTGATATCTACTCTCAAATATATGTACCCTCCAAATGCTTGCAGCAATTGGAAGAGGGTGACTACCATGAAGAACCTAGAGAACCGCCGGTGGTGGGCACTTGGCGCGCTGGCTCTCAGCGTGCTCGTGGTCGGGCTTGACCTGACCGTCCTCAACCTGGCGCTGCCCACGCTCGCCGGTGACCTGCACGCCTCGACGGGCGACCTGCAGTGGTTCATCGACGCGTACAGCCTGGTGCTGGCTGCGGCGCTGCTGCCCGCCGGGCTGCTCGGTGACCGGTTCGGCCGCAAGAAGCTGCTGACCGGAGCGCTGACCCTGTTCGGCGCGGCATCTCTGGCCTGCGCGTACACGGGGTCGGCGGTTCAGGTTCCGCGCTGATCACCGCGCTGCGCCAGGTCGGCGCCACTATCGGCGTGGCGGTGCTGGGCACGGTGCTGGACTCCGTCTACCGCAGCGGGCTCCCGGTAGCCGGGCTTCCCGCCTCGGCCGCTGCCGCCGCACGCAGCAGCGTGGCCGGCGGCGTGACGATCGCGCATGCGGTCGGCTCCGCGCCGCTGCTGCGCCGTGGGCGTCTCGTATACCCACGGCATGGACGTGATGCTGGGGGTGTGCGCGGCGATTGCCGTGGCGTCCGCCCTGCTGGGGCTGGCGTTCCTGCCGCGCTGGGCGCCGACCGGCGCCGCGTCCGCGGGCCCTGGCCGCAGCGCCGGCGGCGATCTGGCGGATGCGGGCGTCGTGGCTGCTAGGCCCCGCGACGCCGCCAGGGCAGAATGACGACCATGAGCGAGCTGGCCGACGCGGTAAAGCCAATGGGGCTCCGCGAGCGGAAGAAGGCGAAGACCCGCGCTGCCATCCGGCAGCACGCCCTGCGCCTCTTCCGCGAGCGGGGCTACTCGGCGACCACGGTCGAGCAGATCGCGGCGGCCGCCGAGGTCTCCCCGGCGACGTTCTTCCGCTACTTCCCAACCAAGGAGGACGTCGTCCTGCAGGACGACCTGGACGTCGTCACGCTGGCGGCGCTTGAGGCGCAGCCTGCCGGGCTCGGCCCGATCGCCGCCATGCGCGCGGCGACCAGGACGATGCTCGCCGGGATGGGTCCCGGGGAGCTGGCCCGGCTAAGTGAGACCATCGAGCTGAGCATGTCCGTCCCGGAGGTTCGGGCCCGGGCGGTGGATGAGTTCACCCGGACCATCGACGTAATGGCAGCTGCCCTTGCCAGCCGGGCCGGCCGGGATCCTGGGGATCTCGCCGTGCGCAACGTGGCCGGCGCCATCATCGGCGTGATCATGGCGGTTACCCTCGGGCAGCCCGGCTTGAGCGCCGCCGACATGTTCGACCGGATCGATGCCGCCCTGGCGCACCTCGAGGCCGGCCTGCCACTGTGACAGATCAGCGCTGCGCCGCTGCTCGGCTGTGCGCAGCCGCGACGACGCCGGTCATCCGGCGGCCACCGGGCCAGCGGCGGCCGGTCGGCCGGCGAACCCGGGGCGCCGGCCTGAGTAGCCTGCGATTGAGCTCGCATCCCTCGCAGTTGTCGGGCTGGTTCGCGAACACGACAGACCCCGAGAGTGCGAGCGTGCCGGGCGGGCCGAAGTCGTCGCCAATGTAGAAGCCGCCACCGCCAGTTGCCGCCATATTGCGGACGATCTGGCTGTCCGCGACGGTCAGCACCCAATCGTTGTAGACGCCGCCGCCAAATTGCCCGGCGGTATTTCCGTACAGCTGGCTACGGGACAGCGTCGCCACATCCTCGTTCTCGATGCCGCCGCCGGTCAGCGCATGATTCTGGCGGAAGCTGGTGCCCGTCACCGTCGCATCCCCGAAGAGGTCGTTGTAGACGCCGCCGCCGCTGAATGCCGCCTTGTTGCCGACGACCTGGCTGCCCGCCAGTGTCATCGAGTTGTCGTTGAAGATTCCGCCCCCCGCGGCCGCCTTGTTGCCGCGGAACCCGCCGCCGGTCACATGGGCGGTGACCGTGGTCCACATGCCACCGCCTTGGGACGCGGTATTCCCGGTAAGGCTGCTGTCGGCCACCGTCGCGTCGCCGGCCGTTGCCACGCCGCCGCCCAGATTGCTGGCCGTATTACCGGTTATGGTGCTTCGGCTCAGCAGCATAGTACCGTTGTTCTCAACCGCTCCGCCGTTGACGGCGCTATTACCGGCGAATGCCGCATCCCGGACGGTCAGGCTGCCCTCCCCGTTCTGAATTGCGCCGCCATCTGATGCGCTGTTGCCGGTAAAATTACCCCCTCGCACCGTGAGGTTGCCATTGTTGTCGATGGCGCCGCCGGCCGGGGTATCAGTCGGCCGACCGCTTCCGGCGGAACCGCCATTGCGGAAGTTCAGGTTGCCGATGGCAAGGTCGGCGCCCGCGCTGACGGTCAGGATGCTGAAGGCCGGGATGCCAGCTCGGTAACTGCGCTCGATCGTCGCCCGGTTACCCCGGATGGTGAGATCCTGGCTGATGGCGGGCAGGGCAGCAGCCAGCTTGTAGGTGCAGTGTGGTGCGAGGCTCAGGATTGCGCCGGCGCCCGCGCCGGTGATGCCGGCCGCCAGCGCACCCGCCCCGCACGGCACGGGAACATCTCGACTCGCGGCCGGCGCTGCCTCCGCGGGACCCGCGCCGAGCGCCACCGTGATAGCGGCCGTGATAGCGGCCGTGACGATACGCACTGCAGTATTTGCTACCTTTGCAGGCATTTGTTTACGCTCCCGGTGTTCTGACGGTCTGCGCGGGCCGACCGCATCATGAATTCAGCCGGCTGCAGGAACGCTGCGCCGGCATTAGGGTGGCGGGCTTGGCGGGATACGGCGATGCACTGCATATGAACAACGTTGTCGAACAAGAACATGAGCCCTTCCAGGGACTGGGCCGTCAGCCCATGTCCGGTCGTCTCGCCGGTGACCAGCAAGGAACTGCCGGGCGCACGGATCAGTCCGGCGAGGCTGCGCATGTAGGCGGGGAAGCGCTGCCATACGCGGGCGGCGAGAACCAGTTGCGCCACGCTGTCGATGACGATGCGGCTGACCGGACTTGCCCCGAGGTTCGCGTGCACGGTGCTGACCCTGCTCCAGCCCTTGCGCGGTCCAGCGCAGCCCGAAGATGGTCTTGCCGACGCCTGACGGCCCGGTGACGAGGGTGGCGTCAGCTTCTTTCGCCCCGCCGCTCATCAGCTCGTCCAGGCCCGGGATGCCGCTGCGGATCCGGCCGGTAGCCTTCCGATTCAACGCAGATCACGGCTTTCTCTGAGCAGGCCATCGGCTACCTCGAGGAGATGGCGTCTCTCGTAGGGTTTGGTCACGATCGCATCCGCGCAGCCGGCCAGATGGCAGTCCCCGCTCGCTGCCAGGATCGGGATGCCTGCCGTAGCGGGCTCACCGCGCAAATGCCGGATTAGCTCAGCGCCATCCATGACGGGCATCATCATGTCGGTCACCACCAGGTCCGGCGCCGACTCGCGCACGGCCCTCAATGCGGCGGCACCATCGTTGGCATCAGTCACCTCATGCCCAGCCCGCTCCAAGACCCGCCTGAGCAAGAACCGCTGGTCCGGCTCATCATCAACTATCAGAATCCTCGGCACCTCCGGCGATTCCCTCTCCGGCTAACTACTTATCGTATCGATATAGGTGCTCAGTGTAACTGAGCGGCCGCGACAACGCCGGCGTCGCCGTACCGCGGCTAGGGCTGCTATACCGGGAGCATGGCTGCCGATTCCCTGCCCGGCCAGATGCGGTCCGCCGCGACCACCCTGCTGGCCGCGCTGGACGGCCCGCTACACGCGCTTGCGGCCCGGCTCTTCGCCGACGGCGCTGCACGGCGATGGCTGGAATACCGTCCGCAGCCCCGCCCCGGCGCCTGCATCGCGGACATGGACCGGGCCGGCCGCAAGGCCGCCCACCGGCTGCTGGCCACCGCGCTGAGCGAGCCTGCCTACGCGCAGGCCATGGCCGTCATCGCCCTGGAGGAGGTGCTCGACCGCCGCGAGGGCTGGCAGCGGGGCCGGCACAGCGGCGACTACTGGGTCGCCGTCTTCGGCAACCCAGCCGGTGACGAGCCATGGTCGTGGCGGTTCGAAGGGCACCACGTATCGGTCACCATGACCCTGATCGGCGATCAGGTCTCCCCCGCCCCCATCTTCCTGGGGGCGAACCCCGCCTGCGTCAGCTACGCCGGCCGCGTGGTGTCCCGGCCGCTCGCCCCGGAGGAGGATCTGGCGCGCGCGCTCCTCGACGCGCTCGGCCCGGACGGGCGGGCCGCCGCGGTGGTATCAGATCAGGCGCCTCCCGATATCCGCACCGGGACCAGGCCCCGCGCGGCCGAGCACATCGAGCCGTCCGGCATCGCCGCGGCCAGGCTCGGGCCGACTCCTCGAGCGGTCCTCTGGCAGCTTGTCGCGCTCTACCTCGGCAGGCTGGCCGACGGCCTGGCGGCCCGCGAAGCCGCCAGGGTGACCGGCGGAGAACTGCATTTCGCCTGGGAAGGCCCGACGGCACCCGGCCGGCGACATTACTACCGGGTACAGGGTGACGACCTGCTGATCGAGTACGACAACACCAGCAGCGGCGGCAACCACGCGCACACGGTGCTGCGCCGTCCCCGTAGTGACTTCGGCGAGGACGTGCTTGCCGCGCACTACCGCCGCGCGCATGCCTGATCGCGGGGCCCGGCAGCCGCCTTGCGGCCGGCCCAGGCGTTGCGGCAGCGGCAGGCGCCGTTATTCGCCCGCTCACCATGGCCGGCATAGTGTCGGGGCATGAGCGAGACGCTGCCGCTTTTCCCGCTAGGCACCGTGCTCTTTCCCGGCTTGCTACTGCCACTGCACATTTTCGAAGATCGGTACCGCCAGCTAGTCCGCGACCTCCTGGCGGAACCCGAGCCGCGCCGTTTCGGTGTTCTCGCGATCCGCGAGGGCCGCGAGACCGGCCTAGACGGCGTCTCCGCGCTCTATCAGATCGGCTGCATCGCGACAGTTCGCCAGGTTACCGAGCGCGAAGCCGGCCGGTTCGATCTCTTGACGGCCGGCACGCAGCGTTTCCGGCTGGTTGATCTTGACGACTCCAGGCCGTACCTGCAAGGCAAGGTGGACCTGCTATCCGATGAAGCCGGCGATGAGGGCGCCGCGGCCCGGGCGGCGCGCGCCGTGCAGGACGCATTCCGCGCGTATCTCAGCGCTCTCGCCGCGCACGGACCGGCTCAGCTCGCGATCCCGGATCTGCCGGACGATCCCGTCCTGCTGTCCTACCTGATAGCCGCATCAATGATTATCGGGTTGCACGACAAGCAGGCGCTGCTCGGTGCGGCCGACGCGGCAAGCCGGCTGACCTCAGAGCGCGCGCTGCTCTCCAGGGAGACCATGATGCTGCGGTCGCTCACCTCCACGCCCGCCCCGGATCTGAGGTACTCGCCGTACAACCCGAACTGACCAGTGCGGCCGACGGGAATGTTGCGAGTTCAATTACCGTTGCCGCCGGTGCAGGCACTGCCCGGCTGTCCCGGCCGGGCAGGCGTGCGATGCTCTTGTTAAGGAGGACACAATGCCAGCGGTCACTGTCAAGGACACCCTGGTCCTGCCGCGCATCCAGGAGCCCGACCCGGCCGTCGCAGCCGACCGTCCCGTGCTGGCCGTGACCACGGCGCCGTCGGCATACGAAGGCGAAGGCTTCCCGGTGCGGCGCGCGTTCGCCGGGATCGACATGCGGGCCCTTGACCCGTTCATCCACATGGACCAGATGGGTGAGGTCGACTACGCACCCGGTGAGCCGAAGGGCACTTCCTGGCATCCGCACCGCGGCTTCGAGACCGTCACCTACATGATCGACGGAACCTTCCGTCACCAGGACTCCAACGGCGGCGGCGGCATGATCACTAACGGTGACACGCAGTGGATGACCGCAGGCGGCGGGATTCTGCACATCGAGGAGCCGCCCGAGGACATGGTCTCCAGCGGCGGGCTCTTCCACGGCTTCCAGCTCTGGGTCAACCTGCCGGCCAGGATGAAGATGACCAGCCCTCGCTATCAGGACATCAGGGCCGGCCAAGTCGCGCTGCTGAGCTCTCCCGATGGCGGCGCGCTGGTGCGGGTCATCGCCGGCCAGGTGGCCGGCCATCAGGGTCCCGGCGTCACGCATACGCCGATCACCTTGCTGCACGCGACCCTTGAGCCCGGAGCCCAGCTGCGGCTGCCGTGGCGGCCGGACTTCAACGCCCTGGGCTACGTGCTTGCCGGATCCGGCACCGCCGGGGCCGGGAAGCGGCCGGTCAGAATGGGCCAGCTTGCGGCTTTCGGCCATGGTGACGTCATCACCGTCGAAGCGGACCGGCGGGCCGACGGCCCGAGCGCGGGGATGGACATCCTCATCCTCGGCGGTCAGCCGATCAGGGAGCCCGTCGCGGCCTACGGCCCGTTCGTGATGAACACCAGAGACGAGCTGGTCAAGGCGTTCGAGGACTATCAGGCGGGCCGGCTCGGCTCGATTCCGGCGGTGCGGCAGCCGCTGCCGGAAGAGCCGCATCCGGGCCACGACGTGCTCTGAGGATGCCAGCCAGCGCGGCAACTGCCACCTAAGCCATCGGTATCCCTGGCGGGATAACCGGCAGCGCACTTGACCTGGGCAGCCAAAGGTCAGCCGGGCTCTGCCCGCCGTGTCGCTCGGACTTAACCCGGCAGGAGGCCCACGGCATGAAAAGGTTGCTAGCACTCGGGGTGGGTGTGCTCGCGGCGCTCTGCCTGTCCCCTTCCCAGGCCGGCGCCAGCTGATGATCTGATTCATCGTGCTGTTGTAGCCCGACGAACCAGATGCTGCGATCACCAGGTAGATGTCATCACTGCC
The DNA here is from genome assembly GCA_963805425.1 of uncultured Actinomycetota bacterium. Classification (GTDB taxonomy): domain Bacteria; phylum Actinomycetota; class Actinomycetes; order Propionibacteriales; family Nocardioidaceae; genus Marmoricola. The sequence goes on along the minus strand of CAWDUF010000005.1, from coordinate 22,734 downwards.
GAGGCAACTTTGAAGCGGCGGAGGAACAGGGCGCGGCATTGAGCGCCTATGGGCGTGGGACCGCGGCCCTCGACGCAGCCAAACGGGCCAAGGACATGGGAGCAGTCAGCCGCGCTATCGCCGAGGGGCAGTATCGTCTGGCTTGCGCCGGAGAGGCACTTGCGCCGCAGTTGGGCTTTGCCAGTAGTTATCCCTCCGGTGACAGGGCCTCCGGCGGCGGCGACTTCTAATAACTGCTGGTCTTGGCCTATTTCCCGGGTCAGCCGAATCTGGGTCTCGGCGCGGGGATAAGGGCTTCCAGCACTTACAAAGTCCAGCAGGCTATCGATGATTGGCCACGCGGAGGGCTCGCCCGGCTGGCCGGTCAGCAAATACCCGCCAACTGTCCAGGCTACGTGCAGTAAGCCTGCAGCGAGTAATCAGGTTCGCTGGTGATAGTTGGCTGTGTCTCCCCCCGCGCCGGGGTTCCCTGACCGTGCCGGGCGGAGCAGCACAAAGCGCGCTCCGCCGGCCAGCGCCGACATCCTGCGCCGGCGGGGCGCGTTCCAGGTAAATCACCATTCAGGGCTGGCGATCGGGATCATGCCCCGGCACAACCCGGCCGACCGGGCGGGCGACCGTGATCGCGCGCTCGGCACGGTACCCCGGACGCCTCAGGCGAAGGAAGCTGGCCATCGGAACGGCCAGCGCGAAATCCGCAGCCAGCGGCAGGCACGGGGTCGCCGACGCCATGGCCGCGCTGATCCGGGCGAATGCTCTGTGCGAGCTGATCTCCCGCTGGGCGAACGTCGAGGGGACCCGGAGGATCCGCCACCTGGCCGGCGGCCACACGATCACCCAGGCCCGCCCGACGACCTTGCTTTCCTGGATCGTCCCGCCGCCGGGATCGCCGCGGCGCAGCCGGGAGTCGGCTGACACGCTTCGGTGATCGCCCATCACCCACAGTCGGCCTGGCGGCACGGCAATGCTGAAAGACCGCGAAGCGGCGGCTGGCACACTGCCCGGAGCGTCGCCCGGGTACAGATAGGAGTTCTCGTGCAGCGGAACCCCGTTGACGGTCAGCAGGCCCTGCGCGGTGCAGCAGGCCACCCGGTCGCCCGGCACCCCGATGACCCGCTTGACGAAGTCAGCCGGGCCGGGAGCGGTCCCGAACAGCCCGGCAATCGCGTGCAACAGCGGCTGCAGCGTCGCGTCGTAAACCCGGGCGACCGGGTTCGAGCTTGTGGTCGCCGGCGGCTCGGGTTCCCATGAGCCCTCGCCGTTGAACACGACGATGTCACCGCGCGCGATCGACCGGAAATGATAGGCGAGCTTGTTGACCAGTACCATGTCGTTGATCTTGAGCGTATTCTCCATCGACGAGGACGGAATGTAGAACGCCTCAAGCGCGAATGTCTTGATCACTAGCGTAATAGCCAGTCCCAGCACGACCAGCAGCGGAAGTTCAATCCAGAACGGCCGCTTCCCTTTCGGCTTCTTCTTCCCGGCGGCGTCCGTACTCGCGGACGAGTCCGCGTCTTCGCCTGCACGCGGGCCCTGGTCACCGCTCATCCGGTCCGACCATAGTTCGTCATGTCAGGCCCGAGCCTAGCGGTCACGAATCCAAGACGCGGAACGGTAAGTGCGTCCAGGCGATTCGCCTACTTCTCACTATCTGTCATCAATCGTATACTTTTTGTTACACTCAGCTCGCGATGACCACGCTCCGGGGTCGAGCCGCCCTCGCAGGCCAGGGCCCGGTAGTCGCCGGGGGGCCGGACGTCATGCTGATCCAACGGGAAGACGAGACGCTGTCCCTGCTGAGATTCATGGAGATTAACCGTGACGTCACGGCGGGCGCACCTGGGCCGAAGGCTCCGTTGATCGTGGCGCCACGTTCTACTTCACCTTCGACAAGAGAAACACCCGGCGGGGGTTCAGTTAGGCGTCGCGACCAGGCCGGTGGCACCAGTGAAGCTCGCCTCACCGCCCGGAGCCGGGTTTAGCCTGCCAGGCGGCGCAGTGCGCCGCGGACGACGGCCGGGTCGGTGGTGGCCCAGAACGGCGGCAGGGATTCCCGCAGGAAACTGCCGTACCGTGCCGTGACCAGCCGCGGATCGAGCACGGCAACCACCCCCCGGTCACTCATCGTGCGCAGCAGCCGCCCGGTTCCCTGAGCCAGCAGCAGCGCCGCCTGCGCGGCCGCCACGGTCATGAACCCGTTGCCGCCGCGGGCCGCCACCGCTCGCTGGCGGGCCGACGCTAACGGATCGTCGGGCCGTGGGAACGGGATCCGGTCGATGACGACCAGCTGCAGGGACGGCCCTGGCACGTCGACGCCCTGCCACAGCGACAGGGTGCCGAACAGGCAGGTCGGCTCGTCGGCGGCGAACCTGGTGACTAGCTGCGAGGTAGGGTCATCGCCCTGGCAGAGCAGCGGGAATTCGATCCGCCCGCGCAACTCATCGGCCGCCTGCCGGGCTGCTCGCATGGAGGAGAACAGCCCAAGCGTGCGGCCGCCGGCCGCCACGATGAGCTCTTGCAGCTCGGTCAGGTACGACTCAGCCAGCCCGTCCCGGCCAGGCGGTGGCAGGTGCCGCGCGACGTAAAGGATGCCGCTGCGCGGATGGTCGAACGGCGAGCCGACGTCCAGCCCGGTCCAGGCCAGCGAGTGCGGTTCCGCCGCGTCCCAGGGCGACCGTTCCGCTTCCGGCGGTTCAGCCGCATCCGCCGCCGCGCCGCGCTGGCCAGCGTCATCTCTGCCGCCGGTGACGGCGGGCACGGTGGCCGCGTCCTGACCGCGGGCCGGCTGGCCCGGGCCCGGCGTGCCTGCCCGCGGCAGGCCCCACTGCTGGGCCGTCGGGTCGAACGAGCCGCCGAGTGACAGCGTCGCCGAGGTCAAGGTGACGGTGTGCCGGGAGAACAGCCGCTCCGCTAGCAGGCCGCCGACCTCCAGCGGGGCGACCCGGAGCGTCGGCGGGCGGGACGACTCCCCGGCCGGCGACCGGTCCATCCACACCACGTCCGACCGGCTGGCGATGTCGGCGGCGAACGAACCGAGGATCCTGTCGGCTGCGCCATGCAGCTCATCAAGAGCGGCGAGCGCGGACCGGCCAGCGGCAATCCGTTCCAAATCTTCTTGATTGTTCTTCGCGCTGGCGCGCAGATCGGCCGCGCAGCCGTGCGCGGCATCGCGGACGGTGGCGAGCGCCACGGCGAGCGGCTCGGCGAGCACGTCAATGCGCCCGTAGCTGATCTCGTCGAGTACCCGCTCGGCTGCCGCCGCTGCCTCGCGCAGCCTGGCCGTCATGTTGTCCTCGATCATGCGCCCGCAGCGCCGGGCGGCGGCCTCCACCGCGGGCGCGGACAGCTCGGCCGAGCCGACGGCGGTGACCCGGTCGACCAGGTCGTGTGCCTCGTCGATGATCACCACGTCATGCTCGGGCAGCACGTCGAAGTCCTCAAGCGCGTCGATGGCCAGCAGGGCATGGTTGGTAACGACGATGTCCGCCCGGCCCGCCTCGTCGCGGGCCAGCTCGGCGAAGCAGCGCGTGCCATGCGGGCAGCGCTGGGCGCCCAGGCATTCCCTGGCGGTGACCGCGACCTGTCGCCAGGCCTGCTCGCTGACGCCCGGCACCAGCTCGTCGCGGTCGCCGGTAGTGGTCGTCGCGGCCCACTCGTGCAGCCGCTCGACCTGCCGCCCGGTCGCCGACGCCGTGCGGGGATCAAAGAGCATCTCGGCCGGATCCTCCGGCGCGCCCGACCCGGCGCGGTGCAGGCACAGGTAGTTCCGGCGGCCCTTGAGAATCGCGAAGACCGGCGGCCGGCCGAGGGCCGGCCGAAGTGCGGCGGCCAGCCGCGGCAGGTCCCGGTCGATCAGCTGGCGCTGCAGGGCGATCGTGGCGGTGGACACCACGACGGTGGCATCCTGCGTCACCGCATGCCGGGCCGCGGCAACAAGGTAGGCCAGCGACTTCCCGGTCCCGGTCCCGGCCTGGACCGCCAGGTGCTCGCCGGTCTCGATGGCCCGCTGGACGGCCGCCGCCATGGCGACCTGCCCCGGCCGCTCGGCGCCGCCGATATCGGCGACGGCGACGGCAAGCAGGCCGGTCACATCGGGCACCGCGGCCCGCCCCGGCGCGCGGCGACCCGCCTTGCCTGCCGGGGCGCGGACCTCGTGGGCAGGGGGCTGGGAAGCGCGGCCGGGGGGCACGTCGCCGACGCTATCGCGCCGACCGCGGTGCTCGTGCCACCGAGCCCCTGAACCAGGACCCTCAGGGGCCGGGGCCGGGGGAGCAGGTCCGGGGCCGGGGCCACGGCCAGGGGAGCCCAGGGCATGGCCCGACCAACTTGGCCGGGCAACTAGGCCGAGTTGACAATTATTAATCGCTAGCGCAAATATTGTCACGTGACTGTAGGACCACTGCGCGATCAGGACGTGGCGCCACTGTTCGAGGCGTTGTCCGACGCAACCAGACGCCAGGTTGTGCAATTGCTAGTGGCGAGGCCGCTGCGCGCCGGGGAGCTTGCCGCCGCCGCGGGTACCTCCGCTCCGGCGATGAGCAGGCACCTGCGCGTGCTGCTGCGGGCCGGCATCGTCACGGACGAGCGAATCGCGCAGGACGCGCGGGGCCGCCTCTTCCGGCTGCGGCCGCAGTCGATGGTTGCCCTGCAGGGCTGGCTCGATCAGCTGCAGGCGCACTGGGATGCCCAGCTGCAGTCTTTCAAGTGGCACGCGGAGGGAAGGCCAGCGCGATGACCGAAGCCAGGTCGGTGTCCGCCGAGGTCGGGTCGCGGTGGATGCGGCTACGGCCTTCGGCGCGTTCTCCGGGGAAATGAACCTGTGGTGGGGGCGCGGGCCGATCAACTTCTTCGACGCCTCCCGAGCCGTCGCCGTGACCTGCGAGCCTGGTGTTGGCGGGCGGATCCTTGAGGTCTACGACGAGGTGACCTGCGCCGCGCTGGAATTGGGCCGGATCACCGTGTGGGAGCAAGTTGCGCGGCTGTGCTGGCAGAGTTCCGTCGACGATGTCATGATCGACGTGCGGTTCGACCCGACGGCAGGCGGGACGATCGTCCGGGTGCTGGCCAGCATCCCGGCTGGCGGCGCGGACCGCGGCGGCACGTTCTGGGTACGGGTAGCACCGGCCTGGTTCGGCGCCTGGTGCGCCCGGCGCGGGGATGCGCCGCCCCCGCCGGAGGACACGGCCCGCTGGGGCTTGCCGTCTCGGACGCCAAACCGGCCATCGCGGCCCGCTGGCTGGCCAGCGTGTTCGGCCTGCAGACGCCTGGCGTGCTGCCCGATGACGATGCCGGGCGGCACTGGATCGAGTTCCGGGTAGGCAACAGCTCGCTGATCATAGCCAGGCTGGCGGGCGAGCGGCCGGAAGGCGCTCCCGTCACCCACGTGCCCTGGGTCTTCGTGGACGATCTCGACGGTCATTTCGCCCTGCGCAGGCGGGCGGGGCCGCCATCGTCGAGGACATCCACCAGTACGGGTACCGCGCCTACGTGACCGACGATCTTGAAGGCAACCGCTGGACGTTCGCCCAGGCCCGCCCCACCATGCGCTGAGCGAGCCCGGCACTGCCCCGCCGCTGACCCCGCAGAATTCCTTGATCACGGATGATCCGGGGGGTTCCAGCGCGCGAATCCCCCATGATCATGAGCGGGTCGGCGCGGGAGGCGGGTGATGCGGGCATTGTCAGGCGTCGGCCGGTATCGGCGGACCGACAATGCGCAGCCCGTAGCGCGGGCTGGTCTCGATCCACTGCTGGATTTCCTCAGGCATCGACGTCTCGCCGGGCCCGGGCAGCCGGCGTTCCGGCGCCGGCCGCCCGACCTCGTCGTAGAGAGCCATCAGGTCACCGGGTGTTACAAGGGCGAGGAACCGCGCCGGGCCGGTGCCGGTGACCCGGAAGGCGTGCGGCACACCAGTTGGCAGGTAGATAAACGATCCGGCGGTGAGTTGGTAGGTCTGCTCGCCGGCCCGGTAGGTCAGGTTGCCGTCCAGCACGTAGAACGCCTCGGCCTCGCGGGTATGCACATGCAGCGGGGTGGCCGTGCCGACCGGCTGGGTCACCAGCGACACCCCCAGCGCGCCCGCCGTATCGGCGGCTGAGGCCAGTTGCTCGAATAGGCCGCCGAGTGCCCAGGTCGCCGGGCCATCGCCGTCGCCCCGGACCAGAATGGCAGGGGTAGTCGTCTCGATGCCAGCCGTCTTGGTGCCAGCCGTCCTTGGTGCCAGCAGCCTCGGTGCCAGCCGCCTCGGTGGCGGTCGCGTCGGCGTCCGTCGTTTTGGTGTCCATGGTGTCTGCCCGCTGCCTCCTCATATTCGCCCGAACTTATTTCGGATCAATACTGGTAAGGTAGATCGTATGCGCGAGCCCGTCAAGCCCAGGACCTACCGGTCGTCCCTGCGAGCGGAGCAGGCCCGGCGGACGCGACAGGCAATCCTGGAGGCCGCCCGCCTGCTGCTCAGCGAGCAGGGTTACGTCGCGACCACGGTCGCGCAGATCGCGGCCAGGGCAGGGGTCGCGGTCGATACCGTCTACGCCTCCGTTGGCCCCAAGCCGGTGCTCATGCGGTTGCTCATGGAGACCGCGATCTCCGGGTCGGACGAGGCGATCCCAGCCGAGCAGCGAGATTACGTACGGCAGGTGCGGGCAGCGGCAACAGCGGAGCAGAAAATAGCGATCTATGCCAGCGCCGTGGTGGCGGCGAACGCCCGCTTGGCCCCGCTGCACCTCGTGCTGCGGGACGCCGCCGCCCAGGCTCCCGAGCTTGCGCAGATCAGGGACGAGATCGCCACCCGACGGGCTGGCAACATGCGCCTGTTCGCCCAGGACCTGGCCGGCACCGGCCAGCTCAGGCCGGGCATCGACGTCGAGGAAGTCGCCGATGTCGTGTGGAGCATGAACTCTGCCGAGTACTTCAGCTTGCTCGTGCGTGACTGCGGCTGGGCGCCGGAGCGGTTCGCCCGGTGGCTCACCGACACGTGGAGCCGGCTGTTCCTGACGACTGACATGGCTGCCACGCGACCTGAATAGTAACCGGCGACACGGACGGCGAACTGCGTCCAGCCCCGAGGCGGGTATCGCGAACTGATCCCTGGGCCGGTCAATCTGCGGCCCGTCCGCTTGACGCAGCGACCCGCCGGGTTCGTCCCCTTGCGGGCCTGCCGGCCGCTGGGCCGCCACCGCGGGCCCGCCGTCCGCTGGGCCGCCACCGCAGGGTCGCTGCCCCGGGCCCGGTCTCGAGAAGCTGACGAGGTTTCCCCAACTCAGACGGCTCTACTCGACATGCCTGAATAATTTATCCTAACCTTATTGTATTGATCCGAATATAATTCGGATCAACACGACGCCGGGCCGTGCAGCTGCCCGGCCGTACTCAGGAGGACGTCATGAGCACCACCACCACCACCGCAGCACCCACCACGAACCGGGGCCGGTCCGCGGCCTACTCAGTGATCCAGCGGATCTTCGACGAGGGGTTCGCCATCGGCAACGACGCCGTGGTCGACCAGGTCTGCTCGCCCGATCTTGTGGAGCACCAGTTCGGCACGGCCGGCGCGGGCGCCGACGCGATCGCGCACGTAAAGGCCGCAATCCGTGATGTGCACCGGGCCGTCCCCGATGTCTCGTTCAGCATCGAGGACGCAGTCGAGTCCGGCGACACCATCTGGGTGCGGATACAAGCACAGGGGACGGCTACCGGTCCGTACTTCGGGCCGCCGAGCGGCCGGCACGTCGAATTCACCGTGATCGACATCGCCCGCATCGTCGACGGCCGCATCGTGGAGCACTGGGGCGTGCCCGACCGGTTCGCCATGCTTGCCCAGACCGGGGTCCTCGACCGGCTCGCATGAGAGCCGCACAGCGCAGCTGCGGGCCCGCAGCCCGCGGTTGCGCCGCTGCCGGCGTGGCATGAACTCACCGAGCGCTGCAGCACCCCACGAGACTGAGTAGATTCGCCAGACTGGCCACTCCAATCACACCAGCCATCAGCCGTGAATGACTGGTTAACTTATAGCCGGTCATCACCGGGCAGATCTAAACCGCTAACGTGATCTTGAAAAGTCTTGAGGTAGGTGTGGCTGAAGTGGCCTTGGTTGCGAACCCTAGCCGATGCCGCTAGAACACCCCCGGCCGCGCGTAGTCGGCGGTACAGCGCGCTGGCCAGCCTGGCCAGAACTGCCGCGAGCCAACGCGCGGCCTAGGGCGAACGCGGCTGCGGGCCAACGCGGCCGCGGGCCAACGCGGCCGCGGGCCAACGCAGCCGCGGGCCAACGCAGCCGCGGGCAGCCGGAAACCCGGTGGCCGCCAGCGCCGCGGCAGCCTACCGTGGGGGCGCGACGACTTCCGAGCCAAGGGAGAACAGTTATGGGCCTGGTCAGGGTCTTCCGTGCCCGGGCGGCGGCGGTGGCAGGCGCAGCCGAATCCGGCAGGCGCCCACTTCCTGCGTGACCGGGAACTGATTTCCGCGCTGGTCCGCAGCGCCGGGGCAGGCGCGGGCAGCCTGGCCTTCGATCTCGGCGCGGGCTACGGCGCGATCACTCAGGCGCTGGCCGCGGCTGGCGCCAAGGTAGTCGCGGTTGAGCGCGATCCGCGCCTCGCCGCGCAGTTGCGGCGGCGCTTCGGCACATCGCCCGGGATCCACGTCGTGGGGGCCGACTTGCGCTGCGTCCCGCTGCCGCGGCGGGACTTCCTCGTCGTGGCCAGCCCGCCATTCTCGGCAACGACCGCGCTGTGTCGGCGACTGTTCGGCGGGACCGCCGTCCCGCTGGCCCGAGCCGAGCTGATCCTGGCCTGGGGTGCCGCCAGGTGGCTGGCCAACCCGCGGCCTCGGGATGCCGAGTCCGCCTGGTGGGCCAGCCGTTATGAGATCAGCATGACCCGCCGGGTTCGCGCGTCAAGCTTCCTGCCGCCGCCGGCGACGGACGCGGCCCAGGTCTGCGTTCGCCGACGTCCCGGTGCCGAGTCGGCCGCGGGCCAGCGCGAGCTGCGCAGGCTGTTGCGCTCCGCCTACGCCTGCCGCGATGAGCCGCTGGACCAGGCACTGCGGCGGCTGGAGCACGGCGGCCGGGCATCAGATTCCCGCTCCGGGCACAGATCCTGCGAGCCCGGCCTGAGCCCGCACCTTCCCGCCGCCTTGCTGACCGCGGACGACTGGTACAAGATCGGCCGGCACTGGCCGCCGGCCGTCCGGCAGCTGGTAGCCGACGTCCGGCAGCTAGGTAGCCGGGCCGCGCTGGGCCGCGCCGGGCCGCCGTCGCAGTGCCAGCCGGGCCCGGGCACTGGCAGATAGGCGTGCCTGACTGCCACGATGTCTGCATGACCGAACCGACCGAGGGCACCGCCACCTACCGCGCCGCACGTGATCTGCTGCTGCGCCATCGTCAGGATTACGACGCGGCCAACGCGCAGTTCAGCTGGCCGCAGCTGGACACCTTCAACTGGGCGCTCGACTGGTTCGACGTCATCGCCGCGGAGCACCCGGAAACTGGCGCGCTGCGCGTCGTCACCGAGGCCACTGACATCAAGCTCAGCTACGCCCAGCTCGCCGCCCGGTCGAATCAGGTGGCGAACTGGCTGCGCGGGCTCGGCGTCGGCCGCGGCGACCGGCTGCTGCTCATGCTCGGCAATATCGCGCCGCTGTGGGAAGTCATCCTCGCCGCGATGAAGCTCGGCGTGGTCATCATCCCGGCCTCCACCCTGCTCGGACCGGAGGACCTGGCCGACCGGATCGCACGCGGTGAGGTCCGGCATGTCATCACCGAATCAGCCCTCACGGCTAAGTTCGAAGGCCTGGCGGGCAACTGGACCCGGATCGCCGTCGGCGGCAGTGCGCCGGCCGGCTGGGCCGACTACGCGGGCTCGTTTCAAGTGAAAGAAGACTTCGCTGCGGACGGACCGACCAGGGCTGCCGACCCGCTACTGCTCTATTTCACTTCCGGCACCACCTCGCAGCCGAAGCTGGTGGAGCACACGCACGCGTCATACCCGGCCGGCCACCTGTCGACCATGTACTGGATCGGCCTGCAGCCGGGCGACGTGCACCTGAACATCTCCTCCCCCGGCTGGGCCAAGCACGCCTGGAGCAACGTCTTCGCGCCGTGGATCGCCGGGGCGACCTCGCTCATCCTCGGGCACGAGCGCTTCTCGGCGGCCGTGCTGCTGGACGCGATCCCGGCCTGCGGGGTGACCTCGCTGTGCGCGCCGCCGACGGTCTGGCGGATGCTGGTGCAAGCCGACCTGGCCAGCGCCGATGTGCGCAGCCTGCGCGAGTGCGTCAGCGCGGGCGAGCCGCTCAACCCGGAGGTCATCGAGCAGGTCCGCCGGGCCTGGAACATCACCATCCGGGACGGCTACGGGCAGACCGAGACCACCGCGCAGATCGGTAATTCGCCCGGGCAGCCGGTCCGGCTTGGATCGATGGGCCGCGCGCTGCCTGGCTACCAGGTGACGCTGGTCGATCCGCTGACCGCAGCGGCAGGCGACGAAGGCGAGATTTGCCTTGACCTGGCGCGGCGCCCGCTCGGCCTGATGACCGGCTACCGCGGCGACGCGGAGCGCGCGGCGGACGCGATGCGCGGCGGCTACTATCACACCGGCGACGTCGCCGCCCGGGACGCCGACGGCTACATCACCTATATCGGCCGGACCGACGACCTGTTCAAGGCATCGGATTACCGGATATCGCCATTCGAGCTGGAAAGCGTGCTGATCGAGCACGAGGCGGTGGCCGAGGCCGCCGTGGTGCCGTCCCCGGATCCACTCCGGCTCGCGGTCCCGAAGGCCTACGTGGTGCTGGCGGCCGGCTTCGACCCGTCCGCGGACACCGCGCTCGCGATCCTCGCCTATGCCAGGGACCGGCTGCCGCCGTACCAGCGAATCCGGCGGCTGGAGTTCGCCGACCTGCCGAAGACGATCTCCGGCAAGATCCGCCGCGTCGAACTGCGGGCGCAGGAGAACGACCGGCACGCGAGCCCCGGCACCCCGGCCGCGCGCGGCAGCAAGGAGTTCTGGGAGGACGACTTGCCCGGCCTGAAAGCAGTTCCCCCAGACCAGAGCGACTGATCGAACCTGCATTCCGCTGCTGTACCTCTGCCAGACTGCTGCGATCGGGACGTGGCATCCCTTACCAAGCGGCCGCGTAACAAGAACAAGCCGTGGAGTGTGCAGTGGTACGACGGCGCCGGGCGCTGGCTCGGCGACCAGATGGACCGCAATGCCATACAGCCACGGCCGGGCCAGCCCGCGAGCCGGATTGAAGACCATCCGGCCCCGGAAAGCGACTAGGAATACCTCGGCTGCCAGGTCGGGTGCCGCCTGATCACCGAGCCGCCGGGCGACATAGCGTGTGACCTTCGGCGGTAAGTGGCAGGAGATTTTTGCTGCTATTTGGCGCGGTTCCCGCGCTGGCTGGACGTGGTGAGCCGGGACACGCTAGTTGGAACCTGGTCCCGATGGTTGGCACCGGGTGGTTTCTCCCCGGGTGTCGATCTCCTTGGCGAGGTGCTCGGCGTGCTGGATGAGGAGCGTTCGTAGTTCGGCGTAGTGGGCCAGCGGGTCGGGGCGGGAGAGCTGGAACCATGTAGCGCCTCGTCGGTAGAGCCAGGCTTTGCGGACTGGTTCTGGCTGCCCGGCTTCGATCGGCCGGGGGGCGAAACGGAGTTCGCCTTGGGTGACACGGGACCAGGCGAATGCGGATGCTTGTTGTCGTTTGCGGTCATCCAGGGGGGGCTGGACGGGCCCCGGGACGGGCGGAGGAACACGTTGCGTTCCCGGAAGCTCGCCCCCAGCCGAGGAGGAGGTTTCGGAGTGACGGGGACACCACGCGCTCTTGCCCCGCATCCGCCCTCATTGTCCACGCATCATAGCAAAGCGCACATGGGCCACCACAGTCTGTCAATCTCAGGAATCAGTAGCGGAAAGGATGACAACTCATCCCGGATGGCAAGTACCTTGACCAATTGGTGCCAACAAGCCTGTCCCGATGACCCCCGGCCACCTGGTCACGGCGGCCTGCTGGTGCCAACTAACGCGTCCCGGCTCACGTGAGCCTGTAGACGGGCGTGTCGGCCTGGGCAGGCGTACTGTAGCGACCGGCCGTCCCCGGTCCTGTGCTTCCGGGTCCTAACACGCCTGCGAGTGAGTGATACCGGTGGGGGGCACCGGCGCCGGCCGGGTGATGCAGCGAGCTGACCCTGAGCTGACGTATCGCTTAATTGCGGTTTAACTCGCGTGCAATGAGGTGCGGGCACGATCGGTCTCAGCCTCCCCAGTACGGCTTGCCATAGGTAGATGGTTGATGTATGTATATGACATGAAGAAGCGGAGCATGCAGGAGCCTACGTTCCTCATCCTGACCGCTCTGGCGGCGGGGCCCCAGCATGGCTACGGGATCATCACCGATGCTGAGCGTATCTCCGGTGGCGTGACCCGGCTGCAGACCGGAACCCTGTACATGGCCCTGGACCGGCTGCGTTCGGCCAGGCTGATCGAGCCGGACCGGGAGGAAGCCGCCGACGGCCGGCTGCGCCGGTACTACCGGCTCACGGACGAGGGCGCGACGCTGCTGGCGGCCGAGACCGAACGCCGGCGCGCCAGCGCCGCCGTCGCGGCGCAGCGGCTGCGCGCGCGGCTCGCCGGAGGCACCGCGTGAGCGCGGCCGGAACCGGCCAGGCCACCGGGGCGGGAGGGGACATGCCAGCTAGGGACCCGGCCGGGGCGGCCGTCCTGGAACGACGCTACCTGCGCTTGCTGCGCTGCTACCCGCCCACCCACCGGGAGGAGATGCTCGGCGTGCTGCTGGCCGCCGCCCGGCCCGGACAGCGCGCGCCGGGCCTGGGCCAAGCGGTGAACCTGGCCGCCTGCGGCCTGGTGATCCGGGTACGCCGGATCCCCGGCTGGCTGGCCGCCGACGCCGGGCAGGACGCCCTGGCCGTCGTGAGCCTGATCGCCCCGGCGGTGGTGGTCATCCTCCTCGCCCTGGGACGGGGAGCCATGGATGCAACCGCCGCCGCGAGGGTTCCGTTCTGGACACTGCTCCCGGTCCTGCCCTCTCTTGGGGAGTCCGTCGTGGTGCTGGCCTGGCTGGCGGTGGTGCTGCTGGGGCTGACCGGCTGCCGGGGAGCAGCCGCGGTGATCGCGGCCATCTCGCTAACGCTCGCCTGGCTGGCTGTGCTGACCGCGAGCGTGCAGCAGAGCGGTGTCTTGTCCCAAGGGCTTTTCCAGTTCCTGGGCACGGTTGACGTCCCTGTCGTCCTGGCCAGCCTGGCGGCTTGCTCGCTGGCCTTGTCCCCCGGCCCGCTGCGGGGCCTGGCGATCGTGGGGTGGCGGCGAGCCTGCCTCATGATCGCGGGCCTGTCCGCAGGCTTCGGGTTCCCCTCGATCGTTCAGCTGGCGGACCCTGCCGCGCCGTCGGGAGATCTTGCCTTCCGCCTGCTGGGCGTCCTGGCGATCGCGCTCGCGGTAGCCGTCACGCGCGTACGCAGCCCCGTGGGCCGGCGGGTCGCGGGGCTGGTAGCGACCGGGCTCCTGCCCAGTCTCGCCGTCACCCTCCCATATCCCTTGTACGGCCTCCTGGCGGCCTGGCTCGTCATCCTTGTCGTCGCCGTGCTGGTGTGGCCGGTGGCGATCGTGTCCTGGCTGGGGCGGGTCAGGCGGGCATCGCGCGCGGGGTAACGGGCGCGATCGTGACGCTGATAACGGAGGGGATCGCGATGAGCTGGTTATCGCGTCGTGGTGCATCCGCGGCTGCAGGAGGCCGGCCGCCGTTGCGGGCCTGGCGGGCCTGGAGACGGCCTGTTCTGGCGCTGCCGGCGGTGGCGGTCGTGGCGCTCGGCCGGCTGCAGCGCCGGGCCGGGCGGCACCACGGCGGCCCGGCAGCCTGGCGGGCGGCCGCCGCCGTGCTCGGCGAACCCGCCGCCGGTCGCGCCGCCGCTGCACCCGACCACGGTGACCACGATCGGGCAGGCCTACTACTGCGTGTTCGCCCACTACTACGCCGGGCCGGTGCTGGATGACCGGGTGCTGCTGGCCGGCGCGTTCGCCGGGTTCACCCAGGAGCTTGACCGACTCGGGATGGACCAGCCGGACGCCACCATGCCCGCGCTGACCGGCAACCGCGACCGGGACTGGGCCGCGTTCGCCGCCGTGTACCAGAAGGTGACCAGCCAGCTTCCGGCCAGCCCGGCGCAGCGGCAAGAACTTGCCGCCGCCACCATGACCGCCATGATCGCCAGCCTGGACAACAACCACGCCCGGTGGTCCTACCCGGCGCCGCCACCCCGAGATGTGCCCGGCGACCTGGGGATCCTGACGTCACCGGCGCCGTACGCCGGGATCCATCGCCCCGACGGCGCCACGATCACCGACAAGATGCTGTTCATGGTCGCCGCGATGGCCGCGGAGATGGAACGCGACCTGATCCGCGAGCGCACCCTCGACGGGCTGCGCGCCGCCGAGGCCCAAGGCCGGCGCGGCGGCCGCCCCGCCGCCGTCAACGACGACGTGCTGGCCGTCGCCCGGGCCCGGCAGTCCCGCGGCGAGTCGGTCACCGCCATCGCCCGCCACCTGAAGATCGGGCGGTCCACGCTGTACCGGGCCCTGCAACCGCACGAGGCAGACCTTGCGACAGCCGCCGTGGAGCTGGCCCGGTAAGGGGTCCCGGACGTTGCAGCGGTGGCTGGCCCGCTACCGGGCCGGCGGACTGGCTGGCCTGGGCCGGGCCCCGCGCGCCGACCGCGGCCGGTCCCGCTTCCCCGAGCCGTTGCGGCTTCTGGTGGAGGGACTGGCGCTGCGCACGCCGGCCCCGTCCGCCGCGCATGTGCACCGCCAGGTCACCGCGGTCGCGGAGCGGGAAGGATGGCCCGTCCCGTCCTACTCCCGGGTCTACGCGATCATCTGCGGCATCGACCCGGCGCTGAGGACCCTGGCGGTCGAGGGGGACAGACGCTACGCGGAGGTGTACGAGCTGGTCTACCGCAGGCAGGCGAGCCGTCCCAACGAGATCTGGCAGGCCGATCACACCCAGCTCGACCTGTGGGTGGTGACCCCGGCGGGTCAGCCGGCCCGGCCGTGGCTGACCGTGATCGAGGACGACCATTCCCGGGCCATCGCCGGGTACGCGGTCAACCTCGGCGCGCCGTCGGCGCTGCAGACCGCCCTGGTGCTGCGGCAGGCGATCTGGCGCAAGGCCGAGCCATCCTGGCACGTCTGCGGCATCCCGGGCCTGTTCCACACCGACCACGGCTCCGATTTCACCTCCCGGGCAGATGGAACAGGCCGCCGCCGACCTGCGCATGCGCCCGGTGTTCTCCCTGCCAGGCCAGCCCCCCTTAACCCCGCGGCCGGGGAAAGGTGGAGCGCTACATGTGCACCATCAACCAGATGTGCCTTTCGGCCCTGCCTGGCTACGCCCCGCGCGGCACCAAAGACCGCGCCTGCCAGGCCCGGCCCACGACGGCTCTCGCGATGATCGCCTTGATGCCACGTCGCAGGCGTGGCCGAGCGCTTGACGGTCGGAGTCGCTTACGGACCACGCGGTCGGCGCATCACGACGTCGAGCGGCGGCCACGGCGGACCCTCGCGCAGAGCGCTGAGGAGCGCGCGAGCTGCTCGTTGCCTATCCGGGAACTGGTCGCCCAGGTCCCAGCGCCAGGCGGCGACCATGGCAAGAACAAGGACTCGGCATTGGCTCAGCAGGTCTTGATCAGCGTCGGCATAGCGCTCGCTCACATCTTCGGGGACATGGGCGAGGTCGAACTCAACCGGTCCACGGCAGCACGTCTCGAAATCGATGAACAACAGTCCGGACTTCGTGCTGAGCACGTTGCCTGGGTGCGGCTCGCCGTGCAGCAACTGCTCGGCAGCGCCACGGTCGACGATCGCTTGTCTTCGGGTCCTTAGCGTAGTGATGAGAAGCTTCCGATCCGCGTCGGCAAGATCCGGGGCGAGGTGAGTGGTCTCCGCAAGGTGCTGAGCTTCTTCCACTCGGTCGGTGAAGTGCGGCGTCCTGAGATCGAGCTTGCGCATGCCGGAATGCAATCGCTCAAGCGCATTCGCGTAGTCGGCCGGTGAGACCTGCCCGGACATCGCAGGCTGGTAGTAGGTCCACAGCGTGACGACGAAGCCGTCACGCTCATAGACGCGCGGCTCTGCTCGGGGGTCTGGAACAGCCACAGGGCTCTCGGATTCGGCGAGCCGCTGGGCAAGCCCGATCTCGAACCGTGCGACCTGATGCGCTATTGGCGCGACCCGGGCAACGACGTCACAAGGCAGCAGGCGCACAGTGAGCTTGTTCGAATCATGCAGAACGATCGCGTCATCGACGGCCAGGCCAAGCGCCGAGGCTGTCGACATAGCCGCAGCCAGCGCGCGTTGAATCTCCGATGGCTGCATCCAGCTGATCTTCTCACCGTCGATGCCCTCCGACACTGGTAGGGCGACTGCTCAGCAGGCGGGGAAAGGTCTCGCGGGCGATGTAGCGCTTGAGGCAGCGCAGGATCTCTTCTTGGTTCGGCCCTTGGCAGAGAGGGCTGGCGACGTAGTCCTTGGCGGGCTGGTGGCAGTGCATGCGGACCAGGGCGATGCGCCACAAGGCGCTGTTGGCGTCGCGGTCGCCGCCGCGGTGCAGCCGGTGCCGGTCAGTGCGGCCGGAGGACACCGGGACCGGCGCCACACCGCACAGGCGCGCGAAAGACCGCTCCGAGCGCAGACGGCCAGCGTTGTCTCCGGCGGTTACCAGCAGCTGCCCGGCG
The DNA here is from genome assembly GCA_963805425.1 of uncultured Actinomycetota bacterium. GTDB lineage: Bacteria > Actinomycetota > Actinomycetes > Propionibacteriales > Nocardioidaceae > Marmoricola. Next base: position 5,987 of record CAWDUF010000005.1, on the reverse strand, counting down.
GTGTCCACGCCGACGCCGGGCAGCGCGACCGGCTCAGGCGCGGCCGCAGTGACCAGCGGAGTGAGCTGAGCATCCAGGTCGTCGATCTCGGCCTGCAGGGCCTGCCAGCGGCCCGCCAGGGACCGCAGCGCAGCTTTAGTCGCTGCCGCCGGATCGGTGATCGGGCCGGGCCGCAGGGCAGCGCAGGCACGGATGCGCTGGCGCGGATTCAGCTTGCGCAGTTGGCCGCGGACCTGCTCCGGGGCGGAGGTAATGATCGCGTCGATCTGGGCACCGCCCTGGATTCGGGCCTTCATCGCGCCGCGGCGCGCGACTCGCAGAACCCGGATCATCTCCACCTGGGCGTCCCGTGACTTGGGCGTTCCGGCTGCCCGGCAGGACTGGACGGCCCGCGCGGCCGACTCGGCATCGAGCGGGCCGGACTTGCCGTTGCGGCGGCGGGCGGAACGGTCAGGGCGGTCAACTTCGATCACGGCCAGGCCGTAGTCGGCCAGGAATCGCAACAGCCCGGCACCGAAACTGCCCGTGCCCTCCATCCCGACCTTGTCCACCTGCCCGAACGATTCGGCCCAGGTCGCCAGTCGAGCATAGCCACGGGTCGTAGCCGGGAAGCTGGCCGTGCCCAGCAGCCGCCCGGCTGGTCCAGGACAGCGGCCACATGCACGTCAGTGTGAGTATCGACGCCGGCCGTCACGAGGCGCTCATCATTCATGCTGCACTCCATCGCATCTTGAGGGATGTTGACCGGCATGCGGCAGCGACGGACAGCATAGGGAAGAGGCACAATGGCCGGGCTCCTTATCAGGTCACCACGCCGCGCCCGCCGGGCATAGCAGCGACCCCGGACCGGCCAGGCGACGGATCAGATTCCAGGCACGAAGCCGGTGACAACTAGAGTCAGCCCGGCCAGCCGGAGCCACCGCCTAACAGAATTGTGAGACCTCGGCTGATGCTTTCCGGATTGTCGTCGGGATGCTTGACGCGGACCCTAGATGTTTAGTCGATGTCGCCCTCGACACCAAAATCGCTATCGCTGTTGCTGGCGGTCAGGTATACAACAGCAATGAGCGAGGAGACCCTGCCGGGCGGCCTCACCGACGGCGCCGTGCGGATCGGTGGCATCGTCCACAAGCGGGCCTCACCTTGGACGCCGACGGTACACGCCCTGCTGCGGCACCTGGAGTATGCCGACGTTGACGGCGTTCCCAGGGCACTCGGCTTCGATGACCAAGGGCGTCAGATGCTCACCTACCTGCCCGGCGACACGGTCGGCAACCGGACACCGTGGCCAGCATGGGTACATAGTGACTCGACCCTGATCCAGGTCGGCCGATGGCTGCGACGGGTCCATGACGCGACGGTGAGCTTCGTGCCGCCGGCGGACGAAAGGTGGTTCATCGGCGGCACGGTGCGACCGGGCTTGATCGTGGGCCATCAGGATGCGGCGCCGTACAACGCAGTGGCGGACGGCGACCGGCTGGTCGGTTTCTGCGACTGGGACACGGCGGCGCCGTCGTCGCGAGAGTTCGATCTGGCCCTCTCGGCCCTGTGGTGGGTGCCGCTCGGCCCGCCGAGCGCGGTCGAGCCGTTGGGCTTCCACGACTTCGACGGCCGATCCCGCCGCCTTCATCTCCTGCTTGACGCCTACGGGTACGACGCAGACCGGCAAGGATTCGGTGCCGTCGTCGTGCAACGCGCCCGGCGGCAGGCCGCCGCGATTCGTCAGATGGCCGATAGCGGTGATCCGGCCGGGACCCGGCTGTTGTTCGTCGCGGAGTACTTTGAGTCGGCCGCGTCGGACACCGAGGCGTTGCCGAACGAATTCTGGACGCCCTAGCGCAGGCTCCTGCAGCGTAGCCCTTTCATTGTGATTCGTCGGCTGATGCTTTCCGGATTGTGTAATTCGTCGGCTGATGCTTTCCGGGTCTGGTTTCTCGTCGGCGAGCCCTCCCCACCCAGCCGCGCCTCGTACCTCTGCTGTACCTCCCGGAGACCTCCACGAACGGCATCCAGTGGCCATGAACGGCAATAGCACATACATCCGATAAGAACGCTCTGTTCTGTGAACTTGCTGGTCAGCGAGGGATAACTTGCCTCTGGAGGCTGGGAGGACGACTTCCCCGGTCTAAAAGGCCCGAAGGCCTGACCCGCCGGCCCGCCGCTGCGGGCCGCCGTTACCCCGGGGCTACTCCGGGCTGACGGGCCGGCGGCCGAAACGAGTATAGAAATCGGGTGTTCCGCGTCCGTCTACCCATGCGTCCCATTCAACTGGTTCGCCGCCGATGATGACCAGCAGCGCCCGATGCTGAGGGTGAGCGGAGTCGGTCAGGAGACCTTCGATGGCTTGCTGATCCAGCCGGCTTTCGTACGGCAGCATGCGCGGGTGGGTATGCCACATGCCGACAAAGCGGTTCCGGCCCATGCTGGTGCGCTGTAGCGCGGTGAGGATATCCTGAGCGCCGTCTGTGCCGAGGCGGACGTAAGACGAGGACCGCCGGCTGTCCGGGCTGGGCCCAGTCGCCGATGTTACCCAGATCACCCTGCTCGCGTCATCGATCTGGCCCATCAGCAGCCCGCCGGTCTCGACGTCCGGCCCGAACGACTTGCTGGTCCCGTGTGCCTCGTCTTGCATGCAGTCGAGAGCCGCTTGCTCGAATCGCACCTGATAGCCCGACTCCGCATCATCAATTGTCCAGTCGCTCATCCAAGCCACCCGGTCACGGGCGGGCGAGCTGGCCAGAACGCCGGCGGTATACGGAAGCCGGGCGATGCGCGCTGACATCGGCTCAATTGTCAGTACGTCCGGACTTTCATCCGCAAAGAACAGGTCGTGCAGCGCTCCAGCGATCAGCTGTGCGGCGAGTGCCTGCACCTCGGCGGCAGATCCGCGGAAGGTCGGCGCGGAGCAGCCGGGCTCGGGCTGGAAGACCTCGGTTCTCGGCGGGTGGGGAAAGAAATCTGCCGCCACATCAGCGAGCCCCGCAGCGGAGGAGTTGGCGAGTGAAAGTTTGCGAAGTATGTCGGCGCCTGCACCGCTCGCCCCGCGCAGGGCAAGCGCTGCGATGCCGCGCTCCGCAAGGTGCCCGATAGCCACGGCGAGGATCGGCGGCCAGTCCGCGTCGCTGGTCCACCGGCACAGCTCGAGTTTCGCGGCTACGGTCTGGCTGGCGGTGGCATCGATCACCAGATCCACGTCAGGCGGGGCGCCGCTGCGCAGCACGGTGTCCAGCACATTGCCGTTGATCACGCCGATGGCAGAATCCGGGCGGATAGATCGCAGCCGCGTGCCCAGGGCCTCAGCTTTGAACTTGCCAACGTCCGCGTCCTCGTAGGGCTGTCGGACAAGAACTCCGGGATTTATGCGCCCGTTGTCGACGAGGATCAGCTCTCCGGCGCCGGCGCGCAGGACCAGCTCGGCGATGGGTGCGCCCAGCGCACCGCAACCAAGGATCATGACGCACTTGCCACGCACCCATTGCGCTGGGCGCTTACTATCTCTGCGCTCGACGATCTCCGGGCGCTGTTCGTATACCTGCGCCCAGGACGCCCTAGCGGTGTCGAGCCAGTGATTGACTTCTTCCGTGACCTGGCGGGTTTGCTCTTCCTCGTCGGGATCCTGCGAGTCCCAGAGCTGAACCAAAGCCGGGGCCAGCTCTGCCTCATAGTCGGCGAGCCGCCACGCTGCCAGGTGGACAGGCTGGTCACGCGATCCGGCGAGGCCGCGCATCGGGGTGCCGATAAGCGCGTACAGCGGAGGAAACGGCTCCGTGGTCGCGGCGGCGCCGCCAGACTGCGCACGCGCCTGGTTAATCCAGGCCACGGTCCCAAGAAGATGGACTGTCTCCCCGGCTGCCATGCCCTGATCGGCGATCGCGTCGACGAGCTTTCCGGCATGCTCGGGAAACTCGAACGTCATCGGTCCTGGTAGCAAGATCGCTGCGGCCAGGAACACCGGTCGGCCGAGCCGCTCCGCCTGCTCATCCAGCCACCCACTCAGGGTGGCGTAGCTACTGCATGCATCGTGGTCCACACCGAGCCAGCCCGCGACGTCGGCGCGGTTACCGGCGCGGCACAATACTGCGTAGCCGAGCCACGGGCTCCCTGCGGGGCCACCGTGCCGGGGCGCATTCTGGTAGATCACCACGCAGCCGGCCCAGTCAGAAACGTAACTGACCGGCGGGTGTAAAGGCTGTCCCGGCAAATCCAGTGTGCCGCGCGCGGCCCGCCGGTACCAGGTGGACAGCCGCGTGACGAAGCCCATCATGCCCTCGGCGGCATCCCAGTCGGCAGCTGACTGATAGAGGCAAATTGACCTGCGCCACTGCACGTGCGGCAAGCCCGCGAACCGGTCATGGCAGGCCTCGACCGCCGGCTCCTCGAACGGAAAGCCTGCCGGGATGCCAATGAGCACATGCTCCACGGGCTCGACGATTCCGTTTCCAGCCGGCCCGGGCGGGCAATCCAGGACGAACTCGATGCAGAGCCGGCCAAGGTGATCCAGCGCATCATCAACATGTTCGATCCGCAGCGCGCCCTGGCTGGCAGCAGAAATTCTTTCCAGCTGGTCCAGCGCCAGCTGCTGCCCGGACGAGAGCTGCTTCACAGTCCGCCGTCCGGTTCACCGAATATGGCCGTGGCGGGAACCCAGTCGGCACCACGGACCAGGTCGCAGGCCCTGACTAGCCGGGGATCCGGGCCGTCGGCTGGGCCGTCATCCGGGCTTGCGGGCGTTGACCCGGCGGCTTCAGGCTCGTCCTCAGCCGTGCCAATTGCCTGCGGCGCGCCGTCAGCCGCCGACTGCGCCCCCGGGTCATCTCCGGGAGAATCGAATCGCTGCTCGGCGCTCTGGCCGGCCACTGACCCGCTCTCAGCCGCATGCCCGCCAGTACCCGGATCCGGCCCGGCACCGTCATCCTGCCAGCCGGACGGCGGCCCAGCACCCTCGGCACCCGCCGCTGCAGGCCCGGCCGCTGCGGGTCCCGCCGCAGACCCGTCGACACTCGGATCCCGCCCGGCAGGGCCTTCACTCGCAGCATCACTCGGCCGCTCGGCGCGCCTCCGCACCGCTGGCGGCATCCGGGCCTCTTCCGGTGCCGATCTCCGGGCACGGACCTCGTAGTTGACGGAGGCCAACCGCGCCGGAGCGGGCCGGAGGCGAGCTTGCTCGGCCGGCTGCGGGCTTATGTCAAGCCCCTCTTCAAGACCCTGCTTCAAGGCCTCGATCGCCTTGTCCTGGGCGAGTACGGGCAGGCATGAGCAATGTGCCAGGTCGCCGTCCTGGGCGCAAAGGAGCACCCCCAGGATTCGGAGCCGGTCGGCTGACCTGCCGATCGGGTCAGCCGGGGCGAGCAGCCAGTTCGCCACCAGCCTGCCGATGACCCTGGCCAGGAACGGCGGTACTCCGTGCGCCTGCAGAACGGCGGCGACCGCCCACTGGATTAACTGCCGCGGCTTCCCGGTCAGGAGGTTCAGGGTGTCCGCGACTCCGCTGAGACCACCGCACAGATCGGAGTTCCATCCCCTGCTGAGCTCGTGCCATGGACTAGGGCCAACAACCTGTGCTCCGTGACGGGCTGCGTTCTGCGTCCAGTCGCCCACCCACACGTCGACTGCCGCCTGTAAGACATCCCGCTGCACCGCGGTGGCGCCAGATCGGATCTCGTGCCGTTCCGGCTTCCTGGCAGGCACCCGGCCACCTCCGCAATGCTGTAAGCCTGATCGGAGCCAGGCTGGGCAAGAACATGACCCCTTGCTCAAAACGAGCGTGCTCGGCGCGGTCCAGCTCAAACGTCACGGCGGGCCATCAATCTGGAACTCTGTGCTACCCGGTCGCCGGGAGGGCGCTCCGCTACCAGGCGGATCTCGTGCGGCCACCCGGCCATACCGCCGAGCGGCTCAGCCGCCCGGCCGCGCAGGCAGCCGCCCGGCCGCGCAGGCAGCCGCCCGGCCGCGAAGTCAGCCGCCTTGCGCCACCACCCCGGTGACGG